>CAZEHX010000001.1:0-502384 GCA_964511745.1 uncultured Parvibaculaceae bacterium
CACGGCCACGGAAACGCAAAGTGACCTTCACTTTGTCGCCTTCTTCAAAGAACCGCAGCATCGAGCGCATCTTCACGTCGTAATCATGCGTGTCGATATTGGGGCGCATCTTGATTTCTTTGACGTCCACCGTCTTCTGGTTCTTGCGCGCCTCGGCGGCTTTCTTCTGAGCCTGGAACTTGTATTTGCCCAGATCCATGATCTTGGCAACGGGCGGGGCGGCACCGGGGGAGACCTCCACCAGATCAAGCCCGGCTTCATCAGCCATTTCCTGAGCGCGCGCAGTTGCGACGACGCCTACATTTTCGCCTTCTGCATCAATCAGGCGAACATCTGGAACATTGATCTGGTCATTGGCGCGCGGACCCTCTTGTTTTTGAGGGGGCGCCATATTGGGGCGGCGTGCGATGTTGTTATTCTCCCGTCAGAACGGCGCGGGAAAATAGGTCATTCATGCATCCCGCAAGCCCCGTTCAGTTAAACTAAAGGTGTGTACACCCGGTATATTTCGTGAATCCACGGACTTTTCAAGTTTTTCCCGCAACCATCGACAGGGCCTTAAGCACGTCATCCACTGAATGGGCTGATATATCAGGCGCTTGCAGCACCAAAACATGCGGTCCGCGCGGTGCGCAAAGGGCCGGATCGCTGTCTGATCCAAACAGTGCCACGCTCGGCGTGCCGGCCAGCGACACCAGATGCAGGGGGCCTGTGTCGTTGCCAACAGCCATTTTGGCGGTCATCGCCAGCGTCACAATGTCATTCAGGCTGGTCGCCCCGGTCAGGTCGATGGTGGTGGATTCGCGCCTGGCGATCTCTTCAGCGAGCGGTTTTTCGCCTTTTGAGCCCAGTATCACCGGACGAAGACCCGATTTGGCCCAGTTGGCGGCAATGTCGCCGAACCGCTCGGCGGGCCATCGCTTGGCGGGCCGGTGGGGGGCAGCCCCGGGTATCAGCAGGCCAAAAGGCTCTTCTGTACCGGTCAGCGCCTGCGCTGTTCGGCTACCCGCAAGTCGGGATACATCCGCCAGTGACATTTCGGCTATGCCCGCATCGCGCAGCTGCTCCGCCTGCCGGTCCACCGTGTGCATGAAATCGCGCTCAGGGTTGCGATGCGGGTGCGACGCTCCGCGCGCAATGCCGGACCACTGGGTGCGCGGCCACAACAGATGAAAATACATCGATGAGCGCGACGAGGTCTGCAGGTCATAGACGCGGGTGAAGCCGGCCCAGCTCATTCGCCGCACCAGCGACAGCAGGGCGGAAAAGCCCTTGGCCCGCCCGTCATCCCAAATGTCGTCGAAATAGCCTGAGTCCCGCGCCAGCCCGGCAAAGGCGGGCGTCGTCAGCAGGGTGATATGGGCATGACCGGTCTCATCCAGCGCATCATGATGGGCGCGGATGGCTGCAAACGGCCCCAGCGCCTGCACGAAATCGCCAAGCGCCCCGAGCTTGATGACCAGTATTCGCTGCCGGGTACTCATGCCGCGAGGACGCGCCGGTACACATCAAGCGTGGCCGCGCACATGGCGTCAGACGAGAAAGACGCCACCGCATGCGCCCGTGCCCGCGTGGCAATGCCCTCGACATCGCCGGCGGACAGCGCCAGCGCATCTTCAAGGGTTTCTGCCAGAGCTTCCGCCTGGCCCGGTTCAAACAGCCAGCCGGTGCGCGCATGGGCGGGGTCAGTCACGAACTGTTCCCGTGCGCCACCATGATCTGGTGCGATGACCCGGCGGCCCATGGCTTGCGCCTCCACACCGATGCGCCCGAATGGTTCAGGGTCCAAAGAGGCAGAGACGACAATGTCGGCCGCCTTGTATGCCGCAGGCATATCGTCCACATGGCCCGCCAGGGTTACACGGTTCTCAAGGCCCAGCGCTTTGATTTGCGCCCGCACCTCCTCGGCAAATTCATCGCGGCCCTGATCGTCACCCGCCAGCACATAATGTGCGGGCATGGTGGTTTTGGCAGCGGCTTCAATCAGCAGCAGCGGGCCTTTCCAGCGGGTGAGGCGGGCGGGCAGCAGCACGATGGGGCGCTGTTCAGTCTCAAGGCCCCATTCGGCACGGATATCATTCACCCGCGCATCACTGACCGCAGCAGGGTCAAATCGCGCAAGGTCAAAGCCGCGCGCAATGGGGAACACGCGCCCGGCGGGCGTCTGGTGCACCTTCATGATTCGGTCCGCAGTGAACTGCGAATTGGCGATCACCGCTTCGCCGCGCGCCATGACGGAATTGTACAAAACCTTCCAGCGCGGCTTTGCGTGCACCTTGCTGTGATAGGTGGTGACGAAATGCCGGTGCTCGTTGCGGGCGGCGGCCAGCGCGCTCCATGCGGGCGCGCGGCTGCGGGCATGGACAATGGAAATATCGCGGGCACGGATGATCCGGCGCAGCTTGCCGATATTCTCGACCATCACCAGCGGGTTCTTGGACGCCGCATCCATATGAAAAACCGTGACACCGGCTTTCAGCAATTCGCTCTCAAGCCGCCCGCCATTGGTGGCGACGAATGAGCGCCAGCCCGCCTTGGCGACGGCACTGGCAACCTCGACACAGGACCGCTCGGCGCCCCCCGCATCAAGCTGCGGAATGACCTGCAACACGCCGGGCGCGCTAGACTGGTGGTTAGATTCGTTCAAGAGCGGAATGCTCCCACTTAGAGGCAACCAATGACCACTGCGCAGAACCTTACCCGCCCGGACGGCGAAACGCTCGCTTTTCACGCCCGACAACCCGCGGCTGATCGGGCTGGTGGGCCAACAGTGGTCTGGTTCGGCGGCTTTAAGTCCGACATGACGGGCACAAAAGCAACCGCCCTTGATGACTGGGCAAAAGCGCGCGGGCAGGGTTTTGTGCGGTTTGACTATTTTGGCCACGGCGCGTCATCGGGCCGGTTTGAGGACGGCACCATCGGCCGCTGGCTGGATGACGGGCTGCACGTATTGCGCGAGCTGGCACCCGGCCCGGTAGTGTTGGTCGGCTCCAGCATGGGCGGCTGGCTGTCGCTTTTGGCGGCGCGTGCACTGCAGGCGGAGGGCGACCGGCTCAAAGGCATGGTGCTGATTGCGCCGGCGCCAGACTTTACGCAGGCGCTGATGTGGGAAGGGTTTTCCAACGAAATCCGCAAGCAGATCATGGAGGAGGGTGAATACCGTCAGCCATCTGACTATGACGACGAGCCCTACATCATCACCCGTCAGCTGATCGATGAAGGCCGCGATCACCTCATCATGGACAAGCCGATCCCCGTCACCTGCCCGGTGCGCATTCTGCAAGGCATGCGCGACGAGGATGTGCCGTGGCAGCATGCCATGCGGCTGGTGGATGCGCTTGAGGGTGATGACGTGACCTTCACGCTGGTCAAGGCTGGCGACCACAGGCTTTCAACGCCCGGCGACATTGCGCGATTGCATGATGTGCTGGATGAAGTTGTGAGTGGCTAGAAAGGCCCATTGGATATGCGGCTAGTCTCCGGTACCCAAAAGCGCCTTAAGGCCCTCGCGATATGTCGGATACAGCAACGGCACACCCAGCACATCCTTGATGCGGTCGTTCTTCACCCGTTTTGATTCGCTGTAGAAACTGCGGCCCATGGGCGACATCTCAGCTTCGTCATAGGCGACGACCGGCGGCGGTTCCATGCCCAGCAGCTCTGCCGCATAGGTGACAACTTCGGCGGGCGGCGCGGCTTCATCGTCGCACACATTGAATACGTCTGACGGAAGTCCGCTGGTGGCCGCTGCTGCCAGTACCTGCGCGATGTCATCCACATGGATGCGCGAAAAAACCTGGCCCGGCTTGTCGATGCGTTTGGCGGTGCCGTTGCGTATGCTCTCAAACTGGTTGCGGCCCGGCCCGTAAATGCCCGCCAGCCGGAAGATGTGCAGCGGCGCCGACATGGCGGTTGCAAGGTCCCCCCACAGAAGTTCGGCAGTGACGCGCTTGCGCCCGCGATCCGTTGTTGGCAGCAGCATGCTTGTTTCATTCACAAAGGCACCCTGCCGGTCGCCATAGACGCCGGTAGTGGAGAGATAGCCAAGCCATTCGATTGATGTGACGGCTGCAATGTCATCCGCATGCGCCGCCAAGACCGGATCACCCGCCGCACCCGGTGGTGCTGAGCCCAGCAGATGCGTGGTGCCCGCCAACGCAGCGGCGGCGTTGGCAAGGCGCGCGTCGCCGAATACGAACGCATCAATACCATCTGCCCGCAGAACGTCTGCCTTTTCAGCTGTGCGGCAGGTGCCCGCAACCTGCCAGCCGCGCGCCTGCATGATGCGAGCAAAGGCGAACGCTGAAAAACCAAGTCCGAAACAAAAAAGCCGGGGCACGGGGGATACCTTTTTTCACACAAGGGACGCGCTGCCGCCTTGAAAAGGCCACGCGCGCAGGCGACCGTAGCGCCCATGAGAGAGATGATAAATGCAGTGCGCCTGTTTTTTCGCTGGGTCAGTCTTCTGATCGTCGGCGTGGCGGTGCTGTTCGTGATCTGTCACCTGCCGGCGCGTGCGCAGGGCATTGATCTGGATAGGGTGGCGCGCTATCGCGACTGCCTGAAGCTGGTGCACATCGACGCGGACCGGGCTTTTGATGAGGCGCAGGCATGGCGCAGCAATGGCGGTGGCCCGGCCGCCCGCCACTGCGAGGCGCTAGCGCTGGTGGAACTCAGACTTTATGGCGAAGCAGCAGTGCGGCTGGGTGACCTTGCGGATGCGCCGGGTGCCGGTGGGCCTGATGACCGCGCCGATTTACTGGCGCAGGCAGGCAATGCCTGGTTGCTGGCGGGCTCAGGCGAGAACGCGGCAGTGGCTCTTTCGGCGGCCCTGAAACTGCGGCCCGGTGACGTGGATTTGCTGATCGACCGTGCCCGCGCCCATGCAGCCGCGGATGATTTTGCTGCAGCGGATGCCGATCTGTCGCAGGCATTGGCGCTGCGGCCCGATATGACGGATGTACTTGTGCTGCGGGCCGGGGCAAGGCGGGCGCAGGGTGTACTTGATGCGGCGATGGTCGACATTTCCCGTGCGCTGGTGCTGACGCCCGACGAACCCTTTGCGCTGGTCGAACGCGGTGCCATCAGGCTTGCATTAAATGATGAAGCGGGTGCGCGTGCCGACTGGGTGTCCGTCGCCCGCATCGTCGGCGAAGTGGATGCGGATCATCCTGACGCACCGGCTCTTCAGGACGCTCAGCGCGGCCTTGAGGCGCTGGACGTGGAAAAGTAACGCGGCTCTAAAAATCCAGATTGGCGTAATGACGCGCAGCAGGCATGCCCGGCACGTGGTCTGCCAGCAGCGCTCTGAAGGAGGGGCGCGACTTGATGCGGGCATACCATTCCTTGGCTTCGGGAAAATCCGCCCACGGAACATTTCCAAGATAATCAACGGCTGACAGATGCGCTGCCGCCGCAAGGTCGGCAATTGTCAGTTCATCTCCGGCCAGCCAGTTGCGCCGCTCCACCAGAAACGAAATGTAGTCGAGGTGGTAGCTCACATTGTGCATGCCGACGCGCACGGTCTCGGTATCCGGCGGCCCGCCGCCAAGATCACGTGGCAAAAACCGGCGGGTGATTTTCTCTTCCACCAGATTGCGCGTCACTTCATCGGCAAATTTTTCATCGAACCATTCAGAAATCCGCCGCGCCTCGGCGCGCTGAACAGGTCCGCCTGGAAAAAGCACAAGACCGCCGTCCGGATCGCGATAGATTTCGTCCAGATAATCCGGAATGACCCGGTCGCCCGATACCACCGTGCCGTCGGGCTCGATCAGCACCGGCAAGGTGCCCGCCGGGTTGAGCGCCAGCAGGTCCTCGCGCCGTTCCCACGGTTTTTCGGTCTCAAGCTCGAAGGCAAGTTTCTTTTCCGCCAGCACAAGACGTATCTTGCGGCATTTGGGGTCAAGCGGTTGGTGCAGGAGACGTCTCATGATGCAGGCGACCTTAACTTATTCGCGCGCGCACTGTTACGGTGATTTGCTGCTTTGTGTAAGCAATCTTCTTTTTGTAATCGCCTTTGTATCTATTGCCACGATTGCGTAATGAAGACGCATTAGCTTTGTCCGTCCCGCATCCCTCCAGCCCATGAGTGAACCTCCATGCCGCTGTCCCAACTCATCGTGCTGGCCATCATTCAGGGCCTGACTGAATTCCTCCCGATCTCATCCTCCGGCCATCTGGCGCTGGTGGGCGAGATGACCACATGGGCGGATCAGGGCCTGCTGATTGATGTGGCGATCCATGTAGGCTCGCTGTTCGCAGTGCTGATCTATTTCCGCAAGGATGTTGCCGAGCTGATTGCCGGCACGCTGAAGCTGGTCCGGGGCGAGATGACACAGGCTGGCCGGCTGTCGCTTTATCTCGTTGCCGCCAGCGTGCCGATCTTCGTCGGCGGATTCGTCGTTGTCAGCATGGGTCTGGTTGATGGGCTGCGCGGTGCGGCCACGATTGCCTGGGCGAATATGATTTTCGCGGGCCTGCTCTATTGGGGCGACCGGGCGGGCGCAACCACGCGCACACTTGGCGAGATGACATGGGGACAAGCAATCCTTGTTGGCTTCGCGCAGGTCGCAGCCATTGTGCCCGGTGCCAGCCGTTCGGGCGTCACCATGATGGCGGGGCGGTTTTTGGGGTTTGACCGGCGCGAGGCCGCGCGGTTTTCCATGTTACTGGCGATCCCGACTATTTTAGGGGCGGGGGCTGCTGCCGGGCTGGAACTAGCGGGCAGTGGCAATGTGACCATGCAGAGCGACGCGCTGTTTGCAGCGGTGCTGTCCTTTGTGGCAGCGCTTGCCTCCATCGCCATCTTCATGCGGCTACTGGAAAATATGTCGCTGACACCCTTCGTGATCTACCGGGTGGTGCTGGGCGCAGCGCTGCTGGCCTGGCTGTATTTTTAAGACGCTCAGGCGTTCTCGCGATTGATGTCATGGGCGTACTGGCCCTGCCGCCGGTACATCCACAAATAGCCGGGCACGATGGCTTCAACTGATTTCGGTGTGATGCCAAGCGCCTGCGCGGTGCGGCCTTCAGTCATGGCCGCCTCGCTGACCACATTGTCGGTTTCCAGCATCTTCACCTGATCCAGCGTCAAAAGCGGCGCCGGGAGCATGCCAAGAATGCGCCCCTTGAGGCGGGCAAGCGGCCACGGCACGGTGGCCAGCAGGCGCGTGCGCTGGGTCTCATGCAGCACGATCTGCATCAGCTCCTTGAAGGAATAGATGGTCGGCCCGCCAAGCTCATAGGTCTTGCCGGAGGTACTTGTATCGCTCAGCGCGGCGCAGACGGCGTCAGCTACGTCGTCCACATAGATTGGCTGCATCTTTGTGTGACCGCCGCCAAGCAGCGGCAGGACCGGAGAATATTTGGCCAATGCGGCAAAACGGTTGAAGAAGCCGTCGCCGGAGCCAAACACGATGGAGGGGCGCAGGATTACGGCTGCGGGAAAGGCATCAAGCACGGCCTTTTCACCGGCCGCCTTGGAGCTGGCATAGGCGCTTTCGCTATCTTCATCAGCGCCAATTGCGGACACATGCACCAGCCGCCGGACGCCGGCGTCCTCAGCCTTGCGCGCAATACGCCCCGGGGCGACTGCCTGCAGCGCGTCAAACCGCTGCTTGCCGCCTTCATAAAGGATGCCGACCAGATTGACGGCCATGCTGGCGCCGGAAAGCGCGCGGGCAACGTCCTCGTCTTTGGTGATGTCGGCATAAACAGGCTCAACCTGACCCGGCAGGCCCATGGAGCGCAGGAAGCCCGCACGTGAGGGCCGCCGCTCTGCGGCGCGCACCCGATAGCCGCGCTTGGCCAGTTCCCGCACCACATGCCGCCCGACAAAGCCGGACCCACCGAATACCGTCACGATCTGTGCGCTCACGCCTGTCATGTCCTTATATGCGTTGCCTGTGCCGATGAAGGCGGCCTACCACCTTCGCACACTCCACCTTAGCTCATTCTAAATGACCCATTCGGCGGCAAAATCCAAGGGCTTTGGCGTTGGGAGCGCGGTCAGCCCGCAGTAACGCTGAAGGTGGCACTGACAAAGGCACAGTCGCGCCCGTCCGCCGTTACCTTGCCTTGCGCCATATCCAGCTTTCTGCCGGTCTTGATGGCGGTGGTAGTGAATTCAAGCCACTGGCCCTGTTGTGCCGCCCGCAGAAAATCCACATGCAGGGTCACGGTGACAATGCCTGCCACATCCTGCTTGGTTGCCTGATGCGCCTGCATGCAGCTAAGCCCCATGGCGTTGTCAGCCAGCGCCGAGATCAGCCCGCCATGCACCAGACCACGCGCATTGCAGTGCTTTTCATCAGCCCGCACGCCAATGACGACGGCGGTGTCGGTGGTTTTGGAATAAAGCGGCTCCCACGCATCGGTGAGTGGGCTCTTGCGAAAATGCAGGTCAAATCCGTCTGGAATGGATGGTTGGGTCATTGAAAGGCTCCGGCATTGATATGGGTTCCCCTTTCAGATGGCCCCTTGGATTTGGCCCGGCAATCCTCTCAACCCTGACCAAGACCTTGCAAAATTGCCTCGACCGCAGCCTCCGGCGTCAGCGCGGATGTATCCACGACCATGTGAGGGCTGGTCCACGGCACATAGTGGCGCTCTGCCACTTGCGCCCATGTGGGCTGTATCAGCCCTGCAATGTCGCATTTGCGGGTCTCAACCCGGTGTCTGTGGTCTGCCTGGTCACCGCATAGAAGCTCGATCGCGTGACATTCAGCCCCCGCGTCCATCGCCACCTGCCGCCATCCGGCGCGGGTTTCTTCGATGGGATTGACGCTTTCAGCCACCACATCGAGGCCAAGCGCCAGGTTGTCGGCGGCAACGCCATAGGCTGCCCTGTAGCCGTGATCCACCACCTCGACGGGCGCAATGGTGGAGGAGCGGATCGCCTGCTCAATCGTATCCACGCGTACATAAACAGCCCTAAGCGCGCGAGCCAGCGGACGTGACAGGGTGGTCTTTCCGGTGCCTGGCAGCCCGCTCATGACGATCAGTCGGGGCATGTCGCACTTCCTTCCTCAAAAACCCGGCACATTCTACGCTTGATCCTGAATGAGTGCAGCGCTATGTCTCCCTCCCCGCGCGGGCAAGCTTGCGTGGAACAAGGCCCAGGTGGCGGAATTGGTAGACGCGCTAGCTTCAGGTGCTAGTGCCCGAAAGGGCGTGGAAGTTCGAGTCTTCTCCTGGGCACCACTCTTCACGGCAACGATAAATTGGGGCAGGTTCGGCTCATGACCAAATCTCCCCAGAATATAACCCTCCACAAAGGTGACCTGCCCGCAGGTCTTAACCTTGGCCCTGTTGTCGCCGTTGATACGGAGACCATGGGCCTCAACCCACACCGCGATGAGCTGTGCGTGGTGCAGCTTTCCGCAGGTGACGGCACGGCGCATGTGGTCCAGATGGACCGGGCGACCTATGATTGCCCCAATCTCAAAAAGCTGTTTGCTGATCCCAACACGGTGAAGCTGTTTCATTTCGCGCGTTTTGATGTGGGCATGATCTCGAAATATCTCGGCATTGAGTGTGCGCCGATCTATTGCACCAAGATCGCTTCCAAGCTGGTGCGCACCTATACGGACCGCCACGGGCTGAAGGATCTCAGCCGCGAATTGCTGGGGCTGGATATGTCCAAGCAGCAGCAATCATCCGACTGGGGTGCAGACGAGCTGAGCGAAGCGCAGCTTGCCTATGCAGCGTCCGACGTGTTGCACCTACATCAGCTCAAAGCCCGGCTCGACATGATGCTGACCCGCGAAGGCCGCACGGATCTGGCGCAGGCGTGTTTCGATTTCCTGCCCATGCGTGCGCAGCTTGATCTGGCAGGCTGGCCGGACATCGACATTTTCGCCCATTAGCGGCCATGCGCGCCGGCACCCGACGAAAGCCGGCCCCACCGCCCCTAAAACGCCCGATTTTTAGGCAATTCAGTACCCGGACTTGTTGACCCCAAGGGCGCGCCGGACACATACTCCGCGCAATCCCTTGGCATCTGGCAAGGTTTTTGCTTAAAGGCGCGGCTTGACCGGGCTGGCGGTTCAATTTTCTGGGACGAACGGCGCGTATCCGCATGGCCAATACTGTGACAACCGCATCTGACAACGACATCGCCCTCGATCCCGCGGACCGCGCAGCCGCAGGCCGCGTGCTGACGCTGGCCGGGGATGCCCTTGGCAACTTACTGGCAGCGCTGGACGGACGCTTCAGCCAGGCGGTTGATGCGATGCTTGCCACCAAGGGCCGGGTGATCGTGTCCGGCATGGGCAAGAGCGGCCATGTGGCGCGCAAGATTGCAGCGACGCTCGCCTCCACCGGCACACCTGCTCATTACGTACATCCCGGCGAAGCCAGCCACGGTGACCTTGGCATGGTGACGCGTGGCGACTGTTTGCTGATGCTGTCCAATTCCGGTGAGAACCAGGAACTTGGCGATCTAATTGCCCACGGCAAGCGCATCAATACGCCGCTGATCGCCATCACCAGCAAGGAGGGCTCAACGCTCGCCAAATCTGCATCCTCTTTGCTGCTGTTGCCGCCCGCTGAAGAAGCCTGCCCCATGGGCATGGCGCCCACCACATCCTCCACCATGATGATTGCATTGGGAGACGCGCTGGCCGTGGCGCTGATGGAGCGGCGCGGGTTCTCCAAGGATAAATATCGCGAGCTGCACCCCGGCGGCCGTCTTGGCCAGATGCTGGTGCGCGTCTCGGATGTGATGCGGCCCAAGGACCGCGTTCCGCTGGTATCGCCCGATACCCCGGTGCCGGATGCGGTCGCGCGCATCACCGAAGCAGGTGTCGGCTGTACCGGCGTTGCGGATGCGCAGGGCCGTGTCATCGGTATCGTCACCGATGGCGACCTGCGCCGTCATCTGGGCGCTGACCTTGTGACGCAGACCGCAGCCGACATCATGACCAAGGCTCCGCGCACTATTGCGGTGGACGCGCTGGCGGGCGAAGCCATAGCCCGCATGAACGAAGTAAGCCCGCCGGTGATGGTGCTGTTTGTTGTACCCGCCGACGGCAACGAGCCGCAGGAACCTGTAGGCATTCTGCACATGCATGACCTGCTGCGGGCAGGCTTTGCATGAGCGTGTCCGGCACCACTCCGCCGCGCCGCCGATCCGCACTGTCTCGCCCGCGCAAACGTGCGGACGCTGCTAAGGCGGCAGCCTATAGCCGCTTTGTTGCAGGCATGAAGATCAGTCTGGCCGTCATGGCGGCGGCGCTGACATTGTCGCTGCTTTATCTCTCCGGCACATTCGATGGGCCGGACGAACTCGACATTACATTCGCGGAAGTTACGTCGCGTACGGATGACCTGCGCATGGTCAGCCCACGCATTGCCGACGTTGATAATCAGGGGCGGCCTTACACCATCACCGCCACCAGCGCTGTCCAGGATTCAGAAGAACCGGCGCTCATCCACCTTGATGAAGTGGCCGGTGATCTGGTGAGCGATGAAGGGGCGTCCTGGACGGCGGTGACATCGCGCAAGGGCCTGCTCAACACCGATGAAGAATGGATCGACCTTGTGACCGAGGTCGAACTGTTCACCGATGGCGGTTTCCATTTCGAAGGTGAGGTCGTGCGGGTGCATCTGGATACAGGTGACATCTCCAGCGACCTGCCGGTCTTCGCCCAAGGGCCTTCCGGTACTGCCGAAGGCGGTGGCCTGAGGGTTTCGGATTCAGGCGACACGATCACCCTGATCAATGGATCAAAGGTGGTGATTTTTGACAGCGGCAGCGGAGGCGGCTTTCCCAGCCTCTTCGAGCCCGGCGACGGCTAGGGGCATTTTGAGAGAGTGACAATAACCATGAAGAAAATGACCTTGCCGGATTGCAAAGGCGCTTTTGCCGCCGGGCTATTGGCGCTTGCATTGGTGGGCACAGCTCATGCGCAGGGCGCAAATGACGGTGGCGGCTTTACATCCGACCCCGGCGAGCCCATCGAGGTTGTGTCCGACACCGCTGAATGGAAGCGCGCGGAAAGCGTTGCGATCTTCACCGGACGCGTTGATGCGGTGCAGGGCACCATGCGGCTGCGCGCCGACAAGGTGTTTGTGCATTACGTCCAGAAGGAAGAAAAGGACACTGAACCCGCACCGGCGGAAGATGTGCCCGAGGGGTTTGAGGCCGAGCCTGAAGCAGGCCCCGAGCCCGGCCAGAGCATCACCAAGATTGATGCAAAGGGAAATGTCATCGTCACTGATGTCGATGAGCAGACCGCCGAAGGTGACTGGGCGCTCTACGACGTAAAGACGCGGAAAATCTACATGGGCGACACGGTGGTGCTGACCCAGGGCGAAAGTGTCATCCGTGGCCAGAAGCTGGTGATGAACCTGGATACCGGGGAGACCGTGGTGGATGCGGGCGCCCCCGGCGCCGACGGCACCCAGGGTGGCCGCGTCCGGTCGCTGTTCGTGCCGGCTGATGACAAGAAGAAAGACGCTGATGCGAAAGAGCCGACGGCGGACAGCACCGCGCCGTAGCACGGCAAAAGGGCGGCTGGCTGACGAGGGCAGCCACTTACAGGCAAAAATCGTGCCTTTTTAGGCGCATCTCCCTCATGGTTCACAGATTTTTAAGTACGCGGGCGGAAATATGACTGGTATGGACGAGAAAAAGACACAGGGCTCTGCAAGGATTCCGGGCGCGGGTACTACCGGCGGCCCGCGGCTTGTTGCGGCCACGTCCGGCCTGGTGGTGGAAGCCATCGGCAAGAGTTTCAACAAGCGCCCGGTCGTGCGTGGCGTCTCCATGCATGTGGAGCGCGGCGAGGCTGTTGGGCTTTTGGGGCCCAATGGTGCCGGCAAGACCACCTGCTTCTACATGATCGCCGGTCTCATTCAGGCGGATTACGGCAGCGTCGAACTCGACGGCGTCGATATCTCGAACCTGCCCATGTATCGCCGCGCCCGCATGGGCATCGGCTACCTGCCGCAGGAAGCCTCGATCTTCCGCGGGCTGACCGTTGAAGAAAATATCCGCGCAGTCATCGAGCTTGTGGAAAGCGACCATGCGCGCCGCGAGAACATGCTTGATGAATTGCTGGCGGAGTTTTCGATTACCCATCTGCGCCGCACACCATCCGTCGCGCTGTCAGGCGGTGAACGCCGTCGTGTGGAAATTGCCCGAGCCATGGCAGCCCAACCCAATTACATGCTGCTCGATGAGCCCTTTGCCGGTATCGACCCGATTGCGACCGGCGACATCCACGAGCTTGTCAGCCATCTAAAGGATCGCGGCATCGGTGTTCTCATCACTGATCATAATGTGCGCGAGACTTTGGAACTGATCGACCGCGCCTACATCATTCACGACGGGCGGCTTCTGCTTGAAGGCCTGCCCTCCGAGATCGTTGGCAACGAAGACGTGCGCCGACTCTATCTCGGCGAGCGCTTTTCGCTTTAGGCGATGAAGGGCGGGATGCGATGGCATTAGCACCACGGTTGGAGATGCGTCAGGGCCAGTCTCTGGTCATGACGCCGCAGCTCCAACAGGCCATCAAGCTCCTGCAGCTATCCAATATCGAGCTTGCGTCCTTCGTTGAGCAGGAGCTGGAGAAAAACCCGCTGCTTGATCGCGATGAACGCCCCGATGTGCCCGACACGGCAGCAGAAAGCGCTGAGCGCGACACGGCGGGTGCGGAAGCCGATAGTGCTGCATCTGCAGGCGACAACTCATCCGAACCCGAGCCCGCGCCAATGACCCTTGATGGGCCGCAGGCAAGCAATGAAATTGATTCGGGGTTTGAAGATGTCCACCCGGAGGATGCCGGTTCGGATCGCGCCGGCACCGACGGCGATACAACGCCTGCAGCGCTGGGTGGTTCCGACTGGTCGTCATCCGCAGGCGGCAGCGGCGGCGGTGGCATGGACGGGTCCGATATGGATCTCGAAAGCCGCCTCACCCGCGACCTGACTTTGCCCGAAATACTCATCCAGCAACTGGATATGAGCATCTTTGATCCGACCAAGCGCATGATCGGTCGGTTCTTGATCGATTGCGTGGATGATGCGGGTTATCTGCGCTTTGATGCGACCGAAGATGGTGCGCCGGGTGGCCTCGACGACATTGCAGAGCGGTTGGGCATCGATGCGGCGCAGGTGGAAGAGGTGCTGAAGGTGATGCAGGGCTTCGAGCCCACCGGCGTCATGGCCCGCTCCCTGAAGGAATGCATGGCGCTGCAGCTTGCCGAGCAGGACCGGCTCGACCCGGTCATGCAGTGTTTTCTGGAAAATCTTGAACTGGTGGCGCGGCGGGATCTCAATCAGCTGTGTAAGCTGTGCGGCGTGGATGAAGAAGATATTCGCGACATGATCAACGAAATCCGCGCGCTTGATCCGCGTCCCGGCCTGACATTTGGCGGCGAAACAGCGGCACCGGTGGTGCCCGACGTTTTTGTGCGCTCGGCCCAGGGCGGCGGCTGGACCGTTGAACTCAACACCGAAACCCTGCCGCGCGTGCTGGTGAACCAGCAATATTACGCCACCGTGTCAGGCTCCACCCAGAAGAAGGACGACAAGACCTACCTGTCGGACTGCCTGCAAAGCGCCAACTGGCTGGTCAAAAGTCTGGATCAGCGCGCCCGCACGATCCTGAAGGTAAGTCGCGAAATCGTCCGCCAACAGGACGGGTTCTTCGCGCACGGCATTTCCCATCTGCGGCCGCTCAATCTCAAGACAATTGCCGACGCTATCGAGATGCACGAATCAACCGTCAGCCGCGTGACCTCCAACAAGTTCATGGCGACCTCACGCGGTGTGTTCGAGCTGAAATACTTCTTCACCTCGGCTATTTCCGCGACAGATGGCGGCGATGCGCACTCGGCTGAAGCCGTGCGTCACAGAATCCGCGAGCTTGTGGACGCCGAAAGCCCGGCAAAGATCCTGTCGGATGACAAAATCGTTGAGATTCTCAAGGTGGACGGTATTGATATCGCACGGCGCACCGTGGCGAAGTACCGCGAGGCCATGCACATTCCCTCATCCGTCGAACGCCGCCGTGCCAAACGCCTAAGTGCCTGATTAATAAAACTCTTTAGCCATAAGGTCAGATGGAAATCTGTGTCGGAAAAGGGGTGAAATGGCCGTGTTGACACCTACAGGTGACATAACTAGGGTCCGGCGCTCTAGGACAACCGGGGCCCGATTGGCGGGCCCGATGACGGCCCGGCGGATTGCCGCCAGCGCGCTGACAGTCAGCTGCGCCTCACAACTTGAAACATAGATTTTGGTAGCTCATGCAGGTTCAGATCACCGGCAAACATATTGATGTGGGGGACGCATTGCGGACCCATGTCACCGATCGTCTGGAAGCAGCCGCGGACAAATACCTCAACCGCGCCACCGACGCGCATGTAGTGTTCTCCAAGGAAGGCCATGAATTCCAGGCTGATTGCACGCTGCGGCTTGGCCACGGCGTGGTGCTGCAAAGCAAGGATCGCGCGGCTGACATTTATGCGTGCTTCGATGGCGCCGCCGACAAGATGGAAAAGCGCCTGCGCCGCCACAAGCGTCGCCTGAAGGACCATCATGCCGAAGGCCGCCCGGCACCCGAAGAAATTGAACTGCTCTCCCGCGTGCTTGCAGGTGGGCAGGATGACGACAGCGCGGATGATGCCGGCGATCAGGGTGATCAGCCGATCATCATCGCAGAGACAACCACAAAGCTGCAGCGCCTGTCAGTCGGCGAAGCGGTGATGCGGATGGATCTGGCGGATGCGCCTTTCCTGCTGTTCAAGGCGGGAACTGACGAGGTGGTGAGCATGGTCTACCGCCGCGACGATGGAAATATCGGCTGGGTGGAACTGGGCAGCTAGGCGCCCGACCACCCAAGGAAACGAGCGCAACGACGCTGTATTTGGAATTTACTGCACTCCGCGCGGGGCAACATCGCGAGAAGTGCCGTCTCAAGGACGTGTTATGGATCTCTCTGATCTCGTGACGGGCGACCGGATTTTTGCAAGCTTGCATGCAGGCAGCAAAAAGCAGGTGCTTCAGGATCTCGCATCGCGCGCGGCTGATGCCAGCGGTATTGATGCCCGTGTCATTTTTGATGCTTTGATAGAGCGTGAGCGGCTTGGCTCAACCGGTGTCGGCCACGGCATCGCCATTCCCCATGCGCGTCTGGCGGACATGACGGCGCTTGAAGGCTTCTTCGCGCGGCTTGAAACGCCGATTGAATTTGATGCCGTGGATGACGAGCCGGTTGATCTGGTTTTTCTGCTGCTGGTGCCTGAGGAATCCGGCGCCGATCACTTAAAGGCGCTGGCCCGCATCTCGCGATTGCTGCGCAACGAGCGGGTGACCAACCGGCTCCGCAACGCCAGCTCTGCCGACGAAATTCTCAAGACATTGAGCCAGCCCGCAGAAAGCTACGCGGCTTAGTTTCGCGGGCTGCCCTGGCTACCCTTCCCAGCGATCATGCAACTGCTTAGTGCACGCTGACCGGTTCGAGGTCGTACTGGCGCGCGCCTGCAAAGGCGGCATCGCGATTATCCACAATGGCCATCTGGGTGCCGTCGGCAGCATGGACCGCAAAGTAGCGGGCATCCGCCGGCAGGTCGGTGTCGTCACCGACAACATCGCGCACGGCATCCGGGCCGACTTCGCGGACATAAACCATATTGGGCGCACCAAAAGTGGCAAAATCCTGCGCACTCATGGCGCCGGTCGTGGGGGTAAATGTTTGGTTATTCATAACTCATACTCCTTGTACTCCTGCCTCTGTCCAGACGGCAGTCTTGCGGGGCACAACATTCTATTCGGCAGCTTCAACTCGGCTTGGCGTCGTTTCCTGCGATGACCCAATCTCAATTTGCCGCACCGCGTGTGACGGTTCAGGCTTCAGCAGATCAATGCTCAGCAACCCGTTTTCGAGGTCGGCTGTATTCACATCCAGCCCGTCGGCGAGTACAAATACCCGCACAAACTGGCGTGCGGCGATGCCGCGATGCAGATAGGCCTTGTCCTCATCCTCGGTTTGCTTGCCACGAATAATCAGCTCATTGCCCTCCAGCGTCACAGACAGTTCGTCACGCGTGAACCCCGCGACCGCAAGCGTAATGCGGAAGCGATGCACGTCGCCTGAGGACGTCTGCTCGATGTTGAAGGGCGGATAGCTGTCATTCGACAGCCGGCCAACCCGGTCCAGAAGCTGTTCCAGGCCATCAAAGCCCAGCAGCAGCGGGTGGGTAAAAGGGGTAACCCGTGTCATATCCTAAAGCCCTCACACGCAAAGCGGCTTTTGAGTGGATGTATTGCGCCACCGGGCGCAATCACCCATCCAGCCCCATTATGGGCACCAGACTATGAATAAATGGGGTGCGAATTAGTACAGATCAAGGGGGGAAGGCCCTGGGTGTTAACCAGCCTGCGCCCCTACTTTCTGTAGATTAGGCCCAGCGCCACGCCCGTAAGCGTAAACTGAATCACCTGGAAAACCGTGTGATACAGCAAAAATGGGGCGACCGGCTCGATCTGGAATTTCGCTGCCGTGGCAAAGCCCATGGCGGTATAGGTCATCAAGCCGATGACGAGACTGAAGACGACGCCGTGCGCGATCGTGCTGTCTCTGCCCTGAATATGGAACGGGTAGAGATAGGCGATGGTACCGCCCTGAAACAGGATGGCTGCAATGCCCAACGGCATGATCGGCTCAGCGCGCTGGAACGCACCCCAGGACACGTAGAGGTCATGAAAGAACACCATATGCCACGGATAGGCCCACGCCATCGTGATGACGAAATAGGCCAGAACGAACAGGGCAGCTCTTTTCATTGAGATCGCACCATATTAATTGCATTATGAAAGTATTCTGAGGTAATTAATTGCATGGTGCAAGTGTTTTATGGCCGCACGGACTGAACATCACCTGAAATCCAGATGCCCCATCGCCCGCGCCTTGGACGTCATCGGCGACCACTGGACGCTACTGATCATCCGCGACCTGATGTTTGGAGGCAAGCACGAGTACAAGGAAATGCTCGCATCCGAAGAGGGCATTGCAAGCAACATCCTCTCCGACCGGCTGAAGAAGCTGGAGGACATGCAAATCATTGCATCCGCCGCGCACCCGCAAAGCAAACGCCGCAAGCTCTATTACCTCACGGAGCGGGGCAAGGGCCTGATCTTCGTCATGCTGGATATCATCAGGTGGTCGGCGGTCAGTCTGGATGACCGGGTAGATATCCCCGATGAAAAGCGGCCGACGGTCGAAAATTCGCCGGAAGAGGTCGCAAGGAATATCCGCCGGCAACTCGCTGCCTGGGAAGCTGAGAATCTGAAATAGGCAGCCAGGTCTCAGGCCGCGTCCTTCAGGCTTTGCATGTCGATGACGAAACGGTAGCGCACATCGGCCTTCTCAAGCCGGTCATAGGCTGTGTTCACGTCCTGCATGCTCACCATCTCGATATCCGGTTTCACGCCATGTTCGGCGCAAAAATCCCGCATTTCCAGGGTTTCGGCAATACCGCCAATGCCGGAGCCAGACAGGTTGCGGCGGCGGAGCAGATGCCCTGAATGCATCTCCGGCATTATTTCGATCATGCCGACCATGACATGTGATCCATCCACTTTGAGCAGCGGCAGGTAATGCGCCACCTGATGCCGCACTGGGATTGTGTCGAGGATCATGTCGAATGAATTGCCTGCGGCCTTCATGGCATCGCGGTCAGTGGTGATCAGCACATGGGCAGCGCCAAGCCGCGCCGCATCCTCAGCCTTGCCGGGCGAGCGGGTGAGCACCGTTACCTCCGCCCCCATGGCGACCGCAAGCTTGACGCCCATATGGCCAAGCCCGCCAAGACCGGCGACGGCGACCTTTGAGCCCCTGCCGACTTTCCAGGTGCGCAGCGGTGAATAGGTGGTGATGCCTGCACACAGCAGAGGTGCGGCGGCCGCCATGTCCAGCGCGTCCGGCACCCGCAGCACGAATTCGTCGCGTACGACAATTTTATCCGCATAACCGCCCCGAGTCGGGCTGCCATCCTGCCAGTCGGTGCCCCCATAGGTGCCGGTCATGCCCTGGAGGCAGTATTGCTCAAGATCATCCTCGCAATCCGCGCAGGTCTTGCAGCTATCCACCATGCAGCCGACGGCCACCCGGTCCCCGACTTTGTGTTTTGCGACCTTGTCACCGACAGCGGCAACCGTGCCGGTAATCTCATGGCCCGGCACCACCGGATAGGTAGAGCGGCCCCAATCGTTGCGCGCCGTGTGCAGGTCTGAATGGCAGATGCCGCAATAGGAAATGTCTATAAGCACATCATCCGGCCGCAGCCCGCGCCGGTTGAAATTGAAAAATTCAAGCGGCTTGTCTGCAGCAAGCGCCGCATAGGCGCGCGTCGGATATTCGATGGTGCTCATGATATGCCTGCCTCCCTAAGGTCGGTTCTCCGCAGGCAAGCATAGCGTATGTGGAGAAGCACATCGTCGATGCCGCTTCAGAATAAAACCGTTCCCGCACACACATTGATCGCCTGTCCGGTGATGCCGCGCGCGTCGTCAGACGCCAGATAGGTCGCCATGGACGCAATCTCGTCCGCATCAAGCAGGCGCTGCTGGATGTTCTTGTTGGCGATGGCCTTCTGCCGGAAATCCTCGCGGCTGAGTTTGGTTGCTGGCTGCAGGTGATCGGTGATGGCGTCGATCATCGGCGTATCAACCGAGCCGGGGCAGATGGCATTGGCGGTGACGCCGTTCTTCTTCAGCATCCCCAGTTCCAGCGCCAGCGCTTTGGTAAGCCCGATGACGCCGTGCTTGGAAGCCGCGTAATCGCTGTTCAGCGCGGCGGGCAGTTTGCCCGATATTGACGAGATGGTGATGATGCGGCCTGCGTCACGGTCCAGCATGTTGGGCAGGAAGGCTTTGACGCAATAGAAGCTGGCATTGAGGTTGACCTCAATCGTCTTGCGCCACTCTTCAACCGGCGTGTTGATGAGCAATGCCCGCGCGCCCATGACGCCCGCACTGGTGACGAGAATATCAACCTTGCCAAAATCGGTGATGACTTTCGCGGCCATCTCGTCGAGCGCTGCGACATCCGTCACGTCGATCACATAGGCGACGCCATTGCCGCCCGCAGCACGCACTTCAGCGGCAACCGCCTCAGCCTGTTCGGCCACATTCGACGCAACGATGACCGCCGCGCCCGCGCGTGCGAACTGCAGGCAGGTCGCTCTGCCGATGCCGGTGCCGCCGCCGGTAACGACTGCGACCTTGTTCTCAAGCCTCTTCATGACTGACGCCCCGCCCATTAACCCAGCAGGCCGAGCTGATGCAGCACGGCGCGCGGATCCGTATACGGACGTTCAGAGATGATCTTGTCGGTGCCCGGTTCAAATTCAAAGGTTGCAGCCATGCGCACCTTGATGCGTTTGCCTGTGGGCGGCACTTCGCCGGCGGGGGTCCGCAGCGGCCCCAGATGCGTGCCAACCAGATAGAACTCGGTCATGGCGATGTCGCCGTCACCGACGACCACATCAATGATCTCGTTGCCAAGGTCCGGGAAGGCTGTGCGTGACGCGCGGAAATACGACATGACTTCGTCTTCGCCATCATAGATCTGGTAGTCCGCATCAGAGCCCGGCGGCGGCACCTGAAACTCGTAACGCGGGTGCGCAAAGGTTGCCAGCACCTCGTCCCATTTGGCCTCATTCTCAAGCTGCATGTGATCGCGCACGGTCTTGTCCCGGGCTGCCTTAAGGTCGCTCATGTGATGCTCCTGCTGTCGCGGCGGGCGGAAAACCACTGGTTTTGCCGTCACCGTGTTATCTTTCCAGATGTGGGTACCGAACGTTCGTTCGTTATGCAAGGTGTGGCATTGCGCTATGGTGGCCACCTACGAGCCCTGTGCGATATCAATCTGCGCCCATGCGGCCCGTCTGGAGCCCTGAATGTCACCATCCAAGCCTGAAGCAGACACCAAAGAGGCTGCCGTGACTGCGCTTGAGGGCGACGGGTCCACGCGGCAGCGCATTCTGGATCAGGCGCTAGTGCTGTTTGCCGAGCACGGCTTTGCCGGCACCTCCATGCGCCAGCTGGCCCGCGCGGTGGGCCTGCGCGAAAGCAGCATCTACAACCACTTTGTCGGCAAGGAAGAGATCTACAGCACGCTGATCGACCAGTGGGGCCCCGGCGCATTTGTCGAGCGGCTGGAGTCTGCCGAGTATCGCGCGTTGGCGGGTGATCCCGCAGCGTTCTGTCGCAAATGTGGGGTGGACCTGATTGACCGCTGGATGGACAGGCGCGAGCGCCTGTTCATGGCCGTCATCAATGGCGAACGGCGTGGGGAAGGGCGGCAGCGCTTTTACGATATGCTGTTCCGCGAGGAGAACGAACGGCTGGCGGACTATTTTCAGGGCTTTGCACTGGCCGGGCTGATCAAGACGACGGATGCCCGCGAAACCGCCCGCATCTTCTCCTCCGGGCTGATCTGCCTGCGCATGGAATACGTCAATACGCCCGAACATCCCGCCCCGCGCCGTGTTATCGAAACGGCAATGGCCCGTTACCTCAATACTTTCCTGCTGCTTTTGGGAACTGAGTCCAAAGCCTGAGCGGCAAGCCCGGCGGCAGATGCGGGGTATGGCATGCCCGGTGTGATCAAATGTATTGGGTCCGGGGTTCCCCGGACATGGTAGAAATCATGCTCACCCGCCAGTCAGGTGGGGCAAAGGAATACAATGTCCATAAAAGCCGCGATCTATCATCTGACCCACTACAAGTATGACCGGCCGGTTTCGCTTGGTCCCCAGACCATTCGCCTGCGGCCCGCACCGCACAGCAGGACGCGGGTCATCTCGCATTCGCTCCGGGTCACTCCGTCTGAGCATTTTGTGAACTATCAGCAAGACCCCTACGGCAACTGGCTGGCGCGGTTTGTGTTCCCTGACCCGGTCCGCGAGTTGAAGATCGAAGTCGATCTGACCGCCGACATGACGATCTATAACCCGTTCGATTTTTTCGTTGAGGAAACCGCAGAGAAGTGGCCGTTTACCTATTGCGACGACATCGCAGCCGACCTTGTCATCTACCGCACACCAGACCCGATTGGTCCGAAGCTCGAAGCGTTTCTCAAGACGATTGAACGCACCCCGCAAGGCACGGTTGATTTCGTCGTTGGCCTGAATGCCCGCCTGAGCAATGAGCTTGGCTATGTGATCCGCATGGAGCCGGGCGTGCAGACGCCTGAAGAGACATTTGAGACGGGCAAGGGGTCGTGCCGCGATTCAAGCTGGTTGCTGGTTCAGATACTGCGCAATCTCGGCTTTGCCGCCCGCTTTGTGTCGGGCTATCTGATCCAGCTCAAGCCGGATCTTGTGGCCATTGATGGCCCCGCGGGAACCGACAAGGATTTCACCGACCTGCATGCATGGTGCGAAGTGTATCTGCCCGGCGCCGGCTGGATCGGCCTTGACCCGACATCCGGGCTGCTGACCGGCGAAAGCCATATTCCCCTGGCCGCAACACCGCATTACCGCAACGCCGCCCCGATCTCCGGTCTCAGCGGTGCCGCCAATGTCGACTTTGAGTTCGACATGCGCATAACCCGGGTGGCCGAGCATCCGCGCATCACCAAGCCGTTTTCAGATGAATCCTGGGCGGCGCTGGATGCACTTGGCAAGAAGGTTGATGCGGCGCTCGAAGAGGGCGACGTGCGGCTGACCATGGGTGGCGAGCCGACATTCGTATCCATCGACGATTTTGAAGCCGACGAATGGAATACATCGGCTGTTGGCCCGACCAAACGTATTTTGGCAGACAAGTTGATCCGGCGCTTGCGGGATGAGTTTGCGCCAAACGGGTTTCTGCATTTCGGCCAGGGCAAATGGTATCCCGGCGAGACGCTGCCAAGATGGACGTTTTCGCTGTATTGGCGGCGTGACGAAAAACCGATCTGGTCCAACCCGGACCTGATCGCCAGCGAAGGAAAATACAGTGGCGCGGTGCCGGCCCAGGCCGAAGAGTTGCTGCAGCGTATCGCCAGCGAACTGGGTATCGATGAGGAGTATGTGGCACCCGCCTATGAGGATCCCGCCACCTGGCTCGTCAAGGAAAGTAATCTTCCGGAAAACGTCACGCCGCAGAATTCAAAGCTTGAAGACCCCGAAGAGCGTCAGCGCCTGGCGCGGGTGTTTGACCGTGGACTGACGAAACCGTCGGGCTACGTGCTGCCGGTGCAGTGCTGGCAATCAAAGGCCTCGGGCCTCAATTGGCGGTCTGAGAAATGGAAAACCCGGCGCGGCAATCTTTATCTTGTGCCCGGCGACAGCCCGGTCGGCTACCGGCTGCCCCTGGGGACGCTGCCTTACGTGCCGCCGTCAAAATATCCCTATGTCTATCCGCAGGACCCGTCCGTGCCACGCGGCCCGCTGCCTGATCCCACGAGCCCGCAGGCTGCCATTGATGAGCAGACCGGGCGCGAACAGATGCGCGCGTCCTTTACGGCATCCGAAGCCGTGCAGGAGCGTGTCGAGCAGGAAATGGGTGACCTTCACGGCGCCGTGCGTACGGCCGTATCGGTAGAACTGCGCGATGGCCGCCTGTGCGTGTTCATGCCGCCGGTCGAAGAGCTGGAATATTATCTCGATCTGGTTGAAGCAGCCGAGAATGCCGCCAAGGCACTGAATGTGCCGGTGCATATTGAAGGCTATTCGCCACCGCATGATCCGCGCATGAATGTGATCCGCGTCGCGCCTGATCCCGGTGTCATCGAGGTGAATATCCACCCGGCATCGAGCTGGGATGAATGCGTGAGGATCACCGAGGCGGTCTATGAGGCCGCACGGCAAACACGGCTCGGCGCCGACAAGTTTATGATCGACGGCAAGCATACCGGCACTGGCGGCGGTAACCACGTGGTCGTCGGGGGCGCAACGCCAATGGACAGCCCGTTCATGCGCCGGCCGGATTTGCTCAAGAGCATCATCCTGTTCTGGCAGCGCCACCCCAGCATGTCCTACCTGTTTTCCGGTCTATTCATCGGCCCTACAAGTCAGGCACCACGCATTGATGAAGCCCGCCATGACAGTCTCTACGAGCTGGAAATAGCGCTGGCGCAAATTCCAAAAGCGCAGGACCCGGGATCACCGACGCCGTGGCTTACGGATCGGCTGCTGCGAAACTTGCTGACCGACGTGACAGGCAACACCCATCGCACTGAAATCTGCATCGACAAGATGTTTTCCCCCGACGGGCCGACGGGGCGTCTTGGCCTGGTTGAGTTTCGCGGTTTCGAGATGCCGCCGAACCCGCGCATGAGCCTTGCACAGCAGGGCCTGATCCGCGCCATCATCGCGCGGCTTTGGAACGCGCCGCTTGAAGGCAATCTGATCCGCTGGGGCACAACCCTGCATGACCGCTTTATGCTGCCGCATTTTGTCTGGGAAGATTTCAGGGACGTGTTGCGCGACCTTGCCGATCACGGCTTTGCCCTGCGGCCTGAATGGTATGAAGCGCAGGCTGAGTTCCGGTTCCCGTTTTGTGGTGAAGTTACCTGCGACGGCGCAACGCTGGAAATCCGGGAGGCGCTGGAACCCTGGCATGTGCTGGGCGAGACGGGTGCCATCGGCGGCACGGTCAGATACACCGACAGTTCGACAGAGCGGTTGCAGGTCAAGCTGACCACAACCAACCATGAGCGCTATCACGTGGTGTGCAACGGCCGCACGGTGCCACTGCAAAAATGCGCCCAAAGCGGCGTCGGCGTGGGTGCGGTCAGGTACAAGGCCTGGCAGGCATCAACGGCGCTGCATCCCGAATTGCCGGTGAACTCGCCTCTGGTGTTTGACATCTTCGATACATGGACCGGGCGCGCGCTGGGCGGCTGCAAATATCACGTCGCCCATCCCGGTGGCAGAAGCTACGAGACGTTCCCCGTCAATGGCAACGAGGCCGAGGCAAGGCGGTTGTCGCGGTTTGAGGATCACGGCTACACGCCGGGCGCCTACGAGCCGATCACCGAGGCCCCGCACCCGGAATTTCCCTTCACGCTTGATCTGCGGCGTCCGCCCGGATGCTGAGGCATCATCTTGACGAACGTTCGTTCGCATGGAATACGGCTCTACAATTGGCCGTCTGAAAAGGCGCTGCCGCAATTGGAGGGACGCCCATGAGCCGCATTTTTGGACCCATCCGCCAGAACGGCTATGTCGTGCGCGACCTGCGCGCGGCGATGGATCACTGGATCAACGCCCATGGCGTCGGTCCGTGGTTCCATGTGGAAGAAGTCCAGACTGACTGGTTCCGCTATCGCGGCGAGGAGTCGCCGATGAAAATGAGCGTGGCGCTGGCAAATTCCGGCGATCTGCAGATCGAGCTGATCCAGCAATTGAACGACGCGCCGTCGCTCTACCGTGATTTTCTCGGTGCCGGTCACGAAGGCCTGCAACACGTGGCCTATTGGAGCACCGACTATCAGGCGATGCTCGACCGTGCGCTGGAAAACGGATACCGCATCGGCCATGAGGGCGCGATTGGCGGCGAAAAAGGCCGCTTCTGCTATTTCGAAAACGACGCCCATCCCGGCGCGATGATCGAAATTTCCGATATCAGCGGCAACAAAGGCAAGCTCTTCGAGCATATCCGCAAGGCTGCCGAAAACTGGGACGGCTCCGACCCCATCCGGTCTGCCAGGTAGTCAGGCTGAAACCAACAAGGCCCGGACGTTGTGTCCGGGCTTTTTTTTCGGTCATGCTGACCGGGTCAGCGGTTTGATTCGATGTAGGCCCGGGCGCCCAACCGTATTGCGTGCAGAAAGTGCACAGATTTTTCCAAAATTTGGTTCCCGTTAGGACCTTCTGAATCAAAGACCGTCACAATGCGAAGGCAGATTGATAAGTAGCGGGGAAACGCACGTTGTCGCCAACGCCTTCAGACAAACGGTCCTATCTGGACCTTGTCCGCCACTATGAGGACTGTCTGAAGGAATTCGGGCCGACCCATCGTGGTGTCGACTGGCCCGATGAAGCCGATCTGGCTGTGCGTTTTGACGTGATGCTGGAGCTTATGCGGGCGGACCATGCCGACGCACCCAGTCTTCTGGATCTGGGGTGCGGGCCCGGCCTTTTGCTCAACCATATAAACCGCAGGCTTTCCACCTCATCCCGCACGGCCATCAGCTATCAGGGCATCGATCTTTCGCAGCCGATGATCGAGGCCGCGCGCACGCGTCATCCCTCTGCGGCATTTTCGGTGCGTGACATCCTTGTCGATCCCCTGTCGGCACAATCCGTCGACTATGTGGTGATGAATGGCGTGCTGACCGAGAAGCGCGAGCTGACCTTTGAGGCGATGGAGGACTTTGCGTTCAACATTATCACGGCAGCTTTTCAATCAGCGCGGATTGGCATCGCCTTCAACGTCATGAGCACGATTGTCGATTGGCAGCGCGACGACCTTTTTCATTGGCCGTTTGAGCGAATGATTGCATGCGTTAGTCAGCTCACCCCCCATTTTGTCATTCGGGCCGATTACGGGCTGCGCGAATACACAACCTATCTCTTTCGGGAGGCGAATAAGAATGACTGAAATCCAGCAGATCGGCGATAGCGATCTGGTCGTGATTGGCGGCAGCATCGGGTGTCTTGTCTCTGCGCTGTCGGCGGGTGAAGCCGGAGCGCGGGTCACATTGATTCTGCCGCACAACCGTGTTGGCGGTGGATTTGCCACGCTGGAGCAGGATGGCTTTCTGCTTGACGTTGGGTGCCGGCGGTTTGATCTCACCGCCGACCAGGTCGGGACGACACTCGACCAATATCAGCCGGGTACAAGAACCCGGCCTTTCGCAACGCACTACCGCTCGTTTCTTGAAGACACGATCGGGCTCGAGCTCGTAGCCACGCCCCCGCCGCAGATGAGCTATGACGGCAAATTCGCTGCCGATTTCGTGACGTCGCTCGACCTGACGTCATTGCGGAATCTCATGTCGAAATCTGATCTGGAAAAGATCACCGCAGAAACCGACGCGATCTTGTCCGCGCAACCACCTTCACCCCTGACGCTCGGTCTGGGGTCTTGGCCGGACCTTTCCGCGGTAAGCTTGCAGGAAGCCTCACTCGCCAATCATGGGGCGACGTTCCACACGCGCCTCGTTGAGACGATGGCAAAGAAACTGTATCCGGCAGGTTGGAGCACCATGCCTGCGGACCTTGCGACGAAAATCTGGACGGCGCTTTTCTTCCCGCGCACGATCAATAGCGGCTGCCGTAACGAGCTTGAGAGAGACCGCCCGGGCATCACCTATTTTTATCCGGTAAGCGGGCATTTCGGGGAGTTTGTAAGCAAGCTTCTCGCCAGGATTTACGAGACACCGACGGTTCAGATCATTGAATCGTTAGGCCTCACGTCTCTCACCCGTGACGGAAAGGAAATGGTGGCGCAACAATCGGATGGGGCGACCTATCGATGGTCGTGCCCGTTTGCATTGGGCACCTCCGTCGATAATTACAGCCAGATGGCCGGGAAGACAGAGACGACAGACAAATTGCCGCTTGCTCTGTTGTGGGCGGATATCGCCGAGGATGATCTGCTGATTGAACCTGAGATGATCAATGTCTTTGATGCAGATACCAGCGCGTACCGCATCAGCCTTGGAGGCACTGGTGGTGTACCCGGCCGCTGCGTCGTGACATTGGAAATGACGGGCCAATCAGAAGAGTGCTCCAAAGACGGAGCAATTTCTGTACTTACACGCATGGGCATTCTGCGCCCTGGCGCCAATATCAACGTGATCAAGAAGGATCCCGGCCTGAAAATCGTTGCGCCAAGCAACAGGAACAGGCGTCTGATTGCCGATGCGAGTGCATCTTTTGCGGATCAGGACATCAACCCGATTCTCATTGGCACACTGAATGACCTGAGAGCGGATACGCTGGCTGACAACGTCCTTCAGGGCCTCAAGATTGGTAGCATTCTGAGATCAGGCGGCACGCTGTAGAAAGGCCCGTTGCTCAGGCTGTGGCACGGCCATGATAGCCCGGGAAAAAGCCTGACTCAGTATCCGTGCAGCCTGCTGCATCGCATAGGGCTTGATACCGCGCCGGATCAAAAATTTCCTGAATGACGGGGATGGCCAAAGCCTGTCCGCCCAGCCTGCGCTTCATTTCGGCAACGCCATCGTTTTCTCTGATGCCGCCGCCAAGATTGCACTGCCTTACACCGCGTTCCGCAAGGGCCTGCATACCAAGCCACAGGACCCCGGCCCCGTCAGCTTCACCACTTTCCGACGCGGCCATGAATAGATAGTCCCCGCAGTCTTGCGCTCTGCTCATAAGCGCCACGCAGGAAATAGTGCCGTCTGTTCCCCGCACCCCAGCCAGAACTGTGTCGGGCAGTGACGCCAGCTCTGACAGACGCGCTTTGGAAAACTGATAGTGGCCCGCCATATGTCGGCGCTGCGCGAATGACGGATAGAGATTTGCAAATGCGTCTGCCAGTGCCGTCTGATCGGTTTCGCGGGATGCAGCCCCAAGCCACTTTTTCAGCCCCGAGCGTTTACGGCTTGAGACGAGGCGCAGGCGCTCCTCTTCCGGCAGTGTCAGATCGACCGCGAAAAGTGTGCGATCGCTTAGGATTGTCTCTGCCCACATGGCATTGATCTGCTCTGGTATCAGGATTGGATTCTGCATCAGGTAGGACGCCACATATCTGCGGGTGCCGGCAAAATCCGTCCATGCGTCGCGCAGCCCCGTCAGATCACCTGTGCCGGTGAACCCCCCGAACCCATAGGGCGTGAAGACGTCGGGTTCGCCCAGATAGGTCCGCTCGGACAAAGGGCAGACGGCCCGTCCGTTGGGGCCCTCCGCGACGAGCAGATAGACGTTGTTGTCTGACATGCCCACGGCAAACCGGTGTGTATGCGCGATGCTGTGGGGAAGCCCTGCGAGAGCTGCGGTCCAGCCGGCCTCATCACCTTTTTCAATCAGCCGAACATGCATCATCGCTGGGGTCACCTAGGGGGTGATGGGGGCACGGTCATCATCGAAATCCCACTCGCCGGGCATTGGAAAACTTGCATAGGCCGGACGGATTTTTTCCGGAAGCTCGGGAAGCAGCTGCGGGTCGATGACAGCCTGAATGTTCTTGGTGTTGAGGTCCTGGTGATTGTCGAGCCAGGCCCAGAACCGTGCGGCATCGCGGCTGAAATCGGAATGTTGCTCCACCTGTGCCACCCACATGATGATGTGCCACATGAGCTTGCCCTCCAGAATGCTCGCCCAGATGTTCTCCGGCACATAGAGTGTCTGGTTGACGTCCCCATCGTCGTCCCAATCAACCGAAAACCCATCTTCCGGATTGATCGTCATGACGAAGGAGAAACCCGCATGCTCCCCTTCGACAACGGTCCGAAAACGGAAACGGAAATCGATGTAGTCGCGCGTAATGTGCTTTTGCACCAAAGCAGTGCGCGCACGGCTGCGCTCCTCGAACCTGTCATAGCTCACATCGTGCAGGAACTGATCGATGGCTTCGATTTTTGGCAGGAAGCGGTCTCTCAGAGCAGAAATCTCGTCGAGCATATTGTCCCAGTCCGGCTCCGGGCCGTACCGGTGAATGCCGGATGCAACACTCCACGTGTCACCGGGATAGAGCTGCACCAGTTCACACCCGGCATCGGCATAGTCGTCCTCCATCATCTGCTCAAACAGCTTTGACGTCGTCCGGTTTGCCCAGTTGTTATGAAAATACTTCTCGTCCAGCCAGCAGAAGTCACCAGCAAACGGCGCAACCCGCTTGGGTTTGACGTGGTCCAGCATCCGCCGCTGGTCGGCAAAGGATGTTTTTCGTTCAGAAGCATGCTTGCGCATCTCTTCCTCGGTCATCCGGAAACAGCCAGGAAACTCCGATACGCCGCCGCTTTGAATGAACGCGATATCGATGGTGGGCCAGCGGGACTTGATGTCCTTGCACAAGGCCACATCATTCACATTGTCATTCATGTTGAGGAAAACGCAGTCCGGACTTTCAATTACAAAGCCTGAATTTTCCCAGTCATGGTCGCGTTCGACGGCGGACGGCACGCGGGTCAGCGGCGTCACCCCGCCCAACATGAAGGTTTCCCAGCTTTTCATGCGGCGAATATCGTGGAAGCCAAGCTCTCGCATCACCCGTTCCGACGTATGCGCCCGCAGGGAAGGGTGCTCGTCATACATCGGCAGCAAAACCGGAGTATCGCGGTCTATGTGATTGATCGACGGGATATGAAAATGGTCTTCGTGGGTGTGTGTGATGAACAGGTAGTCGATACCGCGCACCACTTCCTCAGGCGACAGGCGTGCCACCGGGTATTTCCACGTGCTCAGATTATAAACCGGCTCGTTCAAAAACCACGGATCACAAAGTAGCGTACCGAACGCGCCTTTGATCTTTAAAGTCGCGTGGGTGATGAATTGGACTTCCAAACCCGTCATGAGGCTAACCTGACCAGAGAATATGCCAAAAATGAAGCAGTCGAAATAATGAGGGAATGCGGTTGAGAAAGAATAAACCAATTGCAAACCATCAATCAGGCTAACTGACCCATCATACGGGCAAGACCGATTCGTCGGGATATGCAAAGCTTCCTGTCTGGTTCGCGCGCCTGAGGGCAGGCCAGACACGGGCCAACGGCACAAAATCAACAGCCGGGCATGCCTGCAAAGGCACGGCGAGACGAAGGTGGAAAATGGCAGATCGTGAGACAAGTCCATCATTGGATGCGGACACCCGGGCAAGCTACGATGCGCGCGACGAGGGTCACTGGGAGAAGCTGGAAAGCCTCATTGACCGTGCCGGGCTGTCGCTCAAGGACGTATTGATGGAATACGCGGCCTTTATGCGCCGTCGCGACTTGCCCCGGTTTTTGTGCCGCTACGAGTTGTTCAAGAAGATCGAAAACCTTCCCGGCTCCATCGCGGAGCTTGGCGTCTTTCGCGGGTCGGGCCTGTTTACCTGGGCTAACCTTCTGGAGACCTTCTGCCCTGGCGACCGCACACGGATGGTTTACGGCTTCGATCATTTTCAGGGCTACAAGGATCTGAGCAAGGAAGATGGGTCAGCCGGCGAGTGGATCGACAGCACCATCGGGCGGATGGTGTCCGATGGCGATTTCATCCGCGAGCTGATCGATATCCATACCGCAGACAATCTGCTGCCCGGCGTCGAGCGGTGCCGCGTGATTGATGGTGAAATCTGCGAAACCGTCCCGGATTTTGCCGCCAACAATATGGGCGCGCGCCTGTCGATGCTGTATTTCGACATCGGCCCCTACGAGCCGACCGTTTGCGCGCTGGAACATCTTTACCCGCTGGTTTTGCCGGGCGGCATCGTCGCGTTCAACTCATATGGCATGCCGCCCTGGCAGGGCGAGGCTGACGCAATCGAGGCCTATTTCAAGCCTTTGGGTGGCGTGCCCCCGATGCAGAAATTCCCGATCTCCGCAGTTCCGCACGCTTACTTTATCAAGGGGCGCGACTAGAGGCGCTTCCTTCAGGGCATCAGTTCAGCAAGTGCTGGGTGGCCTCTGTGCGGGCGTAGATCGCGCGCGGCATTAAACAATTCCGCTCTTGTGGTCGGCCCAGTATTTGTCCTTGAGCAACCGTTTGTAGAGCTTGCCTGTGGGCAATCGTGGAAGCTCCACCTCAAAGTCGATCGACCGCGGGCATTTTTGCCGCGACAGGTTTTCGGCGCAGAAAGCCATCAGTTCCGCCGCCAACGCGTCTCCGGCCTGAACGCCGTCCATCACCTGGACGACAGCCTTGACCTCTTCTCCCAGATCAACATTCGGCACACCAAATACCGCAGCGTCTGCGACTTTGGGGTGGGTAATGAGCAAATCCTCCGTTTCCTGAGGATAGATGTTCACACCACCCGAAATGATCATGAATGTCGAGCGGTCCGTCAGGTACAGGTAACCGTCCTTGAGATAACCGACATCGCCCACGGTGCTCATGGTGCCGTCGGCCGACAGAGCCTCGCTCGTCTTCTCGGTATTGTTGAAGTATCGGAACTCGGTCGCGGTCTTAAACCACAACTCTCCGGGTTCACCCTCCGGACACGGATTACCGTCTTCATCGAGCACATGAAGCTCACCCAGAATGACTTTCCCGACGCTGCCTTTGTTTTCCAGCCATTCGTGGCTGTCCAATGCCGAGAACCCAAGTCCTTCGGTGGCGCCGTAATATTCGTGGATGATGGGGCCCCACCAGTCGATCATCTGCTCTTTGATTTTTGCCGGGCAGGGCGCTGCCGCGTGGACTGCAATTTCCAAGGATGACAAATCCGCCTTCGCGCGGCGTTCTTCGGGGAGCTTGAGCATGCGGGTGAACATGGTCGGCACGAGTTGGCTGTGGGTGGCCTGATACTGAGCCACATAGTCGAGATAATCTTCAGGGTCGAAGCGTTCCATGATGACGACCGTGCCGCCATTTCGGATCGTCAGACCTGTCGCGGCCTGTGGCGCAGAGTGATAGAGCGGTGCCGGTGACAGATAGATCATGTCTTCGCGGTACTGCCACAGGTTCATCAGGAATTTGAAGAGCGGCAGATACTCTTCGGGTTTGTTGTCGGGCAGGGGACGAATGATTCCCTTGGGCCTGCCCGTGGTGCCGGATGAGTAGAGCATCGACGTACCAAGAGCTTCGTCAGCTATGGGCGTTGTTGGATATTGCGCGACGGCAGCCTCAAAGGCCTGAAAGACTGTGCCATTGGCATGCGCCTTGGGCAGGTCGCCATCTGATCCGCCAACGACTAGGCACAGGGAAATACCCGGGCAGTCCGCCAGCGCTTCCTGCGCGACGGCGAGCTTATCCCGCGAGACAATCAGCACACGGGATTCGCTGTTGTTGAGGATATAGGCGAGCTCGTCGCCTTTGAGATAGTGATTGATGCAGGTGTAATAGAGGCCCGCGCGCTCGCCGGCACCGCAACATTCCAGATAGCGGTTATTGTTCTCCATGAAGATCGAATAGTGATCCAGCCGCTTCAGCCCCTGTGCGCGCAGCAGATGGGCCAGCTGATTGGTCCGCGCTTCATAATCGCGATACGACACCGCTTCGCCCGTGGCCGCCATGATGAAGGCAGGCCGGTCCGGCTGCGTCTGAGCGTATTTCCCAGGATACATTTTCGTCCCTCCCCACCGGGTGACCCGGCCCTGTTTTTTTCAGCCTGCCATAAGGCAAGGGGGCTGTCGCCATGCATCGGTGCGGGAAATCATATGACGGGGGGAGGCTGCCTAGTCGTCGAAGCCAACGAACACAGCAGCTTCCTCGACACTCTTGCGTTCGGAAACCACCTTGTTGGCCGGGAAGGTTTCATCAGGCCAGCCAAGTGCGATTGCTTTCATGATGACTTGATCATCGGCAATGCCTGCATGTTCACGCACCACAGGGGATTGCATGATGCCCTGACTATTGATGACGGCACCCAGCCCGCGCGACCATGCAGCATTTACCAGCGCGGTTGTTACTGCACCACAATCAAACGCTGTGTCGTCGCTATCGGCCAACGCGCGATCATACGTCACAATCACGCACACCGGCGCATCGAACTGGCGGAAGCCGCGCAGCACCCAATCCTGGCGCGCATCTTTATCTTCGCGGGCGATTCCCATGGCAGAAAACAGTTGCTTGGCGACACCAACCTGTCTTTCGCGGTGCTTACCCTCGAAGGGGTGACCGACACGAAACTCACGCGAATGCGGGATGCCCGCCATGTTCCGCTCGGTATTGCCGGCCCGAATGCGGTCCAGTGGTTCGCCGGAAAGGATGCAGAAGCTCCAGGGCTGGGTGTTCATCGACGATGGTGCGCGCATCGCCAGAGCAAGAATTTCTTCGATGAGTGCCTTCGGAACGGGATCGGGTTTGTAGCCCCGTATACTCCGGCGGCCCAGGATTACGTCGTCAAACTGCATGGGGCATCCCTAATATTGTGTGGCTCAAAACTGAGTTTGTGACAGAGCTACGCTGGCAAGCAAGGACCGAACATTTGTGGCCAAGGGGCTTGCGCCGATGGAGCCCAGCCAAGCGCTGGTGATCGGGCTTCAGCCCAATTGGTGATTTAAATGAGTTGGTTCGTGAATTGGTGGAGCCAGACGGAATCGAACCGACGACCTCTACAATGCCATTGTAGCGCTCTCCCAACTGAGCTATGGCCCCGAAATTCTAGAGTGCCGGGCCCTCGCTGGGGCACGGCGGCAGGTTCATATGGGTATGACCTGCGAAGGAGGCGGGACACTACTTGTCCCCCCGCCTTTGATCAAGTCCCGTAATGGTGCCGGACGGGGAATATGCAACGGCACTCGGCGGCCGCGCATATTCACAATCCAATGGGCTCTGTTCAAAGAGCCCGTCGGGCTTAGTCGTCGTCCTTCTTGCCCGGGATCACGTCCGACAGATCATCATCGTCGTCGTCGTCATCGGCAAGGAACGGGTCGTCTTCGTCTTCGTCATCCAGATCTGTGTCGATGTCGTCGTCGCCGAGGTCGGGAAGATCTTCCTCATCGTCGTCGTCGTCATCGTCATCGAGGCTGGGCGCGCGCTTGCGCTTTGTGGCTTTCTTTTCGCCGCTGGCGACCTCGTCGAGGCTTTGGGTGCCATCGTCTTCGATGTCATCCTCATCCTCTTCAAGCTCAGCCTCGTCTTCGGCTTCCTCGGGCTTTTCTGCTTCCGCAGCCTTGGCTTTCGCCTTGGCGCCACGGCGCGGCTTGGGCGGAGCGGCCTGCGGCCATTCGTTGTCGCATTTTGGGCAATGGATGGGATCTTTTTTGAAGTCGTAGAACTTCGCCCCGCATTCAGGACAAAGTTGCTTCGTTCCCCATTCGGGCTTTGGCACGGGCAAGCCTCTTCCAAACAAAAAGAGATGTGGCGGGGATATCCGCCGGAAAGTGGGTTTTCCCATTGCCACGATCATTAGGGACTGTCAAAAGAGAAATGCGCGCCTGCCCGGATATCTGCATATTAGTGGCGATTTGGCGCCGCTAGCGCCCTTTAAGCCACTCATTCCGTTCAGGCCCCATGTCCTCATCCCAGCACGATTTCCAGTCTTCCAAGGCACACGCATCTGCGGGCGCAAGCCCATGGCGCGCGGCCCCTGCGGGGCCCCTCAAAGGCGATATCCGTGTGCCGGGCGACAAATCCATGTCCCATCGCGCACTTATTCTCGGTGCGCTGGCCGTCGGCCGGACCCAGGTGACGGGCCTTCTGGAAAGCGATGACGTGCTGGCGACGGCTGATGCCGTCACCGCGCTGGGGGCCCATGCGGTTGATAAGGGCGAGGGCAACTGGTCAATCGACGGGGTCGGGATCGGCGGTCTGCGCGAACCTGCAACCGCGCTCGACTTCGGTAATTCAGGCACCGGCTGCCGGTTGATGATGGGCGTTGTGGCGGGCCACCCGATTGCAGCGACCTTTATTGGCGATGCCAGCCTGTCGCGCCGCCCCATGCGCCGTATCACAACGCCGCTGCAACTCATGGGCGCACAGTTTTCAGGGCCCGCATCCGGCACCTTGCCGCTGACGCTCACAGGCGCAACGCCGCCGCTGCCCATCACCTATACGCTGCCGGTCGCCTCCGCGCAGGTGAAGTCGGCCGTGCTGCTGGCGGGATTATCCGCACCCGGACAGACCACAGTGCTGGAGCCGGTGCGCACCCGCGACCACACGGAAAACATGCTGCGCGCCTTTGGCTGCGCAGTTGACGTGGACGAAGGCCCGCACGGCATCCACGCGGTGCGGGTATCCGGCGAATGCGAATTGACGCCTGCAAATGTTGCTGTCCCCGCCGATCCGTCCTCCGCCGCATTCCCGCTGGTGGCGGCACTTCTGGTCGAAGGGTCCGACGTGGTGGCGCGCGACGTCATGGTCAATCCGCTGAGGGCCGGGCTTTTCACGACGCTTCAGGAGATGGGCGCCGACATTACTTTTGAGAATGAGCGTGAGACCGGCGGCGAGCGCGTTGCCGATATCCGCGCGCGGTCAAGCGCGCTTAAGGGCATCGACGTGCCGCCGGAGCGTGCGGCCTCGATGATTGATGAATATCCGGTGCTTGCCGTGGCCGCGGCCTTTGCGGACGGTAAAACCACCATGCGTGGCCTCGAAGAGCTGCGGGTGAAGGAAAGTGATCGCATCACTGCCACTGTCAATATGCTGCGGGCCTGTGGCGCGCAGGTGGAAGAACTTGAAGACGGCATGATCGTCTCCGGCATGGGCGGCACCATCCCCGGCGGCGGCCATGTGATGACCGGCATGGACCACCGCATCGCCATGTCCGGCCTTGTGGCGGGCCTTGCCGCCAAATCCGCCGTGACCATTGACGATGCCGCCATGATCGCCACCAGCTTCCCCGCCTTCCGCGACCTGATGGTGTCGCTGGGCGCGCAGATCACCCCGCAGAACGGTTAGATGGTCTGATGTCCAAAAGTCTCGTCATCGCCATTGATGGGCCTGCCGCTGCAGGCAAGGGCACCATCGCCAAGGCCGTCGCCAGCGCGCTTGATCTTGCATACCTCGATACCGGCTCGCTCTATCGCGCGGTTGCCCATGCGGTGCTGCTGGCCGGCGGCGACCCATCAAGCGACACCGACGCAGCCCGCGCGGCGCAAATGCTGGATGTGGGCGCCATCGACCCGGTGGCGATCCGAACCCGCGAAGTGGGCAGTGCGGCTTCCCTTGTGTCCGCCAAGCCGGCGGTGCGCGCGTCGCTGCTGGAAACCCAGCGTCGGGTCGCCAAATCTCCGCCCGGCGGCAAGCGGGGTGTGGTGATGGATGGCCGCGATATCGGCACGGTGGTATGCCCGGATGCGGACGTGAAACTGTTCGTTACGGCCTCGGACGACGCCCGCGCGCACCGGCGCTGGCTGGAACTGAAAAAGGCGGATCCGGCCCTGACCCAGAAAGACGTGCTGGCAGACCTTCAGGAGCGCGACCGGCGCGACAGCGAGCGGGCGGCCTCACCTCTTGTGCAGGCGGATGATGCGACCTTGCTCGATACCACCGATTTGAGTATAGAAGCGTCGATCCAAGCGGCGCTCGATATTGTCGGGCGGCGATAGTCACGTTTCTTAAGGGAGTTGCTCTTAACTAACCGCTGTCTGACGCCGTCATGCCATATCACCGTCGCAAGGTGTGAAATACCCCGGAAAACGGGCGGTTTCGCGCCTTTTTTGTTGGATGCGTGACCACTCAATAAAGCCGCGATCAAGCGGAAGACCGCCGGAGACAACCGTGCGGCCCGAAATATAAAAACCGAATGGAGCTACCCTTTTAATGTCTCAAACTGCAGCCGATCCCGGCATGAACCCGACTACCGATGATTTTGAAGCCCTCCTCATGGAGAGCCTCGAGACCACCCACATGACTGAAGGCTATGTCGTCAAAGGCACAGTCACCGCCGTCGAAAACGACATGGCGATTGTGGATGTGGGTCTCAAAACCGAAGGCCGCGTGCCTTTGAAGGAATTCGCTACACCAGGCGTACCCGCCAATATCAATGTCGGCGACGAAGTTGAGGTTTACCTCGAGCGCGTGGAAAATGCGCTCGGTGAAGCCGTTCTGTCGCGCGAGAAGGCTCGCCGCGAGGAAAGCTGGGAACTGCTGGAAAAGGCGTTCGAAAAGCAGGAACGCGTCGAAGGTCACATTTTCGGTCGCGTCAAAGGCGGCTTCACGGTGGATCTGGGCGGCGCAGTTGCGTTCCTGCCCGGCAGCCAGGTCGATATCCGCCCGGTGCGCGATATCACGCCGCTGCTCAACGTTCCCCAGCCCTTCCAGGTGCTGAAGATGGACCGCCGCCGTGGCAACATCGTTGTGTCACGCCGCGCCGTGCTTGAAGAGACACGCGCCGAACAGCGCGCTGAGCTGGTCGAGAACCTGACCGAAGGCCAGGTGCTTGAAGGCGTTGTGAAGAACATCACCGATTACGGCGCATTCGTTGATCTGGGCGGCGTCGATGGCCTGCTTCACGTCACCGACATCGCATGGCGTCGCGTCAACCACCCGACAGATGTCCTGTCCATCGGCCAGACGGTCAATGTGCAGGTCATCAAGGTCAACCAGGAAACCCAGCGTATTTCGCTTGGCATGAAGCAGCTTGAGGCTGATCCCTGGGATGGTGTCGAAGCCAAATATCCGGTCGATCTCAAGATCAAGGGCCGTGTCACCAACATCACCGATTACGGCGCATTTGTTGAGCTGGAGCCTGGTGTTGAAGGCCTCGTCCATGTCTCTGAAATGAGCTGGACCAAGAAGAACGTGCATCCGGGCAAGATCGTTTCCACTTCTCAGGAAGTCGAAGTGATGGTGCTGGAAGTCGACCCCGTGAAGCGTCGCATCTCGCTTGGCCTCAAGCAGTGCCTCGATAATCCGTGGTCGTCCTTCCTGGAACGCTTCCCGACAGGCACTGAAGTCGAAGGCGAGATCAAGAACATCACCGAATTCGGTCTGTTCATTGGCCTCGACGGCGATGTGGACGGCATGGTCCATCTCTCCGATCTCGACTGGAACCGTCCCGGCGAAGAAGCCATTGCCGACTACACCAAAGGCGACATGGTGAAAGCCACCGTTCTTGATGTGGATCCGGACAAGGAACGCATCTCGCTCGGCATCAAGCAGCTTGGTGGTGATCCGTTCGAAAGCGTTGGCGACATCCGCCGCGGTGAAGTCATCACCGTGACCGTCACCAAGGTTGAGGAAAACGGCCTTGAAGTGTCGGTGGGCGAGGAGAAGTTCTCCTCTTACATCCGCCGCTCGGAACTGTCGCGTGACCGCTCCGAACAGCGCCCGGACCGCTACAATGTCGGCGACAAGATCGACGCCCGCGTTACCCAGATCGACAAGGCAGGCCGCCGCGTCTCGCTGTCGATCAAGGCCCGCGAAATCGCCGAGGAAAAAGAAGCAGTCGAGCAGTATGGCTCCACCGTTTCAGGCGCCTCGCTGGGCGATATTCTTGGTGCCGCCCTCAAGGGCAAAGACGGCGAATAACACCGGCTGAAACCGGTGAAGTTCACCCATGATTTTCAATGGCGGCAGGCCTTAAAGCCTGCCGCCATTGTCGTTTGGGGCCTGATATCCCCGTAATTGCTGAAATTGTCCGTTCGGGCCACGCCGTGGCCCTAATGCGGCAAAATGACCCGCGCTTCACCAAATCCTGTCGCAATCGGCTCTGAGCCGATAAGTCATTGAAAGTGCTGGCGAAGTTGCGTTCTTGCAACTTGACGCGCGGGGGCAAGGTCGGGCATCGTGCAGGCTGAGGACTAGGGATAAGGCCCATGATCAAGTCAGAACTCGTACAGCGGTTGGCGCAGGCCAACCCCCATCTCTACCAGCGCGACGTGGAGCGCATTGTCGGTACAATCTTTGAAGAGATTGCGCAGGCTTTGTCCCGGGGCGACCGGGTGGAGCTGCGTGGTTTTGGCGCTTTTTCGGTCAAGACCCGTCCCGCCCGCATCGGCCGCAATCCGCGCACCGGTGAGCCGGTGGAGGTGGACGCCAAGTCCGTGCCGTTCTTCAAGACTGGCAAGGAGCTGCGCGAGCGGCTGAACCGGCGGCCGCTTGGATCCAGCCCGGTGGTCAACGAAGCTGCAAATGACAGCGCCGACGACGAGGTGCCCGCCGGCATCCCCTCCGGTGTTGCGGCAGGCGAGTAGCGCTACACCCGATAGATTGCACTGATACCTGGCTGCATTGCCGCACGCGCTGCGCTATGATGCGGGCATAAATTGTTTAGTGAAGGCGGTTTTTCCCCGTGACGCTCAAGACCTGGTTCATTCTCGTGCCCTGCGTCCTTATTGGCCTCGTGCTGACCCTGGCCAATCTCACCCCTGTTCAGTTCAGTCTTGATCCATTTTCGGATGTGCGCCCGGCGCTGGCCGTGACCGTGCCCCTGTTTGTGGTCATCATGGCGGCGTTTCTGGCTGGGTTGCTGGCGGGTGGGCTCGGTGCCTGGCTGGGCCAGCACCGCAACCGGCATGACAAGCGCATTGCACAGCGTGAATTGAAGCGCGTGCAAAAGCAGCAGGGCGCCGCAAACGCCAATAACCCAGCTGTGCTTTCCGGCACGGCGCTGACGGTCCAAAATACGTCTCGCAACGGCGGCTGAACGCAGTCCAGCGTGACTCTTCCCAGGAAAATCCGGCAATACCCCCGATTCAACAAAGCCTGACTCTGCGGTTTTTGCCCGCTATGATGAGTCCCATTAACTTGACTGCTGGCACAAGACCGGCGGCGGGCTGAGGAAACAGGATGAGGGGAGGGCCTTAAAATGGGCCAGACGATCTCTATTGATAAATTGACGCCCACAATCGGTGCCGAGATTTCCGGCGTCGATATGCGCGAGCCATTGGGCAATGAAACCTTTGCCGCGGTGCATGACGCGCTGATGGAGCACGGCGTGATCTTTTTCCGCGATCAGGACATTACGCCTGAGCAGCACAAGGATTTTTCAAGCCGCTTCGGGCATCTGCAGGTGCATCCCTTTGCGCCCAATCTGGGCGAGGATCATCCCGAAATCATCGTCATCGAGCATGGCGAAAAGCGCCCGCCGGACCTCAACAACTGGCACACCGACGTCACCTTCATGGCGGAGCCGCCGCTTGGCTCCGTGCTGCATGCCAAGGTGATGCCTGAGACCGGTGGCGATACCATGTGGGCCAGCATGTATGCAGCCTACGACGCGCTGTCGGACAAGATGCAGCGCCTGCTGGGCGAGCTGACAGCAGTCCATGATTTCGAGCATGTGTTTGGCAAGGCCGGGCGGCTCTACCGCAATCAGGGTGATGGCAAAATGGATACCGAACGCCAGAAAAACCCTGTCGCCGAGCATCCGGTGATCCGCACACATCCTGTTACGGGCAAGAACGGCATCTTCGTCAATTCAAGCTTCACCGTGCGGATCAAGGACATGAAGCAGAAGGAAAGCGACGCGCTGCTGACGTTTTTGCATGAGCACATCAAGTTGCCGGAATTCCAGTGCCGCTTCCGCTGGCAGAAGAACTCGGTCGCCTTCTGGGACAACCGCTGCACGCAGCACTACGCGATTGCGGACTATTTTCCACACCACCGCATGATGCATCGTGTAACCATTGATGGCGATCGTCCGCAATATCGGGCCAACTGATCGACACCAAGAGCGACCTTAAAAACAAAAGACGGGAACGAAACCAATGGAAGAACTGATTGAGAGCGTAAATGCAGCCGCCACCTATTCAGGCGACATGCTTCAAGCGCTTTATGTCATGGCCGCGTGGACGGCGATAACCTGGATCCTGATGACCCTGGTGCGTCTCTCCGCCATGAATGCTGCGGGTCTCAAGCCCGATGATGCCAAGCACACATCCGCATTGTCGGTGTTGCCCGCGCGCCCGCGCCAAATGGGCGACAATTACAATCACCTGTTTGAAGTGCCGGTCATCTTTTACGCGGTGGTTCTGGCCGTGCTGATCAGCGGCCGCGCCGACGAGCTTCACATGTATTGCGCATGGGGCTTTGTGGCCTCCCGTGTGGTGCATTCCCTGTGGCAGTGGACATCAAATGCAGTGGCCATCCGCTTCCCGCTCTTCGCGCTTGGCTGGGTCTTCCTGATGGTGATGATAGTGCGTGAACTCCTGGCCTCTTTGGGCTAAACAACCGGCGTCGGGATCACTCCCGGAACACACAGAATAGCGATATACAACACGCCGGTTCCGGGAGCCCCACGCCAATGCTTGATAAACGCCGCCAGCTGCTCAACGTGATTTTTGCCATTCTGCAGGCGGCCGCCCCATTGATGCCGCTGCTCGGCCTTGGGGTCTCTGTTGGCGACCGCGATGGCATCGGCTCACCGCTTGAAGTCCCTGCCGGTTATGCCTTTTCGATCTGGGGTGTGATTTTCCTGCTGGGATTGATCTACGCCGTGCAGCAGGCGCTGCCGGATGCGCGCACCGCCAAGCTCTATCGCGAAATCGGCGACGGAACCTGGGTGCTGTTCGCGCTTTCAACCGTATGGATGGTGATTGCCCAACTCAATGGGCCTAACGGCGTGCTCGCTGTCATCATTGTGGTGATGCTGGTGCTCGCCCTGAGGATCGTCGTTCTTGCCGCGCAGATGTCGCCGATGCGCGGCAGCGAAATAGTTATCCCGCTTGCCGGGCTTTATGCAGGCTGGCTGACCCTTGCGGCTCCCCTCAATATTTCAAGCGTATTGCGTGATCTGGGCGTCGCACCGCTGGGGCTAAGCGAGTGGCTCTATGCGTCCATCGTGCTGCTCGTCGGGGCCGCCATTGCCATCGGCATGTTGCTGAAGCTGCGCGGGCTCTTCTGGTATGCCGCTGCCGCCATCTGGGGCCTTGTGGCGGTGGCCGTAAAGACCATCCCTCAGGGCAGCACCAGCGCCCATGTGGGCTACGTGGCCGCTGCGCTGGTCATCGCGCTTGGCATCGTCATGGTGACGCGCCGCCGCACATAGCAGCTTTGCATTGGGGATTGGGCGGGCGCGGCGCGTGCTGCTATAAACCGCGCCATGAGCACATTTGAAAATCCCGTTTTCTGCGCCCTCGACACCCCCTCGCCGGACAAGGCCGCGAAGATGGCCCGCGATGTGGGGACCGCCGTGGGCGGCCTCAAGCTGGGGCTGGAGTTCTTCATGGCCGCGGGGCCTGAGGGCTACGGCATCGTGGCGCGCGAAAACCGGCCGATCTTTCTCGACCTCAAGCTGCACGACATTCCCAACACTGTGGCTGGCGCCGTGCGCTCGCTGCTGCCGTTGAAGCCTGCCATCCTCAACGTGCATGCGCAGGGCGGGCTGGCCATGATGCAGGCTGCCAAGGCTGCCGCTGACGAAGCACCTGAGGGCGCGCGGCCGATGATGATTGCCGTCACCATGCTCACAAGCCTCGACCAGGCTGACCTTGAGCGGCAGGGCAACCGTCTTGCAGCCACCGACTATGTGCGGCGGCTGGCTGAACAGGCGGCGGAAGCAGGCCTTGCCGGTGTCGTGTGCTCGGCCCATGAAATTGAAACCCTGCGCATGGATCTTGGGCCTGATTTCAAGCTCATCGTGCCCGGTATTCGCCCAGCGGGCGCTGACATCGGTGACCAGAAGCGGGTGATGACGCCTGCCGAGGCCGTGTCGCTGGGGGCGGACATTCTGGTCATCGGCCGACCCATCACCGCAAGCCCGGATGCAGGCGCTGCCGCCCGCGCCATTGCGCAAGAGCTGGGCCGTTAGATCATGGCCGGGGCACCTGACGTCACCATCAAGATTTGCGGTCTGACCACCCCTGAGGCGGTTGAGGCGACCAACGAGATTGGGGCGCAGATGGCAGGGCTGATGTTCTTTGAGAAAAGCCCCCGCAACGTCAGCCTTTCGCAGGCGCGTGACTTTGCGGCAGCACTTGTGCCCTCCATCCGTTCTGTCGCTGTTGTTGTGAATCCTGACGACGCGCTGCTGGACGAGATCATTTCCGGCGTTGCGCCCAATATGCTGCAGCTGCATGGGGCTGAAACCCCGCAGCGCGTTGGGGAAATCAAGGCGCGCTTCGGCCTGCCGGTCATCAAGGCGCTGGCGATTGAAGGGGCGGACGACCTTGCCAAAGCCCGTCTTTACGAAGGTGCCGCCGATTGGTTGCTGTTTGACGCCAAACCCCCTAAATCACTGGCAAATGCTTTGCCCGGCGGCAACGGGCTGGTCTTTGACTGGCAGCTGCTCAAGGGGTTCAAAAGCACCTGCCCATGGATGCTTTCCGGCGGGCTGGAGGCGGACAATGTGGCCGACGCCATCCGGGTTTCCGGAGCGCGTGCCGTTGATGTCTCCTCCGGCGTCGAAAGTGCTCCCGGCGTTAAGGATCCTCAGCGGGTCAGGGATTTTGCCGCTGCCGTTCGCCATGCGCGATAGGCCGCGTGAAAGGATGTTTCAGTGAGCGGTTCAGCCACACCCGGTAAGGCTCCCAACTCGTTCAAGACGGGGCCGGACGAACGCGGCCATTTCGGCATTTACGGTGGCCGCTTTGTTGCTGAAACCCTGATGCCGAATGTGCTGGAGCTTGATGAAGCCTATCGCGCGGCGAAGAAAGATCCGTCTTTTGAATCGGAACTTCTGGAATTTCAGAAGCACTATACAGGCCGTCCCAGCCCGCTCTATTACGCGGAGCGGCTGACCGAGCATCTGGGCGGCGCCAAGATCTACTTCAAACGCGACGAGCTGAACCATACGGGCAGCCACAAGATCAACAATTGCCTTGGACAGATATTGTTGGCCAAGCGTATGGGCAAGACGCGCATCATTGCCGAAACCGGTGCGGGTCAACACGGCGTTGCAACCGCCACTGTGGCGGCGCGCTTTGGTCTTCCGTGTACGATCTATATGGGTGCAACCGATATTGAGCGGCAGGCCCCCAACGTATTCCGCATGAAGCTGCTGGGCGCCGAAGTGAAGCCCGTGACATCAGGCACCGGCACCCTGAAGGATGCCATGAACGAAGCCCTGCGCGACTGGGTGACGAATGTGGAGGGTACGTTCTACATCATCGGCACGGTCGCAGGCCCGCACCCATATCCTGAGCTTGTGCGCGACTTCCAGTCGGTCATCGGCAAGGAAGTCCGTGAACAGATGATGGAGCGCGAAGGCAGGTTGCCGGATTCGCTCATTGCCTGCATCGGTGGCGGATCAAACGCCATGGGGCTGTTCTACGAATTTCTCGATGAGCCGAGTATTGATATCTACGGCGTTGAGGCTGCGGGCCATGGCATCGACAAACCCGGCGAGCATGCAGCCTCGCTGACCGGCGGCCGTCCCGGCGTGCTGCACGGCAACCGCACCTATTTGTTGCAGGATGAGGATGGCCAAATCACTGAAGGCCATTCGATCTCGGCGGGGCTTGATTATCCCGGCATCGGCCCGGAGCATTCCTGGCTTAAGGATCAGGGCCGCGTAACATATCTCTCGGCCACTGACGATGAGGCACTGGATGCGTTCCAGATGTGTACGAAACTCGAAGGCATCATTCCGGCGCTCGAACCAGCCCACGCGCTTGCAAAAGTGAAGGAGCTGGCCCCCAAGCTGCCCGCCGATCATCTGATGGTGATGAACCTGTGCGGGCGTGGCGACAAGGATGTGTTTTCTGTCGCCGGTTATCTCGGGGTGGAGCTTTAGCCATGACCACGCGCATTGAGAAACGCTTCGCCGACCTGAAGGCCGCGGGCAAAAAGGCTTTCGTCGCTTTTGTCACCGCCGGCGACCCGGACGCGAAAACGTCTCTGGAAATCGTCAAGGGCCTGCCCGGTGCGGGTGCGGACGTCATCGAACTTGGCATGCCGTTTTCAGATCCGATGGCGGACGGTCCCGCCATTCAGGCATCCGGCAAGCGCGCGCTGGACGCAGGCGCAACGATGATCAAGACGCTTGAGCTGGTTCGTGGCTTCCGCAAAGGCGACACCACAACGCCGATCGTGCTGATGGGTTACTACAACCCGATCTATATCTATGGCGTTGACCGTTTTCTGGTTGATGCCAAGCAAGCAGGCGTTGACGGGTTGATCGTGGTCGATCTGCCGCCGGAGGAAGACGAGGAGCTCTGCCTTCCGGCCATGAAGGCGGGCGTGAACTTTATCCGGCTGGCGACACCGACAACCGATGACAAGCGGCTTCCCGCCGTCCTCGCCAATACGTCGGGCTTTGTCTATTACGTATCGATTGCAGGCATTACCGGCTCGGCATCAGCGGAAACCAAGAAAGTGGCCGTTGCCGTTGAGCGGGTGAAGCGCTCGACCGACCTGCCGGTCGCCATCGGCTTTGGCATCCGCACCCCGCAGCAGGCCCGCGAGATGGCAGGCGTCGCGGACGGTGCTGTGGTAGGCTCGGCATTGGTGGATTGCGTGGCCTCCAGCCTTGATGGCGAGGGCCGCGCGACAGAAAAGACGGTGCCTGCAGTGCTGGCATTGGCGAGTGATCTGGCAACAGGTGTCCACACGGATTAGGGATGCTAGCCACCCCGCACGATTTCGCCTGATTTGGCCGCTATAATCAGCAGCAGATGAGGCGCTAAAGGAGATCGGCCCTTAAAGGAGGCCAATTGTATGAGCTGGCTTGATAATGTTGTGCGGCCCAAGATCCGCACTTTTCTGAGCGCGAAACGCGATACGCCCGACAATCTCTGGCACAAGTGCAAGAATTGCGGCGAGATGATTTTTCATCGCGATCTGGCTGAGAACCTTCAGGTCTGCACCAATTGCGGCCACCATGGACGCATTGGCGCCAAGCAGCGCCTCGACGGTTTGTTCGACGGCGGCACCTGGGAAAAGATGCCGATGCCGGACGTGCCCGCTGATCCGCTGAAATTCCGCGACCAGCGCAAATATACCGACCGTCTGAAAGAAGCCCGCAACAAGACCGGTGACCAGGATGCAATGACCATTGCTGTCGGCACACTTGGCGGACGCACCGCCGTTGTGCTGGTGCAGGACTTTGCCTTCATGGGCGGGTCGTTGGGCATGGCAGCGGGCGAAAGCATTGTCCGCGGTGCCGAGCTTGCCATTGAGCGCCGCGCGCCCTTCATCATTTTCACCGCCGCTGGTGGCGCGCGTATGCAGGAAGGGATTTTGTCCCTGATGCAGATGCCACGCTCGACCGTGGCCGTACAGATGGTGCGCGATGCGGGCCTCCCCTACATCGTGGTGATGACCGACCCGACAACCGGCGGCGTGACCGCGTCCTACGCCATGCTTGGCGACGTACACATTGCAGAGCCCGGTGCACTTATCGGTTTTGCAGGCCCGCGGGTGATTGAAAACACCATCCGTGAAAAACTGCCCGAAGGCTTCCAGCGCGCCGAATACCTGCTGGAACACGGCATGGTCGACATGGTGGTGAAGCGCTCGGAGATGCGCGAGACGTTGGCGCGTGTCGTGTCCCTGCTGATGGTTGAGCCGATGATGGCCCCACAGCCGCCCGCCGTTACAACACCGGTGCCTGTTCAGAGCGCCAGCTAGGCAATTGAAATGACGCCCGCAGGTGAGCCGCCGCATATTCCGCAGCGCCAGTCCAGCGACGCCATTCTTGAACGGCTGACCGGCCTGCATCCCAAACTCATCGACCTGTCATTAGGTCGCCTTGAGCGGCTGCTCGCGGCACTCGGCAACCCGCAAAACCATAGTGCGCCGGTCATTCATGTGGCCGGCACCAATGGAAAAGGCTCGGTCGTGGCCTATCTGCGGGCGATGTTTGAAGCGCAGGGGCTGCGCGCACACACATATACGTCGCCGCATCTGGTGCGGTTCCATGAGCGCATCCGCGTTGCTGGGCCAACCGGCACCAGTGCCCCGATCGCCGAAGCTGATTTAATTAGCCTACTGAGCGATTGCGAAGCAGCCAATGATGGCGAACCGATCACCTTCTTTGAGATCACGACAGCTGCGGCGTTTCTGGCATTTTCGCGCACACCCGCTGACGTGGTGCTGCTGGAAGTGGGGCTGGGTGGACGCTTTGACGCGACCAATGTGGTGGCAGATCCGAAAGTCTGTGTGATCACGCCAGTGTCGCTGGATCACCAGAGTTTTCTCGGTAATACGGTTGAAGAGATTGCTGGTGAGAAGGCGGGTATCCTGAAGCACGGTGTGCCTGCCATCATCGGTCCGCAAAGCGATGCAGGCCTAGACGTGATCGAGGGCGAAGCAACCCGTCTTGAAGTGCCGCTTGCCCGCTTCGGCCAGGAATTAACTGCCTATGAAGAACATGGCCGGTTGGTGTTTCAGGACGCGACGGGCCTGCTGGACCTGCCGTTGCCGGCTTTGCGTGGCCGCCACCAGATTGCCAATGCGGCAACCGCCATTGCAGCGGCGCGCGCCTTTGGCGGCTTGGAAGAAGCAGCAATCGGCGCCGGGTTGCAGAATGTTGAATGGCCTGCGCGGATGCAGCGGCTGTCCAGTGGTGCGTTGGCGCAAATGGTGCCGGACGCGGAACTCTGGCTTGATGGCGGACATAATCCGGCAGCATCAAAAGCGATTGCCGAGGCGCTGGCTGATCTTGAAGAGCAGAACCCGCGCCCGCTGGTGCTGATCAGCGGCATGTTGGACTCGAAAGACGCCGGCGGTTTCTTTACCGCCTTCGCAGGGCTCGCGTCGCAGGTGCTGACCGTCACCATTCCCGGCCAGCCCCATGCGCGCAGTGCCGACGATGTGGCGCGCATGGCGCGGGAGGCCGGCCTGCCGGCAACGCCGATGCCGGATATTGAAACGGCGCTGGCGCGTGCGGCTGCTACCGAGCCGGCCCCACGCATCCTGATTTGCGGATCGCTCTATCTCGCCGGTGAAATCCTCGCCCGCAACACGCAAAACGGGGCCATCGCGTAAACGCAACGGCCCCTTGTCTGTAAGTCTGACAGGTCGCTTACTCGGCAGCGCGCAGGGGCACGACCATGTCCTTCAGCGGCGTCTCGTCGGCCTGGGTCTCCGAAGGTGCAGCTTTAGGTGTAGCTTTCGCCTTTACTGTGGATTTCTTGGCAGTTTTTGCCTTGGCCTTCGTCTTGGTTTTTGGCTTGGACGCAGCCTTGCGTTTGGGCTTGGCTTTGCCGGTTGCCGCCATCACGCCTTCGCCGGGACGCTCGCCCATATCGATCTTTGACTGATCCGCGGGGACGGCTGCGCGCGCCAGAGACGCCCGCTTCTTGGCCACGGCAGGCTTGAACTTGGACGATTTGGCTCGCGCTTTAGCCGCCGCGTGAAGCTCGTCGAAACTTTCCTGAATGCACTCGGCAAAGAAGGCCGGGTCCGGCACCATTTCGCGGCAGGATGAAATCGAGATGGTGATCTGCCCACCATAGCTGAACACCGGCATGATGAGGCCCATGCCGTCCAGAATCGGTCCGAGGCCGAACTGCGTGACCAGCCGTGCGCCGGTCATGTAGAGCGGCACATTGGGGCCGGGAATATTCGTGATGACGCAGTTCATCGGCAGCTTCATGCGGTTGGCCAGGTTAAGGCCCGAATAAAGCCGTGCTGCCAGACCCGCCGTGGTGGAGGGAATGAACTGTGTGTAGTCGGTCATCGTCTTGGCGCCGACCGCGTTGGTCAGCTCCTTGGAACTTGTGGTGTGTTCGAACACCAGCTCAAGACGCTCCATCGGATCGGCAATGTCACTGCCGATCGCAACCGTCATCGCGGAAACCTGATTGCCCGCGGATTTTTGCTTGTCCGGTGCGCGCACGGAAATTGGCGTCATTGCCACCAGTGAATCGACCGGCAGCTCTTCCTTGTCCTCAAGATATTTGCGCAGGGCACCACCGCAGATGGTCAGCACCACATCGTTGATGGTGGAGCCGGGAACGACGGTGCGGATGAATTTAAGGTCATCCAGCGCAAAGCTCTTGCCGTCGAACACGCGATGCGGTGACACGCAGCCATTAAAGCGGGTGCGCGGTACGGGGCCTGCGGATTTGAGATCGCCGGTGCTCATCTTGAGACCCGCGCGGGCAAGGGCCGGCACTGAGCGCGCGACCACATTGGCAAGACGGAACGGCTGCACGGCGGTATGCCCGGCCGTGCGCGCCAGAAGCTCAAGCGCCAGAGGTTCACGCTCGGGCACCCAGGGTTCTTCGGGCGGTGCGGGCTTGGCGTCGGGTGTAAGGTCATGAATGGCAGCAGTCATCTCAGCGCCGGAGACACCGTCAATGGCTGCATGATGCACCTTGGTAACGACCGCGAAGGAGCCTTTCGGCAGGCCTTCCACATTGTCGAGACCTTCAATCACATAGACTTCCCAAAGCGGGCGGTGCAGGTCCATGGCACGCGAATGCAGGCGCGACACCTGAATGCACAATTGCCGCCAGTCGCCGGGATGCGGCAGGGCGATATGGCGCACATGGAATTCGATGTCAAAATCCGGATCTTCAAACCAGTAGGGATGATCCAGATTGGCAGGCACGAAGGCCAGCCGCTGGCGGAACGAGCGTGCCAGATGCAGGCGGCTCTCATAGTTTTTCAGGATCTCTTTGAACGCCAGCACGCCGCCCTTGACGGTCGACTGGTCATAGATCGCCACGGATCCGATATGCATTGGCGCGTTTTTCGTTTCGAAATACAGAAACGATGCGTCCATTCCAGACAGCTGTTCCATTGTGCGCATTCCCCGTTTTTAACTTGTTGCGAATATTCCATCACACTTATGGGTTGTGGGCAAAGCACAGTTGCGCAGGTCAGCCAGATCGGCGCTTTTCCGGCGATCGCAAATGACGCAACGGCGTCAAGGCACTAGGCAACGCGGGGCAAGGCACAAAAAAGCCGACAGCCCTGGATCAAAGGCTGTCGGCTCATTTGAAGCTTTGCTGAAAGCGCGGATCAGATGGATTCAGCAATCCATTCGCTGATCTTGCTCTTGGGCAGTGCGCCGACCTTGGTGGCGGCAACCTGGCCGTCTTTGAAGATCATCAAGGTCGGAATGCCCCGCACGCCGTATTTGGTCGGCACGTTGGGATTTTCGTCGATATTGATCTTGGCGATGGTGAGCTTGCCGCCCATTTCGCCTGCGATTTCTTCAAGTGCCGGGCCGATCTGCTTGCAGGGGCCGCACCATTCCGCCCAGAAATCCACGAGAACGGGGCCGGATGCGTCAATCACATCGCCTTCGAAACTGTCATCTGTCACTTTGGTCGTAGCCATGCGACGTCTCCTTGAAATGACCGGGAACTGCCGAAATTTGGCAGGTCGCCAGCAGGCCGGTACCCGCGCCCCATGTCCGTTTCGAGGGTATGGGGAATCGGATGCCGTATGGATAGTCTGTTGACTGGAATGTAGGAACGCCCTTGTGAGGGGTCAAGCACACTCACCCGCCCGTGATGTGCGGCAATTTGGGGGGCTTTAATTGCCGCGCGCCGCCAGCATGTCGTCCGGCAGCATCATCAGCCGCGGGCCGTCGGTCCACACCAGCGCGCATTTGACCTCGCGGCCCGGATAGGCGGCGGCGACAAGCGCCCGGTAGGCGGCCATCTGATCAAGATAAACCGGCGCCACATCTTTTGCGTCCATGGGCGGCGGGCGGTTCGTCTTGTAGTCGGCGATCAGCACCGTATCGTCCGACACCACCAGCCGGTCGATCTGGCCAGACACAGGAAGCGCGTGGCCAGCCCATGATATGCGCCCGGCCAGCGCCACCTCCGCCCGGCTGCCCGGTGCGAACAGGGCTGCAAATTGCGGGTCTGTGAGAACTGCCATTACTTCGTCAGCGATTGCGATGCGCGCTGCATCGTCGAAAGCCTCGCCCGCGGCCTGATCCAGATAGGCCCGCGCCGTGTCTTGGCGTTTGGCAGGATCAATGTCCGGCAGATGCTGCAACAGCGTATGCACCAGCCGCCCACGCGCGAAGCGTTGTGCTGCTGTGCCCTGTGGGCCTTCAGCCAATGGCGACAGAGCGGGTGGCTCACCGGGAGCAGCAGTGCCCGGCATCAGAGATGGCGACAACGGGCCCTGCGGCGCAGCCTCGGAGGGTGCGGTCACATGCACCCAGTCGGGTAGGACGACAGGCGCAGTAGCGGCATCTTCTTTTTCGTCGTGCTTCGCTTCCACAAGCTGCTCGCTTGCAAGGCGCAATACCGTGCCCTCGCCATCAGCGAACAGGGCATCTTCCTCAACCGCATGGCCAGCGCGTGACAGCGCATCGCGCACGCGCACATACCAGCTTTTGTCCCCCATGCCGCGCGACCCATGCGCGGCGGCGATGTAGAGCCTGTCCATAGCCCGCGTCATCGCCACATAAAGCAGGCGGCGATATTCCTCGTCGTCACGGGTTTCGCGCGCCAGCCGTGCGGCCAGCGATTTGTCATCTGCATCCGTCTTGCGCGGGCTGTAGGTGACAAGGCCGTCATCATGCGCCACGAGACTGGCGCGGCCCGGCGCACCGCCCGCCTGCACGGTGTCGGGCAGGATCACCACATTGGCCTCAAGCCCCTTGGCGCCATGCACGGTCATGATGCGCACCTGATTGCCACCTTGATCGAGATCGCGCTTGATCTCGGTGGTGCCCTCATCCATCCACGCGATGAAGCCCTGCAATGACGGGGTGTGCGCGGATTCGTATGCAAGCGTCTGGTTCAGGAATTCATCAATCGGGTCATGCACATCCATGCCCAGCCGGGCCACCAGATGATCGCGCCCGCCCATCGGTCCCAAAATGCGGGTGAAGAATTCATGCGGCCGTAGGAAGCCCGCGCGGTTACGCAACTGCGTGAGATAGGCCAAGGCGTCCGCCGCACCTTCAACATCGTTAGCTTTGTCACGCAGGCTCTCCCACAAGGTGCCTTTGCGGCCATGGGCGATGTTGAACAGCGCGTCTTCGCTAACCGCGCAGAACGGGCTGCGCAATATGGTCGCCAGCGTCAGGTCATCTTCGGGCAGCACGGCAAAGCGTGCCAGAGCCATCAGGTCCATGACCGCGATATGGTCGCCCAAGACCAGCCGGTCCACACCGGCGACGGGAATATTGCCGGTCTTCAGCTGGCGGATCAGTTCATCAACAAACGCGCCGCGCTTGCGCACCAGAATGAGCACATCGCCCGCCTGCATGACGCGCCCGCGCTGCGGCAGATATTCCTTGCCGATCCAGTCCTGCAGTTTGCCGACGATACGTTGGGCGAGCTTGGCTTCCTTGCTCTGCGCACTCACGGCATCCAGCGGATTGTCCCAAAGCTCGGTCTTGTCCACTTGGTCGTCCGTGACCGGCGACCACATCTCGACAAGCCCGGCGCGCCCAGTCCACACGCTTTCGTGGTGAATTTTTTCATCGCTCGCGACGACGCCATCATGCATGGCGGTTGCTTCAAACGCAGTATCAACGCTTGAGAGAATTTCCTGCGCCGTGCGCCATGAAACGGTGAGTGGAATGTTGCGCCAGACCTGGCCTGCTGCTGTGGCCATGGCGCTGAAGCTTTCCCGCCGCCGTGCAAACTCGCTTGGGTCCGCACCCTGAAACGAGAAGATCGACTGCTTTGCGTCACCCACTGCAAACAAGGTGCGTGTGCCGAGGCCTGCACGTGTGTCGTCATCGGGCGCATAGGAGCGCGCACCGTCGCCGGAAAAGAACTCTTTCACCAGCGCTTCAATCACCTGCCATTGCTGCGGGCTGGTGTCCTGCGCTTCGTCAACGAGGATGTGGTCGAGGCCCATGTCCAGCTTGTAGAGCACCCATTGCGTTGATTCGCGGCTGCTCAGCAGCGCCGCTGTGCGGGTGATGAGGTCATCGTAATCAAGCAGGCCCAGATGCTTCTTCTCAGCTTCATAGGCATCGAGCACGGCGCAACCGACCCGCAGCACTGCGCCGGTCAGAATGGCCGCCTGCGCCGCGCGGCACTGGCGCACGCGCTCATGCACGCGCTCCTGCTCGTCAGTAAGCCAGGTGTGAATGTCCGGGAAGGCTGCAGCCAGATCCTTGGTCATCAGGCTGGCGCGCGGCTCATCCGCCTGCGTCAGAAAAATGGACTTGTAGGTAATGGCGTAGTTTTCCGGCGTCATGTCCGCAGCAAACGCGTTGAGTGCATCGGCTTTGGCCGCATCGGTCTTTTTGCCGGTGACAAGAGCACTGGCGACGGTGCGCAGATGCTCGGCGTCGATCTTGGATAGCGCCTTGGTGATGATGTCGCCGGGCGTTTCTCCCGGTGCCACACCCAGCGTCTCGGCAATAAACCTTTCTGCGGCTTCGATACCCTGCGCACGCGCCACGAGGTTGCGGATCTTGTGGCGTGCGCCGGTGACTTCGCCCAGCAACATTTCAAATGCGCCTTCATCGGCCTCGGCAACTAGATGCGCCATGGCATGCGCGAGCGCGCTCTCTGGATCGTCTATCGTTTGTTGCAGCACCTCGTCGCGGGCAGTGGCCAGTAGCTCTGCAGACTGGCGGTCATCCGCAAGCGCAAAATGCGGGCTGACGCCTGCCTCCAGCGGAAACCGCCCGAGCAGGCTTTCGCAAAACGCGTGGATGGTCTGAATTTTAAGACCGCCGGGTGTCTCAAGCGCGCTGGCAAACAGGCGCCGCGCGCGGGCAATCTCGTCTGCTTCCAGGTGGCGACCTTCAAGATGAAACAGCGCTTTGGCCAGCGCCGTCTCTTCCATGGTCGACCATTTGCCCAACCGCTCATAAAGCTTGGTCTGCATCTGGGCGGCGGCGGCACGGGTGAAGGTAAGGCACAGAATGTGCTCAGGCCGTGTGCCTGACAGCAGCAAGCGCGCCACGCGGCTGGTTAGCGTATGCGTTTTGCCGGTGCCCGCATTGGCGGAAACCCAGACGCTGGCGCGCGGGTCCGCTGCATCAAGCTGACTGTTCGATGATTGTGATTTGAGCTCTGCGTTGGCGCCGTCGGGTTCAAGTTCAACCACGACATTGCCAACAGTTACTCGCTGTCGGTTGTCGTCTGCCATTCCTTGACCCGGGCCAGATGGTCGTAATCACCATCATATGAAAGAAACTGCGGCCGTGGCCGCGACACATAGGCGGTGGTGTCGTCCTCAAATTTAGTCAGGAGCGAAACAGTATGGTCGAGGCTCCCCATGGCCTCTTCCATGATGTCCTTGCCATTTTCAATGGCATCCACCACGGCACCGTTCTTGAGGTCAACATAGGCAAGCTCGCTGGTGGCGGCAGCAGCCGGGCCTTTGCCCTCCATGTGGAATGCGCCCGCCTGCGCCATTGCGGCTTCAAGCGGCAGTTGGACGGAGAATTTTGCGGTCGTCTGCTTGGCGGTGGGGACGGCGCCGGTTTTGTAATCAAGAATCGAAAGCGTACCGTCCTTCAAAACATCGATGCGATCCGCGATGCCGGAGAGGGTGAACTGTCGCCCTTGGAGGTCAATCGCATGTTCGCCTTTGAGTTCCACAAATGTTGTTGCGATGGCGCCGCGGCGTGCGGCCTCCCATTCCAAAAACCATTCAGCAGCCGCAACAAAGCGCGGATACCAGATGGCGCGCACGGCGGGGCGGCTGTCGGCTTTGTCGAACTCGTCGCCCGCAATGGCCATGAGCTTTGCATAGGCTTCTGTCGGCATGGGGCCTGGATGCTCGACTGAAAAGCGCTCAAGGATTTTGTGGATCATGTCGCCGCGTTCGCGTGCGGCGGCAGACGCATCGAGGTCGTCCAGCACATTCAGTTTCAACACATGGCGCGCATAGATGGCGTAGGGATCGCGGAACAGATCGTTGATACCTGTGACGGAGAGGCGTGCGGGGCGTGCGGCGACCGGCGGGCGCGGCTCCGGGCGGTTGATCTGGGCAGCCTCGCGCACCGGGCGGTCGAGTGCCCGCGCCATCTCAAGCCAGTCGCCATGCGGAATGGTCTTGCGGTCGTCACCATCCGCGACACCGCCGACGAGGTTTTCAAGCCGCAGCCACCAGCGCGACGGCACGGTGGGCTGGCCATCAGCGCGATCGGCACGGGTCAGGATTACGTCGGGCGCACCAAGCCCCTGCGCCACGTCATGGGCGGCAAGGCCGATCTGCCGTTCGGGCGCTTCGAGCCCAAGCTGCGCGCGCATCGGGCGGTTGAGCCATGCGCCCGTTTCAGCACGGGCGGGCCACACGCCTTCATTCAGGCCGCCGAGTATCAACCGGTCCACATGCTGAAGCCGGGCTTCCAGCGGCCCGAGAATCTGCAGGCGTGCATGCGAGCGCCGCACGGGGCGCACCATGCGCCCTGCCATCAAGGAGTGCAGAATGGCTGGGTAATCCTGAGGGGCAACGTCGCCCATCAGCGCTGCATGTTCCATGACCTCTGCCATGAAGGTTGCAGCAGCGTCACCTGCGTCATCCGCCCACAGATGCTCCGAGCCAGGCATATCCTCCGTCGCCGCCAATGCTTCGGCAGCAGCTAGATGCGCTGAGATGAGATTACTCATATCCGTCTCGCCACCAGCCATGATGTCGGCAGCCGGGCCGATGAGATTTGTCAGACGCACCACAAGGCGCGTGGCGCGGCCGTGTTCCGTGTCACTCAAAGCGCCGTAATCCGCAGCCTTTGCATCGGCAATGGCCGCGTCGATGCCTGCAAGTCCTGGAGCCGGGCGCGGCCCGCGCAAGATGCGCCGGTCAAGCAGTTCAACGGCGGAATGGAAGTGGCCCGACGCAAGCTCGCCCTGTGCAAGGGGATGCTTGAGGGCTGCGAGAAGCGGTACCGGCGCTAATTGATCCGCCAGCATCTGCGCGACCAGCAACAAGAACGCGCCGGGCACCGTATGTGCCAGCGGCGTACCGCCACTGTCGTCGATGTCGATGCCCCAGCGAGCCAGGTCTCCGGCGACCCGGCGCGCCAGCGCGCGGTCCGGCGTCACAAGCGCGGCCGTTTTGCCCGGCGTGTCCAGCACTTCGCGTAAGGCAAGCGCAATCGAAAGAGATTCAAGCTGCGGATTGTCGGCGCTGACCATGGTGAGGCCGGTAAGCGCGTCATCAATCAGCGGCAGCAATGTGTCGCCAGCGTCGCGCCACTTGTCGGTGGTTTCGGCAGGGCGCAATGCCTCACTGGCAAGTTTTGTGCGCGCCGCAGCAGGCGCATGGAGCGTGCCGGGTACATGAGGCCAGTCTTTAACCTGCTCGCGCGCGACTTTCATGCGCCCGAGCAATTGCCGCATGCCGTATTGCGGATGCGCGGGGCCGCAGGCCAGCCACGCGGCATCGTCCAAAGCCTTGTCGAGACCCGGCAGCACCACGGCGCCGTCATCCATGCGGGCAATCAGCGCCAGCATACGCGCGGTGGCAGGAATCGAGCCGGTGGAACCTGCGGCGATGACAGCACCCGGCGGTGTTGCTTCCCAGCGCGCACAGGCCGCATCAATCAGGTGCCGCCGCCGCTGCGCCGGTTCAATGAAGCCGAGGCTCTTGAGCATTTCCGGCCATGTCGCGGTGACAACCTCGAGAAAATCCAGCGTCTCTTCCCAGTGCTCGGCAAAATCCTTGTGCACGACATCGGGCAGCGCATCGAGGCTGACTTCCTCGGTGGCGAAGGCGTCCAGCAATGCAGCCAGTTCGTCGGCCAGCGCGATGGCCTGTGCCGGGCTTTGCGGGCCGATGCCGGTTTTGCGGGCGCGCAGCATGATGATTCGGGCCAGCGCCAGCGTGCGGTGCATGGGCGGTATGGCGGGCGGCAGGGTCAGGGGGGCGTCACCGGAACCGCCAAGCGGCATGTCGTCGTCCACATCGCCCAGCGGCCGGATGACAGGTAGCAGCAGCGCGTCTGTGTCGCTTTGGGCAAGCAACTCATCCACCAGCGCGCGGGCGGCGCGGCGGGTGGGGACGAGCACGGTCGTATGTTGCAGCGCATCGCCGCGCGCCAGCAGGCCGTTGGCGAGTGCGGGCAGAAACGCAATGTCCGGGGGAATTGTGAAAACTTGGCCCATGCCGGGATGATAGCGCGATTAGGGGCGGGTGTGTCTCTTGTCGTCTCAGAGATCGCGCAAAAATTCTTCCGCCTCGGCGAGCGCTGCGGGCGTGCCCACATGCATCCACACCCCGTCATGGCGCAACCCGTAAGCGCGGTCATTTTCCATGATTTGGTTCCAGAGCCGTGCCGTGGAAAACGTCGTATCTTCCACACCGGCGAAAAGCTGCGGCTTGATGACCTGCACGCCGGTATACATGAAGGGAGCGACCGAACTCGGTTCGCGCCAATCAAGCCTGCCCGCCGCATCCATGGTGAAGTCACCGCGCGATACATCGCCGATGATATTGGCGGTGACGGCGACCACCAGCAGGGCGTCCATCTGATCGGCGTCAAACATCTCGATCAGACGCGGCAGGGTCTTGCCCATGCCTTCCACCCAGATTGAGTCGCAGTTGTGGGTGATGATCGGTTTGTCGCCCAGCAGCGGCAGCGCGTGTTTGACGCCGCCGCCGGTGTCCAGCAGTTGCCCGCTTTCATCCGAGATGATGATGCTGTCATCATTGCGGGCTTCAAGATGCGCACGCAGTTTATCGGCGAACGCATGAATGTTGACGACGATGCGCGAAATGCCCGCCGCCTTCAACCGGTCGATCGCATGGTCCACCATCGGCTTGCCTGCGACTTCCACCAGCGCCTTGGGCATGTCATCGGTCAGGGGGCGCATGCGGGTGCCAAGACCTGCCGCCATCACCATCGCCGTATCGATTTTGGCGCTCATACCTTGATGCTCTTTGGATCAATCGGCACGCGCATGTCTGCCAGCGATACATGTTCCTCAAACCATCCAGCCACAGGCGCAAGCGCTGGATGGGCAAGGTCGCGGGCGAGGTAGTCCGCCAGCCTTGGAATATGCGCGAGATACTGCGGCTTGCCGTCGCGCAGCAGCAGGCGCACGAAGAGGCCAATGATCTTAGTGTTTCGCTGTGCGCCCATGATGGCGTAGGCGGCGTGAAACGCATCCGCGTCAAACAGCGGGTCGTTTATCAGCCGTGCCGCCACATAGCGCGCGAGCAGACGGCGCTCGATCTCGGCGGAGACGGTGCGGCGCGCGTCCTGCAGCAGCGACACCACGTCATAGGCGGCAGGCCCGTGCAGCGCATCCTGAAAATCGATGATGCCGACGCGTTTGAGCCCTGCGCGCTCTGACATCAAAAGCAGGTTCGGAGAATGATAGTCGCGCAGGACTAGCACATCGTCAGCGATGCGGGCTTTCGGCAGCACGCTGGCCCATGCCTGAAGAAACGCCTGTTGCGTGGCATCATCTGCGTCACTGCCGGAGGTCAGACGCAGATACCAGGACGGCAGCAGGGCGGCTTCCGTCAGCATCGCTATGTCGTCATAGGGCGGCACGATGTGCTGCGGTCCGGCGTCGCCACAGGCCAGCGGGCCGGGCGCGGGGAGCGCGTGCAGTGCGGCGAGGGTGCCGACCGCCTCACCATACAGCTCTTCTTCGCTGTCGCCCTCGGCGATGCGGCTGGCGAACAGCCCGTCGCCCAGATCCTCAAGCAGCAGAAAGCCGTGATCGAGATCCTGCGCAAAAATTTCCGGCGCGCTGAAACCATGCGCCGTCAGGTGCCGGGCAATGGCTGCGAAGGGACGCATGTTTTCTGCCAGATGCACGATGGAGCTGTAGCTCTTGCCATCGGCAATCGGCGGACCATCGGGGCCCGGCGGCGCGTTCATCAAGATGGCCTGCTTGCCGTTGAGCGTTAGACGCTCATACAGCCGTGTCGATGCATCACCGGCGACGGGGGACGCATCCGCGCCGGCCCATCCCGCAGTGGTAACAAACGCGTCGCGCGCGGCCATGCGTTCAGGCGACATGCCGTTTGAGGGAGCAGCCATCAGGGAAGCAACCTTGTCAGTTTTGCAGCCCATGCGCCGGAGCCGGTGGCGGCAAGCTTGCGCTTTTCGCTGGCCGGGTCGGCGGTGGCATCATCAAGGGTAAGGGTGATGTCGAGGCGGCCTTTGACGCGGCCGGGTTCAAACGCGCGGCCAAGCTTTGCAGGCCACTCCACCACCAGCGCGCCATAGTCGAGCGCATCTTCCAGACCCAGCTCCTCGACCTCGCCTGCATCCTCGATGCGGTAGAGATCCACATGCGCAACCATCAAATAGGCGGTGTCATATTGCTGGATGAGGGTGAAGGTCGGGCTGGGGACTTCGCCCTGGACACCCAGCGCGCGGATGAGGCCGCGCGCCAGCGTGGATTTGCCGGCGCCCAGATCACCCTCAAGGGCGATGACCTCGCCGGGCTCCAGCAAGGCTGCCAGCCGCGCGCCGAAGCTGGTGGTCGCAGCTTCGTCCGCCAGCACGAATTCGGCTGTCTGAAGGTCGGCAATAGCGGGCATTGGCGAGAAGGGTCCGGATACTGATGAGGCGTCATGGAACAAGGCCGATGCGGCGCTTTTAGCGGTGCCCGCGCCCTGCCTCAAGCCCCAGAGGGGCGTGGGCAGCGGCGGGCGGGACTATGTGACACCTTGGCCGCTTTCAGGCTTTCGTGCTACCCGCTCGGGATAAGGCTGACTGAGAATGTAAAGGCCAATCAGGACGGGTGGATCAGATGAGCGACAATGTGGTGATTATCGGTGCCGGACATGCGGCAGGTCAGGCGGTTGCCAGCCTGCGGCAGGAGGGTTTTGAGGGCACCATCGTGGTTGTGGGCGAAGAAAGCGTCGTCCCCTATCAGCGCCCGCCGCTGTCGAAGAAGTTTCTGGCCGGTGAAATCGGTCTCGACCGGGTGCTGTTCAAGCCTGTGGATTTCTACGCCAAGGCCGCAGCGGAGATGATCCTCGATACAGCTGTCGAAAAAATCGACCGCGCCGCCAGGAAAGTTCATCTGGAAGACGGCCGGGTGCTGGATTACGGCAAGCTCATCATCACCACAGGCGGCCGCGTGCGGAAGCTCACTTGCCCGGGTGCCGACCTTCCCGGCGTCTTCTACCTGCGAACGATTGCCGATGTTGAGGCGATCCGCGCGCATTTCAGGCCAGGCGCCAAGCTGGTGATTGTCGGTGGCGGCTATATCGGCCTTGAAGTCGCGGCGGTGGCCGTGAAGCACGATATCGACGTGACCGTGCTGGAAATGGCCCCCACCGTGCTGGGGCGCGTCACCTGCAAGGAGGTGGCGACCTTCTTTGAGCGCGTGCATGGGGAGGAAGGCGTCAAAATCCTCACCGAAACGGCGCTTGAGAGCATTGAGGGCGACGGGCATGTGACCGGCGTTAAAACCGGCACCGGCGACATCATCCCGGCCGACTTCGTGATCGCCGGGATCGGCATTCTGCCGAATATGGAACTGGCGGCCGACGCAGGCATCGATTGCGGCAACGGCATCGTGGTGGATGAGCTGTGCCAGACCTCTGATCCGGACATTTATTCGGCGGGCGACTGCACCTTCCACCCCAATCCAATTTACAAGACCAGTCTGCGGCTTGAATCCGTCCACAACGCTCTGGAACAGGCCAAGACGGCAGCGGCTGCCATCTGCGGCAAAAAGAAGCCCTACGGCCAGGTGCCGTGGTTCTGGTCCGACCAGTACGACATCAAATTGCAGATTGCCGGACTGAGCCAGGGCTTCGACCAGGTGGTAATCCGCGGCGACATAAAAACCCGCTCATTTGCGGCGTTTTACCTGAAAAATGGCCAGATGATCGCGGTGGATGCGGTCAACCGCGCGCCGGAATTCATGATGTCGAAAATGCTGCTGCAGAAGGGCACATCGGTCCCGGCTGAGCGGCTGGCGGATGAAAGCATCCCGATGAAGGAGATCGCCGGCTGATCCAGTGCCATGCAGCAATGCTTGACGCGGGGGCCGGGAGCAATTAATTCCGAAGATATAAAAGTGACGGGTGCGTCAACTTTACGTAGTGCGGTCCGGACATCAGTGTCCGCGCTTGGTGTGTTTGCTGCCGGGGCTTGCGCCCTCACATGGCAAACCCGTAAGAAACGCCCTGAAACACCAACCATAGCGCGGCTGCGTCCTGCTGCCGTGCGGGGCCGGTGGTTGTAAAAACCGGTGGCCTTGAAATGCACGAGAGGGAACATGGCGAAGATCACTTATATCGAGCATGACGGTACCGAACATGTTGTGGATGTGGCCGATGGCCTGTCCGTCATGGAAGGTGCGGTCAACAACATGATCCCCGGCATTGACGCCGATTGCGGCGGTGCCTGCGCATGCGCCACCTGCCACGTCTATGTGGACGAGAAGTTCGCCGACAAGATCGAGCCGAAGGAAGACATGGAACAGACCATGCTCGACTTCGCACCGGACGTGCAGGAAAACTCCCGCCTGTCTTGCCAGATCAAAGTGTCGGATGCGATCGACGGCATGATCGTGCGGATGCCGGAAAGCCAGCACTAAGCAGCTTTTGCACAAGTTTCGAAAAAGCCTCCCCCGGACTGACCGGCGGGAGGCTTTTTTGTGCAAAGGAGCAGGGAAGAGGATGTGCTTTGCACAGTGTTCGCAATGCCGTATCTCCGGACTTGATCCGGAGTCCACTCGCATCAGCTGCGGTGTGAAGCGTCCGCGAGTAGGCCCCGGGTCAGGCCCGGGGACACGGAAGAGGTTCTGAGTAGGTGCAAACCTTACGACGCGGCTGCCGTCCCGGCTTCTTCATCGTCACGCGGGCTGAGGACGACTTTGGCGTCGGTTGGAAGGTGACACATGACGCGAGTGCCTTCGCGCGGTGCGCTTTCAAGGGAGACCCAGCCGCCATGCAGTTCGACGAAGCTGCGCACCAGTGTCAGGCCAAGCCCGGCGCCGCGGCGCTTCTCAGATCCGCCACGCGCTTCGAACCGGTCAAACACCGTCGCTTGATGTTCAGGCTTGATGCCGTCGCCCGTGTCGCGCACCCACAAGCGCACTTCATTGCCTTCGCGCTCACCGCCAAGCGTGATGGTGTCGCCGGGATTGGTGAAGGAGATCGCGTTGGATAGGAGATTGAACAGAATCTGTTTGAGCCGCCGCGTATCCGCCTTGATGGTGCCAAGCTCGCCGGAAATCTCCACCTCCAGCGTCCGCCTGCCCTGCTGGGCGCGCGGGCTGGCCATGTCGAACACCTGTCGCACTACCTGATCCAGCCTGACGTCATCGACTTCAAGCGCCATGGCGCCGGCTTCAATGGTCGCGAGGTCGATGATGTCATTCACCAGATCAAGCAGCTCACTGGCGGATTTGAGAACACCGCCGGCATATTCCGACTGTTTCTCATTGAGCGGGCCGAAAAGCTCCGTATTCAGAATTTCACCAAAGCCGATGATGTTGGTGAGCGGCGTGCGCAATTGATAGGAGACATGGCTGATGAATTCGCTCTTGAGCCTGTCGGCGGTCTCAAGCGCATCATTGCGGTCGCGTAGTGCGCGCTCAATGCGCGAGCTGTCGGTCACGTCCACATAGGTCAACAGCGTGTTGCCATCGGGCAGCGGCACAGCGGCATAATCAACGACGCTGCCGTCCGGGCGCTGCAACCGGCCCGTCTTGGTGGCGCGCTCATCATTGACCGCGGTAATGCGCCCTTTGATGGCGTCCCACTCATCCGCGTCATTCAGCAGATTGCTGCACCATTCGATGATCTGATCGATATGCGGCTCGCCGCCCAGCTGGTGCGACTCCAGATGCCAGATGCGCTGATAGGCCGGATTGTGCAGCTTCAGCCGCCCGTCCGAGCCAAACACGGCAACGCCTTCATAGAGTTTGTTGAGCGTTTCCGACTGCACATGCTGTGCGGTGGTGAGGCTCGATTCGAGCTTCAACTGGTCGGTGACGTTCTCGTAGAGATAAAGCAATCCACCAAACGGATGCGGCTGGCCGATGACGCGCAATGTGCGGCCGTCGGGCAGATGCCACAACTCGTCGGTCGGTTCGTTGCGGGTGTAGAGGTCGAGCCGCTGCTGTTTCCAGGCGCGGAAATCCGCCTGTTCGGGCAGCCGGCGTGCCTCGCGCAGCATTTCCAGCAACTCGCCTTCGGCCGGTTCGGTATCGAGGAAGCTTTCCTCGATCGACCACAGCTTCTGGAAGGCGCGGTTGTAGAAACGAAGGCGACGGTCGGGCCCGAAAATGGCCACCGCGCTGGCGAGCCTGTTGAGCGTATCGCCATGCGCATCCAGATGCCGCTTGAGATCGGATTCAGCTTCCGCCAGCGGTGTGATGTCGAGCGCGAAGCCGGCACTGCCACCATCGGTCAGGGGCAGTTCGATGATGTCCAGCACCTGGCGCTCACCGCCGACAACCGCATTGGCGCGGTCACGGAAGGTTTCGCGCGCTGCGACGGATTGCATGGCTTTCTGGCGCGACGCCGTGTCTACCAGTTCGCGCTTGTCGTCGATGGCACTGGTGGCGTCTTCCGCTTCCACCGCTTTGGCATAGGCGCTGTTGACCCAGATCAGCGCACCGTCGCCGGAACGGCGCCATGCGGGGAACGGGGCAGCGTCCGTTACCTGGCTCAGCAGGGCGCGTTCGCGCTCGGCCTTACGGGCGGTCTCCACCAGCCGGGTCTCTTCCTCACGCTCGCCGGTGATGTCGCGCATCCACAACACGGCCTGCGCACCCGCCGGGCGACCTTCCGCCTCATAGGTGCGCCCATCGCGCATTTGCAGATTGAGCGAAAAGCGTGCGCCGCGTTCGCGCAGCCGCGACACACCATTGCGCAGGCTTTCGGAATCTTCGGGTTCAAGCCGCGCCAGCACATAGTCGAAATCAACAGTGCCGGACGAGGGATCTGCAAGACCAGCCGTGGACCCGACAACCCGTGGCCGACCCCAATGGCGCGAACCGGTGGTCGGCGTCACGGTGCGTTCGGGCGACCATATGAAGACGGCGTCGGGTTCGGCTGCCAGAATGCTTTCGGCACTGTCGAGCTTGGTTTCAAGCTCGGTCATGCGCTCGGCGCGCGCCGCCATGTCGCGCCGGTTGCGCTTGAAGGCGCGGCCCATGGCCCATACCGAGCCGACCGCCAGCAACAGCGCACCAACGGCAACGCTGGCCAGAAGTGTTTCAACGGATGCGGCCGAGAGTGCCCCGGTAAAGTCCGCCCCCGTAGGTTGCGCGGCTGCTGCAAACGGCATGACCACTGTGCTGCCAATGCTGACTGCCGCAATGCTCTTGTTGCCGCGCCGGTATCCGGCTTGTGGACGCCTGATGCGCATGTGACCCATGAGTGATTCGCAAGTTTCCCGCCTAGGAAACCCGCATCCTGCTTTGCATGCAAGCATAGGCGAGGATGCGCAACAAAAACAGCGCAACAAAAAGGCGGGGCGCCCGATGGACGCCCCGCCTGATATGCAAGTTGCGAATGCTTCGCCGCGGCTAGTAGCGGTAATGCTCCGGCTTGAACGGGCCCTGCTGGGGCACGCCGATGTAGGAGGCCTGCTCGCCCGACAGCTCAGTGAGCTTGACGCCCAGCTTGGCCAGATGCAGCCGTGCCACTTTCTCATCGAGATGCTTGGGCAACACATAGACCTTGTTTTCGTATTCGTCGCCCTTGGTGAACAGCTCGATCTGCGCCAGCACCTGATTGGTGAAGGACGCCGACATCACGAAAGACGGGTGGCCCGTGGCATTACCAAGATTGAGCAACCGGCCTTCCGACAGGATGATCATCCGTTTGCCATCGGGGAACTCAACCATGTCTACCTGCGGCTTGATGTTGGTCCATTTGTGGTTCTTCAGATCGGCAACCTGAATTTCGTTATCGAAGTGGCCGATATTGCCGATGATCGCCATGTCCTTGAGCTTGCGCATATGGTCCATGGTGATGACGTCTTTGTTGCCGGTGGTGGTGATGACGATGTCCGCGTAAGCCGCGGCATCATCAAGCGTCACAACTTCAAAGCCGTCCATGGCAGCCTGCAGTGCGCAGATCGGGTCAACTTCGGTGACCTTCACGCGGGCACCGGCACCCTGCAGCGACGCTGCCGAGCCTTTGCCCACATCGCCGTAACCGCACACAACGGCGACCTTGCCGGCCATCATCACGTCGGTACCGCGGCGGATGCCGTCGACCAGCGATTCCTTACAGCCATACTTGTTGTCGAACTTCGACTTGGTGACCGAGTCATTCACATTGATCGCCGGGAAGGGCAGGTGGCCCTTTTCCATCAGTTGGTAAAGCCGGTTGACGCCGGTGGTGGTTTCTTCCGAGACACCCTGAATGGCGTGGCGCTGCTTCACGAAGAAGCCCGGCGTTGCCGCCATGCGCTTCTTGATCTGCGCGAACAGGTATTCTTCTTCCTCGGAGCCCGGCTTGGAGAGGATGTCTTCGCCTTCTTCAGCGCGGGCACCCAGTAGGATGTACATGGTGGCGTCGCCGCCATCATCGAGGATCATGTTGGAGGGTTCACCGTCGGGCCACTGGAAGATGGCATCCGTGTAGGTCCAGTACTCTTCCAGGCTCTCACCCTTGACCGCGAAGACGGGGGTGCCGCCGGCAGCGATCGCCGCGGCTGCATGGTCCTGCGTCGAGAAGATGTTGCACGACGCCCAGCGCACTTTCGCGCCCAGCTTTTCCAGCGTCTGAATCAGCACGGCTGTCTGAATTGTCATGTGGAGCGACCCGGTGATGCGCGCACCATTGAGGGGCTTGCTCTGGCCGAACTCTTCGACGCAGGCCATCAGGCCCGGCATCTCGGTTTCGGCAATTTCGATTTCCTTGTTGCCGTATTCGGCCAGCGAAATGTCGGCGACGACGTAATCCTGAGCGCTCATGGGCGATTTCTCCGTGGATGGCCAGTGCTGGTGATGCAGCACAGCAGATATGGGCCGCCAGCTTGAAAGCGGGCGATAGGGCGGGTTCTAGCAGCCAATCAGCTGCGCATCAAGAAGGATATAAAGACATGTTTATATCCACTATGTCGGCGCAGCATAACGGTTTCCTGCAGGATTAGTCCCGTTTCCATGCGGAACATCGTTTCCTGATCGTTAACCTCCGCTTTATCTTGAAGCAGATAAACTTATGACTGTCTTTTTCAACTTCGATTGAGAATGGGAACCCAAGGTTGGGTGGTGTCAATTCCATATTGCTGATGATGCGGCAGCATCTGATCAGGGTGTCTGTGCTGAGCGCACTTTTGTGCGCCGGCCTGTCCTATGCGGCATATCTGCTCCACGAGACCGAGGTTGAATGGGCGCAGACGCTGGAGCAGCGTGACCCGCGCCAGACGGCCATCAGCCGCATGCGCCATCACCTTGGCTATGGCGGGTTGGTTCACAACTACCTCAATAGCATTCTGCGCGACAAATCATCGCTGGAAGACAACACAATGCTGGATATGGGCGCCATGCGCGGCACCCTGCTTGAGTTTGAGACTCTTGATACCAGTCCGATCGAACGCACGGCACTGGCGGCGATCCGCACCGAACTTCACGTCATGCGCGTGGCAATGGAACGGATCAACAATGGCGACTTTGCCGGCAAGACGCCTGAAGAGGTCTATGGTCTTGCAGGTGTCGATCTCATGCATCTGGCAAGTGCAGTTGATATGCTGGTGTCGGCCAGCCGCAGCGACGGCTCCGGCAAAACCACCTACCTGGCCTTGTTGTCGAACTTTGAAGGGGCGATCGGCCTCGACGGGCTGGTCCATCATCTCAAGGTCTATCTGCTTACCCGCAATCCGGACCACCTGCAGCAGGCAAAAGCCGCAGCGATGCAGGCTCAGGAGTTGCTGGATAAGCTGGCCGCCCGTGCCACCTCGTCGGCCGAAATTGAAGCCATCAGGGTTATTGACCAGACAATTCGCGACTACGCGGAGGGTATCTCTACGGCGCGCGATATGGCGGGCCAGGGAGCTACGGCATCGCAGATAGATAAAGCTATCCGCGTGGACGATTCTGCGGCGCTGAGCGGCTATGCGACCCTTGTCAGTTTCGAAATGGAGCGGCTCAATGAGCAAATGCAGGCGGTCGGCAGCGGTCTGCTGTTCGCAAAGGTGATCGCCATTGTGTTGATCTTCCTGGTTGTTGTGCCGTTTGTCATTCAATACGTGCGGGTGAGCTCTGGCCTGATGAAGGCGGTGCCCCGTTGGGGGGAAACCCTCGCGGGCATCGGCACCGCACTGGCGAATGAAGAGTTCGACAAGAGCGCCGATTACAGCACTCTGCCGCGGGAACTTTCCACCGTCGAAGAACCTTTCGCCGCAATTCGCCGGGCCTTGTGGTTTCGCCGCGAGCAGGCCCTGGAGGCGGAGCAGCAGGTGGATGCGCTGGCGATTGAGAACGAACACCTGCACGACAAGATCGACAAGACCGCTGGTGAACTTGAGGACGTGTCTCGCCAAACCACGCTTGCACAGGCCGCAGCCCATAAAGCTCAGGGCGTGAATGACATGATGGGCAGTGTCATGGGCGCGCTGTCCGTCGGTGTTCTCGCATCACGCGGCATGGACGAACTGCTGTTCTGGAATGCGCGTGTTGCTGAACTTATGGATGTGCCGCTGGAATGGTTCACAACCGAACGGACCCTGAGTGACCTCGTTCTCTATCAGGCAACCCGCGGTGATTATGGCGCCGGTGATCCCATGAAGAGCGCATCGAAAGTCGAAGCGATCATCTCCAAGCAGCTTGAAGAGGGTTTCTATAGCTACGACCAGAACATCCCTGGCAAGCGCGTTGTGGCAGTTGAGATGGTCAAACGTGAAAGCGGGATGATCGTTTTCTCCGGCACCGACGTTACAGAGCGCCATAACCACGCTGTAGATATGGAACGTCAGGCCGTCTCAGATCCGCTCACCGGGCTGGCCAACCGCACAGCCCTCAACGATTTCACCGAGTCAATGCTGAAGCACACCAAGCGCGCCGGCGAGAAGGCGGCCATTCTGGCGCTTGATCTGGACGGCTTCAAACCCATCAATGACGAGCTGGGCCATCAGGCGGGCGATGATACACTGGTGGAGATCGCGCGGCGTCTGCGGGAAGAAATTCGTGAAACGGATTTCGTGGCACGCACCGGTGGCGATGAGTTCGTTCTGATACTGCTGCATCTTGACGAAGCAGAAGGTGCCGCGCGGTTCGCGCGCCGCTTGCTGCGCGCCATTGAAGTACCGATCACGCTTTCAACCGGAGAAATAGTGCGCGTCACCGGTAGCATCGGCGTGTCGGTTTTCCCGGACGACACGGAAAATCTGCGCAAGCTGTACCGTCAGGCTGACGAAGCCCTGTACGGGGCCAAGGCTGCCGGGCGTAATTGCGTCAAATCATATGGCGACATAGCCCGTGACCTGTATGACGAAGCCGGGATTTCCACCATCTGACGATGGCGCCCTGCCGGCTGCTATTCCTCGCCGAAATTATCCGTCACCAGCGCCACCAGTGCATCAATGGCTTCCTGCGCCTGCGGGCCGGACGCCTGGATTTTGATGCCGCAGCCGGTGGACGCTGCCAGCATCATCAGCCCCATGATGGATGTGCCCATCACAGTCTGCCCATCTCGCGAGACGCGGACATCTGCATCAAAACTCTCAGCCGTTTTGACAAACCGGGCAGAGGCCCGTGCGTGCAGTCCGCGCGAATTGGTTATTGTGACATCGCGCGATACCACCGGCTCCGCTGCCGAAGCATTCATATTCTCGTCCCAGCACGTATGTCGTGTGTCTAGTCTTTGTCACCGGCGAGCAACTCGCTGGCGATGTTGATATATTTACGGCCGGATTCCTGTGCAAGGGCCGCAGCCTGTTCGAGCGGCGTATCCACCCGCACACTTGCAAGCTTGATAAGCATCGGCAGATTGATGCCCGCAATGACTTCGACCTTGGCCTGCTCCATCACGGAAATGGCGAGATTGGAGGGCGTACCGCCGAACATGTCCGTCAGCAGGATGACGCCGTCTCCCGTATCAACGGAACTGACGGCGGAGATGATCTCCTTGCGCCGCTCTTCCATGTCGTCATCAGGACCGATGCAGATTGCGCGGGTGTTGGATTGCGGCCCCACCACATGCTCCATGGCGGCAGCAAACTCTGTGGCGAGGTTTCCGTGGGTAACAAGAACAAGACCGATCATATGAGCTCAGTGATCCGTATACAGTGTAAAATCACAGGCACCGGATCCCGATTTGGGAGACCCTGGTTGCCCCGGCCCGACCAAAAAGGCAGCGCCAGAGGGGATCACAACGCCTAACGCGCGGGTTTGGCAAGGGGGTTTGCTTGCGGCGATCCGGGGCGTGGTGTCACACCAGCACGCCGTCGTCACCCGGAAAGCCCGTAATGCCAATGGTTTCAAGCGCCAAGGCCAGTTTTTGCGGGGCTGAATGCTCAAATGGTGCGAGCGGGATCACCGGCAACTCAATACCCTGCAACGCCTCAAATCTTGGCTCTGCAATCCGTGGCAGGCCATCCCGCGTCACAAGGTCCACAATCAGCACCAGCGGTGTCAGGCCGGCCATTGCAGGAACCGCGCGCCGTATCAGCCCCAGACCACGCACCTCAAGCAGGCCCTTGAGCACATCCGGGACGCTGGCAAATAGCGTGTCACCGTCGGACTTGAGCCTGACCTGATCATCCGCCACCAACCACGCGTCGGTGTAAGCATCAAGAAACCGCAGCGCCAGGTCCGACTTGCCGCTGCCCGGCTCCCCGCGCAGCAGGACACAGCGCCCGCGCAGGGCAACGCATGTGCCGTGGTAGGGGTGAGTCAACATATTCTCCGCATCCTCACGCAGCCTTGGCGGCTGGCAGCCGGACCACAAACCGCGCGCCGATGCAGTTGCCATCCTCATCCGTGCGGTTCTCGGCATGAATGGTGCCGCCATGCGCCTGAATGATCTGCCGTGTGATTGAAAGACCAAGGCCGGAATTTTTGCCAAACGCGTCGGGGTCCGGACGATCAGTGTAAAACCGATTGAACACGGTCTCCAGATTTTCCGGCCTGATCCCCGGCCCGTTGTCATCGACGGTGATCTCGATTTCACCATCCTGCCGCGACACGCCGATGCGCACGCTGCTGCCGGGTGTCCCGTCCGGTTTGCTGAACGACACCGCATTGTCCACCAGATTGGCCAAGACCTGGCCGAACCGCAGCTCAATGAGATTTGCCATCAAAGGCGTAGTTCCCGCGGCAGGCGCATCAAACAGCACCGGCGGCGCGCCATCTCCGTGCGGTACGGCGCGCGACTGGGTGTAGTTGCTCACAAATGTGTCCAGCAGCACCACCAGATCAACGGGCACCGCTTCTGCCCGGCTCATTTCAGCGTCAATGCGGCTGGCCTCGGAAATGTCCGTGATCAGCCGGTCGAGCCGCGTCACATCATCGGAAATGATTTCCCGCAGCCGCTCGCGGGCGGTGTCGTCCTTGGCAATGGCAAAGGTTTCGATGGCGCTTCTAAGCGAGGTCAGCGGATTTTTAAGTTCATGTGCCACGTCGGCGGCAAAGCGCTCGGTCGCATCAATGCGGGCATAAAGCTCGCGCGTCATTTCGCGCAATGCACCGGACAGATCACCGATCTCGTCGCGCCGGTCGCGGAAGTCCGGAATGTCGACGCGCGTATGCCGTTGGCTGCGCACCCGTTCTGCGGCTTCCGCCAACCGCCGCACCGGGGCTGCGATCGTCCCGGCCAGCAAAATCGCCAGCAGCACCGTCACCACCAGCAGCACGAGAAAGACCCGCAGCACAGCCAGCCGTTCGGCGCGCACCAGCGCATCAATATCGCCGCCTTCCGTTGACAGCAGCAGTGCGCCCATCACCGCCTTGAAGCGCTGCACCGGGACGGCTACGGACACGATAAGCTGGCCGCGTTCATTGACCCGCACCATGCTTGTTGAATCTGCCCGCAGCGCGCCGCGCACCTCCTTGTAGCCAAGGCCCTTGTCACCGGGCAGTTCCTCATAGGCGGGCACATCGGTGCCGCGCAGCAGACCGGAGATCATCACATTGATCGAATCCAGAAATGTGTATCCGTCTTCATCCGCAGGCGGCGGCAGCTCATAGGCGATGACATCGCGGCCCGCATCAATGAACTGTGAATCCACCACGATCACGCCATTGGTGTTGTAGAGCCGCGCACGGGCATCCGTCGGCAGCACCAGCCGTCGCAGGATGGCGGCGGCGCGCCGCGGATCAATCGGCGCCTGCCGGGCGGCAACCGTCAGATCGATCTGCGGCACCGGCCCGTCGGGCACGATGATCTGGGTTTCAAGCTCAATGGTGGCGGCTTCCGCCAGCGCGCCGGCAATGATCTCGCCTTGCGCACGCAGGTTCTGCACCCGCTGGTCAATCAGCCCGGCCTGAAACTGGTTCACATACAAAATGCCCGCCGCCAGCAGCGCCAGCGCCAGCACGTTGAAGGCAACAATGCGCCGGGTCAGGGTTGAGAAGCGGCCGCGCACCTGCATGTCGTTGAGCGCGCGCCATCCGCGCGCCGCCAGCGCGCGCAGCGATGCGTCCCAGCGCCCCACTTTGCCGGTGGAGGGCTTGCCGCCCGATTTCGAGTTGCGCGATATATCCGCCATCGCAGCGTGTCACTCTCCCGCCGCATCATTCTCAGGGCCTGCAGGGGCGCAGGCGCGTATCAGTCTTCCTTGTAGCGATAGCCAACGCCGTAAAGCGTTTCGATCGCATCGAAATCCGTATCGACGGATTTGAACTTCTTGCGCAGCCGCTTGATGTGGCTGTCGATGGTGCGGTCATCCACATAGACCTGATCGTCATAGGCCGCATCCATTAGCGCGTCGCGGCTCTTCACATAGCCCGGCCGCTGCGCAAGCGAATGCAAAATCAGAAACTCGGTCACCGTCAGCGTCACCGGCTTGCCGCCCCATGTGCAGGCATGCCGCTCGGGGTCCATCTCAAGGCGTCCGCGTTCAATGACGCCCGCCGCCTCGCCATTGGCGCCTTCGGCACTGGCAGTCGAGGTCTTGGCACCGTTGTTTGCGTCCTTCGGGTTGCCCCGGCGCAGCACGGCGCGAATGCGTTCGATCAGCAGGCGCTGCGAAAACGGTTTTTTTATGTAGTCGTCCGCCCCCAGCTTGAGACCGAACAGCTCGTCAATCTCGTCATCCTTGGAGGTGAGAAAAATCACCGGCATCTCGGTGGACTGGCGCAACCGGCGCAGCAGTTCCATCCCGTCCATGCGCGGCATCTTGATGTCGAAGACGCCGATATCACACGGCTTGCTCGCCAGCCCCTCAAGCGCTGCCGCGCCATCGCTATAGGACCGCACGGTGAACCCTTCAGCCTCCAGCGCCATCTGCACGGAAGTCAGGATATTGCGGTCATCATCCACCAGGGCAACAGTCGGCATGGGTGCGGGTCGCTTTTCGATTAATCGGCGGGACGGGTTCGTACCCGGCAGATGTACCGGGGAATCGGGCATCAACAAGGCACAATCGCCTTTGTAGCGCCATATGGTTACCGCGCCAAAGGGGCTGGCCACCCGGCAACCCGCTCCCGGCCCGTTAAGGTCGCCCGGTGCGATTCTCCAGATGATGACCGCGAACCGGCCCCTGTCGTCCGCCGGTGAGCGGTAACTGCTTTTGGCGAAATGACGCAGCGTCTGTTGCGCCAAATCATACAGCGCCGTAATTTTCAGCTGTAAGTGAAGTCAGCGGGCATGGGGAGTGTCCCGGCGGGAGTGCTTTTCCTCGGAATTCTGCGATTTTTCTGCGGCCTGCCCGGTCCGGGCGGCGGCCGGCTCTTTGCCCGGCCGAACGTGCCGCAGCGGAAATGGACGTCGGCAGACCCTTGAAGCTGCACAGGATGCGGCTTTTGTGGATCGACTCTGCGACCGCGAAGCGTTAAGCCACGCTGCATTATAGCGGCGTTTTGAGGGCGGGTTTGCCGCCGATATGAGCCCATTGTTCGCGCGGCACCACTTGCCTGCTGCGGGCACGGCACGAATGGAGACGAAAGACGTGACACAGACCGGTCCGAAAGTATCAAGCCACGGCCTCGACAAAATGGGCTTCACCGATGTGAAGGTGTCCCATTGGAATCATTGCGCAGCCTCCCTGGTCGAAATGGCCATTGAGCGCGGCGAGGGCGAGCTTGCCGCCAAGGGCCCGATTGTCGTCAAGACCGGTCAGCACACCGGTCGCTCCGCCCAGGACAAGTTCATCGTCCGCACCGCCGCCACCGAAGATCAGGTCTGGTGGGACAACAACAAGGGCATGGACGAAAGCGCGTTCGATACGCTGCACGCCGACATGCTCGCCCACGCCAAGGGCAAAGAGCTTTTCGTGCAGGATCTGTTCGGCGGCGCCGACAAGACCCACCGTCTTGCCACCCGCGTCGTCACCGAGTTCGCATGGCACTCGCTGTTCATCCAACACCTGCTGATTGAGCCGACCGCTGGCGAGCTCGAAAGCTTCGTGCCGGAATTCACCATTATCGCCCTGCCGAGCTTCAAGGCTGACCCTGCGCGCCACGGCTGCCGCTCGGAAACGGTCATCGCCTGCGATTTCGATCGCCAGATCGTGCTGATCGCCGGCACGTCCTATGCGGGCGAAATGAAGAAGTCCGTCTTCTCGATGCTCAACTACAAGCTGCCGCCGAAAAAGATCATGCCGATGCATTGCTCTGTGAATGTCGGCAAGAGCGACGATGCGGCCATTTTCTTCGGCCTGTCGGGCACCGGCAAGACCACGCTTTCCGCGGATCCCGAGCGCCAGCTCATCGGTGATGACGAGCACGGCTGGGGCCCCGAGGGTCTCTTCAACTTTGAAGGCGGCTGCTACGCCAAGATGATCAAGCTCTCGCCGGAAGCAGAGCCTGAGATCTATTCCACCACCCAGCGTTTCGCCACCGTGCTTGAAAACGTGGTGATGGACGAAAACACCCGCGAACTTGATTTCGATGATGCGTCTCTCACCGAAAACACCCGCGGCGCGTACCCGATCAGCTACATCCCCAATGCCAGCCTTGCTGGTATTGCCGGCCAGCCCAACACCATCATCATGCTGACGGCGGATGCGTTTGGCGTACTGCCTCCCATCGCCAAGCTGACACCCAGCCAGGCCATGTATCACTTCCTGTCCGGCTACACCGCCAAGGTTGCCGGCACGGAAAAAGGCGTGACCGAGCCCGAAGCCACGTTCTCCACCTGCTTCGGTGCGCCCTTCATGTCCCGCCACCCCAGCGAATACGGCAATCTGCTGCGTGCGCTCATCCATGAGCACGATGTGAATTGCTGGCTGGTCAACACCGGCTGGACCGGCGGCGTTTACGGCACCGGCAGCCGCATGCCGATCAAGGAAACCCGCGCGCTTCTCAATGCAGCGCTCGACGGCAGCCTGCTCACCGCCGAGATGCGCACGGATGCAAACTTCGGTTTCGAAGTGCCCGTTGCCGTGCCCGGCGTGAACAACAAACTGCTCAACCCGCGCGGCACCTGGGCCGACGGCGACGCCTACGACAAGCAGGCCCGCGCGCTGGTCAAGATGTTCATTGAAAATTTCGAGAAATTCGAAGCCCATGTGGACCCGGACGTCCGCGACGCAGCGCCGATTGCTGCCGCCGCGGCTGCTCAGTAGTCACAAGTAGAACCATGCCACACAACGGCGCCGTCGCAGCAGGCCATGCGGTCACCGCTGCGGCGGCGTCTGAGATTCTGGAGGATGGCGGCAACGCGTTTGACGCGGTGATTGCCGCTTTGCTCGCCGCCTGCGTGGCGGAGCCGGTGCTGGCATCCCCCGGCGGTGGCGGGTTTTTGACCGCCCGCCACGATGGCCAAACCCGCGTCTTTGATTTTTTCGTCCAGACCCCGCGCCGCAAGCGCCCCGACTATGAAATCGATTTCCGCGAAGTCTCGGTCGATTTTGGCGGCGTGACGCAGGCTTTTCATATCGGCCTGGGCGCTGCCGCCACGCCGGGCCTGTTGCCTGGCCTGTTCAAGGTGCATGAACGGCTTGGCCGCGTGCCGATGACCCGCATCGCCGAACCCGCGATCCGCGCCGCCAAGGATGGCGTCGCGGTGACGGCGTTTCAGGCCTATCTGTTCACGGTCGTAGAACCGATTCTCACATCCAGCCCCGGCCTGAAAAAACTGTTCACCGGGGCGGACGGTAAACTGCTGGGCGAGGGTGCCTCCCTCAAAAACCCCGACCTTGCCGATGCGCTGGACGCCATTGCCCGCGAAGGTCTGGCGATTGCGACCAAAGGCGAGATTGCGCGCGCCATGGTGCGGCAGGCGGAGGACGCGGGCGGGCATCTCACAGCTGACGACATCCGCTTCTATGAAACTGCAACCCGCGCGCCGCTTGTGGCCAACGCCGGCGGACTAATGATCGAGATGACACCACCGCCCTCAACTGGCGGCATCATGGTGGCGCTGGGTCTCGACCGTCTGGAAAAATCTCACATCCGCACCCGCGTTCCTGCGCAGCACATTGCCGAAACCTTGCTGTGGATGAACACCATCCGCGCGCAATGCAACGGCGACCCGGATGCGCTGGTGGCCCTGCGCAACGGCACTACCCTCGACAAGAAGAAAACCCCGCAGGCTCTGCGTGGCACCACCCATGTCAGCGTGGTGGACAAGGACGGCAACGCCGCCGCCGCGACAATCTCCAACGGCGAAGGGTGCGGCGCGCTGGTGCCCGGCTGCGGCTTCATGCTCAACAATATGCTGGGCGAGGATGATATCAACCCTGATGGATTCCATCAGTGGGCGGAGAATATGCGCATGTCCTCGATGATGACACCGATGCTCGCCCACGGCACCAATGGCGGCGTCATCGCGCTTGGCTCCGGCGGCTCAAACCGCATCCGCTCTGCCCTGCTGCAAACCCTGCTGCTGATCACACGCGGCGCCCATGCGCAGGATGCCGTGATGCATCCTCGCCTGCATGTGGAAGGCACCCGCGCCGACAAGAACAAGCCCGCCAAACTCAGCTTCGAGGAAGGTTGGCCGGAGAAAGAACGCGACGCCATGTCAAAGGAGTTTGACCTGGTGGAACCATGGGCTGAACCCAACATGTTCTTCGGCGGCGTGCATGTTGCCGCCCGAGACGCACGCGGCAATTTCGACGGCGCAGGCGACGCCCGCCGGGCCGGTGTGTTCAACGTGGTCTAGTGCGCGTCCGCCCAGCTGAGCGCCGCATTGGCGTCCACCACCAACGGCACGCAGAGATTGACAGCCGGGGCAGCGGCCCCCTCCATGATCTTGCGGGCGATCTCGATGGTCTTGTCCGCCTTGTCCTTCGGCACTTCGAAAATCAGTTCGTCATGCACCTGCAGCAACATGCGGGCCGGCAGCTTGGCGTCGGCCAACGCCTGATGCATACGGATCATCGCGCGGCGGATGATGTCTGCTGCTGAGCCCTGGATCGGCGCATTGATCGCCGCACGCTCGGTGAAGGAGCGTTGCGCGCCGTTCTTGGAATTGATCTCCGGCAGATGCGTCTTGCGGCCGAACAATGTCGCTACATAGCCGTGTTCGCGCGCAAATGCCTTGGTCTCGTCCATATAGGCGCGAATACCGGGAAAGCGTTCAAAATACTTGTCGATATACTCGGCGGCTTCGCCGCGCGGAATCGATAGCTGGTTGGCCAGCCCGAACGCCGAGATGCCGTAGATGATCCCGAAATTGATCGCCTTGGCCTTGCGGCGGATCATCGGGTCCATGCCTTCAATCGGCACACCGAACATTTCGCTCGCCGTCATCGCATGAATATCAAGCCCGTCGGCAAAGGCCTGCTGCAGGGTTTCGATATTCGCCATATGCGCCAGCACCCGCAGCTCAATCTGCGAATAGTCGGCGGAGATCAGCACATTGCCTTCATCCGCAATGAATGCCGTGCGGATCTTGCGGCCTTCCTCGGAGCGGATCGGAATGTTCTGCAGGTTGGGGTCGGACGATGACAGCCGCCCCGTCGTCGTGGAGGCAAGCGAGTAGCTTGTATGGACCCGGCCCGTATCTTCGTTGATGAAGTCGGGCAGGGCGTCCGTATACGTACTTTTCAGTTTTGCAAGTTGCCGCCACGCCAAAACCCGCTGCGGCAGGTCGTGGCCCTGCGCTGCCAGCGTTTCCAGCACGTCGGCACCGGTGCCCCATGCGCCGGTCTTGGTTTTCTTGCCGCCCTCAAGGCTCATCTTGTCGAACAGGATTTCTCCAAGTTGCTTGGGGCTGGCAATGTTGAACGGTTCGCCCGCCAGCTCATGTATCTCGGCCTCAAGCCCTGCAAGCTTCTGCGCAAAGTCACTGGACATACGCTTGAGAATGGCCGGGTCGAGCTTGATGCCCGCCATTTCCATTTGCGTCAGCACGCCTACCATCGGGCGTTCCAGCGTTTCATAAACGGTCATCATTCGCTCGCCCACAAGGCGCGGCTTCAGCGCATGGTAGAGCCGCAGCGTCACGTCCGCGTCTTCGGCGGCGTAGCGCGTGGCCTTGTCCAGCGGCACCAGATCAAACGTGATCTGTGATTTGCCCGAGCCTGCCACTTCCTTGAAGGGAATTGGCTTGTGGCCGAGGAACCGCTCGGACAATGCGTCCATGCCGTGCCCGTGCAGCCCGGTATCCAGCGCATAGGAAACCAGCATCGTGTCATCTATCGGCGCGACGGCAATGCCCGCGCGCTTGAGCATCACCAGATCATATTTGGCGTTCTGCAAAACCTTGAGAACGCTTTGGTCCTCCAGCAGCGGCTTCAGCCGCGCAATCGCATCCTTGAGCGGTATCTGCGCTGGTGCCGGATCATCCAGCGCCAACGTGCCTTCGCTCGCCATGCCGTGGGTCAAGGGAATGTAACAGGCGCGTCCCGGCGCTGTTGCCAGCGAGATGCCCACCAGCCGTGCCGACATCGGGTCGAGCGACGTCGTTTCCGTATCCAGCGCCATCAGCCCCGCATGCGTTGCTTCTGCAATCCATGTGTCGAGTGCATCAAGCGTCGTCACACATTCATAGGACGCCGCATCAATCGGCGGCGTATCAACAAGGCTTGTGTCCATTGCTCCGGGCTTGCCACCGCGTTCACCCGCCGCTTCAGCTTTTGCTGCCGGTGCCGAAGTTTTCTCCGGCTTGTGGTCGCCCGCCGCCTCAATCGCATCCGGGTCCGCATCCAGCGCCTCCGCCATGCGCTTGGTCAGTGTGCCGAACTCCATGTCCTTGAGAAACCCAATCAGGGTGGCAGCGTCGGGATCAACAACGCCCATATCCTCTAGCGGTACATCGACGGGCACATGCTGATCCAGCAACACAAGTTGCCGCGAGATGCGCGCCTGCTCGGCAAACGCAATCAGGTTCTCGCGCCGCTTGTTCTGCTTGATGGTATCAGCCTTGGAGAGCAGCGTTTCAAGATCGCCGAATTCGTCGATCAGCAGCGCTGCCGTCTTGATGCCGATGCCGGGCACGCCGGGCACATTGTCGGTTGAGTCGCCCGCCAGCGCCTGAACCTCCACAACCTTGTCCGGCCGCACCCCGAATTTTTCGACAACGCCATCGCTGTCGATGACCTTGTCCTTCATCGGGTCCAGCATCTCGATTCTGTCATCGACAAGCTGCATCAGATCCTTGTCCGACGAAACGATGGTGACTTCGGCGCCCAGTGCTGCCGCCTGCTTGGCATAGGTCGCAATCAGGTCATCGGCCTCAAAGCCGGTCAGTTCTACCGACGGAAGCCCGAAGGCCCGCGTCGCATCACGCACCAGCGCAAATTGCGGCACCAGATCTTCCGGCGGCGCATCGCGATTGGCCTTGTAATCCGCATAAATCTCGTTGCGGAACGTGTCGCCCTTGGCGTCGAAAATTACTGCAAAATGCGTCGGCGCATCCTTGCCGTCGCGCACCTTCGAGGAGACCACAAGCTTGTGCAGCATATTGCAAAAGCCTGAGACCGCCCCGACTGGCAACCCATCGGATTTGCGCGTCAGCGGCGGCAGCGCGTGATAGGCGCGGAAAATATAAGCCGACCCATCCACCAGATAGAGATGGCTGGAACTGGTGACGGGCGTGCCGCCGGGTGATTTTTTTGATGTGCTCATGGGCTGCGGAATATGCCACCGCTTGAGCGCGGCTACCAGCGTAACCATATAGACTGTGAACGCGTCCGCGTTTGACCCCTCCACCCGCCCGGGTGTACCAACCCCAACCCCCGTATAAAACGCCTGTGCAGGTAAAATGGCGGGCATGAGGAATACTTGATGGATATGGAAACCCAGCCGGTTTTGAAGGATGGTGCGCCCGCCCGCGAGGCGGCCATTGAGGCCCGCGGCCTGCGCAAGGTCTACAAGGCCTCCGGCAATGAGCCCGCCAAGGAAGCGCTGAAGGGGATTGATCTGACAATCCCCCGCGGCAGCATCTTCGGGCTGTTGGGCCCCAATGGTGCCGGCAAATCCACCTTCATCAATATTCTCGCAGGGCTTGTCACCAAGACCGAAGGCGAGATGACTGTCTGGGGCTTTGATATCGACAAGAACCCCCGCCAGTCCCGCGCCTCCATCGGCGTGGTGCCGCAGGAACTCAATATCGACCCGTTCTTCACCCCCGCCGAAGTGCTGGAACTGCAGGCGGGCCTCTACGGCGTGCCCAAGCGTGAGCGCCGCACCATGGAAATCCTGCGTGCCATGGGCCTTGAAGACAAAGCCGATGCCTATGCCCGCACCTTGTCAGGCGGCATGCGCCGACGGCTGCTGGTCGGCAAGGCCATGGTCCACGCCCCGCCCGTCATCGTGCTTGATGAACCCACCGCCGGCGTCGACATCGAACTGCGCCAGCAGCTCTGGGCCTATGTGAAGGAATTGAATGAGCGCGGCGTGACGATTGTTCTGACCACGCACTATCTCGAAGAGGCCGAAAGCCTGTGCGACGAGATCGCCATCATCAATCACGGCGAAGTCGTTGCCTGCGAGCCGACCCCCAAGCTTGTCGCACGGCTGGACCGCAAGGCATTGCGCGTAACGCCTGAAACAGACCTGACCGCCGTCCCCGCAACGCTTGCAGCGCTTGGCGCAGAGCTCATGCCCGGCGGCGTGCTTGAAATCGGCTACAAGCCCAGCACCCAGAATGTGTCGGATATCCTTGAGCAGGTAAGCGCCGCAGGCATCAAGATCCGTGACCTTTCCATCGAGGAAGGCCATCTGGAAGACGTCTTCCTGGAAATTACCCGCGCACCCGCCGCATAGGCAAAAGTTTAGCCGTTGATCTCGGGAAATGGCGGCTGGTCCTCGCCTGAATAGGCAACCAGCGCACACATGATGATGTTGACGTCGGATCCATCCGGCGACAGCGGCATGTGAACCGCCTCGAATGTCATATGCGCCAGATCATGCTCGGGCGCTTCGGATGACGCCTTTTTGGGCGGCGTCCACCAGTCCATCGCGCCCAGCGTGCGCATCGGCCGGCCATATTCAACAACCGCCGTAAACACAGCCGACGCCAGCCGCGCCGCCTGCGGGCCGAGCGCATCCGGCAATGCCTTGCCCGTCGGGTCACAGCCGAACAGGTCCACAATCGCCGTGCCCGCCAGCCGGAACGCAAAGCCCCCGTCCGGCAGCACATCAATCAGGAATATGCGCGGCAGATGCCCCTTGAAGTCGCGCGGATGAATGTCTGCGCGCGACGGCATCGGCGTCATCGTCCGCTTGCCGCGCCAATAGTCATGCAGCGCAATCAGCCGCTTGTCTTTAACGGCGCAGACCGGGTCCGCATAGGCGCCAAAAGGCGCAAGCTTGAGCAACGGCGAGCGCCGTGACGCCTTGCGTGCCGCCTCATTTGCCGCCTGTTGTGCCGGTGTCGCCATCTTTGGTCACGCCTCATTGCCGGATTTTGAGACAGGTTTTGTGCCTTTCCGGCACAAATCCGCCTTTTCCGCCGGGCTGAACGAATCATCCAGCCTTCTCACCCGCAACCCATGCGACTATCGCGCCAGCTCGAGCCCGCGCCAAGTCTCATGAAAGTTAGACAATTTCATGTGCCGGTTGCGATTGCGGAGAGCCCCCAAACCGCGCTAGTTTCCCGCTCCCCGCCGGACCTTACGAGGTCCCCGGCGCGGCCAGCACCCGTAGCTCAGCTGGATAGAGCGCTGCCCTCCGAAGGCAGAGGTCGCAGGTTCGACTCCTGCCGGGTGCGCCACTCTCATTACGAGTGGAGACTTGTGGACCCTCTCTAATCTCAACTAGAAATGAAAGCCTTGCGGGCTTCCTAGCTGTTGTCCGCCAGCGGAATTGGCAATGCGCTGTCCGCAACAAAAGGGATGCTGCCCGGTGGATATTGGAAGTTATTTTGAGCAACTGGTCGCGGTCCACGGGCAGGGGAATGCCACGGAGCATTCATACCGCGCTGCCCTTCAGAGCTTGTTTGACAGTATAAACCCTGACATCACGTCACAGAACGAACCGCAGCGGCTGCGGGAGGTGGGTGCACCTGATTTTTCGTTCCACCGTGGTGATGTTGTCATGGGGCATGCTGAGGCAAAAATCCCTGGGGCCGACCTGAAACATCTCAAGGGTCGCGAAAAAGACCAGCTCGAACGCTACCGCAAGGCGCTGCCCAATCTCATCTACACGGATGGGTTGTTGTTCCTCTTCTACCACGAGGGCGAGCTTGTTCACGAGGTGCGGATCGGCGATGTGCTGATGGGGCTACAGCCCTCTCCGGACCAGTTCGAAGTACTTGAGCACGCACTCAAGGATTTTGCGGTCCAGACGCCGCGCACCATTACGTCGCCGGAAACGCTTGCAACGCTGATGGCGGGCAAGGCGGCCCTCATCAAGGATGTTCTGGCCCGGTCACTGATTGCCGATGAAGATCGGCAGTCTCCTCTCGCTGAACAGTTGCAGGCCTTCCGCAAGCAGCTGATCCACGACATTTCAGTTGAAGATTTCGCAGGCATGTATGCGGAGACCGTGGCCTACGGCATGTTCGCCGCGCGTCTGCACGACGATACGCTGGAGACATTCAGCCGTCAGGAGGCGCTGGACCTGCTGCCGAAATCCAATCCCTTCCTGCGCAGCCTCTTCGGCTACGTTGCGGGGCATGACCTTGATGACCGCATCCGCTGGATCATTGATGATCTGGCAAAGGTCTTTCAGGCCTGCGACGTAGCGCAGTTGATGGAAGGCTTTGGCCGCCTTACCGGGCGCAATGACCCGTTCCTGCATTTCTACGAGACATTTCTGGCAGCCTTCGACCCGAAGAAGCGTAAAGCCCGTGGTGTCTGGTACACGCCGGAGCCGGTCGTCAACTTCATTGTCCGTGCGGTGGATGAAGTCCTGCAGACCGAGTTCGGCCTGCCGCTGGGCCTTGCCGATACATCCAAGGTCACAATTGACTGGGAGACCGGCCAGACGGGCAAGAAGGGCAAACGCGAGACAATCAAGAAGGAAGTGCACCGCGTCCAGATACTTGATCCCGCCACCGGCACCGGCACATTTCTGGCGGAGGTCATCAAGCAGATTGCCCCGCGCATCAAGGACGCCGCGCCGGGCGCGTGGAACACCTATGTGGAGCAGGATCTGATCCCGCGTCTGCACGGTTTTGAGATTTTGATGGCCAGCTACGCCATGTGCCACATGAAGCTGGACATGATGCTGCAGGAAATGGGGTACAAACCCACCAAAGAGCCGCCCAGACTGTCCGTATACCTCACAAATTCGCTGGAAGAAGGTGAGCCGGCAGACCAGCAATTGCCGTTTGCGCAGTGGCTGTCACGCGAGTCACGCGAGGCCAACACCATAAAGCGCGACATGCCCATCATGTGCGTCATCGGAAACCCGCCTTACAGCGGAATCTCACAGAATATGGGCGACTGGATCACCAACCTGATCGAGGATTACAAATATGTTGATGGCAAACACTTCGGGGAACGCAAACACTGGTTGCACGACGACTATGTGAAGTTCATCCGCATGTCGGAAAGCCTGATTGAGAAGAACGGCGAAGGTGTTCTTGGTTTCATTACAAACCACGGCTATCTGGATAATCCCACATTTCGGGGAATGCGCTGGCACATGCTGAATTCCTTCGACCGCATTCATGTCCTCGACTTGCACGGGAATGCAAAAAAGAAAGAGATCACGCCAGAGGGCGATCCCGATAAGAATGTCTTCGACATCCAGCAAGGCGTGGCGATCATCATTGCCGTGAAGAAACGGACCAAGAAGAAGGGGTTGGCCGAAGTCTACCACGGCGATCTTTGGGGTGCTCGGGTCGCCAAGTATGAGGCCCTGACCAGAAGCCACGTCGGTAAACCCGTAACGGAGCGGATCGACTGCACTGCTCCTCAATACGCCTTTGTGCGGAGGGATCACTCGCTGGCCGAAGTTTATAGAAAGTGCTTCGGCCTAGCCGAGTTCATGCCTGCAAACGTTACTGGAATCGTGTCGGCCAAAGATAGCCTTGTGGTCGCCTTAACCGAAAAATGCCTGAAAGAAAGGATCGACCGCTTTGTCGATCCAACGAAATCCGACGAACAGACCCGTTCGGAATTCTTCCCCAACAAGAAGGCCGGTAAATACCCGCCAGGAGATTCACGCGGTTGGAAGCTGCCCGATGCCCGAGCAGCACTTCAAAAGGCAAATTGGGTCACTGATATTGCACCTATTGCCTATCGCCCCTTCGACACGAGAGTGATCCTGTATCGACCTGACATGGTCGATTGGGGTCGCTTCGATATGATGCCTAACATGCTGCCAAACGCGAACCTCGGCCTAAGCATCGGTAGGCAAGGGCAAGTTGTGGGGGCAATGCAGTGGAATCTCGTTCTTGCAAACGATGCTCCAATCGACTTCAACGTGTTTTATAGAGGCGGCGGCCTCTTGTTCCCACTCTATATCTATCCCGAGGAACAAGACCTCGACCAAACCCGCCGCGTCAATTTTGATCCGAAGCTTCACAAGAAACTCATTGCCGAAGCCACGCACCCAAAGCACGGGAAACCCGAGCCTGAAGACATCTTCGACTACATCTATGCGGTGCTTCATTGCCCGGCCTACCGGGAGACATATGCAGCGTTTCTCAAAATTGATTTCCCGCGCATCCCGTGGCCTGCGTCGCCGGACGCGTTCTGGGAGCTGGTGCCCAAAGGCACGCAGCTTCGCCGATTGCACCTGATGGAACCCGGCGCAATCGGCCCCACGCCCTATCCGTTTGAAGGCGAGGGCGACAATGTGGTGGCAAAACCGGCCTACACGGATGGCATGGTGCTGGTGAACAAAACACAGGGCTTTGCCGGTGTGCCGCAGGTGGCGTGGGACTTTTACATCGGCGGCTACCAGCCCGCACAAAAATGGCTCAAGGACCGCAAAGGCCGCACCCTCTCATTCGACGATATCCAGCACTATCAGCGGATCATAAAAATCCTGAGTGAGACCGACCGCATCATGAAGAGCATCGCCATGGATCTGACCTAGTAAAAACTTCGGGTATCACCGACGCACCCCAGCCAGCCCTGCCCGCCGCGGGGAATTCATTGCATGGACAGTTTGGGCATTGAATACTCCCGCATCAAAAAATTAGAAAAGCGCTGCTGAAAAAATCTCACAAAAGAGCGGCAATGCATCGGGGGGCGACATCACATGAAATGCAATCTCATCGTTATTAGCGGGGGCACCGCATGACCCCCGACATACGCGAATGGAAGAACATTGACGCGCAATGGCTCACAGCGGCCCTTGCCGCGGATGGCATTGACGCAAAAGTCAAAAGCTTCTCGGCCAAGCCGGTTGGAACCGGGCAGATTGGCGATTGCGTCCGCTTCGACCTCAACTACGAAAAGCCCGTGCCCGGCGCACCCGCATCAATCGTCGGCAAGTTTCCAAGCGCCGGCGAAGAAAGCCGCGCCACCGGCAAGCTACTGCTGAACTATTATCGCGAGGTCAAATTCTACCAGCACCTGCAGGCCAATGCGGGCATCGCGACGCCGCATTGCTATTTCACCGATGTGAACGAAGAGACCCACGACTTTGTCCTGATGATGGAGGACATGGCCCCGGCAGAGCAGGGCGACCAGCTGGTCGGCACATCGCTCGAAGATACAAAAGCCGTGATTGCCGAAGCCGCCAAACTTCATGGCGCCTATTGGAACGACGACCGGCTCGATAGTCATGCGTGGGTGATGGAAACCTCCAATGCGCCCGAACCCATCCCGCAGGAGCTCTTTGAAGCCATGTGGCATGAATTCGTTAAACGGTATGGGGATCGCGTGACGCCTGCGGCGTGTGTGATCGGCTCAGCGCTCAGCTCCAACATGGACGCGTATGGCGAAATGCGAAGTGGTCCCCGCAGCCTGATCCACTCCGATTTCCGGCCGGACAATATGCTGTTCTCTACATCAGAAGGTGGCAAGCCGGTGACCATCGTGGATTGGCAGTCATTCGCCTATGGCCCACCTGCGGCCGACATCGGCTACTTCATTGCCGGTGCGCTTGATGCAGATCTGCGCAGGGCACATGAAGCCGAGCTGCTGGACCTGTACGCGTCAAAACTGGCGGAGCATGGGGCCGGCGATTATGCGCCCGACATGCTGCGCAGGCATTACGTGATTGGCGCCTATCAGCATTTCATAACGGCCTATTTTGCCGCCATGATGGTGACCCAGACGCAGCGCGGCGATGACATGTTCTTCCGCATGTTGAATGGCGCGGTCGATCTGATCAACGACCATAATGCCCAAGAGATGCTGCTCTAACGGCGGTCACCCGCTGACTGGATGCGCCGCAAGACAAAGAAAAAGGCCGGCTGCGGGGTTCGCAGCCGGCCTTCGTTCTCATGGGTCTTGGTCGTACGTTTAAGCAGCCTTCACATGATCGATGAAGTTATGAACCTCGGTTTTCAGGGAGTCGGCCTGGGCGTTGAGCGCGTCAACCACATCGGACAGACCGCGCGCCGCGTCCGAGGTGCGCGTGGCACCCTCTGACACCGCACCGATATTCTTCGTCACCCCATCGGTTGCGTCAGACACCTGCTGCACATTGCGCGAGATGTCCTGCGTTGCGGCGGACTGCTCTTCAACAGCCGCTGCGATGGAGCTGGCACCTTCCACCAGCGTGCTGATGACGCTGGAAATACGTTCGATGGCACCGACGGAGTTATCGGTCGAGCCTTGGATTGCCTCAACCAGCCGCTCAATTTCGCCTGTGGCATCCGCCGTCTGCTGCGCCAGCTGCTTCACTTCTTCAGCAACCACCGCAAAGCCCTTGCCGGCTTCACCTGCACGCGCCGCCTCAATGGTAGCATTGAGAGCCAGCAGATTTGTGCGGCCGGCGATCTCGGAAATGAGCGTCACCACCTCGCCGATCTTCTGGGCGTTCTCAGTCAGCTCACGCACGGTGAGCTGGGTCTTGCTGGCTTCTGCGGCGGCGTCCGCTGCCGTTGTTGAGGAGCGGCCTGCCTGTGACGCGATTTCCTGAACAGCACTGTGAAGTTCTTCTGTCGCCGCGGCCACTGCCTGGGTGTTGTGGGCGGTATCATTTGCAGCCGACGTCACATCGCCCGCGCGGTCATTGGTATCGGTTGCCACCTGCTGAAGGGTATCTGCACCCACGGACAGGTTGTTGATGGCGCTTTCCAGCGCGCTGGTGACCCCTTCAATGGCACCTTCAAATGCGGCCGCCGCATTGGCAATCCGTTCGGCCCGTTCCACCTGCTTGCGCTGGGCGCCGGCCTGTTCTTCGGCAAGCCGCTCGGCCTCGATCATCGACACCTTGAACACGTCGATTGCGCGCGCCATGTCGCCAAGTTCGTCCTTGCGATCCGCACCTTCCACCAGAACGGAGAAGTCTTTGTCCTTCAGCCGCTCCATGATGCCGGTTGTACGGTTAATCGGTGCGGCGATGCTTGCGGTCAAAAGATAACCGGCAGCAACGGCGATGAGGACGGAGAAGATACCGCCAATGACCTGCACCAAATTCGTGACGAACAGCGCAGACTCGGTCGCGCTGCGTGCCATGACAATTTCTTCGTGGACCACTGTCTTGAGTGCGGTGGCCGCATCGGAAAGGTGCGTGAGGTAGACGTCACCGGCGCCGGTTGCTTCGATGACCTTTGCCTGTGCCGCTGTGTCCGGTCGCCGCATCAGTTCGATCTGCTGCAATGCCTTGGGCTGCCAGGAGCCAACCGCTTCAGCAAGGCCCTGAAGTGCTTCGTGCACCTTGCCGTCTGTTGCACTGGAGAGTTTTGCAAAACCGCTGTCGAATTTCGCCGATGCGTCATGGAACGCGGATACATTTTCGCGGTCACCGGTCAGCAGAAACCCGCGCAGCAGGATACTCTGATGATTGGCAATGCTTTGCAGTTCCGCAGCTTCAGCAGCGACAATGTCCAGCTCGACCATGCGGGCCATAACATTCTCTGCGCGCTGGCCCTGCCAGAACGACACAAGCCCCACGATGACGATCACGGCAACGAGCGTGCCGAATGCCAACATGAATTTGGCGGATAGTTTGATTGAGTTCAGCCAGGTCATTGATATCCCCTGTCATACGGCGATTGCCGCACCCCTGATTTAGATGATGCCAAGTGAACGACGGCGGGCCAGCTCATCGAGATTGATCTCGATCGTTGCCGCGCCGGTCAGCTCACCTTGGTCGTTTGTGATCGACATGTTGACTTGCTGGCGCCATGTGCCGGTCCCCTCGTGGAACTCGGCATCGTCAATGAAGATTGCCCCGGCACCTACATCGTAGGTTTTCTGGAACTTGCCTTCATCGCCCTGCCAGTAGTCAGAGGTGATGGCGCTCTGACCGGCATTGAGGCCGTTGGCGTCCATCACGAAAATTTCGCTGTAAAGACCCAGTGAACCGGCCTGCATCTGCAGCAGATAGCCCGACAGCGGCCCGGTGAGGACGGCTGTGATCAGCGGCTGGTCTTCGCTCTTGGTTTCGGCGCGCCACTGTTTATCCAGCGCATCGATCTCATCCTGCGAAACATCGCCGGCTGCTTTGTTCCGGCTCTCCAGTGTCATCAGGACGGCTGGATGGGACAGAGCTTCAGTCAGGCGCTTGATAAGACCGGCATGCAGGCGCTTGTCGACGCCTGCAGGCTGTGCCGTCTGGGCTGCCACGGCGTTAGCATCCGCAGCCTGCGCGGTAAATGCGGGCGCAGTACCAAGCGATGCCGCCAAGGCAAGGGCCGCAATTGTTAGCTTCCGGGGCACGTATTCATGGCGTTCCGACCTCATACAAAGAATTTGTAGTAAGTGTCTTATGCCGAAAAGGTTTCCGGTCCCTGAACGGCACAATGCCTGCAAGCCTGAATACTTTGGAGTATTTGTCTGCCCCGGGCCTCGGCCGACATAGCCCTGGCCGCAAGTCTTAACGTGTCGTTATTCTATGGCGCGGAAGGCATCCATCCAGCGCAGCGCGTTGGTGAGCCCGAACAGGGAGAACTGGACATTGCCCGTTTCGCCGGTGTCATCGGTGAACCGCACCGTGACGGTGGACCCGGCCAGCATTTGCGGCAGCACGTCGAGATTGGCGCGCGATTGCCCGAAGGTGAACTCGTTCATCACATTACCGTCGCGGTAATAGCCCGCGTCATCACCGTATTCGAACGTGCCCAGCACTTCGCCATCCACCGACAGCTCCATGGGCTGCGACGTATCCGCCATGACGGTGATCGGCACGAATACAAGCTCATAGTCCATACCCGGCATGCCCGAGCGGATATAGAGCTGATAATCCCCCACATGGCCGACCTTGCCCGCATAGGCAACACTGCGGCAGGCGTCTTCGCCCGGCGTACAGACCGCCAGCCAGTCGCGGAAATAGGCGCGGGTTTCGCCATATTTGGTGGTCAGACGGTCAGGCACCGGCGCTGAGTCAAAGGCCGCCGCGGGCGGGACGCCCGCCATCAGACCTGCTGCGGCCAGCATAACGCCGGACATGATGGCACGAAGGGTAGCAGCGCGTATCACGGTCATTCTCAGTCCTCCGGGAGCGGAATAAATTCTTCTTCATCGCCGGGGACTTTTGCAAAGCGCCCCTCCTGCCAGTCGGTCTTTGCCTGTTCGATGCGCTCGGGCCGCGAGGACACCAGGTTCCACCATATTTTGCGCGGACCAATGGGTGCACCGCCAATCAGCATCAAATGTGCGCCGTGTGGCGAAGTTATGACCGGCGCCCCTTGCTCTTGCAGCACCAGCATCTGCTTTTCGTCAAATGTCGCGCCGCCCAGCTCGATCTGCCCACTGACAATATAGACCGCACGTTCGGCAGGCCCCGCAGGCACGCCAAACTGCGCGCCGGGGTCTATGCGCACATCTGCGTAGAGTGTTTCTGAATAAACCTTCATCGGCGACACCATGCCGAATGCGCCGCCGGCAATCAGCGCCACACGCACGCCGCCCTGATCGACGACGGGAATGTCGTCGATGCCGTAATGCACAAAGCTTGGATCAATCTCTTCGTCTTCCGCCGGCAGCGCGTGCCAGGTCTGGATGCCTTCAATATGGGCCTCCGCCGCGCGGAACCCGTCCGGCGAGCGCTCCGAATGCACGATGCCGGACCCTGCGGTCATCCAGTTCACTTCGCCGGGCTGGATCTCGCTGACGCCGCCGACGCTGTCGCGATGCATCAGCGATCCGTCAAACAGCCAGGTGAGCGTCGACAGCCCGATATGCGGGTGCGGCCGCACATCAATGCCCTTGCCCGGGGGGAAGGTGGCAGGGCCCATATGGTCGAAAAACACGAACGGCCCGATCGCCCGCGCTTCAACGGCGGGCAGCACCCGGCGCACCTCAAAGTCGCCAAGATCCCTGGCCTTCGGGCTTATGACGGTGCGCACTGGTGGGCAGGGGGAGGCGGCGGTGCAGTCGGCGTCCTGTGAAGGTTGCCAGCTCATGGGGAGGGCCTCACTCAAATCAGTTGCGGTTGCGTGCGCCATTGTTGCCAGTCCGCGCCGCCGATGAAAACCGTTAACTGGAGTAACTGGTGCCGGATCGGGCCGGACACGTCCTGTGCCGCGCTTACGCGTGAGGTAAGTGCAAGCCGGATGAAGCGGGTTATGCTGCCCGGGACATGTAAGGAGATGGAGGCTGCCATGAATGAAGTCCTCAACAAGCCCGCGACCCTTGAAGGTGAGGCGCCGGAAAGCTTCGGCGACCATCTGCGCCTGTGGCGGCGTATTCGCGGCTTCAGCCAATTGCAGCTGAGCGTGCGCGGCGATGTCTCCTCGCGGCATGTGTCATTTCTTGAATCAGGCCGCGCCAAGCCCAGCCGCCAGATGGTGGAGACATTGGCCGATGCCCTGGACATTCCCCTGCGCGCCCGCAACCCACTGCTGCTCGCCGCAGGCTTAGCGCCGGTCTACAGCGAAACCACGCTGGAAGAGCCCGACGCCGCCTATATCCGCCATGTACTTGAAACCATGCTCAAAGGCGCCGACCCGTTTCCCGCCATCGTGATCGACCGCCACTGGAACGTGCTGATGGCCAATGCCGGCGGCGCCATGATGCTGGGGGCAAAAAACGATGACGACATTCATGTCAGCCTGCTCGACGTCCTCTTGTCCCCCGGCCCCCAGCGGGACGCCATCGTCAACTGGGATGAAGTTGTGTCGGACATGCTCAAGCGCGTGCGCCGCGAGGCGGATCATTCCGGCGATGTGACGGTGCTCAAAGCCATGCAGGATCGCCTGCCCAAGGGCTGGAAGCCGCCGCGCCGCGCCACCTCGCAGGTGCCGCTGCTGATCCCCCTGCATATGCGCATCGGGGATCTTGATCTGCGGTTTACGTCCATCATCGCCAGCCTCGGCACGCCTGCCGATATCGGCCTTGCCGAACTGTCGATCGAAACCTTCCTGCCGGCGGACGCGGCAACCGAAGCCACCTTGAAGGCAATGGCGGGCTAAGCGGTTTTCGTCTCGCGCAGATAGGCCAACGCCCCAATGGCGATCAGCACGAGCATCACATGCACCGCCAGAACCGGCGGCCAGCCGAACAGATAGATCACATCATTGGCGAGGCCCTGCTTGAACGGGCCGCCGCCAAAGGCGAGGCCACGGGTGCCGAAAAACGTGTTGGCCATGGCGGGCAGGGTGAACAGCCAGGCAGTGACAAGGGACGACCACAGCAAGGCGGTCTGCATTTTGTCCGTCAGCCGCAGATAGCGCCCGCCGAAGCCAAGGCCCATCAGCATCAGGCCCTGGGTGATGGCTTCCATATGGCCCATGCGGAAGGCGCGGGAGTCGCCGGGAATATCCACTTCAACCTGGATCGGCAGCGGCCACAGAACGATCTCGCCCAGCAGATGGAAAAACCACACCCATCCGAACAGGCAGGCGAGGGCAAAAAGTCCGAACCCGTTGAAAAACAGCAATGCCCGCCGGCGCTCCGTCATGGCGCTGCGCGTGGACGTCTCTGCATAGGTGGTGTCAGCCATTGTTCTGTACTCCCCTTGTTATGTGTCGCGGCTTGTTATGCCGCTTTGAGTGCCGGCACGGTCTCCGCCAGCCGCGCCGTATCCAGTCGGCCCATCGGTTCCGGTGTATTGCCATACTGGTCCCACCAGGCTTCAACCCAATGCGGGTCTGCGACATGCTGCGGATGATAGCCGGGCGACAGAATGCGCAGCATTTTGGGCGTCAGCTTGCGGAAGATGCGGCCCAGAATGCACGCCAATTGCCAGCGCGAGCGCCAGTTGCGCCACAGCCCGTCTTCTTTCAACAGCGCCCGGTAGCCCTGACCCGTGCGCAGGAAGATATGTGCCGTCGCAAACAGCAGGCCGTACAGACGCCAGAAATACCCGCCGCCTGCGGCGTGAAACACGTCAAAGGCCACGTTCTTGTGCTCAATCTCTTCCACAAAGTGCCACAGCACCAATGAGGCGACGCCAGGGTCCGCATCGCCGAACAGATGTTCCCGGTCCTCCACCAGCATGTGGCCGATGGCCAGTGCCATGGATTCAAACCCTTCCGCGTAAGCCAGATTGAACAGCAGGGAGCGTGTCTCGCCAAAGCCCGCATAGTCGCGTTTCAGCACCTCTTCAAAGGGCGCAACGCAGGCATAGCCACACGCCGCCACCGTGTCGTTGAAGGCCCTGTGCTGGCGATAATGGGTTGTCTCCTGCGCCATGTACCCGTCCAGCTCCTTGCGAAGGGCCGGGTCTTTTATCTGCGGGCGTACCTTCGCCATGCTGCGGATCAGGTAAGGCTCCAGATACGGCATCGCCAGCGACGCGGCGTTGACGATGTGGCTGAACTCGGGCCGCTTCGCGTTCCACCGCGCATCGCCCGAATTGGGATAGCTGAAGATCATCTTGCGGACGGCCCTGATACGGCCTCCGGCAGCTTCGTCCAGTGACGTTTCGCCCTGCATGATTGTGCTCCGTGAGCCCTCATTCGCCTTGCGTCGTTTCGTGTGACCGGCGAGTATTAGAGGAATTCATCTACTTTAGAGGTTTTCCTCTAAAGCCGGGCGCGCGTCAAGCCTTATGCGGAGTTGGGATACGTAAATGGCGGGAAACCGAGAGAAAATTGTTGAGGGTGCCCGGCGGCTGATGAACCGCGAAGGGACATCTGCGACGGGCACGACACGCATCGCCGAGGCGTTGAGCGTCAGTCCGGGCAATCTCTACTACCACTTCAAGAGCCGCGCGGAGATCGTCGCCGAGATCTACTGCCGCTTTGAAAACAGGTTCCGCGAAAGCCTCGTGGCGGGCATCGACGACGGCATCACGCCGCAGCGGTTTGCCGCCTTCTACATCAACGCCATGGACATCGCCTGGACCTACCGCTTCTTCCTTGCCAGCCAGACGGATCTTCTGAGTGCGGACGAAAAACTCGCCGCCCGACACAAGGCGTTTCAGGCCTGGAGCCTGGCGGCGCTGGAATCCATTGTTGTGGTGCTGGAAAAGCAGGGTACCGCCATGTTGCCCAAGGCACGCGGCGAGGCCGCCCGCTTGCGCGCCTCAATCGCGCTCAACACCTGGTTGTTGTGGAGCGCGTGGATCAGTTTCCTGAAGGTCGAAAAGGCGGAAAGCCAGCTCGTGCACGGCGACATGGCCCGGGGGGCCATACAGATGTTTGATCTGTTCAGCCCGTGGCTTGACCCGGTGTTTGAAAAAGCAGCCCGTAAAGCGCTCACCAAGGAGCTGAGCCGGATGGAAGCGGTCGCCTAGGCGTCGCTCTCGTTTTCGGCAGCGGCTGCTTTGGCCGCCATCGCCTGCGCCTCATAATCCGTTTCCGGCTTGCCATAATATTTGATCCCGTGGCGGATCGGCGGCCGGCCCTGATCCATGCGGTGCTTGTTGGTGTCGCGCAGGGAATAAACGCAGCCGCAATATTCCTGCTGGTAGAATTCTTCCTGCTTGGAGACTTCCAGCATCCGCTGGCTGCCGCCGCCCTTGCGCCAGTTATGCGTCCAGTATGCCATGTCCGGATACCGCGCCGCCGCACGGGTGCCTGAGCCGTTGATCTGGTCGAAATCCTTCCAGCGTGATGTGCCAAGCGTTGAGCAGATGGTGCTGTAGCCATGCTCATAGGCATAAAGCGCCGTCCGCTCGAACCGCATGTCAAAACACAGCGTGCAGCGGTGGCCGCGCTCCGGCTCGTTCTCAAACCCTTTGATGCGCTCGAACCAGTTGTCCTTGTCGTAATCAAGGTCGATGAACTCGACCCCCAGCTTGTCTGCGTAGCGCATGTTTTCCTCCTTGCGGAGGTCATATTCCTTACGCGGATGAATATTGGGATTGTAGAACAGGATTGCGTAGTCGATGCCCGACCGCGCGATCTCGTCCATCACGTCGCCCGAGCACGGCGCACAGCACGAATGCATCAGCAGCCTGTCTCCGGCAGGGAGTACAAGTGGCACAGGCTCGGCCTTTTTGCCCGTTCTGGCTTTGTTGGTCTTATGCGTCATGGGCGGCGTTATAGAGCCAAATCACTCCGCTGCAAAATGCCGCCGCACCGCCTCCCATCACCCCACAACCACCATCCCCCCGGGCTAGACCGGCGGATCCATGATGAGGTGCTGCATGGATTGTCCGGTCAAGCCGGACAATGGCGGGAAAGAGGGGCGAGTGAGAAGGGGGAAGAGGCGTCTCTTTTCTGAGGCGCCCTTAGGACGCCTTTTCGTTCCTGTCGCGGAACAGGCCGCCCATCACCTTGTGATACTTGACCGGCAGCAGCCGCTGGATGCGGTCCATGAAGCGGGCATCGCCGCCGATCAGAATGCGCGGATTGTTCTTTTCAATGCCGGTGAAGATCACCCGCGCGGCCTCTGTCGGCGTGGTGCGGGCGAAATCGTCAAACCCCTTGGTGATCTCTTCCTTGCGCGCCACCATCTCTTCGTTCTGGGCCATCCGGGCATTGCGCGCCACATTGGTCTTGATGCCGCCGGGATGCACGCACGACACCTCAACGCCGGTTTCGTTGCGCACCATCTCCGTGCGCAGGCTTTCGGTAAACCCGCGAATGGCGAACTTCGCTGCGTGATAGGCCGAATTGCCCGGCACGGCGATCATCCCGAAGATCGACGACACATTGACGATATGGCCGGATTTGCGCGCGATCATGTTCGGCAGGAAGGCCTTGGTGCCATAGACCATGCCCCAGAAATCAATATCCATGACCCATTCAAGGTCTTCATAGGTCATCTCGGCAACTTCAGAGAACAGCGCAACGCCCGCATTGTTGATGACAATGTCCGCCCCGCCATAGTCCGCCGTGATGCTGTCGGCCAGCCCGTAGACCGCGTCCTTGCTGGAGACATCCAGCATATGCGTTTCGATGGCGCCGGCGCCAAGCTCGCTGGCCATGTCCGCCGTCTTGCCAAGGCCCGCCGTATCCATGTCGGCGGCGATCACCCGCTTGGCGCCATGCTGGATCGCGTGCATCACCAGGGCCCGGCCAATGCCGGAGGCGGCGCCGGTGATGAAAATGGTTTTGCCTGCAATCTGCGTCATTAGATGATCCCTGAACTACATTCATGACTTTTTGTCAGCCATTCTGGTGCCGGACATAAGCACAAAAGCCAGTAGGTCCGCAACGCGCCGCCTTTTGCAATGTGGTGGTGTCTTATGCCCGAGCAATTGTTAACTCCGCAGCGCCAAGATTCTGCCAGGTGTTGAGAAAGCCACCAGGAGTCCATCGGCGAGTCCATCGGCCGGGGGCCGGCAATGTCATGGCGGGCAACACCCAACGCAACACCACGGGCAGCGCAGGCGATGCCGAACGCAGTTTCATGGATGACATCAGGGAGCTGAAACAGGCGCTTAAAAGCATCATCGAACGCGCAGTGCGCGAATCTGACGATGAAGAAAATGATCCTGATGCGCGCGTGCGCCAGGAAGGGTACGCGCCCTCAAGGATGTCGATGATGCGCTCGTTGCCATATCCACGCCGATTTCAGCTAGTCTTGGAGCGATAAACATAATCGCTTAGCGAAATCAGGTAAGAAACAATGGAAATAGCACCGATCCCCGGCCTCTCGGACGAGGTCAACGACATTCGTCTGCGTACCGCAAAAATCGTCAACGACCAGATCATTCCCGCAGAGCCGGTTCTGTTCAAAGGCGGCGAGGCGGCGGAGCCCATCCGCGCCCGCATCAAGGACCACGTCAAGGAGCAGGGCCTGTGGGCACCGCATCTGCCGGTGGAATATGGCGGCATGGGCGTGGGCTTTCTGGCGCATGCCTACATGAACGAGGTCATGGCCTGGTCGCCGTTCTCCTCGCGGCTGTTCGGCGTCGTCGCCCCCAATTCCGGCAACCAGAAAGTGCTGCTCAAATACGGCACCGAAGAGCAGAAGAAAAAATGGCTGGAGCCGCTGATTTCCGGTGAGATGGAAAGCTGCTTTTCCATGACCGAGCCGGACAATGCAGGCTCCGACCCGCGCTCCATCCAGACCCGCGCCGTGCGCGACGGCGATGAATGGGTCATCAACGGCCACAAATGGTTTACCTCCAATGCACGGCGCGCCGACTTCGCCATCGTCATGTGCCGGACTGCGCGCGAAGACGCGACGGACGGCAAATCCGGCGACACCATGGTGCAGGTGATCGTGCCGATGGATACGCCGGGCCTTGAGATCGTCCGCTCGGTGCCGGTCTGGGGCCACACCAACGGCGACCATTGCGAAATCACCTATACGGATGTGCGCGTGCCCGTCGAAAATGCGCTGGGCCGTGTCGGCTCCGGCCATGCCGCCGCGCAGGACCGGCTGGGCGCCGGCCGCGTGTTTCATTGCATGAACTCGATCGGCTCCATGTGGCGCGCCTTCGACATGATGGTGACCCGCGCCATGAGCCGCGAGGTGCATGGCGGCAAGCTGGAAACCAAGCAGTTCGTGCAGGGCTTCATTGCCGACAGCTATATGGACATTCAGGCCGCGCGCCTGATGACCATCAACTGCGCCCGGGTGATGGATGAGGGCGGCGACGCGCGCACCGATATTTCAGCCATCAAGGTTTTCGTGCCCGCCGCCTTCGAGCGGGTGGTCGACCGCGCCATTCAGGTGCACGGCGCCCTTGGCGTCTCCGGCGATACGCCGTTGGCGGGCATGTATAACGGCGCGCGCACTTTGCGGCTGGCGGATGGCCCTGACGAAGTCCATCGCATCCTGATCGCCAAAAATGTCTTCAAACATTACAAGTCCGGCGGTAGCTGGGACTTTGGAACCTAGGTAAGGCTGGAGGCGGGCCGTCGGAGCGTCGGCCCGCCTTTGCGCTTTTTTTGCCATTGGCATTATTGCTGGACACCCCCCATGACCGATCATCGTGATCTCCATTCTGATTCGCCCGAACCCCCGCCACAGCGCGCGGGCCAGGGCTTGCGTCCGGCAATGTCTGCCGCCTATGCAGGCTCGCGGCTGCTCGATGTGGGCGTGGTGGCGGTAAGCGCCGTCGCGCTGATCGCCATTGCCGGCGGCGTCGGTGCCATGTCGTTTGACGCGTCCTTGGGCATCTCGGCGATTATTCTTGTGATCGCCGGCGTCTGGCTGCGGGTGTCGCCTGCCGCCCGCACCGTGCGCCGGGCGGAGGCGCCGCTGCCGCCACGCGTCGCCCGCACCCAGTTTCCCCTGACCCCTGAAACCGGCGTGGCGATCATCGAACGTCTGCCGGACCCGATCATCCTGCTGGACCGCTCCGGCCGCATCATCCTGCACAACCGTGCCGCCGGCGGCATTGTCGGTGAGGCGGCTGCCCGCCGTCATATCTCCACCGTGATGCGGGTGCCCGAAGTGTTGGAGGCGGTGGCGCAGGTGGTGGCCGGCGAGGCGGCCCGGGTGGTGGAATTTACGCAGCCCGTGCCCATCGAGCGGCACTACCATGCGTTCATCGCCCCGATTATTGCTGCAGCGCCAGATATATCGCGCGACAAGGGCCATAATGTCCTGATTTTGCTGCACGACCTGACAACCCTGAAACGCGCCGAACAGATGCGCGCCGACTTCGTTGCCAATGCCAGCCATGAGCTGCGCACGCCCCTGGCCTCGCTGGCCGGATTCGTTGAAACCCTGCAGGGTCCCGCGCGCGATGACCCTGAAGCCCGCGACAAATTTCTCGGCATCATGCAGGAGCAGGCCGAGCGCATGGGCCGGCTCATCAATGATCTGTTGTCATTGAGCCGCATCGAACTCAACGAGCATGTCCGCCCCGCCCACCATGTGGACCTGGCCGCCATTCTCCACGATACCGCCGATATGCTGACGCCCCTCGCCGACAAGGAAGGCATCACCATCAATCTGGAGCTCGAACCGGACCTGCCGCATTCCCTCGGCGACCGCGACGAACTGGTGCAGGTCTGCCAGAATCTGCTGTCCAATGCGCTCAAATATGGCAGCACCGGTGACCGCGTGGATGTCAGCCTGCGTCGGGATACGCCGCCGGGCAGCATCATCATGTCGTTCCGTGACTACGGCCCCGGCATTGCCCGCGAGCACCTGCCACGGCTCACCGAGCGGTTTTACCGGGCGGACGTCGAGCAGAGCCGCATGCGCGTCGGCACCGGGCTTGGCCTGGCCATCGTCAAGCATATCGTCAATCGCCATATGGGCTCCTTGAGTATCGACAGCGAAATCGGCAAGGGGTCCACTTTCAAGGTCTATCTGCCGGTCGATCAGCGCAGCGCAGCGGATCAACTGCCGGGCGCTGACACAAAGAGCGTCACATAGACATAAACCCCGCGCGAAAACGACGCGGGCCCGAAGGTGGGTTTCGCAGTTTTTGAGAGAAAAATGCCGGTTTCCCAGGGTTTACTGGCGTCGCCCCCCAAAAGAGGTGTGTCACGCAACTGTCATATAGACGTAATAAATCAGTCGTGCGTCGGCCCTAGTTTGCCGCTCAACCGACCCGCTGAGACGGTCGGCCTGGGATGGTGTCATCCACCACGGCAAGCGCGACCGGCGTAGTTCGGGCGTAAGCAGCTATCACCAATTTGTTGTCTCAGGATCGTTGCCAGGTCGCCAGGGTGGTGTCCCAGGGGGACGGTCTTAAAAGATTTCCAACCGGATGGAGAAATCATGAACTTTCGCAAGATGACCTTTGCCGCTGCTGCAATTGCATCGATCTCGATTGCCGGCGCTGCACATGCCCGCGACCAGATACAGATCGTCGGCTCATCGACGGTTTTCCCGTTTGCCACTGCTGTTGCTGAGCAGTTCGGCAAGTCCAGTTCTTTTGCCACGCCGGTGATCGAGTCCACCGGTTCAGGCGGCGGCATGAAGCTGTTCTGCTCCGGTGTTGGCCTTGAGCACCCCGACGTGACCAACGCATCGCGCCGCATCAAGGCGAGCGAAGTTGAAAAGTGCACCGCAGCCGGCATCACCCCGGTTGAAGTGAAAATCGGCTTCGATGGCATCGTGCTCGCCAATGCCAAGTCCGCACCGACCTATGACCTGTCGATCAAGCATCTCTACCTGGCCCTCGCCAAGCAGGTGCCCGGTGACGACAACATCCTGATCGACAACCCCTATGAAAAATGGTCCGACATCGACGCGTCTCTGCCGAATGTCGAAATCGAAGTTCTGGGCCCGCCCCCGACCTCCGGTACCCGCGACGCGTTTGTCGAGCTGGTCATGGACGAGGGCGCCAAATCCTTTGATTTCCTTGCCGCTCTGCGCAAGGAAGACAAGTCAGCCTTCAAGGCCGTCGCCCGCACCATCCGCGAAGACGGCAAGTATGTTGAAGCCGGCGAAAACGACAACCTGATCGTGCAGAAGCTGGAAGCCAACCCCCAGGCACTGGGCATCTTTGGCTTCTCCTTCCTCGACCAGAATGCCGACAAGCTGCACGGATCCATCATCGACGGTGAGGCACCGACTTTCGAGGCCATTGCTTCCGGTGACTACCCCGTGTCCCGCTCGCTCTACTTCTACGTGAAGAAAGAGCATGTGGGCGTTGTGCCCGGCCTTAAAGAGTACATCGCCGAGTTCACCGCTGAAAAAGCATGGGGCGAGGAAGGCTACCTCATCGAAAAGGGTCTGATCCCGCTCCCCGATGCTGATCGCGAAGCAATGCGCGAATCCGCAATGAGCTTGACCCCGCTTTCCATGTAGTCTGGAAATCCGCTGACGGGCGGTAGTGCCACCTGGCTCTACCGCCCGCAGCACCCGGCCCTGGGATGTGTTACGCACATTTCCTGACCGGCCAATAACCGCAAGACAGGCAGACACCCGGCCCGGGGTGGTGGCCTGACGAAACCGACCGGGCCTGCTATTTTGTTATCTCTTCGCATGACCCGGCGGGACTTTGGGGGCCGGATATGCGTTGGAAGGGCGCCGCGCGCAGCCGGATTCAGCAGCCGGTATTGGCAATGCGCACAAGGTCTTCCGTGTCGTTTTCCCCATCAGAACATGTCCCGGTGGTACTATCAGGCCGGGCAGCCCACGAGCGGACGCATGAGCGCACCTTTGATTATTCTGGTTGTCGCACTGCTGGCAACGCTGGCTTATTACCTTGGCCGCAGCCGGGCAGCGGCAGTATCTGGCGGCAACACCGCCATATTGCACAGCCTGCCGGGCTATCACGGTGTCTATGTCGCCATGTGGGCGGCAATCCCCGCCATGCTGGTGCTTACCGCCTGGCTCATCATCGGCCCGCAGCTTGCCGAGTGGTATTTGCTCTCGGCGCTGCCGGATTCGCAGACCGCAGGCCTCACTCCGTCGCAGCTGAACCTGCTGGTCACCGACGTCAAAAATCTCGCCACTGGCAATATCGTCAGCCGCACCCCTGATCCGGGGCTTATCCGTGCGGCTGAGGGTTATGCAAACGCGCTGACCATCTCCAATGCCGCAATGGTTGTCGTGGTGCTGTCGCTCACGGTCATGGGCATTGCCGTTGGCCGCCGCCATATCGATCCTGACATGCGCGCCCGCAACCAGGTCGAGCGCATCTTCACCGTGATTATGATTGCCGCATCTTCAATCGCGGTCCTCACCACAATCGGCATTGTCGCATCATTGATTTTCGAGGCTGCACGCTTCTTCACCAAAGTCTCTTGGTATGAGTTCCTGTTCGGCCTTCAGTGGAGTCCGCAGACGGCCCTTCGCGCCGAGCAGGTGGGGGCATCGGGGGCATTCGGTGCGGTGCCCATTTTCGCGGGCACTTTCCTCATCACCATTATCGCCATGGCGGTTGCCGTTCCGATCGGTCTCTTCTCAGCCATCTACATGTCCGAATATGCAGGCCCGAAAGTGCGCGGCATCGCCAAACCGGCGCTTGAAGTGCTCGCGGGCGTACCAACGGTTGTGTATGGCTTCTTCGCTGCGCTGACCGTCGCGCCGATGTTCCGTGGTTTTGGCGAAGGGATTGGCCTTGATGTCTCCTCCGAGTCGGCACTCGCCGCCGGCATGGTCATGGGCATCATGATCATTCCCTTCGTGTCATCGCTCTCGGACGACGTTATGAACGCGGTGCCGCAGACCCTGCGCGACGGGTCATACGCACTGGGCGCCACCAAGTCTGAAACCATCAAGCAGGTCATTCTGCCCGCAGCCCTGCCGGGCATTGTCGGTGCTGTGCTGCTCGCGGTCAGCCGCGCCATCGGCGAAACGATGATCGTGGTGATGGCCGCAGGCCTTGCCGCCAACCTCACCGCAAATCCGCTGGAAGCTGTTACCACGGTGACCGTGCAGATTGTGACGCTCCTTGTGGGCGACCAGGAATTCGACAGCGCCAAGACCCTGGCAGCCTTCGCCCTGGGCCTCGTCCTCTTTGTAGTAACGCTGTGCCTCAATATCTTTGCGCTCAGCATCGTCCGTAAATATCGGGAAAAATATGACTGATGCCTCCGCGCGTTCCGCGCAGCAGCCCGGTTCCGTGCTTGATCGCAAACCCGACCTTTCCGCCAAGCGCGTGAAGCGCCGCTATGCGGCCGAAGCCCGGTTCCGCGCCATCGGGCTTGGGGCCATTCTGGCCGCGATGGCTGTGCTCGCCACGCTTGTGAGCACGATCGTGTCACAAGGTCTGCCCGCATTCACCCAGTATGACCTTGACCTGCCGGTCTATCTCGATCCGACGGAGATCGACGCGGACAACCTGAACGCCGCCAACTATCAGGCGTTGGTCCGCCGCTCGCTCTATGAGCGGTTCCCCGAAGTCACCCAGCGCCGCGAGAAGCGCAAATTGGCCGGCCTCATCAGCTCGGGTGCGGATATCATTGTGAAGTCCTACGTGGAGAGCCACCCCGATCGGATCGGCACCACGCAAATCCTCAGCATTCCGGCCGCCGACGACATCGATACCTATCTCAAAGGTCAGATGACGGACATTCTGGAGTTCACGCCGCAGGCGGAGCTCTCCCCAACCGGCGTCTCCGGCGATGTTCAGCTTCTGGCCTCAGGGGACGTCTTCGCCGCGATTTTGGCAGACACCAAGATACTTCTTGAGGTCGAGTCCAGCCGATTGATGGATAATGCGCGGCGCGAGCAGCTTGGCATCGACAGCTACCGTGCTGAGATAAAGACTTTGCAGGTACAGCTGGAAGATGCGCTCGGCGCACGGCGCGAGACCATCGAGGACAGGATTTCCGCTCTGGACGCACAGGCCAACCGGCGCGTCTTGACGGCCGCTCAGCTGAACGAGAAAGCGGCGAACCTTTCTGAGGTTGCACGCAGCACTGGTGGATCGGTTGATCTCACGGATGAGATGCCATCCATTTTCCTTGAAGTAAACGGGGGCTTGGTCAAGGCCAACCGCGTCTCGAGCCAACTGGTCGAAGGTACCGTCATCCATCCACTCACTAGTGCTGCGCCCGCGGCCGGAGGCGAGTGGAAAATCCTCGAGCTGACGACCCCGGAAAGCAATCGCCGGGTGAAGGATCGCGAAGCCGCATGGCTCCACATCCTCAAGAGCGACAACATTATTGAAAGCCGGTTTGCCACGGTCATGTTCACGTCCGGCGATAGCCGCGAGCCTGAGCTGGCCGGTATCTGGGGTGCTGTGGTCGGTTCATTCCTGACCCTCTTCATCACCCTGTCGTTGAGCTTCCCTGTCGGTGTGCTTGCTGCCATCTATCTTGAAGAATTCGCGCCGCAGAACCGATTGACCGACCTGATTGAAGTCAACATCAACAATCTGGCCGCCGTCCCCTCCATCGTCTTTGGCCTTCTGGGGCTTGCAATGTTCCTCAATTTCTTTGGCCTGCCACGCTCGGCACCTTTGGTGGGGGGCATGGTGCTGGCCCTGATGACATTGCCGACGATCATCATCGCCACCCGTGCAGCGCTCAAGGCCGTGCCGCCATCCATTCGCGAGGCCGCACTTGGTATCGGTGCCAGCAAGGTGCAGGTCATCACGCATCACGTGTTGCCGCTCGCCATGCCTGGTGTCCTCACCGGCACCATCATCGGCATGGCGCAGGCGCTGGGCGAAACAGCGCCCCTGCTGATGATAGGCATGGTTGCCTTTATTGTTGATATCCCCGGCGGCTTCACCGACCCCGCCACCGTATTGCCCGTGCAGATTTACATCTGGGCGGATAGCCCCGAACGCGCATTCGTCGCCAAGACCAGTGCCGCGATCATGGTTCTGCTGACCTTCCTGGTCATGATGAATGCACTCGCCGTGCTGCTGCGCCGGCGCTTTGAACGCCGCTGGTAGAAGGAATTTCTGAGATGTCCATCGCCGAAAACATCGCCAAGAACGCGGAAGGCAGGACGGCACCTGCCGGCACCCGCGTCAAGATGCACACCAAGGATGTGAGTGTGCACTATGGTGAGAAGCAGGCCCTGTTTGATGTGAACCTCGATATCCCGGAGCATCAGGTGACGGCGCTCATCGGCCCGTCCGGTTGTGGTAAATCCACCTATCTGCGGTGCCTTAACCGCATGAATGATGTGATCGATATCGCACGGGTGTCAGGCACCATCGAGCTCGACGGCAACAATATCTATGACCCCAAGGTTGATGTTGTGGAAGTGCGTGCCCGCATCGGCATGGTGTTCCAGAAACCCAACCCGTTCCCTAAGTCGATTTACGACAACATTGCCTACGGCCCGCGCATCCACGGGATCGCCCATACCAAGGCGGAGATGGATGAGATTGTGGAAGTGTCGCTGCAACGTGCGGGGCTGTGGGGTGAGGTGAAAGATCGTCTGGCGGAACCTGGTACCGGCCTGTCCGGCGGCCAGCAGCAGCGGCTGTGCATCGCGCGCGCCATTGCCGTGTCGCCGGAAGTCATCTTGATGGATGAGCCGTGTTCAGCCCTGGATCCCATCGCCACGGCGCGCATCGAAGAACTGATCGACGAGATCAAGACCAAGTACTCGATCGTTATCGTCACCCATTCCATGCAGCAGGCCGCCCGCGTGTCGCAGCGCACAGCGTTCTTCCATCTGGGCATTCTGGTGGAAGAAGGGGACACGGAACAGATTTTTACCAATCCGCGCGATGAACGTACGCAGGATTACATCACGGGCCGCTTTGGCTAGTCCGAACGTCGGCCCCCAATGCATTATCCTAGGTTTGTGTGTCGCAAGCCTGGGTGAGTCTAAATCGGACACGCAGGCTTTGCGGCGAACGACCAATTCGCTGCATGTGAGGGAGAACCCAAGTGCAAGAGCACATTGTCACGTCATTCGAAGAAGCGCTCGACCGGATAACTGAAAGCCTTGCCCGCATGGGTGGGCTTGCAGAAAAGCAACTGGCTGACTCGATCGAAGCCATTGTCAAACGCGACAAGGAGCTTGCCGAGCAGACAGTCGCCTCCGACAAGCAGATCGACGCGCTGGAAGTTGATATCGAGGCACAGGCCCTGCGGCTCATCGCACTGCGCCAGCCCATGGCGATCGACCTGCGCGAAACAATTTCAGCGATCAAGATTTCAGCCGACCTCGAACGCATTGGCGATCTGGCCAAGAATATCGCCAAGCGGGCGCAGGCGGTGGATCAAACGCGCCCGGCGCGTGCGATGCAGGGACTTGAGCGCATGGGCCGGCAGGTTCTCAATCAGCTCAAGGAAGTGCTGGACGCCTATGCGCATCGCGACCACGAGCGTGCGCTGATCGTGTGGCGGCGCGACGAAGAAATCGACGAGATGTACAATTCGCTGTTCCGCGAGCTCCTCACCTACATGATGGAAGACCCGCGCACGATCAGCCTGTGCACGCATTTGCTGTTTGTGGCCAAGAACCTTGAGCGCATTGGTGATCACAGCACCAACATTGCTGAAACCATCCAGTTTCTGGTCAAGGGTCAGGCCATCGGCGAAAGCCGCCCGAAGGGTGATACAACCAGCTTCACGAAACTGGACTATCCTGCAGATTCGGAGTCAGCGCAGTGAGCATCACGGCTGGCGCCATTCCGGAATGGACCGGGGCCAAACCCATGAAGACAAAACCGCTGGTGCTGATTGTCGAGGATGAGGCGGCCCTGACGACGTTGCTGCAATACAACCTCGAAAAAGACGGCTACCGGGTTTGCGAAACGGCGGATGGCGAAGAAGCCATGATGATCGTTGATGAGCAGCAGCCGGATATCATCCTGCTGGACTGGATGCTGCCGCAGGTCTCCGGCATTGAGCTATGCCGCCGTTTCCGTGGCCGCAGCGAGACCCGCAACATCCCCATCATCATGCTCACTGCCCGCGGCGAAGAAGCCGATCGCGTGCGCGGCCTTGATACGGGTGCCGACGACTATATCACCAAGCCGTTCTCCATGACCGAATTGCTGGCGCGCGTCCGCGCCGTGTTGCGCCGTATCCGCCCGGCCCTGACCGACGATATTGTCACTTTCGGCGATGTGGCCGTTGATCGGGCCGCCCACCGGGTGCGCCGGGGTGAGCGCGAAATACACTTGGGTCCTACCGAATTCCGCCTGCTGGACCATCTGATCCAACATCCCGGCCGCGTCTTCAGCCGCGAGCAGTTGCTTGATGCTGTGTGGGGATCAGACGTTTATGTGGAAGCCCGCACCGTGGATGTACATGTCGGTCGGCTGCGCAAGGCACTGAACAATCCTGGCGAGCAGGACCCGATCCGCACGGTCCGTTCGGCGGGCTACGCGCTGGATGAACATTTCCGCGACTAGCCGTCTCTGAAATCAGGCACAAAAAAGGGCAGGCCATATTTCATGGCCTGCCCTTTGTTTGTTTCGTCTTTGAGCCGGATCAGCCGGTCATACGGTTCGGGAACTGGCGTCCGCGCTGACGATCCTTGCGTTCGCGGCGCGACGGCAGGGGCTGATAGGCCTTTTTGGCGTGCGCTGCGCAATAGGGCAGGCCGGGGGCCGAACGCTGACCGCAGAAGTGGAAGCTTTCCTCGCCGGGGTCGCCATTCGGCCATTTGCAGGTCTGTTCATTCAATTCCAGCAGGTTGGCGTGCATGGCCGGATCGCTGATGACCTCAAGCTCTTCGGGTTCGGGGGCTGCCGCAACGGCTGTTTCCTTGGCGCCCTGCTCACGGCGCGGTGTGGATGCGGTCTGGGCGCGCGGGGCACGCGGCACGGAAGGGCGGCGGCGGGTGACCCGGGTGGGTGCACCACGACCTGAGAGGCCCAGCCGGTGAACTTTGCCGATCACGGCATTGCGGGTGACGCCACCCAGCCGGGCGGCAATCTGGCTGGCGCTAAGGCCGTCCAGCCACATTTGCCGAAGCTGCTCTACCCGCTCGTCAGTCCATGTCATGGTTTTTCCCCTCAAGAGTGAGATGGCTCAAAAATTAGGCGGTGGTCGCCTGCCCTGCGGACCACTACATCTCGTGTTAACCTTTTTTAAACCTACTATATGGCCCGACTCAGCGGCAAGGGATCTTGTGGTTTTATAGTGGGTTATCCACAAAATATTGATTCTCTTGCGCCGGGCCGCCCGAATTTGTGGATAAAAGCCTTGCGCGCGGCTATGGGGCGGCCTACCTCCCGTCAGGCACGGCGCAAATAAACAAAGACCGGCAGGAATGCGGGCGCGGTACCGGAAATTGAGCAGCTTTCAGGCGGCTGAAACCGGCGCCGGATGAGGGGGATACATCATGACAGATACCCAGTACGAACCTGGCGTTCGGCGTTTCGGCGCGGTCAACTGGCTTGGCATGTGGACCCTCTATATGAAGGAAGTCCGCCGTTTCATGAAGATTTTCACGCAGACAATCGCAGGTCCGGTTGTGACCGCCCTGCTGTTCTTTGCGGTGTTTGCTGTCGCCATGGGCCGCGCGGATACATTCGTGGCTGGTGTTCCCTATTTGGCCTTTCTGGGCCCCGGCCTCATCATGATGACGGTGATCCAGAACGCCTTTGCCAACACATCGTCGTCCATCCTGATCGCCAAAGTGCAGGGCAGCACTGTGGATTTCCTTATGCCACCTCTGTCGCCGGGCGAAATCAACGCCGCATTTGCCTTGGGTGGCATGAGCCGGGGCGTAGTTGTTGCCATTAGTTCTGCCATCGTCATTTCGTTTTTCGCGCCGATGGGCATCACCCATCTGTGGGCGGTTGTCTTCTTTATGCTGGGAACATCGCTGGCATTGGCCCTTCTGGGGATCCTGGCGGGGGTATGGGCTGAGAAATTCGACCACATGCAGGCGATCATCAATTTCGTGATTACGCCGCTCGCCTTTCTTTCAGGCACTTTTTATACGGTTGAGCGCTTACCCGAGACCGTCCGCGTGATCAGCAGCTACAACCCGTTCTTCTATATGATTGACGGCTTCCGCTATGGCTTCACCGGCCATGCGGATGGCTCCATCGCCACCGGCGTCATCATGCTGGTGGTGCTCAACCTCGTCCTGTGGACCCTGTGCCACTGGGTTTTCAAAAAAGGCTTTCGCCTCAAGGCTTAAGCATGGCTGCCCCCGCCCATTCGAGGGAGCTGCGCATATTGACATGCAGGCGGGCACGGGAAAGAATCGCTGCTTGTTTCTGGCCTTGCCGTCGTCCTCCGGCGGCTTTTTTCGTTTTCAGGCCCTCGGACGGGTAATCCGGCCCCGCCAATGTCACGACCGGCCCCAATCCTGGGGCCGCATTTGTTTTAAGGGAGCACCATAAAGTGGCCTCCGCCGCACCCGACCAGAAGATCAGCCCCGTTCTGCCGACCTATGCCCGCGCCAACATTACGTTTGAGCGAGGCGAGGGCGCATGGCTGATCACGCCCGGCGGCGACCGCTACCTGGATTTTGGTGCGGGTGTCGCGGTCAATTCGCTTGGCCACGCGCATCCCAAACTGGTGGCAGCCCTCAAAGAGCAGGCCGACAAGGTCTGGCACGTCTCCAACCTCTATGAGGTTGCGGGCCAAAAAGCGCTTGCCGAAAAGCTCAACTCACTGACATTCGCGGACACCGTGTTCTTCACCAATTCAGGTGCCGAGGCGCTCGAAGCTTCCATCAAGATGGCGCGCAAATATCATGCGGTCTCCGGTCATCCGGAGCGGTTTGAGCTCATTACCTTTGAAGGCGCTTTCCACGGCCGGACGCTTGCAACCATCGCCGCCGGCGGTCAGGAAAAATATCTCGACGGGTTCGGCCCCAAGACGCCGGGCTTCGTACAGGTGCCGCTCAACGATATTGCGGCCGTCAAAGCCGCCATTACTGAAAACACCGCCGGCTTCCTGATCGAACCCGTTCAGGGTGAAGGCGGCATCCGCGAAGTCTCCAAGCAGTTCATGCAGGCATTGCGCGCGCTGGCCGATGAGCACGGACTGTTGTTACTGCTTGATGAAGTGCAAAGCGGCGTTGGCCGCACCGGCGTGCTCTTCGCGTATCAGGATCTGGGCATTGAACCCGACATCATGGCGATCGCCAAAGGCATCGGCGGCGGGTTCCCGCTGGGCGCATGCCTTGCAACCGCCAATGCCGCGAAAGGCATGACACCGGGCACCCATGGCTCGACGTTTGGCGGCAACCCGCTGGCAATGGCGGTGGGCAAGGCGGTGCTGGATGAAGTATCGAAACCTGCTTTCCTGGAGCATGTGCGCCGGGTCGCAGGCAGGCTCGGCCAGGGCCTGTCGATGATTGCCGATCAATATCCTGATGTCGTTGAAGCTGTGCGTGGGCGTGGCCTCATGCTCGGCCTCAAATGCAAACTACCAAACACAGATATACAGCGAGCCCTGATGGACAAAGGGCTGCTCACGGTTGCGGCTGGCGACAATGTGGTTCGGCTGTTACCGCCACTCATAATTTCTGAAGACGAAGCGGCTGACGCGATTTCCCGCATTGAGGCTGTATGCGCGGCGCTCTCTCCCACACCGATAAAGGAGGTGTCTTGATGAGCGCCCACAGGAATTTCATCGACCTGAACACCGTCGACAAGGCAGCCTTGCGCGACATCCTTGATCGCTCGCGCGCAGCCAAGACAAAGCGTGCCGGTTGGCCGCGCGGCAAGCTGGATGCTGACAAGCCGCTCGACGGCTATATGCTGGCGTTGATCTTTGAACAGCCCTCGACCCGCACCCGCGTGTCGTTTGACGTAGCCATGCGCCAGCTTGGGGGCGAATCCATTGTGTTGAATGGCACGGAAATGCAGATCGGCCGTGGCGAAAGCGTTGCGGACACTGCCCGCGTCCTGTCACGCTATGTCGACGTCATTATGTTGCGTACGGACGATCACGCGAAGATTGAGGAGTTAGCGGAGCACGCAACTGTGCCGGTCATCAACGGGCTGTCCGATGCAGGCCATCCTTGCCAGCTGATGGCTGATATCATGACCTTCGAGGAACATCGCGGGCCGATCACCGGCAGGCGCGTCGCGTGGGTTGGCGATGGCAACAACATGGCCCGCTCATGGGTTGAGGCCACGCACCGGTTTGATTTTGAGCTGATGCTCGCCTGCCCGCCGGAACTGTCGCCACCGATGGATTGCATTGCAGAAGCTGTGGCCAAGGGCGGTAAAGTCCAGCTTGTACAGAACGTGAATGAGGCGGTCGCGGGCGTTGATGCAGTCATCGCTGACACATGGGTCTCCATGGGCGACGAAGGCGCTGAGCGCCGCCATAATTTGCTTGCACCGTACCAGGTAGATAAAAAGCTCATGGCCAAGGCGGACCGTGAAGCCATCTTCCTGCATTGCCTGCCAGCCCATCGTGGTGATGAAGTAACAGCGGATGTCATCGATGGCACGCAGTCTGTGGTGTTTGATGAAGCGGAAAATCGGCTGCACGCACAAAAAGGTATTTTGACCTGGTGTCTGGATTGAGCGTCACACCAAACGAGCAAGCTGCGCAGGAGCAGTCCGACGATATTATCCTGCCTTTCGCCATCGAAGGCATGAGTGTGCGCGGACGCCTGGCGCGGCTTGGTCCGTCGATCAGCGAAGTGCTGCGCCGCCATGACTATCCTGTGCCGGTATCCCAACTGCTCGCAGAAGCATTGATGATGGCCGCCATGTTCGGCACTGCGTTGAAACTCGAAGGCCGCTTCACCGTCCAGACGTCAAGCGATGGTCCCGTCGACTTTCTGGTGGCCGACATGACCCGCGACGGCGGCATGCGCGGCTATGCACATTTTGATGCAGATCGCGTTGCAGCGCTTTCAGGCGACGCACGCCCCGCACTTGCTGACCTCGTCGGCAAAGGCAGCATGGCGCTGACGGTGGATCAGGGCCCCGGCCGCAACAGCTATCAGGGTATCGTGCCGCTGGAAGGTGAGACGCTGGCCGAATGTGGTGAAGACTATTTCCGCCGCTCTGAACAATTGCCGACACTGATAAAGCTGGTGGTCGCACAGACCCTTGAGCGCAGCGCAGATGGCTCCGCTGATGGCGGTTGGCGCGCGGGTGGCATCATGATCCAGCACATGCCCGCAGATGGCGGCTATGTGCGTGATCTTGATCCCGGCGATGTGCCTGAGGGCGGCGACGGGTCCGATGAGCATGAGGACGACAACTGGGCCCGCGCCAAGATCCTGATGGAAACCGTCGAGGACCTTGAGCTGGTTGACCCACAGCTCACCTCCGAGCAGCTACTGTATCGCCTCTACCATGAAGACGGCGTGCGGGCATTTGCGCCTCATTCCCTGTCATTTTCCTGCCGCTGTTCGCAGGATTACATTGCAGGCGTGCTGAAGAATTTCGGCCCCGGCGAAGTATCCGACATGCAGACCGATGATGGCCGCATCGAAGTACGTTGCGAATTTTGCAGCAGCACCTACAGTTTTGATCCTTCGGAAATTGATGGAGCTTGAATAGGTGATTGTTCGCGCATTGGCCGCAATGATGTTTCTGGCACCGGCGCTCGCACTGGCAGCATGTGCAGATGTGCTGTCGCAATCTTCAGGCCCGGTCGCTGCAACAATCACCTTCAAGCATCAGGCGCCTTTGTCCGTTGATGTTGCTCGCATCGAGCTGGTGGAAACATGGCAACAATCCGGCACCCCACCTCATATTGGCCATCTGAACCGCAACAACCCGCCAAAGATCATCCGCGCCTGGGTGCGCGACCGGCTAAAGGCCGTGCCCGGCGGCCCGGGTGCTGCACAGGGCAGCATTTTGCGTGTGGTCCTGCGTGATGGTGCCGTCGTCCGTAATGCGCTTGACGTGCGCGAAGGCGTTGAAGGCATTTTCCGTGACGAAGTTGATACCAGCATCGAAGCTGTGTGTGCCGTGGATGTTGAGCTTCTGGACCAAAAGGGCACGCGCATGGCGGGCATCACAGTGCGCGTCACCGGCACACGCAATATCTTTGAAAGCGCCAGCCTGAATGAGCGCGACACCCTTTATTTCGGGCTGATGGAGGAGCTGGCCACAGCCCTCAACACAGAACTTGAGAATGGCATGCGTGCTGAACTCGGCTTTTTGCTCACGCGCTGATGTGGTCGATCAACCGGCCCAAAAATGCGTCACACGCATCCAGTTGTGAATGCTCCAGCCATTCGTCCGGCTTGTGCGCCTGCTGAATGCTGCCCGGTCCGCAGACAAGTGTGGGAATACCCACATCCTGAAACAGCCCGGCTTCCGTGGCATACGACACCGCCTGCCGCTCATTGGTGCCCGCCAGCATCATCACGGCGGTTTCCAGCGGTGATGCATCCTCAGAGGCTTTCAGGCCCGGTGCCTGCGCCAGCGTGCGGATGGTGATGTCGGCCCCTTCGTGCACTTCGCGCATGCGGGGCAGCAATTCGTCACGCACATAGTCCGTTAGCCGGGTGCTGATTTCATCTTCGTCCTGTCCCGGCAAGGTGCGGTGCTCAAACGTGAACCAGCAATGCCGCGGCACGATATTGGTCGCGGTCCCGCCCCCAATCCGCCCCACGGAAAGCGTGGAGTAGGGGGGTGAAAACCGTCCGGTTGCGTCGCCTCGCGCGCGCATCTCTTCGGCGATCTCCCCCAGAAACGAAATCATCTGCGCTGCATACATGATGGCGTTGATGCCCTTGTGCGTCTGGCTTGAGTGAAATTCGAGCCCGGTCACTTCGACGCGGAATGAGCGGATCGCCTTGTGCGCATCCACAACCGCCATCTCAGTTGGTTCCCCGACAATGACAAGATCAGGTTGCGGCAGGTGCTCCGCCAGATGCTCAATCATCGGCCGCACCCCAAGGCAGCCGATTTCCTCGTCATAGGAGAACGCAAAATGCACCGGCCGCGTCAGTTTCGCGGCTTTGAGCTTCGGCAACTGGGCCAGCGCACAGGCGATGAACCCCTTCATGTCGGATGTGCCGCGCGCAAAATACTTGCCCTCGCGGCTATCAAGCGTGAACGGATCCGTCGTCCAGTCCTGATCCGCCACCGGCACCACATCCGTATGCCCGGACAAAACCAATCCGCCCGGCCCGTCACCGCCGATCGTGGCGTAAAGATTGGCCTTGGTGCCCTCCTTGTTGGGCAGCACCACATATCGCATGCCGTTTTCATCCATCAGCCCGGTGACAAACCGGATTAGCTCCAGATTGCTGAGATGGCTTGTCGTGTCGAAGGCGACGAGCGCTGCCAGTAGGTCTGGGGCGCTATAAGACTGGATATCGGGCATTCTTTGGGTACCTGTTTCGCGCAAACACATAAAAATGCGACGGATATAGGCTGCCTGTGCCGTTTGACATGCGGAGATCCAAGCAACACATGTTGTTCGTATACCATTAGTGACGCCTGTTTCGCCGCCGGATACGGCTGAATCGGCCGCTCCGGGCTATGTTTTGTCTCCGTTCATCCCTGATCCGCATTATGGCGGCTACACCGGTGAACCAGTATGCGTGCCTGAAAGGCTCAAAATGTTGGATCGTTACGAGGACGAAGAGCCAGGGGGCCGCGCTGGCCGGGGCACTGGCGCCCCCGCGCTATCCGGGCCGGAAAAGCCCCGATCCATTGTGCGGCGCTTTTTACCGCTGATCATTCTTGCATTGGCCGCCGTCGCAGTCTGGGTGCTGATGGTCTCCCGCCCGCAATTTACGCCGGAACCGGTCGAAGAGCGCGTTTGGACCGTTCAGGCGCAATCCGTCGTATTTTCCGATATTCAGCCCGAGCTTCAGGTTTTCGGCGAAGTCGTGGCCGGTCGCCTGGTCGAGCTGCGCGCCCTCGTGGCAGGTGAAATCCTTGAAACCGGAAGAGGCTTTCGCGAAGGCGGCATCGTCACCAGGGGCGACATGCTGGTGACGATTGATCCGTTCGAATATGAAGCCGCGCGCGATGAAGCGCAGGCCCAGCTTGAGCAGGCCCGTGCCCAGCTCGACGAAATTAAGGCGCAGACGGTGCTGGCCGGTCAGGCCTTGCAGAGTGCTCGCGATCAGCTGGTGATCCGCCAACGGGACCTGAACCGTGCCATCCGTCTCGCCAAGGGTGGCAACATCTCGGAGAAAACCGTTGATGACCGCCGCCTCGCAGTTTCCCAGCAAAAAGCCGCCGTCGATCAGGGTGTCAGTAATGTCGCCGTGGAAAACGCCCGCGTAGAGCAGCAGGAAGCGACAATCTCGCGTCTCGAAGTCGGCCTGCGCCGCGCTGAACGCGACCTTGGCAATACAAGGGTTACGGCGCCGTTCACCGGCTTTGTCGGCGAGGTCTCTGCCGAGCAGGGCAAGCAGGTAAACCTGAACGATAAGCTCGCCGACCTTACCGATGCGGACAGGTTGGAGGCGAGCTTCACCCTGTCAGACGCGCAATATGGCCGCATCATTGCAGCGGAAGGTGTCGTGACGGGCCGCAAAGCAAAAGTGCTGTGGCATGTGGGCGGGCGAAAACTTGAATATGACGCCATCATCGAACGTGTCGGCGCGCAGATTTCAGCCGCATCAGGTGGCGTTGAAGCTTTCGCCCGGCTCAAGACCTCCGGCACCGATACGCCCTTGCGGCCCGGTGCTTTCGTTGAAGTGCACCTGCCCGACACCCGCTATGAGAAGGTCGCCCAACTGCCTGAAACGTCACTCTATGACGGTACGACGGTTTATGTGATCGCCGAGGGCCGGCTTGAAGCGCGCAAGGTTGACGTAGCCGCGCGCACCGCCGGTGGCATTCTTGTCAGTGGTGACATCAAACCTGGCGAGGAGGTTCTGACCACACGATTTGCCGAAGCCGGGCCCGGTGTCCGCGTTGAGGAACGGTAGGCGCAGATGAGTGACGGGCGCGACCATGAACCTTCCCGCGAGCCGGATGTGACGCATGTGGCGGACGAGGACCGCCCCAGCGGCGTTCTCGGCTTCTTCGTCATGCACCGCAACGCTGCCAATCTGTTGATGGGCATGCTTGTGGTCGCAGGCTTCTTCGCGCTGGCCCGCCTCAACACGCAATTTTTTCCAAACACGGACATTCCCCTGATCTCCATTACCGTCGCCTGGCCAGGCGCCAGCGCCGAGGATGTGGAAGGCAATGTCATTGAGGCCATCGAGCCTGAAGTCCGGTTCCTTGACGGCGTGGACAAAGTCCAAAGCTATGCGCGCGAGAGCGTTGCGCAGATTGTGCTTGAGTTCGCCGCAAACGCAGACATGCAAAAGGCGCTCTCTGATATTGAGCAGGCCGTGGCCAGTGTCACGACCTTGCCGGAGGACAGCGAGCGTCCAGTCATCAGTCGCACCATTTTGTATGAGTCGGTTGCAGCGCTGGCCATATCAGGTCCGTTCACCGAAACGGCCTTGCGCGCATACGCCAAGGACATTCGCGATGTGTTGCTGAACTCAGGCATAGACCGTGTCGTCATGCAGGGTGTACGCAGCCCGGAACTTGTCGTCGAAATTTCCGAAGCCGATTTGCGCCGTCTTGATCTGAGCGTTGCCGATGTCGCCAGCCGCATCCGACAGGTCAGCCAGGATCTGCCCTCCGGCACAATGGAAGGCCTTCAACAAAAGCAGTTGCGGTCCATGGGGCTCGCCACGGACGCTGAATCCCTCGGCGCGATTGAGATCAAGTCGCTGGCAGCAGGCGAGAAGGTCAAACTGCAGGACATCGCCACCATCCGCGACGGTTTTGATGAAACCGAGCCCACCGGCCTGCGGGGTGACAATCTGGCCATCAAGCTTGATATCCAGCGCGCCACAACCGCCGATACATTGGTAGTGCAGTCACGGGTTGAAAAGGCGCTTGAAAGCTTAAGACCGACACTACCGCCCACCCTTGAAGTTGAACTGTTTGATGTGCAGGCGGATCTGGTCATGGACCGGGTCATGCTGCTGGTCAAGAACGGCATTGGCGGATTGGTGCTGGTGCTCGCCATCCTGTTCGTATTTCTCAACGCACGCATCGCCTTTTGGGTATCTGCGGGCATTCCGGTCGCCATGATGGCGACCCTCGCCGTCATGCTGGGGACGGGGCAGTCCATCAACATGATCTCGCTGTTTGCGCTAATCATGACCATCGGCATCATTGTCGATGACGCAATCGTTGTCGGCGAACACGCGACTACATTGCGCGAGCGCGGTGATCAACCCGCTGTTGCTGCATATTTGGGTGCTAAGCGCATGTTCGGCCCGGTGCTGGCGGCGGTGCTGACCACGGTCGCTGCATTCTCGCCAATTCTTCTGATTGGCGACGTCATCGGCCAGATGTTGTCTGCCATGCCGATGGTCGTCATCGCCGTCATGGCTGCCAGCGTAGTCGAGTGCTTTCTGGTCCTGCCCGGGCATATGCGTCACGCGCTTGAAGGCGACATGACCCACAGCCGGTTCCATAAATGGTTCAACGGACACTTTGCAAATTTCCGTGACGGATCGTTCCGCCGCTTTGTCACGCTTGCTTACGACAATCGATACACCACTGTTGCGTTGTCACTGGCGGCACTGATTGTATGCGTAGGTCTCATGACGTCAGGCCGCGTCGGCTTCCAGTTTTTTCCAACCGCTGAAGGCGACACCATCAATGCGACGGTTGTCTTTTCATCGGGCACATCGCGCGAGACAACGCAGGTGGCGCTTAACAAGGTTGATGCAGCCCTGCGGCGCGCCGAACTGAAACTTACTGGCGCGCAAGATTCGCTTGTACAGATGTCTTACGGCACTATCGGCCAGACCGGCGGGTCCTTTAGTGCAACCTCCGGAGATAATCGCGGCAGTCTCTCTGTCGAGCTGGTAGCATCGGAGCTGCGCGACGTTCGCACCAAGGAAATGATTGCCGCGTGGCGCGAGGAACTGCCGGCGCTCCCCGGCATCGAGCGCATTGCGTTGACCGAGCAGCGCGGCGGACCACCTGGCCGCGACCTCGATATTCGTCTCACCGGCGGCACACCGCGTGACCTCAAGGCGGCAGCACTCGAAGTGCGCGACCTGCTCTCATCATTCATCGGTGTGAGCGATGTTGAAGATGATTTGCCCTATGGCAAAGACGAGCTGCTGCTTGAAGTAAGCCCGCGCGGCGCAGCGCTTGGCTTCACCACCGAGGATGTGGGTCGGCAGGTGCGCAACGCCTTTGAAGGCGCGATCGCCAAGCGCTTTGCGCGTGACGAAGAAGAAATCACAGTCCGCGTGCAACTACCCGAAGCGGAGCAATCCCGCGGACTGGAAAATCTGTTCCTGCGCACATCCAGTGGCGGCGAAGTGCCGTTGACCGAAGTTGTCACCGTGCGGGAGCAATCAGGTTTCTCCCGCCTGCGCCGCGAAGACGGTGAGCGTTTCGTATCCATCGTCGCCGAAGTCGACGCGACGGAGACCAATTCCAACACGGTTATTCAGCAACTGCGTGCTCAGGGGCTGCCGGAGATTGCCGCCAAATATAATCTGGAGTTCTCGTTTGGTGGTCGCGCCGAAGAGCAGGCTGATGCTTTCGCTGATCTGGGTCTGGGCGCGCAGATCGCGCTGGTCGCGATCTACATCATTCTTGCCTGGGTCTTTGCCAGCTATGCGCGGCCCATTGTTGTTATGTCGATCATTCCCTTCGGCCTGGTTGGTGCGGTGCTCGGCCATCTCGTAATGGGTTTTGATCTTACGCTTCTCAGCTTTGTCGCATTGTTGGGGCTTGCAGGCATTCTTGTGAATGACTCGATCATTCTCGTGGACCAGATAGACAACCGGTTGGAGGAAGGTGACGACGTGCGCGATGCCGTAGTCGGCGGCGTTCAGGATCGCCTGCGCGCCGTGCTGCTCACTTCGCTTACGACCGTCGGTGGGTTGCTGCCGCTGCTGTTTGAAACAAGCCTGCAGGCACAGTTCCTGCTGCCGATGGCCATTACGCTGGCCTTTGGTTTGGCGACAGCCACATTCCTGGTGCTGCTGGTGGTGCCTGCCATCCTCGGCATTCAGGAAGATGCCCGCAGCCTGATCGGCCGCAAGCGATCGCCGCGTCACATTGAGCTTGAGGCGGATGCCATCGAGGATGTGTCAGGTGATGACGACAGCAATGTCAGGCACATTCCCCGGCCCGGCGAATAACGCCAAGGCCGGGGTGAAACATGCGCCCTACCAGTGAATGCCGCGCGTAAGCATGGCCAGCGCCACGGCTTCGTTGCTGACCTTTTGCGGCTGCGCACCTTCTTTATTCTCGCCACGCGCGGCGGCTGAATCCGGGAACAGCCGGTAGGTGGTGTTGAAGATGGTGTTCATGGCCTTGGGCGCTACAGCCCAGAGAACTTGCGCAAAAGTGCCAAGCCGCGTGCTGACGCTGGTGGGCTTCTCCACAATCGCCTTGGTGATGAGGCCGGCGGCTTCCTCCGGCGACAATGTCGGCACATGGTCGTACATCTTGGTTGGCGCAATCATCGGTGTGCGCACCAATGGCATATAGACATTGGAGAAATAGATATTGTTGTGCTGGAACTCCGGTTGCGCACACGATGAGAACGCACCCAGCGCCGCTTTTGATGCCACATAGGCGGAGAAGCGCGGTTGGTTTGCCTGCACACCAATAGACAGCACATTGATGATCTGACCGTTGTTCTGCTCAACCATATGCGGCAAGAAGCCCATGATCAGCCGCAACGCGCCGAAATAGTTGAGCTGCATGGTGCGTTCAAAATCGTGGAACCGGTCATAGGAAAGCGCCACCGACCGCCGGATCGAGCGACCGGCATTGTTGACGAGAATATCCACTCGCCCCAGATCATCGATCACCTTCTTGACGAACTTGTCGCATTCCTCAATTTCAGCGGCATCCAGCGTGTAGGTATGAACCGCGCCCTTGCCCTTCTTCTTGAGATGCACTTTGGTTTCCGCAAGCGTCTCAGCTGTCCGTGCGGCGATGACAGTGATGGCGCCGGCCGCCACCAGTTTTTCAGCTACGGCAAGCCCGATGCCGGATGTAGCACCGGTAACAACCACGACCTTACCGCGCACAGCACCGGACAAAGTGCGATCCTTGAACAGTGCTGGATCAAGGTGGCGTTCCCAATAATCCCACAGCACCGCCGCGTATTTTTCCAGCGGCGGGCAGGAGATGCCTGACCCCTTGAGGGCGGCCGCAGTATCACGATTGTCGAACTTGGTCGGGTAGTTGATGAACTTCATGGTGGCGCGCGGAATGCCGAAATCCGCCAGAATGCCATCTGTGATTGTGCGCACCGGCGGCAGGTTCTTGACGCCATCACGCACAGCCTTGGGGATAAATCCGAAAAGCCCTGCGTCAATCCGCATGGCAAATTCCGGACCGTGCCCTGCGCGCGCAAACGTGTTCAACACTTCGCCGATGCGCATACCATCCGGGTTGGTCAGGTGGAACGTCTTGCCGTTGAGGCCGGACTTGTGGGCAATGTGGTCCATGGCGTCGGCCACATAGTCCACCGGCACAATATTCATATAGCCGCCTTCAATCCCCACCAGCGACAGCCAGCGCGGGACTGAATTACGGATCCGCTGCAGCATCTTGAAGAAGAAGTAGGGCCCGTCGATCTTGTCGATGAAGCCGGTTTCGCTATGTCCGACAACGATGCCGGGCCGGAAGATGCGCCACGCAATCGTGCATTCCTCGCGCACGACTTTTTCTGAATCATGCTTGGTGCGGAAATAGGGGTGCGAATTGGGTTCCCATTCCTCAAACATGTCCTCGCGCCAGTAGCCGTTGAACAGACCGGCGGCAGCGATGGAACTTGTGTGGTTGAAGCATTTGGCGTTGACGGCTTCAGCGAAGGTGACGGCGTTGCGCGTGCCTTCCACATTCGCCGTCAGCTGGCTGGCGGCGTCTTCATTGGCGATGTCGTAAATTGCAGCGAGGTGAAACACATTGCCGATCTTGCCCTTGAGGGACGCAATCTGTTTGGGCGGAACACCAAGCCGTGGCTTGGTCAGATCGCCCGTGATCGGAATAATACGGCTTGCTGCATCTCCGCCCAGTTCCTCGACCAGATCCTTGAGCTTGGCCTTGGAGCCGGACCGCACCAGCACATAAATCTTGCCTTTACGGGCAAGCAGTTTCTCCAGCAGATGCCGGCCAATAAACCCGGTCGCACCGGTAACAAAGCTGTCCATCAGACGCCCTCCCAAAAATGTATTGTTTTCCAGAACAGGCTCTTTGGCGGCCCGCTTTCACATGGTTGACAATAAGCCTAGGCGAAACGTGCCGTCGGTGCAGACAAAATTTTGAATTTTTAGGAGGCTAGGAGCGCCAGAAAATGCGCGAAAACAGAATGAGAACCGTGAACAGTTCAAGCCGCCCTATCAACATGCCGCCGGCCATCAGCCATTTGGCGGTGTCGGGAATGTCTGCAAAATTGCCTGCAGGCCCGACCTGCGCTCCGAGCCCCGGTCCCACATTGGCGATTGCCGTGGCGGCGGAGGAAAGTGCCGTCAGTGGTTCAAGCCCCGTGAAGGTGAGTAGCAAAGACAGCGCCCCGAAGCAGGCCATATACAGAAAGAAGAAGCTCTGGACTGACGCCGCGACGCTCTCAGGAATAGCGCGACCATTGTAGTGGGGGATGAATACCCCATGCGGGTAGATCATCCGCCGCAGATGACTGAGGGATGTTGCTGCGATCACCTGCACGCGGAAGACCTTGAGCCCGCATGAGGTCGACCCGGAACACCCGCCGCAAAAGGTCAGGATGAAGAACACCGCGATGGCGAACGGTCCCCAGCTTCCATAGTCCTGAATGACAAAACCAGTGCCTGTCATCACAGACACCACATTGAACAGCGCGTCGCGGAACTGCTCTTCAAATGAGCCATCGATGCCAAGGGCCATTTGATAGATCAGCATTGCCCCGCCAGCCGCCGCCACGATACCGAAAAAGGCGCGCACCTGGCTGTCGCGCAGCAGAGGCATGGCTTTGCCGCGTGATGCCTGAATGTAGAGGACGAAGGGAAGGCTCCCCAGGATCATGCCCACGGTGATCACATAGTCGATCACCGCACTGTCGTAGTGGCCGATTGACGCGTCCTTGGTGGAGTAACCGCCTGTGGCGATGGTGGTCATTGCGTGGTTGATGCCGTCGAAAAAGTTCATGCCCGCGGCCCATAGCGCAAAAGCCGTGGCAACGGTAAAGCCCACATAGATGACGGTAATCGACCCGGCCAAAGCGGCCGCACTCGGCAGCACTTTTTCCGGCGTATCAAAGGCTTCCACCTTGAAGAGCTGCATACCACCCACCTGCAGGATGGGCAGGATGCTGACGGCCATGACGATGATACCGATGCCGCCGAGCCATTGCAGCAGCGAGCGCCACAGGAGCAAACCGGGCGGCGTCGTATCAAGCCCGGTAATCACCGTGGAGCCGGTGGTGGTCAGCCCGGACATGCTTTCAAAAAAAGCATCCGTATAGGAAAGCTCGAGTTCTGAAAAAAGGAACGGGATTGCGCCGAACGCCACCATCGACAGCCACGAGGCGGGCACCAGCACAAACGCCTGTTTCAGCGTCATGGTGCCGGCGCTGCCCCAGTTCATCAGGGCTAGGGTAACGCCAAAAAACGCTGTGACGACGCCCGACGCCAGAAACACCACCGCATCCGGGTTGGACACCGAAGCATCATAAATCGCCGGCAGCCCCATGGAGATGCCAAGCGTGATGAGCAGAATGCCCACCACCAGCAATATCGGCCGCGCATCAAACACGCCCAAGGGCTTGTTCCTTCGCCTTGTTGCCCCATCGCCGGGCGCAACCTGAATCACATACCAGGGGTGAGTGTAGAGGCGCGCGGGACTTTACGCATCCCGCCGCCCCAGCGCCCAAATGGCAACCTGAAATTCGTTGGGAAAGCTAGTGGATGCGCCTGTAATCATGGGGGCTGTCGAGGGAGAATGCGGGGATGGTGACATCAAAGCTGTCACCCCCTGCAGAGACCATCCCATAGGTACCGCTCATGATGCCCGACGGCGTCGGCAGCGGCGCACCGGATGTATATTCAAAGCATTCGCCCGGCTCGATCACCGGCTGTTCGCCGACAACCCCGTCGCCGCGCACTTCCTGCACCCGGCCATAGGCATCGGTAATGCGCCAGTAGCGGTCACGCAGCTGCACGCTTTCCCCGCCTTCATTCTCGATTTCCACCTCATAGGCCCACACATAGTGGTCCTCTGACGGTTCGGATTGGTCATCAAGATAGACTGGCCGTACACGCACGCGGATGTTGCGGGTCAGTGCGTCATAGAAGAAGTCGTCGTCAATCACGTCGCCATCCCAGTCCGCCTCAGCGAAGTCCATGAAGATCGGGTCTGCCATAGTGCCAAGGCGTCCTTATTAAATCGCGGGTAGGCAGCGGAGCGTCAAGCACCCAGCGCCAAGCTAATGTCTTCCGTCAAATCCGTGGCATCTTCAAGGCCAACCGACAATCGCAACATTGCATCGGATATGCCAAGGCTGCCCCGCGCCTCCGGCGTCAGCCGTTGATGCGTCGTCGTCGCGGGATGCGTGATCAGGCTTTTAGCATCCCCGAGGTTGTTGCTGATCTTGATCACGTCAAGATGGTTAGCAAGTTTGAAAGCAGCCTCTTTGCCGCCTTTTACCTCAAATGCGATCATATTGCCCGGCATGGACATCTGCGCCTGCGCCAGATTGTGCTGCGGATGATCCGACCGCCCGGGATAAATCACCCGAGAAATCTGCTCCTGCTTGCCCAGAAAATCGGCCACAGCAATGGCATTTTCACAATGTCGGCGTACCCGCAAATCCAGCGTCTCCAGGCTCTTAAGCATGATCCAGGCATTGAAAGGGCTCAATGCCGGTCCCGTCTGCCGCAAGAAGTTTGCCAGATGGTCGGTGACGAAAGCGTCCGACCCCAGGACAACCCCGCCAAGGCACCGGCCCTGACCGTCAATGTGCTTGGTGGCTGAATAAACCACCACATCCGCGCCGAATTCCATGGGTTTTTGCAAAACCGGGGTGGCGAACACATTGTCCACCACCAGCCTTGCGCCCACATCATGGGCAATATCGGCAATGCCTTTGATGTCGAGAATGTCCAAAGTGGGATTGGTAGGTGTTTCGAGAAAGAACACTTTCGTGTTGGGGCGGGTCGCGGCCTGCCACTGCGCAAGATCGCAGCCATCCACCAGCGTGCTCTCAACACCAAAGCGCGGCAGCAGCTCTTCCACGATGTAACGGCAAGAGCCAAACAGCGCCCGAGCCGCCACCACGTGATCACCAGCACTGACCTGGCACAGCATGGCGGCTGTCACAGCTGCCATGCCGGTCGCGGTGGCCCGTGCGGCCTCCGCGCCCTCAAGCGCAACCATCCGGTCTTCAAACATCTTAACCGTGGGGTTCGAGAACCGGGAATAGACGAATCCCTCATTCTCACCCTTGAAGCGGCCCTCTGCCTGTTCGGCCGTCTCATAGACATAGCCTGAGGTCAGGAACAACGCTTCGGACGTTTCGCCAAACGGAGTGCGCAGCGTGCCGCCATGGACCATTTCGGTCTGCGGGCGCAGTTTGCGGGCAGTTTTCATGCTGTGTGTGGGCTCAGCCATTTGGCCATCTCCTGCAGTACCCAAAATAAAACCCGGCCTGGTTATGGGCTGACACACATTTGCCAGTCCAAAACGCAAAAGGCCGGGGGGTACCCGTCCGACCTTTTAGCGCTGTTGTTTAACGTGGCCGCAAGCCGGTCGGCTCAAATCACCACGGATTTCTGTGAAAAAGTCCCGCTGGACCTCCTCAAAGACCGACGATAAATACGCGGACCGCCTGCGCGGGTCAAGCTGGCTTGCGTGCGGGTGAATCGGGCTATGATGCAGCCCGCAGCTAACCATCAGTAAAAATGAACGGCCCGCATGACCGCCGCCCCCAAACCCGACACGGCCCCCATCTCTCAGCCCGGCATCCTGCCCGCAGGTGAAATCCGCGCGCTTTGGGACCAGGGCGTTATTTCAGCGGACCAGCCGCCGGCCGAAAATCAGATACAGCCCGCCAGTATCGATCTGCGCCTGGGCACTACCGCCTACCGCATCCGCGCCAGCTTTTTGCCCGGCCCCAACCAGCTTGTCAGCACCAAGCTTGAGAGCCTGAAACTGCATGAGATGGATCTGCGCGATGGCGCGGTGCTGGAAACCGGCTGCGTCTATCTGGTGCCGCTGCTTGAGCATCTCGATCTGCCCGGCGATCTGGCCGCCGCCGCCAATCCCAAAAGCTCCACCGGGCGGCTTGATGTGTTTACCCGCGTCATCACCGATGGCGCGCGCGAGTTTGACCAGATTGCGCCGGGCTATAACGGTCCGCTTTATGCTGAAATCAGCCCGCGCACATTTTCCATTCTGGCGCGCACCGGCTCGCGGCTGTCGCAGCTTCGCCTGCGCCGCGGCAATGTCGCGGTGTCCGAAGCGGATATGCGCCGTCTTCAGGCTGAGACCGGCATTGTAAATGCCGGTGATGTTAATGACCTGCCCAATGATGGCCGTGGCATCGCGCTGAGTGTGGATCTGCAGGGAACCGCCGACACGGGCCTCATCGGATACCGCGCCAAGCGGCATTCCGGCCTCATCGATGTTGATCGCGTCGGTGTCTATGACGTGCTGGATTTCTGGGACCCGGTGCATATCCGCGGTGACGCACGTATTATTCTGGACCCGGACGAATTTTATATCCTTGCAAGCCGCGAAGCCGTGCAGATACCGGCGGACTATGCAGCCGAGATGGTGCCATATGATCCGCTGGTCGGTGAGTTCCGCGTGCATTATGCGGGCTTCTTTGATCCGGGCTTTGGTGCCGCAGAAGCTAACGGTGCGGGGGCCCGCGCGGTTCTGGAAGTGCGCAGCCACGATGTGCCATTCATTCTGGAGCATGGCCAGATCATCGGCCGCCTCGTCTACGAACACATGGCGTCGCGCCCTGATACGCTTTATGGCCAGTCGCTTGGCTCCAACTATCAAAGTCAGGGTCTCAAGCTTTCCAAGCATTTCAAGACAGGCGGACAGCGCCCGTGATGCGCCTGCTGGCGTTTGCCGGTGCGGCGGCAGCGCTTGTTGCCGCTCAGCTTGTCGGCACATACGCCATGTCGGCGCTGGGCCTGCCCATTCCCGGCGCGGTTGCCGGGCTTCTGGTTCTGTTGGCTGGGCTTGCGGTTTTGCGACAATTGCCGGATGCGCTGGATGATGTCGCAACCCTCCTGCTGCGTCACCTGAACCTGTTTTTCGTGCCCGCAGGCGTCGGCCTCATGGCCCATCTTGCCTTGCTCGCGCGTGACGGCGGTGCATTGGCGGTAGCCATAACCCTGAGCACATTGGCCGGGCTGGTAGTGGCTGCATTTGTCTTCATGTGGGCCAACAAAGGCGTTCCCGACGGAGAGGGCCAATGATCGCCCTCATATGGTTGGCGCTGACCGTCGCCGCCTATGTGGCTGCATTGTGGATCGCCCGCCGCGTCCACAATCATCCTCTCGCCAACCCTGTGCTTGTCGCCGCCATTCCGGTGATCGCGTTGATGTTAGCCACCGGCACCAGCCATGCGGACTATGCGCAGGGTGGCAACTGGCTGTTGTTGTTGCTCGGTCCGGCCACCGTGGCACTGGCCGTGCCGCTCTACCGCAACTGGCCTAAGGTCCGCGCGGCGGCATTGCCACTGTTTTTGGCGATCGGTGCAGGTTCCATCACAGCCGTCGGCGGTGCGCTGACGCTGGCATGGGCAATGGGGGCTGAAACGCAGACCCTGCTGTCCCTGGCCCCCAAGTCCGTCACCACCCCCATCGCCATGGGCATCGCACAAACGACGTCCGGCCTGCCGTCACTTGCGGCGGCCATCGTCATCGTTACGGGCATTCTCGGCGCCATCATCGGCCCGTGGATGTTGGCGCGGCTGGGCATCCGTGACCCCAAGGCCGTCGGCGTGGCGCTTGGCACGGCAGCGCACGGTATCGGCACAGCGCGGGCATTTCAGGAAGGTGAGGAGACCGGCACATTCTCCGGCGTTGCCATGGGCGTCAACGGCATTGCCACGGCATTGCTGCTGCCCTGGCTGCTCATCTGGCTGTTCGGTTGATCGTCCTTGTCAGCCTTGTGCGAGTTGGACTAACGTCCGCCACCTGATCGCCGGGCGCTACACACAGTGTCTGACCGCTGGCGAGATGCGGGTGTAGCTCAATGGTAGAGCAGCAGCTTCCCAAGCTGACGACGAGAGTTCGATTCTCTTCACCCGCTCCAACGCGGCCCCGGCATCACGGGCCCAGCCCCATCATTACCCGTAAATGACCCCCTTCCTGCCACATTGCGTGCCGGGCATGGCCACAAATGGTGGTCAGGTTCGCGTGCATTGTTTGACCGCCCAGGGGAGGGACCCACAATGCACAAACCACACTTCACCGTCGGCTCTGCACGCGCCGGGCTTTATGCCGCCTTGGGCTTTGCCCTTTTTCTGGCAGCCGGTGCCTTTGCCGCCAAGGCTGAAACCAAAACGCCGGCGCTCGATACCAGCGTGCGCTTCGACCAGCCGGTTATACGCAAGGGTGAACCCTCAACCATCCACATGATGATCCGCGTGCATTCCCCGCGTGAGGCATGGCCCGGCATCAAGGAGCGTCCGCCTATAAATCTGGCGCTGGTGCTCGACCGGTCCGGCTCCATGGAAGACAAGGGCAAGCTGGATTACGCCAAGCGCGCCGCAAAGCTGATGGTCGAGCAACTCGATCCCCGTGATCGTGTCGCGATCATTGAATATGACGACCGCATCAATGTGTTGTGGCCCTCGGCCCCGGCTGAAAACGTCCGTGAGATCCACCGCCGCATAGACGGCCTCACCTCGCGCGGCAGCACAAACCTCACCGGCGGCATGATGCGTGGTGTAGACGAAGTGCTCGAAAATTATGATTCCCGTGATCTCAACCGCGTTCTGCTGCTGTCGGACGGTCTCGCCAACCAGGGCATCACGGACCCCTATGACATTGCCCGCATGGTGCGCGGTGCCCGCCGCGACGGCGTGCGCATTTCCACAGTCGGCCTCGGCCTCGATTATGACGAGAACTTGATGCAGGCCATCGCTGAGAACGGTGCGGGCAATTATCACTATGTCGAACACCCCTCGCAGATCGCCCGTATCTTTGAAGAAGAACTGTCAACGCTTGTGCGCACGACAGCGCGGGACATCAAATTGCGGCTGCGCCAATCCGATGGTGTGAAAGACCTCGAAGTCATCTCCGTTGAGAACGCGACCGCAGATGACCTGGCCATGGGCGACATGTTTGCCGGCGAAACTCAGACCCTGATGCTGCGTATAGAGGTCGATCCGGGCACGCGCGATGATCTGGATCTCGGTACCCTCGACATCGCCTATGTGGATGCGCGCGACGGGTCGGAACAAACAAGGTCGGTACCGCTTTCAGTCGCGACCACCACAGATACAGCTAGGATAGAGACGGAGCGTGACCAGGAAGTGGAAGTGGAAGCTGCGCTCTTTAAAGCGGAACGGACACACCTTGAGGCCATTGCCGCCTATGAGGCGGGCAATACTGCCAAGGCGGATGATCTTCTCGCCGAACTTTCTGATTGGGTAGGCGAAGAAGCCGCCACGACCAGCGATGCACGCCTTGGCGCAAAGCTTGAAGCGATCACTGTCGAGCGCGCGCAGATGTCGGCCGCCGCTGAACCGGCCGCGGCGCCATCGGCACGCAGCTCATATCTCAAGAGCACCAAGCAGCGCCTTTATCAGGCGCAGTCCGGTAAGCGCGGAGGCTATCTGCTGGGGGTGGGCGATGAAGGGCTCGAAGTTGAGCGCCTGCAAACCGCTCTTGCGGACGCCGGATACTGGAGTGGTCCTGTCGATGGGAAATATACCGACGGTCTCGAAGAGGCTGTCAATGAGTATCAGGCCGCGCAGGGCATCAAGTCGGATGGTATTGCCGGTCCCTCAACGCTTCAGAACCTGGGCCTCTATTAGTCCTTGGAACGACTTGTCATTGGCCGCGCCAGGTCCGCCAGTTTGGCGCGGCTGGTGCGGCTGATCGCATGCCGGGTTTTCTCCCAGTAGAAGGGGCGTGTGACCAATTGCCAGATCGCCATATACGCACCTGCCGATATCAGCGGCCAATAGAAGATCATCAGGAATGTATGCGGCACCAGACTGAACGCATCGCGATGCCGGACAGCCGCGATGCCCGCAGCGACGGACACGATATATCCGCCGCCCAAGAGCGTGCCGTTAAGCAGAAGCAGTGCCGATGGCACTTGCGGTGACGTGACCAGCGCCAGTGCCGAGCCATTCATCGCCAGGCCGGCGAGGGCAATGATCCAGACCAGCGGATGCATCAGCGCCGAGAGGATCGAGCCGCCGATCAGCAGGTGAAATCCGAAAAATCCGGCTGCGCCCAGATTGCGATATAACCGCACCGGGTCACGCATATGCACCATCCATGTCTGCATATACCCTTTGAGCCAGCGTGATCGCTGCCGCAACCAGTTGCCAGTCTGGCAGTTGGCCTCCTCATAGGTGGCTGAATCCAGAATGCCGCATTTGTAGCCCTTCTGCGCCAGACGGATGCCAAGGTCAGCATCCTCAGTCACATTGTAGGGATCCCATGCGCCAACGCTGCGCAGCACCTTGGTTCTGAAATGTGTGGACGTGCCACCCAGCGGTATCGGCATGCCTAACCGCTCCACGGTTGGCAGCAGCAGGTCAAACCACATATTGAACTCGATGGTAAACTGCGCCGTGAGCCAGTTTTCGTTTGCATTGAAATAGGTGAGCGGTGCCTGCAGGCAGGCAATGTCGTCACCACACTGGGCAAACGTCGCAACGGCCTTCCGAAGCTGCAGAGGCTCTGGCTGGTCCTCCGCATCAAATATCACCACATAGTCACCACGGGCGAAGTGAAGGGCGTAGTTGCACGCTTTCGGCTTTGTGCGCGGCATGGAAGGCGGCACACGGATGAATTCCACATAGCTTTCGAGACCCAATGATTTGGCCACCTCCAGCGTCTCAAGGTCGTCCGCTTCAAGAACAAGCTTTATGTCCAGCTTGGCACGTGGATAGTCGATGGCGCGTAACCCTTCCGCCAGAAGCGGCAACACATCGGCTTCGTGAAACAGTGGCACAATGATTGTGTAAACCGGTAGGCTTGCATCATCGAGCAGGGACGTAATTTTCCTTCGGTTGTGCTGCGCCGCCAGGCCCAGCGGAATGGACGCTGCGCGCAGGGTAAGGACAGCAACAAAGAAAAGGGCGAACAGCAGATTGAGCACAGCCCCGGTTATCATCGGATGGAATATGAAGGTTGCGGGTAGCAGTGCCGTCAGCAGGCACAACCCAACAATCTGCGCCCTGCTCAGGCCGGTCTGCGCTGAGTTGATCGGATCGTTCTCTGTCAGGTAGTCGCACGCCTGATGCTGAATGGTTTCTTTGAATTGCACCTGTAATGTCCAAAGCACGTCCAGTCGCGAAGTGATGGCGAAAGCAAGCTCGCCCGCAGGCACATGTAGTCCTTGTTCCCGTCTGTGAGCGATCACGCGCGCGGCGGTCAATGGATCCGGTGTTGCCAGCATAGTTCCCGCCCCTTTTATGGCGACGGGTATGGCTTCACAGGCCAGATAAAAATCCAACGCATCAGGATCAAACAGAGCGTGCGACGCTGGCGTTTTCAACACATCCACGAATGGCAGACCAAGATGCTCTGCCAGCGAACGGTAAAGATCGACAGGACTTGCAAAGCCCAATGCAAGCACCGCTTGACCGAGCGGCACGTCCCACTGCGTGGCGGCGTCAAGCGCCTGCGCTAGTTGATTGGCGTTGATGAGCCCTGCAGAAATCAGAACCCGGCCCAGCGGCTGGGGCGAGTCTTCATCCGGCGTATCGGCAAAGCCGCCAGCCATAGGCGCCCCCTCCCGGTATCAAGAAAAGCAGGCCCGAGCGCCCGGTGCAAATATTTCTCAGATTGAAGTGGCGTCACGCGGTTTGGAAATGCCCGCAAACCCGCTATGTCTAAGGGGAAAATGACTATCAGGGAGGATTCGAGCAATGAACGAATTGATGTTCCGGCCTGGCCTTATGGCCGGCAAACGCGTGCTGGTAACCGGCGGCGGCACTGGTTTGGGCAAGGAAATGACGGAGGCCTATCTGCGTTTGGGGGCCGAAGTTTATATATGCGGCCGACGCCTGCCTGTGCTCGAGGAAACCGCCAAGGAGCTGATGGATGCCCATGGCGGCAAGGTGCACGCCAAAGCTTGCGACATCCGGGTGCCAGAAGCCGTTGACGACATGGTCGGTGAAATATTTGCCGAAGGTCCGCTCGACGGACTGGTCAACAATGCGGCAGGCAATTTCATCTCCCGCACCAAGGACCTGTCTCATCGTGGCTTCAACGCGATTGCCAATATTGTCTTCCATGGTTCGTTTTACATGACCCATTCAGTCGGCACGCGATGGATAGAGCAGGGTCACAAGGGCAATGTGATTTCCATTCTTACCACCTGGGTATGGAACGGTGGCCCGTTCACCGTGCCGTCGGCCATGTCCAAGGCTGGCATCAATGTTATGACCAAGTCACTGGCGGTTGAATGGGCACCCTATGGCATTCGCCTCAATGCCATTGCACCGGGACCGTTCCCCACCAAGGGCGCATGGGAGCGGTTGTCGCCGGGTGAGTCTACTGACGGGGCTGATACCCAGACCCGCGGCATTCCCATGGGACGTGTTGGGGAAATGGATGAGTTGAAAAATCTCGCCGTCTTCTTGATGGCCGACGGCGTGGATTATCTGACCGGCGAAACCATTGCCATTGATGGCGGGAGCTTCTTGGCAGGCGGCGGCAATTTTTCGCGCATGGCATCGCTGGGCGATGACGACTGGGCTGGGATCAAGAACATGATCACCTCGGCCAATGATCGCGATAAGGCCAAGCGCTCCGTCTGAGATTTTACTCAGTAAATTCGTATGCGAACAAAAAGGCCCGAGCTGGTTTCAGCTCGGGCCTTTCAACTGGCCGCATGGTGCGGACTAATTTACTTCAGCGTCGGCATCAGCTGAAGAATCCACAGCTGCAGGATCCTCAGCATCGGGTGCGTCGCTTGGCATTTCCACGTCAATGTCCGGGAGGGTGATGGTGGTTTCATTCATTTCCACCTCGGGAACCGGCACGGTGGTTTCGGACGTGCCGATCTCAATATCCGGTGTTTCCACCTCGATTTCAGGCATCCGGACCTCGCCTTCAACGTTCATGTCGGGCAGTTCGCCACCTTCGACAGAAACTTCCGGCAGCGTGCCGCTTTCGAACGAAACATCAGGCATTTCGCCTTCGTCTTCAACATCGACATCGCAGGCTGCAACGCCGGTCATCAAGACAGCAATGGCTGCCAATTTCAGTGTAGTTTTCATGCTTGCCTTGGGCCGTTTGACGGTCCCAATCCTCAATCTCAGTTAAGATGCGTTGGAAAAACCCACTGCAGGCAAAAATGTTCCCCCGGCTATCGACCGGGGGAACACAGGTGCGGGCGGCATGGTGCCCGCCGTAGTCGTAATAGTCTTGATACCGCTTACTGAGCGGGCTTTTCCGGGGTCATGGCCTTTTCGGCATCGTCGGCGGCCTCTTCCATGGATTCACCAGCTTCTGAAGCTGCTTCTTCCATGGCGTCACCGGCGTCATCCATAGCTTCGCCCGTTGCTTTTGCAGCGTCGTCCATGGCGTCGCCGGTGGCTTCAGCCGCATCGTCCATGGCCTCGCCAGCTTCTTCAGCAGCAGATTCAGTGTCTGCCGTCATGCTGTCTGCAACATCATCAACAGCGTCGGCGGTTGCCTCGGCCGCATCTTCCACAACTTCAGCAGTTGCCTCAGCGGCGTCTTCAACGGCATCGACGGTGTCTTCGGCTGCGTCGGAAACAGCATCCACGGCATTGTCCATGGCTTCGCCGATTGTGGCACCTGTCTCTTCGGCCTCGTCATTGCTGGCATCACAGGCAGCAAGTCCAAGTGCGAGAACGGCAGCCGCCGTCATGGTAAGTGTTTGTTTAATCATGTCTATTTGCCCAGGTTCGTCACAATTGACATGTGTCAACTGGCGACCACGGCCCCCTTGCTGAAAGTTCCGCCGTACACTGTCCGTTACGGCTTGATGACCACTTTGCCGATGACAGCGCGGTCACGCAACTGACACATAGCTTCGGCGGCCTGTTCAAGAGGAAATGTCGCGCAAACATAAGGCCGAATTGTGCCCGCATTCGCCATGGCATCCACGGCGGCAATGTTTTCAGCGCCTTTTTTGGGGTCACGGCGGCCATACTCGCCGGCCCTGACACCAACCACCGAGAACCCCTTGATGAGCGGCATGTTGGCTGAAATCTCCGGAATGCGCCCACCGGCAAAGCCGATGACCAGCAGCCGCCCGCCCCAGGCAATGCAACGCACACTTTCATCAAATACGTCACCACCGACCGGGTCGTAGACCACATCGGCGCCGCCTCCGCCTGTCAACTCCTTGACCTTGTCTTTGAAACCGTTGCTCACATTGATCACGTGATCCGCGCCGCGTGCGGCCAGAAAGTCCAGCTTCTTCTGCGAACTCGCCGTGGCAATGACGGTTGCCCCCATCTGCTTGCCAAGATCAACCGCGGCCATGCCCACGCCGCCCGCCGCCCCATGCACAAGCAGCGTTTCGCCCGGCTGCAGGTGCCCGCATCGCTCAAGCGCCACATAGGCTGTGAGATAAGCGGTCGTGTATCCCGCGGCCTCTTCGTAGGACATCGTCTGCGGCATCAGCCGGCATGCCGCCGCAGACGTATTGACGCCTTCGGCCATGCCGCCGGTGCGTGTGCCGGCCACGACACGGTCGCCGGGTTTGAGCCCGCTCACATCCTTGCCAACCATCGCAACGTCTCCCGCCACCTCCATGCCGGGGGTAAAGGGAAGCGGCGGCTTGAACTGATACTTGCCCTGAACCATCAGCAGGTCGGGAAAGTTTACTGCACAGGCCTTGATGGCAATCTGAATCTCATCATCACCGGGCGGCGGCAGTTCGAGCTCTTCAATATCAATGTCGGTGATATCTTCAGACAGGCTGTTTACGCGGACGGCGCAGATTTTCGTCATGGACATTCAGGCATGCGCTTTCAGGGCTGCATCAAGATCGCTGATGATTTCACGCGCTACGTCGGCAGCCCGCCGCGACACGCCACCCATGGCAGTAAAGCCATGCGGCAGGTCGCCATACTCGCGGAATGTCACGGTGACACCTGCTGCCTCAAGCTTGCGGGCATAGGCCTCGCCCTGGTCACGCAGCGGATCAAAGCCTGCCGTATAGACCAGCGCCTCCGGCAGCCCGGAGAGATCATCTACCAGCCCGGGTGATGCGGTGGGGGCCGACTTGTCGGTACCCTGCGGCATGTAGAGACCCTCAAACCAGTGCATGGTGGCACTGTCGAGCGGCGCGCACTTCGCGCAGCTCTGCATGCTGCCCGTATTCGTTACCATATCGACCCACGGGTAGATCAGCAGTTGCAACATTGGCCCGGTTTCCCCGGCACGCTTCATTTCCTGCGCAACAACCGCCGACAACAAGCCGCCCGCGCTATCGCCACCAACGGCCATCCGGTCGGCGCGACCACCAAACTCGGCTGCATGGTCCCGCACCCAGCGGAACGCTGCGATCGCATCATTGGAGGCTGCCGGATAGACATGTTCCGGTGCCAGTCGGTATTCGACGGAAATCACACCCGCGCCAGTTTCTGCGGCGATCTGCGAACAAAAACTGTCGCACGTATCCATGTCGCCGATGACGCAGCCACCCATATGGAAATAAACGATGAGCGCATCACTTGTGGTGCCGCCGATCGGCCAGTAGTGCCGCGCGGGAAGCGCGCCACCGGGGCCGGGAATGGTCAGCTCGGTGACACCCGCAGCTTTTGAACGCGGCGCATTCATCATGCCGAACGCATCATGGGTTGCGTCACGCGCCTGTTGCGGCGTCAGCGTGTCCATCGAGGGGCCTTTGCCCGCCTGCGCCGTCAAAAACCCGACGCCTGGATCAATCTCCCGGCCGTCCACGCTCAGGACGCCACCCTTTGACATACGGCGCAGGACTGATGCCGGTAGCCGCATCATGGTCCGCACAATCATTTGCTGGACGCTCATCGCGCAGCTCCCCTTCAATTATCGATTGCTAAAATAGCGTAGCTGCCTAGCTGTCATCCGCCAGAAGCGGCAATGCGGTAACGCCGCCCAGAAACAGTTTAGTTGAAAACTCTGCAGCCTGTGCGGCATCAAAAGGTGCGCGTGCCAGCATCCGATCGCCGACTTCAAAGGCGATGCCGACGAAACTTGCGGTCAGAAATTCGGTGTCCACATTCGGCAGAACACCCTGCGCGATGGCGCGCTTGATGTCCTGCTGCATTTCATCAAAGCCGGCCACAACTTCCGGTGTATCCATCCGGACACGGATGGACCCAGAATTGCGCCGCATCACCCGGTGCATCGCCTCGTCTTGCGCAAGATACTCAAAATAGGCTCTGAAGGTGCCCGACACGAACTGCTCGAAATTGCCTGCCCGGATGCGCTCCGCGCGAATACGCGGACGCATCCGCAAGGCGCTCGCATCCATCAGCGCCTGAAACACTTCTTCCTTGGATTTGAAATAATTATAGAAGGTGCCCGATGCGAGGCCCGTGCGGCGGATTATGTCGCGCACCGTGGTCTCGCCATAGCCAAGCTCGGCAAACACGCTGCGCGCTGCATCCAGTATCGACTGGCGATTCTCCGCCTTCGTCTTTTCACGCTTGCCCATGGTGCTGCTTGTGGCTGCACCATTTTTTTCTGCGGGCGGGTTTTTAACGGACGTGGTCACAGCGGGGCGGACTTTCATGAAAAGGTATGGGCATCCAAGGGCGCGTGGCGGCAAACGATAGTACAAACAAAATTGTCAGCAAGAAGCATCAGCACCCTGAATAGTACTGATCCAGTCTAGACTGCCCGCGCGCACGCTTCAATTTTCATGATCTTCGCCACGGTGCGCTTAGGCGGCGGCGTCTTTTGCCTTTTCTGCTTGCGCGGGTACCGGCAGCCCGCGCTTTGCCTTAGCGCGCTTGGCCCCACGTTTGATCTCGCGGGCCATGTCCCAGATGTATTTGTTGAAGTCGAGCTGCATGGTGTGGCGGGCGGATTTGTAGAAATGCCCGGTATACATGTCCTCGTCTTCCTGGATGACGCGCTGCATGTCCGCCTCATCCGGCAGCGCGTAGGCCCCGGTCAGGTAATTGCCGACAAGCTTCATCTGCTGTTCGGCAAAGTTCACCAGCGTCGGCAGCGGCTGTGCCAAGGCCATGAAGAACAGGTTGGGGATGCCCGGTGAGAAGATGCGCTTGTAAAGCGGCACATGATTGTCATGAACTTTGATGACCGCTTCATCCATGAACGGGAAGGAGACATTGTAGCCTGTTGCATAGATGACGACGTCAATCTCCTCACGGCTGCCGTCCTCAAACTCCACCACATTGCCATCGAAGCGTTTGATGTTGGGCTTTGAGGTGATGTCACCACAGCCGACGCGGGTCAGAAACTCTCCGGATACGGAAGGGTGTGCTTCAAGCGGCTCGTGATCGGGCTTCGGCAACCCGTAATCTTCCATATTGCCGACAATGCGTTTGATCACCCGCTTGCCGATGGCCCGCTGGACGGAAAGCGGAATCCAGGCCGGCATCGCGCCTTTGTCAGCCACTTTGCCGTTTATGTATTTGGGCATCACCCACACACCGCGCCGGGCCGAGATGAACAGTTTCTTGGCAATCGGCTTCTGTGAGAGCTCGGACGAAATATCCATCGCGCTGTTGCCCATACCGACAACCACAACGCGCTTGCCGCGTATGTCATGCGGCTCAAACGGCGTGAGGTATGAATGCGCATGCATCTGCACGCCGGTAAAGCTGTTCATGCCCTCATATTCAGGCCAGCGCGGATTCCAGTGATGGCCGTTGCAGACAAACAGCGCGTCATAGATGCGGGTTTCAGATGACGGACCGCCGGTTGTCGAGCGGTCAATGGTGACATGCCACAAGCCATCCTTGTCACGCGTCGCGCGGGTCACGGCGGTATTGAAGCTGATGTGCTCGCGCAGACCGAAATGGTCCACATAGTCGTTGAAATAGTCAAAGATCTGGCTGTGATGGGGAAAATCGGGAAAGTCCGGCGGGATCGGAAAATCCTCGAACGACATGCGGGTTTTCGAGGTGTCGATATGCAGAGACTCGTAGCAGGCCGACATGCCGTTCTTGTTCTTGTAGGCCCAGTTGCCGCCGACAACGTCCGACATTTCAAAGCAGTCGAACGGAATGCCCCGGTCCTTGAGCGCCTTGGCGGCTGTAAAGCCGGAACACCCGGCTCCGATGATGCAGCATTTGGGTAGTGCGGACATGATGTATTTCTCCTCGCGGCGCTCAGCGCCCGGTAAACGCGCCGGCGCGGCGTTCGGTGAATGATTTGACGCCTTCCGCGGCATCTTCGGTGTTGGCAAGTTTCGCCTGAACAGCGTCAAGTTCGGCAATCGCCGCCGCTTCGCCCTTTTCAATGAAGGTCATCGAAGAACGCTTGGTTTCCTGAATGGCCAGGGGTGCCAGCTTTGCAATGCGATTTGCCAGCTCGATGGCGCGTGCAATCTGTCCGCCGGTCTCAACCACTTCCTGTACGATGCCGATACGCAGCGCTTCATCAGCGCCAAATTCTTCGTCACACAGCAGCAGGTGATACATCCCGTTGCCCCAGCCGCAGCGTTCGATAAAGCGGATGGTGCCGCCGCCTGCCGCCATCAGCCCGCGTCGTGGTTCAAGCTGGGCAAAGCGTGTGTCTTTGGCGGCGATGACAATGTCGGAGGCCAGCATCATTTCAATGCCGGCCGTATAGCAGATGCCCTGAACGGCGGTGATCACGGGCTTTGAGCATTTCTTTTTCAGCGCAAAGGGATCTACCCGGCGCGCGCCTGCTTCCGTTGCGCCGCTAGCGCCTTTTTTCATGCCTTCTGCGAACTTCGTCAGCTCAAGGCCCGCCGTAAAATGCTTGCCGAAGGAATGCAGCACACCGACGCGTAATTCCGGGTCCGTGTCGAGCAGCGTGTAAGCATCCGCCAGTTCGGAAAACATCTTCGGCGTCAGGCCGTTATATTTTTCCGGCCGGTCAATACCCATCAGCAGCACATGGCCGCGCCGGGTCACTGTGATGCGGCCATCGGGTTCCGCACCGGCATCGCGGTCTGAAACCGGCAGTTCTATCTGCGCCATCCTGGGCACTCCCTCAGAAACGTCATTTTTCTTGTTCTTAGAGTCATACAACTGAAACTAGACCGGGGTCTAGTTTCTATGCTCTTGCCCGTTCCGTGCTGGGGGGGCATACCGTTACCCATGACAAAAGACGCAGAAAACAAGCCGCAGGCTGGCAGTATGCAACTCGATGAAACCCTCAAAGGCATGCTGATCGACCACGTACCGCACGCCCGCGCCATCGGCCTTGAAATCGTTTGGGCAGAGAAGGCGCGTGCGCGCCTCAAGGTTCCCTACGCCTCGCACCTTGTCGGCAATCCGGATACCGGGGTCATCCATGGCGGTGTCATCACCACCATGCTGGACAATGCCTGCGGGGTCGCAACCCAGATGGCGCTGGGAGAACCTTCAGCGATAGCCACCCTTGATCTGCGCATTGACTACATGCGGCCGGCAGAACCCAAGCTTGATATCTTTGGCGAAGCGCATTGCTTCAAGGTCACAAAGTCCGTCGCCTTTGTGCGCGGTACCGCGTTTCACGATGATATCAACAATCCCATCGCAACCTGCATGAGCGCCTTCATGCTGGCGGCAAACCGGGCAGGGCCACCCTCATCCGGGATGCGTGAAAAGATAATGGGCGAGATGGATAAGCTGGCGGGTAAAGATGGCCCGAAAACCAGAGGCGAGGGCTAAGTCATATGCGTGATCTGGAACTCATCTCCCAAGGCCGCGACATCAACGAAGTGATGGCGAGCATCCCCTATGTCGCATTCCTCGGCATTACCTTTGAAAAAGTGGCGGACGAACTGCTCGGCAAGCTGACCTTCAAGCAGGATCTGATCGGCAACCCGTCACTGCCCGCGCTGCACGGCGGTGTCATCGGCGGGTTTCTTGAAACCGCAGCCATTGTGCAGGTCGCCCGCGAGAGCAAAATCCGCGTCCTGCCGAAAACCATCGACATCACAATCGATTATCTGCGTTCCGGCCGCCCGCTTGATACCTATGCGCGTGCCACCATCACCAAACATGGCCGCCGCGTCGCCAATGTGCAGGTCGTCGCCTGGCAGGATGATCCCGAAAAACCCATTGCCGCAGCGCATGGGCATTTCCTGCTGGAGCCGCTTGGTGATCCTGAAAGCAGCGCTGCGTGAATGCCGGATAGCGGACATGCATGCCCAGCCCTTGCCGTATGGGGCATGGCCGGTCCTGATACGCGCACCGCCGCTGAGCATCTCACCAAAACGCAGGCAGGGACATGATGGCTCTCACATTCTGGTACGATTTCGCATCTACCTATTCTTATCTGAGCGCCATGCGCATCGGCGATCTGGCACAGCAGCAGAGTGTTGAGATCAATTGGCGGCCCTTCCTACTCGGACCCATCTTCGGCGCACAGGGGTGGAATGATTCCCCGTTCAATATCTACGAAGCCAAGGGCCGCTACATGTGGCGCGATATGGAACGGTTGGCGGCGGATGGCGGCGTAAAGTTCGCCCGCCCCGCGACCTTCCCGCAGAACAGCCTGCTGGCAGGCCGCATCGCAGCCCTTGGTGCAATTGATGGCTGGGGCGCTGATTTTACGCGCGCCGTCTACGCAGCCGAGTTTGCCGAGGGGCGTGAGATTTTCGACCCGCAGGTGCTGCGTGATATCCTGAACAGCCTGTCGCGTGATGCGGAAAATATTATCGCTCTTGCGACATCGCCGGACGGCAAGCAGGCGCTGCACGACAATACCGATGCAGCAATCGCGGCTGGCGTTTTCGGTGCGCCGACGTTCACAACGGCCGATGGTGAACTTTTCTGGGGCAATGACCGCCTCGAAAACGCGATAGCCTGGGCCGCGCAGCACAATGGCTGAGGCGATGCCCCTGCCGGCGATCACCAATCGCCGCGTCTGGGCCATTGCGGGGCCGATCATTGTTTCAAATTCCACTGTCCCCCTCATCGGTATTGCCGATACGGCGGTGATCGGCCATCTGGGTGACGCGGCGCTCATCGCAGCAATTGCGCTGGGTGCGCTTGTCATCAACGCTCTTTACTGGATTTTCAACTTCCTGCGGATGGGCACCACGGGTCTCGTCGCGCAGGCGTTGGGTGCGCGTGATACCCTTGAGATGAGAAGCGCTATCCAGCGCGCAACTCTTCTGGGTCTTGCCGTTGGTTGCGTCATGGTGGTGGTGCAGGTGCCGCTGGCGCGCGCAATATTTCTGGGATTTGAGGCGAGCGCCGGCGTTGAAACGCTGGCGGCGGAATATTTCGCTATCCGCATCTGGGGTGCCCCGGCCATGCTGGCGAACTTTGCCGTTCTTGGCTGGTTCATAGGTCTGCAGCGCGCCGATATTGCGCTCTACCTGCAGCTCTATCTGAATATCGCAAATCTGCTGCTCGACCTCGTTTTCGTTCTCGGCTTCGGCATGGATGTGGATGGCGTGGCCTATGGCACGCTGCTGGCTGAATGGACCACATTTGCAGCCGGGCTGGTGCTGGTCATTTGGTATGCGCGCGATATCACTGGTGCAGCCAATGCGCCCGGTGACCGTAAACGCTTGCTGGATACAAATGCTTTGCGAAAAATGCTCAGCGTCAATGGGGACATTCTCATCCGCTCGGCATTTCTCATGTCAGCCTTCATCTGGCTGACCGCACAAAGCGCTGTGCAGGGCGATGTGGTTTTCGCGGCCAACTCCATCCTGATGCATTTTTATTATATCGCTGCCTACGCGCTGGACGCCTTCGCCTATGCCAGTGAAGCGCTGGTCGGTGAAAGCAAGGGGGCAGGGGACGCGCGCCGTTTGCGACGTGCCGTGGTGCTCAGTTCCTTGTGGGCGGGTGCATGGGCAGTGGCATTCGCACTTATCTTCTGGAGCGCAGGGGCGACTTTCATCTCCCTGCTCACCAGTGTGCCTGAGGTAAAGACCACTGCCATCGCCTATCTCGGCTGGGCAATCATCTTCCCCATCGTGTCGGTGGCCAGCTATCAGCTTGATGGCATTTTCGTTGGTGCCACCCGCACCGCCGACATGCGGAACATGATGATTTTGTCATTCGCCGTTTTCATTGCCGCATGGTGGTTGCTTCAACCCTATGGCAACCACGGGCTGTGGGCAGCGTTCATTCTGTTCAACGTGGTGCGCGCCATTACGCTCAGCTCGCGCTATCGCGCGCTTGAACGAAGCACCTTGCCCGCTGCTCTATAGAATATCGAGCACACTCTCAGGCGGGCGCCCGATGGCGGCCTTGCCATCGGTCACGACAATCGGTCGCTCGATCAGGATCGGATTGGCCACCATCACGGCAATCAGCTTCTCATCAGTCTGGTCCGCGTCGCCAAGCCTCAGTTCCTTGTAGACGTCCTCACCCTTGCGCATCAGTTCGCGCGGCTGCATGCCGAGTTTCTTGAGAATATCTGTCAGCTCATCCTTCGATGGCGGCGACGTCAGATACTCAATCACCTGCGGTGAATGGCCATGCTCCTCCAACAACGCAAGCGTCTTGCGCGATTTGGAGCAGCGGGGATTGTGATAGATGCGAAGCGTCATCGTCGGTAAGTCCTATGGGTGTTTGATGTCAGCGCCCACGGCCTGTTCAAGCGACGTAAACCCGTCGCGCTTGAGAAGGGTGGTGAGCTCTTTCTTGATGCGTGGTATCAACGCCGGTCCGTCATAGCCAAAGGCCGTGTACAGTTGAACCAAAGAGGCACCAGCCCGGATCTTGAGATAGGCGTCTGCACCCGATGCAACGCCACCTGCACCGATCAACGTCAAACGGCCCTTTGCGGTAAGGGCTGCAACTCGCAATGCTGCCGTTGAGGGTGCCAGCAGCGGCATACCGGACAGGCCACCTGTTTCATCCTTATGCGGACTCTTGAGACTGGCTGGGCGGGCAATGGTCGTGTTGGAGACGATCAGCCCTTGAAAACCATTGTCGGTCGCTACCTCGACCGCATCACGAATATCCTCGTCAGCAAGGTCCGGTGCGATCTTTAGGATAAGCGGCAACGGGCAGCCATTATGGGCGGTAACTTCGTCGCGCGCCTGTGCCACGCGGCTTGCAAGGTCCTGCAATGCAGAGCGCGCCTGTAGGTCACGCAGGCCCGGCGTATTGGGCGACGACACATTGACCGTGACATAGGAGGCAAGGGCGCCCACCCGCGCAAGCCCGGTTACATAGTCGCCGATACGGTCATCGCTGTCCTTGTTGGCACCGATATTGGCCCCGACAATGCCAGGTCGGTTTGCGCGGGCGGCCAGGCGGGCGCAATAGGCTTCAAGTCCGCGATTGTTGAAGCCAAGCCGGTTGATGACGGCCCGGTCCTCTTCAAGGCGGAACATGCGCGGGCGCGGATTCCCAGGTTGCGGCAGGGGCGTCACAGTACCCACTTCCGCAAACCCAAACCCGAGCGCCAACAATGCGTCGGGTACCTGCGCGTCCTTGTCGAACCCCGCCGCGATGCCGACCGGATTAGGAAAGTCGAGCCCCATGGCGCGAACACGCAGAACCGGATCAGGTTCGGACCTGTCGCGGGGTCCCAGTCCGTAAGACAGGGCAGTCACGGCTAGACCATGCGCGGTTTCCGCAGGCAGCTGCCGCAGGAGCCGCGCGCCAATGCGGGCAAGCACCGTCATGATGCAGCATCCGCTGGAAAGTCAGGCATTTGAGGCGAGCCATCATCGCCAAGCGGCAACGGATGAACTGAAACCACTGCGTCAAGCTGCAGGGCTTCGTATAGATGCGGGAACAGGTCGCCGCCGCGCGATGCTTCCCATTTGAGCGTATCACCCAGCATCGATGTATCGACAGCCACCAGCACCAGGCCGGCGCGGCCGGAAAAATGAAGCCGGGCCGTTTCAGCCGCCTGGGCGGCTGTCGAAAAATGGATGTAGCCGTCCGTAAGGTCGATACCCGCACCGCTGAACTGTCCGGCAGCCTGTGCCGCGTCCCATTCGGTCTGGTGGCATATTTTGTAAATCATCCCGCTCATGATGCGTGTCAGGTGCCATAGGCAGCAGCGGGCTACAAGTCCCTGTGTTCAACCTGGTAGGACAAGCGGGCGGGGCTTGCGGGCAAAGGAATTTGTTCCTATTCTGAAAAGGGAATTTTTTCCTCTAACCCCATATCCCGCTGCAGGCGCACCACCATGCTCACACACCGGCAAATCTGGCAGGCAATTGACATGCTGGCCATGCGGTCTGGCCTCAGCCCGTCCGGCCTTGCCCGCGCGGCAGGCCTTGATCCTACGACATTCAACCGTTCCAAACGCTTGTCCGCCAATGGTAAGCAACGCTGGCCGAGCACGGAAAGCCTGTCCAAGGCTCTGGCCGCAGCGGGCTCCAGCATGGACGATTTTGCAAGCTTCCTGAGCAGTGGCGGCAATCTGGACGCTGTAAGCGGCTTTTCCGAAGGGCCGGTGGCAGAGCTGATGGCCGGCGTGCCATTGATCGGCCTGGCGAAGGCGGGTGGCGGTGGCTTTTTCGGCGATGGCGGCTTTCCCGTAGGGGGCGGCTGGGACCAGGTAGACCTGCCCGGCGCATCGGGCACCCGGGACGATGAAAACATGTATGCCCTCGAAATCTCCGGCGACAGCATGGCCCCAGTCTATCGCAAGGGCGATATCATCGTCGTCTCACCGGCGGCAGCCATTCATTTGGGCGACCGGGTCGTTGCCAAAACCACCGAGGGTGAAGTGATGGCCAAGGAGTTGCGGGTCCGTAATGCCAAGCGCGTGGTGCTTGCCTCCCTCAACCCCTCCTTCGAGGACCGGGAGTTCAAACCTTCCGACATTGAATGGATGGCGCGCATCGTTTGGGCCCGGCAGTAGGGCCGTATTAAGACGGCCGCTAATACCCGCCTTGCTGCCGTTCGATTTCCCGTTTCAGCAGCGAGGCATTTCCGGTGCGGTAGGCGCGCAGCAACTTGTCAGCCTGACGAGTAGTGTATTTCTGAAATGCATCTCCACGCGGCCCTGAAAGAGCGGCAACAAGCATGCGCTCCGCTTCGGCACCAAATATATCTGAGTCATGCGCCAGCAATTGCAGTGCACATTGATGCCGGATGATCGCATTTGAATCGGGGGTTGCCACGGCAGCCCTGATATCGGCTAACCCGTCACTGCGGTTAGCACCGTAAAGGGCAATTGCCATGATTGGCCCCGCACCGCTCACAATCTCCAGATGCCACGTGCCGGACAGTGCGCGCGCCCACGCATTGTCCGGCGACAATGCCAGTGCGGCGTCGATGGCAGTGCGCGCGTCCTCCGCCAGACCTTTTTGATGGGCTGCGAAGTTGCCCATGGCGCGGCCTTCAAACCCCAGCACCACGGCGAGCTGCAGATGACCTTCAATCTGGCCGGCATCCCGCTCAATGGCGGATTGCGCGGCGGCATGGGCTTGTTGAACCAGGGCTGCGCGTTCTTCACGCGGCACCATGCGCACTTCCGCCAGCAAGGCGCGCGCCGCCAGCGCGTCACCAACTGCTTCAGCCACGCCCAGGGCCATGCGGGAGGCAGCCGCAAAATCGCCTGCGGCATAAAGCGTTTCCGCAGCTGCCAGATCATCACCTGGTTCAAGCGCCTCGTCGCGCGCCTGAGCGCCGGATACACTCAGCCATGCCAGCAAAAGGATTGCACCCAATTTCGAAACAAATATCATCCGCACAACTGTGCCGGATCACGCGGCCAAAGCAAGCGTGATCGCGGTTCGCAAGCGGATGATACGCCTTAGAGCGCCGCTTCGATCATTTTGCGGGTTTCTTCAATGCCATAGAGCGCCACAAATGATCCAAAGCGCGGCCCCTGGCTTTGCCCAAGCAGCACTTCGTAAAGGGCACCGAACCAAGCCCGTAGCGGATCAAACCCGTGCGCCTTACCCACCTCGAAAACCTCATGTTGGATTGCTTCAGCATCTGCGCCCTCATCAAGCGCTGCCAGCCGGGTAGACAGATCGCGCATGGCATCTGCTTCCTGCTCCGTCGCCGGGCGGAATTTCTTGGCCGGCTTCACGAAGTCATGGAAGTAGTTGATCGCATAGCCGACCATTTCATCCAGCATCGGGTGGTTTTCCGGCGTGGCACCCGGCGCATAGCGGGAGATGAAGCCCCACAATACGCGCTTGTCTTCCGAGTTCGATGCGCTGACCAGATTAAGCAGAATATTGAATGAGATCGGCACGTCGGAGGCCGGCGGATTGCCACGATGAATATGCCAGACCGGATTGGTCAGTTGCTTTGCCGGTTCCAGCTTCGGGTAGCTGGCGAGATGCGCCAGATACTCATCCACATTTTTCGGAATGACATCGAAAAAGAGCCGCTTCGCCTTGCGCGGTGAATTGTACATGAAGTTGGAGAGGCTGGCGGGCGACGCATAGCGCAGCCAATCATCAATGGTCAGCCCGTTGCCGCGCGACTTTGAAATCTTCTCGCCGTTCTCATCCAAAAATAGTTCGTAGTTGAACCCCTCAGGCGGTTCGCCACCCAGCGCCTTGCAGATGCGACTGGAGAGCTTGACCGAGTCGATCAGGTCCTTGCCGGCCATTTCATAGTCCACGCCCAGCGCAAACCAGCGCAGCGCCCAGTCGGCCTTCCACTGGCACTTGACAGCGCCACCGGTGACGGAAACATCCACAGGCTCACCTGTCTCAGGGTCCTCATAGGTGACGATGCCTGTGGAGACATTGCGGGCCACCAGCGGTACCTGCAGCACCACGCCGGTGCGCGGACAGATCGGGAGGAAAGGCGAATAGGTCGCCCGCCGCTCCGGCCCAAGCGTTGGCAGGATAATGTCCATCACCTGGTCGTAGACTTCGAGCATGCGCATCAGCGCTTCATCAAAGCGGCCCGCGGTGTAATGAGCCGTTGCACTCTCAAACTGGTAATCGAAGCCGAACTTGTCGAGGAAGCCGCGCAGGCGGGCATTATTAGCGGCCCCGAAGCTTGAATGCTCGTTGGAGAACGGATCGGGCACTCGGGTCAGCGGCTTGCCCAGATATTCGCGCATCATCTCCTGATTCGGCACGTTGTCGGGCACCTTGCGCAGCCCGTCCATATCGTCAGAGAAACACACAAGCTTGGTCGGCACATCGCTCAGCAATGTGAAGGCGTGCTGCACCATGGATGTACGCGCCACTTCACCAAAAGTGCCGATATGTGGCAGCCCGCTGGGACCATAGCCGGTCTCGAATAGCAAAAAGTCCTTACCGCCCAGCCCGCGCTTCTTGACCCGTTCCACTAGTTTTCGGGCTTCCTCGAACGGCCATGCCTTGCTGTCGTGCGCCAATGCAGCCAGGTCGGCGGGAGCATTTTTCGGGGCAATTTCATGGGTATCGGTCATGGGGAGGGGTCCGGGTCAAACGCAAAAGCGTTAAGAGAATTTAAGGTCGCGGACACTAGTGTTGCGCCAATGCGCCGTCAATTCGTCCTATTTCAGCGCAAGCGGAAATAGGGCAGTGGGAGTTGAGGCGGGTTATGTAGCCAAATTGCCGTTTCAGGGTGATGTGTGAGTACGAGTAAGGCGAAATCAGAAGCCGGCGAGAGCCAGACCGGTGCAAACCCGTCGCAGTCCCGCGGAGAAAATCCACCGTCTGCGGGCGGTGTGCCCGCCACCAGAAGGGCGGATATTCACACGCGTGTCTTCAATGAGCTTGTGGATTTCCTCTACGCTCAATCCGCACGCAACCGGGTGGCCCCAACATTCAGCTTCATCATCTGCGCGATAGTTTTCCTGTCATATGCGCCCTGGTGGACTCTCCTCGTTATCTTGACGCTGCAGCTTGGCGGTACAGGCATCAGCGAATTGCTCCGCCGTAAGCATAGACGCCTGCGGCCCGGCGACGACCGCACTTTCTTTGCGCAAGCCTATGTGGGCGCCAGTGCCATTTGCGGCTTGAGCTGGGGGGCTGCGGGCTTTTTCTGGTTTGTGTCAGGCCAGCCCGAAACTCAAATTCTATTGGTCGTTTTGCTGATCGGCGGTGTTACCGGATCGCTTGTATCACGGTCGTCATATCTCCCCGCGCTGCAGGCCTTTGTGATCTCCGCAGGTCTGCCGTTCGTCGCCACTCTGCTGATCGAGGGCACGGTCATTACCATGCTCATTGCTGCCCTGGCCTTGGTTTATGGCGCGGGCATTCTGGTATGGGGCCGGGGCCTCAATCAGATGTATGCGCGCGAAGCAAAAGCACGGCTCATCAATGGCGATCTCGTGCGCGATATTGAAGCGGCCCGCATTGAGGCCGAACACCGCGCTGAGGAAGCCGAGATAGCACGCGAGGCGGCTGAGGCCGGTGCCCGCACCAAGGCTCAATTTCTCGCGACCATGAGCCATGAAGTGCGCACGCCGTTGAACGGCATTCTTGGCATGGCTAACCTGCTGGTGGAGTCTGATCTGACGGACGACCAGCTCAACTGCCTTACGGTCATCCGCAATAGCTCCAACAATCTGCGCCTGATTCTGGAAGACGTGCTCGACCTCGCGCGCCTCGATGCAGGCTTTGCCGATGTCGCCAAGGAAGAATTTGCGCCGGACAAGATTGCCCTGCAGGTTGCGGCAATCATGGAACCGGAAGTTGAACGCAAGGAACTCAAGCTTGATGTGATCGTGTTGCCCGGTGTGCCGGCCGTCGTGGTGGGCGATGAGAAACGCTGCCGCCAGGCACTGCTCAACCTCATGGGCAACGCCGTCAAGTTTACCGATCAAGGCAAGATCTCAATCCGTGTCTGCGTCGAGGAAGATGGACTTGGGGCAGGGGTCGACGCTTTGCGCTTTTCCATACGTGACACCGGGATCGGCATAAAGCCGGCGATGGTTGATAGTCTGTTTGATGATTTCTTCCAGGCCGATCAATCGAGCACGCGGCGTCATGGCGGCGGGGGGCTTGGCCTGGCACTGGTCAAACGCATCGTCAGCCAGATGGGCGGTGACATAGGTGTGCGCAGCACGCCCGAAGAAGGATCTGAATTCTGGTTCGACATGCCGCTGGACCCAATACACGCCGGCCGGCTCACGGATGCCCCGGACCCCGAATTCCCCACAACCGACAATAGCCAGCTTGCCCGGCTGGAGAATGCGATTGGCACCTCCAAGACCCGTGACATCGTAGAAACATCCATGCACGCCATCTGGCAGCTTGCTCAGACCATTGATGCGGGACGGCGCAGCGGCGATGCCGAGGCCGTTGCGCGTGCGGCACATGACCTCAAATCGACGGCGGGCAATATAGGTCTTGCAAAGCTCCAGAGCCTCGCCGACAGGATTGAAGCAGCAAGGCGGGGCGGTGACGATGCCACAGCCCTGGCTGAGGCGGCGCAGGTCACCGATACCTTTGCCGCAGCGCGCAGGCAGCTTGTAAACCGATATCCCCAACTGGAAGCCCAGCTGCAGGCGTCCCTCTCGGGAGCCCCGGATGATGATCAGGCCAGGCGCGCTTAACCCGTGACGCCGGGGGCGGCATCGTTATGATGCCCCATGTCTGAGCCAACCGATTCAACTTCCCCTCCGCATCCTGACGCTGCCCCGCAAAGGCACGCGCGGCTGCCCGTGGTGCCGGCGCTTGCGGCGACGCCTGCTGGTGCCGTTGTGCTGACCACGGATGGCGAGGTTCTAGAAGTCACCGCCAGCGAGGCGGCCGCCCGGCTCAAGGCTGAAACCCATTTTGTCGTGCACACTCGCTTCACCGCCCGCCGTTTCGGCGTTCGATTGGCGGATATGGCGCCCCCATTGGATGCGCTGGAACTGTTCGCATTCGTGCACCCCGCGCGCTTTTGTACGCCGACACCGCGCGGCCTCGCGCGCGCTCTTGGTCTGGCTACACAGGATGCCAGCACAGACCATGACGCGGACGTTCTGGCTCTTTCCAATGCTGTGCGTGTGCTGGTCCAGATCCTTGCGGAAGATAGCTATCCCGGTCGTGATCAGGCTGCTGCCCTGGCCAAAACGATGAATACGGCAGGCTGGGCGTGGGGGGAGGTTGTGACAGCGGCGCTGGGGCCCCCGGCGTCCTACGCGGATTCCGGATGGCTGACCGGGCTTGAGGCATGGAAGAAACTACCCGAATGGGAAGAGACCGCGCCGCGTGGCGACCCCGGTAACCGACCAGTGGCGCCCGAAGAGGCAGGCGGCCGCCTGCGCCAGCTTGTCGGGTCGGGAGCCGAAGACCGGCAGGCACAACGCGACTATGCGGGCATTGCCTCACGTGCCTTTCTGCCGCGCGCACCGGGTGAACCACATGTGGTGCTGGCGGAAGCCGGCACTGGCACCGGCAAGACGCTTGGCTATATCGCACCCGCCAGCCTGTGGGCGGAGCGCAACGACGCCGCAGTGTGGCTTTCGACCTACACCAAAAACCTGCAGCGCCAGCTCGATCAGGAACTGAGCAGCCTCTACCCGGACCCGCAGGAGAAATCCGAAAAAGTGGTCCTGCGCAAAGGCCGCGAGAACTATCTGTGTCTGCTGAACTATGAGGAAGCCGCAGGCCGCGCTGGTGCTGGTGCCGGCGGCAATCCATCGGTCATCCCCTTGGGGCTCATCGCCCGCTGGATACGCGCGACCCGTGACGGCGACATGCTGGGCGGCGATTTTCCCTCATGGCTGGTGCCTAGTGCGGCAAGAGCCGGTAATGAAGGCGGCGTCGGCCTGACCGACCGGCGTGGCGAATGTGTGTATTCCGCATGCCCGCATTACAAGACGTGTTTTATCGAACGCTCGGTCAGAAAATCCCGCAACGCGCAGATCGTCGTTGCCAATCATGCGCTGGTGCTGACCCAGGCTGCCAATCAGATTATTCCCGGTGCCGACGGAGAACCCACAAAGTCAGAAGGCACGGACCGCATCGTCTTTGACGAGGGCCACCACGTCTTCGATGCGGCGGACAGCGCATTTTCTACGGTGCTGTCCGGCTTTGAAGCCGCGGAACTGCGCCGCTGGATACGTGGATCGGAAAATCGTCGTACCCGACGAACGCGCGGTCTGCGTGAGCGTGTGGGCGATCTGATCGAGGACATGGACGAAGGCCCGCAGTTGCTTGATGAAGCCGAAAGTGCCGCACGCGCGCTTGCCGGACCGGGCTGGCCAGGCCGCATTCAAATGGACGCCCCCAACGGTGCCACGGAAAAATTCCTGGCGCTTGTTCGCGCGCAGGTCCATGAGCGTACAGGCAGCGACGCGACGCCGTTCTCGCTGGAAACGCAGGTGTCGCCGCCGATAGAAGCTTTACCGAAGGCTGCAGCAACCCTTGCCAATGCACTGAGCGAACTTGCCCGCCCCATGCGCGCAATTGCGGGGCTATTGTCCAAGCGCCTCAAGGACGACAGCGACACGCTTGAAACGCCGGCCCGCATCCGCATCGAGGCCGCGCATCGCGCGCTGTTGCGGCGTACCGGCGCGCTGATACCCGCTTGGGTTTCAATGCTACAGGGCATCGGGCGTGAGCCGGATGACGGGTTTGTCGAATGGTTTGAAATCGACCGCATAGATGGCCGTGAGCGCGATATCGCCATGCGCCGTCACTGGTTGGACCCGACCGTGCCACTGGCCGAAGCCGTGCTCGATCGCGCGCAGGGCGTGCTCATTACGTCCGCCACTTTGCGTGATGCACCAGCCACAGTGGATGCTGTCGCGAATTTTGACGCGATGGACCATCTCCCGGATGTCGACATCAACATTGATGCTGATTGGGCAAGCGCAGACGTGCGCACAGGCGCCATGCATCTGGCAGCACCTGCCATCCGCGCAACATTCTCGTCGCCCTTCGACTATGCGAATCAGGCGCGCGTCTATGCGATCCATGATCTGGGCCGTGCCCGGCCGGATGTGCTGGCCGGTGCCTATCGCGCTCTGTTCGAAGCATCCGGTGGCGGCGCGCTTGGCATATTCACCGCCATTGCCCGCCTGCGCGCGGTGCATGAGCGGCTGCAGCCCGCATTGGCAAAGTCCGGCCTCAATCTTTACGCGCAGCATGTGGATGCGATGGATGTGGGCACGCTGGTAGATATCTTCCGCAGTGAGCGCGATAGCTGCCTTCTGGGAACAGATGCGGTACGCGATGGCGTGGATGTGCCCGGCGACGCATTGCGGATGCTGGTTTTTGACCGTGTACCCTGGCCGCGCCCGGATATCCTGCACAAGGCCCGCAGGGCCGCCTTCGGCGGTGGCCGCTATGACGACATGATTGCCCGCCTGCGATTGCGGCAGGCTTTCGGCAGGCTCATCCGTACACGCGAGGACAAGGGCGTATTCGTGATTTTGGCGCCGCTCCCCTCAAAGCTGCTCACAGCGCTGCCCGAAGGTGTGCCTGTGGAGCGTCTGGGGCTGGCCGAGGTCACCCGTGCCGCCGCCAAGTTCCTGGGCCGTTAACCGGTCTGCTTGCCCGCGCGGGGTGGATTTCATAGTGTCCGCGCAATTCTGATCGCCGCCCACAACCTGCCGTCCGCAATCATACAAAGGCTTTGCCCCCATGACGTCCACCATCTCCCCGCAAACCGCCCTGGTATATGTCATGGTGATCATGGCCGCCGTTGACGCCAGCATGTCAGATGCCGAACTCGCAAAGATCGGCAACATCACGGGCGTGCTGCCGGCCTTCAAGGATTTCTCGCAGCAAAAGCTGGTGCCCACCGCACAGGAATGCGCGTCAATCCTGCAGGAGAATGACGGCCTGGCAACCGTACTCGGCCTAGTGCGCGAAGCATTGCCGACGCATATGCACGAGACGGCTTACGCTCTGGCAGCTGACATTGCTGCTGCCGATCTGAAAGTGGGTGAGGAAGAACTGCGGCTCTTGCAGATCATCGCCAACAGCCTGGACGTGGACCGGCTGACCGCTGCCGCAATCGAGCGCGGCACAACCGCCCGTCACCAGACCATCTAGCAGGGCTCTTCGGAAATTTTTGCGATGGATGAATCCATCTCGTCGATGCCGATCAACGTGGATGCGGAGATCGGCGCGATGGGCTCGTAGGTGGTCAGCATGCAGTTTCCGTTTTCATCGAAAACGGAAATGGTCCGCTGGCGGAGCATGAGGTCGCCGTCTTCCCATCCAAAAACATCCTGTCCATGCGTCGCCGCATTGCCGCGCCACATGCTAATGACAGTTTTACTGTCCGCGTCGAACTCCGGCGCGCTTATGACGTTTAGGGACGGCGCGCTCACATGCTTGCCCTTGGCCGGGTCGTAGAGCGCATTGATATAGGCGATATTCGGTCCGGCAGGCAGGAACTCAATCAGCCGGAAATCCGCGTAGCCGTCGAAATTCATATCGGTGAATTCAAAGCCGTTCGCATTCATGGAAAGCCATGCGCGGCTGTCCAAATTAGTGAAGGAGGAAATCGCTGTACCTCCAGCAGTGGCCGCCGTTTCAATCCGCATCACATGCAATTCGTCCGTATCGGCCAGAATGTCCCAAAAGAGCCGCACAAACAGCGGCTTGCCCTCGGGCGTAAGGGTTGCCTCACACAAAATGGGGTCCCCGGCTTCCACCTCAGCGACGGGGTTGCATGGACCCGGCACAGTCGACTCTTCAGCCGCATCCTGAGCAATGGCATAGGCGCTGACCCCGACAAGGGCGGCGAACCCGGCGAGAATGGAGATATGTGTGCTTTTCATGGGGGCGAGTATCCCGGCACCCCACGCAACCGTCAATTGACTTCATCCCGCAGCCAGCCGATTTATGGGGCATGGAAGCCTTTCTCCTGACCCATGAAGGAACGGTCCGCCTCGCCGTATTTGGCGGGCTGTTGCTGGTATTCGTGGCGGCCGAAGCCGTGTGGCCCCGGCGCGCCCGGACGCAGCCGCGTACCTTGCGCTGGATCACCAACATAATCGTCAGCGTCCTCAATACACTGGCTTTGCGCGTTGCCGTGCCGGTGCTGGCCGTCGGTGCTGCCGCATGGGCACAGGCGGCGGGAATTGGCCTGTTCAATTTCACAGCTGTGTCCGGCGTGGCCGCCTTTGTCATTACCTTGCTGGTGATGGATGCGGCCATCTATGCGCAGCATCTGGTCTTTCACCATGTGCCCGTTCTTTGGCGCATCCACCGCGTCCACCATGCGGACCGGGACATTGATGCCACCACGGCGCTGCGGTTTCACCCGGTGGAGATTGTGCTCAGCATGGGCATAAAAATCGGTATCGTGATCGCGCTTGGCGCGCCACCCGCCGCCGTCATCGCCTTTGAAACCATCTTGAACGGCATGGCCATGTTCAACCACGCCAATCTGCGGCTGCCCACAAAGTTGGATGCATTGTTACGTATCTTTGTGGTGACGCCGGACATGCACCGGGTGCATCATTCGGTGCATGTATTCGAGACCAACAGCAATTTCGGCTTTAACCTGTCCTGGTGGGACCGCCTGTTCGGCACGTATCGTCGCGCACCGCGCGATGGGCAGGAAACCATGACCATCGGCCTTAGCGAATTTCAGGATGACCGCCCGTCCACTCTGGGCTTTACTCTTTGGCTGCCATTTGTACGGGGACACTGACCGTTGAAACGCCTGATCCTGCTACGCCACGCCAAATCCGAATGGTCTGAAGAAGATCTGGACGATCACGCCCGCCCCCTCAACGAACGCGGCCGGGCGGCCGCCACCCGCATGGGCGCCTATATGCGCGAGCAGGGCATCACGCCCGACGTTGTAGTTTGCTCTACAGCGGCACGCACCTGCGAAACCCTCGACCTTTTGTTGGAAGCCCATGGCTGCTCGCCAAAGGTCGTGCATGATCGGGGCATATATTTGGCTATGCCCGAGCAGATGCTGGAGACCACAATTGCGCATCTGGCCAAGCTCAAATCGCCCGCCGATTGCGTGATGATCGTCGGCCACAATCCCGGCACCCACGGGTTGGCGGCGGGCTTGAGCCGGGGCGGGGATCCCGAACGCCGAAAGATATTGCGGGACCGGTATCCCACAGCGGCGATGACGGTGATTGATTGCGACATTGATGACTGGAAGCAGGTCTATGACGGCGGCGAGCTAAAGGCCTTCGTCATGCCGCGTGAACTGGCCAACGGCTAATTCAGCGCAAACGGCAGGTAGCGCTCGGACAGTTCGGCAATCTTTCCGTCTTTTGAAAGCTCGAGGATCGCCTCATTGAGGGCCGCAAGCAGTTCGGCATCTGATTCTCTGACAGCGAAGCCGACGCCGGGGCCAAAATAGGCAGGCGCGAATACGGCAGCGCCCGCCATCGTACAGCACATAGCCGACGGGTCGTTGAGCCAGCGGTTAAGCCGTACCGCATCGTCAAAGATTGCATTCACCTCGCCGTCCGCCAGCGCCTGATAGGTCGTGATCGGATCATCGTAGACGCGTACTTCCGGCGTATCCTCACGCTGTGCCAGATAGGCCGCCATGCGGCTGCCTGCCTCAACGCCGATCGGCCCGGTCACCCGCGCGTCTTCGTCATCGCGCCGCGTCGCATAGGCAGCGGCACTACGAAAATACGCGTTGGAAAATGCAATGCCTGACGGCGCGGTATCAGGAATGCGCAGGGAGGCTGCAACGACATGGTAGTCGCCTGCCTCAAGGCCGGGCATCAATCTGTCCCAGTCGCGCTGAACCACCTTGCAGGTCAGCCTCAGCGTCGCGCACACCTCATAGATGAAATCCACCTCCAGCCCACGTAGCGCGCCGGTCTCATCCACAAAGTTGAACGGCGGGTAGCCTCCTTCGGTAGCGATGATGAGTGGTGAGGGCAGGGGTGGTTCCCCAGCCGGTTCGGGACGCTGCTTTGGAACGGGGAATGTGAAATAAACCTCGGCCGTGACCGGCAATTCAGGCGCAGCGATCAAATCCGGCGCAGCGGCCAACCCTATGCCGTCCGCCATCTGCGGCCCAAAAGGCAGGTCCGCCACAGCAAACCCATCCAGCCGCGCACTTACAATGCCGCCGGCCAGGAACACCATCAGCATCAGCCACATTGAGCGGCGGCGCCGGGGCCATGTCACCATGCGGTGCGCAGCCCATCGCCCGAATCTACTGCCAAGTCTTCTGGCAAATCTGCTGATCGCAGGCCACATGCGCCGATCGTCCCTCAACACGCAGGATCCAGCCACGAAGGGCCAGCTTCACACTGGTCATGTCCCGGCATAATTGCCGTGAAGTGTCAGGTGAGCGCTGCCCTAGCTGGGCTTGCCGCGGCTGAACAGCACATCGAATAGGCGCACCACGATCCAGATCGGCACCACGATGATGGCCCCCATGATCAGGTATTTACCCGCCCAGCCGAACCAGTCCAGCGCCACACCCCAGACATTGCCGATGGTGGCGAACGCATCTTCCCACACCATCAAGGGGTCCATGCCGGTGATCGCCAGCAACAGGCCGACGCAGACGCTGGCGATGGCGATTTTCAGAATGACCGCAGGCGGCGAGCCGCCGAATAGCTTGTTCATGCAACAAAGTCCTGATTCCGGCACCCACGCCGTAAGATTTCGCCCATCATAGGCCACAAAAACCCGGCACAAAATGTGGCACCCGTCGCGGGCGCGGATTTAAGCGAACATTACATGAACTAAATCCGCAAAATGTGGTTTGTTACGCCTGTCATGACAGCCTCTGCCAAAAACCTTCCCCCAGAAATAGCCCCGGCCACAGTGCTGCCGGCGCAGTTTGCCGCGTGGTTTGCCGCGCGTGGCTGGTCGCCACGGCCACATCAGGTGGCGTTGGCCGAAGCTGGTCTTGCGGGTAAGTCGGCATTGCTGATTGCCCCCACTGGTGGCGGCAAGACGCTGGCGGGCTTCCTACCCAGCCTGATTGAGATTTCAGCGCGCGGTGTGCCCAAGCCCGGCCAGGTCCGAAAGCTGCACACGCTTTATATTTCGCCGTTGAAGGCGCTGGCCGTGGACGTGGCGCGCAATCTGGAAGCGCCGATCAATGATATGGGCCTTGATGTGCGCGTTGAGACCCGCACCGGCGATACGCCGCAGAACCGCCGACAGCGCCAGCGCCGCGACCCGCCCGATATTTTGATGACGACGCCCGAGCAATTGGCGTTGCTGCTCTCCTACGAAGACAGTGACCGGTTTTTCTCCGGCCTCAAGGCGGTGGTGCTGGATGAGTTACACGCGCTCGCCCCCTCCAAGCGCGGTGATCTGCTGGCACTAGGGCTGGCGCAATTGCGTAGGCTCGCGCCGGAGCTGCGCATGACCGGCCTGTCGGCAACCGTTGAAAACCCAGACCGCCTGCGCCGCTATCTGGTGCTGCAGGATGGAACAGATGAGGCACTCGCCGGGCTTGTTGTAGGTGAGGGTGGTGTCGTGCCGGATGTGTCTATCCTCGATAGTCAGGAGCGCATCCCGTGGTCCGGCCACTCGGCTCGCCACGCCATGCAGGAAGTGTATGAGGCCATCGGCGCCAACAAGATGGTGCTGGTCTTCGTCAATACCCGCAGCCAGGCGGAGTTTGTGTTTCAGGCGCTTTGGCATCTGAACGAAGACACATTGCCCATCGCCCTGCATCACGGCTCGCTGGCTACAGAGAAGCGCCGCAAGGTGGAAGCCGCAATGGCACGGGGCGAGCTGCGCGCCGTCGTCTGCACATCGACGCTTGATCTGGGCATCGACTGGGGCGACGTGGATCTGGTGATCAATATCGGGGCTCCCAAGGGCGCAAGCCGATTGCTCCAGCGCATCGGCCGCGCCAATCACCGGCTCGATGATCCAAGCCGCGCGCTGCTGGTGCCCTCAAACCGATTTGAGGTGCTGGAATGCGAAGCAGCCCGCGAAGCTGCAATGACGGCAACACAGGATGGTGACATAGAGCGTGACGGCGCACTCGACGTGCTGGCACAACACATCCTTTGCATAGCTTGCGCTGCACCGTTCAATGCAGGCGATCTTTATCGCGATGTCATTTCGGCATCGCCCTACAGCACGTTGTCGCGCGAAAACTTTGACAAGGCGGTGCGGTTTGTGGCGACCGGCGGCTACGCACTCAATAGCTATGACAGGTTCGCCCGGTTACGGCAGACACCTGAAGGTCTGTGGCGGCTGGCGCATCCCTCCATCGCCCAGCGCTTCCGCATGAATGTCGGCACCATTGTTGAAGCGCCCATGTTGAAAATCCGCATGGTGCGCTCCGGTGGCCGCAAGGGCCGCGGCGGGCGGGTGCTAGGCGAAATCGAAGAATACTTCATCGAGCAACTGGCCCCCGGCGACACATTCCTGTTTGCCGGCCACGTCCTGCGCTTTGAAGGTATCCACGAGCAAGAAGCGCTGGCATCAAAGACGCAGGACGATACACCGGCGATCCCAGCCTATTACGGCGGCAAGTTCCCGCTCTCGACATATCTGGCAGATCGGGTACGTGAAATGCTGTCCGACCCAAAAAACTGGACGCAGCTTCCCGCCCAGGTTTCAGAGTGGCTCAAAATCCAGCAATGGCGATCAGTGCTGCCAAAACCGGGCGAACTGCTGGTAGAAATCTTTCCGCGTGCGGATAAGTTCTACATGGTCATGTATCCGTTTGAGGGACGGCTGGCGCATCAAACGCTTGGCATGTTGCTAACAAGGCGGCTGGAGCGCATGGGCGCACGACCCATGGGTTTTGTCGCCAGCGAATACGCGCTTGCTGTCTGGTGTCTGCATGACCCCGGGCTGATGGCTGAACAGGGACACTTCACATTCGGTGATCTGTTCGACGAGGACATGCTCGGCGACGACCTTGAGGCATGGCTGGCGGAGAGTTTTTTGCTGAAGCGCACATTCAGAAATTGCGCCGTTATTGCCGGGTTGATTGAACGCCGCTTCCCCGGCCATGAAAAATCAGGCCGTCAGGTGACGTTCTCATCCGACCTTATTTATGACGTGCTTCTGGAGCATGAGCCGGATCATCTGCTGATGCAGGCCACATGGGCAGATGCATCGACCGGACTTCTCGACCTCAAGCGGCTGGCAACCCTGCTGGCCCGTGTCAAAAATCGAATCGTGGTAAAGCGTCTGGACCGCGTGTCGCCACTGGCGGTGCCGGTCATGCTTGAGATCGGCAGGGAAACCGTAGCCGGTGAAGCTAATGAAAGCCTGCTGGCGGAAGCGTCCGAACAGTTGATTGACGAGGCCATGCGCCTGATATGAGTGGTGATCATCCATGATCTCGATTTGCGGCGAGCGGCTGGTGGCGGACCAATCCGGGGCCCTGCATGTGCCTGCGCATGACACGCTCATCGTGTCGGACCTGCATCTTGAAAAAGGCTCGTCCTATGCGCGTCGTGGCGTGGCCTTGCCGCCATACGACACCCGCGCGACCCTGAAATTGCTCGCCCGCGTCGTCCGCAAATACCAGCCCGCCCGCATCGTCAGCCTTGGCGACAGCTTTCATGATCCCGAAGGGCCTGAGCGGCTGAGCACTGTCGACCGCGACACGCTCAAGGTGTTGACCGGCGCCCATGACTGGCTATGGATCGCGGGCAATCATGAAGGGTTGGTGGATGGCAACGTCCTTGGCGGTGCGGCCATAGAGGAAGCTGAACTCGGTAGTTTGATCCTGCGCCATGAGCCGCGGCCCGCACCTGCAACCGGAGAAATTTCCGGCCACCTGCATCCCTGCGGCGTTGTGCGGCAGCGAGGTCGGCGATTACGGCGGCGGTGTTTTGTGTCCGACGGCACGCGCATGGTGATGCCCGCATTCGGGGCTTATACAGGCGGTCTCAATGTGCTCGATCAGGCGTTCAGGCCGATTTTTGATGCCGGCTTCAATACGTGGCTGATGGGTGACAATCAGGTTTATCCGATGCCGTCGTCGCGGCTGTCACCCGATGAGCGCGACCAAAGAACCGGCGCTAACTCCGCAGCAAAATTCCCACAAGGCTCACGGCAAGCGCACCGATAACCAGAATGCTCAACCGCACCCGGTAGCCGCCATACCAATGCGGTGCCTCATGCATGCGCGCGGCGCGCAGGTCCGATGCCGCCTGGCCCCAGAAACCCGCCAACAAAAGCGCTAGCCCCCAAACGGCCGGCAGAAAAACGGCGGCCCATGCCAGAAGCGGCGGCGCGGTGGCATAGGCAAGCCGCCGAAACAGCGTTTTGTCTTCCGGAAACAGCATGGCGAGCGCCCAGCGAATACCGCCGAGAAATGACAGGATCACCGCGCCATAGGCAATCATGTAGGCAAGTACTGTCTGTGCTTCCGGCCGCGGATACAGGAAGAACACAATCACCGCGGCCGTGACGAACGGAATGACACCCGCATAGCCGAGCAGCGCTGCGGCGCGCGGCGGCTGTGTCGGGTCCCGCGGATCTGTTGCCGCAGGTCCGTCACCATTCTCATCACTCATTCGGTATCCCCCAAAACGAAAACCCTGCGCGCCATGTCCTCTCGCCCCCCGGCAAACATGGCGCCGCGCTATCTATCTAGCCAAGCTCGCCAAGCACAGGAAACAGGTCAATGAGCCAATAAGCAATGATCTCGAGTGAGCCGAAGAAAATCAGCAATCCCGTGCCCACCAGCAATATGCCTGCTGCGATCTCAACCTTGTGCATGTGCTTGCGAAAACGTGCCGAGAACGCAAGAAAGCGCTGAATGCCAATCGCGGCCAGTATGAACGGCATGCCCAGCCCCAAAGAATAGACGCTGAGCAGTGAAACACCGAACCCAAGATCATCCCGGCTGGCGGCAATTGACAGGATGGTGGCCAGTATCGGCCCAATGCACGGGGTCCAGCCAAACCCGAAGGCGAGCCCGATGGTGTAAGGCCCAAGCGCCTGCATGATCGGGTGGGGCGGTGATGCATCATCAGCTGATCCCGGCCCGCCAAGGGTCGCAGGCATCATGCGCATTTCACGGTCCAGCAGTGCGATGCGGAACACGCCCATGTAATGCAGGCCGAGCACAATGATGACGCTGCCCGCCACATAACCGATCATCACCTTGTTGGCGAGAATGAGCGGGCTGATGACGGAAGCTGTGGCGCCAAGCGCTACAAACACAGTTGAAAAGCCCAGCACAAAGCCGACGGCACCGATTGACGTGCGGCGGGTGACAGCGCTGCCGCCTTCACTCAGCGCGTCAAACGTCGTGCCGGCCATATAGCTCAGATAGGCGGGCACAAGCGGCAGCACACAGGGGCTCAAAAAGCTGATGAGTCCGCCGATAAACGCTGCGAAATAGGAGATGCTGCCGGTATCCATAAACCCATGAAATCTGAAAACGTGAAGCTGGATGCCGCCGCATCATAGCCGCGTCAGGCGGCAATGCCGCGTCAAACCCCCGTTACCCGGTGCGAAAAAACAGCACGGGGGTCGCAGCAGGGTTAACGCTCGCGGAATACAGTCCCGGCAACCCAGCCCGCCAACAAGGCCACCAGCACCGCTGCCAGTCCATAGAGGAATGGCGTGCCCTGAGCAAAGTTATAGAGCAGACGCTCAATGCCGGACTTGTTGATGATCAGATTGATCGACCGCTGCCCGATAATGCCACCGTGGCGCATCAAATAGACGGTAGCCACATAAGAGCCGACAGGCACATTGGCGGGAAGCTCGATCTCCGCGCGAAACAGCGACGGGCCGACAAAGCTGATCGAGCCGGGAGCTTCGGCATACAGGCCCTCGCGCATCTTGGCGCGCAGCACCGCTTTTCGGTAATTCGCAGGCAGCGCGTCACCACCTTCGCGCTCGGAGGCGATATCCAGCATGTCGAGGCCAATTTGTGCTTCCTCGAAAACCGCGTGCGGCGCGATCTGGTCAAGCGGCCGGGTGCTCGCCACATGATAGAAGCCGGGTGCCGCCGGGACGTCTTGCGCGCCGGTATTGACCCATATGCCTGCAACGCGCTCCTTGCGGCGGATGGTCAACGGTTCGTATGGTCCGCGTATCACGGCCACGACATCGCGTTGCAGCGCCGGCGTTACATTGTCAGGCGCATCCACATTACCGAACAACAGAAGTTCAGCGCCGGTGAAGTTGGAGGTGATGGCGATGAGTTTTTCACTCAGGTCCACCACCACAGCTTCACCCTGCAGCGGTGTCAGGTCGCCAATTTGTGCACGCGCGTCGCCGGGCACGCCTAAAAGAAATGCTGCACTGAGAACCAGGGATGGCATCACGCGGCTCATCATGCGCCTGCCCCGATCATCACCGTGAACAGATCCTCCGGCGTTGCCACCAGATCCCAGGCCAGCCGCAGGCAAACCGCAATCACCAATGCCGCCAGTAGCGCCCGCAACTGTTCGCCACGCATCCGCTGACCTACCCGGACGCCAAGCTGCGCGCCCAGAACACCACCCACCAGCAGCAGCATGGCCAGCACGATATCCACGGTCTGGTTCAACGTTGCATGCATGATAGCGGCAAGGCCGGTGACGAAAATGATCTGAAACAGCGAGGTGCCGATCACCACATTGGTTGGCATCCGCAACAAATAGATCATTGCAGGCACCATGATGAAGCCACCGCCGACGCCCATGATAGCTGCAAGCACACCGACGAAAAACCCGATCAACAAAGGCGGCACTGCGGAGATGAAAAGACGCGACCGGCGAAACCGCATTTTTAGGGGCAGGCCGTGTATCCAGCCATGCGCGCCGGGCCGGCGGGCCGAAACACTGCGCCCGGCGCGTGCCGCGCGAATGGCGCGCACGCTTTCAATCATCATCAGGCCGCCGATGATGCCCAGAAACAGCACATAAGCGAGAGAGATGAACAGATCGATCTGCCCCTCCGCACGCAGCGCCGAAAATGCGATAACGCCAACGGCGGTGCCCGAACCGCCACCCACGAGCAATACGCCCGCCATCTTGAAATCAACGCTCTTGCGCCGCCAATGGGCGAGCACGCCCGACATGGAGGTAGCAACGATCTGCACAGCTTCTGTGCCGACGGCCACAGCAGGCGGAATGCCGGTGAAGATCAGCAGCGGTGTCATCAAGAACCCGCCGCCGACACCAAACATCCCGGACAGGAAACCGACCGCACCACCAAGACCCAGCAACACGAATGCGTTGACTGAAATCTCGGCGATGGGGAGGTAAATCTGCACCCTGAGGTTCGACCGTGTTTGAAATTTGTTCTGGCCAGACCGGCCGGGAAATTTTGTCGCCTGATAGCAGGCTGGCCAGTATTTGTGGCCGTTGCACTTTGCTAGCACACCCAATCAATGGCAGCTATGCAAAGCCGAAAGGAATTGCGTGCCGAGCCTAGATTGCAGCCCGCTGAAGGGCATCCAGCAGCCGTTCGTCAATCCGGCCGGTGACCGCAAGGCCCTTGTCGCGCTCGAAGGTGCGGACAGCATCAATGGTCTGTGAGCCGGGCATGCCGTCTGAGGGGCCGGCATCATAGCCAAGCGCACTGAGCAGGCGCTGGGCTTCACGGACCAGTGCGGGGGGCGGTGCGTCAGCCTGCCAAGAAACCTGATTGGCGGCGGGGTCTGCCGAACGCGAGTTGAAAGTGCGGGCTGCCAACTCGGAGTCGACCAGCTTGGCGGCATCGACGGAATTTTTCAGAGCTTCTGCCCGCGCGCCGGCATCCTTGTCGCCATTGGCGGCGGCTATGGAGAACCATTTGTAGGCGGCGGCCAGATCCCGCTCCACGCCGAGGCCACGCTCATAAAGAATGGCGAGGTTATACTGGGAATCCGCTAGACCGTATTGCGCGGCGGCTTCAAAGCTGCGGGCTGCGGCTGCAAAATCCTGCGGGCCGCCGGCACCTTCCGCCTGCATCACTGCAAGGTTGTGCATGGCCTTTATATTGCCCTGCTCTGATGCGCGCTCATACCAGGTGCGGGCCTTGGTCGGGTTCTCGGGTACGCCGGTACCCTTCTCAAACATGGTGCCCAGCCGGTACTGCGCCGGGGCAAGACCCTGCTCGGCGGCACGGTTGAGCCAGAAGGCTGCCTGCTCATCGTCCTGCGGCAGACCGTTCGCGCCTTCAGCGTAGCGTTGGCCAATTTCGTATTGCGCGGCTGAATCGCCCTCAGTGGCTGCTTCGCGCAGAGTCGGGCGTGCCTGCCGTGTCGGGACTGCAGGCGCGGCCGGGGTCGAGCGTGGCAATGTGGCAGGCGATGCCGCGGCGTTTGGCAATGACGCGATTTCAACTTCGCGGCGCGGCGTGATGGCCGTCGGGCCGTTGATGGCAGCACCGGGATTGGCTGCTTCGGTGGAAGCCCTTGCGGGGCTTACCACGTCAGGCAAATCGCGCGCCGGTGCTCGGGTGACATCGTCCTCGGCCGCTGCAAGATCCTCGTCAGCTATTGCGTCGTCGGTAATTGCGTCAGCCGATATCGCATCGTCCGTCATCATGCCGTCATCAGCACCAGATGTTGCGCTTGCGCCATTGTCCGACGCATCGAGTTCCGCCATCACGTCGGCGGGTGCCTCAACGCCTGCGGGCGGACCAGCAACCTCACGCGGGCCACCGCCGAGGAACACAAACACAAGTCCGGCCACAGCCAGCGTGGCAAGTCCGGCGGCGATCAACGCCAGCGGTTTGCGTGAGCGGCTCTGGCCTGCATCGGGATAGGCGGCTGTTTCATCCGCAAACGGTGAGCGCGCGCCATCATTGCTCGGCGAGCCTGAGGCTGCGCGGGCCGCCCGCCTGGCCGATTCCAGAAAATCGTTGCGCGGCGGCGTATCAAGTTCATGCATGCCGTCATTACCCGGCACATCGGGGAACGGCGGTGCAAAGGCGGAGGGGCCGTCAGCAAAAGGAGGCGCACCCATCTGCGAGGCATCGGTTGCGGGGCCAAAGGGAGGCGCTGGCTGCCCATCAGGACTACCCGCTGCCATGGGCGGCGGACCAAACGGGCTGTCTTCAGCATTGCTGCCGGTCGGCTGGGCCGCTGGGGCGCCACCAAGGAAGCCAAGTTCGGCCCCAACAGGATTACCCGCGTCATTGTTCTGGGATTCAATCAGGTTCAGCCGCGCATCGACATTCTCGACAGTGGCTTTGATCTTCTGGATGTCATTTGATGTGCCGGTATCTTCGATCTTGCGCAGCAGCTCGTCGGAAACCTCTTCAACCTTGGCAAGCGCACGGGCGGACCGCTGGTCGGTGGTCTGCAACCGCGACGCCATTTCCTCAATCGCGGTTTCAAGCGCGGCCATCGGTTCGGCAAACATCGCCTTGTTGTTGGACCCAAGATTGGCGATCTCGCGCATCTGCCCGGCAATGTCGCCAACGCTGGTCTCAATCGTGTGGATAGCCTTGGCGCTTTGTTGCTCGGATTGCTCAAGCCGCTTGGCGTTCTCGTCCACTTTTTGTGCGAGCTGGGCCACAAGCTGTGTTGCAGCACCGCCCTGATTGCCGGCCGCTTCTACAGCAGCGCTCACGGCTGCATCGCGTACTTTGTCCAGCCGGTTGCCCATATCTTCAATGGCGCCGGCAATCTGGTCGACGTCACGTTTCGCGCTGGTCTCAACCTGCCCGAGCCGGCCGCCCATATCGGTGATATTCCGCTGCAGCGCGGAGATGGTTGTCTCAAGCGCCTGAATGGCTTCGACGCCGACAGACGGCTTGTCAGATTTGCGCTCCGCACTCTCCATGTCTTCGCGCAGCTGCGACAATGCTTTAGCGGTGCGGGCATCGGACGCTTCGATGTGGTCCACCACATTGCCGATGGCACGTTCCAGTGCCTTGACGCTGTCATCATTGGCACCGCCCCGGCTGTTCAGCGCGGCGACCGCCTGCGTGGCCTGTTCGCGTGCTGAATGGGCAGAGCTTTCAGCGCTTTCCAGCCGCCGGGCAAGTTCCCCCAATGCGGCCTGGAAGCGGCCCACGGATTCAGGTGACTGATCGGCACCTGAGGCAAGCCGCTTGGCAACTTCTTCAGAACGGCGGTCGGTTTCTTCAAGCCGGTTTGAAATGGCACGCAGTCCGCGCTCAACCGTTCGCATTGCATCGGTGTTGAGATGTTCAGCGCGTTCTAGCCCGCGTTCGGATTTTTCCAGCCGCTCGCGCAGTTCAGCCAGCGTACCGTCGAGGCCCGAGCCGGGCTCGCGGCTGAGTTTTTCAGTGTGTTCGATGCGCGTTGACAGGTCAGCCAGCGTCTCATCGAGGCCGCTCAACGCTGTTTCGCTCCGCCGTTCCGACCGCTCAAGGCGGTGAACGAGATCGCGCAGCGCATCAGTCACCGGACTGAAATCGATCTGTAGCGCCTGCTGGGGCATCATGTTTCCTGATGGGGACGCGCGTGGTGTGGTCGGTTCGTCCGCGGAATAATCCGCTTCCTCGTCTTCCGACGCGTCGATGATCTTCTCGTTGAGCCATTGCCCAAGCGTCTTCCCTTGGCGCCGGGCTGCGGATTTCGCAGCCTCGCGCGCTTCGGGCTCTATGCCCTTTACGCTCCAAGGAACCCCAGGTCTCATCCGAATCGTGCCCACCCTCTTTGATTCGGAAGGTATCCATAGGTGAATCTTGTGTAAAGCGCAGGACTACCCCCTAGATGTGGCAGTAGACCTCGCAAATGAACGAAAAACGTGTGACCGGTAGGCGGGTCACACCGCGATTTCGTTAATGTTAGTTAGCGCGAGGTAAAGAAGGGGTTAACGCGTCAGTTGCCCGAGGCGCCATAAACGCGGCTTTCGGCGGGATTTCGGGAATCCTACGACCCTGTTTCTGAGCCATTCGCAGGTTCAGGCTCCGGCGGCCGGAGCGACGGCTCACTGGTCAGCACCATGACGATATATAGAGCCCGGCCATTATCCGCAGCGGCAATGCCGGCAAACCCGTGCCGCTGGCTCAGCATGTTTTTGCGGTGGGGCGGGCTTCCCAGCCACGCCTCAACCGCTGCAAACGCCGTATCCTTTGTGCTTTCGCCCTTGCGAATTGACCGCATGGCGATGTTTTCGCCCGCGACGCCGGTGAAATCCGGGAACCGCGCCAGCATCCGGTCGCGCGGATTCTTACCGTCCGGCGACACGTGGGACATATATTTGCGGTCCACCATGTCGTGCGCATGGTCGCGCGCGATTGCCTCAAACCCTACGTCACGCTCAAGCGACCGCGCCCCGGTCTCGGCGCGGGTCTTGTTTACAGCCTTGTAGAGTGCCTGACGTAAGTCACTGAGAGCGTCTGATTCCGCCAAATCATCTGTTTCAGCCGCAAGATTTTTTTCCGGCCCTGCCTGTCGCGCTGTCGCAGATGCGCCTGCCATGAGCGATATGGCAATGAGCGCCATGATGCCGGGCACCATCGCCTTCTGCAGTGCAGAAATTCGGAAACTGGGCAGAAATATTGGCATTTCAGGCTCCTTTAGGCATGGCCACGACAGCGGATACGGACGCGCCAGGGCTCTGAAAAACGTCAGATGACATGGTGGCGTATCCCTAGCAAATTGACCATAAGTTTTGTTTTAGAACCCAATGTTGACGTTTACGTCAACGGAACCTAGAGTCCGCGCCGCGTGCTGCTGAGACCAGTTTTCTGGCCGGTGGCAGGTGGGAGCAGCCCGGCTGGAGTTCGGCCGGAGCGGGCGGAACGGATTAGACCGGACCGAAACAAATTGAGAGATGTAAGACCATGGGCCGCCAGACACTCAGCACCCCGACGACCAATGGACAGGGCCAGCCGGGCCATAGCCGGGCAGACGGCTTGACCGGAAAATTGCCGCCCCATGCCGCGCGCCCTGGAGAGCCGGGCCACGATGCCGACGGGCCGACATTCTCAATCACTCAGTTGGCCGAAGAGTTTGGCGTAACGACCCGCGCAATCCGTTTCTATGAAGACAAGGATTTGCTGCACCCGGCACGCGAAGGTCAGACCCGGGTCTATTCCACGCGTGATCGCGCGCGGTTGCAGCTCATCGTCCGTGGCAAGCGCGTCGGCTTCACGCTGACCGAGATCCGCGAAATCATCGACCTCTATGACCTGCGCGATGGCTTCACCAAGCAGCTTGAACTGGCGCACGGCAAATATGCCTCACAGATCGAGAAGCTTGAGGCTCAGCGCAAGGATATCGATGAGTCCATCGAGCTGTTGCGTAACGGGATGCAGTTTGTGGAAGGCGAGCTGGCAAAACGGTCCAGCGCCACGCAGCAGGATGCAAAGACCAGAGACAGCCAAGTCTCCGACACCGCTGAAACCGCAAGGGCCTAAATTCAAGACTGGATAACGACAGTTTTAATTTGCCCACCCAGCACTGCGCCAGATGGCAGCAGCGACAGGTGAGCGGACAGGAGCACCCCCGATGCCAAGCTACAAAGCCCCGACACGCGAATACGGCTTCCTGCTGAATGAAGTGCTGGACCTGTCGCGCTTTTCAAATTTGCCGGGTTTCGCCGACGCGACGCCGGATCTGGTCGGCCAGATCATGGAGCAGGCTGCAAAGTTTTCGGAAGAAGTGCTCCAACCCCTCAACAAAGTGGGTGACCAACAGGGCTGCACACTGAAGGACGGTGTTGTGACAACGCCGGACGGGTTCGCCGATGCTTACAAGCAACTGGTGGATGGCGGCTGGCCGTCGCTGGTGTGTTCACCTGATTATGGCGGGCAGGGGTTCCCCAACACCATCGGCGTTCTGTTCAATGAAATGGTTTCCTCCGCCAATATGGCGTTCGGCATGTATCCGGGCCTCAGCCATGGTGCCTATTCAGCGCTGACCCATCACGGTTCGGACGAACTCAAGGCCATGTATCTGCCCAAGCTCGTCTCCGGCGAGTGGACAGGCACCATGAACCTGACGGAGCCCCATTGTGGCACCGATGTCGGCCTGCTGCGCTCCAAGGCTGTGCCCAATGGTGACGGATCATTCGCTATCAGCGGCCAGAAGATCTGGATTTCAGCCGGCGAACACGAGATGTCTGAGAATATCATCCATCTAGTGCTCGCCCGCGTCGAAGGCGCACCAGCTGGCGTCAGTGGGATTTCGCTTTTCGTGGTGCCCAAATTCCTCGTCAACGAGGATGGCTCGCTGGGCGACCGCAACACGCTTCAGTGTGGCGGCCTTGAAGAAAAGATGGGCATTCACGGAAACGCCACCTGCGTCATGAATTATGACGGTGCCAAAGGCTGGCTTGTGGGCGAGGAGAACGCAGGCCTCAAGGCTATGTTCACGATGATGAATGAAGCCCGCCTTGGTGTTGGTCTGCAGGGCATTTCACAGTCCGAAGTTGCCTACCAGAACGCACGGGATTTCGCGCTGGACCGCCTGCAGGGTCGGGCGCTGACGGGCCCCAAAAATCCCGATGGTCCCGCTGACCCGATCATCGTGCACCCGGATGTGCGCCGTATGCTGATGAATATCCGCGTCTTCAACGAAGGTGCGCGGGCTCTTTTGGTGTGGACGGCGCTGTGGGGCGATCTCGCAGAACGCGCCGAAGACGAAGAAACCCGTCAGAAGGCGAATGATCTGATGGGGCTGATGACCCCCGTCGTGAAGGGCTATTTCACCGACAGGGGGTTCGCCAACGCGGTGGAAGCCCAGCAGGTCTATGGCGGTTCGGGCTATACCAAGGAGTGGGGCGCTGAACAGTTCGTGCGCGATAGCCGCATAGCCATGATCTACGAAGGCACCAACGGCATTCAGGCGCTTGATCTTGTCGGTCGCAAGCTCGCCTCCAAGGGTGGTCGCGCCGTCTTCTCGTTCTTCAAGGAGGTGGATGACTTCGCCGCAGCCAACAAGGACGACGCTAAACTCGCAGAATTCATTGAACCGATGATTGCTGCCCGCAAGCAGCTTGAAGAAGCCACCATGTGGTTCATGGAAAACGCACTGGAGAACCCTGATAATGCAGGCGCTGGGTCAAACGATTACCTGCATCTGTTCGCGCTGAGCGCACTTGCGCTGATGTGGGCACAGATGGTGAAGGTCGCCAGTGAGCGCCTCGCCAGCGATGCCGCCGGGGACGCCTATTATGAAAACAAGCTCATAGCCGCGCGCTATTTCGTCAAACGCATTCTGCCGCAGACGGCGACCCATCTGATCGCCATCAAGGCGGGATCGGATGAAGTCATGGCGCTTGCGGCCGACGCATTTTAACAAAACAAAAACCGCCAACAGGAGACGCGTAAGACATGTCCTCACTTCAGGTTGAAACACCCAGCTGGATGACTGAAGACCTCCAGATTTTCTCGGATTCAGTCGGCAAGTTCTTTGAAAAGGAACTCGCTCCCCAGGTTGAGAAATGGGAGAAGCAGGAAATCGTTGATCGCGACGCTTGGTACAAGGCGGGCGAAGCTGGCATTCTGTGCGCGTCCATGCCTGAGGAATATGGCGGCGGCGGCGGCACCTTCGCGCATGAAGCCGTCATCATCGACCAGATGGGCAAGCAGGGCATAGCCGGTTTCGGTGCGTCACTGCATAACGCCATCATCGCGCCCTACATCAACTCTTACGGCACAGACGAACAGAAGCATCGCTGGCTGCCCAACATGGCCACCGGCGAACTGGTTGGCGCCATCGCCATGACCGAGCCGGGCACAGGCTCAGACCTGCAGGCGATCAAGACGACCGCCAAGCTTGATGGCAACGAATACGTCATCAACGGTTCCAAGACTTTCATCACTAATGGCCAGACTGCGAACCTCATCATCGTGGTTGCCAAGACCAGCCCCGAGGGTGGTGCAAAGGGCACGTCGCTGCTGATCGTCGAAACCGACGAGGTGGATGGCTTCAAGCGCGGCCGCAATCTCGATAAGATCGGCCAGAAGTCGCAGGACACGTCCGAGTTGTTCTTCGACAATGTCCGCGTGCCCACGTCCAATCTGTTGGGCGCGGAAGAAGGCAAGGGCTTCATCCAGCTGATGCAGCAGCTTCCCTCAGAACGGTTACAAATCGGTCTGCAGGGCGTTGCCGCCATGGACTATGCGCTGGAAGAAACCATTGCCTATGTGAAAGAGCGCAAGGCCTTCGGCAAGGCGATCATGGATTTTCAGAACACCCAGTTCAAGCTGGCCGAATGCAAGACCAAGGCAACCATCGCTAAAGTCTTCTGCGACTACTGCACAGGACTGTTGCTGGAAGGCAAGCTCGATGCGGCAACCGCATCCATGGCCAAATACTGGGTGTCCGACATGCAGTGCGAAGTGATCGACGAGTGCCTTCAACTCTTCGGTGGCTATGGCTACATGAATGAATACCCGATCGCCCGCATGTATCGCGATGCTCGCGTGCAGAAGATTTACGGCGGCACCAACGAAATTCAGAAGGTGCTCATTTCGCGCACCCTCTAGGACAACCATCAGTTTACGGATCAAAGAGATCACGACTTATCGCCAATAGGGAGAGTTCCAATGGCAGAATGCTACATTTACGATCACGTCCGCACCCCGCGCGGCAAAGGCAAGTCAGACGGCGCGCTGCATGAAGTGACAGCGCTTGAGCTGGCCTCGCAGGTTCTCAGGGAGCTGCGCGACCGCAATGACCTCGACACCTCCAAGGTAGACGACGTTGTCATGGGCTGCGTGGACCCGGTTGGTGAAGCCGGCTCCAACATTGCCCGCCTTGCGGTCATGAACGCCGATTACGCGGAAACAACTGCCGGTGTGCAGATCAACCGTTTCTGCGCATCAGGCCTTGAGGCCACCAACATGGCAGCAGCCAAGGTCATGTCCGGCGAAGCTGACATGGCCATCGGCGGCGGGATTGAAAGCATGAGTCGCGTCGGCATGGGCGCATCAGGCGGCGCGTGGGCATCCGACCCCACCATCGCCCTCAAGACCTACTTCACCCCGCAGGGTATCGGCGCTGACCTGATCGCCACCAAGTATGGCTTCAGCCGTGACGATGTGGATGCCTACGCAGTCGAGAGCCAGAAGCGTGCCGCGCATGCCTGGGACAACGGCCATTTCGCCAAGTCCGTGATGGCCGTGAAGGACATCAATGGCCTGACCATTCTGGACAAGGATGAGCATCTGCGCCCCGATGCCACCATGCAGTCGCTGGCGGCCCTGAACCCGTCCTTCGCGGCGCTTGGCGAATTTGCATTTGATGGCGTCGCCACCGACCGTTACCCGGAAGTGGAAATGCTCAACCACGTGCATCACGCTGGTAACTCGTCGGGCATCGTTGACGGCTCCGCAGGCATCCTGCTGGGTTCCAAGGAAATGGGCGACGCACTTGGCCTCAAGCCGCGCGCGAAACTCCGCGCCATGGCCTCGATCGGTTCCGAGCCGTGCATCATGCTGACAGGCCCCGCCGACGTCTCGCGCAAGGCCCTCAAGAAAGCCGGCATGAGTGTCGAGGATATCGATCTCTATGAGCTGAACGAAGCCTTTGCCTCCGTCGTGCTGCGCATGATGCAGGCGCTCGATATCCCGCATGAAAAGATGAACGTGAACGGCGGCGCTATCGCTATGGGCCACCCACTGGGTGCCACCGGCGCGATGATCCTCGGCACGGTGCTCGACGAACTGGAGCGGCGCGACCTCAACACCGGGCTCGCAACGCTTTGCGTCGGCGCCGGCATGGGCACCGCCACCATCATCGAACGGGTTTAACGGACGGGATTTTCAACGCCCCTCTCCGCCGCTTGCTGCGGTGGGTGGGGGTAAAGAAGATTCTTCCGAAAACGGAGCATTATAAAAATGGCTACATACGAAAATTTTGGTTTTGAAGTTGATGACGACGGCATTGCCGTTGCCACATGGGACATGCCCAACCGTTCGATGAACGTGCTGAGCGCGTCCTCCATGAAGGACATGGCCGATATCATTGAAAAGGTGGCCTCCGACGACGCCATCAAGGGCCTGGTTATCACCTCCGGCAAAAGCGCGTTTTGCGCCGGTGCCGATCTTGACATGATGGGGTCCAATGCAGGCGGCGGCTCAGGCGCCTCCGAGCAGGACAAGATCAAGGCGCTGTATGAAGGCAACCTCGCCTTCAACATGCAGCTGCGCCGTATGGAAAGCTGCGGCAAGCCGATTGCGGCTGCCATCACCGGCACAGCGCTTGGCGGCGGTCTTGAAGTGACGCTCGCCTGCCACGCACGTTTCGTTGCGGACAACCCCAAGGCACAGCTCGGCCTGCCGGAAAGCAAAGTCGGTCTTCTGCCCGGCGGTGGCGGCACCCAGCGTTTGCCGCGCATGATCGGTGCAGCCAATGCGTTACCGCTGATCCTGCAGGGCACGGCACTGTCACCTGAAAAGGCAGCAGCAGCCGGCATCGTCAACAAGGTCGTCCCCGCAGACAAGCTGGTTGATGAAGCCAAGGCATGGATCAAGGAAGGCCTCGCAGGCGAAAGCATTAAGCTTGGCAAGCGTGGCCCCGAAGTGCTGGCAGCAGCATTGCAGCCGTGGGACAAGCCGAAATACCGCATCCCCGGTGGCGGCCCGCACGACAAGAACGGTGGCTCCACCTTCACCATGGCCAACGCCATGCTGAACAAGACGACCCACCAGAACTATCCGGCGCAAAAATACATCATGTCTGCCGTCTATGAAGGCATTCAGGTGCCGATCGAAGCCGGTCTGCGCATTGAGTCGCGCTACATGACCAAGCTGATGATGGACCCGCGCTCCAAGGCGATGATCCGCTCGCTGTTCTTGTCCATGCAGGCACTCTCCAAGGGCGCACGTCGCCCCGCCGGTATTGAAAAGTGGCAGGTCAAAAAGCTCGGCATTCTTGGTGCCGGCATGATGGGCGCAGGCGTTGCTTACGTGTCCGCGCAGGCTGGCATGGAAGTCGTCCTGCTGGACCGTGACCAGGCCGATGCCGACAAGGGCAAGGCTTACTCTGAAGGTCTGCTCGACAAGGCCATCTCCCGCGGCAAGTCCACGGAAGAAAAGAAAGCCGCGTTGCTGGGCCGGATCACACCGACCACCAACTACGATGATCTTGCAGGCTGCGACCTTGTGATTGAAGCCGTGTTCGAAGATCGCGGCATCAAGGCCGACGTCACCAAGAAGGCCGAGCCGCACATTGCCAAGGGCGGTATCTACGGCTCCAACACCTCGACCCTGCCGATCACCGGTCTGGCCGAGGCGTATTCCAAGCCCGCAGAGTTCATCGGCATTCACTTCTTCTCGCCGGTGGACAAGATGCAGCTGGTGGAAATCATCATGGGTGAAAAGACCAATGATGAAACGCTTGCCAAGGCGATGGATTACGTCGCGCAGATCCGCAAGACGCCGATCGTCGTCAATGACTCACGCGGCTTCTACACGTCGCGCTGCTTCGGCACCTATGTGGGTGAAGGCATCGCCATGCTGGCGGAAGGCATCGAGCCTGCCATCATCGAAAACGCAGGCAAGATGACCGGCATGCCCATGCCGCCGCTGGCTCTGAACGACGAAGTGTCGCTCGACCTTGGCTACAAGGTGCGCCAGCAGACCAAGAAGGACCTGGGCGACAAATATGTCGAAGGCCCGGCTGACAAGATCATTGAAGATATGGTCGTCACACACGGTCGCCTCGGCAAAAAGGTCGGCAAGGGCTTCTACGACTGGCCCGCAGAAAAAGGCGGCAACAAGCGCCTGTGGCCGGACCTCCACAAGATCGTGGCAGCCACCAAGGGCGCAGACGATGTGGATGTGCAGGAACTGAAAAACCGCTTCCTGTTCATTCAAGCGCTTGAAGCAGCCCGCTGCTTTGAAGAAGAAGTGGTAACGGATGTCCGCGACGCCGACGTCGGCGCCATCCTCGGCTGGGGCTACGCCCCGTGGTCCGGCGGCCCCCTGTCATTGATCGACATGACAGGCACCGCAGAGTTCGTCGCCCAGTGCGACAAGCTCGCCCAAAAATACGGCGACCGCTTCAAACCCAACGCCCTGCTGCGCGACATGGCCAGCAAGGGTGAAACCTTCTACGGCCGGTTTAATCCCGCCGCGAAGGTGGCTGCCGCCGCTGAGTAAGCGGGAGCGTCATTGCGAATGAGAAGAGGGCCGCTGGGGAAACTCTGCGGCCCTTTTTTTGCGTGATGCCCGCGCCCCAGTCCCGCTCACCCTCCGGCTTGACCGGAGGGTCTAGGGGAGCTGGAGAGTGAGCAGGGGTGGGAGGGCTGTCGAGTCGCGGTGCCCCCTCACGAAATCCACAACACCAGGATCAACTCGAACCCCCGTTCATAAGCGTGCGGTTCTGTTCAAAGAACCTGAGCCAAAAATCGTGATTGGATCTGATGGCGTCAGAAACACTCAAAGACTTTGCATCGTCTGAACCTTGACCGGAATTGATGTTCACAACCAGAACGCTACTGCCCCATCGACCCTGACCCCAACGCGCTCGCCCCCACCCACCGGACTTTCGCGTAATGGGCTGTCGATCAAAATGCTTTATGCCGTTTGATAAGGCACGAATGGTTTTCGAGTGTGGAACCTCGGAGTCGACCCAGTCCTTCCAGCTAGAATGATCCAATATACCAAGTCTCTTTCGGTCAGGTTCAGAGCCCCTGAGCCATCCTTTCCAGACCCATTCCGGCAAATGGTTCAGTGAGTTTATCGCGTTTATTGCTTTGCCAGCTTCTTCAACTCCATCAAAGAAAACTTGAACATTCTCGGTAGCCATTTCGAGGTAGTCATGTGGTGAGTGGATATCGAACATGTCTGAGCCTGTCTGTCTAAGTCACTCAAACGCCACCAAAAGATCCGTACCCGTTGCTTCTGCGACTTTCATCAGCGTCTTGGTGCTCGGCATCTGGCGTCCGCTTTCCATGCGGGCGATGGCGGATTGGGTGGTGCCCATGCGGGTTGCGAGGTCACCCTGCGTGAGTTTGGCCTGTTTGCGCGCGTCGATGATCGCGCGGGCGATGCGGAACTCGGGCGCAAGCCTGTCATACTCGGCCTTGATGGCGGAGTTTTTCAGCGCTTTTTTGCGGTAGGCCTCAAGCGTCTTGTTCATGTCACGTCCTTTGCCCTCTCGTGGGCGATATCCAATGCACGTTTGGGCGTTTTCTGTGTTTTCTTCACAAAGCCATGCAGTACGACAACGCGCTTGCCCGCCGCCGTGACATAGATTGCCCGTGCAATCCCGTCCCGACCCTTCATCCGCATCTCCCACAGCTTGCCTTCGAGATGCTTGATATGCGGCGCGCCGACTGCCGGAAGTCCCACGGCTTCAATCAGCTCCACAATCCGCAGGAAGCGAGCCTGCATATCTGCGGGCAGAGCGGAAATTTCGTCCGCCACCCGGTCGTCCAAAAATTCAACTCGCCACGTCATATAGCAAAAATGATATAATTTTTCAACTGCATAGTTGAGATTGGAAAGAAGACGCGCGGAAAATGCAATTAGTCCCTAGCGCGGATACAAAATCATCTGCGTACACCTGAACAGCGCGATCACGCGGTCTGTTGTTTCGTTGCGGACTTCCACGTCCCAGACATGGGTTGTGCGGCCCCGATGCGCAGGCGTTGCGCGGCCTGAGACCACTTCGCCTTCACGGGCTGACCCCAGAAAATTGGTTTTGAGTTCGACGGTCGTGAAACTCTCGCCCTCTTTGAGGTTGGGGGACATGCCTGCGGCGCACAGCCAATCGGCGAGGGTGATGACGACCGGGGCCCAGAGGAAGCCGGTGCCGGCGATCACCGGTTCGGTGACGGTCATTCTGCCGGTCACGAGGTCCGCTTCGCAGATCTCCAGTTCCACGCCCACCATGCCGGGATGCTTGGTGCGGGCGAAGTCGTTGAGGCGCTTTACGCGGTCGTCGGTCTCTGCGGCCATTATTCTCTCACTCCCCCCATCCGCTCTTCATCCGGCTTGACCGGATGATCCATCGGACTTTGAGATTTATCACGACCTCAGATGGGCCCTCCGGTCAAGCCGGAGGGAAAGCGGTGGAAGGGTTGTGCCCCGGTCAAGTCGGTGGAGGAGTGCGTCACCTCACGCCTTGGTCACGGCTGTTTCGATTGCCTCGATGGTCTGATGCGCAAGGTCGGCGGAGAGTTCGCCGAGAAGTTTGGCGCGCGTACCATCATTGAGGTGCTGGCGGATTTCGCCCAGCGTGCGCGGCGCGGCGATGAGAAAAGCGTGGGCCATGCGGCCACTGCCCGCCAAGCCGTTCATCTGTTCGGCAATCCCATCAGCAAAGCGATCCTTCTCCAAGGTATGCCAGTCTGTCTGCTCAACGGCAGCGCGCCGGGCCGCCGGTGCCGAAGCGCGGCCGGGCCGGTCGGTGCCTGTCGCGCTGGTGGGGGAGTGGTCGATTTCATCATGGCCGCATACCCGCAGGTCGAGCTGCTGCTCGTCGCCGGCATTTTCCAGCAGCAGCATCTTCGCGCCGTCTGCAACTACAACCAGGGCACCATTCGGCAGTTTCATCGTCCGCTCTCCAAGCTTGTGCCGCCGGTGCCTCATGTGATCGGCCCGGCTGCATGGCCAATTCTGAATGAATAAATCTTGGGCGCATCACGCGCCGCGACGGACACACTGTCAACCGGCACCAGCCTGAGACTGATGACCGCACGCATTTCCCCCGCGCGATGAATGTCACCGCGCGGGGGCGTGTTGGTATGTGGGTGGTCAGGCGGCGGCTACCGCGTCCACCTTGTCGCGCACCTTGTCACGGTCGCTCAGCAGCAACGGCTCCTCGATGGAAACATCAAGGCTTTCCACCAGCGCTTTGCGGAAATCCAGCGGCCGGGCGATGACGGGCAGGCCGAAATCACCGATGTCTTCGCCGCGGATGTTGAGCCTGCCATAGCCAAGGATGCGGCCGAACAGGCTTTGCTCCAACGTAATCGCGTGGATGCGGGCTGCGTTGAATTCATCCGTGCGCCGCGAAATGAAGCCGCGCTTATAGATGAACCGCCGGTTGGTAACGACAAGCTCCGTCGTCCATTTTCGCATCTGCCGTGAGAAGAACACGGCAATGCCGATGAGGAGCCAGCCCGCCAGTATCAGCCACAGCCAGGACACGAAACTATATGTCCAATGAAACCGCCCCTGGGCCAACACGATTTCGCGTGGTGCAAGCGTCAGTGATACATAGGACATATGTGGTCTCCCTCTTGTGACGATAACGGGCCCTCAGTCTGCTGACGGCCCTTCAGGCAAATCCTCCTGTGATGCATCCTGCATGGCGCATTTTGCGTGGATCAGATATGGGGATGGTGCGGCCCCGGGGGAAGCAAAATCGGACATGCCGGATGCCGATTTTTTCGGAATTCGGGTGGGAGTCGCAGATTGGCCGATTGCACGTTAAGCTGTGTGCCAACAGACAGATAATCAGCAAATACAAGGGAAACGCATCATGGCGAGTGAAGGTCTCAAACAGGTTCTGGAACTTCTGGCGGCAGCCCCCATCGTCGAAGGCGAGCGCACCGTGCGGGAGCAGCGCGACGGCATGGCGGCGGCGACGGCGGCTTTCCCTGTAGCTGAAGAAGCAACGGTTCAGGCGGTAACAGCCGGTGGCATTCCCGGTGAATGGGTTTCAATGCCCGGTGCGTCCGACAAACATGCAGTGCTGTATCTGCATGGTGGCGGATATGTCGTCGGCTCGCCCGCGACCCATCGCTCGTTGACGGCGGCAATTGCAAAAGAGACCGGCGCGAAGCTGCTGGTGATCGACTACCGCATGGGGCCTGAGCATGTGTGCCCGGCCGCCATTGAGGATGCGGTCGCCGCTTATGAGTTTTTGCTCGCGCAAGGCTATGACGCGGCCAATATAGCAATCTCCGGCGATAGCGCAGGCGGCGGCCTGACTCTGGCAACGCTTGTGGCGCTGCGCGACAAGGGCGTGGCGCTGCCCGCCGCTGCCGCGCTGATTTCGCCATGGGTTGATCTCACCGGAAAATCGCCCACCATCAAGACGCGCGCCGACGTTGACCCGATGCTTAAGGGTGAAGCGCTGGGTGAGTTCGCCGCGCATTACAAAGGCAGCCTGGCGGTGGATGATCCGCGCATCTCGCCGCTATTCGCTGATCTCACGGGCCTGCCGCCGCTGCTCATTCAGGTGGGTGATCACGAAGTCCTTCTGGGCGACAGCGAGGAGCTGGACAAGCGGGCAAAGGCTGCAGGCGTCGAAACCAAACTCGAAATCTGGGACGAGATGTTCCACGTCTTCCACATGTTCCATTTCATGCTGCCCGAAGCCGCTGAAGCCAACCGCCGCATCGGTGAATTCTGCCGCGCCAAATGGGGCGTCAAGGCGGCGCACGCGGCCGAGTAGCAAGCATGGCACCCACCAACACGCTGTATGGCGGAAAGATATCGCTCTACACGGGCAAGGCGCGCGCCTATCTGGACTGGAAACAAATTCCGTATAAGGAGGTTCTGGCCAATAAGGATGTGTACACGGATATCATCCTGCCGCGCGTAGGCTGGCCGGTCATTCCTATTGTCGTCACTGCTGAAGATGAGACGCTTCAGGACACGACCGACATCATCGACCACTTTGAAGCACGCGAGCCCGAACCGTCAGTCTATCCGGCCGGCCCGGCGCAACGGCTGGCGGCCTTGCTGCTCGAAGTTTATGGCGACGAGTGGATGAAGCTTCCCGCGATGCACTATCGCTGGAACTATAATGAGGATTGGATACTCACCCAGTTCGGTGCTTTGTCGGCGCCCGACGCAACGCCGGAACAGCAACGCGAGATCGGCGAAAAGCGGGCCGGCCCGTTCCGCGGCTCGTTGCCATTCCTTGGTGTCGTGCCGGAGACCCGCCGCGCCATCGAGGAAAGCTATGAAGCGCTGCTGGCCGACCTGAGCGCGCATTTTGCAAAGCATGACTATTTGTTCGGTTCGCGGCCTTCAATTGGCGACTACGGCCTTATCGGCCCACTGTTTGCGCACAATTACCGCGACCCCAAATCCGGCGAGATGATGCGGGCGACCGCCCCGCTTGTGGCGCGCTGGGTGGAACGCATGGTGATGCCGCCCGCACCGCGTGGTGGTGTCTTTCTGGCCGATGACAAAGTGCCCGATACGGTGCTGCCGGTGCTCAATCGCATGGCGGTTGAGTATCTACCGGTGCTCGAAAAGACCGTTGCTGCATTCAATGTCTGGGCTGCGGACAAATCTCCGGGCACGGAAGTTCCCCGTGCCCTTGGCATGCACCCGTTTGAGCTCGGCGGCGTCACCGCCGAGCGGGCCATTTTCACGTTTGATTTGTGGATGCTGCAGCGGCCGCTTGATTTCTATGCGGGCCTTGCGGGCGCGGAAAAGGCGGCAGCGGATGCCATGCTCAAACGCGCCGGGGCTGCGGGGCTTGCGGCGCTGAAGCCATATCCGCGTATCACGCGCAAAAACTTCAAAACCGTGCTTGAGTAAGGGCTATTGAAAGCTCTGCTGCACCGCACTAGGTTGGAGATATTCCAGTTTATTTGCCGCGCGCGAATGCCCGGCGGCAGCGTCCCAAAGGAGTGACACATGTCGAGCGAAGGATTGCATGAGCCGATCGAGAAACTGAGTGAGAAGACGCTCAACATGCATCGCGCCATTGTGTCGCTGATGGAAGAGCTTGAGGCGGCCGACTGGTATCGCCAGCGCGCCGACGGGTGCACCGACGAAGATCTGAAGAAGATCCTCATCCACAACATGAATGAGGAAATTGAGCACGCGGTGATGGTGATGGAATGGCTGCGCCGCAATGACGAGCATTTCGGCAATGAAATGAAGGAACGTCTGTTCTCAGACGAGCCCATCGTCCAGCCGCATGGCCATCCCGACGACTAAGCGGCGCCGTCTCACAAAGCTTGCCGCCCGCCTCCCGCTTGCTAGACTTGGGTCCAGCAATGCGGACCCGGCATCAAAAGCCGGGCCGCACAAAGATGCGCCAGGGGAGGCGGCAGATGGACTACACACAAATCACCTATGCGCGTGACGAAAGCTTAGGCGTCGTCACCATGAACAGGCCTGAAAAACTCAATGCCTGGACACCGCGCATGGCCGAAGAGATGGCGCATGCGTTCGAGGTCGCAAATGCGGACCCGGACGTGTCCTCCATCGTGCTGACCGGCGCAGGCCGTGGCTTTTGCGCCGGGGCCGACATGCAGGAGACATTCAAGTCCCGCCTCGATGGTGTTGATCCCGGCAAGGATACAGCAGGGGGCTCAGGTGGCTTGCCGGCCGGTCTCGACTGGATCGGTCTCGTACGTTCGTCCAAGCCGATGATCGCGGCCGTCAATGGCCCGGCAGTCGGCATCGGCGTCACCCAGATCCTGCCTTTCGATGTCATCATCGCTGCGGACAATGCCAAGTTCGGCCTCGTTTTCGTCAAAGTCGGCATCGTGCCGGAGCTGGCGTCCTCCCATTATGCCATCGCCCGCATGGGCTTTGGCAGAACCAGCGAGATGATGTTGTCAGGCAAGCTTTATACCGGCAGCGAGGTGGCAGAGTTCGGCCTTGCCAATTATGCGGTGCCCGCAGATCAGCTCTGGGACAAGGTGCGCGAAATTGCCGCCATGTTTGAAGAAAACCCGCAGCCGATGATGCGCATGACCAAAGAACTGCTGTCCCAGAACATGGCAGAGACCGACATGACGCTGGTGCAGCGCCGCGAGACCGATGCGCTCAAGCAGTGCTGGACAACGCCGGAGCATCACGAGGCCGTGGGGGCATTCCTCGACAAGCGCAAGCCGGACTTCAAGCGTGCAGCGCTCAAGGGTGCTGCTGAATAGAGCTGCGCCTTACAGAACAATATAAATCCGTAATCGGAGTATTTGCATGTCCGGGACCAAAACCTACGACGTCGAGCGCATCCCATTTTTCCTGCATTGGACGGAAAAGGCACCGTTCAAGGAGACCTATGCAGGTGCCATGGATACGGTGGTGGTTGAAGGTCAGCACCTGAAGCCGAAGGGGTCCAACAGCAAGACTGTGCTGGTGTTCATGCACCCGACAGGCACCATGAACCTGCTGCCAATGCCCAACGCGCTGGCTGCTGCCGGTATGCCGTGCATCACCTGCGGCAGCCGTTACCCGCACAACGACACGTCGCTGATCATGGAAAAAGTGATCCTCGATCTGGGGCACTACATCCGCTACGCCAAAGAAAAGCTAGGTTACGAGAAGGTTGTTCTTGCGGGCTGGTCCGGTGGCGGGTCGCTTTCCATGTTCTATCAATCGCAGGCGGAGAAGCCGACCATTGAAGAAACGCCTGCAGGCGACCCGGTGGATGTCAAAGGCGCAGGCCTCATTCCGGCGGACGCCGTATTGCAGCTCGCGGCCCATGTCAGCCGCGCGATAACGCTGACCGAATGGCTGGACCCGGCAGTGGCTGATGAGCGGGACTCTGAGAAGCGTATCCGTGAGCTAGATCTCTATGATCCCAAAGCGCCCAATCAACCGCCGTACCCGGCGGATTTCGTCGAGACCTTCCGTGCGGCGCAGATCGCCCGGTCCGCACGCATCGATGCGTTTGTCCACGACAAGCTGGCTTACCTCAAAAAGACGGACCGCCCCAATGAAGAACACTGTTTTGTGGTGTACGGAACGATGGCCGATCCGCGCTGGCTTGATCTGACGATCGAGCCCAATGACCGCAAAGGCCCCAACTGGTGCTTCATGGGTGAGCCGCGCGTCGTCAACATGATGCCCGCGGGCCTGGCGCGCTTTTGTTCGCTGCGCGCCTGGTTATCCCAGTGGTCCTTCAAGGAGAGCCGCGCTGATGGCCCTCGTTGCGCGCAGGACATTTCCGTGCCGGTGCTCGTCATCGACAATTCGGCGGACGATGGTTGCCCCGCCAGCCATGCGGGACGCATTTATGAGGGCGTCCGTCATGACAATAAGGAGCGCCACACAATCAAGGGTGCCACGCACTATTACATTGGTCAGCCCGACAAGATGGGCGAAGCCGTCAGAATTACGGTGGATTGGCTCCAGCGCAAAGGCATGCTGGCCTGACCACAATATGGTCCGATTTGCCGCCTAGAGAATGTGTTGGGTGTCGCCACATGTTTTGCCGGCAGGGAAAAATCCATGACGAAATCGACTTTGATGGCGGCTGCGCTGGCTGTATCTTTTCTGTGCATGCCTCTGGCAGCGCAGGCCGATGAGCCGGGGCGCTACAGCATGCAACCGGTCGATGGCGGATTCCTGCGCCTCGATACGCAGACCGGCGCGGTCTCGGTTTGCTCCGGTTCGGCTGATACCTGGAACTGTATTCCCGCAGGCGACGAACGTTCCCAGCTGGAAGACGAAAACGCCCGCCTGCGCGCCGACAATCTTGCATTGCGTGAACAGATCGAAGAACTGGGCGCACAGCCCGCTGTAACGACGCCCGAAGACGTGGACGCCGCCATGGACACGTTGGAAACGGTTGCCGAGCGGTTCGGGCGCATCGTCAAGATCATGCGCCGCGAGATGGATGAACTCGATGAAGAATTGCGCGGAGATAACGATCCAATAGCTGATGATCAGGCCGCTGATGAATACGCGCCGGCAGCAACCGCCCCCGACAAAACCACGAACTAGGCACCAATCCCGGGTACAAGCTGGCTTTCAAGATGCGCCCGCATGGCATCGGGAATGCCGATCGCCTTGCGCGCCTTGAGGTCCAACGTCACCGCCACGGCTTCTGCCGTGGCGACAGCCCTGCCGGTTTGCAGATCAAACATCCAGTGCGCCCAGATATAGGTCTTGGGGCCCACATGCTTGAGGCCGCTGCGAAGTGTGAGGATGTCGCCTGCCTTCGGCCAGCTGCGGTAGACAAAGCGGTATTCCAGTGCCGCACCACCGATATTGGGATCAGCGGAGCGATCGTCGCCGCGCGTTTGCGATAGGAGATTCGGGATTGAGTCGGATACCAGCCCCATGAAGTGCTGCTGCGTCATGAAGCCGTGTGCATCGCATTGTCGATGGCTGACAACGCCCTGCCACGTATAGACAAGGCCCATCTCGTCGGCTTGCCCGAGCGTCGGCGCGTCAACGATGGGCCCCATCTCAATGCCGCGCGGCTGGCCATGCGCGGGCACATCCTGTGCCAGCCTGTCCGCCGCATCACGCATGGCAGCAGGCAGTGCTTTCACTTCGCGGGTCGCAGCATCTACCAGCCGCACATCGGCATTGATGGTGGCAGATACAGTGCCGGAGGCCGTGTTGGTCAGTTCTTCATATACTTGCAGCTTGTCACCGTCGCGGCCGGCGATACCGCCCGCCAAGGTCAGCGGCGCGCCGGGCCGCTGCTCACGGTGAAACCGGATGTGGTGGCCGACCGGCAGCAGCTTGTCGCCGGAGGCGCGCGCCTGGGAGGGGGAATGCCCCAGATGATGCGCCAGCACCGACAGGCCCTGATTGGCCTTGGCGACATAGAACTGCACATTCATGTGCCCCATGTCGTCACATTCCCATGTCTGCACGCTCGTGCGCAGCAGCGGCAATAGATCACTCATCAATTCAACTCCGTATACAAATTATGCAAAACCGGTTTGGGGAATGGGCGGTACCACGGCACGGCGCGTTGCAAGATCCATCATCACGCCAACCCCCTGCACGACAAAGCAGCAGGCACCAGTCACAGCATCAAAGCCGATATGCCGGTAGTGCAGCGCTTTGCCTGTGGGCGGTTCAAAGCCCGTCATAATTTCAAGAGCCCGGTCGGGCGGGGCAGGCGCGAACCGCGTCACTCTTAGTTCAAGTGTCGCAGTGCCAAGCCCGCGGTCTGCCTGCTCACGCCGTCCAAGCCCCACCAATGACCATAGATGCGACTGGCTGCGCGAAATCCTTTGCAGGAATGCGGGGATTGTCATCATGTCGCCAACGCAGTCGTCTTCTGCAATAGCCGAGAGATGCGTGCGCACCATGCGGGATGCTTTGGCATCTGCCTGTGACCGCGGGCCGGGTGCGGCACCGTTTATGGACCGCGGACGGGCTTCGTCGGGGATATCTGATCTGGGAGCGTCCGGCGCGCGCGACGTGCCATAGGTGCAAAGCGCCGTCGCACATGTAAGGCCGGTGCCGACATTCTCGATCCGGTGCAGCAGCCGCTGTGACCCTGCATCGTCCACCCGGGCGGACATCACGCGCAGCCGGTCGCCCACCAGCATCTCGCGGTGAAAGCGTAGGTGCATCTCCTGCGGGCCGCCCGGCCTGCCGCGATCAGCGCTGCCGAGGGCCGTCAACACCCGTGCGGCTGCTTCCGCCCGCGCGGCATAATGCTGGATGTTCATGTGCCCCATCTCATCGCATTCAGCGACGGCGACAGCGCTCAAGTAGCTTTCGATCATGATGTATGTGCAGGGCCGAAGTGATAACCGGAGCAAGCGGGGCGCCGGCAGGGTGGCGGATTGCGCCGATTATGGCATGCGCAAACCCGCATTGTTAGCCAAAGCGCGCCACCAGGGCGGCCAGTACGTCTTCGTCCTCAACGCCCAGCGAGACAAACCGCCCGCCGCCTGACAATTGGGCAAATCCTGCAAGTGCCGCCCAAAGGGCAATAGTATCAAGCGCACGAGACTGCATATCGGCGGTCCGATTGCCGCCGTCACCGATTGACCCGTCAATCAGCCGTAGAATAGAGATAATACGCCCGGTTAGGGCCCGCTCAATCTCCTCCGGCACGTCGCCGCGTCGCGCTGCCGCCAAGAGTGGCACAACCCGGCGCAAGGACACGGCGCAGGCATCAGATTGGGCTTCCAACCCACCGGAGATGGATCTGAGCTCTTTCGCAAGTCCCTCCAACTCATCAACGGCGATAGCTGCCAGCAACGCTTCCTTTGAGGTGAAATAGCTATAGACCGATCCGGCAGTATATCCCGCCTGCGCAGCAACCGTGCGCATGGTGAGGCCGCTGATCCCGGTGTCGGAAAGGATGCCGTGGGCGGCTTCCAGAATGCGTCCGGCGCGCGCCTGCTGGGCCTCGGCCTTGCGAGTATTGCGGGCGGCAAGTGTTGCAGCGTCTGCCATGTGGCTCCCGATAGCGAGTGACGTCTGCATAAACTAAACATAGTTCAAAAAAGAATGCAATGTTCAGAATTGGGTAGGAAAATCACCTAATTCAGATGAGGTGATCCAATTTACAGTAGTTGAAGTAAACACAGTTCAAAAAAATAAACGTACTAGGTGAGTTGGTGAAAAAACCGGTCAATCTGAGCTAGGGCCTTCTGCGCCAACTCGCCGGGAAACGCAATGAACCCGTGTGCACCGCCGGGATAAATTCCAAGCTCTGCCTGGTTTCCGGCTGCCAGCCAGCGGCCATGCATGAACAGGGTGTCGTCCAGCAATCCGTCCCGCGTGCCAACAACGAAGAGAGCATGCGGCAGGCCGCCAAGGTCTCCATAGAGCGGCGACACATCCGGGTCGCGCAGGTCGGTCCCCATGGGCAGGAAGTTGTTGGAGAAATTTTCCACATCCCGCGTGGAAAGGGTGGGGCCGGTATCCCCAAAGGCCCGCATGCTGGGGGTCATCGCCATGTCAAAACAACCAAAGGTGAGATTGGCCCCCTTGAATGGGGTCATGCCGCGCCGCTCCTTCAGGCGCAGCAGCGTCACCGCGGCCAGATGCGCCCCGGCAGATTCGCCCCCAATGAAAAGCGGCCCACTGGAAAATTCAGCCGCCTGCGAGATCACCCACAAGGCCGCCGCCTCACAGTCATCCGGTCCTGCAGGATAGGGATTTTCCGGCGCGAGCCGGTATTCAACGGAAATACAGGCGAGCCCGCAATTATCCGCCAGCCGCTCCAGCAGTGAATCCTGCTGGTTGGCGCCGCCAAACGTCCATCCCCCGCCGTGCAGATGCAGATATATCCCTTTTGCAGCGTCCTTGCCGCCGTCCGGGGTAATGATATGCAGGGTGATCGGTCCAGCTGGCCCATCGATTTCCAGGTCTCGCGCCCGCGGACTGATCGGGGCTGCGGGAAACGCGCTTTCGCCGCGCTCGCGTGCCGCACGGGCATCGGCAGCAGGCATCGACCACGGATCAGGTGCCTGCGCCACCAGCGCTGCAATCGCCCGGTTGATCTCATCGGTCTCCGGCGTCACGGATTGGGGCATGAAAAGTGCGGGCGTAAGCGCCATGGGTTCAGGCGGCGTGGTCATCTGGCGATCTCCGGAAATGCGGCCATTGCTGAGTCTTTATCAGTCTACCCCAGATACAGCCCGGCGGGGACAGGCATGCGCCGCCCGGCTGCGTGCTGCCAAATGCCCTGCGCCGGAGTGTCACACTGCCAAATACTAATAATTTACGTATGGGTACTAATATTATCCAGATTAAGTGTCGGGCTATTCGGATTGATTCGCTCTTGAGCGACCGGAGGACGGCGGATGGGAAGGGTCGGTTGGCTCTTTTGCGGGAAAATAAGGGACAAGAAGATGAAATTCACGAATTTGACGGCTATTGCTGGCGCCTTGGGTGTTGCACTGGCCCTGACGAGCATTGTGGCTACGCCGGCTGCGGCTGAGGAAAAAAGCCCTTGGCAGATCCGCGGTCGCATCATCGGTGTTCTTCCCGATGAGTCATCCAGCCTCACACCCAATATCGGTGACGTTGATGCGGAGGGCGCAGTGGTGCCCGAACTCGACATCACCTACTTCTTCACCCCCAATATCGCAGCCGAACTTATCGCCGCGACCTCGCAGCATGATATGAGCGTCGATCTGACGGGTGGCGGCAATCTTGATCTGGGCAGTGTCTGGGTCCTGCCGCCGACGCTGCTGGTTCAGTACCACTTCATGCCCGACGGCAATGTCCGTCCCTATGTCGGTGCCGGTGTGAACTACACCCACCTCTACAACGTTGATGATACCGCAACCACAAGCGTTGATTACGAAGGCGGCTTCGGCTGGGCCTTGCAGGCAGGCGTCGATGTGCCGATCTCTGACCACTGGGTCTGGAACTTTGACGTGAAGAAGATCTGGGTCAATGTCGACGCCACGGTGAACAGCGCCGTAAAAGCGGACGTGGATCTCGACCCCTGGGTCATCGGTACTGGTGTCGGCTACCGCTTCTAGTTAAGCTGAACACGATTTCAAAGGGCGGCGCGGCACAAGAGTGCTGTGCCGCCCTTTTTGTTGCCGGCTTCCTGAAGAACCTAAGCCAATTGGCGTGGGCAGGTCATAGACTTTGAACAACCAGGCACTATGTCCCAACGAGTATTAGTGGGCTTAAGGGGTAGTTCGAATGAAGAATTCCGTGCCATCTGGACTGCGATCTACGGCAGTGACGGTCACAGCCGTTACAGCAATCGCCGTTACAACAATCATTGCGTCTGCAGGTTTAGCTCACGCCGATGGAAAGCGCTCTGCGCAACCAGACCTTCTGCTGGGTCTCGGTGCGATGGCAAAGCCTGTCTATGAAGGATCAGACGACGCAACGATATCCATCTTGCCATTCGTCGCCCTCAACGACTTTTACGGCTTCAACTTTCGGCCCGTGCAGCTTTCTTACAACCTTATCGACACAGATTCTGATGACGGCACATGGTCCCTGCGCGCCGGTCCCGCTGTATCTCTCGCCACAGGTCGTGACCAGGACGATGATGGTGATTTGCGTGGCCTTGGCGACGTGGATACGGGCATCATGACCGGCGGCTTTGTTGAAGCCCGCTTTGGCCCAGCCACACTTGGCATCGATGCGGCACAGGAGGTTGCGGATGGCCATGGTGGAACACTGCTGGGCATCAGTCTTGGGACACGCATGCCATTGAACAAAAAGCTGGTCTTCTTGCCCAAAGTTTCGGGGACATGGGCAAGCGACGACTACATGCAAAGTTTCTTTGGCGTGACGGCGGCTCAGGCCACCACCAGCAGCTACACGGCGTTTGACGCCAATGCGGGTTTCAAGGATGTCGGTGCGGAAGCGACGCTCCGCTATAGCCTGTCCCCGACATGGTCACTTACGTGGAGTGTGTCCTACACACGACTGGTTGGTGACGCGGCAGACAGTCCGATTATTAAAGGGCCCGGCGGCACCCGTGACCAAGTGAGTGGGCGCATCGGCATTGCGCGCGGCTTCACGCTCTGACAGCTAGACACAAAAAGGGGCGGCCTCCGATTGGATGCCGCCCCCTTTTTCTCAATAGTGATAAAATTTAGTGCGAATGGGCGACACCCGCCCCCGTAGGCACGCGGATGTCTTCCACCATCTGTTGCACTTCTTTCGGTGGGGCCGAGGTCACCAGCCGTACAGCAAATGCAACAAGGAAGTTGAGCACCATACCGATGGTGCCGATTCCTTCAGGCGAAATACCGAACAGCCAGTTGGCCGAGCTGTTGAGCTCCGGTGATACGAACTTGAAGAACACGATATAGCCGAAGGTAAAGATCAGACCCGTCAGCATGCCTGCAATCGCGCCTTCCCGGTTCATGCCGCGCATGAAGATCCCCATCAGGATCGCCGGGAACAGGGAGGCGGCCGCCAGCCCGAAGGCAAATGCAACCACCTGAGCCACAAAGCCAGGTGGATTTATACCCAGATAGCCGGCAACGCCGATCGCCACCGCCGCAGCGATACGCGCATAGCGCAGCTCCTGTTTGTCGGTGATCTGTGGCATCAGCGTTTTCTTCATGAGGTCATGGCTGATGGACGTGGAAACCACCAGTAACAGACCCGCTGCCGTAGAAAGTGCCGCCGCCAGACCGCCCGCTGCAACCAGCGCAATCACCCAGCCGGGAAGCTGTGCGATCTCCGGATTGGCGAGCACGAAAATATCGCGGTCCACATAAATTTCATTGGCCGCGTCATTGGGTACATTGGAGAGCATACGCTCACCACTGGTGCCGGTCTCGCCGGTATAGTCCGGCTTGCCCTCATAAGGCGCACCCGCCCCATACTGGATAATGCCGTCGCCATTCTTATCCATCCAGCCGATCAGCCCGATGGATTCCCAGTTCTTCAACCAGCCGGGCGCTTCCTGGTAAGCGGTGTTGTTGACCGTATCGATGAAGTTGAGCCGGGCGAAGGCTGCAACAGCCGGTGCCGTCGTATAGAGCAGCCCGATGAAGATCAGTGCCCACAGGGCTGAAACCCGCGCATCGGACACTTTCGGCACTGTGAAGAAACGCACGATCACGTGCGGCAGTCCGGCTGTGCCGACCATCAGCGCGAAGGTTATAGCGAACACGTCGATCACCGCTTTTGAACCGTTCGTATACGCACTGAACCCAAGGTCAACCAACGTCTTGTCCAGCTTTTCAAGCACCGACAGGCCGGACCCATCAATCACAGTTGACCCAAGTCCGATCTGCGGAATGAAATTGCCGGTCACCAGAACGGAGATGAAGATCGCAGGCACCAGATAGGCGAAGATCAGTACGCAATATTGTGCCACCTGCGTATAGGTGATGCCCTTCATGCCACCGAGCACCGCGTAGACGAATACCACCGCCATGCCGAGGACCACGCCAAGCTCAATGTCCACTTCCAGGAACCGTGAGAACACGATGCCTACACCGCGCATCTGCCCGGCCACATAGGTGAATGAGATGAAGATAAGGCAGATGACACCAACAATGCGTGCGGTTGAGGAATAGTATCGTTCGCCGATGAAGTCGGGCACCGTGAATTGCCCGAATTTGCGTAGATAGGGTGCCAGCAGCAGCGCCAGCAACACATAGCCGCCGGTCCAGCCCATGAGGTAGACCGAGCCGTCATAGCCAGCGAACGCAATGATGCCGGCCATCGAGATGAACGATGCGGCGCTCATCCAGTCAGCCGCCGTCGCCATGCCGTTGGCGATCGGGTGAACCCCGCCGCCCGCCACGTAAAACTCGCTAGTAGAGCCGGCCCGAGCCCAGATGGCAATGCCGACATAAAGCGCGAATGACGCGCCCACAAAAATGTAAATGAGTGTCTGTGTATCCATGATGGTGTCCTCCCGTTTCGCCTAACTTGGCTGAGTGCCCGATCTAGTCGTCATCAACGCCGAAGCGCCGGTCGATACGTTTCATCGCCACCACGTAAATCGCGATAAGCAGAATGAAGACGTAGATCGAGCCCTGCTGGGCCCACCAGAAACCAAATTTGAATCCGAAGAATTGTATGCTGTTAAGCGGTTCGGCAAACAGGATGCCGAAGCCGAACGAGACGACGAACCAGACCGCAAGGAGACCGCCGAGCAATCGCAGATTGGTATGCCAGTACTCCCTCACCCGGCTTTCAGTGAGGACTTCCGTATCATGGTGATCATGTGCGGGCATGTTGCCACCCGCATGGTGATAGACGGCGGGTTCGCCGCCATCTCCCGCACCTTTTTCAGGTGTCGACATTGCGTTCCCTCCTCGTGTTTCAATCCTGCTGGATCGTCTTTTTCTTGTTATATGCAGGAAGGCTAACGCGGCACGGGCGGGTTGCATAGCGATTATGCGTTACAACCCAAGTTGACGGGCCGTCAGGTCACGCATGATTTCTTCCGACCCGCCGCCAATGGCATTGACCCGCACCTCGCGGTAGATGCGCTCTACGCGACCGCCGCGCAGATAGCCGTTGCCGCCCAGTATCTGCATCGCCTCGCGGGCACAGAATTCCATCGTCGTCGTTGCCTGAACTTTCAGCATGGATAGATCTGCCACCGGCGTTTCGCCCTGCCCGACGCGCCATGCGCACATTTCCAGATAAGCCTGCGTCGCCTGAATCCGCTGGTACATGTCGGCAATCTTGTGGCGGATCACCTGATGGTCCGCCAGCCGCTTGCCAAATGTCGTGCGCTCGCGGGCCCATGCGGCAGCATCTTCAAGGCATACGCGCGCCATGGCATTGGCGCCCGCAGCCATGCCCAACCGCTCGCCGTTGAAGTTCATCATGATCCCGATGAAGCCGTTGTTCTCGGTGCCGATCAACTCACTCTTGGGCACCTTCACGTCATCGAAATATATTGCTGCTGTATCAGACGCCCACCAGCCCATCTTCTTCAGCGGCGTGCGCGTGACGCCGGGTAGCTTGGCGTCAATCAACAGCAGGGAAATACCCTTGGTACCTTCGCCGCCTGTGCGTACGGCGGTCGTGAAATAGTCAGCGCGCATACCTCCGGTGATGAACATCTTGGAGCCGTTGACCAGATAATGATCGCCCTTGTCCACTGCACGGGTATGAATGTTGGCAACGTCCGAGCCGCCGGAGGGCTCGGTAATGGCCAGCGCAATATGCTTGTCGCCATCAAGCACTGAAGGTGCGATCCGCTCCTTCATTTCCTCAGAGCCGATATTGATGATCGGCGGCAGACCGATTCCATGCACCATCAAGCTGGCATTGATGCCGCCTGCACCGATGCGCGCTAGTTCTTCGGACGTGACGATACCGTGGAACTGGTCGATACCTTCCTTGATGCCGCCATACTGCTCGGGATAGCCCATGCGCAGGAGGCCGACATCAGCGGCCTTCTTGTAAAGCTCCTCGGGAAACCCCTCCGCTTCGTCCCATTCGGACGCATACGGCATGATCTCCTTTTCAACCCACTTGCGCAGCGTCTGCCGCCACGCCTGATGATCCTCATTGAGGAACGGCGAGGGCGGGCGCGTGGTATCGAAGTTGAGATCAGGCAGCGCTTTGAGCGGCTTTGCAGCTTGCGACATGGGACGTTTCCTTGAGGGATATATGTTTTCCCCATTGTGCGCTGCGGACGCGCCACGTCAACGCATCTTGCCCGGCAGATTACCGCATCAAGCCTGCCGCGACGTCATTCGAGCTAGACTGCAGCCGCATAGGGCGGGGCGGGGTCATATTCCATGGCCCGCTGGGTCATACGTGCATGGTCCTCGCCATGCATCTGCCCGACAAGCCACAGCGCCATGTCGATGCCGGCTGAAACGCCAGCCGCGGTCACAACCTTACCGTCGCGCACATACCGTATGTTCTCGAGTACCTCGGACGCTTCTGTGCGCTCGCGCAATTGTTCGATGAAGCCCCAATGGGTTGTCACCCGCTTGTTTTTAGCAGCACCGCTGGCAGTCAGCAGCAACGCGCCGGTGCATACGCTGGTTGTCCATGTGGTGGTCTTGTCCACCTTGGCAATCCACTCGAGCAGCGCCGTATTCTTCACCTCATCACGCGTACCCCGTCCGCCGGGAACGAGGAGGACGTCGAGCGCCGGAGCATCCGCAATGCTCGCATGAGATTCCACAGTCATGCCCTTGCGGCATTTGACCGGCCCGCCGGATTGCGAAACCAACATAACGGTGTCGGGTTCCGCTTTGCCCATATGGCCGAACACCTCGTTGGACATTGTGAACACTTCATAGGGTCCGACGAAATCCAGCTCTTCCGCGTCATCAAAAATCAGTAGACCAATGTTCATTGTACGGAACCTTCTGTTGGCGAATGGATGGTGAGGCCGGAGACAGGACCATGCGGCCCCATCACGGGCATGCGCCGGAAACGCGAGCGGTAGTCGGTGGGGCTGACGCCGACGCGGCGGTGAAATGCCCGGCGCATTTGTTCAGCGCTGGAAAAGCCGCAAGACCAGGCAATGCTTTCAGTGTCTTCGCTGGTTTCTTCCAAATGGCGGCGGGCGGCCTCAACGCGCGCCACTTCCACAAAGCGTCCCGGCGTCAGCCCTGTCTCGCTGACGAATGCGCGGGCCAGTGTGCGTTCACTCATATGCGCGCGGTCTGCCAATGCGGGTACGGATAAATCCTCTGCCACATTGTCGAGCACCCATTGCGCAATCTCGCCGATTTTTCCCTTGGCCGCATACTGCGCCACAAGCTGCGCCGAAAACTGAGACTGTCCTCCCGGCCGGATCATGAACAGCACATGTCGCCGTGCGACCGACAAGGCTATGTCACGCCCGCAATCTTCCTCCACCAATGCAAGTGCCAGGTCCATACCTGCAGTCACCCCGGCTGACGACCACACCTCGCCATCGCGCACATAGATCGAATCCGCGTCAACCGTCAGTGTGGGGAACATTTGGGCAAGCACATGCGCCACATTCCAGTGGGTCGTGACGCGTCGCCCTTCAATCAGCCCGGCTTTCGCCAGAATGAAGGTGCCGGTGCACACCGATGTGATGCGCTGAGCCTTTGCGCCTGCGCGCGCCACTACATCGAGCACAACCGGGTCGCGCATCGCCTTGGTGGTTCCATCGCCGCCAGGCACCATCAGGGTGTGCAGCCCTTCAAGATAGTCGTTGGTGAGGTCGGCGTAGCCGATATCCGCGACCATCTGCATGCCGGAGGTGGTGCGGAAGGGGCCGGGCTTCGCCGCCGCGATCACCAGCTCATAGGCCGGGTGCTCATCGCCCGACCGGGGCTTGTAGCCGTCGGGTGCCCAGGATTGCGGGTTCCGCCGCGCATCATTGACGCCAGCGAGAATTTCAAACGGCCCGGTAATATCCAGGATCTGCACATCCGGATAGGCGATCATCAGCACCCGGCGCGGTTCGGCGGAAGAGTTCTTGGCGGTTTTGCGCGCATTTTTGCTCATCATGGCGCCAGTTTAGCGCCCGCGCTGTGATGGCGGAAAGGCCAATAACCCCGCAAAAACGGTCAATTCTTCGCGAACAGCATATCCGGAGGCAGAGGTGAATTGCCTTCTAGCTGCGCTTGAGCGCCCCGATGACCACCAGCACCATCACCCAGACGATGGCGATGATTGCCGCCACGAACAGCAGATACACGATCGAATTCATGACGCCGCCGAAGGAGAGGCCGCGCGCGTCAAACAGCGGCGAGATGATCGATGCCGCCATGTTCCCGTACGCCGTCACCAGCAGACCCCAGAATATGATCGTCCCGGCCCGCGCACTCAGCGCCAGCCGGTCTGCCACAGCGGCAATGGCGATCAGCAGCACCCCGTTGAGAATGCCTTCCAGATGCGCCATCACCCAGCCGCGCGTATCGCCGGGCATGTCGAACTCGATGACAAGCGGCAACGGCCAAAGCTCGAACCGCCCAAGCAGCTCAAAGGCCAGCGGAAAGCCCGACGCCATGCCGAGCAAAAACACAATCGCCCCGTTGGCGATCAGCAATTGTTGCTGCCGTCCCGTCATCTGCCTGTCTCCCCTTTGTGTGGCGCTATGCCTTCAGCGTGCATTTGCCGTTGTTGATGACCACCACGTCGCGCTCTTTCAGCCTTGCGCGGAAGGACGCAATGTTGCCGTCCTTCCAGATATCCACCAGCACCGTTTCGCCGGGAAAAACCGGTGAGGAAAACCGCACGTCAAAACCTGTGATTTTGGTGTGGTCGTAATCGGCAACCGTGCTCAAAAGCGCCCGGCAGCAGGTGCCATAGGTGCAAAGCCCGTGCAGGATAGGTGCGGGGAAGCCAGCAGCCTTGGCGAATTCCGGGTCCGCATGCAGTGGGTTGCGGTCGCCAGACAGGCGATAGAGCAATGCCTGATCAGCGCGCGTATCCACCTCAATGGTTTCATCCGGTGCACGGTCGGGAATGGCGTGCGGCTTGGGTGCGCCGTCGCTGGGACCACCAAAGCCCCCGTCGCCGCGCGCAAATGTTGTGCTGGTCAGCGTGCACAGTGCGTCACCCGAGTCGGCAAGGCGAATATCAGTCTCGGTGACAATCACCGCGCCTTTGTCCGCACCCTTGTCGAAAGCCCCCACAACCTTGCTGTCGGCGATGATATCGGCGGCAGCAGGCAGCGGTTGATGCAGGGTCAGCTTTTGCTCCCCATGCACCACCATCACATAATTGATGCCCGCATTGCGCAGCGGCCCCGCGCCCCATGCAATGACGGTTGCCATGCTCGGTACGGTCTTGAGCCCGCTCTCATAAACGTAAGGCAGTTCCTTGGGGTCCAGCGGATCACGCCCCATGCCGACGCCCAGCGCGTAGAGCATTGTCTCGCGATCTCCATACGAAAACCGCTCATCCTTGGATGTTAGTGACATGATCTGGTCGTAGTTGATGGCCATGGTCGTCTCTCCCGTATCGGCTATGCTTGTTTTGTGTTTGCGTGAGCAAAGCGCGCATGGGCCACAAGAGCAAGCCCGGCATAGTGAAATTCAGTATGCGCCCATGAGTGCGTCTGGGGATAAGCAGGAGACGACAATGCGCGGATTTGGAATACTGGCCGCAGCCGCCCTCAGCATCGCAGCCGCAATATCGGTCGCTGCGGCACATGAGCCCGAAGGCATGGAAATTCCGCCAGCCGACATGAACGTGGTGACGCCACCTGAGGAAATGACCAGCGCTTTGCGGGCGGTATTCCCGGAAGCCTATTCCCAGTTCATGACCGTCAGCTATGAGCGGCAGGACGCAGGCACCGGACGCGTTCCGGAAATCTGGCCAAAGGACGCGTCATTCCTGGTGCCCGCTAAAGCCTTTGATGCAACCGTGAAAGATGATCTCGACGCGCGTACCTCAGACCTCATTGCCCGTGTGCTGCGCCCCGATGATGCCCATTGCGAAACCGTCGATGTGGGCGACGTGCAGGACTTCGGCTGGATGGCATGGAGCGACAAGCGCGTCCGCAAGATCACCATCACCTTTAATGTCGCCTGTTAAGCAGCGCGGCCCACGCCTACCAATACCTGCCGTATGTCACCCTTGGTCGTGAAGCTGAGATACAAAAGATAAGGCATCAGGAACCCGATCCCGCCAAACAACGCGACTGGGGCCAGCAGCAGCCAGAACGCCACTATGAAACCCCGAAATGCGAGCATCGCTTTAATCCCCTGACTGCAACCGCCCTTAAATCAGGCGGCTTTTGTTATGTCGAGTAAGCATAAGCCTATGCAGGCCAGACAGTCAGGGCAATTACCTCTCGCGTAAGCGATGGGGGCGCGGTCAGCGTTCCCCCAGCACCTTCCAAAGGCTTGTGCTCTGGGCAATCATCTCATCGCCGACGAAAAAATCAGCGGCGCAGAAGACCACCGCCCGCGTCTTGCGGGTCAGCCGCGTTTTCGCAATCACCAGATCACCCGCCTTCGCGCTACCGGTAATGCTCACCTGCATGGACAGCGTCACACAGGGCCTGCGGCCCGTGGCGTTCCAAGCGGTGCTGCCGACAACGGCGTCCGCGAAGGTCATCACCATGCCGGGATGCAGTTTGCCCTTTGTATCCACATGCCGGTCATCGACGCGGAAGGCTTCGTGCCGCGTCAGCCCGTCATTTTCGGCAGTCTGGGAATAAAGCGGGCCGACAAACGCCTCGAACGGATCACGCAGATCCATCGGCGCGAACCCATCAAGCTGTTCGGCTGGGCGAGGTGACGCAATAGCCGGGCGCTCATTGTCACCTTTTTGCTGGTCGCGCGCCTCAGTCATTGGTCACGACCCGGTAAACGCCGGTTGCCGTCATCAGCATTCGGTCACCAACCTGAATGTCGCAGGAGAGGAACACGATTGTCCGTGTGCGCCGTGTGACGCTGGCAATGCCGGTTACCTCGTCGCCCGGCTTGCCCGGCCCGGTGAAATCGCAATTGACGGAAAGTGCTTCAACGTCACCGCCCGCAGCCTCCCGCGCGGCGGCGGCCAGCACCATGGAGGCAAACGACATCATCATGCCGCCATGCAGCATGTCGGCGCCGTTGAGATGATGCGGCACAATGGTAAAGCCCAGCGCCGCGGCGCCGTCACCCATATCCACCTGCTGCACCGGGCCGATATAGGTTTCATAGCCGGATTGCTCCGGCGCGATGGTGGAGGAGGGCATGGCTGGCTTTCCGCAAAGGCTTGAACAGGAGGATAGGCAAATTAAGGTCGGCCCCTATGTAGCCAAGCCGGCACCGGGTTAAAAGGGCCCATGCACCAGCACACCGAGACTTTGCGCATCGCCACCCGCGGCCCCGGCCTCACCGATATCACCCGCGATGTCGCCCGCATCGTCGCGGCGGCAGGCATTGCAACGGGCGTTGCGACGCTCTTCATCCGCCACACCTCCGCCTCGCTAACAATCCAGGAAAACGCGGACCCGGACGTGCTGGCCGACCTGCAGACATTCTTTGAAAAGATTGCGCCTTATACAGGCGAGTACCGGCATTCAACCGAAGGGCCGGACGATATGCCCGCCCATATAAAATCGGCACTGACGGCCACAAGCCTGTCAGTGCCGATTATCGATACTGCACTGGTGCTAGGGGTCTGGCAGGGTATTTATGTGTTTGAGCATCGATCCCACCCGCACACCCGTGAGGTCGTGGTGCATGTGATGGGCGAATAGCGGCGAACGTCCTAGCGTGCCGCCATGCTGAGCTGACCCATGGGCGAAGGCGTTTTTGCCTTTTCGCCAATCCAGCGGGCCGGGACGCCCATCTCCACCAAAGTAGAGCGCACAACTTGCGTTCGGGCATCGGAGCCGTCTTCGCTGCTCAGGGTCACGCGGCTCAATTCAAGCCCCGTCACTTCGTCGGCAACCGCCGCCAGCATTTCGCTGGCCGGCTGGGTCAGTTCGGCTGTGCCCACTGGGAAATACACCACATAGGTGTAACCGAAGGGCGCTGGGGCCATGACCGCGTCCATGCCAACCATGCCTGCCTGCTCGGCAGCGGTTGGTGTGGTGGCTGAAATGGTCACGACAGAGGATTCGATCGGCAGTGGGGCATTGTTATTGTCCGCGACCGGGCTGGCGAAAGCCGCGAGCCCGCCAGCCAAGAATGCGGCGGCTCCAACAAGGCTCATAATTCCAATCTGACGGCGCATATCAAACTCTCCTGATCCTCAAGGCCCGCAATTGGGCCAATCCGCAAGACCCCCTCCAGGAGTCCGGCATCGGCTGTGTTTAATAAACACCCCCGACACCGAGAAGTTTCGTCGAGGATTCTGGCTTCAGATTGATCATGGCGCGGTGAAGCGTTGTTCATTTCGTGGCCCAATTGCGGCAACGAGCTGCCTTGCCGCATCTAAATAATTGATTTTGCTGGTCTAATAGATGTGACGTGGGGAATGCCATTTTACCCTTCCGGCATTGGCCTTAACCCCTTATGGTCGCGCCGACTTCGCGGGTTTCAATTTGATACCCGCTGCCAATCAATTCGTGTGGCCCGCCAATGACGCAGCGTCCTGTGAAGGCAGGAGGCTGGGACGATGGCTTCCGTTAAGGGCCAGACCCGATTTCCTCATTAGGAGTGACAGCATGAGAGAAGCAGTCATCGTTTCCACAGCCCGCACTGGCCTCGCCAAGTCCGGCCGTGGTGGTTTCAACATGACCCACGGCGCCGCCATGGGTGGCCATGCCCTCAAGCACGCCATCGACCGCGCCAAGATTGAGCCGGGCGAAGTTGACGACGTCATCATGGGCTGCGGCTCGCCGGAAGGCGCCACGGGCCAGAATGTCGGCCGTCTTGCGGCTCTTTGGGCAGGTTGCCCCGTCACCACGTCAGGTGTGACGGTCAACCGTTTCTGCTCTTCGGGCCTTCAGACCATCGCAATGGCCGCAGGCCGTATCGTCAATGACGGTGTGGATGTGGTTGCAGCCGGTGGCGTTGAGTCCATTTCGCTGGTGCAGATGTCCGGCGCAATGAACCTCTCCAACATCACCGAAGAAAAGCTGATGGAGACCTATCCGGCTCTTTGGATGCCGATGATCGAAACAGCCGACATCGTGGCCAAGCGCTACAATGTGAGCCGCGAAGCACAGGATGAATACTCCTTGCAGTCGCAGCAGCGCACCGCCGCTGCGCAGCAGGCCGGTAAGTTCGACGACGAAATCGTGCCGATGAACACGAAGATGAAAGTCGTCAACAAGGAAACCAAAGAAGAGTCGATCGTCGACTATGTGGTGGACAAGGACGAATGCAATCGTCCCCAGACCACCCTTGAAGGCCTGAACAGCCTGAAGCCCGTGCGCGGCGAAGGCAACTTCGTCACCGCCGGTAATGCCTCCCAGCTTTCCGATGGCGCCTCCATGGTCGTCATGATGGAACGCAAGGAAGCCGAGCGCCGTGGTCTCGACATCATGGGCGTGTTCCGTGGTTTCCAGGTTGCAGGCTGCGAGCCCGACGAAATGGGCATCGGCCCCGTCTTCGCTGTGCCCAAGCTGCTCAATCAGGCTGGCGTCAAGAAGGACGACATCGACCTTTGGGAGCTCAACGAAGCCTTCGCATCGCAGTGCCTCTACAGCCGCGACACGCTTGGCATCGACCCTGAGAAGTACAACGTCAATGGCGGTTCCATCTCCATCGGCCATCCCTTCGGCATGACCGGCGCACGTTGCACCGGCCACACCCTGATCGAAGGCAAGCGCCGCGGCTCCAAATACGGCGTCGTGACCATGTGCATCGGCGGCGGCATGGGTGCCGCCGGCCTGTTCGAGATGTAATTCCGAACACCGCACAAGATTGATGAAAGGCCCGGCAGCAATGCCGGGCCTTTTTTCATGGCGCAAGCGATGCGGCAAATTTCGCGAATCCGCGCACAAAGGGTTTTGGCCGCTCAAGAAACGCCGCATGCCCGCCACGGAATCTGGTCAGCTTTGCGGTCTGCGTCGCATCAATGGCCGCCTGCGAGCGCGACAGCGCCACCAGTTTGTCGCCCTTGGCCCATGCAAACCAAACCGGCATTGTCAGCTTGGCGGCGATCTCCCTTATGTCGGAGTCCGGCATCGCAAAGCTCTCCCATGCCTGCCGCAGCACCGGCGCGGTTTCATATCCACAGGCGACAATGCGCCGCCGCTGCGCCGCCGATTGAACAGCCGAGAAGGATGACGCGGTCGAGATCAAGCGCATCCAGAACGCCTTCAATGAGGTCGCCATAGCGTAAAGCTGAGGCTGGGTGCATGTCGTCGTCCGACCGCCCCTGGCCCGGCCAGTCAAGACGGACCACCTCGAAATTATTGTGTGTAAGTGCAGCAAACCGCTCAAAGTCGCGACCGCCATGGCCGGTTGCATGCAGGCACAGCACAGCCGGGCCATGTCCTTCGCGCGCCACCGCAAGCCGTACTCCGTCCACAATAATGCTCGGGGCGTTGACCGGGACCCCGGTTTCAGCCCGCAACCGCGTATCAGCAAGATTCATATCCATCAGACCACATCCTTCGTTTTGCGGTACGAGTGATAAGTATATCACTAAAGCTCATATGTTCAAGGTTGGATTGCCGCCGCACCTCCGTCGCGCTATGACAATCGCCATGATTGCGGCACAAACTAAAGTGAAACCGGGCACAGCCCGAGGCGAGTTGGCAGCGTCCAAAGCGGGCTCTACGGCGGCCAAACTCGTGTCTGCCGCCGCCGCCGAATTCCGCGAACACGGCTTTCAGGGAACCGATACCAACAAGATCGCCCGCCGTGCTGGCTTCGCACCCCAGACCTTCTATCGCTGGTTCACCGACAAGACTGAAATCTTCATCACGGTCTACCGCCATTGGGAGGAAGACGAGCGAGATGTGCTGGCAGAGCTCATGGCGCGCGGCGCATCAGCCAGCGACGCGGCTGCCGCCGTTGTTGCCCATCACCGGAAATTCCGCGTCTTCCGTCGCAGCCTGCGCCTGCTGTCGCTCGAAGATGTCCGGGCCCGCAAAGCGCGCGCTGAAAGTCGTTTGCGGCAAATGGCAAGGTTTCGCGACTGGGGGCACAATTCCCCCGGGCTGGCTCAGATGAGCGATGCAGCGCTCGCCGCCTGGCTTCTTCAGTTTGAACGCCTCTGTGATGCGGCGGCAGAAAACGAGTTCACCGACATGAAAATCAAGCAGGCAGATGCGCTGGCCGAAATTGCCCGCCACGCGGCTCTCCTCTGGCCCCAAGGTGCTGCATGACCGAAACCCGCTATTTCGATGATTTTGAGTTGGGCGAGAAATGGCCCATCGCGCAGACCTATGAAATGACAAAGGACGAGATCGTTTCCTTTGCAACCAAATGGGATCCGCAGCCGTTTCATGTGGACGAGACGGCGGCAAAAAAGTCCGTTTACGGAACACTTACAGCCTGTGGCACTCACATTCAGGCAGTGGTGCTGAAACTGGCGCAGGGCCTGCCGCATGAAACTGCCGTCATTGGCGCGTTGGGGTATGACGAGGTACGGTTTCACAAGGCGGCTTGCGTCGATGATGTTCTGTCCCTCACCATTGAGTGCATCGAAAAGCGCCCGTCGGCCTCAAAGCCCGACCGCGGCATCGTCAAGAACCGCCACACGCTTGTTAATCAGGCTGGTGACGCCGTGTTCACACAAACAACGACCCTGCTCATTGCCCGCAATCAGGCGACATGACGGCAGCTTTGCGATATGGCGCAGCCAATACGCAAACAATCATCGAAGACCTGAAAAATTGATCTCATAACCATCAAAGTCAGAACCAAAGAAGGACAAAAATCATGGGACGCCTCACAGGAAAACGCGCCATCGTCACTGGCGCAGGGTCGGGTATCGGCCGCGCTGCCTCACGCCGCTTCGCAGAAGAAGGCGCCACCGTGCTCGCCGTGGACCTCAATGCCGAAGCCCTTGCCGAGACAGTCAAAGGCCATGAGCGTATGACCGCCGAAGTCGGCGACGTATCCAGCGAAGACTATGTCTCCCAGTCGGTCCGTGGCTTTGTGGATGCCAATGGCGGCATCGACATCGTGTTCGCCAATGCCGGTATTTCCGGTGGTTATGTGCCGCTGCACGAGCAGACACCCGATTACTGGGAAAACATCCTGCGCATCAATCTGATCGGCCCCTTCCTCTATGTGAAGCATGCCAGCCCCTACATGATCGATGAGGGTAAGGGCTCCATCATATGTACGGCGTCGGTAGCGGGAATAAGAGCCAACGCCGGCGGTAATCCTTATTCAGCCTCCAAGGCTGGCGTCATCTCGCTGGTGCAGACCGTGGCTTACGATCTGGCAGGCACCGGTGTGCGTATCAACGCCATCTGTCCCGGTCTCATCGAGACCGGCATGACCAAACCGATCTTCGACATGGCGCGCGGCAAAGGCTCCGAAGATCGTATTGGCCAGATTAACCCGATGAAGCGCGCAGGCCGCCCGGAAGAGATTTCCAACATGGCGTTGTTTCTGGCGTCGGACGAAGCCTCCTACGTCAACGGCCAGGCCTTTCCGGTCGATGGTGGCCTCTCGGCCTCCCACCCATATGCCATGGGTGGTGGTCAGCAGCGCGCTTACACGAAAGCCAAAGAATAGATGACTGTCTTCCGCATCGCTTCAGCAATTCTCGGCCTGGTTTTCGGCGCCTCCATTATGTGGGGGTTCGCCGATGGCGGGTCCGTGGTGCCGCTGCTTGAGATCATGCTGGCAGAGCCCTGGGGCGTCGTCACACTCGCCGATCTCTATCTCGGCTTTGTGTTGGTGGCGGGCCTCATCATCACACTTGAGAGAAACATTGTCCCCGGCATTCTCTGGGGCTTGAGTGTGGTGATCTTCGGCAATGTTGTCACTGCCGCTTGGATTGCACTCCGACTGCCGAAAGTCATCGCGCGGCTGCACAGCTAATCGCTCATTCCCACGGACCCACCGGTTTGGCCGGTGGGCCTGTGGGGGTTGGCTACAATCCCAACACCAGCTTTGCCATGATACCGCGCTGAATTTCGTTGGAGCCGCCATAGATCGACGCCGCCCGGTTGTTGAGCATTGTCGGCACGGCGGTCATCGCGGATGCAGGCCCGACAGGCTCAATGTTTGACCCGGGCATACGCGCTTCAAGCTGCTGCGGCAGTGCGTAATGGCCAATGGCCTCCACCGCCAGCAGATCCAGTTTTTGCCGCATCTCGGTGCCATTTACCTTCAGCATGGAAGATGCGGGCCCGGGGTTCTGTCCGTTGGACAAAGCCGTCATCACCCGGTGCTCGGTAAATTCCTGCGCATCCAGCTCAATTTCAAACTCGGCAAGCTTGCGCTTGAACGCGCGGCTTTCAACCAATGTACCGCCTGCGCCTTCGCCATCCGCCTCGTCACCGGCCAGAGCCTTTAGCTTTTCAACGCCAACCCGCAAGCCCGGCGCATAGGCACCGCCACGCTCAAACTCCAGCAGGTATTTGGCAACGGTCCAGCCGTCATTTTCCTCGCCAATGCGGTTGGCCTTGGGCACCCGTACATTGTCGAAGAACACCTGGTTCACTTCGTGCTCGCCCGCCATGGTGATGATCGGCTCAATGCTGATCCCCGGCGTGTTCATGTCGATCAGCACAAAGGTGATGCCGGTTTGCGGCTTGCCGCTCGCATCCGTGCGCACTAGGCAGAACATCAGGTTTGCGAAATGTGCGTGCGTCGTCCAGATCTTGGTGCCGTTGATGACATAGTCGTCGCCGTCGCTCTCTGCCTTGCATTTGAGTGAGGCAAGGTCGGAGCCCGACCCCGGCTCCGAATAGCCCTGACACCAATAGTCTTCGCCGGACAGAATACGCGGCAGATAATAGTCTTTCTGCGCTTGCGTTCCAAAGCCCATCAGCATCGGCCCGCACATGCGAAGCCCCATCGGTGAGAGGTTTGGCGTGCCTGCGCGCGAGCACTCAGCAGCAAAAATATAGCGCTGCATCTCCGTCCAGCCGGTGCCGCCATATTCCTTCGGCCAGCCCGGCGCCACCCAGCCCTTGGCGTACAGAATTTTGTGCCAGCGCAGGTTCCATTCCTTGTCGGTAAAAACCGACGTGGTCAGCCGCCCAGCCTCACGCAGTTCCTCCGTCAGTTCTTGATCCAGAAATTGCCGGACCTCCTGACGGAAGGTTTCGTCTTCAGCGGAAAGTTCCAGTTCCATTTGGGTGTACCTAGCTCGGTTGCGAATAAGCAGTTGTTGTTTTCGGGCACCATTCTAGGATGCGAGCCAATCAGAAACCAACAAGCACAATTCAACAGGCAGGAGCGGCAAAATGGATCTCGGTCTCAAAGGCAAAAAAGCCATCGTCACAGGCGGCACACGCGGCATTGGCCGCGCTATTGCGGAAACCCTGGCCGCTGAAGGCTGCGACATCGCCATTTGCGCCCGTAATACCGATCAGGTGACCGCCGCCGTTGCGGAAATCGCCGCCAGCCATGGCGTCAAGACCTGGGGTGCCCCTGCTGACATTGCCGACGGCGAAAGCCTAAAGAGCTTCATCACCACCGCCGGCAAGGAACTTGGCGGCATCGATGTGCTGGTCTCCAATGCGTCCGCGCTTGCCATCGGCAATAGCGAAGAAGCATGGGAAAAAGGCCTTTCAATCGACATTCTCGGTGCCGTCCGCTCGGTCGAAGCCGCCACCCCGATGCTGAAGGAAGCGGCAAAGAAAAACGGTGACGCCGCCATCATCGCGATCGGGTCTGTTTCGTCTGTCTCCGCCACAGATGCCTCAGCCTACGGTGCCATCAAGGGCGCCATGGTTCACTACATCAAGGGCATCTCAAAAGAGCTGGCCGGCGAGCATGTGCGCGCCAATGTGGTGTCGCCGGGCACGGTCTATTTCAAGGGCGGCGTCTGGCACATGGTTGAAGAGAATATGCCTGACCTGTTCAAGACGACCCTTGCGCGCAATCCCATGGGCCGCATGGCCACCCCGCAGGACATCGCCAACGCCACGGCTTTTCTCGCAAGTCCGCGTTCCTCCTTCACGACCGGCATCAACATGCTTGTGGATGGTGCCATCACTGATCGCGTCAATTACTGATACGCGCAGTCCATCAGTCACCGGTGGTGCGGGGATAAGCAGGCGGCCGATGTCTGGCTAGGGGCGGTAGCGAAACTTCATGCCCGCATGTGGGCGCGCGAATCCTGTCGGCTATTGTCTTCCTGCTTCAAGGTACGCGACAACTCGGCGATCACGTGCTCTAGTTCTGCAGGTGCCACCGTGCCGTAGGCTGAAACAATGCCGGCAATGACAGTTGGCACATAGCGGTTTGGCACCATCGGTCCATCCCCGGTGCGTTTGCGTTCACGCATCGCCGCAGCGATCGCCGACGCAAAGGCTGGCCGAAGGCTTGAGGGTAGATGCGCATCGCTATACATGGTTTTGAACATGTCGCTCTGGTTCGGCATCATTGCCTTCGCCACATAGTCGGCAGATTTGTTCGACAGCTTGGCAAAGGCCATTTCGACAAACCGCAGATCGCCTGAACACAGCGAGCGCAGCAGCAAGGTCGGGGATAGCCGCCCGGCCTTGTTCAGTACAGATACAAAGTCCGCCACCTTCTCGTCGTCAATTTCGCCTGCAGTCATTTCCGCCACGGCCTGCTCGCGCGCATGTGAAACGATCTCTGAGGCCATCTCCTCGGGCAGGTGTTGCTGGCGCACCAGATAATGCCGCATCTGGTCGGCAACATCGGCTTCAAGCTGGTCTGCAACAATGAGCGAGACGCAGTGCAGACAGGTCTCCGCCTCAAGGCCGGGCCGCTTGGTTACCAGCACCGGTATTTCCCTGTGGCCCTGATGATTGTCGAGCGCGCGCTTAAATGCGGGGGCTGAAATGCGCGCGCCCTCATTTTCCAGAAGCACACTCAGCACATTGGCATTCTGCGTATCAACCAGCGCGTCCGACACTTTCTCGGACACAGCCTCACGTCGCGCAATCGCCACCTGCTTGGCTTCAATCTTTTCTGCGATTACCGACAGCAGCAAGTCATCTGAAAGATGCGGCCAGTGCTCCAGCACATGAATGCTCACCTCGCAGACATCGCGTGCCATACGTTCAGCCATGGCGGTGGGCAGATACGGATACAGCGAAATCTGTTTGGCTAAGGCTGTGCGCACCAGCACATCCGCGTCTTCCGCCATCCGCGTCACCACTTCTTCGGCAATCGCAGCTTCGCTCACCTGAAGTTTACCCGAAGCCATCAGCTCGCCGATTTTCACGACGGCAGATTGCCGGTTGAGCGGTGAATTGTCCCGCTCAAGCTTGATGACATCTTCAAAGCTCAGATGGCTGTCCATGCCGACTTTACCGTTGTGCTGGTTCCTATGACACAACAGTGCAGTTTGGCCTGTAAAGCGTGAGTTAATTCAACAGATCAGGTCGTTGGCTCCTCAGAAACCTTAACCAGCAATTTACCAATGTTTTCGCCGGTAAACAGCCGTCCCAGTGCTGTTGGCGCCGTCTCTAGCCCGTCAACAATATCTGTGCGGTATTTAAGCTTTCCCTCCGCCAGCCACTGGCCCATCTGCGTTTGCCCTTCGGCAAACCGGTCGAGGAAATCGATGATGATGAAACCTTCCACCCGTACCCGCTTCATCAGAATGTTGCGGAACATGTAGGGTCCGGGCACATCACCATCCGCATTGTAGGTGGAGATAAGCCCGCACAGCGGAATGCGCGCGTTCTGGTTGATGAGCGTGAGCACTGCATCAAGAATTTCGCCCCCCACATTTTCGAAGTAGACGTCAATGCCATCCGGGCATTCGCGTTTCAGCGCGTCCAGCACGTTTTCCTTTTTGTAATTGATGCAGGCATCGAACCCCAGTTCATCAACCACCCATTTGCATTTTTCATCGGTGCCCGCGAGGCCGACGGCACGGCAACCTTTGATCTTGGCAATCTGCCCGACAGTGGAGCCCACAGCACCGGCCGCTGCTGACACTACAACCGTCTCGCCCGGTTTCGGCTGGCCGATGTCCAGTAGACCGAAAAAGGCCGTCATGCCGGTCGCGCCCAGCACGCTCATGAAGGCGTCCAGCGGAATGCCGAGCCCCGCAGGAATTTTTGAAACGCCGGTGCCGTCAGACACCGTGTAGTCCTGCCAGCCGCCAAGCCCCGGCACCACGATGTCGCCGACATCAAAGCCCGCAAGGTTGGATTGCTCAACAACCCCCAGCGTGCCGCCGCGCATCACATCGCCAATTTCCACCGGCGGCATGTACTGGTCCATGTCGCTCATCCAGATGCGGTTGGTCGGGTCTAGCGACAGATAGATCGTGCGGATCAGTATCTCGTTGTCGCCGGCTTCAGGTTTTGGTGCATCCACCAGTTCAAGGTCACCGGGAGAAATTTCCCCCACCGGCCGATTGCGAAGCACCCATTGCCTGTTTGAATTGCGCATCGTCGTATTCCTCCGGTTGTATATTGCTTGTTGCCTGCAATGGTGCCGTGCACGCGCCGATGTGGCCAGACCAAACTTGATGGCGCTGCAGCAAATGCCCCGCACGCCAAAGCACGCGCGAAGGTGGACCAGAATTTCGCGCTCAAGCAGCAGGCATGAACAGTATGCGGGCGATTTGCGGGTCGGGGGGTAGAAAGGGCAGAATTTTTTCTACTGCACCACTGGCACGCGTGCGCGCTGCTGCACTCCGGCATCGCGCTTGTCGCCCAACTCGTGCACCAGTGCGGAGACTTCCGGATGCTCAGAAATTGCTGACATCAGCGCCAATGTTTCCACGGTCGCTTCCGCATTCAGTGCAAAACCAAAAATCTGTTCGCGGAACGTCCGCGGGCGCGGGAAGGGCCGCAGCTCGATATCTGCGTCAGCCTTGATCTCCGCAAGCTCGCGGGCGGCCGCCAGCGCGGTGCCAAAGCCGCCGAGCCGGTCCACCAGACCGCGTTCCTTGGCATCCGTCCCGGTCCACACGCGGCCCTTGGCCAGAGCTTCGGTCGCTTCGGGCGTCAGGTCGCGGCCTGCGGCCACTTTCCCCTTGAAATCTTCATAGGCAGTCTCAAGCCACGCGGTGAACCGCGCGCGCTGCGCATCGCTGAACCGCGTGTCAGATGCCCACATATCAGCGTTGGCATGGGTTGAAACTGAATCCACATTGACGCCGATTTTCTCCATCAACCCGCCCACTGAGAATTTTCCACCAATCACACCGATCGAGCCGGTGATTGTGGCTGGATGCGCGATGATGAGATCAGCGCCTGCGGGAATGTAATAACCGCCGGATGCCGCCACGCTGCCCATGGACGCGATCACCGGAATGTTCTTGGCCTGCGCCGCACGAATGGCATCCCACACCTGATCGGATGCCGACGCTGATCCGCCCGGCGAATTGATCCGTAGCAAGATCGCTTTGACGTCTTCGTCTTCTGCCGCATCACTGATGGCGGTGGCCATGGTATCAGCGCCGATCATCGGATCACCGCCAAACGGCCCTGGCGGCACGGTTTCACCGGGCACAATCGCGCCATTGCCATAGATGACGGCAATCACTTGGCCGCCCTTGTCTGCGTCTGCGGCTTTCTCCGTTGCATAATCCGCCAGTGCCACAAACAGCGCGTCTTCGTCATCGCCGGTTAGCAGCATGTCGGTGATTTCGCGCTCATAGGCGAGTTGGTCCACCAGCCCGCTTTCCAGCGCCTTGCGTGCGCCGAACGGTGCGGCAGCAAGCGCTGCATCAAGATCGCTGGCCGTAAAGCCGCGCACCGCCGCGCGTCCCTCAACGATTCCTGCAGCCAGACTTTTGTAGATGCTGTCCACCAATGTCTGGTTGGCTTCACGCTGCGCTTCGCTCATGCCGGTTTCGGTGAATGTATCAAAGGCGCCTTTGTATTCGCGGAATGCCACCACATCCGCAGTAACGCCAATCTCGTCCATGGCCTCGCGTGCATAGGTCAAACGCGCGCTCAAGCCCGCCGGCATGAAGCTGCCGGTCGGCTGCATCCAGATTTTTTCCGCCTGCGCCAGCACCTGATAATCCGACAGCGCCGACGGGCTGATGTCTTGTGCAAAGCCATAGATGGGCTTGCCCGCAGCTTTGAAGGCTGTCAGGGCTTCCAATATTTCGCCGGCCCGCACAGCACCCAACACACCCACGCCACCACGGATATAAAGCGCTGATACCGCGTCATCTGCCGCCGCCTCTTTGAGGCCCGAATGCAGATTGGCCAGGGTCAAGGCCCCGCTATTACCGGCGAAGGAGGCAAATAGTTCGCGCGGCTGCTGCACAATCGGCTCGCTGAGATCGAGCGTCAGGATTATCCGCTCTGGCAGCGGTTCTTCCGTTGGGCCAACAGCGGAGGCCAGCATCGCGACAAGAATGAAAGGGACCGCGAAGACGGCGATTAGCAGCGCGGTCAAGACGCCCGCAACCGTAATGAAAAACTGACGCATGCCGCTTGTCTCTCTTTTTTTCTTACTGGAACTCGAAGCAGGAACACCTGTTCCCCAAGGCCCGTCGCGCGGACCGGAATTCTGTGTGCTCATCGAAACCGGTCCGTTGCTGTTACAAATTCATGAATAATGCCCGGCTCCGTCGCCGTATGGCCCGCATCGGGCACAATCTTCAGGTCGGCGTCAGGCCATGCCTGCTTCACCGCCCATGCTGTCATCATCGGCGTTACAACATCGTAACGCCCCTGCACCATGACGCAGGGAATGCCGTGCAGCTGGTCTGCATTGGCGATCAACTGCCCGTCGCGCTCGAAGAACCCGTCATTGATGAAGTAATGACACTCAATGCGCGCAAACGCCTCGGCAAAATCGTCAGCGCCAAACCGCGCTTCGCGCACAGGGTCGGGCAGCAGCGACAGGGTTGACCCCTCCCACGTGCTCCACGCGCGCGCCGCTTCCATGCGCACCGCGGCGTCATCACTGGTCAGCCGCGTGTAATAGGCCTCGATCATGTTGCCGCGTTCAACCGGTGGAATCGGCGCTACGTATTTTTCAAAGGCTTCAGGGTAGAGCGCCGCCGTCCCGTTGCTGGGGCCGGTCCCGCCCACATGGCCGGCATAAAACCAGTCCAGCTCAACCTTGCGTAGGGTGAAAATCCCGCGCATCACCATTTCAGTGACCCGGTCGGGGTGGGTCTGCGCATAGGCCAGCGCCAGCGCTGACCCCCACGAGCCGCCCGTCACCTGCCATTTTTCAATGCCCAGATGCTCACGCAGCCGCTCAATGTCAGCCACCAGGTCCCAGGTGGTATTCTCACGCAGCTCTGCATAGGGGGTAGAACGCCCGCAGCCGCGCTGATCGAACAGAATGATCCGGTAATGCTCAGGGTCATGGCTGCGGCGCATGGTGGGGTTGGAGCCGCCACCCGGCCCGCCATGCAGCACCAGCGCCGACTTGCCCTGCGGGTTGCCTGATTCTTCGTAATAGATCTCGTGGATATCCGACACTTTGAGCCGTCCGGTCGTATAGGGCTCAATCTCCGGATAGTTGCCGCGCAGGGGCGAGGGAATGGACATCTGTGCTTTCATGCTCCGGAGGCATATCTATGGTTAACAAAACGGGCGTTTGGCTGGCCAAACCAGCCAAACGCATCACACACCATATAGGGGCACAACATAAAGACGGTAGTCTGCCCACCACGGGACAACTGCTGTGGATAAGTGACGCGGCCGGGGTGATTTGCGGCTAGAACCAGCCCAGTGCGTTAACTGATTTGCGTCTACAGGTGGCGTCTTGCCCGTACGAGAACCCACTATATGTAGTGGGTGGGGCATTGTTTATGTGGTTTGCCGGTCACAGCGTTAACCATTTTCCGCAGACGGCAAAAAAATGTGGACGAGCAATTCCGTTCAACCATGCGGCGGAGCGTTGATTTGCCGACCTGTCAATGGCTTCCGCAACGTCTTTTTTCGTTAACGAGCCGACACAATCACTTGACGCTCAAACAGCCCTAGCTACTATATCTCGTATTGGCACCGCGCTCTGGCGGCCCTCCCCAAGGGGCCTGACAGCGAGGGAAGTTATCGCTTCTTTCAAGCGCGGATCGCCAGACCGGCCAGAATGGCCGTTCCATTGAGGTTAAGGCGTGTTGACCGGGGCGTATTTCCCGGTGCGGGAGAGATTTGCGCTGGTTTCGGCAGGGTGCCGCAGCGGCGTGAGGGGATTTTTTGCCACGGGGTGGTTGGATAGCGCGGACATAGTGTCCGCATTCCGGTTACCATCGAGGGGGAGCTTAGGAAGAGCATGTTTCAGACGCAGGCAGTTCAGTTCGAGAAGCGCGGCCGGGTCGAGGTTGATCGCAGCCGCGATGCCCTCCTGACGGATTTTGGCCGTGAGACCCTGACCGACCGGTATTTGATGCCGGGTGAGGGCTTTCAGGACTTGTTTGCGCGCGTTGCCTCCTTTTACGGGGACGACGACGCCCATGCCCAGCGCATCTACGACTATATCTCCAATCTCTGGTTCATGCCCGCAACGCCGGTGCTCTCCAATGGCGGCACCGAGCGCGGTCTGCCGATTTCCTGCTTCCTGAATGAAGCCAATGACAGCCTCGACGGCATTGTCGGCCTGTGGAATGAAAACGTGTGGCTCGCCTCCAAGGGCGGCGGCATCGGCTCCTATTGGGGCAATCTGCGCTCGATCGGCGAAACGGTCGGCGGCGTCGGCAAGACCTCCGGCATCATTCCCTTCATCCGTGTGATGGATTCACTCACGCTCGCCATCTCCCAGGGCTCCCTGCGGCGCGGGTCGGCAGCGGTTTATCTCGACGTCAATCACCCGGAAATCGAAGAATTCATCGAGCTTCGCCGCCCCACCGGTGGTGACCCCAATCGCAAGGCCCCCAACCTGCACCACGGCATTGTCATCTCCGACAAGTTCATGCGTGCAGTAGAGGCCGATGAGGAATGGGCGCTGGTCAGCCCCAAGGACGGCGCCGTCATGCGCACCGTCTCCGCCCGCGCTTTGTGGGTCCGCATCCTTACTGCCCGCATTGAAACCGGCGAACCCTACATGTTGTTCGGCGACCACGTGAACAAGGCTGTGCCCGAGCACCACAAGCTCGCCGGCCTCAACGTGAAGATGTCCAACCTGTGCTCCGAGATTACCCTGCCCACCGGCATGGATCATCTTGGCAAGGAGCGCACCGCCGTGTGCTGCCTCTCCTCCGTCAATGCTGAAAAGTATGATGAATGGGTCAACGAGGAACTGTTCCTCGAAGACATCATGCGCTTCCTCGACAATGTGCTGCAGGATTTCATCGACCGTGCACCCGACGCCATGTCGCGTGCCCGCTATGCGGCCGAGCGTGAGCGGTCCGTCGGCCTCGGCGTCATGGGCCTGCATTCCTATTTCCAGTCGAAGATGATCCCGTTTGAAAGCGTGATGGCCAAGGTCTGGAACAAGCGCATCTTCAAGCACATCGACGAAGGTGTATCCGCTGCCTCCGTCAAACTCGCGCATGAACGCGGTGCCTGCCCGGATGCCGCCGATTACAACATCATGGAGCGCTTCTCCAACAAGACGGCCGTTGCGCCCACCGCCTCCATCTCCATCATCTGCGGCGGCACGTCCGCCGGCATCGAGCCCTTCGCGGCAAATGCCTACACTCACAAGACCCTGTCGGGCTCGTTCAGTGTGCGGAACAAATACCTGAAAATGCTGCTTGCCGAAAAAGGCATGGATGATGCAGACGTCTGGTCCTCCATCACCATCAATGGCGGCTCAGTGCAGCACCTTGAAGGTTTGAGCCAGGACGAGAAGGACGTGTTCAAGACCGCCTTCGAGCTGGATCAGCGCTGGGTTGTTGAACATGCCGGCGACCGGTCCGAATATATCGACCAGTCACAATCGGTGAACGTGTTCCTGCCCGCTGATGTGCACAAGCGCGACCTGCACCAGATCCATCTGCTCGCATGGAAGCGCGGCGTGAAGTCGCTCTATTATTGCCGCTCGCTGTCAATCCAGCGCGCCGAAAAGCGCGAGGAAATCCCGCTCACCACCGGCATCCCGGAAGTCGCCAAGCTGCCTTTGCGTGAGCTCGAAGACCTGCCGCTTGCAGCCGCCGCCGAAGTGGTCGCCACGATCAACCCGGCAGAGCAAAACGATTATGACGAGTGCTTGTCATGTCAGTGAAGGAGTAAGAGAAATGTCCTTTCGGTCACTTGGTTTGAGCGGTCTTCTTGCTGAGCCACTGCATCATCCAATAACGCAATGGCAAACGGCTCACGGCCAGTGGGCTCCTTTCTCAATTGTCTCATTTACTGAAGCGCAAAGTTGGACGGGGTCGGCTGTCTACATTATGGCAACCGAAGCAAAAGCAGGACGTCATACAGCAATTTATGTGGGGGAAGCCGAAGACATCGGGCCGCGGATTCGCAGCCACGAGCGTCTAGCGGAAGCAATCTCTCGAGGTGCCACTAGCTTGCACGTCCACCTGTTGGCAGAGACTTACAGTGAGCGCGTTGCTCTAGAGCGCGGGTTGATTCAGGGGCAAAACCCCCCGTTGAATAAGCAGCACAAAAATCGCAACCAGGGTCTCTTCAACATCTTCGAGTGAATTCTCGGTACCAGATCTGCAGTTTCTAATTGTACGAATATGCGAAAGCCTCCTCTGCCCTCGCGGAGTGAGCTGCGTATCGCTGCCTTTTGAAACGTAGAGTTTCTTCTCTAGGAAATGAAAAGTTCACCACCTAGGCGCACGGCGTGTGAATGGCTCATTTGCCATAATCCGTTGTTGCGCCATCTGTGCGCTGAGCGAACGTTGCACAAATTGTGGTGATAAATCGCACCCAAAAACACACAATGTAGTGTTAGTGCGTTCGAGTTCACGCTATGTAATTGTTACGTTAACAATTCGCTAGTGACTCGGAAAAGTTCATGACCCTTCTCGACGAACGCCTCACCTATAAGCCCTTCCGTTACCCGTGGGCCTATGAAGCCTGGCTCACCCAGCAGCGCATTCACTGGCTGCCGGAAGAAGTGCCCATGGCCGAGGACGTCAAGGACTGGCACCACAAGTTGGACGCCAAGGAGCGCAATCTGCTGACGCAGATTTTCCGCTTCTTCGTGCAGGCCGATGTGGAAGTGAACAATTGCTACATGAAGAACTACATGGGCGTGTTCAAGCCCACGGAAGTTCTGATGATGCTGTCGGCCTTCTCCAACATGGAAACCATCCATGTGGCGGCCTATTCGCATCTGCTCGACACGCTTGGCATTCCCGAAGTCGAATACGAAGCCTTCCTCAAATATGCCGAGATGAAGGACAAATACGACTTCATGCAGAAGTGGGGCACCGAGACAAAAGCCGACGTCGCCAAGACGCTGGCCGTGTTCGGCGGCTTCACCGAAGGCGTACAGCTTTTTGCGTCATTTGCCGTGCTGATGAATTTCCCGCGCTTCAACAAGATGAAGGGCATGGGCCAGATCATCACGTGGTCTGCGCGTGATGAAAGCCTGCACTGCAACTCCATCCTGCGCCTGTTCCGCACCTGGGTTGATGAGTTCCCTGAAAGCTGGACCGAAGAAACCCAGCAGGACGTCTATGAGGCCTGCCGGACCATCATCCACCACGAAGACGCGTTCATTGATTTAGCCTTTGAAATGGGCGGTGTTGAGGGCCTCGATGGCGCCGAAGTGAAACAATATATTCGCTACATTGCCGACAGGCGCCTGGGCCAGATCCGCCTTGAGCCTATTTTTGGCGCAGAGAAAAATCCGCTGCCGTGGATGGACGAAATGCTCAACGGCATCGAGCACACCAACTTCTTCGAAAACCGCGCCACCGAATATTCCAAGGCTTCAACGCGCGGCTCATGGGAAGACGCGTTCGCGGACTGATCCCTGCACGCAGTCAAACACGATTAAAGCCCGGCCGGTGTTCCAATACCGAGCCGGGTTCTTCTTGCGCTCTCCACCCCGCATCCCCAGACCTGATCCGGAGTCCACTCGCCTGCGCTTTCCACACCAGCAGAGGAGAGTGGACCCTCCGGTCAAGCCGGAGGGAAGTTGGGGCGGGGTGGAGGAGCCGGTCACAAAACCCACACACTCTCTTTCTCCCATTCCCTGCTCTCCCTCCGGCTTGACCGGAGGGCCCATGTTGGTCTGCTCGCACTATGCAGCCCGAGCCCCCATCCGTTCAGCCTTGCCGATCCACCGCGCAATCTTCTTGTCGCTGGCGGTCTTCACCGTACCCACCTGCAAAACCTTCTTCACCATGATGCCGCAAAACCCAAGCACCTGGTTTTTCATCACCCGGCGTCCCGGCTTGCGGTAAAGCAGGGTGTCGAACCATGGCGGCGTGTCGGATGTGATGATGACGTCGCCGGTCCTGCCGGTCAGCAGCTTGTCCCACAGCACGCTCTTGCGGCGATACTTGAAGGCAAAGCCCGGCGACAGCGCCCGGTCGAGTACGGCCTTCGCCTTGGCCGGCATCCCGCCCCACCAATAGGGATGCACCACCATCACATGGTCCGCCCAGCGCATACTGTCCTGCCACTGCTCAAGATCAGGCTCCAGCGCCGCTTGTCTTTCGCCATAAGGGTCTTTGTAACCCTCGAAATTGAGGTCAAACGCCATCTCGCTCAGGTTCATGCGGCGCACGTCAGCGCCTGCGCGCTCTGCCCCCGCCTGATAGGCATCCGCCAGCCCGCCACACAGTGATGACCCCTTGGGATGTGCCACCCAGATGAATATCTTTCTGCCCATGACGAGACTCCTCAGACCCAATGCTTGACACCATGTCAAGTTGACGGGGCAACAGATAAGAACGACTTTACACCATGTCAAGTAGTGAACCAGATACCCGCCAGCGCATTCTCGCAGCCACCTGCGAGTTGCTGGAACATGATACCAATCCCTTGATTCGCATGGCGGACGTGGCAAAGCGCGCGGGCATCAGCCGTCAGGCGCTTTACCTGCATTTCCCCACGCGGGCGGATTTGTTGATCGCCACCGTGCGCTGTCTTGATGATTTGAATGAGGTCGATATGGGCCTCGCCGCCAGCCGCGCGGCCACAAGCGGGCTGGAGCGGCTAGACCGCTTCATCGAGGCATGGGGTAGCTACATCCCCAAAATTCACGGCACCGCCAAAGCGCTAATCGCGATGAAGGACGCGGATGAGGCCGCAGCCGCTGCGTGGGACGACCGCATGCAGGCCATTCGCCATGGCTGTGATGCTATCGTAAAGGCCCTCAAAAAAGACGGCACATTGTCGCCTGACACCACCCCAAAACAGGCGACAGACATTCTGTGGATGCTGCTCTCAATCCAGAACTGGGAGCACCTCACGCAAACCTGCAACTGGCCGCAAAAGCGCTATATCAGCACCATGAAGCATCTCACCCGTCAGGCAATTGTGGCTGAAGGCAATTGCACCCACTAGGCAGGTCATTTGCAGCAAGGCCTTGTGCGCAGCGCACCCCGAGCCCATCTCTGCGGGACCAAGAGCTTTACAGGAATTGTCCCATGCCCCGCAGCCTTGCCCTCGCCATTGCGGTCACGGATATAGCGTTCGTGTCCTACTGGGCGGTCGCGTTGCTGGCGCTGGTTGGCGCCATCGCCCTGCCACCTGAAATGATGTACGGCGATTATCTCAATCCGCGTGTGGTGGCATGGAACTGGTCATTCTTTCCACTTGACCTGGCCTTCTCAGCCTTCGGTTTTCTCGCCCTCAATGCCGCGCGGCGCGGTGACCCCGTCTGGCGGTCCTATGCGCTGGTGTCGCTTGTCCTCACCATGACAGCGGGCGGCATGGCGGTGTCATATTGGGCAATTCTTCAGGAATTTGAGCCGTCGTGGTTCCTGCCCAATCTGGTGTTGTTCCTGTGGCCGCTGATTTACATGCGCCGTCTCACTTCAGGCACGAGACCCGTTTCGGCGTAAATCAGATTTTCGGCACCGCTGGCCGTGCCTTCTTGACCACCGCGCCCAAAGCCTCAAAGTCGGCTTTCAGTGGCGACGTCTTGCGGAACGCTAGGCCGACGGTGCGGTAGGGCTCGGGTTTTTCAAACCGCATGAGCCGGACATCGCTGCGCCCGGCCTCCAGCGACAGGCTCATCTCCGGCAGCAGCGTTTGTCCCATGCCGCCGGCCACCATCTGCACAAGGGTGGAAAGGCTTGAGGCACCAAATGAGTCGATGCTTTTTATGTCGCGCAGGGAGCAGAAGTTCAGCGCCTGATCGCGCAGGCAGTGGCCTTCTTCCAGCAGCAGCAGCCGCCCGGTTTCAAGATCCTCAACCCGCGCGTGCTTGCGCCTGGGTTGCGTGGCCGATGCGGATTGCGCCAAAAAGAATGTGTCATCAAACAGTGCCAGTGTTTCGATGCCGGGGTCATCAACCGGCAATGCCAGAAGCGCCACATCCAATGACCCGTCTTCGAGCTGTGCCACCAGATAGTCGGTCAGCGTCTCGCGGATATGAAGTTCAAGGGCAGGGTAGTCCTTTTGCAGCATCGGCAGCACGCTGGGCAGAAGATAGGGCGCAATGGAGGGGATGACGCCCAGCCGCAGCCGCCCCGTCAGCGCCGCGCGCCGCCCCGAAGCAAAGTCCGACAATGCCGCTATATCAGCGAGGATGCGTGCCGCGCGCGCCGCAATTTCTTCGCCCGCATCGGTCAGCCTGATGGTGCGGCCACGTTCCACCAGCGGCACGCCCAAAGTGCGCTCCATCTCCTGAATTTGCATGGAAAGTGCAGGCTGCGTCACCGCGCAGGCATCCGCCGCGCGCCCAAAATGCTTGAGCCGCGCCACCGCATCAAAATAAGTAAGCTGTTTGGTAGAGATCATAGAGATAAGATAAACTGATAGTAGAAGTCAGTAAATACGATTGGAGCTTATTTATCTGTCGCCATAGTCTCCTCCCATAGGTCCTGCATGTCCGGGCCGCAAAGAATTGAAGGAGGATCCAGATGAGTAACGAGAATGGCCATCCCGCTGGTTGCCCGGTCATGGGCGGCGCGCACGGAAATACGAGCGCCGGCGGTCGGTCCAACAAGGATTGGTGGCCCAATCAGCTGAATCTGAGGATTCTTCACCAGAATTCTGAACTGTCCGACCCGATGGGGCCGGCATTCACTTATGCCGAAGAGTTCAAGAAGCTCGACCTCGATGCCGTGAAGAAGGATCTCTTCGCGCTGATGACCGATTCGCAGGATTGGTGGCCAGCTGACTATGGCCACTATGGCCCGCTGTTCATCCGCATGGCATGGCACAGTGCGGGCACATACCGCACGGGTGATGGCCGCGGCGGTGCCTCTTCTGGCAGCCAGCGCTTTGCCCCCCTCAACAGCTGGCCCGACAACGCCAATCTCGACAAGGCCCGCCAGCTGCTGTGGCCGGTCAAACAGAAATACGGCAAGCAGATCTCATGGGCCGACCTGATCATCCTCGCCGGCACCTGCGCCATCGAGTCGATGGGGTTGAAGCCGTTCGGCTTTGCCGGCGGTCGCCCGGACATATGGGAGCCTGAAGAAGACATTTACTGGGGCAACGAGGACACCTGGCTCGGCGACGCGCGCTATTCAGGCGATCGCCAGCTCGACAATCCTCTCGCCGCCGTGCAGATGGGCCTGATCTACGTCAATCCCGAAGGCCCCAACGGCAATCCTGACCCAGTCGCATCCGGCAAGGACATCCGCGAGACGTTTGCCCGCATGGCAATGGACGACGAAGAGACCGTCGCGCTCACCGCTGGCGGCCACACATTTGGCAAGTGTCACGGTGCAGGGGACGCGGCACTCGTCGGCCCCGAACCGGAAGGCACCCCCATAGAGCAGCAGGGTCAAGGCTGGAAGAGCAGCTTCGGCTCCGGCAAGGGCGTTGATACCATCACCAGCGGCATCGAAGGCCCCTGGACGCCGACGCCGACCACTTGGGACAACGCCTATTTTGATGTGTTGTTTGGCTATGAGTGGGAACTTGTGAAGAGCCCCGCCGGCGCATATCAGTGGACGCCGAAAAACCTTGCAGAAAAGGATCATGCCCCACAGGTGGATGGCTCTGGAAAGCGCGTGCCGATCATCATGACGACAGCGGACATGGCCATGCGGATGGATCCCATCTATGAGCCGATCTCACGTCGGTTCCACGAAAACCCGGATCAGTTCGCGGACGCCTTCGCCCGCGCGTGGTTCAAGCTGACCCATCGCGACATGGGCCCGCGCTCGCTCTATCTCGGCAAGGATGTGCCGTCAGAAGAGCTGCTGTGGGAAGATCCCGTTCCCGCCGTCAATCACAAGTTGATCAACGCGCAGGATATAGCCGACCTCAAGAAGAAGATCCTTGCCTCAGGCCTTACGGTCTCCGAACTGGTATCGGTCGCATGGGGGTCCGCGTCGACCTTCCGCGGCTCAGACCGGCGCGGTGGTGCCAATGGCGCACGGATTCGTCTCGCGCCGCAAAAGGATTGGGAGGCCAATGAGCCTGCCAAACTGGCCACGGTGCTGAAATCCCTTGAAGCCATCCAGGTTGAGTTCAACAAGGCTCAGTCCGGCGGCAAGATCATGAAGGCGCTTGGCAAGGGCCAATCCGGCAACAAGCAGGTGTCGCTTGCTGACCTCATCGTGCTTGGCGGCTGTGCGGCAGTTGAAAAGGCTGCGAAGAATGCCGGTCACACTGTGACCGTGCCCTTCACACCGGGCCGCACCGACGCGACGCAGGAAAATACCGATGTGGATGCCATGGCCGTGCTTGAGCCGGTTGCGGACGGTTTCCGCAACTATCTTCAGGGCAAGTTCTCTATCTCCGCTGAAGAGTTGATGCTCGACCGGGCACAGCTCCTCACTCTGACGGCACCTGAAATGACGGTTCTCGTCGGCGGCATGCGGGTTCTCGATACCAATGTGGGCGACGCCAAGCATGGCGTCTTCACCAAGCGGCCTGAGACACTGACCAACGACTTCTTCGTCAACCTGCTCGATATGCGCACCACGTGGAAAGCGATGTCGGACGATGACGATGTGTTCGAGGGAAGTGACCGTGCAACGGGTGAGAAGAAGTGGACCGGCACCCGCGCCGATCTCATCTTCGGCTCCAACTCCCTGCTGCGTGCTCTCGCCGAAGTCTATGGCAGCGCAGATGCGCAGGAGACTTTCGTAACGGACTTCGTGGACGCATGGACCAAGGTGATGAACCTCGACCGCTTCGACGTCAAATAGCCGTAGCTGAACAAGAAAACATCAGGGCCGGGCAGTAATGCCCGGCCCTTTTTGTGCGTGGGCCCTCCGGCTTGACCGGAGGGTCTCATGCGTATTGCCTAATTCACCATCACCAGCTTGCCGACTAGCTTGCGGTCCAACTGGTCGCGCAGCGCCTGCGGCAGGTCCGCCATCGACCGCGTCAGAACCGGTGCAGGCTTGAGCGACCCGTCACCAATCCATCCTAGCAGCGTTCCAAACTGTTCCGCCGCCAGAGCCGGATTGGCGCGTATCTCGCCACCCCAGTCAGCCCCGACAATCGAGCAGCGTTTAAGCAGCGCAATGTTCAACCCCACCTTGGGAATATCGCCCGACGCAAACCCCACCACCAGATGCCGCCCGCCCGGCGACAGCGAGCGCAACGCAGCTTCTGCAAGCATTCCGCCAACCGGGTCATAGACAAGATCAAGCCCGGTCTCTGCCGTCAGCACCTTCAGCGCATCACGCCAATTGTCCGCAGTGTAATCCACCACGTCATCAGCGCCCGCAGCTTTTGCTGCCGCACGTTTTTCATCCGTCGACGCCGCCGCAATGACGCGCAGCCCCATGGTCTTGGCAACAGCAATCGCCGCCTGGCCGACACCGCCTGCAGCACCCAGCACCAGCACGGTTTCGCCCTTTAGCGCCTTGCCGCAATCACGCCACGCATAAAGCGCCGTCGCATAGGAGATCGCAAACCCCGCCGCGATTTCGTCGCTCATGGCGTCCGGTGTTGGAATGCAGGCCGTCGCCGGGGCTTTCAGCTTGTCGGCATAGGCACCTGCTGCAGTCCCCATCACCCGTTGACCGATCTTGAGATGCGCAACCTTGTCACCCACAGCTGAGACTACACCCGCAAATTCATTGCCCGGTACATAGGGCAGGGGAGGCTTCACCTGATAAAGCCCCTGCACCAGCAGCCCGTCCACAAAGCCGACGCCTGCCGCACACACATCTACAATCACATCATGCTGCCCCGGTTCCGGATCCGGCAGGGTACGGAAGGTGAGGTTTTCCGGCGGCCCAAAGGCCTCGACAACTGCAGCTTTCATGACGGGCATCCTAAGTTTGTTTGGTTCCTCCAACCTATGCGGGCTAAGGTCCCACCCTGTCCAGTATCCACGGTTTTCAGGAGACGACTTGATGCGCTCAATGATGTCAGCCGCCGCAGCACTTGGCGCGTCCCTCCTGCTCGCAGGCTGCATCTCGTGGGACTGGCATGAGCCGAATGATTTCTTCGCCTTTTACGAGCTTCCGCAAAACCCGCAGCTTGAAAACGCCACCTTCTGCCATGCCTATGGTTGCCAGGTGAAAAGCCAGGTTGATCTGCGCCCGATTTGGGAGCGTGTGTCTGCCGAGTTCATCAATGTGCAGGATGCAGCGCAGGAGCGTTACGCCATCGCGCAGGCGATCGGCATTGTTGAAACGCAAGTCGGCCCGGTGCTCGGCACCTCGGATGATCCCGGCGGCGTGCTCAATGCATCATGGTCCGGCAATCCGGATTATCAGGACTGCATCGACGAAGCCGCCAACACCACCATGCTGATGGTGCTGATGCACCAAACCGGCCTCGTCAAATACCACGCGATTGATCCGCCCTCGATCCGCGGTGCTTTCATTGATGGCCGCTACCAGCACTTCACCGCCGTGGCGACCGAGACCGACAGCGGTACCCGTTATGCGTTCGATAGCTGGTTCCGCAACAATGGCCGCCCGGCTTACGTCATGCTGTTCCGTGATTGGTTCACGGGCTACGGCATTCCCGCCGACGCCATCTAGAGTCCAAACTCCGTCATATCCACCACGCGCTTTTCGTCGATTGCACGATGTGCTGCCAGTCCCATGGCGACGGAGCGCAAGCCGTCATCCACGCTCACCAGCGGCTTGGTGCGGTTGCGGATCGCATCCTGAAACGCCAGATGCTGATAGTAGGACGCGCCGTGGTGGTGGCCTGCCTCCAGCACCTTCTTGTCCACATCAATCCTTGTACGGATCGTTTCATTTCCCGTATTCAGCGTATGTGCCAGTTCGCTCTGCGGGATCATCACCTCCAATGCGCCTTTGGTGCCCGTCACAGTCAGGTGTTCGCGCTGCTCAAGCTGCGTCACGAACATGCATAGCTCATGGCAGGCGCGCACGCCGTTGTCGAATTCAACAATTACAAATGCATTATCCATGATGTCCGGCATTTCACCGTCATAGCGCTCTTCAAAATGGTTCACATCATGCCCGCCCGACGCCATCACGCGCCGGGGTTCTGAGCCGATTACATGCCGCATCAGGTCAAAGAAGTGGCAGCTCTTTTCTACCAGCGTCCCGCCAGTATTGCGGCTGAACCGGTTCCAGTCGCCGATCTTCTGCAAAAACGGAAACCGGTGTTCGCGGATGGTGAGCATCTTCACGTCCCCGGCGGCTCCCTTGCGCACCTCCTCCACAAAGCGCGTGACCGGCGGCATCCAGCGATATTCAAGCCCCATCCACACAACGCTGGGATAATTGCCGGTCGCCTGTGTCACCCACTGGCAGTCCTCCAGTGTTGTGCAAAGCGGCTTTTCGATCAGCACGTGCTTACCGGTCGCAAACACGTCCTCCAGCACCGCGCGATGGGTAAAGTTGGGTGTCGCCACAATCACCGCATCAAATGTGTCCGGCTTTGCCAGCAATTCTGCGTAATCGGCATAAAGCGCAACCGGCGCCCCTTCCATGGTCAGGGTTGTCCAGTCCCGCGAGCCTTCATGCGGGTCCGAGGCCGCTACAACTTCCGCCCCGTCGATAATGGCGATATTGCGGATATGTTCCTGACCCATCATGCCCGCGCCGATGATGGCGTAACGAATTGTCTCACCCATGGACCAGATTCTTTCCCCTATATTATGGGATCAGTCTTAAGCGAGAGCTCGAGGGAAATAAATGTCGGACCTCACAATCAACCGTAACAAACGCAAACTCGGTCAGAGCAGCCTCGAAGTTGCCCCTATTGCTTACGGCATGTGGCGCTTTGCGGGCACCAATGAGGCCGAAGCCACGGCCAAGGTCGAGGCGGCGCTCACCGCTGGCATCAATCTCTTCGATACAGCCGACGTCTATGGCCTCGACAGCAACATGCATTTTGGTGCCGCGGAGGAGCTTTTGGGCGAGGTCCTCAAGGCGCACCCCGGTTTGCGCGATAAAATGGTCATCGCCAGCAAAGGCGGTATCATTCCCGGCACGCCGTACGACAGCAGCGCCGACTATCTGCGCAAGGCCTGCGAGGCGTCACTCACCCGCATGAAGGTTGATGTGATCGACCTGTATCAGGTGCACCGCCCGGACCTGCTGACCCATCCAGCCGAACTGGCAGCAACGCTGACGGCCCTGCGCGAAGAGGGCAAAATCCGCGAGATTGGTCTGTCGAATGTCACAGCCTCGCAGATCCGCGCCCTGCAATCACACCTTGATGCACCACTCGCCACCCAGCAGCCCGAATTTTCCGCCATCGCCATCGCGCCTGTCACCAACGGGGTTCTGGATCTGTGCATGTCATGGGACATGACGCCGCTTGCGTGGAGCCCGCTTGCCGGCGGCCGCCTGTTGCTGGACGCCAGCGAGGCACCAACCCCGCAACTGGCAGACGTCATCACCACGCTGGACAGGATCGCCGACGCTCATGGCGTCAGCCGCACAGCCATTGCTCTGGCCTTTGTGCTGGCGCACCCCTCGCAACCCATTCCCATCATTGGAAGCCAGACCCCGACGCGGATTGCCGATGCGATGACCGCCCTAGGCGTCACCCTCAGCCGCAAAGAATGGTATTCTGTTTATGAGGCCGCGCTTGGCCAGCCGCTGCCGTAACAGGATGATCCCATGACCAGTCCCGTCGAAATCTCTTGGTTTTCAGCCCTGTGCGACGACGATGCCGAGTTCCTCGGCACGCAGGACCCGGCCTTTCTCTCGACATTGGAGCACTGCAAAAAGATTGTCGATGCGGCGGAGGCGGGCGGCTTCGACAATATCCTGCTGCCGTCCGGTTTTGCGCTTGGCATTGATCCCATAAGTTTTGCGGCAGGCGTCGCTCCTTCCGTCAAAAACATGCGCCTGCTGCTCGCCGTGCGTTGCGGCGAAATGTGGCCGCCGCAACTCGCCCGGCAGATTGCCACGCTGGATCAGATGCTCGGCGGCCGTCTCACCATCAACATCATTTCCTCAGACATGCCGGGGCAGGCAATGGAGTCTGCCCCGCGTTACAACCGCACGCTCGAAGCCATGCAGCTCATCCGTACCCTGCTGGATGGCAAGTCAGTGGACATCGCAGGCGAGCACTACCAGATGCAGCTTGACCCCATGCGCATTGGCACAGTGTCAGGAAAATGCCCGCCGTTCTATTTTGGCGGCATGTCGCCCGCAGCCCGCGAGGTCGCTGCTAAAGCTGCCGACGTCTTCCTCATGTGGCCGGACACCAAGGACAAAGTGCAGGAGCTAGTGGATGACATGCGCAAGCGTGCCTCCGCCCATGGCCGCACGCTCAAATTTGGCTACCGCGTTCATGTCATTGTCCGTGAAACAGAAGAAGAGGCGAGGGCGCATGCCCGCCACATCATGTCGAAGCTCGACATTGAGGAGGGCGAGAAGCTGCGCGCCCGTGCGCTCGACGCCACGTCCGAAGGTGTGCGCCGTCAAGCCATGATGCGCGACGTCGCCGACGATGACGGTTTCGTCGAAGAAAATCTGTGGACCGGCATCGGCAAGGCCCGGTCGGGCTGCGGTGCGGCCATCGTCGGCAATCCGGATCAGGTGGTGGCAAAACTTGAAATGTACCGGGAAATGGGCTTTTCAGCCTTCATCCTGTCCGGCTACCCCCACGCGCAGGAGGCAGAGTATTTTGCCCGCCTCGTATTGCCGCGCATCGATCACGGGCCCTTGCTGGACGCGCGCGCATAACCGCAGTCCTGGTTACACCCGCCCGTAAGGCAGCATCCGCTGGAACACGCCGTCGCGATCCACAATCCAGTGCTTCATCGCCGCTGCAATGTGCACAATCAGCAATGCCGACAGGGCAAAGCCACCAAGCCCATGCATGACATGAAACACCTGTGTCAGTGCCGCATCAGAGGGGACGAGGCCGGTCAGGTTGAACAGACCGTAAGGATGGATGTCGCCATCCACATAGGTCGTGGCATGGGCAATCCCTACAAGCGGTTGATAGATCAGCAGTGCATAAAGCCCGTACACGTTCCACTTGGAGGCGCGCTTCTGCCAGTCCGGCATCGTGTCCGGGTAGGCAGGCGGCGTATGCGTGCGCCGGTAATGGATGCGGTAGAAGGTGAGCAGCAGCACGACAATGCCATTGCCCGAATGAATCATCAGCGTCTGCAGCCGCTCATCAAGGGGCATGCCCTCAAAGCCTGGCGGGATGATCCCGAACGCAAACAGGATCGCCACCAGCACCAATAGTGCCGTGACCCAGTGCAGCGTCTTGGCTGTACCTGAAAATTTCTCTGATCCGCCTGCAGTCATTCTCGCCTCCCATGAAAACCCACACCATGTGTGTGGAGTATGAATCAGGGGGTGCTGAAAACAAGGACTCTTTTCAGCCCACAGAGACCGGCTGCCCGGTTTCCGGGTCCGTCACGATCAGCGGAAGGCTGGCCTTTTTCCATTCGGCAAGACCGCCCGCCATATGGCTTGCTTCGGCAGCGCCGCCCTCAAAACATTTTTGAGCCGCCATGGCCGAGCGCTTGCCGACACCGCAATGCAAAATCACCGGTTTGCCGCCAGCCGGCAGGGCTGATGCATCAAATGTGGACAGCGGAAAATTGAGCGCGCCGGGAATGCGTTCCGCGCCATATTCGCGCGGTTCACGCACATCAATCACCACCACATCACCTGCATCCATCCGCGCCTTCACATCGGCGGGGGAAAGTTCATGCAAAATCTTGTCGGTCATCTGTAAATCCCTCTGTCTTTCTATTCGGCTGCCGCCGGAATCCGCGCACCTACAGGCCGCGCCTGGCTGCCGCGAATAAGCTTGCCGCCCAGAACGCCCGTCGGCACACCTTCACGGAAAGCAACTGCGCCTGAAATGATGCTGGCCGTATAACCACGTGATTTCTGCACGAAGCGCTTGCCGCCTGCCGGCAGGTCATAAACGATTTCCGGTTTGTCCATGGTCAGGTTGTCGAAGTCGATGACGTTCACATCCGCCTTCATGCCCGGTGCCAGCACCCCACGGTCATAAAGCCCGACAAGTTCAGCCGTGCGCTTTGTCTGCCCGCTGATGATCCATTCCAGCGGCAGCTTTGGTCCGCGCGTGCGGTCACGCCCCCAATGGGTCAACAGGGTGGTTGGAAAACTTGAATCGCAGATGATCCCCACATGCGCCCCGCCATCGCTGAGGCCAAATGCCGTATTGGGGTGCTTGAGCATGGTCTCCACAAAGGAAAGGTCGCCCGGCAGATAGTTCATCAGCGGGAAATAGATCAGCGCCTTGCCGTCATCTTCCGCCATCCAGTCCAGCAGCACGTCGCGTGGGTCGCGGCCTTCGCGTTCCGCATGCGCTGCCACGCTGTCTTCGGGGGCGGGCTCATAATTGGGCGGGCTGCCCAGATTGAACATCTTGTGGAACCACGAGAACAGCTGCGTTGAAATCTCGCCTTCCTTGAAGTCGATCTTCTCCGCCAGCAGCCGCGCCCGGAAATCCGGATCCTTAAGGGCTGCAACCTGCGCCTCAAGCGTCCGCGGCATGATCTCCTGCCAGGTTTGATACAGCAGGAACGGGTTGAGCGATGCCGTAAGCCCCATCACAACGCCGGTTGCGCGCGGCGGTACCTGTCCCCGTATCGGCAAGCCGTCGTCGTTCGCCTGCGCAATCTTGTCCAGCACCTGTTTCCATATGTCCGGGTGCCGGTCGTCCTGCTCAATGGTCAGCGACAGCGGCCGACCGGAAATCTCGACCATTTTGCGCAGCAGTCCAAACTCCCAGTCCACATCGCGGAAATCTGCAATGAGTTGTATAACGCCCTTGCCTGAGCGTTTCATCGCTTCGGCAATGCCGTTCAATTCCATCTCTTCGGCCTTGTAGGTCGGCGTATGTTCGCCATCCTTGTCGCGGTGCTTCTCCGTGCGTGAGGTAGAAACCCCAAGCGCGCCTGCATTCAGCGCATCTTCCACCAGCGCCGCCATCTTGTCGGTATCGTCCTGCGTCGCAGGCTCAAGCCGTGCGCCGCGTTCGCCCATTACATAAGCGCGCAGTGCCCCGTGTGGCAGTTGCAGTCCAACATCAAGGGCGAGGGGAGATGCCTCCACTGCGTCCATATAATCAGGGAAGCTTTCCCAGTTCCACTTGATGCCCTCAAAAAGCGCTGTGCCCGGAATATCCTCAACGCCTTCCATCAGCCCAATGAGCCAGTGGTGCCGGTCCGGCGCGCACGGCGCAAAGCCGACACCGCAATTGCCCATGATCGCCGTCGTCACCCCGTGGAAAGTCGAGGGCTGCAGATACGGATCCCACGTCACCTGCCCGTCATAATGCGTATGCGGATCAACGAAGCCCGGCGTCACGATCTGGCCCTTGGCGTCAATCTCTTCGCGCCCGCCTGCGGTTACTTTGCCTACCTGCGTGATGATGCCACCATCAATGGCCACGTCCGCTTCGTAGGGTTTGCCGCCCAGCCCGTCATAGACAAGGCCATTTTTGATCACGATGTCATGCATCCGGCTATCCTTCAGGTCGCTTATATATCTGTTGGATGCGAGTTTAGTCCTTTCCCGCCTGCCGCCAAGCGCTTTGATTCGCAAGCCCCCTTTCACAAGGTTCGCCGCCCGATTAGGGTACGCAAAAATAGAGTCGCTAATCGGGGGAAATGAAATGGCGAAGCTGGAATCTGGCCTGTTGCTGGTTTCTGCTGCAGCATTTGTGTTGGCTGCCTGCGGAGACACAGACGATCAATCGGCTTCAGTAACCGAGCCCGCTGCAGATGTGGCAATGGTGGAGGCAACACCAGCGCCGGAAGCTGCAGCGCCCGCCGTCACAGTGCCCGCTGCCGCAGAGCAGGCCCGCGGCCATGCCACGGAAGTATTCTGGGGTGACACGCATCTCCATACTGCCGACAGCGCGGACGCCTTTGCACTTGGTGACAGGCTGGGGCCCGAAGACGCTTTACGTTTTGCGCGCGGCGAGAAAGTGACATCAACCACAGGAACCGATGCACAGCTGTTGCGGCCTCTGGATTTTCTCGTGATCGCTGATCACGCAGAAGGTCTCGGCGTTACGCGCGAACTCTACGAAGGCAACCCGGTACTGATGTCTGATCCGACGCTGGCGCGCTGGAACAAAATGATGCACGCGGGTCCCGAGCAGTCGGCAAAGGCAACGCTTGAGATCATTCGCGGGCACGCGATGGGCACCAACCCGAAAATTCTTCAGGACCGTAAGGTTATGGGTCCGATCATGCGCAACATCTGGCAGTCGCGTGGCAGCGTAATCGAACAATACAACGAGCCCGGCGAGTTCACGGCGTTTGTCGGCTACGAATATACGTCCGTGCCAGGTGGCAATAATCTGCACCGGGTGGTGATCTATCGGGATGGGCCGGAGATCACGAACAATATTCTGCCGTTCTCATCGACCATCAGCGAAGACCCGGAAGATCTATGGGCCGCGCTTGAAAAATACGAAGAGAAAACCGGCGGTCAGGTGCTGGCGATACCGCATAACTCCAACCTTTCAAACGGACAGATGTTTGCTCTGGTCGATTTTGAAGGCAACGCGATTGATGCAGATTACGCAACACGGCGCGCGCGCTGGGAGCCGCTGGTGGAGATATCCCAGATCAAGGGCGACTCTGAATCACATCCCTTCCTGTCGCCTAATGACGAGTTCGCCAGTTACGGCGACACAGGGTGGGATCTTGGCAACCTCACGCTGTCAACGCTCAAGACCAACGACATGCTGGCGGGTGACTACGTTCGCGAGGCGCTCAAGCGCGGCCTCAAGATTGAAGCTGAAACGGGCGCAAACCCGTTCAAGCTGGGGGTGATCGGGTCAACAGATTCCCACACAAGCCTCGCCACCGCAGATTCCAACCAGTTCTTTGGCAAGAATGTGCGCGTAGAGCCCGGCCCCAAGCGCGCATCCCGGGTGGATCGGCGAAACCCGGATGCGTTGCGCGTCGCATGGCAGTATTTGGCGTCCGGCTATGCTGCTGTGTGGGCAACGGAAAACACGCGCGAAGCCCTGTTTGACGCCATGATGCGCAAAGAGGTGTACGGAACGACTGGTCCGCGGATCAAGCTACGGTTCTTCGGCGGTTGCGACTTCGATGCTGAAGATGCGCTGGCCGATGACCATGCCGCGCGGGGCTATGCCAAGGGTGTTCCCATGGGGGGTGATCTCGCGTCATGCGGCGATGATGCGCCGTCTTTCCTGGTTCATGCGATGATGGATCCCGACGGCGCCAATCTCGACCGTGTACAGATCGTCAAGGGCTGGACGGACGCGGATGGAGCCACTCAGGAACATATCTATGACGTTGCATGGTCTGACAATCGGGCTCTGGATGAGGCGGGCAAACTGCCATCCGTAGGCAGTACGGTCGATCTGACCGTGCCGACTTGGACCAACACAATCGGCGCACCGCAGTTGGCAACGGCCTGGACGGATCCGGATTTCGATCCCGCCCAGAAAGCATTCTACTATGTCCGGACCATTGAAATACCGACGCCTCGTTGGCCCGCCTATGATGCCGTGCGCTACGGTGCCGACATTCCGGCGGATGCAGACCTGGTCAATCAGGAGCGCGCATACTCGTCGCCGATTTGGTTCACCCCTTCCTAGGGATGCAACTTTTTAGGGATGCATTGGCCCAGAGAGTGCGGATTAGATAGTACCCGACCACAAACCGTTTTGGCTGCGCAACCTGTGGCGCGAACCGCTGCTGCATTTTACAGCAGCGGCGGCGCTTGTTTTCGCGCTGTTCGCGGTGTTGCCCGACGAGAGTGACGGCAATGATCGCATCTACGTGACGCTGGCAGAGGTCGAGCGGCTGGCTCTTGTCTGGGAACGCAGTTGGAACCGCCCGCCGACAGATGAAGAGTTGCAGGGGCTCGTGCAGAACTACATCCGCGATGAGGTCTATGTCCGCGAGGCGCACAAGCTTGGGTTGGACGCAAACGATGCAGTGATCCGCCGTCGCCTGCGTCAGAAGCTGGAGTTCTTCATCGAAGAGGGCGAAGCCGTGCAGCCGCCCGAGGATGCCGTGCTTGAGGCCTGGTTTGCGCAGCGCCCGGAGATGTATCAGCGAGCGCCCCGGTTCAGCTTCCAGCAGATCCCCTTGCCCGGTGATGATCCCGCGCAAGCCGACCAGGCCCTTGCCGCGCTGAAGAGCGGCACCGCAAACACCAATGCCGCCCCCGCGCTGTCCATTCCCGAAGCAATGGAAGAGGTCACACCGCGAGAGATCGCGCGCACATTTGGCACAGCTTTTTCAGCGAGCCTTGCCGACCTCCCGGTTGGCACGTGGAGCGGCCCCATACGCTCCGGCCTTGGGTGGCATCTTGTGCAGGTGACAAAGGCCACTGCCGCGCAACCGGCTGACTACACGGATGTCCGTATGCAAGTTCTGCGGGACTGGCAGGCAGCAGCCCGCAGAAACGCGAAGGACGCGGGATTTGAGCGGTTGCGTCAGAACTACACGATTGAAATCGAGGGGCCGCAGCAGTGATCCGCGTGCGGTATGTGCGCATTGCAGCAGCTGCATTGGCTTGCCTGATCGTGGCTATCGCGGGCATAGGGGCAGCACACGCCCATGAGTTGCGTCCCGCCTATCTTGAACTTTCCAATGGGCCCGGCTCGACCTATGCAATGACATGGAAGGTCCCGGTCAAGCAGGGTCTGCCATTAGCCGTCGAGCCGCGTTTCCCGCCCGACTGCGGGCTGGAAGGGGCCTCCGAGCGTGTCATTTCAGGCTCGGCGCTGATCGTCCGGTTTTCGCTCACATGCGAGCAGTCGCTTGCCGGGCGGCCGATCCTGTTTGACGGGCTGGCGGGCACATTGACGGATGTCCTCGTGCGGGCCCGGTGGGGCAGCGAAACCGAGGCCGCACGCGCGACGGCCGAAACACCTCTGGTCGTGCTGAAGGGAGTGCCATCATCCACCGGTGCTCTGGCCACATACTTCGTGCTTGGCTTCGAGCACATCCTGATGGGGTTCGACCATCTGCTATTCGTGCTGGCGCTTCTCTTGCTGACGCGAGGTGTTGGCCGGCTGGTAAAAACCATCACCGCTTTCACCATTGCCCACTCATTGACGCTTGGGCTGACGGCCACCGGTTGGATCTCCGTGCCATCAGCGCCCGTCGAAGCAGTAATTGCCCTGTCGATCGTGTTTCTGGCCCGTGAAATTGTCATCGCTGCCAGACAGGCGCCGGACGTCATTGGCCGGACCAGCGGGCAGAGCCTTTGGATGATCGCATTCGCGTTCGGGCTGCTGCACGGCTTTGGGTTTGCAGGCGCCCTTCAGGAAATAGGTCTGCCATCCGACGCTATTTTGCTCGCGCTTTTCGCATTCAACCTGGGCGTCGAGGCCGGGCAGCTGGCTTTCGTGCTGGCAGTGCTCCTCTTGGTGGCTCTCGTGATGCGGACTGAAAACATCCGCCTGCTCTACAGGCCCGCCGGCTATCTGATCGGGATCACCGCGACCGTATGGTTCATCGAACGAATGGTGATCTGAGCGCGGCAAACATCGCGCGCCTGTGCTATAGCTTCTTGCCTGATTGCGATGCGACGTTTGCTGGGGAAGAGAAATGGCACAGCCGTCCACCACCATCATCCGCACGCCGGAGGCGCGGTTTGAACACCTGCCGGACTATCCCTTCGTCGCGCATTATCGCGAGGTGGCGCGCGATGGCGGGCAGGGTATCGAGATGCATTACGTGGACGAAGGCCCGCGTGATGGCCCGGTGGTTTTGCTGCTGCACGGCCAACCGAGCTGGAGCTATCTCTACCGCAAGATGATCCCGCCGCTCGTTGCCGCAGGTTTCCGTGTCATCGCGCCGGACTTGATCGGCTTTGGCAAATCCGACAAACCCGTCGAGCGGGAAGTCCACACCCATTCAGCCCATGTCGCCTGGATGCGCGCCTTCATCGAGGGCCTCAACCTCACCGACATCAATCTGTTCGTGCAGGATTGGGGCGGCCTCATCGGCCTGCGCGTGGTGGCAGAAATCCCGCAGCGTTTCGCCTCCATCACCGCTGCCAATACCGGCCTGCCCGCAGCGCCGTTCCCGATGTCGCTGATCGGCAAATGGACCATGCGCCACAAAGCGCGACGTAAGGGCGCTTCTGTCGCCACCATCGCGGACGTGGACGGCTTCCCCGCATGGATGGCGCATGCGCGTTACGCCCGCGAGTTCAACGCAGGCACCGTGCTGCAATCAGCCAGCCTCACAACATTGAGCGATGATGAAGTCGCCGCCTATCAGGCCCCATTCCCCGACGAACCCTATATGGCCGCCCCGCGCACCATGCCATGGCTGGTGCCAAGCGAACTCGCGCAGGGCCATGCCGCGTGGAAAAAGCTGGAGCAACTGGACACACCCGTCCTGCTGCTGTTCTCAGACAGCGACCCGATAACGGCGGGAGGCGACAAAGCCTTCGCCAAGCGCATGAAGGGCGCCAAGGGCCAGCCGCACACAACGATAGAAAAGGCCGGGCACTTCCTGCAGGAAGACAAAGGCGCAGAGATCGCCGGGCTCATGATTCAATGGCTGAAGGCGCTCTAGGCTTTTTTAGGTGTCATCAAAAACGCCGCAATGAACGCCACCGCCAGCACCTGATCCACAATGCCGCCGACAAAAAAGTCCTCATTCCCGCGCCCGGCGAGATAAAGAAAAATCAGCGGCAGCGTCGAGAGCTTCTCGAACACGCAAACCGGCATCAGCATCCGGTAGCGCACCGGATCAGTGGAGATCACCAAAAACGCCACCTGAAACGCCAGCGCCACCCCCGCAAACCCAAAGTAATAAGCAGGCTCCGCCATCTGCGACGTATCCGCAAAATAAAGCGGCAGGATCACCGCCAGCCCCCAGATCCCGGCAATCCTGAATATCCATTTGGCGCTCGTCATCACGTCCCCTCCCGATAGCGTCCAATTCACGCCAAAGCGTAGTCAAAACCCCGCGCATCCGCACCTACCTTCAAGGCAATCTCCGCAGGGCGAGGGCACCCCCAATACCCAAACGCGCGACCGGGCGTCGGCCCTTATGGGCCGCCCCGCCGGAGGGCCACGCCCGCGAGGCAAAAAATGACCGAATTCGAGGGGTCCGTAGGGCTGGCGACGCGGCTCTTGTTTGTGCAAGAGTCCGCCCCGGATGCGAAGAGGCGCTAAAAAGAGCGGGAATTCCGCCAATCAGCGCCTATTTGCAGGGGACAAGGAGCCCGCGCCATCGTCAGGTCGCGCGGCCTGCCCTGAAACAGTTTGCGAAACGCGGGGCTCACGGCAGCACAGCCACCCCGCCACACGGGAGAAAACACGTGAAAGAAGCCCTCAAATTCTACATCAACGGCGCATGGGTTGACCCGGTTAAGCCGAAGACCCTCGACGTCATCAACCCGGCCACCGAAGAGCCCTGCGGTAAAATCTCCATGGGCTCCTCAGCCGACGTGGACAAAGCCGTCGCCGCCGCCAAGGCAGCGTTCCCCGCATGGTCGACCACGACCCGCGAAGAGCGCGTTGCGATGTTTGAAAAGATCATCGCCTCCTATCAGAAGCGCTACGACGAGATCGCCGAAACCATCTCCATGGAAATGGGCGCGCCGATCTGGCTCTCCAAGGCAGCACAGGCCGCAACCGGCCTTGGCCACTTCACAACCAATCTCGAAATTCTGAAGACCTACCAGTTCGAAGAAACCCGCGGCACGACCCACATTCAAAAAGAGCCGATCGGTGTGTGCGGTTTCATCACGCCGTGGAACTGGCCGATCAACCAGATCGTCTGCAAGGTCGCTCCGGCGCTTGCAGCAGGCTGCACCATCGTGCTGAAGCCGTCTGAAGTTGCCCCGCTCAATGCCATCATCCTGGCGGAGATTCTGGACGACGCAGGCCTGCCCAAGGGTGTCTTCAACCTCGTCAATGGTGACGGGCCCGACGTTGGCTCGCCGCTTTCAAGCCACAAGGACGTGGACATGGTGTCCTTCACCGGCTCCACCCGCGCCGGCATTCTGGTGGCCAAGGCTGCCGCGGACACCGTCAAGCGCGTGGCGCAGGAACTGGGCGGCAAGTCCCCCAACATCGTTCTGGAAGATGCGGACATTGAAAAGGCCGTTGCCAGCGGTGTGCAGAGCGTGATGATGAATTCGGGCCAGTCGTGCAATGCACCCACCCGCATGTTCGTTCCCGCCTCCAAGAACGACGAAGCCAAGAAGGTCGCCACCGCCGCCGTTGCAGGCGTCAAGGCTGGTGATCCCATGGCAGACGGCACCACCATCGGTCCGGTTGTGTCTGAAGTTCAGTACAACAAGATCCAGGACCTGATCCAAAAGGGCATCGACGAAGGCGCAACGCTTCTCGCCGGTGGCACAGGCCGTCCCGATGGTCTCAACAAGGGCTACTACGTCCGCCCGACGGTGTTCGCCGACGTGACCCCGGACATGACGATTTCCCGCGAGGAAATCTTCGGCCCGGTGCTCGCCATCCTCACCTACAAGACCGAGGAAGAAGCCATCGACATGGCCAACGACACTGAGTACGGCCTGTCGTCCTACGTCCAGTCCGGCGACATCGAGCACGCCCGCAAGGTCGCCAACAAGATCCGCGCCGGCAACGTGCACCTCAACGGCGCAGGCCCGGACTTCAACGCACCGTTCGGCGGCTACAAGCAGTCCGGCAACGGCCGCGAATGGGGCGAATTCGGCTTCGAAGAATTCCTCGAAGTGAAGGCAGTCCTCGGCTACCAGGCCGCCTAACGCGCCTCACGCCGACGCCACAAACAAAGCCCCGGCGGAGCAATCCGCCGGGGCTTTTTTGTGTCTTAGCGGACATCCTAATTTGCGGGGTTCACTTCAGATCGTGTACAGTGTACACAAAATCTGTTGACAGGGTACACAGGAGCCTCTTTAATGATCAAAAGCGACGAACTGGTTGGCATCAACGAGATTGCCGAAATGGCTGGCGTCTCCAAGCAGGCCGTAGCGAATTGGCGTGCCCGGGCTCAGGACTTTCCTGAGCCTATAACCACATTGGCATCTGGACCTGTTTTTAACAGGTCGGGGGTGCGTACCTGGCTAAGGAGGAAGAAAGTTCCGATGGCACACATAATCTCCACGATTAATCTGAAAGGTGGCGTCGGCAAGACCACCACGACGGTAGCATTGGCTGAGGCGTTGGCGAGCGAGTACGGAAAACGTGTTCTAGTAATCGACTTGGACCCGCAAACAAATGCTACAACTATGCTAATAGGTGAAAAAAAGTGGAAAAAATTAAACGAGAAAGGTCTTACTATTGCGCGTCTATTTCAAGATGCGTTGGATCCAAGCGAAAAGTTATTTAATCTGGACAAGGCAATACAACATGGTGTTTCTGACGTTAATGATACATCAAAATTAGATTTGCTTCCATCAAGCTTAGATTTGATTGATGTCCAAGATAGGCTTGCTACGACGCCAAGTGGGAAATTTTATTCGGTCAATCCAATCGAATTACTTTGGCGCGCGGTAAAGGCACGCCTTGATGACTATGATATCGTAATTGTGGATTGTCCGCCCAATCTTGGAATAATCACTTTGAATGGCCTGCGTATATCCAATGGATACATAATTCCAACCGTCCCTGATATCCTTTCGACCTACGGCATTCCTCAGATTGTTACTCGCATTGCAGAGTTTGCAACTGAGATAGCCGAGCCAATCGAGCCAATTGGCATTGTAGTGACTAAATTTCAGGTCAATTCAAACGTGCACCTAAATGGGATGGATCGCCTTAAGGATGCTGGCGATGCGCCCGTGTTTGAGACGGTAGTGCGGCAAGCCAACGCTGTTTCCGCCGCTGCAGAACACCAGGCCTCTGCTCGCACATTTAAGCAGAAGTATGGTTATGACGGGTTGGCAGATGCATATATCAAATTGGCAGGGGAACTGCTTACTAAACTGGAGGCTTAGAAAGTGAAGCTGCGTAATAGGCTCATTGAAATTGCGCGATTGATCGCCGACCAAGCAGAGCAGGATGAAGAATTTGCGCAGCGTCTGTCTGACGTCCTTGGTCTTCAAGAGAGTGCTGTCGGGAAAAAACCAGCGGAAAAAAAGCCAGAAACCAAACGCCCGAGAAATCGAAGACCGGCCGCACTGATTGATCCAGTTGCTATTATTGCCAATGGTGAGCCAGAGCTACGTGCTCAACTCTCTAAATTGTCGCTCGATCAACTGCGGGACATCGTAGCGGACTACGGAATGGATACGAGTAAGCTGGTGATGAAGTGGAAAGACTGCCAACGCGTCATTGACCGGATTGTTGAAATTTCTGCAGCGCGCGCTGAGAAGGGCAACGCATTTCGAGCCTAGATGCGCCTTACTTCTATCAGACTGAGTTCCCCCCCGCCCCCCTTCTAGTAATTCGTGGTCAGGTCGCCATTTGAACCTCAGCTTTCGAACGAAAGTAAACCTTCGCGTGCTCTATGACCTAGCTATCGTCGGTGCCGGCATTGTCGGGCTAGCCCATGCGCTCGCCGCAGCGCAAATCGGCAAGCGGGTGTTGGTGGTCGAGCGCGACGCCCAAGCCAATGGGGCCTCCATCCGCAATTTCGGGTTTGTCACGGTCTCGGGTCAGGCCGCGGGCAATTGCTGGGAGATGGCGCGGCGGTCGCGCGATGTGTGGGCGGAGGTTGCGCAGGCGGCGGACATTCCTGTTCTGCATCGCGGTTTGCTTGTTACGGCTCGGCGTCCGCAATCTGAAGCGGTGATCGACGCGTTTCTCAAAACGGACATGGGCGAGGAGTGCCGCAGGCTCACGGGCGATGAGGCCCGCGCCCAATGTCCTGCGTTGTCGCCGGGCGTCACCGCGGCGTTGCTCTCGCCCCACGAATTACGCGTTGAAAGCCGCGAGGCGCTGCCTCGGCTGGCGCGGTGGCTGGCTGAAGCGCATGGGGTCGAATTCATGTGGCAGACCCATGTCCATGCCCGCAGCGCCACCGGGCTTGAGACGTCGCGCGGGGCAATCGAGGCGGAGGCTGTCATCATCTGCCCGGGTGCCGACGCCACCTCGCTCTACCCCCAGCGGTTTGAGCCGTTCGGTATCACCCCGTGCAAGCTCCAGATGCTCCGCATACAGCCCAAAAAGCCGATGACGCTCGGCAGTGCCGTCATGTCTGATCTGGGTCTTGCGCGCTATCACGGCTATGCGGACCTGCCGCAGGGCCGCGCGCTTGGGCAGTTGCTGGACACCGAGCAGGCGGCCCAGCGTGCCAATGGCGTCCACCTGATCGCTGTCCAGTCCGCCGACGGCTCGCTGGTGATCGGCGACAGCCACCATTATGGCGACACCGACCCGTTCAGCCGCGCCGACATAGACAGTCTCATTCTTGAAGAACTGGACGCGGTGCTGGATTTAGGCGGCTATGATGTGACCGAGCGGTGGACAGGCATATATCCCGTTGCGCAAGGCCGCTGGCGGCTCACCGATGCGCCGGACGCCACCACCCGTATCGTCATGGTCACCGCAGGCTGCGGGGCCTCCACCGGATTCGCCATCGGCGAAGAAACAATTGCGGAGATGTTCGGCTGATGCCCGAAACCCCCCATTTCGCCCCCTATTTTAAGGCCGCCATCTTCGATTGGGCCGGCACCATGATCGATTTCGGCTCCTTCGCCCCCATGGGCGTTTTCGTCGAGGCATTCGCGAAATTCGGCGTCGAGGTTTCCATTGCCGAGGCCCGCGCCCCTATGGGTGCCCCCAAATGGGACCACATCAAATCCATGATGACCGCCGCGCGTATTTCAGATGCATGGGAAAAGGCGCGCGGCCATGCACCCACCGATGCGGACGTCGACAAGGTCTACAAAATCTTCGTGCCGATGAATGAGGCCGTGGTGGCGGATTTTGCCACCCTCGTCCCCGGCGCGCTTGATACGGTCAAGTGGCTGCGCGCGCGCGGCATGAAGATCGGCTCCACCACCGGCTACACCCGCTCGATCATGCAGCGCGTGCTGCCGGTCGCAGCTGAGCAGGGATACACACCAGACAATTGTCTGTGTGCAGACGATCTGGCCGAAGGTCGCCCCGGCCCGCTGATGATGTATCAGTGTTTTGTTGATCTGGCGGTCTATCCGCCGTCCCGCGTTCTCAAGGTGGATGACACCGAACCGGGCATCGCCGAGGGCGTTGCCGCAGGCTGCGTCACAGTTGGCGTTACTTTGTCGGGCAACCATGTGGGCCGCACACCGGAGGATCTCGCCGCCATGCCCGAAGCGGAAGTTACCCGCCTGCATGAAGATGCCGCCGCCATGCTCAAAGCCGCAGGCGCGGACCACGTCATCCGCACCGTCGCCGACCTGCCGCAGCTTATAGAGACACTGGAACGCTAGATGAGCGACAAGCCCTCAAACATCCTGTTCGTCACCATCGACCAGTTGCGCGCTGATGTGGTGCTTGGCCGCCTTGCGGGCCTCGCTCCCATGCCCACCCTTGCGCGGCTGATGCGCGAGGGCACGACGTTCACGCAGCATTTCACCGTCACATCCCCCTGCGGCCCGGCCCGCGCCAGCCTGATGACCGGGCTTTATGCCTTCAACCACCGCTCGATCCGCAACGGCACGCCGCTTGCCGCCGAGCACGCCACCTTGGGGATGGAGCTGCGCAAACAGGGCCGCGAGCCGCTGCTGTTCGGCTATGGCGACATCGCCGCTGACCCAACCGGTCTTAGCGCCAATGACCCGTTGCTCAAGACCTACGAGATAACGCCGCCGGGCTTTCGCGAACTGACCGAGATGCGCTTCGAGGACATGGCCGAGTGGCGCGCCCATCTGGCCGCGCGCGGCTATGACCTGCCGCAGCCCCAGCCCGCCCGCCTGTGGGACATCTATCAGCCCGTCGCACCCAGCGGCAGCCCGGGAAATATCACCGATCCGCCCCTCTACCGCGCCGAGGACAGCGATACGGCATTTCTGACGGATCGCGTGCTTGCCCATCTGGATGCCCGCAAGACGCAAGGGTGGACCGCCCACGTCACGTATATTCGTCCGCATCCGCCTTTCGTCGCGCCTGAACCGTGGAACAGGATCGTCAGGCCCGCTGACGTGCCGTCGCCTGTTGCGGGCGGTGCCGCACACCCGTTCCGCGATCTGTGGTTTGCCAAACCCAATGAATACGGGTTGTGGACAGGCTTTGACGGCAATTGCACCAAAATGGCGCCGGAGACAGCGTCAGACCTGCGCGCCGTCTATCTCGGTCTTGCCGCCGAAGTGGATCATCATTTGGGACGCATTGTTACCTGGCTTGATGATACCGACCAGGGCGACGACACGTTGATCGTCATTACGTCCGACCACGCAGAAATGCTGGGTGACCAAGGCTATTGGGGCAAGGATGCACCCTTCATCGGTGCCCATCACGTGCCGCTCATCATCTGCGACCCCACCCGCAAGGGTAGGCGCGGCAAGCAGGTGACTACGCTCACCGAGTCCGTGGATATCGCCCCGACAATTCTGGATTGGGTCGGTGCGCCGGTCCCCCGCGCCATGGATGGCGGCTCCCTGCTGCCCTTCCTTGAGCGTGAGCGCGTCGAGGGCTGGTGGCAGACGGCCTTTACCGAGCTTGATTATTCCAACCCCAAAAGCCCGACGCGCTATGAAAAGGCATGGGGCATGGACGCGACCCAAACCAACGCCGCCATCATCCGCGATCCACGCTGGACATATATCCACTTCAATGCAGGCCAGCCGCCGCTGCTGTTTGATCGCGACGCGGACCCCGACGAGACCCACAATCTCGCCAATGACAAAGCCGCCATGCCCCAGATCGCCCGCATGCAGTCCGCCATGCTGGACCTGCGCATGCGCCGCGCCAATCAGCGCCTCACCGGCCACGCGTTCACCAGCTAAGACCTAGGCGTCCGACACAATCACCGCCGCATTCAGGCCGCTCAGATAAGCCCCATGCACCGTCGCGTGATAGTCGAATGTCGTGTGCTCGCCCGCCAGCACCAGCGATGACGACATCGGTTCCGCAAGGCTGTCGAAATCCTCCGGTACCGCCCCGACGCGTGCGTAGGAGTAAGCCCCCATGCTCAGCGGGTTCTGCGACCAGCGGGTGATGCGGTGGTCTGTCGGGTCAGGCACCGCACCGCCAAACATGGTGCGCACCGCGTCCATTGCATCAGCCACCATGACCGCATCCGGCTCGGCTTCGATCCTGGCCGCGTAGTTGCCGACGCTGAGACCAAGCAGAATATTCTCGTCGCAGAAGGTCCGGTAGTTGAGCCAGTAATTCCACCGCCCGCGCTCTTTGGTCATCAACCCGAAATACTGCGTGTCCACCGGCCAGTGAGCATCGGCAAACTTGAGCGCAATCTTGGTGACATTGCCCATGCCGATGCGATCAATGCTTTTGCGGGCAACCGACGGCAGCGGCGGATCAAACGTAACGCTTGCCTTTTGCAGCACTCCAAGCGGGCAGGTGCAGATCACGTAATCCGCCTCAAACATTTCGCCATCGGCATGCACGGCGGCACCGTCCTCGCCGTGCTCAATGCGGCTCACCCTGTGCTCAAGCCGGATATCCAGCCCCGCAGCCAGCGGCGCAAGAATGGCGTCATAGCCACCGGGCAAAATGACATCCGCCCCGTCAAACGCGTCGTCTTCGTCGAAATGCAATGCCGACAGCCTGTCGAGCGGCCCGCCGGTATCAAACTCCGTATAGGCAGACTGCATCCACGCCAGCACCGGGTCATCAGCCGCATCAGATGCAACGCGCGCAATTGCGCGGGCCAAAGGCTGATCGGCATCAAGCCGGTCATCAACCTTGCGGTAGATTGCCTCAAGCCGTGCTGCTTTGGTGGTGATCTCATCATCGGCCACAGCCGCGCCGTCTGCGGTGAACACAGCGAAACTTTCGTCATCAGTGACAAACGTCCCGGCGCCCACATTCTTCGCCAGCTGGCTTATGGGGTTGCCCGCAGGCCCGTGTATCCACCCGGCCCCCACTTCAAAGGGTGCGCCAAGCGACTGGTCGGTCAAAAGCCGTCCGCCGGTATGGCCCGCGCCCTCAAGCAGGGTCACCGCAAAGCCCAGAGCATGCAGCGCCCGTCCTGCGGAGAGCCCTGCAATCCCGGCTCCGATAACCAGCACCTTGCGGCCATTGTCTGCCGCCGCGCGCCGGGGCAGGGCAAGCATGCCGGCCAATGTTGCAGCCGAGCTGGTCGCTATAAATGTCCGCCGGTCCATTGATGGTCCCGCAGTTCCTATCCGTTGTGCGTTTTGCAAACGCCCCAAATGCCCTCTGTCTATGCGTGTCCGCACGGTGGCCACATGTCCTGTCGCGGCGGGTCAGCGCATTGCCTCTATGGTCCGGCAGGCCACCGTGTCTTGCACCCAATCAGCGTTGTTCCAGATCGCCGGGCGCGGAGATCAGCACATCCGCCACCAGGGCCAGGAAAATATTGTCACGTGTGTACAGGTGCAAAATACAACCGGAAACGCAGATGCGCGTTAATTAATTTCAGTATGAAAACCGGGCTGATTTGGCGCATGGATATCGCATAATTAACTAATTCAAATATCCGGCGGATGCTGTGCCGACCCGCCCCAATCCGGGATGGTTTGCATTTTTCGTAATTTATTAAGGGGCTTAGCCGTACCTCTATGGCAGGCGATCGGGCCACTTTGGGGGAGACATACGGGACATGGGTACCAAATTGAACATCTTTAAGTTTTCGCAGCCGGCAACAAATGCTGCCACGGCGCATATGCGCGAGAAGCTCATTGCTCTCGACAAATCACAGGCCGTCATCGAATTCAACATGGACGGCTCGATCATCACAGCGAACGAGAACTTCCTCACGACGCTGGGCTATACGTTGAACGAGGTGGTCGGCAAGAACCACTCTATGTTCGCCGAACCCAAATTTGCAGCGAGCCAGGAATACAAAGAATTCTGGGCCGCGCTCAACCGGGGTGAGTTTCAGGCCGCGCAGTACAAGCGTCTTGGCAAGGGTGGCAAGGAAGTGTGGATCGAAGCATCCTACAATCCGCTCCTCGGCTCTGACGGCAAGCCGTTCCGCGTTGTGAAATTCGCAACCGATATTACGGAAGCCACCAAGGAAAAGGCTGAACTGCAGGGCAAGGTTGCCGCCATCGGCCGCTCACAGGCGGTTATCGAATTCCAGATGGACGGCACCATCATCACCGCCAACGAAAACTTCCTGTCGGTGATGGGCTATTCGTTGGGTGAAGTCGCCGGCAAGCATCACTCGATGTTTGCAGAGCCCGCTTTTGCAGCCAGTCAGGACTACAAGGATTTCTGGGCTGCCCTTAACCGGGGTGAGTTCCAGGCCGCGCAGTACAAGCGTATCGGTAAGGGCGGTAAGGAAATCTGGATCGAAGCCTCCTACAACCCGATCCTTGATCCCAACGGCGTGCCGTTCAAGGTGGTCAAGTTCGCAACCGACCTGACACCGCGCAAGGACGAGAACAAAAATCTCGCCAACGAGTTTGAACAGAACGTGATGTCGCTGGTGGAAGGTGTTTCCTCATCCGCCTCGGACATGGAAGCCACCGCTCAGACACTGGGTGCATCCGCCGAAGAAACCGGCAATCAGGCCAGTTCAGTGGCAGCGGCAGCCGAAGAGCTGTCCATGTCGGTGAACGAGATTTCCAGCCAGACGGCCAGCTCCACGCAGATCACACAGAATGCCGTTGAAAGTGCTCAGAAGTCTGAGACCCTCGTCACCGGCCTCGTGGAATCTGCGCAGAAGGTTGGTGAGGTCACCTCACTGATTTCCGACATTGCGGACCAGACAAACCTTCTGGCCCTCAACGCCACCATCGAAGCTGCACGTGCCGGTGAAGCCGGTAAGGGCTTTGCCATTGTGGCGCAGGAAGTGAAGGCCCTGGCCTCACAGACTGCCAAGGCAACAACGGACATTGATACCCAGATCCGTGAAATCCAGACCATCAGCGAAGAAACCGCTACTGGCATCAAGGAAATCATCGACGTGATCCGGCAGATCAACGAAGTCAGCGTATCCATCTCCAGCGCGGTTGAAGAACAGTCAGCCGCCACAAACGAGGTGGCCGGCAACATCACCGGCGTGCAGACGGCAGCAGCTGAAACCGGCCAGTCCGCCGCAACCGTTCTGGATGTGGCCAAGGCCCTCTCCAGCCGGTCCGACGAATTGCGCGGCCGCGTCGAGGCCTTCCTCAACCAGGTTCGCGAGATGTAGCAGCAGGCTTACCAAAGCCCGCGACACAAACGACAAAAGCCCCGGCGGTTCATCCCGCCGGGGCTTTTTCGTGTCTCAAAGCCAACAGTCACACACCCAAGCGCCCGACCGGGCGCCGGCCCTGATGGGCCGCCCCGCCGGAGCGTTGGCGCGTAGCGCCATCAAGCGTGAGGTAAAAAATGGTGCCGCGAGGGAGAATCGAACTCCCGACCTCACCCTTACCAAGGGTGCGCTCTACCACTGAGCTACCGCGGCCTCGTTGGCGTGAAGCATGGATGAAACCCGTCCAGAACCGGTTAATGCCTCGCCAAAGGAGCGCGGAAACTGCCATAAGGCGTTTGCATCCGCAACACTCCATTCGCACCCTTGTGCAGGTTGGCGTATTGGTCTCCCTCAAGGGGGCAGGGTAGGTCTGCGCCAAGGCCAGCTTGACCGCCCGCCCATCCCTTTGCAGGATCGCCCGCAAATCCGCCCACCGCGCAACGCGTGGGGCCATATTAAAGAAGCCGGAACACCATGAAATCGAAGACAAAACAGGGCCGCCGCGAGCCCGGCGCCCCCGATGCGGGTCTGTCAGACCGTCAGGCAAAGCAGGCAGCAGCCCTCAAGGCCAATCTCCAGCGCCGCAAGCAGCAGGCCAAGGCGCGTGCCGCCGATACGGCCAAACCGGCTGATAAAGCCTGATCGCACATCGCATCTGGCCGTATCCATGCCCCATTTAGGCGGCACAAGACCGGCTGGGACATAATTTCTACGCTTACTTTCTCTCGGGGCGCTTTCATCAATGGATAAAATCAGGCTCGCAGGCGGCAATCCGCTTCACGGCGAAATCCCCATTTCCGGGGCCAAGAACGCCGCGCTGCCGCTGATGATTGCGAGCCTTCTGACCGATGAGCCGCTGGTTCTCACCAACCTGCCGCGCCTGACCGATATCGCGACCCTTGCCCGTCTGCTGGCCGAGCTGGGTGTCGAAATCGAGGTCATGAACTCAAAAGGTGAGTGGGAAACCCTCACAAGCCGCACGGACGGCCGGTTGTCGCTGGCAGCCGAGCAGGCAAAACGGCTGGCAGGCTTTGGACCAGGTGCCACCTACCGCCCCGGCGGCCGCACGCTCAGGCTCACCGCCAAAAACATCGAAAGCACCCACGCGGATTATGAGCTGGTCTCAAAAATGCGCGCCAGCTTCTGGGTGCTGGGGCCGCTGCTTGGCCGTTGCGGCGAAGCGGATGTGTCGCTGCCCGGCGGCTGTGCCATCGGCACTCGTCCTGTGGACCTGCACCTTCAGGGCCTTGAAAAACTCGGCGCCAAGATTGAACTGGACAAAGGGTATGTCATTGCCCGTGCACCAGGTGGCCTCAAGGGCGCCGAAGTCCGCTTCTCCATGCCGTCTGTCGGCGCCACCCATAATGTGCTGATGGCCGCCGTCCTCGCCCGTGGCGAAACCGTGATCGAGAATGCCGCCCGCGAGCCCGAGATTACCAATCTGGCCGAATGCCTGGTCGCCATGGGTGCAAAGATCGAAGGTCTGGGCACCTCCACCCTGCGCATCACCGGCGTTGAAAAGCTGCATGGCGCTGAAGTCGCCGTCGTCTGCGACCGGATTGAAGCCGGCACCTATGCCATGGCAGCCGCGATGGCCGGTGGCGACGTGACGCTTACCGGCGCTGACCGCTCCTTGTTCGAAGCGCCCCTGCAGGCACTCTCAGCCGCCGGCGTGACGGTCGAAGATGCAGCCAATGGCGGCATCCGCATCACCCGCAACGGCACGGCGCTGACACCGGTTGATATCGTCACCCAGCCATACCCGGCATTTCCCACTGATCTGCAGGCCCAATTCATGGCGCTGATGACCATGGCCGACGGCAATGCGCAGATGACCGAAACGATTTTTGAAAACCGCTTCATGCATGTGCAGGAGCTAGCGCGCCTTGGCGCGCTTGTGTCACTGCATGGCGACCGCGCAATCGTGTCGGGCGTAAAGTCCCTGCGCGGCGCACCCGTCATGGCAACGGATCTGCGCGCCTCGGTGTCGCTGGTCATCGCGGGCTTGGCGGCGGAGGGTGAAACCGTTATCTCTCGCGTCTATCATCTGGATCGTGGTTTTGAGCGGCTTGAAGACAAGCTCTCCCAATGCGGTGCTGATATTTCACGGCTACCTGGCTAAGCGAGCACAAAAGCCCCATGAAACCTTTGCGCCTGCGCATCGAAGACAAAGACGACCTCACCATCATCTCCGCCCATCTGCAGGATGCGGTGGCGCTGGTTGGCGACTTTGCCTATGAGGCAAAGCGCCGTCGCTTTGCAGGCGTCTTCAACCGGTTCCGCTGGGAAGGCGAGGGCGCGAAAGTGCGGCGTGAGCCCTATTCACGTGTACGCACCGGTCTGCATTTCGACGATGTGATGGCCGTCCGCTCCCAGAATATCCGCAAGGACGCAAAAGATGCGGTGGTGGAATTGCTGGCCATCCGCTTTGAGCCGAACGGCGGTGAAGAAGACCCGTCGGGCACCGTCACGCTGGATTTTGCCGGTGGCGGCACGATTGCACTGGACGTCGAGTGCCTTGAGGGCCATTTGACCGATATCGGCCAGCCGTGGGAAACCCGCGCCAAGCCCACACACGATCTTTAAGCCACCTCTCAGGTGATCCCATGACCGGACGAACAGCACCCCGCCGCCTTGATGCGCGCGCCGCCGACTTTGAGGCACAGTTTGCAGAACTGCTGACCGCCAAGCGCGAAGCTTCGGTGGACGTCAACAATGACGTGACCGCCATCATTGCGGATGTGCGCGCGCGCGGCGACGAAGCTGTCATCGCCCTTACCAACAAGTTTGACCGGTTGTCGCTGAAAGGCGCGCACGAATTGCGCATCCCGCAATCGCGCCTTGATGCCGCCGCCGCCAATGTGCCTGCGGAGACCATGCAGGCGCTGAAGCTGGCCGCAGACCGCATCGAAGCCTTTCACGCAAGACAGCTTCCCAAGTCGATGCGCTTCACAGATGACGCCGGCGTAGAACTGGGCCACCGCTGGTCGGCGGTGGACGCGGTCGGTCTTTACGTGCCCGGTGGCACGGCAGCTTATCCGTCATCAGTCCTGATGAATGCCATCCCCGCCCGCGTTGCAGGCGTTGAGCGTGTCGTCATGGTGGTGCCGACGCCCGACGGCGTCGAAAACCCGCTGGTGCTTGCCGCCGCCAAACTCGCAGGCGTCACCGAGGTCTACCGCATCGGCGGCGCGCAGGCTGTTGCAGCGCTTGCCTATGGCACGGACGCGATTGCGCCGGTGGACAAGATTGTCGGCCCCGGCAATGCATGGGTCGCTGCCGCCAAGCGCCAGGTGTTCGGCACCGTCGGCATCGATATGATTGCAGGCCCGTCTGAAATTCTCGTCGTCGCCGACGGCGAAAACGATCCTGCATGGTTGGCGGCCGACCTGCTGAGCCAGGCCGAGCATGACCCATCGTCGCAGTCCATCCTCATCACCGACAATGCATCGTGTGCGGATGATGTGGCTGCGGCAGTTGAAAGCCAGCTCAAACAATTGAGCCGCGAAAACACCGCGTCGCAAAGCTGGTATGGCTACGGCGCGATTATCACCGTTGCCTCGCTTGAGGATGCGATCCCGCTGGTCAACCGTCTGGCACCTGAACACCTTGAGCTTGCGGTCAGCGACCCCGAGCCGTTGGCAGAAAAAGTCCGCCACGCCGGCGCGATCTTCCTTGGCCGCTACACGCCGGAAGCCGTTGGTGACTATGTGGCAGGCACCAACCACGTGCTGCCGACGGCGCGGTCGGCCCGCTTCTCGTCAGGCCTCTCGGTGCTGGATTTCATGAAGCGCACATCGCTTGTTAAGTGTACGCCCGATAGTCTTGCAGCCATCGGTCCGGCCGCTGTGGCCCTGGCAAATGCAGAAGGCCTTGAAGCCCACGGCCGCTCGGTTTCTATCCGCCTCAACAAATAGCGGGTTTTCTCTTCCCCTAGGAACACTGCACCGAACCCCATAGACTGCGCCTGCGTCCCTCAATCACCGGTCCGCTCATGACTGACGACGAAAAATCAGCACCACCCGCCGATCCGAAAAAGCGGATCGCGTCGATCGTGCTCGACGAAGCGTCCGTCGTTCGCCGCTCGCCTGAGGTTGAGCATGAGCGCAAGGTTGCGATCTTTGATCTGCTTGAGGACAACAGTTTCGCGCCCGAAGGCAGCGACGCGGGCCCCTACAACCTGCATCTGGCCATCGAGGAAAACCGTCTGGTGTTCGATATCCGCGACGAGGCGGAGGAACCCCACGGCAAGGTCATTCTCTCCCTGTCGCCGTTCCGCCGCATCATCAAGGACTACTTCCTGATCTGCGAAAGCTACTACGATGCGATCAGATCGGCGTCGCCGTCAAAGATTGAAGCCATCGATATGGGCCGCCGCGGCCTGCACAATGAAGGTGCCGTGCTGCTCACCGAGCGGCTGGCCGGCAAGATCGCCATCGACCACGACACCGCAAGGCGGCTCTTCACGCTCATCTGCGTGCTGCACATGAAGGGCTAGCTGCTATGCGCGGCCCTCACGGAGAAGACCTGCCCGATGCGGTGCTGTTCGCGTGCAGCCAGAATGCTGTGCGCTCGCCCATGGCCGAAGGCCTGATGAAGCATCTATATGGCCAGCACGTCTTTGTTGATTCCGTCGGCGTGCGGGCAGGGGAAGTTGATCCTTTCGTCATCGCCGTCATGGATGAGCTGGGTGTCGACATTTCAAAACACAAACCGCGCAGTTTTGATGAACTCGAAGACACTTCCTTTGACCTCATTATCTCCCTGACGCCGGAAGCCCAGCACAAGGCTGTGGATCTGACCCGGGCCATGGCCGCTGATGTGGAGTATTGGCCGACCCACGACCCGACATTGGCACAAGGCTCCCGCGATCAGCGCCTCAATGCCTACCGCGAAGTCCGTGACAGCCTGATGGCTCGCATCAAGGAACGCTTCGGCTGGCGCGCGGCACCTAGCGGATAGGCGGTATCCAGAGGCATCTAAGTCGTGGTCGGATGACTGTCGAACTGTTTTGCATCGTCGCAGATGTCATACCAGTCGGGCTTCTCTGCCACAAACTCGTGGAAGTGATTGCGCACGCCCGGGTCGTCATCCAGAACGTGCGCATTGATCGGGAAGCTGTCTTCATCCGACAGGATTTCGCCCAGAGACGTGCCGCAGATCTTACAGAAGCACCGAGCATATTTGTACGGCGGCGTCGGTTCGTAGGTCTGAATCCTGTCGCGCCCGGCAATCCACTTGATGTCATCCTTTTTGACGAACACAAGCGAGCCGGCTCCAACCTTGCGGCATCGCGAGCAATGACACGTTCCCATCATGGATGGTGGTGAGGTCAGCTCAAACTTCACGGCACCGCAACAGCAACTTCCCTGCAATTCCACCTCCATTTTGGATCGGAACAATAAGAGAACATTCGTGTTGTCGTCAACAAGGTTCAGTGTGTTTTTGTTGCCACCTTGATTTTGCTGGCCCAAATGCCCATTCTCCCGCCCAATTCAGGACATGGGCGCTGCACACGTGGGCTTTTCCCCGTTGTGCCGCCTGTCCAAACTGCAGACCGCATCAGAAAGGCCATAATGGCAAAAGAAGAATTGCTCGAGTTTCCCGGAACAGTCGTCGAACTGCTCCCCAATGCCACCTTCAGGGTGGAGCTCGAGAACGAACACCAGATCATCGCCCACACAGCCGGCAAGATGCGCAAGAACCGCATCCGCGTGCTGGCGGGCGACAAGGTGCTGGTTGAAATGACGCCCTACGACCTCACCAAGGGCCGCATCACCTATCGCTACAAGTAGCAGCGGGACTATGGGGGAAATACGCGCGCGCCTGATCCTGGCCAGCGCCTCGCCCCGGCGGCGTGATCTCCTCGCCCAGGCCGGCATCACGCCCGATCAGGTTGATCCAGCCGACATCGACGAAACGCCCGGAAGAACTGAGCTTCCCCGTCCGCATGCGGAACGTCTCGCGGTGGAAAAAGCCCATGCCGTGGCGATCCGCCATCCGGATGCCTTTGTGCTGGCGGCTGATACTGTCGTCGGAGTCGGCCGCCGCATCCTGCCCAAAACAGAAGACGAGGCAGAAGCCCGCCGATGCCTCGCGCTGCTCTGCGGCCGTGCCCACAGGGTCTTCACCGGCGTCTGCCTGATATCGCCCTCCGGCGGTATCGCTCGCCGTGTGGTTGAAGCCCGCGTCAAGGTAAAACGCCTCAGCGAAGCTGACATCGCCGCTTACATCGCCTCGGGCGAATGGCATGGCAAGGCAGGCGGGTATGCCATTCAGGGCCGCGCCGCAGCCTTTATTCCCAGCATTTCCGGCTCATATTCTGCCATTGTCGGCCTGCCGCTGGCTGAAACCACGGCCATGCTGGCCGGTGCCGGTTACGTCGCGGCGGCAACGGATTAATCCGCAGGTGTGGCCGCGCGCGGCTGGCGTTTTCACCCCTATGCAGCCTAGACTTGCAGTGAATCGCAATCAGAATCGCTAGCCGGGCCTTGATCACACTCCATGAGCGAAGAAATCCTCATTAATGTCGGCATCGGCGAAACCCGTGTTGCGCTGATGGACGATGGTATGTTGCGTGATCTGGTGATCGAACGCAGCGTCGACGACAGCGCGTCCGGTCCATGCTCCGGCGGCACCACAGGTGCCAGCCTCGTCGGCAATCTCATGATCGGTCGCGTCGAGCGTGTCTTGCCCGGCATGCAGGCAGCTTTTGTGGATATCGGCCTTGCCCGCTCTGGCTTCCTCGGCGTGCGCGAGGCGCAATGCCTGTGCGAACTCATGGGGCTGCGCGACGCAGGCCAGATGCCCCGCATCAATGATTGCGTGCGCGAGGGTGAAAAGATCCTCGTGCAGGTGCTGAAGGATCCCATCGGCGACAAAGGTCCGCGCCTGTCCGCCAATGTCACCATCCCCGGCCGCTTGCTTGTGCTGGTGCCCCATCAGCCCGGCGTCGCCCTGTCGCGCCGCATCGAGGATGAAGGCGACCGCGCCCGCCTCACCGAACTGGTCGAGCGTGTCGGCGCCGATGTTGCCGCCACCACCGAAGGTGCCGATGCCAAAAAGGCCGGCTGGATTGTCCGCACTGCGGCGCTCCCGGCGGACGAGGCAGCCGTTGAACGCGACGCCCGCCATGTGCTTGAAACTTGGCGCGAAGTGCAGGAACGCGCGCGCGGCACCAATGCGCCTGCCACCGTCTTCCGTGAACTTGGTCCCGTCCAGCGCGTGCTGCGTGACCATCTCAACGAAGATACCAAAACCGTGCTGATCGATGACACCGACGCGTTCCTCAAGGCGCGCGCCTATTGCGACGCGGTGATGCCCGGCCATGCCAGCCGTCTCAAGCACCACACATCCCGCACGCCTTTGTTTGCGGAGCGTGGCGTCGATGCTGAAATCGAAACTGCATTGTCCTCGCGTGTCGGTCTGCCGTCCGGCGGCTGGATCACGGTTGAGCGCACCGAGGCGCTGACGGCGGTTGATGTCAATTCCGGCAGCTTCACCGCCGCCACCAATCTTGAGCAGACCAGCCACCGGATCAATCTGGAGGCAGCCGATGCCATCGCCCGTCAGGTTCGCTTGCGCGGCGTCGGGGGACTCGTCATCATCGATTTCATTCACCTTGCAGAAGATGCGCATAAGGAAGAAGTCGTCGCCCGCCTCGAAGCAGGCTTTGCCGGCGACCGCACGCCGACGCAAATTTTGCCCATGAGCGAATTCGGCACCGTTGAGATGACCCGCAAGCGCGTGCGCGAACCTTTGGACCGGTTGTTGCTGGAGCCGTTGAAGCGCGACGCCAAAAAATCCCGCGCCACCGTCGCCTATGAGGCGCTGCGTGCCGCTGAAGCCGCTGCTGCGGACGCACCCGGCCAGCCCCTGTCGATCCATACGTCGCCGGACGTTGTTACTTGGCTCAATCAGTCCGGCCTGATCCCGCAGCTGCGCGCGCGCCTTGGCGTCGATGTCGCCCTCACACCGGTGGAAGGCGCCCGCCGTCACCATATCGATGTGGCGGTGATGGCATGAGCAAACCAGCGTCTACCGGCGGCAAATGCACAAATTGCGGCAAGCCCATTGCTCAGCAATACCGCCCTTTTTGCTCCAAACGCTGCGCCGACGTGGACCTGTCGCGCTGGCTCGGCGGCAAATACGCGATCCCCGCAGTGGAGCCGCCCGATGAGTGGGACATGGCCTCAGCCCTCAAGGAAAACGAGGACGAAACAACCCGCCACTAACATGTGCCGGGATGGCTGGACTTGAGGCCCTCAATTGCCTATAAACCGCCGCCTTGGCTCCCGGTTTCACCGGTCTTCCGCATCCAGCCGGAATTAATGTCGCCAGGTACGCCCGGGTAGCTCAGTTGGTAGAGCATGCGACTGAAAATCGCAGTGTCGGTGGTTCGAATCCGCCCCCGGGCACCACCACCCTAAAATTGTGGCTGAGCGCCAGGGTCCTGCGAGTGCCGCGCTGTGTTGCGACTGTTCCGCGGTCCTCAGACAATGCCGTTTCAGGACCCGTCGCTCATCAAGTCCAAAATTGTGCGGCGAATGTCATCGGGCTGCTCTTCAATCACCTCAGATACCCGTCGCATCTGCGCGCGCATATCGTGGATCTGATCGATCAACGACAGAATGATGGGGGTGGCCTCATGGTCAATTTCCAGCTGGTTGATCAAGGTGTCCAACAGCCTGACGCGTGCAACGTCGGCTTCGTTGAAAACCGGCGTTGATCCGTCTTGCGCCGGTCTCACCCAGTCTTTCGACACCCAGACGCGTAGCTGAACATCACTGACGCTTGCGATGACCGACAGAACCTCCTGTTCCTTAAGCATGCTCCACCTCACATATTCTCCCGCGGGTTATAGGGATGCGCTTCACGCCATTTTTCCGCCAAAGCTTCAAGTTCACCGTCTATTTCGCCGGGAAGTGCAATCTGCAAAACACACAGCTGGTCGCCTCTTTTGTTGGCACCTTGGGCCTTTAAACCCTGGCCCTTAAGCCTCAATATCCGCCCGCTGCTGGACCCTTTTGGGATTGTGACGCGGACCTTCTTGGAGATGGTCGGCACGTCCGCTGTCCCGCCCAGCACGGCCTCGTCGATCGTTATGGGCAAATCGACAACAATGTCGTTTCCGTCGCGGCGAAACATCGGATGCGGACGAACCTCGACTTCGATCAAAGCATCACCGGCCGGGCCGCCGCCTGAACCGGCCATGCCCTTGCCCCGCAGCCGGACCGTCTGCCCGCTTTTGATGCCTTCGGGAATATTTACATCAAGCGACGAGCCATCAGGCAGGGTGAGGCGCTTTGTCTGACCCGTGGCAGCTTCCAGAAAATCGACGCTCAAGTGGTAACGCACGTCCCGGCCGCGCATTTTGAGGTGCTGGCCTTGATCCGCACCACGGCGGCGAAACAAGTCGGAAAACACGTCGCCGAGGTCTTCGAAATTGGCATCAGACCGATACTGCTGGGCATTCTCTCCACCGGCATATTCTTTGTAATATTGGTGGGTGGGGGTTTCAGCGCCGCTGGCATCGATTTCGCCGCGGTCAAATTTTTGGCGTTTTTCCGAATCGCCGAGCAAGCCGAAAGCCACAGTGACCTTTTTGAAGCGCTCTTCTGCATCTTTATCGGCCGGGTTCAGGTCCGGGTGCAGTTTCTTCGCGAGCTGCCGGTATGCCTTTTTGATATCGGCATCAGAAGCGTCTTTGTCGACACCCAGAACTTTGTAGGGGTCTTCCATAATCCTGTCCCACAAATGTGTGTGCCCTGATTGAAATCCAAGCAAGGCTGCTGATCAAAGATATATCACCTGAAAGGGCTTCGTCGCGCACTCATCTCAGTGTCGTTGGATCGGTGTCGTTGGAGCTATTTTCGGGACCGTGACCTGACACGTTCTCCCGCCATTCTGAAGGGCCAGCTACTGCCGCACGGGAAACTGAAATCAGCTAGTTCAGCGTAAAGCGGATCGGTACTGACTTGGGGCCGGACACAAATTCTGATGCGATCAGTTTTGCGTCGCCTGCCATCTCCACGCTTTTAAGTTCCTGAAGCACCGCCTCCCAGAGCACGCGCATTTCAGCGCGCGCCACGTGCTGGCCAAGGCAGACATGGCCGCCATAGCCAAAGCCGACATGGCGGTTGCGTTTTCTGTCGAGGCGGAAGGTGTCGGGGTCTTCGAACTCTGCGTCGTCGCGGTTGCCTGAGGGGTAGGCTAGATAAAGCCGGTCACCCTTTTTGATGTCGCGGCCCGACAGCTCGCAATCCGCCGTTGCGTGACGCACAAAGTGTTTTACCGGCGTCGTCCAGCGAATGGTCTCTTCGACGAAATTGGGGATCAATGAAGTGTCGGATTTGAGTTGTTCAAACAGACCGGGCTGGGTCGCAAGCAGCCACATGCCGGTTGCGGTTGAGTGCGCGGTCGAGTCATGCCCGGCGGTCGACAGGATGCCGAAATAGGAAATTGCCCGCGCATGTTTCATCGGGCCGCCATCGATTTCGGCATTGGCAATGAGTGTCGCCAGATCATCTTTTGGGTCGACGCGCCGCAGCTCAATCAGCTTTGAAAAATACTCCTCAAAACCGGCAAGCACGATCGTCCAGGTTTGCGCCTGTTGCTCAGGGTCTGTTGGGTCGCTTCCTGGCCGCCGCAAATCTTCGTCCGCCCAGCTGAACAGCCACTGAGTCAGTTGCAACATGCGCGGATGGTCTTCCTCGGGCACACCAATGATATCCATCACGACTTTCAGCGGGTAGGCGGACGAAATCTCATGCGCAAAATCGATGAGGCCGCCCGCATTGCGTAGCTTGGCAATCTGGTCGGCTGCGGTGCCGCCCATCCTGTCGACCATGCCGGCTACATTGCCCGGCGCAAGCTCCGAGAACAGCACCCGCCGGAGGGCCTTGTGTTCGTCGCCGTCCAGCTGGACGAGCGAAGTGAACAGGTTGTACTCGCCGCCTGTAAAGTCATGGACGAATGCCTCACCCGCCTGCGGGGCGAGTGTCGCCGAGCGGTCGCCATTGTGAAACAGCTCATTCTGGCGGCTCACCGTCATGATGTCGGCGTGCCGCGTCACAATCCAGTGCTTGTCATATCCCGGCACGTCAGCCTGAGAGAGCGGGTGCTCAGCACGAAGCCGCCTGAAAATGGCATCAACTGCACCCGGCACGGCAAAAGTCGTAGGGTTGTAGATAGGTGCAATAAGCTCAGTTGGTATGATTGTCATTCTCGGCATCCTCAGACTTGATACATGCAGCTGCACCCCTGCCGTCAAAGTCGACACCATCGCAACCAGATCAATCAAGGTGTTTTTGCTGCTACGCGGAGCCACACTGGCCGGACCGCTGGCATACCCGATCAGGCAGCTACAATGCTCTTGGTCACCCGCGCGGTCGCAATCACATTGCCCGCCACTTCAACGCTGACATCGACGAAGCAGAGGCTCTTACCCTGTTTCACAATGTTGGAAGTGAATGTCACCTCGGCACCCAGCGCTGCCGGTCGCATGACGGATACATGGATATCATGCGTCACCGCGTGTTGCCCCTCGGGGAGGGTGCCGATAAATCCCGACGCACATGCATCACACAACGCATAGATGACGCCGCCATGCAGCGTCCCGCCCGGATTGGTCAGATGCTCTTTGACGACGGTGGTGATGACGGTATTTTGGGACGCATCTTCAAAAATGTCGATATCGAGAAATCTATGCAGTGGATTGTTCTGGATTATGTTCAGCATCTTGTTCACGGGCATGGCAGGGGTCCATCATGGTTAGCTGGCATATTATTTGGCTAATAATATTGCCGTGGGTACAAAACAAGCGAATATGGCGCGCGATCATCGGCGGTCATCACCGGTCGAACAAGGCTGGCGGCACTGTCGCCATACCCACCGCACCAGTGCACTGCCTGAGTGATGGGACAGTCATCATCAGATTAAGCCGTGCGGTGAACGCATCCGGTGCAAGAAAAAGCAGGCGTCATGAACAGCGAACATCAAAGCGTGCATGCAAAACGTCGTACGGCCCCCGGAACGGCGCCAGGGACCCTCGTGGCGGACCCTGCCGCACATTCATCCTCTATTTCCCTGATCGCATATGGTGCCGACGAGGTGGTTGAGCGCGACATTCAATCCATTGACGAGCTGCAATCGATCAACGGCAGTGCGCCGGTGGTCTGGATCAACATCACAGGCCTCGCCGACATTCCGCTGATCGAAAAACTGGGCGACATTTTCGGCATCCACAGCCTCGCTTTGGAGGATGTGGTCAATGTCCACCAACGGCCGAAGGCGGAGGAATATGAGGATCATTTTTTTGTCGTGATGCGCATGATGTCGCCGGGGCGGCATATTCGAACCGAGCAGGTCTCACTCTTCGTCGGTGAAGGTCTGGTCCTTTCATTTCAGGAGCGGCCCGGAGATTGTTTTGATCTGGTGCGTGAACGGGTCCGGCGCAAAAAGGGACGCATCCGGCAAATGGGCGCCGACTATCTGGCCTATGCGCTGATCGATGCCGTGGTCGATGCCTATTTCCCCGTTCTCGAGAAATATGGGGAAAAGTTGGAACGTCTGGAGGACGAGGTCGTCTCGAAACCGGACCCCGGCTTGGTTGGCCGGGTTCACGACATGAAACGCGACCTGCTCAGTCTGCGCCGCGCCATCTGGCCGCATCGCGAGATGGTGAACTCCTTGATCCGGGATGAAACGACTCTGGTGACCGACCAGACACGCCTTTATTTCCGTGATTGCTATGACCACACAATTCAACTGATGGATATCGTCGAAACCTATCGCGAGATCGCGTCGGGCCTGGTCGATATATATCTTTCAAGCATGAGCACGCGCCTCAACGACATCATGAAGATGCTGACCATCATTGCGACCATCTTCATTCCGCTGAGCTTCATTGCCAGTCTGTACGGTATGAATTTTGACCGGACGGTTTCAGCCTGGAACATGCCGGAACTTGGCTGGCGCTATGGCTACGTTTTTGTGCTGCTGCTCATGGCTGCCGTCGGCGGCGGCATGATGGCGTATTTTATTCGCAAAGGGTGGATCAACCCGAACTGGACATTCCTGAAGGTATTTCGCAGGAAACAATCCGGCGGGCGCAAGCGCTGATCACCCCGTCAGAAGTGTCAGGTGCCGATCACCAGTTTGATGATGCCACCAACAATCGTTACGGCACCAACACCCAGGCACCATAGGGCAACAAACCAGCCAATCTCACGCCAGCCGGTTTTCTCAATGTGGTGGCTGCGTTGATCGGGCATCAATGATACCCGGCTTCAGGGTCAACCTTGCCGCGAAACACCCAATAGGAATAAGCGGTGTAGGCCAGTATCAGCGGCAGCAACACCAGCGCCCCCACCAGCATGAAGGCAAGGCTTGAATCCGGCGCGGCGGCTTCATGGATGGTGATGGCGCGCGGCACGATATAAGGCGAGATGCTGACCCCCAGTCCCGCGAAACAAAGGCCGAATAGACCGATGGCCGCAGGGAAGGGGATGTAGTCCCTGCGCTTCACAAGGCCCCAGCCAAGCAACGCCGCAAGCAGTGCGGTCAGGACCGGCACCGGCGCCACCACCAGCAGATGCGGATAGGTAAACCAGCGGTCCGCAATCTCCGGCGACAGAAACGGCGTCCACGCGCTGACAATGCCGACAAACACGAGCGTTGCAGCACCGCAGCGCCGCGCCAGCACGTAAGCCTTCTCGCGCAACCCGTCGCTGGTCTTCATCAACAGCCATGTGGAGCCCAGCAACGCATAGCCGAAGGTCAGCGCCACGCCGCACGTCACTGTGAAAGGCGTCAGCCAGTCCCACCAGCCACCGCCATAGGCGCGCCCATCCACCTCGATGCCTTGCACGAATGCGCCAAGCACAATGCCCTGCATGAAGGTGGCAACCAGCGATCCGAAATTGAATGAGCGGTCCCATATTTTTTGATGCGCAACGTCGCGCCAGCGGAATTCAAACGCGACCCCACGGAAAACCAGCGCCAGGATCATCACAATGAAAGGACCGTACAGCGCCGGCATGACAACCGCGTAGGCTAGCGGGAAGGCGGCAAGAAGGCCGCCGCCGCCCAGCACCAACCATGTTTCATTGCCGTCCCATACAGGCGCCACCGAATTCATCGCCAGTGCCCGGTCATCGTCGCTGTCCAGGAAGGGAAAGATAATGCCGATGCCAAGATCAAACCCGTCGAGGATCACATAGATGAAGATGGCAAGCGCCAGAAGCCCGGCCCAGATTGTTGGAAGGTCAAACATCGCGATCAGCCTCCTGTTTCGCCGGGATGGTTTCAGGGTCAATGGCCGCCGCCGGTGTCGTACCTGCCGCGCGCATGGGGGCATGCAGCATCGGCGTATCGTCATCAGGTGCCTTGTTCATCATCCGCAGAATGTAATAGGTACCTGCTCCAAACAGCGCGAAGTAGACAACTACAAAGGCCAGCAGCGAGGCTGCGACAGCAGGCGCCCCGACTGGGGCAATAGAGTCCTGAGTCGTGAGCAAGCCATAGACCGTATAAGGCTGGCGTCCGACTTCAGTTGTAACCCAGCCCGCCAGCACAGCAACAAAACCCGCGGGCCCGGTCAAAATGGCTGCCCGGTGGAACCAGCGTGTGTCATAGAGTCTGTGTCGCCAGCGCAGCAGCAGGCTTACCGCGCCGACCAGCAACATCAGCATGCCGACAGCCACCATGATGCGGAAACTCCAGAAGACAATCGCAACCGGTGGCCGCTTGTCCTTCGCCACATCTTTCAGTCCCGGCGTCACTCCATCCCACTCATGGGTCAGGATGAGCGCCGAGAGACCCGGCACACTAATCTCGGCGTGATTTTGTTCGGCATCCTGATCCGGCAGCGCAAACAGGATCAATGGTGCGCCGGCCTGCCGTTCCCAATGCCCCTCCATCGCCGCGACCTTGATGGGTTGATGCTCCAGCGTATTGAGGCCATGCAGATCGCCTGCAAAAATCTGCAAGGGGGCAACCAGTGCCGCCATCCACATGGCCATGGAGAACATCTTGCGCGCGTCGGCGTTGGTCTTGTCGCGCAGCAAGTGCAATGCACCGACTGCGCCGACCACAAACGCGGTCGTGAGATAGGCCGCCAGTACCATATGCACCAGCCGGTAGGGGAAGGATGGATTGAAGATGATCGCAAGCCAGTCTGCGGGCACGAACTGGCCGACCTCATTGATTGCATAGCCCGCAGGGGTCTGCATCCATGAGTTCACCGCCAGAATCCAGGTTGCCGAAAGCAGCGTGCCGAAGGCCACCATCACGGTGGCGAAAAAATGCAATCGCTTTGACACCCGCCCCATGCCGAAAAGCATGACGCCAAGAAAGCCTGCCTCAAGGAAGAACGCCGTCAGCACTTCATAGGCCATCAACGGTCCAATGACCGGTCCGGCCTTATCGGAGAACACACTCCAATTGGTGCCGAACTGGTAGGACATCACAATGCCCGACACGACGCCCATGCCGAACGCCACGGCAAAGATCTTCATCCAGAACTTGAACAGTCGCAGATAGGTCTCGTTGCCCGTCCGTAACCACAGCCCCTCCAGCACCATCAGATAGCTTGCAAGGCCGATGGAGAATGCCGGGAAGATAATGTGGAATGAAATGGTGAAGGCAAATTGCGCGCGCGCAAGAAGTGTGGCGTCGAAAGTCTCAAGCATGAACCGGCCCTTGGAAAATAGATGTCGGTACGCATTGGTCACAACGTCAATAGTGCCTGAGATTACACCAAGTCGGCCAAATCCGGGACCCCGCAGTGTCGCATGTGCGCAACTGTCGCCACGCGGGAAAACTGTTTATGCTGCATCCAGAACAAGACCGCGCGCCCGGCCAAAAATATTCAGCCAAATAGGTGTCAGCGTGGCGAGGGGGAGAACCACATGGACGATCTGCTTTACTCAATGGAATGGGTGCTGCCCTTGCGCAGCGACTGGGCGACGCCCATCGCCGAAGTGTTCACCTGGCTTGGCTACACGCCTTTTTTCCTGATCTTCCTGCCCATCGGCTATTGGTTGTGGGACCGCTCGATCTTCACGCGCCTGACCGTGCTGGTCACCATTACCGCCGTCCTCAACGGCTGGTTCAAGGATTTCTGGCAGGACCCGCGCCCCGGCGGCGACATCCAGCTGGATGGGCGGGTCACCGGCGAACCGGGCAGGCCGTCTGGGCACGCGCAGGTCGCCGTCGCCATGTGGCTGTGGCTTGCCCATGAAATTTCGCGGCCCTGGGCCTGGGTTGTCGCCATTGTGCTTGCCGTGGGGGTCAGCCTCAGCCGGATTTATCTCGGCGTGCATGATGTGGACGACGTGCTCACCGGCACGGCATTGGCACTCATTACACTGGTGGTGTTTGCATGGCTCGTCCGGCCCAACACCCCCGGCATATCGCAGCTGCGCGCGTCGCCGGTGGCGCAGCTTGCGCTTATTGTGGCGTTGATTCCGGTCATCTGGGCCGTGTGGCCCGCCGCCGCACAGGCCGCAGACCGCGCGATCCATTCAGGCCCCGCACCCACCCTCACCGTCATGTTCCTGCTGGGTGGCTGGATCGCGGGCGCGGCGCTCGATGCGCGCCTGTGCCCGGCACGCGGCCCGCGACCGCAATGGTGGCAGCAGATCATCATCGCGGTTAGCGGTATCGTCGTGCTGTTTGCATTGCGTTCGCTGATCGAATGGGGCGGCGAAGTAGCAGGCTTGTCTGAAATGGTCACGGCATTTGCGGGCGGATTTATCCTCGGCTTCTATATGACCTGCCTCGCGCCCATGGCTTTCCGGGCAGTGCGGCTGATGCGTTAGCAGCAGGGCTTCAATCAGGAACAAGCAAATGGCGGTTGCAACCCAAGCTGGCTACAAGGCCGTCGCGAAACTGTACAATGCGCTGATGACCGGCCTGGTGCTGTCGCTGGTGACGCGGCGCAGTGCCGACGATGCCGCCCGTTTCGTGTTCGGCCATTTCCGCCGCCAACATCTGGAAAAATTTCTGCCCGGCCTCAAGAAGCTTGGCCTTGATGGCCTACCGGACGCAGTTGCGTGCGCGCAATACCACTATTTTTCAAATGCTCTGGGTGGCGTCAAAACCGAATACATGCCCGAAAGCGATACCAAGACATGGGTGCGCTATCCCCCGCCGCGCTGGATCTGGCACGGCACGGCCGCTTGCGGCATACCTGCCAAGGTCAATGAAGCCATGCTGCATGGCTGGCACGGGCACAATGGCGTGTCGCTCGGCAATCCGCGTTTGGGTTTCGTGTGCACCGGACAGATTGTGACGGGCCAGCCGGGCCTTGAGGGCTACTACATCGACTACGGCCACGAGATCGGCGAAGACGAACGCGTCCGCTTCGCCCCTGATGAACAATGCCCGCTTTTCGATCCGGCAAAAGCCCCGGTCCTCGACCACACCTCATGGCCGCGCGAACGCCTCGATAAAGTTGAGCGCGCTTACGCCATGGAATATGTGCGCTCATTGGTGCCGACACTGCTGGATCTGTTCGGCCCGGAAGAAACCTTGTCCCATCTGGGCCATGCCGCGCGCATCATCGGCATGCAGTTTTATGACGATCTCGCAGCATTGCTCGGCATTGAAGGCACATCACCTGAAGCCTTTGCACAGCTTCTCTCAGGCATTGCCGCTGCACAGGGTGAGACTGTTGACGTTGAACCGCAGAGCGACGGCAGCATCCGCATCAGGCAAACCGGCTGGCGGCTGATGCAGGGTCTCGACATTCCTGCCGAAGCCTATGCGGCGTGGAACCTTTTGTGGGAGGGCGCGCTCGCAGCTCATAACCGCATGCTGCATCTTCGCTCGGAGCGGTCCGGTGACAATCTCACCTGGCTCGTGTCAGCCTAGCGCTCAGTCAGCCAGCCGCCAGGCCAGCGTCTCGCCCGCATGGAACGGTACAACGCCAAGATCGCCATGCTCAATCAGCGCAGGCACGTCATGTGCCTCACGCACCAACGTTACAGTGCCTTCGTTCAGCGGCAGTCCATAGAAGCGTGGGCCAAATTCAGACGCAAAGGCTTCAAACTTGTCCAGCGCACCTTCTTCATCAAAAGTCTGCACATAGCTTTCAAGCGCTACCGGACCGCTGAAAATCCCGGCACACCCGCACGCGCTTTCTTTTTCTGATTTTTGATGCGGCGCTGTATCCGTGCCGAGGAAATATTTCGCATTCCCCGAAATGGCCGCCCGGCGCAGGGCTTCGCGATGCAGCCGCCGCTTGGCAACCGGCAGGCAATAGGCGTGCGGCCGCATGCCACCATCAAACATCGCATTGCGGTCGATACGCAGATGGTGCGCGGTGATGGTTGCTGCCAGCGTCTCACCCGATGCCGCCACGAAATCCACGGCATCCTTGGTGGTGATGTGCTCAAGCACAATCTTCAGCGCCGGATAGTCTTTCATCAGCGGCGTCAGCACCTGATCAATAAACACCGCTTCGCGATCAAAAATATCAATTTCCGACGACACCACTTCGCCGTGGATCAAAAGTGGCATACCGATTTTCTGCATCCGCTCCAGAACACCCGAGAGGTTCGCAATGTCGGAGACGCCAGCTGCTGAATTGGTCGTCGCGTTGGCCGGGTAAAGCTTGCAGGCCGTAAACACACCCTGTTCGAACCCGCGTTCGATTTCATCCGCTTCAATCGTATCCGTCAGATAGGCCGTCATCAGCGGTGTAAAATCATGTGCCTTGCCGACGGCCACCATGATGCGCGCCCGATAGGCTTCAGCGGCTGCAACCGTCGTCACCGGCGGCACCAGATTGGGCATCACAATGGCGCGTGCGAATTGCCGCGCCGTGTGGGACGCAGCCAGATCCAGCATCGCGCCATCGCGCAGATGCACATGCCAGTCGTCCGGCCGTCTGATGGTGAGTGAGGTCATGGCCGAACGGGTATCAGGCCGCCCGCTCCGGTTCAAGCAGATCGGCAGTTTCAATAGCGCGGACTGCGCTAATTTGTATCAATTGACAGACTGTCAGTAGTGAATAAGCTAGGGCTCATAACCATAAATCAATTATGGTCAAAGGGAGCAAACCAATGTCAGACACAGCCACACACGCCAAACCCGGCGCAAAAAGCGGCGGCAAGGTTGAACATTTTGATGTGCTTGTTGTGGGCGCCGGCATTTCCGGCGTCGGCGCAGCCTATCATCTCAAGGACCAGTGCCCCGGCATGAGCTTCGTGTGTCTTGAGGCTCTGGAGGATTTCGGCGGTACCTGGTGGATGCACCGTTACCCCGGCATCCGCTCTGATAGTGACCTTTACACCTTCGGCTACCGCTTCAAGCCATGGGTCGGCAAGCCCATCGCCACGGCAGAAGAAATCCGCACCTATATGGGTGAGGTGATCGAGGAAAATAATCTCGGACCCCACATTCGCTATCAGCACAAGATCCTGTCCGCCAATTGGTCCGACAAGGACAATCTGTGGACCATCCACGCAACCCGCACCGACACCAATGAAGATCTGATCTTCACCTGCGGCTTCTTGTGGATGTGCCAGGGCTACTACCGCCATTCCGAAGGGTACACGCCCGAATGGCCGGACATGGACAAGTTCAAGGGCGATATCCTGCACCCCCAGACCTGGCCTGAAGATTATGACTACAAGGGCAAGAAGGTCGTCGTCATCGGCTCCGGTGCGACAACCGCCACCATCGTTCCCGCCATGGCGCCCGATTGTGAGCACATCACGGTGCTGCAGCGCTCACCGACCTACTTCATCCCGGCTCGCAACGAGAATGAACTCGCTGACATGCTGCGCATGCTGGAAGTCGATGAAACCTGGATTCACGAAATTACCCGCCGCGCTGTTCTCTTCAATCAGGCGGAGTTCACCCGCCGCTCGTTCGAAGAGCCCGATGTCGTCAGAGACGAACTCATTGAAGGCGTGAAGGAACTGCTGCCCGAAGGCTATGACGTCGCCAAGCACTTCACACCCAGCTATCGTCCGTGGCGCCAGCGTGTGGCCTTCGTGCCGGAAGGTGATCTGTTCGCCGGCATCAAGTCGGGCAAGGCTTCGATGGTGACGGACGAAATCGAACGCTTCACCGAAAAGGGCATCCTGCTCAAATCGGGTGAAGAGCTCGAAGCCGACCTCATCGTGACTGCCACCGGCTTCAACCTGTGTGCGCTTGGCGACATTGCCTTCTCGGTCAATGACGAGCCGGTGAAGTTCAACGAGACCATCACCTATCGCGGCATGATGTTCACCGGCATTCCCAACATGGTGTGGGTGTTCGGCTATTTCCGCGCCAGCTGGACATTGCGTGTCGACATGGTAGCGGATTTCGTCTGCAACCTGCTCAAGAAGATGCAGCAAAAGGGCACCAAGAAGGTGTCTGTAGCGCTCCGGCCCGAGGACAAGGATATGAAAATCCTCGACTGGATCGACACCGACAACTTCAACCCGGGCTATCTGGTGCGAAACATGGACTTGCTTCCCAAGCGCGGCGACAAGCCCGAATGGCAGCACAACCAGGATTACTGGGCGGAACGCAATGATTTCCCCCTAATTGATCTGGACGATGCAGCCTTTGTCTACGAGTAAGACTGGTCTGGGGCCGGTGGGATGCTGACCCCCAGTCAGCACCCTATCGGGACCATTCCGTAACGTGGTAATCACTCGCGGGGCCTCCCCCCTGAGGCCATTTTCCCCCCGCGAGTGATTACACACGGTTCCATGTCTGCAGATCCACGCCACCATTTCTTCGCCGGCTCTCAGGCCCGCATTTCCTACTGGGAGTGGGGCGACCCTGAAGGTCAGCCGATCCTGCTGATCCACGCGACCGGCTTTCATGCCCGCGTCTGGGACGAGACCGTCGCGCGCCTGCCCAAAAGCTTCCGCATCATCGCCGTTGATCTGCGTGGCCATGGCCAGAGCGAAAAAAAAGGCCTGCTGCTTGATTGGTCGCTGGTCGCAACCGACATCGGCGACCTGGTCGATCATCTTGCCCTCACCAATGTCATCGGCGTCGGCCACTCCATGGGCGGCCATTGCCTGACCCAGGTAGCCCTTGCACACCCTGATATGTTCGCGCGCTTGCTGCTGGTGGACCCGGTGATGCTCGAGCCTGAGCGCTATGCGCCGGAAGGTAATGCCACGCCTGAAGACCCCACGACCCATCCTGTTGCCCGCAGGCGCGATGAGTGGACCGGCTGGCAGCAAATGTACGACCGGTTCAAGGACCGTCACCCCTATTCACTGTGGCAACCCGCAGCCCTTGAGGATTATTGCCGCTACGGTATTCGCCCTTCCGAAGACGGAGCGTCATTCCGGCTTGCCTGTCCGCCGGCGACGGAAGCATCCGTCTATATCGGTAGTGTCAATGCATCGCTCTATGGCCGTCTGGGTGCCATCACCGCGCCCGTCACCATCCTGCGCGCTAAATCGCGCGCCCCGGAGGAAGAGCAGGTAATGGATTTTGCCCTCTCGCCCACATGGAAAGAACTGCACAAAGAGTTCCCCAATGCGCGCGACGTGTCGCTGCCGCATCTGAGCCACTTCATTCCCATGCAGGACCCGGCGCTGATGGCGCATTTCATCCTGCACCCGAATGCGACGGCGCAGGACATCGCTGCAGCACTCGAAGATGAGTGACATAACCCACATACCACCGACCTTTGATGCGCGCCGTGCGCAACAGGTCTTGTGGGCAGGCATGATCGGCATGCTGGCGACGGGCTTTCCTTTCACCATCCTCACCGTCGCACTCAATCTCATTGCGGCGGAGTTTGGCGTCAGCGAAGCGTTTGCCGCATGGACGGTCTCGGCACCCATGCTGGTCTCCGCGGCGGCCCTGCCGGTCATTGGCAAGCTGGGCGACATGTTCGGTCACCGCCGCATTTTCATCGGTGGCATTCTGGGGTCCACCATCTTTGCCTTCGCCAGCATGCTGGCCTGGGACATCTGGTCACTCATCGCGTTTCGCGTGCTGTCCATGGTGTTGGCCGGGGCCACCGGGCCGTCTGCCATGGCGATCCTGTTTCACGTTTACCCGCCGCAACACCGCACGCAGGCCATCAGCTGGTGGTCGATGGGCGGGCCGGGTGCCGCGGCCCTGGGCCTCATCATCGGCGGGCCTTTCGTTGAGATGTTCGGCTGGCGCTCGGTCTTTCTCGTGCAGGCGGCAGCAGGCATCGGTGCTGTCATTCTGGCGTGGAAAGTCTTGCCGGAAACTACCCGCCAGCCCGCAAGGTTTGATCACGTCGGCAATCTGATCCTGCTGGTTGCGTTGTCCTGCCTGCTGTTTGTCATCGGTGCCTTTGCCGAGCCGGACGTGGCGACAAGCTTCAAAATATCTGCCGGTATTGCGGGGCTCATTGGTCTCGTGGTGTTCCTCTTTTATGAGGCCAGCATCTCAGACCCCATCGTGCCGCCCGCAATGCTCCGGCGGCGCAATTTCAACGCGCCGGCCATCTCGAACTTCTTCTTGCAAATGTCATATCTCGGCGCCCTTATCGCGACGCCGCTGGTGTTGATAGACCGCTTCGGATTCTCGGTATCCGTCGCCGCCATTTTGATGCTTACCCGCACATTCAGCCTCACACTGGCTTCACCCCTCGGCGGGTTGATCGCCACCCAATGGGGTGAGCGTCTGGGCGCGGTCATCGGCATTCTGTGCCAGACTAGCGGGCTCTTCATGGTGGCCGCAGGCGTCTACGCAACCAGCGTCCCCATCGTATTGCTCGGCCTCGTGCTGCAAGGTGTTGGTCACGGCATCGCCATGCCACCGCTGGCTTCCATCATCGCCACAGCGGTGCCCGCAACCCAATTCGGCATGGCATCCGGCATGAGCCGCCTTGCCGGACAAATCGGGTCGTCATTCGGCCTCAGCCTGTTCGGCGTGCTGCTCACCTTGCCGGATGATATCGTGAGTCTGCCCGCCATCTTCGCAATCGGTGGTGGCATCGCCCTTGTGGCAGCCTTGCCCGCAAGCACGCTTTCCATGAAGCACCGGAAAAATCCGGACGGCTGAAGCTCGCCGCGGAGCATGAGGTCTGCTGGACGTGCCGCTGCGGTCTATTGCAGCACCGGGTTGTCTCCAATGGCCGTAAGGCGGACCATTGAGGCGGAACGATTGGGCCCGTCATTCAAATGACACCATAGTTTGATGCTCTGACAGGGCTTTCACATCCTGCCGCCCACCTTGCTGCTTGTTGTCACATTCAGATTGGGATGCACACCTTATGACCTCAAAGAAAAAGCCCGCCTCCATCAGAATCGCGAACCCGGCCAATCCGGACATGATCCTCTGGCTGGAGGATGTGCGCGTTGAAGATGTGCCGCGCGTTGGCGGCAAGAATGCATCGCTGGGCGAAATGATCGCCAATTTGTCTGATATGGGTGTCACTGTGCCCGGTGGTTTTGCCACCACGGCGGACGCCTACCGGTTGTTTGTGAGTGAAAACGCGCTCGACGAGATCATTCAAACCCAGACTGAAGCCCTTGGTGCCGGTGAGATGGCGCTGGCGGAGGTGGGAAAAACCATCCGCAAGGCATTCCTCAAAGGCAAAATGCCAAAGCAGTTGGAGGGGTTGATAAAGGATGCCTATCGCGAGCTTGGACAGCGCGAGGGCAGGCGCACGCCCGATGTGGCGGTGCGCTCTTCCGCGACAGCCGAGGACCTGCCCGAAGCAAGTTTCGCGGGCCAACAGGAAAGCTATCTCAACATTCGCGGTGCCACGTCGCTGATCGAGCATGTGCGCCGCTGCTACGCATCACTCTTCACAGACCGGGCGATCACCTATCGCAACAATAACGGCTTTGACCATTTGCAGGTGGCGCTGTCGGTCGGCGTCCAGCGCATGGTCCGCTCGGACCGCGGTGCAGCGGGCGTCATGTTCTCCATCGACACCGAAACCGGCTTTCCCGACGTGGTGCTGATCACTGGCGCGTGGGGCCTTGGTGAAGCGGTGGTGCAGGGCATCGCCGATCCTGATGAATACATGGTCTTCAAACCACTGTTGGAAGACAAAACCCTCGTGCCGATTATCGAGCGCACGCGCGGCACCAAGGAGAAAAAGCTCATCTATGCGGATGCCGGCACCAAGCCGACCAAATGGTTGCGCACCACCGCAGATGAACGCGCCCGCTTTACCTTGAGCGACGACGAAGTGCTGATCCTTGCCCGCTGGGCCGTCATCATCGAGACACATTATGGCTGCCCGATGGATATTGAATGGGCCAAGGACGGCAGAAGCGGCGACCTCGCCATCGTTCAGGCGCGGCCTGAAACCGTTCAGTCGCGCGCCGAAGCAACCGACCTCAAGACATTCCGCATCAAGAAAAAAGGCAAGCAGCTCACCGCCGGTCTTGCCGTTGGTGCCGGTGCCGCAGCAGGCAAAGTCATCAATCTGGCGTCACCCCACGAGATTGATAAATTTGAAGACGGTGCGGTTCTCGTCACCACCATCACTGATCCCGACTGGGTGCCGATCATGAAGCGCGCCGCGGCTATCGTGACGGATCACGGCGGCCGCACCAGCCACGCAGCAATCGTCAGCCGCGAACTCGGCCTGCCAGCAATCGTTGGCACCCACAACGCAACCAAACTGCTCAAGACCGGTATCGATGTGACGGTCTCCTGTGCTGAAGGCGACGAGGGTCGTATCTATGAAGGGATTGCAGACATAGAGGCGCAGGATCTGAGTCTTGAAAACCTGCCCACCACGCGCACCAAAGTCATGCTCAACATGGCAACCCCGTCGGCAGCTCTGCGCTGGTGGCGACTGCCGGCGGACGGCATTGGCCTCGCGCGGATGGAGTTCATCGTCAACAACATCATCAAGATTCACCCTTTGGCGCTGACGCGCTTCGACGAGGTGAAGGACAAACAGGCCCGCCGCCTGATCGAAAAGATGACGACCGGCTACAAGACCAAGTCGGACTATTTCGTCGATACGCTGGCCTATGGCGTCGCCCGGCTTGCCGCCTCGCAGCATCCGCGTCCGGTGATCGTGCGCATGAGTGACTTCAAGACCAACGAATATGCCGAACTGATCGGCGGCCGCCAGTTTGAGCCGCACGAAGAAAACCCGATGATCGGCTGGCGCGGTGCCAGCCGCTACTATTCGGATAATTACAAGGACGGCTTTGCGCTTGAATGCCGGGCGCTGGCCAAGGTGCGCAAGGAGATGGGCTTCGCCAATGTGGTGGTGATGATCCCGTTCTGCCGCACTCTCGAAGAAGCGGACCAGACCCTGAAGATCATGGCGAAGCACGGCCTTGTCCGCGGCAAGGATGGTCTGGACATCTACGTCATGTGCGAAGTGCCGTCGAACGTTATTCTGGCGGACGAATTCTCCGAGCGCTTCGACGGCTTCTCCATCGGTTCCAATGATCTCACCCAGCTCACTTTGGGTGTGGACCGGGATTCAGCCCTGCTGGCGCATCTGTTCGACGAAGAAAACCCCGCCGTCACCCGGATGATTGAAAGCGTCATCGGCACCGCGCACAAACATCACCGCAAAGTCGGCCTGTGTGGCCAGGGGCCAAGCGACAAACCCGCCTTCGCGCGCTTCCTCGTCAAAGCCGGCATTGATTCCATGTCGGTAACGCCGGACAGTTTCATCCGCACCAAGCAGGCCGTCGCCGCTGCAGAAGCAGAAATTGGCTCATGAAGATTGTCGTCTTTGAAACCGAAGAGTGGGAAATGGCACCTCTGCGGTCGCTTGCTGACGCCCATGACGTCACCTTCGTGCCCGAGCGCCTGAAGCCAGCCAACGCTGCAGCCTATGCAGACGCTGACATCATCTCCCCCTTCGTCTATTCCAGCATCGATGCTGAAACGCTGGCGGCAATGCCCAATCTCAAACTGATCGCCACCCGCTCAACCGGCTTTGATCACATTGATGTCGAGACGTGTAAATCACGTGGCGTTGCCGTTGCCACCGTGCCCACCTACGGCGAAAACACCGTCGCCGAGCATGTGTTCGCGCTGCTGCTGGCCGTCTCGCATAAAATGGTGGAAGCCACCGACCGCACACGGCGCGGCGATTTCAATCAGGCGGGCCTCCAGGGGTTTGACCTGATGGGCAAAACCATCGGCATTGTCGGCACCGGCCATATCGGCCTCAACACCATCCGTATCGCCAGGGGCTTCGCCATGAAGGTCATTGCCCATGATACGGCACCCGATCATGCCGCTGCCCGCGAGATGGGATTTGACTATGTGCCGTTTGATGACCTCCTGGCGCGCGCAGATGTCATCAGCCTGCATGTGCCCGGTGGTGCGGACACGGATCATATGATTGATGAAGCAGCCTTCGACAAAATGAAACAGGGCGCCGTCATCATCAATACGGCGCGCGGCAATCTGATTGACGTCAATGCGCTGCTCAAGGCGCTGGCCACCGGCAAGCTTGCGGGGGCGGGCCTCGACGTGCTGCCTGAAGAACCCACCATCCGCGAGGAAGCAGAGCTTCTGCGCTCCGTCTATCTGCGCCGCCACAATCTCGAAACGCTGCTGGCGGACCATGTGCTGCTGCATTTGCGCAATGTGGTGATCACCCCGCATTCAGCCTTCAACACCCGCGAAGCCATGCAGCGCATTTTGGTGACGACGCGCGCAAATATCGACGCATATCTGGCTGGAGCCCCGCTCAACCTCGTGAGCTGACGGCACTAGCCATATTGCACTGCGGTGCGAAATCGTAAACCGCAGGTCCGATTTCATTGGCACGCGAAAACCACATTTCCCATATACAGTGTGCTGAACGCTTCATCTTCGAAGGGGCCAAGATCCCACTGGGAAGATAGATAAAACGCCGGTGCTGCCCGCATATTTCGCGCGGTAGGCCGCAAATACGGGAGTGACGTCACATGCTTAGCGCTTCGCTGATTCTCGGCCTGGTTCTGCTCGGCCTCGCCGCTGTTCTGGTTTACAGCTCAGTCAAGATCGTCCCACAGGGCTACCAGTACACAATCGAGCGGTTTGGCCGCTACACGCGCACGCTGACCCCCGGCCTGTGGCTGCTGGTGCCGATTGTCGAGCGCATCGGCTGGCGCATGAACATGATGGAGCAGGTGATCGACATTCCCTCGCAGGAAATCATCACTCGCGACAACGCCATGGTTACAGCGGATGCGGTTGCGTTTATTCAGGTGATGGACGCCGCCAACGCGGCTTATGAGGTGGCCAACCTTGACCGCGCCATCTCCAATCTGTCGGTCACCAATGTGCGCACCGTACTTGGCTCCATGGACCTTGATGAAATCCTGTCCAACCGTGACGCCATCAATGAGCGCCTGCTGCGCGTCATCGACCTTGCAACCAACCCGTGGGGCGTCAAAGTCACCCGTGTGGAAATCAAGGATTTGACCCCGCCCGCCGACATCACCGAAGCGATGGCCAAGCAGATGAAGGCCGAGCGCGTGAAGCGTGCTGAAATCCTGCAGGCCGAGGGCGACAAGTCCGCCTCCATCCTGCGCGCTGAAGGCATGAAGCAGTCGGCGATCCTCGAAGCCGAAGGCCGCCGCGAAGCAGCCTTCCGTGACGCCGAGGCGCGCGAGCGTGAGGCTGAGGCTGAAGCCAAGGCCACCGCCATGGTGTCCGAAGCCATCTCCAAGGGGGATGTGCAGGCGGTCAACTACTTCGTGGCCCAGGCTTATGTGGAAGCCTTTGCCAAGCTGGCGGAATCTCCCAACCAGAAGACCGTCATCATCCCGGCGGAAACCGCAGGCCTTGTCGGGCTTCTGTCCGGCATCGCTGAGCTGAAAGGCATCGGCAAGGCCCCCACTGTTGCCGCCAGCGTCCCAACGACAGGCGCGTAAGCGACAAGGACCAGAAAAATGGAACCGATCCTTACACTGATTGATGCAATCCCGTTCTGGGGCTGGTGGGCACTGGCCATCGTGCTTGTGGCCTTCGAGCTGATCCTGCCGACCACGCATATGTTGTGGCCGGCGGTGGCGGCCATCATCACCGGCATTCTGTCGCTGGTGCTGGGAGATCCGTTTCCCGCCTGGCAGCTTGCAGCTTTCGCTGTCCTGACGGTCATCGCCGCCCTCATCGGCCCGCGCCTGCTGCGCCCCACCTATGAGGAGAGCGATCACCCGGACCTGAACCAGCGCGGTGACCGCGTCATCGGGCAGACGGCGCAGGTGGTTGAGGATTTCGCCGGCGGTCGCGGCAAGGTCCGTCTCGGCGATACCCAGTGGCTGGCGATAGTGCAGGACGGCTCCAATCCCGCCACCGGCAGCCGCGTTGCCATCATCGCCACAAAAGGCACGGAACTGATCGTCCGGCCTGCCTGAAAAACTCTTTGGAATTGCGAAAAACCGGCGGGGCTTTCCAAACAGCCTCGCCGGTGATTTAATGCCTGTCATCAAATTACCGGTGCAAATGCCGGAAGCAGGGAGATGACGGCATGAGCATGATCGACGTGCGCCCGCTTGCAGGCGTTGGTGCGGAAATCCACGGCGTGAACATCGCCAAGGGTCTTTCAAACACCGAGTTTGACGCGATCCACAAGGCCTTCGCCGATCACGGCCTCATCTTCTTCCGCGATCAGTCGATCTCCGAGGATGATCACGTCGCGCTTGCCCGCAAATTCGGCGACATCAACATCAACCGCTTCTTCGCCGCCCACCCGGACTATCCGGAAATCGCGCTGGTCTCCAAGGACGTGGAGCAGACCGACAATATCGGCGGCGGCTGGCACACCGATCATTCCTATGATGTTGAACCCGCCATGGGCTCCATCCTCGTCGCCCGCGAATTGCCTGAGACGGGTGGCGACACCATGTTTTCATCCATGTATGCCGCCTACGACAATCTGAGCGACGGCATGAAGAAGATGCTCGGCGGCCTCAACGCGGTGCATTCCGCGGCGCATATTTTCGGCTCCGGCCCCTCAGGCTATGCCGCACAGACAGACGCGGGCGGATCGACCGGCGATGACGCCAAGAACGATGGCCGCATCGGCAACGCAGCGCTAGGCGACGCCATGCCGGATGTGGTTCATCCTGTCGTCGTCACCCATCCGTTGTCAGGCAAAAAGGCGCTCTACGTGAACCCGGCCTTCACCGTGCGCTTTGAAGGCTGGACGGAAGACGAAAGCCGCCCCTTGATGCAGCAGCTCTTCGCCCAATCAGCCAAGCCCGAATTCACCCACCGCTTTGAGTGGCGCGACGGCTCCATCGCCTTCTGGGACAACCGCGCCACCTGGCACTGGGCCTTGAACGACTATCAGGGCCAGCGCCGCGTCATGCACCGCATCACCGTCGAAGGTTGCGCACTGAGCTAAGGCGCATCACGCCCTCGGCTGCGTCTGGACGGCAACCCGCTGGTGGCTGGTCAGTATGTTCAGCATTGCATTCCCGAGAAATACGTGATACGTATCACGTATAGAATTTGGGTGGGTTGAATGGCCATTGCCTCGTTCCGGGATCGTGAAGCACAGAAACTCTATCTGGGAACACGCAGCCGGAAATTCGGCAACATCGCACGCCGCGCATTAATTCAGCTTCGGCGTATCGATGCGGTTCATGTGCTTGAAGATTTGCGGGTTCCGCCCGGCAATCACCTTGAAGCCCTCAAAGGCGACCGGCGTGGCCAGCATTCCATCCGCATAGACCGCCAATGGCGCATCTGTTTTGTCTGGAAAAACGGCGACGCCCACGATGTTGAAATCGTCGATTACCACTAGGGAGTAATGAGATGGCCCGCAAACCGCTGCATCCCGGCGAAATGCTCAAGGAGGGTTTTCTGGAGGAGCTTGGCCTCTCTGCCAGCGCGCTTGCGCGCCACATAGGTGTGCCCTCCAACCGGCTCACATCCATCATCGCCGGAAAGCGCGGCATCACCGGCGAAACCGCCATCCTGCTTGGTAAGGCGCTCGGCACAACGCCGGAGTTCTGGCTCAACCTGCAAAAGACTTATGAATTGGATGTCGCAGCTGCCAGCGATGCAGCGAGCAGGGCAAAGTCACTCAAGCCAATCTCAGAGGTGGTGTGACTGGCTGCTCTTCGACATCCAAACGGCTCCGAGCATTACCTTCATCACCAAAGCCGATGAAACCACCACCGGCCCTGCCCATATCACCTTGCTGGACCCCGACGGTAACCCGGTGCTGATTGATCAGCATGTTTGACAACAAGTTTATTGGTAAGGCCGATGATCGAATACCAGTACTCACCTGAGGATTGCGATGTCAGAGCGAGTCAACGTGAAAAACTTGAGCGTTTTCGTGAGCGACGCGAAGTCTGGCACGAGTGGCTAGTTAGTGACGAAGCATCTATTTGGAACCAAATTCACATCATGCTTTGGAATGATGTCGTCTTCTGGAGCATCAATGAGATGCGGCGGATCGCGCATGAAGAGGCTGACGATGGATTCGGATTCAACCCTGAGTTAGCCAGTATGATCGACCAAGGTTATGCGACGACACAGTTGCTGGCGATCCGTAAGCTCACAGATCCGTCAGGAGATGCTCTTTCACTCCCTAGATTGCTCTCTGATATGAAGAGAAACTCCGAACTGTTCACTCGTGAACTATACGTTTGCAACGACGGATTATCATTTGAAGGCGAAAACTCGGAGCTGTCGGGCATTGTGCTTGGAGGCTCCGAAAACCCGGCCGACCCAGTATTTAGTAGAATGCGGGTCGGCGGACCAACTGACGCGTTTACTTCACAACGAACTCACAAGTCATTTGATATGATTCCACATCTTCCTGGGGCCTCTCGGAGAGATGAGTTAGTAAACCCGAACGTATTTGATGCCTTGAAGAGCAAATTGGGCGTATGCGCAAACGTATCCAAAGTTGCGAGCAAGTTTGTAGCTCATGCTGCGGACGCACAATCGCGCAAAAAGTTGTCTGAGCGCGATAGAAGGGTAACGTTTGAGAAAATCAGAGTGTGTCAACGCGCAATCGTCCGTGTTGCATCTGCAATTCGTGGCCCCTTATTAGATTTCTCATCTACCGATCTCTATCCAACGCCGCAATATGACCACCTGGAAAAAATTGAAGTTCCTATGGTCAGAACAGAAAACGTGGAGTTGATCTCGGATTTTTGGGACGAGCACCAGAGAAAAAATGAGAATTGGCTAGAGGGCGGATGGGATGCACTTGTTACTTACATGTCTTGAGGGCACTCCTCAACAGAGCCTAGCCATTAGTCACAACTTCCAAAAACACCGCCCCGAACTTCTCCAGCTTGCGTGCGCCGACGCCGCCGATCTCGGCCATTTCGTCGAGGCTTGTGGGGCGGGCCATGGCCATTTCCACCAGCGTTTTATCGGGAAAAATCACGTAGGCCGGCACGTTTTGCGCTTTGGCGAGTTCGGTACGTTTGGCCTTGAGGGCCAGCAGCAATTCGCCGTCGCGTTCTGACAAGTCAACGGGGATGGCGGGCTTGCGGCCGGTCTTGCTGGCTTTGGACGTGGAGCGCCGCCGCTCGGGCTTGGCGAGCGGGTGGCGTAGGGCGACGGTGTCATTGCCCTTGAGCACGGCCCAGCCTGCTTCTGTGACCTGCCACGAGCCATATTGCGGATCGACCGAGGTCAGCCCCAGCGCATAAAGCTGGCGATAAAGATCGCGCCATTGATGCTTGTCGTAGTCCGCACCAACACCGAATGTCGGCAGTTGCGTATGCCGCAGCGAACGCACCTTTTCGGTTTCTTCGCCGCGCAGCACCGCAATCAGATGCTCAAGTCCGAACCGCTCGCCGGTGCGCACCATGGCGGACAGCGCTTTTTGTGCGTCCAGCGTGGCGTCATAGGTTTCGACCGGGTTCTTGCACTGGTCGCAATTGCCGCAAGGCGGATGATCCATCTCACCGAAAAACGCCAGCAACACCTGCCGCCGACAGTTGGGCGCTTCCGCCAGTGACAACAGCGCATTGAGCCGCTGATGGTCGGCGCGCTTGCGCTCGGCGGGTGCGTCGCCATCGTCAATCTGCAAGCGCCGCAGCTTGATGTCCTCGACACCAAACAAGGTCAGCGTATCCGCAGGCAGTCCGTCGCGCCCGGCGCGGCCGACTTCCTGATAATAGCTTTCCATCGATTTGGGCAGGTCCGCATGCACCACAAAGCGCACATCCGGCTTGTCGATGCCCATGCCGAACGCGACCGTCGCCACCATCACGATGCCGTCTTCGCGGGTAAACCTGTCCTGCCGGATCTGCCGGGTCTCGCCGTCCAGCCCCGCATGATAGGCCAGCGCTTCAACACCTTTGGTTTGCAGATATTCCGCAATGCTCTCCGTGCGCTTGCGCGACGAGCAATAGATGATGCCTGCCTCGCCCTCATGCTGCGCCACAAAGTCCGCGATCTGCTGGCGCGGCTGGTCTTTGGGTTCAAACGCCAAAAACAAATTCGGCCGGTCGAACCCGCCAAGGAATATGCGGGGCTCACGCGCAAACAGCTTGTGGGCAATGTCGCCGCGGGTTTCTTCGTCGGCGGTTGCCGTAAAGGCTGTGATCTGTATCTCGCCAAGCTGCTCACGCAGCGCGCCGATGCGCAGATAGTCCGGCCTGAAATCGTGCCCCCATTGGCTGACGCAATGCGCTTCGTCGATCGCCAGCATGGAAACGCCCGCGCGCTGCAACAGCGCACCCGCCACCGCCAGCCGCTCCGGCGCCATGAACAGCAGCTTCAGCACGCCGTCGTCAATCGCCTGATGAATGCGCTCGGCTTCATGCGGATCGGTGTTGGAGGTCAGCGCACCGGCCTCCACGCCATTGGCCTGCAATGCCGCCACCTGGTCGCGCATCAGCGCAATCAGCGGCGACACCACGACAGTGACGCCGGGCCGCAGCAGGGCGGGCAGCTGGTAGCAAAGCGATTTGCCAGCGCCCGTCGGCATGATGGCAAGCACGTCCTCGCCATCCAGAATGGCCGAGACGATTTCTTCCTGGCCGGGGCGAAACTGATCGAACCCGAACACGGATTTGAGCAGCGCGCGCGCCTGTACCAGCGGCGCATCCTCAGCGGGCAGGGTGGCGAGGGCTGGGTCAGGCATCCTTCAACGTCATCAGCAGGTCTTTCGCGTCAATGGTGATGCCGGGTTCTACCATGAGCTCGGCAATCACCCCATCCCGCTCGGCGGTGACGGAGGTCTGCATCTTCATGGCTTCAAGCGCCAGCAGCGTGTCCCCAGCTTTAACTGAGTCGCCCGGTTTGACCGAAATCTGCACAATCAGCCCCGGCATCGGCGCGCCCACATGGTTGGGGTTGGCCGCATCCGCCTTGGGCCGTTCGGGCGCCGGGGCGGCCAGATGCGCATCCAGCACCTTTTCCTGTCGCGGCTGACCGTTCAGCTCAAAGAAAATCCGCCGGTAGCCTTCCTGGTCGGCTTCCGACACCCCAAGGCAACGGATCACCAGGGTCTTGCCCTTGTCGATATGGACGGAGATTTCCTCGCCCACATCCATGCCGGTGAAAAACACCGGCGTCGGCAGCACTTCCACGTCGCCATGGTCGATCTGGTGCTTGGCAAAGTCGCTGAAGACCTTGGGATACATCAGATAGGACGCCAGATCCTCGTCACTGACGTCGCGGCCAATGGCCTCGGCGGCAGTTGCACGTTCAGCCTCAAGATCGGCAGGCGCCAGATGTGCCCCGGGCCGTCCGGTCAGGGGTTTCTTGCCCTTCAGCACCCGCGCCGTGATGTCATCCGGGAACCCGCCCGGCGGTGTGCCCAGTTCACCGTTCAGCAACTGCACGACGCTTTCGGGGAATGCAATTTCCTTGTCCGGGTCCAGCACGTCTTCAACGCTCAGCCCCGACGACATCATGTAAAGCGCCAGATCACCCACCACCTTGGAGGACGGCGTCACCTTGACGATATTGCCCAACAGCTTGTTGACGGCAGCATACGCCCCCGCCACTTCCGGCCAGCGATGATCCAGCCCCATGGCTTTGGCCTGCTGACGAAGATTCGTGTACTGACCGCCGGGGATTTCATGGCGGTATACGTCGGACGTGCCCGCGCGGATATCGCTTTCATAGGGCGCATAGTGCCGGCGCACCTGCTCCCAATAGGTGGTGACCGCAATCAGTGCCTGCGGATCAAGCCCGGTGTCGCGCGGCTGGTGCCGCAGCGCTGCCGAGATGGAGCCAAGATTAGGCTGCGATGTGACCCCCGACATCGAGTCGATTGCCGCATCCACAGCGTCGATACCGGCGTCTGACGCCGCAAGCACGCTTGCCGCCGCAGCACCCGACGTATCATGGGTATGGAAATGGATCGGCAGCCCGATTTCACCCTTGAGCGCCGTCACCAGCTCTTTGATTGCCGCAGGCTTGCACAGCCCCGCCATGTCCTTGATGCCGATGATATGCGCGCCCGCCGCCTCAAACTGTTTTGCCAGGTCGAGATAATAGGCGAGGGTGAACTTGTCTTCAGCCGGGTTGGTGAGGTCACCCGAATAACAGATCGCCGCCTCGCACAGCTTGCCCGTGTTGGCCACTTCCTCAATCGCCGGTACCATGTTTTCAGCCACGTTGAGGCAGTCAAACACGCGGAACAGATCAATGCCCGCATCCGAAGCGCGGTCAATGAAGTAGCGCACCACATTGTCGGGATAGTTGGTGTAGCCAACCGCATTGGCAGAGCGCAGCAGCATTTGCGTCAGCACATTGGGAACCGCCTCGCGCAGCTGGTGCAGCCGCGACCACGGGTCTTCGTGCAAGAACCGCATGGCCACGTCAAACGTCGCGCCGCCCCAGCACTCGATCGAAAAAAGCTCAGGCAATGCGCGCGACATATAAGGTGCAATCGCCGTGATGTCTTTCGTCCGCATGCGTGTTGCAAGCAGCGATTGATGCGCGTCGCGCATGGTGGTGTCGGTCACCAGCAGCCGCTTTTCATCCCGCATCCACTGCGCGAATTTTTCGGGCCCCAGCGCATCAAGCCGCTGCTTGGTCCCATCCGGCGGTGTTTCGATGGTGCTTTTCGGTGGATGTACTTGGGCGCGGGACACGGCATGTGCGGCGTCTTTCACTTCCGGGTTGCCGTTGACCGTTACCTCACCAATGAAACGCAGCAACCGCGTTGCCCGGTCACGCCGCGGCTTGAAGTCGAACAGCTCCGGCGTTTCGTCAATGAAGCGGGTGGAATAATCCAGCGCCAGAAATTTCGGGTGGTCGATCAGGTTTTCAAGGAAGACGATATTCGTTTGCACACCGCGAATACGAAACTCGCCCAGCGCGCGCCGCATCCGCTTGATGCATTCATTCTGCGTCGGTGCCCATGCGGTCACTTTTTCCAGCAGTGAATCGTAGTAACGCGTGATGAGTGCGCCCGAATACGCCGTGCCGCCATCGAGCCGAATGCCAAACCCGTTGGCACCACGATAAATCTGGATGCGGCCATGGTCGGGAATGAAATTATGTTCCGGGTCTTCGGTGGTGATGCGGCACTGCATGGCGTGCCCGTTGAGGTGCACGTCTTTCTGCGCTGGAATAAGCCCGTCCGCACTGCCGATCTCGGCGCCCTCCGCGACGGAAAGCTGCGCCTTCACAACGTCCACGCCGGTCACTTCTTCGGTGACCGTGTGTTCCACCTGAATGCGCGGGTTCACTTCGATGAAGTAGAAGGCCCCCGTATTCATATCCATCAGGAATTCAGCCGTGCCCGCACTTTGATAGTTTGCCGCGCGCGCCAGCTTGAGTGCCGCATCGCAAACATCTTTACGCTGCGCTTCATCCAGATAGGGGGCCGGTGCCCGCTCCACCACTTTCTGGTTGCGCCGCTGCACCGAGCAGTCGCGCTCATAAAGGTGGATCACATTGCCATGCGCATCCCCCAGCAATTGGACTTCCACGTGCCGCGCACGCTCCACCAGCTTTTCGAGATAAACTTCGTCATTGCCAAAGGCGGCCTTCGCCTCGCTGCGTCCGGCGGAGACCTGCGATTTGAGTTCGTCAGCCTTAAGGATGCGCCGCATACCGCGCCCGCCGCCGCCCCAGCTCGCCTTGAGCATCACCGGGTAGCCGACCTCTTCAGCAATCTTCGCAACCTCATCCAGGTCTTCAGGCAATGGCCCGGACGCGGGCACCACCGGCACGCCAGCCTCTATCGCCAGGTTGCGGGCGGAGACTTTATTGCCCAGCCGTTTCATCACCTCTGCGGGTGGCCCCACAAAGATAATGCCTGCGGCATCACAGGCTTCCACAAAGTCGGGCCGCTCGGAGAGAAAACCGTAGCCGGGATGGATTGCGTCCGCGCCGGCGTCCTTCGCCACGCGGATCATTTCATCGATGGAGAGGTAGGCCTCTACCGGCCCGCGCCCTTCGCCGATCAGATAGCTCTCGTCCGCCTTGAACCGGTGCAGCGCCAGCCGGTCCTGCTCGGAATAAACGGCCACGGTGGAAATGCCCCGCTCAGCGGCGGCACGCATCACGCGGATCGCGATCTCGCTGCGGTTGGCGACGAGGAGTTTCTTGATTGTGCGGGCAGTCATGCGATTTTCGCCCCAGTATGAGATGGTTTCATCGTAAGGTTGCAGGGCATCGGGAGCCGTAGCAAGAGGCCAGTCTGGCCATGCAGCTATGACGCAGGAAAGGAACCAATATGGGCGCGATCATGATCAATCTTGTCTTGCTGATTGCCGCAGCGGTTCTTTATGCAATGGGCGAAGTCTGGGTGCCGCTGATCGTCGGTGCCGTATCAGGCACCATGCTCGGCATGGAAGTCGTGAAACGCTTCGGACCATAGCCTCTGGCCGCGAAACGCGCACAAAAAACGGCAGCTGCCGATTCGGGGCAGCCGCCGTTCAATATCTTGGATCAGGTTAGCCCTGAACGGTCTTAGAAGGCTTTGCCTTCAGACACGGCCCAGGTGCTGACGCCAGCTTCACCGGGAATTTCGCCCGATGCGCCAACGGCGGGGGCTTCTTCCGAAACCGTCACGCAGGCCCGCTCTTCACCCGGAAATGTGGTGCAGATGTCCTGGCCATTGACCGACCATGTGCCGGCAGTCGTCGTTCCGTCAGGCAACTGGCGCTCAACGGAGGACGCATCCGGATAATAGAGAACCACAGTTGCGCCGTCGGGCCCGGTCAGGGTGACCGAATTACCGACAAGGCCGTTGCCAACATTGGCAAGAGCAGCAACAGCGCCCGCACCAGTAAGCAGGGCAGCAAGCGCCACGCTCTTAATCATTCGCATAGAAAATCTCCCTGAATTTCCGTGGATTTGTATCCCACGCGGCGCAAACGTTAACGACGATTTGCAGCCAGTGCCAGCATTTTTGATGGCCGTTCTCAGGGGGGAGCGGGGAGGTGCTCACGCCGGTTTTGGCGCCTGGTATCGCACTTAGTTCCGTGGTGGCCGCATCATGAAAAGGATCAGCCACAGGGGCACAATCACCACAATACCGAGCATCAGGTTGGGCAGGGCCAGGTTCCAGCCGCGCACAACGAGATCGCCGATATCCGCAGGCGTCGCGCCGATCTGCGCCAGCACGGCCGTCGCGTCGGTGCCAAGCAGATGCAGGGCCACCGCAATAATCGCGGAAACCGCAGCCAGCCGCCACAAAATGGATACCAGATCAAACAGCATTGATCGCCAATCCCCCGGAATCGCGCGGGGCGGCACTGCCTGCCTGCCCGCGGATGCCCCCCTGATTAGCCTATAACCGTTTAAACCCGGTTGACGAGCCGGGAGCCCTATTGGGCGCCTTGGCGCTCTCGGCCCTCATAGGCCGCAAGCCAGTCATGAAAGCGCTCGGTCAGCCGGGGCCCGTGTTCCGCCCAAAAGTCGGCATCCTCCTCTAGCCCGGTGTCCGAAATACGGTGGGCTGGAGCGGTCGGCAGCAATGCCGCGTGGTCCTTCGGCAATTGCCGATAGGCGTCGAGGTTCACGGGGCCAGCCATGAGTGAAAGTGCCAATGCGGCCTGCGTTCTTGGGGACAGCACGCGCTGCATGACGGCAAGCGCATCTGCCTGGCCCGCGGTTCCCGCCAACAGCAGCAGCCGCTGTATCCGGTAGACCTGCCCGTGAAAATGCAACGACACGTGCTCTGCAGCAGCGCGATCCTGAGACATCAGCGCAGCTTGAACATTCGGCATCGCTGCGGCCTCGACGCTACCGGACCCCATCAGCGCTGCCAGATCCGCGGGCCGGTCCCAGAAAATGATCTGTGTCTGCGCCGCCAGCTTGTCGAGCGCGTCGAATGCCTGTGTCGTTCCCGCCTCGGTGGCCAGCAGCGCATAGACATCGCCCACAGGCACGCCATCGCCCATCAGCGCAATCTCCAGCGTTCCGCGTGCGCCGCGTGGCAGTGCCCGCGTGCCGGAAAAAGCTTCTCCATCAAAGAAGCCTGCCCAGTCCCGTGGGCCCGCGCCCGCAGAGGCAAGCAGCAGTGACGTCACCAGATAGCCGGTGCCGCAATCATGCGCCGTGCCGGGCAGCAGATGTGTCTCGGCTTCAGTTTGCTTCCAGAATACTGGCGGTACCGGAAGGGCCGGACCTTGATCGCAGATAATGTCGGCGGCATCCGTTTCCGCGTCGAGAAGGTCGGCATCATCTTTGTTTAAAGCTGCGAGCGATCCCTCGTAGCGCAGGATGGAGACGGCAGGCGTGCCAGCCTCAGCAGGCAAGGCCGCCTCAATGGCATCCCCCCACACACCTTCATAGGTCATGAGCCTGGTTTGCGCCTGAACGCCGGTAGCTGCCGCGAGGGCGGCAATCACCAGCATTGCTATTGCGCTACCCCGCATCAATGCCCCGCATCCGTTCAGAACGTCGCCGCAACAGTTCGACGGCGGTCAAAAGACAGATCGAGACAACCACCAGCGACGTCGCCACCGCCAGAATGGTCGGCGAAATCTGCTCGCGGATACCTGCCCACATCTGCCGCGGAATTGTCCGTTCCTCGAAGCCGGCCATGAACAGCACCACCACCACCTCGTCAAACGACGTCACGAACGCAAACAGCCCACCCGACACAACACCGGGCAGAATGATCGGCATGGTCACCTTGAAGAACGCCGTATGCGGCGGCGCGCCAAGCGATTGCGCCGCCCGGGTCAGGTTGCGGTCATAGCCTGAAAGCGTCGCTGTCACAGTGATGATGACAAATGGAATGCCAAGCGCTGTATGCGCCAGAATGATTCCCAGATGCGTTTGCGCCAGTCCCACCGACGAATAGAAAAAATACATGCCGGTGGCAGTGATAATCACCGGGACAATCATCGGGGAGATCAGCACCGCCATGATGGTGCGCCGGTAAGGCATGGCCGGGCTGGTCAGCCCAAGTGCCGCCAGCGTGCCCAGCCCCGTCGCCATCAAGGTCGCCGCAATGCCGATGACGAAGCTGTTGCGGATCGAATGCAGCCACTGGTCATTTTCAATGATGTCGCGATACCACCGCGCCGAGAACGCATCCGGGTCCAGCGCCAGCATTTCCGGCGTGAACGTAAAATACGGCTGCGCGTTGAAAGACAGCGGCACGATGACAAGTAGTGGCGCGATCAAAAAGACGAAGATCGCCCCGCAGATGACGCGGAACCCATAATACCAGGCCTTCTCGCCGGTGGATGCGTAAATCGGCGGTGGCATTATCCAAGCCTCATCTTGTCGACACCCACCAGCTGGTCATAGAGCCAGTAAAGCGCCAGCACGCCGGTCAGCAATATGGCGCCCAGTGCAGCAGCCAGCCCCCAATTGAGGCTCTCCTGCATATGGAACGCAATCAGGTTTGAAATCAGCTGCCCGGTGCGTCCACCCACCAGTGCCGGGGTGATGTAATAGCCAATCGCCAGAATGAACACGAGCACAGCACCCGCACCGATACCCGGCGTCGTCAGTGGCAGATAAACCCGCATGAACGCGGTGGCAGGTGTTGCCCCCAGCGACATGGCAGCACGCGTGAGTGACGGCGGAATGCCGCGCATCACCGCGTAAAGCGGCAGCACCGTGAACGGAAGCAGGATATGCGTCATCGCCACAATAGTGCCGGTCTGGTTGTAGATGAGCTGAATGCGGGCATCGTCAGCCACGATCCCAAACCAAACCATGATGTCGTTGAGCACGCCCTGGCTTTGCAACAGCGCGATCCATGCTGTCGTCCGTACAAGGAGTGATGTCCAGAATGGCAGCAACACCAGTATCATCAGCAAATTGGCGCGGGCCGGCTTCATATGCGCCATCAAATAGGCAATCGGGAAGCCCAGCGCCAGACACAGCGCCGTCACCAGCGCGGATACCCACAAGGTGCGCCAGAATAGCTGGATATAAAGCCGCCGCTCCTCGTCATCCAGAATGATCGAGCCTTCCGCGTCCATCCGCCGGTCCAGCGCTGCCAGATAGAATGTCGGCGTAATGGGGCTGGAAACCCGCGAGATTGCCGCCCAGAGGTCCCGCTGCCCCCAGCGCGGGTCCAACGCGGGCAGACTTTCCGCATAGGGCGCCTCTAGCCGCGCCACCCGACGGGCCGACCGCATGAACAGCGAGCGCGTGCCCGGCATCTCATAGTTCATCCGTGTCGCTGCCTGGCCGATGGTGCGGTTGGCACGCGCGGTTGTCATGTCACTGACCAGCGCCGCAAAAACTGCCTCGTCCGGTACGCCTTCGCCATCCCATTGCTGGACCGCCTCGCTCACATGCGGAAACACCTCGGCAAACACTGGTGAATAGGCGCTGCGCGTCAGCATGGAGAGGATCGGCACAATGAATGTGACAATCAGGAAGATGAGCAGCGGGGCCACCAGCGCCAGTGCCCGCCAGCGCGCAACCTTGTTGGCACGCTGAAGCTGCTGCTTGAGCTGTGGGTCCGGTGCGCCGGTAGGGGCCGCAGGGGCGGCTGCTTCAACAGCAGTCATCAAGGGATAGGTCCGGTCATAGGCAGGTCAAGCACTCATAACAGGTTGCCCGCCGCACATAAATGCCTGCTGGTCATAGCATCGAGCGACAACAAAATCTGCTGTCCGCTGTCATGTCTAGTTTGCCAGCCATGCATTGAAGCGCTGGTTTAGCTCAACGCTGAAATCTGCCCAGAACAGCGGGTCCGTCTGCAATGCGGTTTCAAGATTGGCTGGTGCCGTCGGCAGTTCCGGCTTCATGTCGATGCCATGGTCGGGATGCTCTGCCACCAAAGGCAGGGCAGAGGCCCGCGTCGGCCCATAGGCGATCAGGGACAATTGGTTTGCCATCGGCTGGGTGCTGGTCGCAAACCGCACAAAATCCAAAGCCGCCTGCTTGTTGGGGGTGCCCTGCGGAATGACCCACAGGTCAATGTCCCACACCTGACCGTCCCAGATGATCTCAAAGGGTTGATCTTCCGCATACACCGCATTGAAGATGCGGCCGTTATAGGCGGTGGTCATCACGACTTCGCCATCCGCCAGAAGTTGCGGCGGCTGCGCGCCTGCATCCCACCAGATGACACGGTCCTTTATGGTGTCGAGCTTGGCAAAGGCGCGGTCGCGTCCCGCGGGCGTTTCGAGCGCGGCGTAAACATCGCCGGCTGCAACACCGTCCGCCATCAGCGCCATTTCAAGATTGCCCTTGGGGGTCTTGCGCATCCCGCGTTTGCCGGGGAATGCCTCGATGTCAAAGAAGTCGACCAATTTTGCCGGTGCCTTATCGCCGTCACCAAAGTCGCGCGTATCAACGGCGATAACGGTCGACCACACCACATTGCCCGCCGCGCAGTCGTAAAGCGTGCCGGGCAGAAAATCCTCAGTGGCAGGCGTTGCGTCCGGTGCCGGTGCCAGATCATCAGCGCTGATGGGTTCCAGCAAGCCTTCGTCGCACAGGCGGATGGCGTTCGGCAGTTCCACGTCCACAACATCCCAGACGACATTGCCGCTCAGCGTCTGCGCCTTGATGGGCGCGACATTGCCGTCATAGTCCACTGACTGCACAACGATGCCGGTCTCCTCAGTGAACGGCTTGTGGAACGCCTTTATCTGACTATCCGTATACGCACCGCCCCATGACACCACCGTAATTGCGTCCGCTGCGAGAGAGGTGCCAGCAACCATCAGGCTTGAAACCAGCAAGGTTGCAGCCACAAGGCAGGGTGAACGAAGGGCAGGGCAGGCGCGGTGCATCGGGAAGGTCATTTCATCTCCTGAACAGCGGCATATTTCCGCATCGTTAGAAAGAGTAAAGCCGGGGCCACAATTGCGGCCCCGGCTTCACGTCGTCAGGTCGTGAGACCTATTGAGCCAGCCACGCGTTGAAGCGCTGCTCAAGCTCATCATTGTAGTCGGCCCAGAACTCATAGCCCGTCTGCAATGAATTCTCGAACCGCTCAGGCGTTGTCGGCATGTGAGACTCCATGTCAACGTCCGGGTGCTCAGCATGTGCACCCAGCAGCGGCAGGGAGGACTTGCGGGCCGGGCCATAGGCGATCCAGCTTGCCTGTCCGGCCAGCCCCTTGGTGGAGGTGGCATACTTCACGAACTCAAGCGCCAGGTCGCTGTTCTTGCTGCCCTTGGGCATCACCCACAGGTCAAGGTCCCAGATCTGCCGGTCCCAGATGATTTCAAACGGCTGGTTCTCCGTCACCTGCGCATTGAAGATGCGGCCGTTGAAGGCGTTGGTCATCACAACTTCGCCGTCGGCCAGAAGCTGCGGCGGCTGCGCGCCTGCTTCCCACCAGATGACGTCATCCTTGATGGTGTCGAGCTTGGCAAAGGCACGGTCCACGCCTTCAGCCGTACCCAGCGTCTCATACACGTCTTCCGGCGCGACGCCGTCCGCCATCAAAGCCAGTTCCAGATTGACCTTGGGGATTTTGCGCAAGCCGCGCTTGCCCGGATAAGCCTCAAGGTCGAAGAAATCCTCAAGGGTGCTGGGCGGGTTTTCAGGATACTTGGACGCATCATAGGCAATGATGCTGGACCAGACCGAAATCGGCACGGCGCACTCAAACAGCGTACCGGGCAGGAAATCTTCAATCGCAGGGGTGCCGTCGGGCGCTGCGGGCAGCGCTGAATGGTCAACCGGCTCCGTCAGGCCTTCGTCGCACAGACGAACGGCTTCAGCGGTTTCCACATCGACCGCATCCCACACAACATTGCCGCTTTCAACCTGCGCCTTGATGGGGGCGATATTGCCGTCATAATCGTCGGATTGAATCTTGATGCCGGTCTCGGCGATGAAAGACTTATGATAGCCCTCAACCTGCGCCTTGGTGTAGGCACCACCCCAGGAAACAATCGTCAGTGTACGGTCGCCTACAGGCTCAGTCGTGGCTTCAGGCGTTGCTGCGGTTTCAGCCGGGGCAGCTTCTGGGGCTGCGGTTTCAGCCGCCTCTTCGGTGCCGCTGTCACAGGCAGCAAGCCCGAGAGCCAGAACGGCAACGGCTCCCATCAGCCGGGCTTTGAATGTAATTCCGGTGGACATCAATTCAGTCTCCCCAAAAAATTGCTGCACCAAAGCAGCACCAAATATTTATGCAGCGGCCCGTGAGCCGTCCGCTTCCAGTTCAATATAGTCGAGCGCGTGTGCGTCTTCTGCTGCCCACCCCACGCGCACCGTATCACCGCGGGCAATGGCTGCGTGTCCGGCCGTGTTGGGTACCTTGACGACAAAGTCACTATTGCCAGCCAGCGCCAATCGTGCGCGGACATGGTCACCCAGATAGATCAGTTCACGGACAGTACCTTCAAACACATTGTCAAAGCCGCCGTCACCTTCGCCGGTCAGAATATGCACCCGCTCAGGCCGCAGCGAGAGTAATGTCCGCGATCCCTCGCCGCCACACGCAACAGGCGTTGCCGTCACCGGGCCGCCATCATCGTCCAGCGCAACAAAGGCAAGGCCATCCGCAACCCTGCTGACCACCCCGGCCAGCCGGTTGCTGTCGCCGATGAAGGACGCAACAAAACTGTTCTGCGGGGATTCATATAGCCGGGCAGGCGGATCCACCTGCTGGATGATCCCATCATTGAAGACCGCAATCCGGTCCGACATGGTCAGCGCCTCACCCTGGTCATGGGTGACGTAAACAATGGTGATGCCCAGCGTTTCATGCAGCCGCTTGATTTCAAGCTGCATCTGTTCGCGCAACATCCGGTCGAGCGCGCCCAATGGCTCATCCATCAAAACCAGCTTCGGCTCAAATACCAAGGCGCGTGCAACCGCCACGCGCTGCTGTTGGCCACCGGAGAGTTGGGCCGGCATCCGTGCGCCGAAATCTTCCAGCTCCACCATGTCCAGCGCATCGCGCACCCGCGCTTTCACGTCAGCGGCTGACATGCCGCGCACTTTGAGCGGGAAAGCGAGGTTTTCAGCCACCGACATATGCGGGAACAGCGCGTAATTCTGAAACACCATGCCGATGTCGCGCTTATGCGGCGGCATTTTTGTTATTGGCGCACCGTCCAGAAGAATGTCGCCACCGGTCGGTGTCTCAAACCCCGCCAGCATCATCAGGCAGGTGGTCTTGCCCGAGCCCGACGGCCCCAGCAGGGTCAGGAATTCGCCGCGCGCAATATCAAGGTCGAGACCTTTTACGACCAGCGTCTCGCCGTCATAGGTCTTCTGCACACCGCGAAACTGCACAAGGGGCGTTGTTTCCGGGGATGCGTCGGGCGCGCTTGCCTCTTCGGCGGTATCTTCAACAGGTGCATCGGCAGGGTCGACAGTCATAAGGCTCCTATCCGGCATTCAGTCCGGCCAGCTCAATTTGCGCGAGCCTAGACGATGTGCCGCCGCCTGAAAACAGGCCGATCCCCGCCATACGCTCCGCCTAGCGGCCAAATATGTCCTTCAGCAACTGTTCCGGGCTCTGTTCTTTTTTCTCCGCAGGTGCCGCCTTGTCGCCTGCGGACTGATCCTGCCCCAAAAGCCCGCGGATAATGTCCTTGGGCTGCAGTTTTTCAAGGCTCTCAACGCCCTTGAGAACTTCCGTCGGGTCGGAGAGTGCCGCGGCGAGATCCGGCGCGAATTTCGGGTTGGACCATGTGCCCGTGACGATCACCGGAACATTGAGCCCGGTCGCGTCACCGCCTGTGCCGCCCTGACCTTCAAGACTTGCCACCAGCTTCGGCTTTACCCGGTAGTTGATGGTTTTAGACACGATGCTTGTGGTGCCCGCACCGGTCAGCCGCAACAGCGGCCCAAGCATGGTGAGGTCATTATTGGCCAGCACGCCATTTGTGATGTTGAACGAGCCGGTCAACTCACTGAAATCCGTATCCTGCGAACTGGCATTGCTCCAGCCCGAAATCGGGTTGGTCAGCGCCGTGCGGATGATCTGCGCCAGATTGATGCCCTTGATCGCCCCATTGCGGAAATCGATCTTGCCTGTGCCGTTAAGCGTATTCACCATCTGTGCCTGCGACGCGCCTTGTGCCGTCACAGCAATGTTGAAGAGGCCTGTGCCCTTGAGCCGCTCAAAGCCGGATGCAGCCTGCAGGAACGGCTCGATGGCCAGCCCCGACAGGTTGAAATCGGCGGCAAGCGACGGCGTTGCCGATGCGCCATTGAGGGTCAGCTTGCCGGTGCCTGCGCCCTCGTAGAGCGCCATCTTGGTGAGGTTCGCGACCAGCCGCCCATTGTTGATGGCCAGCCCCAGCGCGCTTTCGCCCACCACGATATTGCCGAAAATGATTTCCCCCGCAGACAGCGTGAGATCCGTATCCACCGCTTTGAGGCCGGAAAAGTCGATGACATCGGTGCTCCAGCCCCCGTCGCCTTCTCCGCCATACACATTGGTATCGATCTGATCGACCGCCAGCGAACCGGTAATTTTCGGGCGGGCGCCTGCTGTTTCCACCGCCAGATTGCCGGACGCATTCATGCCGTCCAGCGACATGGTCGCATTGGAGAAGGTGTATCGTGTGCCGGTGCCGCCAATCTGGCCTTTAAGGGTCAGCGGGCCAAAGCCGCCGCCGTCTGCCAGAGGGTTGCCGGTCCAGCTGGCAAGCTTGCGCACCGATGGCACATCCAGCGTCACGGTCCCCTTGGGTGTCAGTTGAGCGTCGAACGATACGTCGCCCGCATAATCAAACGTCACCGGATTTGACGAAACGCCGATGGTCGCAGCCGTCGTGCCGCCATCCATCACCGCGCGCGGCCGCGTGACCGCAGCATCTATGTTCACCCGCTCACCGTTCCAGGTCAGCGCGCCCGACACATCAAGCTGCTCATCAAGGCTCGGCAGGGAAAGCGACACATCCACATCACTGAACGTGTAGGCGGCACCCGTCTGTGCGTCCGTGTAGCTGATCTGGCCGTCTTCAATCGTCAGATTGGCAAGCGATACTTCTGTCGGTGTCATGCCGCCATCCGAAGTTTCTTCGCTGCTGCCGGTCTCCTGCGCCGGGGCTGCCGGTGCTGCCGCTGGCTCAAACTGCCAGTTGGGTGTGCCGTTGCGCGCGACTTCCAGATTAATCACCGGTTCGCGCAGCACAAATTCATCTACCTGAACCTTGCCGGAGAACAACGGCATGATTGCCAGTTCCGCCCGCAGTTCCTTCATGGTCGCCATATTGGCGGCTTTGCCACCCGCCGCATTGGCAAAGGTTACGTCGGCGATATTGGCGGCCAATGCCGGCCACACGCTGATCGAGACATCACCGGCAATGGTCAGCTTGCGGCCTGTCGCCTGCTCAGCCGCCGCCTCCACTTCGCTCTTGATGGCGTCGGTGGAAATGAACATCGGCACCAGCACCGCAGCGCCGCCGAGAATGACCACAACGGCAACAATAAAGATGAGAAAAGCGCGCATTGAAGTCTCCAAAACCTGTTATGTGCCACCGGCGGGCTATGCTTGTGCCGCGAGCGGGCTGTGGGCGAAGTGTTGCAACACTACAGCGGTTGGCACAGTCCTGCCATGCATCCGCTGATCCGGGGTTCCAAAATTACGTGGGCTTGTGTCAATGTCATGGCTGGATTGCCGGTTCGCGGTGGTTCTTTTTGCGATTTAACGCTTGTCCGGGCCTTTGTTTGTCGTTCGCCCGGCTACTCAGGAAGAGGGTTCTCGATGAATTTCGGTCCTCCCCGCGTTATCGCGTTTTCTAAACCTTGCAGCCGGCGGCGCACCGCCTAGCGGCAAGGTTTAAGGCAAACGTGGTGCACCTTTGGTCCGTCCTCTTCATTGGGATGGGCCGCCGGTCCTGATGCCAGCATCCGCTTCATGAGCGAGTGCCGCCTCCGCGCATTGCCAATTTTTTGAAAACAAGACTTTCCTGGGACAGCGCCAGCTTTTTGCGCGCTGTGAACGACATGACAAATCTATCGAATTTCGAGACCGCGCGTTTCGTGTGGACCTACTGGATGCGCTATCCGCGCCTGTTTGCGGCAAGCGTAGCCCTCATATGCTGCATGGCGTTTTTAGACGTCATGATGCCGCTGGCCACCGGCCGCTTCGTGGATTTCATTTCCACCGGCGATCCGGGCGGGCATGTCTGGCACGCACTGGCTACCCTGATCGGCATCTTTACCCTGTATTTCACGGTCCGCTACATCATGTACCGGGTATGGATCGTGTTCGCGGCCAATGTCATGCGGCATCTGGTCGGCGATGCATTCGAACGGGTACAGCGGTTTTCGTCTGAATGGCATGCCAATGCGTTTGCGGGCGGGACGGTCCGCAAGATCACCCGTGGCATGTGGGCCTATGACACATACTCCGACACCATGATCCATGCCCTGCTGGACGCGGTTCTGACGCTGGCCGGGCTCACCTTGATGCTCACCCTCCTATGGCCTGCACTTGGGGCAACAATCGGGTTTCTGATCACCATGCATTTGGGGGTTGGCTACTGGCTGGCCGCCAACTATGTGGCCCCGGCCAACAAGGTGCATATGGACGCCGACAGTGCCATCGGTGCCACAATGTCGGACGCCATAACCTGCAACGCCGTCGTGAAAAGCTTCGGCGCCGAAAAGCGCGAGGCGGCAACCTTCGGCGGCATCGTGCGTAACTGGGCCGGCAAGGCGCAGTTCAGCTGGGTGCGGTCGGAAAACATGGTGATGTTTCAGGTCGCGATGCAGCTCCTGATGATGGCAACTCTGCTTGGCTTCACCACCTATTACTGGTCGCAGGGGCAAGCCACCCCCGGCGACGTTGTCCTGGGGCTATCCACATTCTTCGTCATTGATGGTCATTTGCGGCATGCCTCGTTCCACATCCGCAATGTGCAGCAGGCCATCAACGAGCTTGAAGACATTGTGCATTTTCAGCGCCTGCCCATGGGCGTGGCGGATGCACCGGATGCTGCGGATTTCCACCCCGGCACCGGCCTCATCCGCTTTGAGAATGTGCGCTTCGCCTACGACAACCAGCCCGTGCCGATCTATGAGGACTTCACCCTCACCATCAAACCGGGTGAGCGAGTCGGCCTTGTGGGGCGTTCGGGCTCGGGCAAAAGCACCTTCGTCAAACTGCTGCAGCGTCTGCATGATGTGAATGGTGGCCGCATCATGATCGACGGTCAGGACGCCGCCCACGTCACCCAGTCTTCGCTGCGCCAGTCGATTGCGCTGGTGCCGCAGGACCCGGCGCTGTTTCACCGCTCGCTGGCGGAGAACATCGCCTATGCACGTCCCGGTGCTACGCGTGAGGAGATTGTCGAAGCCGCGCGGCGGGCACATGCGGACGAGTTCATCCGCGACCTGCCAAACGGCTACGACACGGAAGTCGGCGAGCGCGGGGTAAAGCTCTCCGGCGGTGAACGCCAGCGGGTGGCCATTGCACGTGCCTTTCTGGCGGACGCCCCGATCCTCGTGCTCGACGAAGCCACTTCAAGCCTTGATTCGCAGACTGAGAGCATCATTCAGGATGCCATCGAGGAACTGATGCGGGGTCGTACGACAATCCTCATCGCCCACAGGCTCTCAACCCTGCGCGATGTGGACCGCATTTTGGTGTTCAAAAAGGGCCGCATTGTCGAACAGGGGACCCACGCCCAGTTGCTGGAAAATCCCAAAGGCGACTTTACGCAGCTGTTGGAAACCCAAGCGGCAGGCCTTGTTTTCTAGGCGGTGCATCCCGCCATGCGGCAAACCGGTGGCCCCTGCCCGCGTGAAACTTTTGATTTCGCGCGGGCAGGGGGCTATCGGATAGGGATGTCCGATCAAACCGACCACGCCCCCATCATCTGGCAACCGGCCGCACCGGAAAAATCTCCCATGGGCAGGTTTGCCGCCACCGCCGCGCAGCGGTGGAGCCGCACCCTGTCGGATTACCCGTCACTGCATGACTGGTCCGTCAGCCACCGCGACGAATTCTGGCAAAGCGTCTGGGACGACTGCGGTATTGTCGGTAATCCCGGTGACGCCGTGCTGGAAAATGCCGACGCCATGCCCGGCGCGCGCTTCTTTCCCGGCGCGACTCTCAATTTCGCTGAAAATCTCCTCGCCCACGCGCGCGGCGATGATGACGTAGCGCTGGTTTTCCGCTCTGAGACGGGCGACGCATACCGCATCACCTGGGGGACGCTCAAAGAACAGGTCGCGCTCGCCCAGCAGGCATTCGTCAAGCGCGGTGTCGGCCCCGGCGACCGGGTGGCGGCCATGATGCCCAACATGCCCGAGACCATCATCGCCATGCTCGCAGCTGCAGGGCTCGGGGCCGTCTTTTCCTCATGCTCTCCGGATTTTGGCGTCAAGGGCGTGCTTGATCGGTTTGGCCAGATCGAGCCCAAGCTCCTGATCGGCTGCGGCGCTTATGCCTATGGCGGCAAGACCCATGACACCTTGCCGAAACTCAAAGAGGTCGCCGAGGGCTTGCCGTCGCTCAACGGCGTCCTCGTCGTTCCATACATGGCGGACGACACGACCGGAAAAATTCCCGCAGCCGACATATGGGCCGAGGCACTGGAGGCGGAGGAGGGCGGTCCACCCACTTTCCTGCCGCTGCCGTTCAACCATCCGCTCTATGTGTTGTTTTCATCCGGCACCACCGGCGCGCCCAAATGCATTGTGCATTCAGCAGGCGGCACCTTGCTGCAGCACACCAAGGAACATCGGCTGCATGGCGGCCTGACGGCGAAAGATACTTTGTTCTACTTCACCACCTGCGGCTGGATGATGTGGAACTGGATGGTCTCGGGGCTTCAGGCCGGCGCCACGCTGGTCCTGTTTGACGGGTCGCCGTTCCACCCCAGCCCGCAAATATTGTTCGATGTGGTGCAGCATCAAAGCGTCACGCATTTTGGCACCTCCGCCAAATTCATCGACGCCATCCGCAATGAAAACCTGCGCCCGCGGGATACCCACGATCTCAGTGCCATGCGTATGCTGTTTTCCACCGGCTCGCCGCTGGTGCCCGAAGGCTTCGATTACGTGATGGACGCCATCAAGCCCGACATGCACCTGGCTTCAATTGCAGGCGGCACCGACATTGTGTCGTGCTTCGTACTCGGCAATCCCCTCCAGCCCGTGCGCCGTGGCGAAATACAGGGGGCAGGCCTTGGCATGGCGACGCAGGTCTGGGATGACACTGGCAAGCGGGTGGTTGGCGAAAAGGGTGAACTCGTCTGTACACGGCCCTTCCCGGCAATGCCCATCGGTTTCTGGAATGATGACGATGGCGCGCGCTATGCCGCCGCCTATTTCGAGCGCTTCCCCAATGTCTGGCATCACGGCGACTTCGCGGAAGAAACCGCGTCCGGCGGCTTTGTCATCCATGGACGTTCCGACGCCACCCTCAATCCCGGCGGCGTGCGCATCGGCACAGCTGAAATCTACCGCCAGGTCGAGCGGCTCCCGGAGATCTCCGAAGCGCTGGTCATCGGTCAGGACTGGGACGGCGACAGCCGCATCGTGCTGTTCGTCGTGCTGGCCAAAAATGCCCAACTTGATTATGAGTTGATTGCGCGGATCAAGAAACAGATCCGCGTAGGGGCCAGCCCCCGCCATGTCCCGGCCAGAATTGTTGCAGTGCCAGATATACCACGCACAAAGTCCGGTAAGATCACCGAACTTGCGGTCCGCGATGTGGTGCATGGCCGCGAGATCAAAAACCGCGAAGCCCTGGCCAATCCCGAAGCGCTGGCGCATTTCGCGGGTCTCGACGCCCTCAAAAGCTGACCGGTTCACGCCAAAACGCCGCACCTTCAATGCTTGACTTGCGAATGGTTCTTATATTCAGTCGTTTCTGTATAATGCGACCCGTTTGCAATTTCTGGAGGATCCCAAATGCGTTTCGTGACCGCTGCCGCCGCAGCTCTGATCGCGCTCCCATTCGCCGCCCTTGCCCCCGCCCATGCGGAAGGGGAGGTGAATATATATTCATCACGCCACTACGACACGGATGAGCGGCTTTATTCGGACTTTGAAAAAGCCACCGGCATCACCGTCAACCGCATTGAGGATGATGCGAGCGTATTGATGGAGCGCATCAAGGCGGAAGGTGAGAATTCACCCGCCGATATTCTGCTCACCGTCGATGTTGGCCGCCTCTGGCAAGCAGATCAGGCGGGCCTGTTTCAGCCGGTAACCTCTGAGATACTCGAGACGCGTATCCCCGCACATTTGCGCCACCCGGAAGGCCATTGGTTCGGCTTCTCAACGCGTGCCCGCGTCATCTTCTATGACAAGGCCAAGGTTGATCCCGCTGATATCCAGTCCTATGCCGATCTGGCGGACCCCAAGCTCAAGGGCCTGGTCTGCACACGCTCAAGCTCGAACATCTACATGCTGTCGCTGCTGGCAGCGCTGGTGGAGCGCATGGGTGAGGATGAAGCCAAGGCTTGGGCGCAGGGCGTCTGGAACAACCGTGCCCGCGACCCTGAAGGTGGCGACACCGACCAGTTGCGCGGGATTGCCTCGGGTCAGTGTGCGGTTGCCCTTGCCAACACATACTACTTTGCCCGCGCTCTGGCGCAGGACGTGCGCGGTCTAGCCAATCCGGATGATACAGACCGTATCGGCGTCATCTTCCCCGACCAGGATGGTGCCGGCGCCCACGTCAATGTGTCCGCAGGTGGCGTGGTGGCACATGCCCCCAACCGCGACAACGCGGTTGCCTTCCTGGAATATCTGGCAAGCGACGACGCCCAGAAATATTTCGCAGGTGGCAACAACGAATACCCCGTGGTGGACGGCGTTGAAGCGTCATCCGCCGTTGAGTCGCTTGGCACATTCAAGGCCGACGACATGCCTCTGGTGATACTTGGTGAAAATCAGGCCCAGGCACAGGCCATCTACAACGAGGTCGGCTACCAGTAGGATCCTCTGCAGGTAGTTGCCCCGTACAAGGCCCGGCTGTGCATTCCGCAGCCGGGCCTTTTTATATTTCTAAGACTGCTTTGCACCGGGTCGCGATGCCATGATCGTCCGCGAAAGGATGATAACCGGCAGCAAACCCGTCGCCACAATCATCAGGCTTGCGGTCGATGCCTCGGCCAGCCGCTCGTCGCTCGCCAGCCTGTAAGCCTGAATTGCCAGCGTGTCGAAGTTGAAGGGGCGCATGATGAGCGTGGCCGGTAGCTCCTTCACCACATCCACAAACACGATTAAGCCCGCCGTCAGTAGGCTGCCGCGCATCAGGGGGGCATGCACCTGCACAAGCGTCGCAAATTTCGAGCGGCCCAATGAGCGCGCTGCCGCATCCATGTTTGGCGTCACCTTGCCGAGGCTGGCTTCCACCGTGTTGATCGCCACCGCCATGAACCGCACCAGATATGCGAACACCAGACCGGCAATCGAGCCGGTGAGAATGAGCCCTGTCGAAATATCAAATGTCGCTCGCATCCATGCATCCAGCGCATTATCCATATTGGCCAGCGGAATGAGCACGCCCACCGCAATCACAGAGCCGGGCACCGCATAGCCAAGCCCCGCCAGGCGGTTCGCCAACCGCGCCAGCGGGCTGCCGGAGAGCCGTACTGCATAGGCCATTAACAAGGCCAGCACGACAGCCAGCACGGCCGCAATTCCCGCGAGCGTGAAGGTGTTGAGGGTCAACGATACGTAACGGCTGCCGAACAGACTGTGTCCGCCCACCTGATTGAGATGGATGAGGATCAAAAGCGGCAGCACAAAACCAAGCGTCACAGGAATGGCGCAGGCAGCAAATGCGGCCCCGGCCTTTAGCCCATGCAGCTCATGTCCCGGCAATTTCTGGAGACGCGCCCGCGCTTGTGCATAACCCGCGCCCGCCCGGCTGGTCCGCTCCGCCAGAATGAGCAACGTCACAAGCCCCAGCAGCGCCGCCGACAACTGTCCCGCCAGCACCCGGTCGCCCAGCGAGAACCAGGACTGGTATATCGCCGTGGTGAAAGTCCGCACGCCGAAATGCGCTACCGTGCCGAAATCCGCCAGCGTTTCCATCAGTGCCAATGCTGCGCCCGCCGCAATGGCCGGACGCGCCAGCGGTAATGCCGTCTTCCAAAATGCCCCCCAGGCTGACTGCCCAAGCGCCCGGCTTGCCTCAAGTGCACTCACCGATTGCTCAAGAAACGCTGCGCGCGCCAGCAGATAGACATAGGGGTAAAGCACAAAGGAAAAGACGAAGATCGCGCCGCCTTCCGAGCGGATATTGGGGAACCAGTAGTCTTGCGCACCCCAACCCGTCAGATCCCGTAAAAGTGTCTGCACCGGCCCGGGATGCTGCAGAAAATCCGTATACGCATACGCAACGACGTAAGCGGGCACTGCCATCGGCAGGATCAGGGCCCAGTGAAAAATCTCTCGGCCCGGAAACCGGCACATGGTCACAAGCCAGGCTGTCGAAATCCCCAGAACCAGCACGCCCGCAAGTGTGCCCGCCGCCAGCAGCGCCGAATTGCTCAGCAATTGGGACATCATGGAGGGACCAAGACCCGCAATGCTGGTACTTGGGGTCTCAAACAGGGTCGCGATCACGGCCAGCGCAGGCAGCGAAATCACCAGTGCCACGATCAGCGCGCCAATGGTCAGTGCCCGCCCGGCGGTGCCAGTAGAGAACACACGGCCCACCCGGCGCACCCAGCGGGTAACGGGCGGCTCATTTGGCACTGAAGACGTCATATTGAGATTTACGCGCGCTCCCCAAGAGGTCTGGTCACGCGGCCTAGGCTTGATGCAAATGGTTGTCAATTAATAGGCCGCAAACCGCGCGCCACCACAAGGGGCGCGACCTTATGTGGCAAGCACACTGGTTGGCGGAAAACCGAGCGTCACCCGCGTGCCCTCGCCGGGCGCACTTTCAATCTCGAAAGCCGCTTTATTGGCTTCCGCCAACGTGCGTGACAGGGGCAGGCCCAGACCCAGCCCTCGACCCAAGCCTCGTCCGGCACCCGCATTCTGCAAGCCCATCTGCGCGGCCTCAATCTGGCCAAACGGTTCAAGGGCCGCTTCGAGGTCATCGGCATCCATACCGATGCCGGTATCGGAAATCCCCAGCGTCACGCCGCCGTCTTCGCTGCTGCGGGCGGCCAGCGTCACGGTGCCGCCTGCCGGGGTAAATTTGATCGCATTGCCAATGAGATTGATGAGTATCTGTTTCAGACTGCGCGCATCAGCCACCACAGGCGGCACGTTGCCGTCTATGTCTGCTGCCAGGGTCAGCCCGCGGCCTGCCGCCTCGTCGCGCAACAGATCGCTGATCTGCCCGATGAGCCCCGCCACATCCACCGCTTCAAACTTGAGTGACCGGCGGCCATTGTCGGAGCGCGCCATCTCCAGAAGGTCATCCACCAATCCCAGCAGGTGTTCGCCACCGGCCTGAATATCGCGCGCATATTCGGCATATTTGGGATTGCCGATCGGGCCAAACCGCTCGCTCGCCATGATCTGCGAGAAACCCAGAATGGCATTGAGCGGGGTGCGCAGTTCATGGCCCACCCGCGACATCAGCGCCTTGGCTTCTTCGCGTGCTGCGTTGCCATCCGTCGCAGCCGCAGATGTCGCAGCAGCCGAGGCGTCCAGCACAGCTTCAAACACCGGCGCTGCCAGCACCCGCGCCCGGTCCGCGATATCGTTGAAATAGGCGGCCACGGCCGCGCCGCCGGTTTTAGGGTCGCGGGCCCGCGTCAGCGTCACCCGGGCGAGCCTTGCCCCAAAGCGCGTGCTGATCCTGAATGTCGCAGAGGCAAGTCCGTCCGCCAGCGCTTGGCCCGTCAGCCTGACGGCAGCCTTCGCATCGCCAAGAAGTTCGCCCAACCGGGGTGCCACCTCGCCCAGCAGTGCCACTGCCGCGTCATTGCCAGCAAGCCATTGGCCGTCTGCGCCAAACAGCGCGCCGGGTGCTGCGATCGCTTCGCCAAGCATGGCGACTTGTGCGGACATCCCATCGGCACCCGCGCTACCGCGTATCGTGACGCTGGTCCCGGCCCGGCCATCGGCAAGCGGAAGGGCGGTCACGGTTACACGCAGCCGGTCCCCGTTGGCGGGGTGCGGCATATGTCCATCAACAATGCCGCCACTTTCACTATGCGTTTTTGCAGCATCCGCCAGCCGCGCCAAAGCCCGTGCCAGCGGACTGGCAGGCGCAAATGGGCGTTCCACCAAGTCCAGTACACTTGCTTCGCCAAACAGCTCCACCGCTTGCGCATTCGCATCCACGACGCGCGCGCGCTCGCCATCCCACACAAAGCGTGCGGCCGGGGTGCTATCGGTTGCTGTGGGTTCAGTTGGCATGAAGACAGAATGATCCTTGCCTTGTTGGCGTTGCCGGTGACATCGCTGAACGGCTCAAAAGACCAGTAATCAGCCGCACAAACGCACGCACTTTCAAGGAAATTGCTGTCCCGCGGTTAACGCCCGCCCATTGCCCCCAATGGCGGGTAGTTCCCCCGGTCCCGCGCACTCCCCCAAGCACGCAAGCTGGTACTATAACGCCAATTTCTCCACGCCGCCCATCCCCAACAAGCAATGAGTGTGGCTGGTGGTGTTTACCGTGTTGCGCGCCTAATCTGGGCATCAGTCATGTAACGGGAGATCAATCATGGCCACAGCGCCGAAGCGACGCCCAGCTGCAAAAAAAGCCGCATCCACACGCAAGACCGACGGCCGGAAGAAGCCGGCCCATGTCGGCAAGCGGGGTGAGCGGGTTCTTATTACCGGCGCCTCGTCGGGCATCGGCGAAGCGCTGGCCGGAAAGTTTGCAAAAGGCGGGTTCGATCTGGTGCTCGCCGCCCGCAGCAAGGACAAACTCACAAGCCTCGCCAAGAAATTGTCGGCAGAGCACAAGGTATCTGCCGAGGTTGTGCAGATTGATCTGGTCAAACCCGGGGCTCCGCGTGATCTGTTCAACGAGATCGCCCGCCGCGGGCTGGACATCAATGTGCTCGTGAACAATGCCGGCGTGCTTGAAATGGGGGCCTTCAAAACGCAGGAGCCTGAAACACTGGGCGCCATGGTCCGCCTCAACACCGTGGCGCTGACTGAGCTTGCCGCATTGTTCGCGCCGGGCATGGCGGCGCGCCATTCAGGCCGCATCCTCAACGTGGCGTCTGTTGCATCCTTCCAGCCGGTGCCCTCGCTTGCAGCCTATGCAGCCACCAAGGCCTTCGTCCTGTCGCTGACTGAATCGCTTGCCGAAGAGCTCAAGGGCGACGGCGTCACGGTGACGGCGCTTTGCCCCGGCATCACTGAAACCAACATGTTCACCACCATCAAGAACAGCAATAGCCGCACGGACTATCTGCCGTCCTTTCTGGTGGCGGATGTGCAGGACGTGGCGCAGGAAGGCTACGACGCCTGCATGAAGGGCGAAGTGGTCCGGGTGCCGGGCCTCGCCTATGCCATGACGGCAAGCATCGGCCGCGCCTCGCCGCGTTGGCTCACCCGCCTTGTCGCCGGTGCTATTGGGCGGCAGATGATGTAGCGCGGGGCGCTGATCCATCGGCTGACGCAATTTTCGGCAGGTCGCCCGCCTGTGGCACCTGCTGCCCGCCAAGCCACGCATCGACCATGGCGTTGACGGTTTCCGGTGCCTCCTGCTGTACCCAGTGGGAGACATTGGGGATGCGGCGCAATGTAAAGTCGCGCATTAGCGGCTCTGTGCGGTCCGTCGTTTCGACGCATAGCGCTGAATCCTCCTCACCCCACAGCATCAGTGTCGGCGTCTCGATAATCTCGGGATCTGCCCACATGTCCTGAAACCGCGTCCGCCGCCGCATGGCGGCTCGGTAGTAGTTGACCATGGCCGTCAGCGCGCCGGGCTTCAGCGCCGCGTTGCGGTAGACGTCCAACACTTCATCGGGGAACCGCGACTTATCAACCGCCATATCGTAGAAGGCGCGGCCAATCGCTTCGGCGCGTCGGGCGCCGAGAAGTTTTTCCGGCAGCCAGGGAATCTGGAAGAACACGGTGTACCAGGAGCGCTTGAATTGCTTCCACGTGCGCAGCTCTTCAGTAAAGCGCTTGGGATGCGGCAGGTTCATGACGATGAAACGCTCGATAGGCCTCACCTTGCCAAGCATGAAGCTCCACGCGATAGCCCCACCCCAATCATGCGCGACAAGGCAGACCTCATCAGCAATGCCCTGTGCTTTTGCCGCATCAATCAGCCCGGCCACGTCCTCAACCAGCGTATCAAGCCGGTAGGCATCAATGCCTTGCGGCCGCGACGTATTTCCGTAGCCGCGCAGGTTGGGTGCCCATACGGCGTAACCGGCCTTGGCAAAGACCGGTATCTGAAACCGCCAGGAATAATTGAGTTCAGGAAAGCCGTGCAGCAGCAGTGCCAGCTTGCGTGGACCTGCATTGCCTGATTGCGGCTCTGCCACCGCAACCTCGAAATCAATGCCGTTTGCCGAAATAACCTGTGTCTGTGTTCCCGCGATCATGATTGCCGCAGCCTCCCCCGATAAATTTTCGGGGCCAGCCTAGCAGTTTGCCCGGGCAAACAAACAGGCCGCACCGAAAATACCGGGGGTCTAGTCTGTGTCTGATTTTACCAGCAATGCCGGCGGCACGATGCGGATCTGTTGCCAGATGTTCTGGGCGACGCGTGTGTTGAATTCAACATCCTCGTTCCAGAGCGCTTTGGTTTCTTCATCGGCAAAAAAGTAGAGCTTGTCGTCACTGACCTGCCAGATGAGTGGCGTATCCGGCGTGGCCTTTCGGCCCAGCCGCACCCCATATGCAGCATATCCGCCAAACTGTGGCTCCAGCGCGCGCGGATCGGTCATGAAAATTTCGCGGTTGGCGTCGTTGGCGAACCTGTAGGTGGCGCCATCATATTCCGCTGTTGTATCGCGCCGGCCTTTCACCGCCCGGCCGCGCGTCACGAATGCCACCACGTCATACCCGCTGGCGGCAATGCCCGCATAGTTGATCACCACATGCGTGGGCCGTGTATCCATCGCATCGGTCAGGCTGTCAGCCCGTGCTTGGTCCGTGCTGCCAATAGCAACAGCGACCGCTACAAAGGCGATGGTGGCAATCGCGTTCAATGCTTTGCTAACCCAGCTCATGATGATTGCGTCCTCCATGCCTGTTTCGGCACGCGCTATTGTGCGCACCTCGTGTTTCCATTGGGCCAAGCCTAGGCCTGTAGGTCTCAAGGGGTCGGTAAGCAGTTCATTCAAATTTGATGCGAATGCGGGCGGACAGTGCCCGGGGGCGCTCGAAATGCCCAAAAAAGCCGGAAAAACTCTGCAGGGATCAACGATCTTGCAATCCCCGGGGACGGGCGCTAGTTTCCGCGTCCTTGGCCGCAGAAACCCCGCATTGAAGCGGGTTTAGCTCTGCGCTCCAGTGTGCCGCCTTAGCTCAGTAGGTTAGAGCGCCGGTTTGTGGAACCGGAGGTCCTTGGTTCGAGACCAAGAGGCGGTACCATTTACTCATTCCGCCCTGTTTCAGCGTGCCAGAGCCTTCAGCTCCGCTAGCACCGGCATCTGCGCGAGGTCCTCGTCAGTTATGGCGTCCCAGTCGATGCCGCGCGGCGCATCCGGTGGGGATGTGATCTCGACAATTTGCGTCGATGTCACAATCAGGCTCAGGGGCTCGTCAGTGCCGACCTGCGGAAAATCATCCACCAGCTGCACATCATGCACCGTTGTTGCCACCGGTACCGGCTTGTGCCCGAGTTCCAGCAATATGCCGTATTCCCTGTCCGCATAGCCTGCGCCTTTGCCGCAACGCTTGCCGCGTGCCGTCACCGCCACCGAGCCGGACACGATCGCGTCCATCTGCGGCAGGTCTTTGAGCGCCACAGGCTTGGCCCAGCGCTGCATGGTGGACATGGCGGCAGCTTGACGGATCGCGTCATGCGGCACGGTGCGCGCCTCAATGCACCAAAACCCGCCGGCAAGCTTCGGCGTCGGTACATAAACATCAATGCCCCGCAGCAATGCCTCGGCCCGCACCGCGCTCTGCGCTGAATCCGGGTTGATCTTCAGCCGCTTTGCTGTGGCAAACACCGGCACCTCAAACAGCCGGCGCGCAGCAGCGGCCGATCCTTTGAAATTGGGAATCCGCCCATGTGGTGGAAACGGAAATGCCGCCAGCTTTTCGTCTTGCAGCCTGTCCCACACATAAGTGCGCGCATCAGCCTTTGTCGTGAACACGTGCTCGGTCATGTTTTTCATCAAACAGCAAATCAGAGGCGGAGCATCAAATCCCAGAATGGTGACAGGCTACCATTCCGCGTTAGAGTGCCGCCGGAAAATACAAAATGCACCATGCAGCGCAGGAGAAACCCATGGATACCAAGCCGGACGACGCAATCACTGAAATGGCCATGCCCATCGTACCGCCGGCATCCGGCGAGGCGCTGCATGTGGGTGAAAACGATCTGCCATTCGTTGATCTGGGCGACGGCACCAAAATCCAGCTCCTGCAGGTCGATCTGGCGCGCGGGCTTTGGGTGCTGCGCACCAAATTCGCGCCGGGTTATCAGGTGTCCACCCACTATCATACGGGCCCGGTCTTCGCCGTCACCTTTACCGGCAAGTGGTACTACAAGGAATATCCCAAGGTGGTGAACACCAAGGGCTCCTACCTGTTCGAGCCCGCAGGCTCCGTCCACACCTTGATGGTGCCCGACACCAACACCGAAGAAACCGACGTCTGGTTTGCCATCTACGGCCCCAACATCAACACCGACGAGACCGGTCAGGTCACCGGCATCCTTGATGCCAACACCATTCTCAATGTCTATCGCGGCATGTGTGACGCGCAGGGCCTCTCTTACGAGAAGCTCATTGTCATCGGCGAAGGACTTTAGCCAGCTGTCTGTGCAAGCCTGTCCATGAAAGCGCGCACGTCCTCCGGCGCATCAAGCCGGAAGGCGGCAAGCGTCGGTTCTTCATCGGGTCCCACCCGGATGCCGATGCCTGTCGATGCAATCGCTCTGAACGCGTCTTCGTCGGTTTCATCATCACCGATATAGATCGGGGCCACAGTGTCGGTCGAAAGACCAAGTGCTTCCATCACCCGCAACACAGCGGTGCCCTTGTCCCAGGCGATTGCCGGACGCAGTTCATGGATCATCTTGCCGCCGGTGCGCTTGAGCCCGTCATGCGCTGCCACCTGCTCGTCCACTGCGGCGCGAATGGCGTCATGCATATGCGTGGGCGTCGCACGATAATGGATCGCCAGCGAATAGACCTTGTCCTCAAGAAACGCGCCCGCGAAGTCTATGAGGTCGCGCCGCATGGCTTCTGCCGCTGAGACAAGGGCAGGGCGGAACGGTTCGCCAATGTCACTGGACAGGTCACGGCCCTGCGCATCGCGAATATCGAAGCCGTGGCTGCCTGCATAGGCAATGCCGTCAACGCCCAGCATCTGCTCTGCGTCCTTGCGCCCGCGTCCGCTGACAACGGCCACCGGCATCAGTGCCGCCAGCCGCCTGATCGCGTTGCGCAGGTCGGCGGACGCAACGGCCAGTTCCGGGCGTGGCGCCAGTGGCACCAGCGTGCCGTCATAATCCAGAAACAGCGCAGGCTTGCGATCGTCCATACGCGCGACAACCTCGTCAAAATGCGTTAACGCATCGCGAGGCACGCCCGCCGCTTTGTATCCGTCGGTCAAATCCACATATCCTTGATAGCTCGCCCGCACCTGCTGTGTACTGGCCCATGCATCAGCTATCAATACGCGCCCACCCACATCCTTGAACGGACACCCGGACTTTTGCCCTTGCCCTCAGACAGGTTTCCCGAGGATATGCCGCGCCTGCCGGACAAGGACCGTCCAGCACAGGCCACAGTCCCGCCTCGGCGTACGGGGCGAACAAAGGTGCTTGCCATATCTCTGGCGGCTCATCTGGTTGTGCTCGCCGGCCTGGCCCTGCTGCTTAGAAGCCTGCCCAGTGCTCCGCCATCAGAGCAAGCATCCGTGATCCCGGTCGATCTGGTTGCGCATGCGCCGTCCGGATCGTCCTCTGCGGTACCTGCCGATAGACCACAAACAAGTGAACTGGCGCCAGTCGTGCCTGATGCCCCCCCTCCCAGGCCGACGCCTGAGCCGAAACCGGTACCCGAACCGGCACCCGCTCTGGTGCGCGAACCCGTGCCGACCCCGCCCGTTGCCGCACCACCACAACCGGCACCGGTCATTCAGGATGTAGCTCCGCAGCAGCCTTCGGCATCGGCATCCACCGGTCAGGGGACAGCCAGAGAAGCCACCGGGGCGGACAGTGCTACCGCAGCCACCCGACGTGCGGCACAAGCCAGCTACAGGGACATTTTGTCGGCACGGCTGGAGCGCGCCAAAATTTATCCGCGCACCGCCATGCGTCGTAGAATTGAAGGCATCGTTGTCGTCAAAATGGTGTTGGCCGCCAATGGGAGCCTGCGCTCGGTCCAGATTTTCGACACCTCCGGCTATGCGGTACTCGATGATGCAGCGCTAGCTCTGGTCCGCCGCGTCGCGCCTTTTCCGCCGCCGCCTGCAAGCCTGATACAGGGTGACGGTGATGTCTCCTTCACGGCACGCATCAGCTACCAGCTTAATTGATATTGTGGCCGCGAACCCGATATCAGGCCCCAACCAAAAGAACGGCGAGGAAACACATCATGGCAGGCTTTGAAGGTAACCGCGTGCTAGCCCATACCGGCGCCAAATATCCCATCATCCAAGCACCCATGGGCTGGATTGCCCGCTCGCAGCTCGCCTCCGCCGTATGCCGCGCAGGTGGCATCGGCATCATCGAGACCTCGTCTGGCGAGGCAGAGGCCTGCAAGGCCGAGATCGAGAAAATGCTGTCGCTCGCCGTTGGCCCCTTCGGCGTCAACCTGCCGATCCTGTTCCTCAAGGATGACGCGATGCTGCGCTATATCTGCGAAAGCGGCATCAAATACGTCACTACATCCGCAGGCAGCCCGAAAAAATTCATCGCGCCGCTGAAAGACGCTGGCATCACCGTCTACCACGCGGTTCCCACACTTGATGCCGCCCTGAAATGTATAGAAGCCGGTGTCGATGGTCTGGTGGTTGAAGGTGCCGAAGGCGGCGGGTTCAAAAACCCCGAAGAAGTCTCAACCCTCGTCTTGCTGCAGGCGATCCGTCAGCAGTCTGACATTCCCATGGTTGCCGCCGGTGGTATCTGTGATGGTTTTGGCATGGCCGCTGCCTTTGCGGTCGGTGCCGAGGCCGTGCAGATGGGCACCCGTTTCGTCAGCGCAGCTGAAAGCCCCGTGCACGCCAACTACAAGAACGCCATTGTGGATGCACCCACCACCGGCACCTATGTGCTGAACAAGAAAGCCAGCCCCTGCATCCGTGCGCTCAAGACAAACCGGACGGAATCCATTTTTGAAGAAGGTCTGATGCCCGCGGATACCTTTGCGCGCATTCAGGACTTATATTTCGGCGGTGACATGGAAGCCAGCGTCGGTCTTGCCGGGCAGACCTCGGGTCTGATCCACGAGATCAAACCTGTCGCCGACATCATCAATGAAACCGTCAGCCAGTTCTTCGACGTTGCCGCCCGCATGGGCGCAATGGCACAGGGCGCTGGCCGGGCTGCTACCGCCGCAGAATAATCGTCCGCACAGTCATTATGCTGACGGCGGCGATCAAAAAAGTCGCGAAGGCCAGAAGGCCAAGCGCCAACAGGTGAGACGCTGCCGTCAGCTTGGCTGCATGATAATGAATGCCCGCGCCTGCAAGCGCTGCTAGTGGAAAAGTCGCCCCCCACCAGCCAAAGGTGAACCCGGTAGCGCCAATGTCGGCGCGCCTGGCGGCAAGCATCACCAGCACACCCACCGCAAAAACCAGTGCCATAAAAAAGAGCGTTGCCGTTGCTGCGTCAGAAGCACCCAGCATGTGCAGGCCTGACGCGAAGAGGGCGGGCGGCGCAATCAGAACAAACAAAGTCGGCACCAGCACAGGAGGGAGGGGCGACACCCACGCAAGCCGCCACACAACCATCGGCAGCAACACAACCCACATAAGCGCCGCCGCCGCCAGCGCCACTGCCGATACGCTCCAATACCCAAGCGGCACACCTGCCGCAGGCGCTACAACCATACCGACGGTGGGCACAAACCATGCGGGTGTGAGATCTCTCATCAGGCCCGGCGACCTGAGCCACCGGCAAATCAACCACACAGCCAGAATCCCATGCAGCACCACGCCTAGCCACCAAAGGGGCACATAAAGAGGCGAAAAACCCGGCCATAGGGGCAAAAGCCCGGAGGGATAAATCATCAAGGCCACCGGGATGCCCGCCATGAATGTCACCAGTGCAGGATCAAGCAGATCTCTCGCCAACGATGCCGCCTCGCCCCGGACCTTCAGCGCGTAGCCCAGTAATACAGTTAGGCTCACAAGGCATGCGAGCGTCAGAATGGCCGTCGAAATGCCTGAAAAAGGGATCAATCCTGCAGTTTCAGCGCGCTGCCAGGCCAATGCCAGCCCTCCCAGCCCCATTGCCGCTCCAAAAAGCCGGGCCGGCATAAGCAAAAAGCCCGGCCAGAGCCGGTTTGGATCTGATTTTGGGTCGGTAAGTGTCATCCAGGCGAAGCCCCTCGGACATACAACTAAAAAGCGAGCTTAAAGCCATTCTTAACGTCGGTACCGCTAGTCTTCCGGCGAATAGATACCGTGGGGGAGATTCGCCGGTGGGTGACGTGAAATATTTCCGCATTGAAAAAATGATGGGCTATGAGCCCCCGGTAGCAAGCCCGGCAGCTGCTCCTGAGGGGCCGGCAGCACCGCAGGCTGACAATGCAGAACCGCTTGGTGCCCACGGCCTGCCCGGTGGTCTGAGCCTTGAGGAGCTTGCCTCCCTGCGTGATCGCGTGACTGAAGCGTCCAAGTTGCAGGCGGAACTGGCTGAACTTTCGGCCGCCATCGAAAAGACCAAGCGTGAACTGTCGGCCCTCCACTATGAAGGGCCATCCGCTGAGCATTTCGAGGAAGTTGGCGGTGAGCTCGATGCGGTGGTCAACGCCACTGAGGCTGCTACTGATACGATTCTCTCCGCATCTGAAAAAATTGACTCCGCAGCTGCTCATCTCGGTGCTTCAGCACCCGATGATGTGGCGCGCGCGCAGGCAGAAGAAATTGGCGAGCAGGTCGTCATTATTTTTGAAGCCTGCAACTTCCAGGATATTACCGGCCAGCGCATCACCAAGGTCGTCAACGCCCTGCAATACATTGACGAGCGCGTTACCCGGATGATGGATATCTGGGGTGGTGCTCAGGATCTTGCGCAATTTGCACCTCCGAAGGAGGAGGCCGACGGCGACGAGGCGCTGCTCAATGGGCCAGCCCTTGATGAGGACAACGGCCACGCAAGCCAGGATGATATCGACGCCCTGTTTGCATAACAGCTGACATTAGTCCTTCAGCGGTAGCGTAATCACCGCGGCCACAACGGTTCCCCCGTCACGCGCCAGCTGCAATGCACCGCCATGCGCATCCAGCGCCTCACGCAGCAATTCTGCAGCAAAGCCCGTGCGCGCATCCGCCGGGGTCACCAGCGGATCTGAATCTTCAAGACTTGCAGGCAATGCAACGGGTCGCCCTGCGGCACCGTCTATGCGCACCGTCAACCGCGCCTGTTTGCCTGCCTGCCGTAAAGACAGGCGCATGATGCTACCGGCTTCCGCATCGCGGGCAATGCCTGCGACCAGCCGGTAAAGAGCCCGCTGCAATTTGGCAAGATCAACCCGTGCTACCATCGGCATCTGCGGCGCATCCACCGCAACTTCCGGTCCGGTATTGCCGTCCTCACGGCGAATGAAGTGGGCCGTATTGCGCACCAGCTTCACCAGGTCGCAAGGTTCTGGCGCGCTTGCTCCGTGCACATCCACAACGCTCAGCAGGTCTTCAACCATGTCCAGCATGGCGCGACCGGCATCCGAAATGGAGGCCGCATATTCCTTGGCCCGCACCGGATCATTCAACTTGTCGTGCTGCAACAGGTCGGCAAAGCCGACGATATGCGTCAGCGGCGTGCGCAGATCATGACTGATGCGCGAGAAGAAACGGCTTGAGCGCCTGATGGCGGCATCACGCCCGCCTTGCGCGGTTTTAAGCGCAGTCTCCAATTTTCTGCGCACCGTAATGTCAGTGAAGCTGGCAACCCGCGCGGGCACACCGCCGCGCTCGGTCTCAACCACATCCACTTCCACCACACGGGTTTCCCCGCCGGGCTGCACGATGGTGATTTCCCCGCCCTTGCCGATATCAAGATCAAACCGTTTGCCCATCAGGGTTTCCGCAGGCCGGCCCAGCAATTCTTCGGCGGCGGGGTTGATGAAGGCAACGGCCCCATGCCGGTCGAGCACCACCATGGCATCAGGCGCTTCCTGCACCAGCACCAGCGGCGCCGGGGCCTGCAAAGCCTGTGTCTTGCGCTCACTGGACGGTCCGCGCGAGCTGTTCGCATGGCGTGCGAGCGATCGGGCAACGGCATTGGAAAGGTCGGCGCCGTTGAACTGACCGTCCTGGGTCAGCGCCACAACCTCTTCAGCTCCGGCTTTAATGGCTGCAAGCTCCAGATCATCGTCATGTCCGCGCATCAGCACGATCACCGGTGCATCCGGCCCAACGGCTACCAGCCGCCGCAACCGGGCAAGCCCGATATCTCCTGCACCAATTTCCATCACAAGTGCTGTCAGCCCCGGCACCAGCAACTGGTCCAGCCCGTCGCCGGGCAGGGTGTGAACAAGATCGACAGGACTCTTGCGCCGCGTATCCAGGGCATCCGCCACTTTGCGGGCAAGGGCAGCGTCGCCACAGATAACTCCCACAGCCTCGCGCCGTGCCGGTACATCAACTGGCGCAAGCGCTAGATGACCCGCCAGTGCGGCCGCTTCATTAATGACTTCAGGGCCTCTGGGAATGAGTCGGCCCTTGGGAATCACCGGTACTGAACTGTGCTGGGAGCGCATAAACGACAGCGAGCCTCATGTTTTTGGTGTCGGACCCGGCGAATTTGCGCGAATCCATGAATCAAACATGAACATTGTTGGTAAACACGGAGTAAATGACCTGTGGCGGGATTAAGGCACCCTTAGGGATCATGACCGGGGTGTTAACGTCCCGCTGCTCAGCGACGCCTGCCAGTACCCTGCTTGCGGGTGCCGCCAAGCCTGCGCTAGGTAGAGCGCCCAATCCCTCCCACTAGACCGGACCTGCATCGCCCGTGGCCAAAAAAACCAAGCAATTCCGCCCCAAGGCGCGCCTGCCCAAGGGCTTGCGTGATCTGCGTGCAGAGGATGTAGCCGCTCGCCGCGAGATGCTGGCGACCATCATGGCCGTCTATGAGTCTTATGGCTTCGACCCGCTGGAAACGTCAGCGCTGGAATATGCCGATGCGCTTGGAAAATTTTTGCCCGACGCTGATCGCCCCAACGAAGGTGTGTTCAGCTTTCAGGATGATGACGACCAGTGGCTGTCCCTGCGCTATGACCTGACCGCCCCGCTCGCGCGCATGGTGGCTGAAAATTACGAAGCCCTGCCCAAGCCCTATCGCCGCTACCAGACCGGCCAGGTCTGGCGCAACGAAAAGCCCGGCCCCGGACGCTTCCGCGAGTTCACGCAATGTGATGCAGATACGGTTGGGTCGCCTGAAATGGCCGCCGACGCAGAACTCTGCGCCATGGTGTCCGATGCACTCGAAGCCGTCGGGATCGCGCGTGGTGACTATGTTGTCCGCGTCAACAACCGCAAAATCCTCGATGGCGTGCTTGAAACCATTGGTGTTGCCGCAGGTGATGACGGCGCAACGCAGCGCCTCACTGTGCTGCGGGCGATAGATAAGCTGGACCGCCTTGGCCCTGACGGCGTCAAGCTGCTGCTGGGTGCTGGCCGCAAGGATGAATCCGGCGATTACACAAAGGGCGCAGGCCTGTCAGACGATCAGGCAGATACCGTCTTGGCCTTTGTTGGCGCGGGGTCTGACAATCGTGGAAAAGTCGTCAGTACCCTGAGGGAACTTGTCGGCGGCAGCGAGGTCGGCCTTGCAGGCGTTGCTGAACTCGAAGAGATCGGCACGCTGCTGGATGCCATCGGCTATGGCGCGGACCGCATCGCGTTTGATCCCGCTGTCGTACGCGGCCTTGGCTACTACACCGGCCCCGTCTTTGAGGCGGAGCTCACCTTTGAAGTTCTCGACGACAACGACCAGCCGATCCGCTTTGGCTCCATCGGTGGTGGTGGCCGGTATGATGATCTGGTCAGCCGCTTCAAAGGCACGCCCATTCCCGCCACCGGCGTCTCCATCGGTGTCGACAGGCTCTTGTCCGCCCTGCAGGCTATTGGCCGCGGCAAGGGCCGGGTGCTGATGCCGCCGGTCGTCGTGCTGCCGCTCGATAAGGAGCGCAAAGCCGACTATCAGCGCATGGTCTGGCAGCTACGCGCGGCAGGCATCCGCGCGGAAATGTATCTGGGCGGCGCCGGCATGAAATCGCAGCTTAAATACGCTGATCGGCGTGGTGCTCCCATCGCCGTCATTCAGGGCTCCGACGAGTTCGAAAAAGGCGAAATTACCCTCAAGGATCTGGTGCTCGGCTCCAAGCTGTCCGAGGAAATCGAGGACAACACCACTTGGCGCGAAGACCAGCCGGCCCAGCTGTCCGTCCCAGACGGAAATCTAGTGCAGGCCGTCAAGGACATGCTGGCAAGGCCGCATATGAAGGTCTGAATGTCCTGTTTTTGGCATTATAAGACGATTTTTGCCGGATGATCAGCAAAAATGTCCTGAAATCAGGACAATATAGACTGTAATTGAAATATCACTTGCGCTGTAGCGGGACACAATGTATTGCCCGCGCATGAATACGAAACTCCTCAGCTTTGCAGCAATCATCGCCGAATGGGGCAAGCCTGCGGATTTTGCCCGCGCGCTTGGTCAGGAGGATGGTGGCGATCTGGCCCGCAAATGGCGCAGACGTGACAGCATTCCGCAGGAATGGTGGCCTGCCGTCATTGATGCCGCGCGTCGCGATAACAAGTCGGTGGATGCCGAGCGACTGCTGCGCGCCCAGCGCAATGCCGTCTCGCGCAAGACCGGCGACGACAGCGCCGATGATCTGGCTGCCGTCATTGATAGTCCTGACCCAGAGCGCCCTGCATCCGGTTATGATTCTTCATCCCTTGATGCGCTGGAAGCGCAGGCCCGCAACGTAAAGGCTGTGTTCAGTCAGGCAGGCTTCGAGGCGGTGGAACCGCCCACCATGCAGCCCGCCGATATTTTTCTGAATCGTTCCGGCGAAGACATCCGCCAGCGGACTTATGTGTTTACCGATCCAGGCGGAGAGGAATGGTGCCTGCGGCCCGACCTCACAATCCCGGCCTGCCGCATGTATCTGGAGCGCGACCCGCAAGGTCTGAGTGAAGCGCGTGTCTGCTACAACGGCCCCGCCTATCGGTATCAGCCGCCGTCCGCCGGCAAGCCAGTCGAATTCCTGCAAGCCGGTGTTGAACATATCGGCGGCATCAGCACACCTGAAGCAGACGCTGAAATTCTTGCCGTCGCCGTGGACGCCGTGCAGAGCGCCGGTCTCAAGAATTTTGACACTACGCTTGGCGATCTGGGCCTCTTCTCGGCTCTTGTGGACAAGCTGGACCTGTCGTCGAGCTGGCGCAGCCGCCTCAAACGCCACATCTGGCGGCCCGCCTATTTCGACGAAATGCTGACCCGCCTTACAGACGCGCAGTCGCAAGAGGCGATGCAGCCCGATGCCAATCAGGCATTGCTGGCAGCCCTTGATGTGATGGAGCCCGACCGCGCGCGCGACGTGGTGCAGGATGTGCTGGCACTTGCTGGGATCTCCGCGGTTGGCGGTCGCTCGGTGACGGAAATCTCCGAGCGATTTTTGGAGCAGGCAGCGGAAGCATCCCGCGCGGTGCTGCCGCGTGAGACGGCGGACGCCATCCGCGCCTTCCTTGCAATCTCGGTGCCCTGCACAAAGGCCGTCGATGAAATTGCCCGCATCGCTCGCGGCGCAGGCATCTCGCTGGATGATGAACTGCAGATTATCGCCCGACGCATCGACCTAATGTGCGAGCAGGGTCTCGCGCGTGGCGACATAACCTTTGATGCCGATTTCGGCCGCAAGGAAGAATATTACACGGGCTTCGTGTTCGAGCTGCGCGTTGAAGCGCTCGGCCCCTCACGTCAGGTCGCAGGCGGCGGCCGTTATGACGGCCTGCTTAAAAGCCTCGGCTGCCCACGCGACATACCCGCCGTTGGCTGCGCCATCCGTACCGAGCGGTTGTTGGCGGCAGTTGGTCTGGAAGCCCGCAAATGAGCAATGACATGGCCTCACCTGACCGCCTGATCGTCGCCGTCCCTTCAAAGGGTCGGTTACAGGAAAATGCGCTCGCCTTCTTCAAACGCGCCGGCTGCCCCATCAATCAGTCAAGTTCATCGCGTGAATATGTCGGCCGTATGGGCGGCGTGCCAAATGCCGAAGTCGCATTCCTCTCCGCTGGCGAAATCGCCGGTGCGCTGGGGGCAGGGCAGGTGCATCTGGGCATAACCGGCGAAGACTTGCTGGCTGAAAAACTCAGCGATCCGCAAAGCGCGGTCCACATGGTGAAACCTTTGGGCTTTGGTCATGCCGATGTGGTTGTCGCCGTGCCGCAATCATGGATCGACGTGCGCACCATGGCGGACTTTGATGATGTCGCCATCGCTTTCCACGCCAAGCACGGCGAACGCGTGCGCATCGCCACCAAGTATCTGCGCCTCACGCGCAACTTTTTTGCGGAGCACGGCCTTGCGGATTACCGGATCGTTGAAAGCGCCGGCGCCACCGAAGGTGCGCCTGCTGGCGGCACAGCCGAAGCCATCGTCGACATCACCTCGACCGGTGCGACTTTGACTGCCAACAATCTGAAAATCCTCGATGACGGTGTCATCCTGCGCAGCGAAGCCAACCTCGTGGCCTCGCGCACCGCAGGCTGGGGCCCCAAAGCCCGAGCTGCCGCCGCGCACCTGCTGGAAATGATCGAAGCTGTTTCGCGTGCCGACGGTGTTGTGGAAGTCCGCTTCCTGCATGACGTGTCCGACAAGGCCCTGCTGCGCGAACTCGAAGAGCGCTTCAACGCCCGCGTACCGTTCCCCTATGACGAGGACGGTGCCCGTGTCGCCCTCATCATGCATGTGCCTGAACGCGCTTTGCATGACGTGGTCGCGCATCTTTATGCCAACGGCAAGGAAGCCGTAACCGTCAACGACCCCAGCTACATTTTCCAGCGCGGCAACCCGCTGATGGCGGCGCTTGAGGCAAAACTGGGCTAGCCACCAGGTCGTTTGGGCAACAAAAAAAAGGGCGGCTCGTGTGAGCCGCCCTTTTCGTATCAATCGAGCTTTGGAAGCCCGGGTGACATGATGGACTACATCATGCCGCCCATGCCACCCATGCCGCCCATGCCGCCCATGTCCGGCATGCCGCCACCGCCGCCGCCGTTCTTCTCGGGCTTGTCGGCAACCATGGCTTCGGTGGTGATCAGCAGGCCTGCAACTGATGCCGCGTCCTGAAGCGCGTGACGCACAACCTTGACGGGGTCGATGACGCCCATCTCAACCAGGTTGCCATACACTTCGGTCTGCGCGTTGAAGCCGAAGCCAACGCCCTTACCTTCAAGCACTTTGCCCACAACGATCGAGCCTTCAACACCGGCATTTTCCGCAATCTGACGGATCGGTGCCTGGATGGCGCGAAGCACGATGGTCACGCCGGCGCGCACGTCAGCGTTTTCAATCGAGTCGAGCAGGGCAGTCACTGCCTTGGTGCAGCCCAGCAGAGCCGTGCCGCCGCCCGGAACGATGCCTTCTTCAACGGCAGCGCGGGTAGCATTGAGTGCATCGTCAACACGATCCTTGCGCTCTTTCACTTCCACTTCAGTGGCGCCACCAACACGCAGAACGGCAACACCGCCTGCAAGCTTGGCAAGACGTTCCTGCAGCTTCTCGCGATCATAATCGGAAGTTGTTTCTTCGATCTGATTGCGGATCTGGCCGACGCGGGCTTCGATGTCGGCCTTCTTGCCGGAGCCATCGACAACCGTCGTGTCGTCCTTCGTGATGCGCACCTTCTTGGCGGTGCCCAGCATGTCGAGCGTAACGGTTTCAAGCTTGATGCCGAGATCTTCGGAGATCACCTGGCCACCTGTGAGAACAGCGATGTCCTCGAGCATTGCCTTGCGGCGATCGCCGAAGCCCGGTGCCTTCACGGCAGCAATCTTCAGGCCACCGCGCAGCTTGTTGACCACGAGGGTGGCCAGTGCTTCGCCTTCAATGTCTTCTGCAATGATCAGCAGCGGACGTGAGGACTGCACAACAGCTTCCAGGATCGGCAGCATGGACTGCAGATTGGAGAGCTTCTTTTCGTGCAGCAGGATGTACGGGTCTTCAAGCTCTGCGACCATCTTGTCGGCATTGGTGATGAAGTACGGCGACAGGTAGCCGCGGTCGAACTGCATGCCTTCAACGACTTCGAGCTCGGTTTCAAGCGACTTGGCTTCTTCGACCGTGATCACGCCCTCATTGCCGACCTTTTGCATGGCCTGCGCGATGAGATCGCCGATTTCCTTCTCGCCATTGGCGGAGATGGTTCCGACCTGTGCGATTTCTTCGGAGCTCTTCACCTTCTTGGCGCGCTTCTTCAGATCAGCGATGGCAACAGCTGCTGCCTGATCGATGCCGCGCTTCAGGTCCATCGGGTTCATGCCCGCAGCAACGGCCTTGCCGCCTTCGCGGACGATTGCCTGTGCCAGCACGGTTGCCGTGGTGGTGCCGTCGCCGGCTTCGTCATTGGTCCGTGACGCAACTTCACGAACCATCTGGGCGCCCATGTTCTCGAACTTGTCTTCCAGTTCGATTTCCTTGGCCACCGTCACGCCGTCCTTGGTGATGCGCGGGGCACCGAACGACTTGTCGATCACGACGTTGCGGCCTTTCGGGCCGAGCGTCACTTTCACTGCGTTTGCAAGAATATCGACGCCCTTAAGCATCTTCTCGCGGGCATCTGCTGAAAACTTGACTTCTTTTGCCATGGTTTTCAAAACCTCCATTGAGCCGGTGGCGCGCGCTTCAAAAGCGCAGCCTTGCCCGGCCGTGTTTCATTCAAATAACTAGAACAGCCACAAAAAAAGCCGCGGTCAGGACGGGGTGTCCTTACGCAGCCTTCTTGGCCTTCTTCGTTGCTTCGATAACGCCGAGAATGTCGCTCTCTTTCATGATGAGCAGATCTTCGCCGTCAATCTTCACTTCGGTGCCGGACCATTTGCCGAACAGCACGCGGTCGCCGGCTTTCACGTCGAGCGGCTGAACCTTGCCGCTTTCATCACGTGCACCAGCGCCAACAGCGATGATTTCACCTTCGCTGGGCTTTTCCTTGGCGGTATCGGGGATGATGATCCCGCCCTTGGTCTTTTCTTCTTCTTCGAGCCGACGTACGACCACCCGGTCGTGCAGGGGACGAAAACCCATGAGCTCTCTCCTCTCAAAACGGATATGGCCCCAATCACATCAGGGCCAAAAATCCAGTATTTTCAATGACTAAGCGAGACACCTACGGTCCCTCGCTGCTGTTTTAGCACTCTAGTTGTCTGAGTGCTAACAAGCGCGCTGTGGAGATAGGCGCAGCTACCTGCGCTGTCAACCGGTGCGCCTGCCCCGCCAACCCGAAAAATTTGCCGCGCGGTGCCTATTCCGCAGCTGCCACCGGATAATCCGCCGGATTTTCCAGCGGGTACTGGCCGGTCATGGCGGCAAGTTGCGGCTGGGGCCGGGTCACAATGTGTTGGCGGCCGGGGCGTGTGTGTTCGGAGCGGTCTTTACTAAGGCGACCGACCACGGCACGCGCCGGATCGAACTGGTCCAGCAGAGCCGCAAGGAAAAGACTGAGCCCCAAAAGCTCCAGGCCTTCTTCGACACTGGTTGAAAGAGCGTAATAGGCAGTCACCCGCTGGCCTTCATAGTCCAGCCAGCCGCCGACCATCTCCATGCCCAGCGCCCCTGACAGGAAGATGCCGCCAAAAAGGCCAAACCGGATGATCAGGTCCTTCGGCAGATCCTTCAGCAGCGGAAGCAACAAAAGTCCAAGCGCCGCCACGCAGAGCAGGGCAGGTACCACCCACGCATAATACAGTATGCCGGTGAAGCCGAAGGCCGCCCTCAAAGGCTCAATGACGCCTTCATGAAAACTTGCGGATTCGTCAATGGAGAGCGCCAGAAACGCCACGGCCAGAACGAGCCACAGCCGCCAGAGCCGGTCATTATCCCACCACGCCCGGGAGGCCAGCGTATAAAGCACAAGGCAGGTGAGCAGCATCACGGATGAGCCCCACCACGCCGGCACGCTGTTTTCGGCGTCCAGATCAAACTGACGCAGATCCTGCAGCATCGTATGTGCGCCCACATTCAGCAAAAAGGCTTCACGCGCCAGACCAGCGGCAAAGACCGCCAGCGACAGGGCAAACACGACATATTTTCCAAATTGCGGGTCAATGCGCATGGCGCGCTCCAGTGCTTGTAGTTTGGGCCGCGAGCCGGCCGATCTGTAATGGTTACAAATTTCGTGCCGGGATCATTCAAATTTGAACTAAATCCGCACGACGGCTCAAACGCGCCCTTTGGCCCGGCGCCTGCACACTGCTGGAAAGGTTCACCAGCCGCAGGAAGCCGCCGATGTCTGCAGTCCTCAATGTCCATAAAGCGCCTGTAAGCGCATCAAAAACCGCAGCAGTGCGGGAAAAATCTGGTGAGCTGCCGCTGGTGCTGGATCTCGACGGCGCGCTCATCCGCACCGACATCCTGTTTGAAACCTTCATTTCCTATGTGCGAGCAAACCCGCTGCGTCTGTTTCAGGTTGCGGCATGGCTCTGCCGGGGCCGTGCCGTATTGAAACAGCGCCTAGCTCAGGCTGCCGTTCTGGATGTAGACGGGTTGCCTGCCACCGAAGACCTTGTGAGCTTTGCCGCCCGTGAAGCAGCCCATGGCCGCGCCGTACATCTGGCGACAGCAACAGACACCCTCGTTGCGCACCGCATTGCCCAGCGCTTTCCGTTCATTTCCCGCGTCTTTGCCAGCGATGGTGAAACCAACCTCAAAGCCCGCGCCAAAGCCAAGGTGCTGAGCGAGGCCTTCCCCAACGGTTTTTCCTATGCGGGTGACAGCCGCGCCGATCTTCCTGTGTGGAAAGCCGCGTCAGAGTCGATTGTCGTCAATCCAACACCTGGCGTCTTGCGCGCCGCGCGGATCATCCGCGAGCCGGTCGAAGTTTTTGCACGGCCCAAGACCGGGCTGCGCTTTGCCGCCAAAGTTCTACGTCTGCACCAATGGGCAAAGAACGGACTCATCTTTGCGCCGCTCATGCTCGGCGGCCTGCTTTTTGATTTGCATGCATGGGCGCTGGCCGGTGCCGGCTTTCTGGCGCTGTCGCTGCTCGCCTCCGCCACCTATCTACTGAATGACCTGTTTGATCTGGCGGATGACCGCCGCCATTGGTCCAAGCGCAATCGCCCATTGGCATCAGGTCGTCTCAAGATCGCCCATGCGCTGGTGCTCATCCCCGCCGGCATGATCGCAGCCTATGCCATCGCCGCATGGATCGGGCCTGTCGCCATCGTCTTTCTCACAACCTATCTGGCGCTGACGCTGGCATACTCCTTCCGCCTTAAGCGGATCGAACTGCTGGACGCCGCCGTCCTGGCAACCCTCTTCACTGTGCGCCTGGGCTTTGGCGTTGCACTGGCCAGTGTCGCCTTGTCACCCTGGTTGCTCGTCTTCTCCATGTTCCTGTTCCTGTCGCTCTCCTTCGCAAAGCGCCATGTGGAAGTCACCCGAATGGAAGCACGCGGCCGCACGGAGGCCGCAGGTCGGGGCTACAAGGCAGGCGACGGGCCGATGATCGCTATGATTGGAGCAGCCTCCGGCCTTGCCGCCGTGCAGGTTCTGGTCATGTATGTGATGAACGAAGCCTACAGTGCGGGCACTTATGCTCAGCCTCTTATGCTGTGGGCCGTGCCGCCGATTCTGTTCTTGTGGATCGCCCGCATATGGTTGCTGGCCCAGCGCGGCGAACTGGATGATGATCCCGTCGCCTTCGCCGTCAAGGACGGGCCGAGCCTGCTAATGGGCGCGGTGCTGGGCATGGTTTTCCTCGCGGCCCTCATTGGCTCACCGTTTCAGGTTTAGCTTCATGTCAGAGACACACCGGGTGATTAGATTCTTGCTGGTGGGCACGCTTGCTGCCGCCGTCAATTGGCTTGCGCGCATTGTCCTCTCAGCCGCATTCGCACCTACACTGAGCTTTGAGGTGGCGGTGCTGCTTGCCTATGCCATCGGCATGATGAGCGGCTTTTTGCTGTATCGCGCCTACGTGTTTCCCGACGCCGGCTTGCCAATGACCATGCAAGTGCGGCGCTTCATCCTCGTCAATCTTGTGAGTGCTGCCGAAGTCTGGCTCGTGGCCGTCGTGCTGCTGCGGGTTGTGTTTCCGGCTATCGGTTTTGAGTTTCTTGCAGAGGCTGCATCCCACGGCATTGCCATCTGCATCGGCGCCGCAACAAGCTATGTTGGCCACCGGTTACTGACCTTCAAAGCAGTCCAGCCCGCCTAGGCCGCGCCCGAGACCTTGAGCGCTGCCATGGTCACCAGATTAAGCACCATCGCATAACCCACTAGCACTGCCAGAATAGCTCGCCATTCCTGACGCACGGTCGGTGCCAGCAACAACATCGCAATGGGCAGCCAGTCCAATGCATAGCGCTGCACATTGTATTGGCTGAAGCCGTTGGAATGATAAAACAGCGTGATCCCACATATAGCAGCCACGGTCAGCACCCCGACAAAAGTGATGCGGTGTCGCTGCACAAACGCCAGCAGTAGCAGAAACGGGCTGGCGGCAAGAATAGACGTGCCGAAGCTGTCAACGCCGGTAATCCGCGTAACATAAGGTCCGCCGAATTCCACATGCAGTCCCTGAAAGAACATGTAGATCGTGTTGAACAGCAGGTAGTCTTTCGAAAACAGCCCCAGATCATTGATCCGTAGACTGATAACATTTTCCTCGCCCGGCACCACGTTGGCGGCAATGAAGCCATAGCCCGTCTCAAGTGGGTCCCCAAAGCGCACGAAATTGTAAAGGCAATAAGCGCCGATAGCTGCAAGAACCGGCAGGGCGATCTTCAATAACCGCACAATGCGCTCTCGATTAACGCGAAACAGCGGCTCGTCGTCATTGAGCATCAATACAAACAGCAGCGGCGCATACAAGATGGTCATCTGTCGCGACAGGAAGGCCATGCCCAGCATGGCGCCCGCCAGCCACGCATTGCGGCGTTCTATGCTCGCCCAAAGCGCCATCGACACGAAGAAGAATCCTACGAGCTGCGCAAAGAACCACACCCGGTCGCCGCGCAGGGCAACAAAAAACAAAGGTGTCGCAAACACCAGTGCCAGCAGCAATATCAGCGTACGCGTCTGGTCGGGTCCTGCTGCTGCAAACAGCCGTGACCAGATGAATGCGATTGCCAGCAGCAAGGCCATCGAGATCGGCATGAAGTGATGAAAATCTGCCCCCTGGCCGCTGGCGGCAATGAAGGGCAGGGCGACCACTGCAGGCGCGGGCGGGAAAATGACATAGGTCTTGCCCTCAAACGTCGCGCAATCCCCGTCAAAGCATGTGTCGGAATGCAGTTGCCCGCTCATCCACGAGTCGACCAGAATCGCATATGAATTGGTGCCCGGTGCTTCGCTCATCAGCCGCATGGCAAGGCCTGCGGACAAAGCGCAGGCCAGCAGCACCAGCGCTGAAATCAGCAGCCAGAAACGCGGCGCGGAAACGCTGGCGGGCATGTAGCCCTGCGTATCGTTGTCAGTATCTGTGCTGCCATTCGCGGGCATGTTCGGCGAAGCTGGTATGTCGGGTGCGTTCATGATCGGGTCCAGTAGTCCAAAGACCCGCGGACCCTAAGCGCAATCCAGTTGCTGCCGCCTTAACGCAGTAAACAAAAACTAAAGGCTGTGGCAGGCGGGGTTTGGGTGTCCGGCGCGTCTGAAAGCCCTTCCGCGCCCCGTCGTGACCGAGGGTCATTTAAATGCAGCGTGGAATATCTCGCCAGTCCCTGTCACAGGGGCTAGGCAGATTTGTTGGAATCGCACCAAATCTCTAAGGTCGTCGCCAGGTACACAGTCCAAAAAAGGGTTTCCATGTCCGTGCTCACTGCGAAGGCCGCAAGCCACCTCACACCCAACGCCCATATGCTCGGTCAGCAGGGGGCCGCCCGCGCCCTTAACACCCCGGCGCTGGTGTTGGATCTGGATGCTTTCGAGCGCAATCTCACCCGCATGATGGACCATTGCCGCAGCGCCGGGATCGGCCTGCGCGCCCATGCCAAGACCCACAAATCCGTTGAGATCGCCCGCCGCCAGATTGAAGCAGGCGCGGTCGGCATATGCGTCGCCAAGCTGGGCGAGGCCGAGGTCATGGGGCAGGGCGGCATCCAGAGTGTGCTCATCACTTCCCCGGTGGTGAAGGAAGACGGCATCCGCCGCCTGATGATCCTCAACGACACGATCAACGACCTGATGGTGACCGTGGACAACATGGCCAACGCGCAGGCGCTCGCCCGCGCGTCATCGCCCGACGCTGGCGGCAGGCGTCCCCTCAAAGTCATCGTCGATCTCGATATCGGCCTTCATCGCACCGGCATCGCGCCGGGTGAGGGTGCAGCAGAACTGGTTGAATTCGTTGCCGCCAGTCCCGGTCTCAAATTCATGGGACTGCAGGCCTATGCGGGCCATCTGATGCATGTTGAGAACTATGAAGAGCGCCGTGAAAAATCACTGGCTGCCATGAAGATGCTCGGCGACATGCGCGATATGCTCCGTGACCGGAGTATATCCTGCGAAGTTCTCACCGGCGGCGGCACCGGCACCTGGGACATCGACCCGGAAGCAGGCGTGCTGACCGACCTTCAGGCCGGCAGCTACCTGTTCATGGATACGGAATACAACGCCGTCGCCCAGAAGGACGGACCCAAGCAGGTTTTCGAAATATCCCTCACCATCCAGACCACGGTGGTCAGCGCCAACACGCCGGGCATTGCCACGACGGATGCGGGCATCAAAAGCATGGCAACCGATCAAAAGGCCTTCGCCATTGCCTCAGGTGCCCCGGACGGCACCGCCTATTTCCTGTTCGGTGACGAGCAGGGCGGCCTTGCCTTCGCCGACGCCGACAATGGCCTCGCCCCCGGCAGCGTCCTCCACCTCGAAACCCCGCACTGCGACCCCACCGTCAATCTTTATGACTGCTACCACGTCATCAAAGACGGCACTTTGGTCGATATCTGGCCCGTCGATACCCGCGGCCGGTCAGCGTAGTGCGCATGTCACAAAGGGTCTGTCTGATATCCCCATGCGCATAGGCATTCTAACAGGCGGCGGCGACGTGCCCGGCCTCAACCCCGCAATCCAGCAAGTGACGCGCGAAGCATGCGCGCGCGGCTGGGATGTTGTCGGCATCCGCAATGGCTGGGCGGGACTGCTGGCGATCAATCCGGACGATGATGACGCCAACGCGTCTCACCTCATGCATCTGGACCGCCGCACCACCCGCAGCATTGGCCGTTTTGGCGGCACTATCCTGCACACCGCGCGCTTGCATCCCGATACGGTGCGCGAAAAGGATATGCCGGCGTTTCTGGTGCCTCAGGCGAAATATGATGATCGCCGCGAAGCCGACATGACACCGCACATCCTCAAAGCCATCGCGCATCTGAAACTGGATGCGCTCATCCCCATCGGCGGCGATGGCACGCTGGGCTATGCCGCCCGGCTGGGCGAGGAGGGGGTGCCGATTCTCGCTATCCCCAAAACTATGGACAATGATGTTCAGGGCACGGATGTCTGCATCGGTTTTCCCACCGCCGTCACAAGGTCGATCCGCGCCGTGCATGATTTACGCGGCACAGCGTCGGCCGAAGAAAGCATCGGCGTTATCGAGCTGATGGGCCGCCATTCCGGCGAAACAGCTCTGATGGCTGGCTATCTTGGCTCCGCTGACCGCACGGCGATTGCCGAAGTGCCGGTAAATGTCGAAGCCCTGGCGGGGTTGCTGCGTCAGGATGTGGGCACCGGCAGCGAGGCAGGTGCCGTCATGGTCATCTCCGAAGGTGCGACCCTTGAAGGTGCGCTCAAATTCGATGACCCCATTCATGAAACGGCAATGACCGACAAGTTCGGCAACAAGCGGCTGGGTGGCATCGGCGAGACACTAGCGCGCGATCTGACCGTGCGGCTCGGCATCCCCGCCTTCTCCCTGAAGCTGGCCTATATGATGCGCGCAGGTGCGCCCGTCTCTCAGGACAGCCTCATCGCCCGCGCCTTCGGCACTCTGGCAGTGGAGTTGATCGCCGCCGGCAAAACCGGTCGCATGACCGGCCTGCAGAATGGCAAATACACCTCCGTCCCCATTTCCAAGACAGGCGAGGGCGCCTCGCAGGTTGATGTGGACCGCTACTATGAGATCGAGACATTCCAGCCGCGCATTACCCGCCCTGGCATGGGGCAGTCCCTGAGTTTCTAGTGACAACAAGCAATCGAGGTTTTCATCCATGCGGATTGGCGTTCTGACCGGCGGCGGCGACGTGCCGGGTCTCAATCCAGCCATACAGGCCATCACAAGGCAGGCCGCACGGCTTGGCTGGGATGTGGTCGGCATCAAGCGTGGCTGGGCCGGGCTGTTGCGCTTTGACATGGATAATCCGGTCGAGTCGGCAGACAAATGGCTGATGCCGCTCACCCCGCAAAGCGTGCGCGCGATTGACCGCACCGGCGGCACCATCCTGCAAACCTCCCGCACCAATCCGCTCGCTGTGCCTGCCGCAGCGCTGCCTGAATTCCTCAAAGGCTCTCTTGGTGGCGATGCCGTGGACTGCACACCGCACGTCCTTGCGGTGCTTGAGCATCTGGAGATTGATGCTCTCATCCCCATCGGCGGCGTCGATACGCTGGCTTACGCAGCCCATCTCAAGTCACAGGGCGTCAAGGTCAACGCCGTACCCAAGACCATGGACAACGACGTATTCGGCACCGACTACTGCATTGGCTTTTCCACTGCCGTCAGCCGTTCGGTCGATGCCATCAACGCGTTGCGCACCCCCACCGGCAGCCATGAGCGCATCGGCGTGGTGGAACTGTTCGGCCGCAAATCCGGTGAGACGGCCCTGATGTCGGGTTATCTGTCCGATGCGGATCGCGTACTGATTGCCGAAGTCCCCGTCGATATGGAGCAGCTTGCCGAAAAGCTCATGGCCGACCGCGCTGCGAGCCCCTCCAACTACGCAATGATGGTTGTCTCGGAAGGTGCGCGCCTAAAGGGCCACGATACGGTTGAATATGGCGAAGTGGATGCCACCGGCCACCGCCGTCTGGGTGGTATTGGCGATGTCATAGGTGAAGAATTCAAGCGCCTCACCGGCACCGGCGTTATCTCTCAGCGTCTGGCCTATATGATGCGTGCCGGCACGCCCGATGCGCTGGACACAATGGTCGCCCGGAGCTTCGGTGCCATGGCTGTGCAACTGCTGGACGAAGGCAAGCATGGCCTGATGGTGGCAATCCGCGACGGCAATTATGAAAGCGTCGAAAGCGACATCTGCATCAAGGGCCAGCGCGGCGTTGACGTGGATGCCTTCTACGACCCGGGCGAATACCGTCCCCATATCCAGAATATGGATGGCCGCCCGATGTTTTTCAGTTGAGCAATTGTTGCTGGGAGAAGGAAGAAAGAATGTCTCGTACACGGATCATACTAGCGTTGGCATTCGCCTTCTTGGCCGCACCGGCGCTCGCCGCAGAGGTTACGCATCATTCCTCCGGCGCGTTTGAAGGTAAGGGTCTGCCTTTCACCGAGGCTGTGGAAGTGAACGGTCTCGTCTTCCTCTCAGGCCAGATCGGTGCCAGGCCTGGCACGCTGGAGCTTGCGGAGGGCGGTATGGAGGCCGAGGCCCGTCAGACAATGGACAATATCGGCGCGACGCTGATCGCCGCCGATCTCACTTTCGCAGATGTTGTCAAATGCACCGTTATGCTGGCCGACATGGCAGACTGGCCCGCCTTCAACGCAGTCTATGTGGAGTATTTTGAAGCCCCGTACCCCGCCCGCTCAGCTTTTGGCGCCAACGGGCTGGCCCTTGGTGGCAGGCTTGAAGTTGAGTGTATTGCCGCGCGGCCTTAGCGTTTGCGCGCCTACACCGTTAGAACTTTGTTCTGATTGATCTGCCATCATCTCCCCTTCAAATACCGGTCCTGCGGGAAAGATGGGGGCGTGGCAGATGAGATTTACCGCCCTCGACAGCATCCGCGGCGTATGCGCCATACTTGTGTGCCTGTTTCATCTGCCGCTCGCCTTCTATCTCAGCGACGCAGCGTTTCTCCGGCACAGCTATCTCTTCGTGGATTTCTTCTTTGTCCTGTCAGGTTTCGTTATCTGCCATGCCTATGGTGACAGGCTGAGCCTCTATCGCGTGCCGTCCTTTCTGCTGCGCCGGTTCGGGCGTCTGTGGCCCCTGCACGTTACGGTCCTCTCATTCCTTCTGGTCTTGCAGCTTGGTGTCTGGGTGCTGCATGGATATGGCTTGTCGGCAGGGCATGCCGCCTTTGAAGGCCGCTTTGATATTGCCGCGCTGGTTCTCGACCTGTTGTTCCTCAACAGCTTCGGCCTGTTGGCAGAAGTCACCTGGAACGGACCCGCATGGTCCATCGGTGCAGAGTTCTGGACCTACCTGCTCTTTGCAGCGGTAACCGTCATCGCAGCCGCCCGCATGGTGTGGGGTGCAGCTTTATTCTCTCTCACCGCATTGCTGGCCCTGGCCGTTTTTTCCCCGCAGTTCATGGCGGCCACCCATGATTTCGGTCTGGTGAGATGCGTCGCCGGATTCTTCGCCGGTGTGTGCACATATCATCTTTGGCGGCAGTATCTGGCAGAGCGCACCTTGTGGCGGGGTGCAGAATGGTTGGCGACAATAGCTGCGGTCACATTTGTCGTCCTGTGCGGCCGCACGGCATGGTCACTGGCCGCGCCGCTGATATTCGGCATGGTAATTTTGGTATTCGCCGCGCAAAGCGGCAGGCTGTCCCGCGTTCTCCTGACAGCACCCTTCCGTGCTGCAGGGCGTTGGTCCTACTCCATCTACATGGTGCATTCGGCGGTCATCTTTGTCTTTATCAATGCCGCCAGATTGGCTGACGCCCTCGGCATGCCCTCGGTCCTGTTGGGTGCATCTGACGCACAGGTCATTGATATCTCATCGGGCGGCGGCGCCTGGCTCAATGAACTGGCTATGCTGGCCTTCCTCGCCATAGTCATGGGGGTTTCGGCCCTGACATACAGGTTCATCGAAACCCCTGCCCGCAAGAGGTTCAACGCCATTGCGGATCAGTGGGATGAGGGCGTTCCGCGACAGGGCTTCAGCCATCCAGCTCCGCTGCTTCCGCCAGCATCTCCGGCAGGCCGATAACTTCATTGTAGCGCTGGAACGTCACCCGTTCCTCGTCGTCAGACAATTTGCCGTTCGCCAGCAATTGTCCGTATACGTTCTGTAATCGCTTGGTCACCGCCAGCAATGCGGCCACCGGGAAGACGGCAATCTTGTAGCCCATCTCCTCAAGCTCTTTGGCGGTGAGGTAGGGTGTCTTGCCGTCCTCCACCATATTGGCCACCAGCGGTACGCCTTTGAAAGTCTCCGCCACCTTCAAAAGCTCTTTTTCGCTGCGCGGGGCTTCCACAAATAAAATGTCCGCGCCGGCAGTCAGAAATACCTCCGCCCGCTTCAACGCATCCCGCATGCCATTGATTGACCGCGCATCGGTGCGCGCCATAATCTTGAAATCCTTGGCCTCTCGCGCATCGACAGCCGCGCGGATTTTTGCTGCCGCTTCGGTAATGGGAATAACCTGCTTGTTTTCCATGTGCCCGCAGCGCTTGGGAAATACCTGATCCTCAAGCTGGATGCATGCGGCACCCGCCTGCTCATAAAGGCGCGTCAGCCGCGCCGCATTGAGCGGCCCGCCATGGCCGTTGTCTCCGTCGGCAATGAGAGGGGCGGGGGCTGCGGATGCCGCCAGCGCACGCACCCGGTCCGCCATTTCCGTCGCACTCATGAGCCCGATATCCGGCACGCCCAGCGTCGACCCCGCGGCACCAAAGCCCGTGAGATAGACGCATTCCGCACCGGCTTGTGTGGCGATTTTGGCCGACAAAGCGTCATAGGCCCCCGGTGCTGTGATGATGCCTTTGCGCTTGAGGCGACGGGCTAAGGTCTTGGCGGCCTGAGTCATGAGGTAAAAGCCTTTCGGGCGGCATATGCGGACGGAAAAGGTGCCATGCATCAGGTGATTATTTATCACTCTGAATATGTCTGATAGCGTTGCTTGGCCTGTACCAGCAAGTATCGCTGACAAGGTGCAGCTCGGAGTAGACCATGACACCACCTGATGACCTCGGCCCCAACGCCACACCCAACGATCTGGACGCGTTCTGGATTCCCTTCACCCCCAATGCCGAGTTCAAGAAGCGCCCGCGCCTCGTCGTCCGCGCCGAAGGCATGTATTACTACACGCCTGAAGGTCGCGCCGTGCTGGATGGAACCGCAGGCCTGTGGTGCGCCAATGCCGGCCATTGCCGCCCGCAGATCGTCGAGGCGATCCAGAAGGCTGCAGCCGAGCTCGATTTTGCACCGTCCTTCCAGTTCACCCACCCCAAGGCGTTTGAACTGGCCTCACGCATCGCGTCGATGGCACCGGGCAAACTCAACCATGTGTTCTTCGGCAATTCAGGCTCTGAGGCTGACGATACGGCGCTGAAAATTGCACTCGCCTATCACCGCGCCAAAGGCGAAGGATCGCGCACCCGCCTCATCGGCCGCGAGCGCGCCTATCACGGTGTTGGCTTTGGCGGCATTTCGGTCGGCGGCATGGTCCTCAACCGCAAATGGTTCTCCGGCGCTATGCTGCCCGGCGTTGACCATCTGCCCGCCACCTATTCCCATGAGCATCAGGCTTTCACCGCTGGCCAGCCCGAATGGGGCGCCCATCTGGCAGATGAGCTGGAACGGCTGGTTTCTCTGCATGATGCGTCCAACATCGCCGCTGTCATCGTCGAGCCGATGGCGGGGTCCACTGGCGTATTGCCGCCACCCATCGGCTATCTCGAGCGCCTGCGCGAGATTACCAGCAAGCACGGCATCCTTCTGATTTTCGACGAAGTGATTACCGGATTCGGGCGCCTTGGCGCATCTTTTGCGGCAGAGCGCTTCGGCGTCGTGCCGGACATGATCACGTTTGCAAAGGGCGTTACGTCTGCGTCTGTGCCTCTGTCCGGCGTCATCGCCACCGAAGAGATTTACAACACCTTCCAGGACAGCGTCGCGGGCACCGACCACGCCATCGATCTATTCCACGGCTATACCTATTCAGCGCATCCGCTGGCCTGTGCTGCGGGCCTTGCAACTCTCGACCTTTATCGTGATGAGGGGCTGTTTGAGCGCGCTGCGGCCATTGAGGGCATGTGGGCTGAGGCGGTGATGAGCCTCAAGGGCCATCCTCTGGTGCAGGACATTCGCCAGATGGGGCTCACCGCCGCGTTCGACATAGCGACGGTTGATGGTGTGCCCGCGAAACGGGGTTTCGACGCCATGCGCGCGGCCTTCCACGATCACGATCTCATGGTACGCGCCACCGGCGATACCATCTGCCTGTCACCGCCGCTGGTCGTATCGGAGGATGAAGTGGGCGAAATTGTGGCGCGCACCCGCAAGGTGTTTGATCAGGTGTCTTGATAATGCATGTAGTATCAATGAGTTAGCTGGGAACGCGCCTGTTATCGGAACGCCGGAATGTCGCACTTGCAGTGGGGCGGGGGGGAGACCATATCGGTTTCACAACCCGGACTTCCCCCGCGCCAGTCGGCATCCCCCCTCCCCTCGACTTGGTTCGGGACCGGGTCTTGAACCCGGTGGCACTTGACCTGCCACCGGGTTCTTTTTTTTGGCTAGCCGCCGGTGATTGTGGCACCACCATCAATGGTCATGGTCTGCCCGGTCATGAAGGCACCGGCGTCTGACGCTAGGAACACGGCCGCACCTGCAATCTCGTCTGGAATGCCGATGCGCTTGAGCGCTGACCCGGATGTGGAGGCCTTGAGAATGTTTTCGTCATCCCACAGTGCCTTGGCGAAATAGGTCTTGATGAGACCCGGTGCGATGGCATTGGCGCGAATACCCTGTGCGCCGTATTCCACTGCCAGGTTGCGTGCCAGCTGCATGTCGGCGGCCTTGGAAATCGCATAGGCCCCCAGAATGGGCGAGCCTTTCAAGCCACCAATCGATGAGATGATGGTGATGGAGCCTTCACCGCGCTCCAGCATCTGCGGCAGCACCATGTTGCACAGCCAGTGATTGGACTTGATGTTGACGTCCATCACCTTCTGGAAGGCTTCGTCTGGAATATCCGATGATGGCCCGAAATAGGGGTTCACCGCCGCGTTGCACACCAGCGCGTCAATCCGTCCGAACTGCTTCATGGTGGCATCCACCAGCTTTTGCAGCTCTTCCTTGTGGGAAATATTGCAGGGGATCGCCACTGCAGTGCCATCGCCATGGGCTGCGTTGATTTCCGCTGCCACCTTATCGCAGGCATCCGCCTTGCGGCTTGATACAACCACCTTGGCGCCGTGCTCGGCCATCCGCTTCACAATCGCTTCGCCAATGCCTTTGGTAGAGCCGGTGACCAGCGCCACCTTGCCGGACATGTCAAATAGGGTCATGGAACAATTTCCTCCTGAGTATGTTTTAGGCTTATCCGCTGAGGCGCCGTGCTAGAACAAAGAAAATGAACTAGCAGGGGTTGTCAGCGCAATGCCCGTATTTCGTGCGTTTTCGGATCGACATATACCAGATCAGAAGCGCATATGCGGCCTGTAAGTATCCTGTGATGATGCCTCCTATTCAGGTTGGGTTCATCCGGGTCCCTAGAGGCTGCTGTAATTACGGGTGGCGGGGGAAGTGCGAGCAGCATTGCGCCGGGCTTCCCGACACAACAGAATTTTTCGTGCCCGCAAGGCACAATTCAAAGGACGGGATACAGATGAAAAGATCTATTGCACTTGTTGCCGCCAGCGCCTTCGTACTCGCCGCGTGCACAACCGATCCCTATACGGGCGAACGTCAGGCCTCCAACGCGGGCATCGGGGCCGGCATCGGTGCGGCAGTCGGCGCCCTCGGCGGCGCGCTCATTGGCGGCGGTGACACGCGCACACGCGTCCTCCTCGGCGCAGGTGTCGGCGCCCTGGCAGGCGGTGGCATCGGCTATTACATGGACCAGCAGGAAGCCAAGTTGCGGCAGCGGCTGCAATCTTCCGGCGTAAGTGTCACGCGCGTCGGGGACAACATCATCCTCAACATGCCGTCCAACATCACCTTTGCGGTCGATCAGTCCGACATCAAACCCAACTTCTATGAAGCGCTGAACTCGGTGGCCATCGTACTGGACGAGTATGACAAGACGCTTGTGGATGTTATGGGGCACACGGATTCAACCGGCAGCGCTCAGTACAATATCGATCTGTCTCTGCGCCGCGCATCGTCTGTTGGCCAGTATCTGGTGAGCCAGGGTGTGGATGGCCGCCGTCTGCTGGTCAAGGGCTTCGGCGAGGAACGCCCCGTAGCCGACAATTCAACAGAAGCAGGTCGCTCAGCCAACCGCCGTGTTGAAATTCAGATTTCGCCGCTGCGTGCGACGTCCTCCATCGATACGGATGAGACTGCGTCCTAAAAGCCTGGTGTTATGTACAAAAGAAAAAGCCGCCTGCCTGACTTTCCAGGTGGGCGGCTTTCTCGTTTCGTGACCCGCGTGTTAGGCGGCCCGAAGCCGTTCGAGAAGTGCATCTAGACTGCCCTGAAGTGTGCCGGTCCGCGCATTCATATCGTCAATAATGCGGGCAATCTCGCCCGCTGATGCACGTGAATTGCGCGTTTGCTCCAGCACCACGCCGATATTAGCATCGACACCGCCCACGCTCTGCGCAGCGGCATCCGTGCTACGCCCGATATCGGCGGTGGCCTGCGTCTGTTCTTCAATGGCGAGAGACACGGCGCTGCTCTTCTCATCAATGGACGAAATGCGGGCAAGGATCGCTTCAATCGCACCGGTTACAGAGCCTGCGCTCTCACGCATGGTGTCGATGGTGCTGGTAATCTCCTCGGTTGCCTTCGCCGTTTGCGAGGCAAGGTTTTTGACTTCATTTGCGACCACGGCAAAACTTTTGCCTGCTTCGCCCGCCCGCGCTGCTTCAATGGTTGCATTGAGGGCCAGCAGATTTGTCTGGCTCGCAATATCCTCAATCAAGCTGATGACCGCGCCGATCTGGTCGGTTGCGGCATTCATGCGACCTGCGGCCTCAACGGCGGTGTCGGTTTCAACAACTGCCGCGCGCGCCGCTTCGCTTGAATCGCCAATTCGCAAAGCAATTTCGGAGATGGATGCACCAAGCTCTTCAGTAGCAGCTGCAACCACCTGCACATTGTTGGCAGATTCCGATGACGCGCGTGACACGTCTTCACAGCGTTGGGTTGCAGCTTCGGTGGCCGACATGACGTCACCGGCCGCTGCATTGGCCTGTGATGCCGCTGTGCTGACACCTTCGACGACGCTTTTGACACTGCTCTCCAGATCGTCGGCAACCTTTGTCATCTCCACCTTGCGGGCCTCGCGCTGGCGGGCATCTTCCTGCTCGCGCTCTTCGGTGAGCGCTTCGACCTGCGCCAATGCTTCGTTGGCTTTTTCTATTGCGCTTTCCGACGTGGTGAGCCCTACGACCAGCCGATCGGTCAGCCATAGCAAAGCGCCCGTCTCAAGCACCAGAACCACTGCATGGAGAATAACGCGCAGCAGATCGCCGCCACCGGGGAAGACCGCCATCGGCAACAACATGTTGAACGACAGGTGATGCACCGCCACGACGGCTGCTGCCAGGAACAGCGCCCGGTTGTCGGCCTGCACCACCAAGATGGCGAGTGCGGCAAAGAAATACATATGCAGGTCAATCTGCCAGGGATGACCCGCCATCTGATAGACGAGGACGGCGACAACCAGCGAAACGACAACTGATGTCGTGTAGCGGTTCTGTGCGTTGCCTCGACCGATCATCCAGGCGCCGGTGTTCACCGCAGCAAGCCCAGCAATGACCGCAGCGGGTAAAAGAATGGGCTGGTCGGTCAGTAGGCCCAGTACCACGGACACACCGATCTGTGCCCAGACGAATGCCATCAGCGCCGTGCTGGCTGTACGCCTAATTTCCAGTATCTGATCCATGGTCTGTCCGCCTGCTTCTTTTAATTGTGTGCGCAGCAACCGGCTGCGCGAATGGTGGAATTAAACTTGCTGCCCCGCGCAGCCCGCAGCGCCAAGGGCACGCAGCATCGCAATCACGCCCTGGTCGCTCGCTTGCCGGAATGTCGGAAGTGTTTCGAAGGTGGCATAGAGCGTGTGGCTGCCGGCGGGGACACCGATAATTGTGCCGCCAAGCTGCACGGCGCGCGCGACGCGGTCCTGTGGGCTGATATGTGATTCAAAGATCACGACCACAGGTTCTGCGGTTCGCGGCGCAACAGTCGCCGTTCCAAGGCCCACAAAGCCGATGACAGCCAGAATGATGGCGGGAAGAAAATCGCGCACACAGCACCTTTCAGACAACCACATGTGACCGGACTGGGCACATTTGAAGCTGCTAACATGTGTTACACGCCACAAGTTAAAACGGCCTAAAGGCATCGCTTCTGAAAGATGAGGATTTCTGCTCTGCAAACAGCCTGCGGCTGTATGGGGGCAAGCATTGGCAGCTCGTCGCGGGTGGCTGTCAGGCGTCTTCCACAACCAGCCGCAGATCGCGCAAAAGATCGTCCGACATCGGCGTGACCTTGGGGCCGAAGCTCTTGATGAACGAACCGTCCGGTGCAATCAGCAGCTTGTGGAAATTCCATCCTGGAATAGCGGCGTCGCCACCCTGTTCAGCCGCCCATTTGTAAAACGGGTGCGCGGCGGCTCCGATCACCGCCTGCTTGGCTGTCATCGGAAAATCCACCGAGTAGGTGGCAGTGCAGAAATCATGGATCTCCGCCTCGGTGCCCGGCTCCTGTGCGCCGAAATCATTGGACGGTACCCCGATCACCACCAGCCCGCGATCCTTGTAGCGCTCCCACAAGCGCTGCAGGTCGCCATATTGCGGCGTGAACCCACACTCGCTGGCGGTATTTACCATCAGCAGTGTCTTACCCGTGTAGTCACTCAGTTTGATGTCGCCGCCGGTAATGGCAGGAAAGCTGAAATCATGGGCGTTCAAGACAAAATCCTCTTTCGCAGACGTCATTACGCGTGCCGACACGTCCGGCGGGGGAGGGTGTAACAGATTTCCCAGTTCCTATCGCCCCTTCTTTATCAACGGGTAAGTCCGCCCCTACGGAAATCGCCCAATCGGCCTCGCAGTTCATGCAGATCGCTTTGTTTTACGCCATGTGCATCAAGGGCTGCTGCCGACTCCACAACATAGTCGGCCGTATGGCCCTTGCGCCCGCGCCCGTGGTGCAGACGCCTCAGGAAATCACGAGAGTCCTGCGTCATACGAAAGCGGCCATTGGTCGGGTGTGCGACATAGGTCAGCGCCCGCACCCGCGCTCCGCCGCGAAGCCGCGCTGTAACTTCAGCTGTCAGATAGGCCCATTCGCGCCGCGACAACACCTCAATCACGTCGGCGACTTGAGCGGCGGGGATGAGAAACGCCACGCCATCAACGGTGCCGCCTGGGTGCAGGCCTGCCGCAAGTCCTGGGCGCCCCGGCCATCCATATGATTTAGTGGCAACCATGCTCATCCGCCTATGCCAGCCCGCCACCAATGCCGGTTCGGCCCGCGCATGCGCAAAGCCGGGCTCCCACATCAAAGAGCCGTAGCCGAAGATCCAAAGCCCCTCGGGGCCATAGTCTGGAGTGCGATGGCGCATCGGCGCAGCCTAGGGGTGAGCCAAATTTGGGGCAACGCCCGACCGGCCACTGCTTTTTTGGTTAACACTTTCTCAAAGAGTGCCGGTGAGACTGCCAGGTAGATAGCCCAACTGCGCCTGATTCGCGTCCGGCGCCGACACAGGAATTTGCGTAGCGCCATGCCGTCCTGGCTCAATAGTGGCCTGATTTTCGCCTCTTACGCTGTAGTCATCGCCGCCATTTCGGTGGCGCTGCATCGTGCGGCGGGCCTTGACCTGGAATCCGCGGTACTCATCGGTGCCGTGTTGCTGTTGTTCGCGGGCCAGGCCCATGCACTTGCCGGGCGTCACCATGAGCGCAAAGAGGCTGAATCCGAATTGCGCAGTATGCGGTCCCTGGCTGCGGGCATGAGCCGTGATCTTGAAATTATGCGCGAGCAGGTGGCTGAGCTGGAAACGGCGCTCGATACCCAGACCACCGTCCGCAACGAGCAATTGTCCTCCGAAGTTCGGCTGGTTGAAACGCTGGTGAAGGGCCTTGCCGAAAGCGTCGAGGCAGGTATCAACGGCGGCACATCGGCAGGCAGTGCCAGCGAACGCCGCGCGGGGGGCCGTAAATCGCCGCTGCCGCGCGACCAGACAAGGCTGCCGCTGGAAGGCGATGCGTCGGAGCCCGTTACTGAAGGCGAGATGATCGAAACCATCCGTGCGTCTCTCGAAGATAACCGCGTGGATCTTTACCTGCAGCCCATCGTCACGCTGCCGCAGCGCCGCACCCGCTTCTATGAGGGCCTCACCCGCCTACGCGGTGCCGAGGGTGAGATCATCATGCCTGGCGATTACATGCGCGTGGCCGAACCTGCAGGCATGATGCCCGTGGTCGACAATCTGCTGCTGTTCCGTTGCGTGCAGGTGGTGCGCCGCTTGGTGGCTCGTAACCGTGACATCGGTGTTTTCTGCAATATCTCCGCGCATTCACTGCTGGATTCCGAATTCTTCCCGCAATTCGTTGAGTTCATGGAATACAATTCGGACCTGACCAAGCACCTCTATTTTGAGTTCTCGCAAGCGGCTGTCGAAGGCCTCGGGCCCATCGAAAAAGCCAGCCTGGATGCGTTGCATGCGCTCGGCTTCCGCTTTTCACTCGATCACGTGCGGCGTCTCGACATGAATTTCAGCGCCCTGCACGATATGGGCTTTCGTTTTGTGAAGGTGTCCGCCTCAATTTTGCTGGGCGATTTACGCGGCACCGGCTCGCTGGTTCGCGCCACCGATCTGAAAGCCCTGTTTGAGCGTAACGGCCTGGATCTGATCGGTGAACGCATAGAAGACGAACGCTCAGCCGTCGGCGTGCTCGATCTGGGCATCAGCTACGGTCAGGGCTTCCTGTTTGGCGAGCCCCGCGCTGTCCGCGAAGAAGCGCTGTCAGCGCCCGCTGACCCGAAAGTCAATGCTGCTAAGGAGTTGCGTCAGGCACGCATCTGACGCCGTGGGTTGATCCGCCGGTGCGTGCAATTGCTTGACGAAGCCCGGGCGGGCAGCTACCTCCGCGCTATGTCAGACAGTTTGTACAAATCTCCCGCCGCTAACCACGCAACACAACTGGTCTCAGGTCTCGCCGATATCGCGGCGGACTATGACGCCATTCTGTGTGACGTATGGGGCGTCATTCACAACGGCCAGCGCCCCCACGACGCAGCGTGTGCGGCACTGGCCCGCTTCAGGCATGAACGTGGCCCGGTCATTCTCGTGTCCAATTCACCGCGCCCGGTCGAAGGCATTCCCCCCCAACTTGCAGGCATCGGTGTGCCGGAAGATGCCTGGGATGCAATTGTCACCTCTGGCGATGCCACCCGCATGATGGTGCGCGAAGGCGGGTATGGCAGCCGTTGCTTCCATCTTGGTCCCGAACGCGATCATTTGCTGTTCGATACAATGGATGTCGTCCGGTCAAACGATCCCGAAGCGGATGCTGATTTCATCATCTGCACCGGCCCGTGGGACGACGAGACTGAGACCGCAGAAGACTATCGCACGCTGTTCACCCAGCTTGCCGCGCGCAAGCTGCCGATGATTTGCGCCAATCCGGATCTGGTCGTTGAACGCGGTGACCGGCTCATCACCTGTGCCGGGTCACTCGCAGCGCTTTATGGTGAGCTTGGTGGCCGCGTGGATTATGCGGGAAAGCCGCACCCGCCGATCTACCGGCTGGCGCGTGAGATGCTGGCAACGCTCGATCTGAGCCTGCCGGATGGCAAATGGGATCGTGTCTTGTTTATTGGGGATGGTCTGCCCACCGACATTCCCGGCGCGAAAGCGCAAGGGCTGGATGCTCTATTCATCACAGCGGGCATTCATGCTGCCGAATTTGGCAATGAACCCTCGCAGCCCGATGTATCACTGCTGAAAATGGAACTGGCGCGCAGAGAGTTATCCCCCCGGCACGCCATGCCCCGCCTGCGCTGGGATTAGCAGCGCCGTGTGTCGTGTAGGAGTTGCTTAGAACTCGCCGATAACGGCTTCAATCTTGGTTTTCAGCGTCGCCGCGTTGAATGGCTTGACGATGTAGTTGTTCACGCCGGCCTTTTTGGCGGCGATCACGTTTTCCGTCTTGGACTCAGCGGTGATCAGGATGAAAGGCGTCGGTTTGAGCTTTTCATCACCACGGACTTCCTTCAGAAGCTGATAGCCGGTCATCGGCTCCATATTCCAGTCGGAAATGACTAGGCCATAGCCACGCTCTTTCATCTTGGCGAGCGCTTCAGTGCCATCGGCGGCGTCGTCCACATCGCTGAAACCAAGCTGCTTCAGCAAATTGCGAATAATGCGGATCATGGTCTTGTAGTCATCGACCACCAATACCGGCATGGACATGTTTACGGCCATTTTTTTGCCTCGGTTAGTTCAATCAGGACGTGCAACTTTTCTGCACATGTCCGTAAGGTAGAGCGCTCAATTTGAAAAACCGTTAACGACGAAACGCTGTGTGATAATGCCCTGTAATTATGACAAAATGTCAGTAAACCGGGGGCTGATCGGCGGTTTCACTTGACGTGACCGGGCCGGGTGCCTAGTTGGACGCGGGCTTGGACCTGTTGTCCGGCCGCCGCAAAAGGACCTCCCGCCAGACCCATGCGGATATTTCGTCATTATACTGATGTGCCCGATCATGCCCGGGGCGCCGTGATTGCCATTGGCAATTTCGACGGTGTGCATCGCGGCCATCAGGCCGTTATCGCCACAGCGCGCGACAAGGCGCGTGAGTTGGGCGTGCCTTTGGCTGTTTTGGTGTTCGAGCCGCATCCCCGGCAGTACTTTGCCCCGGACGCTCCCTTTTTCCGCCTGTCATCCTTCCGCGCCAAGGTGGCGCTGCTCGCAGATGAGGGGGTGGAGATTGTCTTCGCATTGCCCTTTGACGCCGGTATGGCAGCGCTTGTCGCCCCGGACTTTATTGGCGAAGTGCTGGTGAAAGGCTTGGGGGCCGTTCACGTGGTCGTCGGCTATGATTTTTGTTTCGGCAAGGGCCGCACCGGCGACATTTCGGTTCTGCGGTATATGGGCGACATGGAAGGGTTCGGCGTAACCATCGTCGCAGCCCAGGCTGCCGGCGACGGTTTGGTCTTCTCATCTACCCGCATCCGCGAAGCCCTGACCGATGGACGGATGGAAGACGCCGCAACCCTGCTTGGCCGCCCGTGGTTCATCGAAGGTCGGGTCATGGATGGCGACAAGCGTGGCCGCACCATCGGCTTTCCCACGGCCAATGTGCCGATAGAGGGCGTGGTAAGCCCAAAGCTTGGGGTTTATGCGGTCCAGATCGAGATTGAAGACGGCCCCCACAAGGGCCGGTATGACGGCGTGGCCAATCTGGGCCAACGGCCCACCTTCGACAACAAGGACCCGCTGCTGGAGGTCAACATCTTTGACTTTTCCGGGGATATCTACGGGGCCCACCTGCGCGTATCGCTCATCGGCCTGATCCGGACGCAGCAGAAGTTTGATGGTCTTGAGGCACTCAAGGCCCAGATCGTCAAGGATGCCGAGACGGCGCGCGCCATCCTGGCAAAATAATGCCCGCGCGCAGACGCTTTACGCAGGTTCAATCGCGCTGCTACAAGCAGTCCATGCAGCAGAAATGGACCAATGGAATCGCGCGAATTAGCGGCCCGATTCGGAGCTAGACGGCTTTTCACACAAGCCAGTCGCAACCGGATCGGGAGGATATGCCACAGCCTATTCAGCATCAGCCCCTTTAGCCCGCAGGTTCCACCGCGTCCCCGCCGGTAAACTTTGAGTCCAGATCACACAATGTCCGCACCCACCGACACCAAATCCGATACCCCCGACTACCGCCCGACGCTATTCCTGCCGGAAACCCCGTTTCCCATGAAGGCCGGTCTGCCCAAACGCGAGCCGGAGACGCTCGCCCGCTGGGCGCAGATGGACCTCTATGCCCGCCTGCGCGAAGCCCGTAAGGGTGCGGAAGTTTTCAGCTATCACGACGGCCCGCCCTATGCGAACGGCAACCTGCATATGGGCCATGCCCTCAACAAGATCCTCAAGGATATCGTCTGCCGCTCGCAATCACTGCTCGCCAAGGATGCGGCCTTTGTCCCCGGCTGGGACTGTCACGGCCTGCCGATTGAATGGAAGATCGAGGAAAAATACCGCAGCGCTGGCAAGAACAAGGACGAGGTGCCTGTCCTTGAGTTCCGCAAAGAGTGCCGCGACTTTGCCGCCAACTGGGTGAACATCCAGCGCGAGGAATTCAAGCGGCTGGGCATTCTGGCGGATTGGGATAATCCGTACACCACCATGTCGAATGCGTCCGAAGCGGCCATCGTTGCCGAGTTCCTGAAATTTGCCATGTCCGGCGCGCTCTATCAGGGCTCCAAGCCCGTCATGTGGTCGGTCATCGAAAAGACCGCGCTGGCTGAAGCCGAGGTCGAGTATCACGACCACAATTCGCCGACGATCTATTTGGCCTTCCCGGTCACGCGGTCAAAGATACCGTTCCTGATGCCCGATCATGACAAGCGCCAGCCGCATCTGGTCATCTGGACGACGACGCCGTGGACCATCCCCGCCAACCGCGCGATCGCCTATTCGCCGGGCATGAACTACATGCTGATTGAAGGTGGCCATGACGCTGGCCGCGGTATTGAGCGCAAGTCCTATGTGGTGTCCGAGCCGTTGCTCGAAACCTTCCTCAAGGAAACCGGCCTCGACCAGCCGCAGATCGTGCACACCTTCAAGGGCGTCGAGCTTGAAGGCACCGTTTGCGCACATCCGCTGCGCGGGCAGGGCTATGACTTTGAGGTGCCTGCACTTGCAGCTGATTTCGTCACCGACGAGCAGGGCACAGGCTTCGTCCATGTCGCCCCCGGCCATGGCCAGGATGACTACATCCTCGGCATGCAGCACGGCATCGAAGTGCCGCACACGGTGGCCGAGGACGGCAGCTACTACGATCATGTCCCTCTCTTTGCGGGCAAGAAGGTGCTGCGCCCCAACGGCAAGGACGGCGACGCCAACAAGAGCGTGATGGAAGCGCTTCGCAATGCCGGTCATCTGGTGGCATCCGGCAGGCTTGAACACTCCTATCCCCATTCGTGGCGCTCCAAAGCCCCGCTCATCTTCCGCAACACGCCGCAATGGTTCATCTCCATGGAGACGAATGACCTGCGCAAAAAGGCGCTGGCGGCAATTGATGGCGTTGAATGGTTTCCTGCGCGCGGTCAGGCCCGCATCCGCTCAATGGTCGAAACGCGTCCCGACTGGGTCGTATCGCGTCAGCGCGCTTGGGGCGTGCCGCTCACCATCTTTGTTCACAAGGAAACCGGTGAGGTGCTGCGCGACGATGCCGTTAATGCGCGCATCCATGATGCCGTGGCCGAGCGCGGCTGTGACGTTTGGTATGACACCGACCCGCAAACGTTCCTGGGCAGCGATCACAAGGCTGAAGATTACGATCAGGCGACGGACATTCTCGATGTCTGGTTTGATTCCGGCTGCACCCACGCCTTCGTGCTGGAAGACCGTGAGGACCAGACATGGCCAGCCACGCTTTATCTTGAAGGTTCCGATCAGCATCGCGGCTGGTTCCAGTCATCGCTGCTGGAAAGCTGCGGCACCCGCGGTGTTGCGCCTTACAAGCAAGTCGTGACTCATGGCTTCCTGCTGGATGAGTCCGGCAAGAAGATGTCGAAGTCCGGCACCAACGCCATGTCGCCGGAAAAAGTCATCCAGCAATCAGGTGCTGAGATCCTGCGCATCTGGGTCGCCAGTTCCGATTATCAAAATGATCTCGTTGTTGGCCCCACCGTCATCAAGGCGGCGACTGAAAGCTATCGCAAGCTGCGCAACACAGTACGCTTCCTACTTGGCAACCTGGCGGGCTTTGACGACGCGGAACGCGTCAGCGTCGAGGACATGCGTGCAGCGCCCGAAGCTGAGGGGCTTGGTCTTGAGCTGTTCATTCTGCACCGCCTGGCCGAACTCGATCAGATCGTGCGCACAGGTTACGAGACTTATGACTTCACCCGCGTCTTCCATGCAGTCAGCAATTTTTGCGTGACGGACCTGTCGGCATTCTATTTCGACATCCGCAAGGACGCGCTGTATTGCGACGCGCTCGAAAGCCTGCGCCGCCGCGCCGCCCGCACCGTGATGGATCAGGTGTTCTCATGCCTCACCGCGTGGCTTGCTCCGGTATTGTCTTTCACCATGGAAGAAGCATGGTTGTCTCGCTTTCCGGATGAGACGGGCTCCGTGCATCTGCGTACTTTCCCGGATGTTCCCGGCGAATGGCGCGATGAGGCAACGGCGGCGCGCTGGCTGCGCTTGCGCGAGTTCCGCCGCGTCGTCACTGGTGCGCTTGAAATCGAACGCCGCGAAAAGCGCATCGGTGCCAGCCTTGAAGGCGCGCCGCATGTCTATCTGGACGATGACACGATCCGCGCAGCTTTGGGTGAGGTGCCGCTTGAAGATCTGTGCATCACCTCAGACCTCACAGTCATGCCGGCAGGCGAAAGCGCCCCGGCGGACGCATTCCGCATAGACGATGTGCCCGGCATTGCCGTTGTGCCGGTTCATGCAACAGACGAAAAATGCGCCCGCTGCTGGAAGCTGCTGCCCGATGTGGGGAGTGATGCGGCCCATCCGGGAATCTGCGGCCGGTGCGCCACGGCAGTTGCGGCGCGCCCGGGTGTCATGAGCGAGGCGGGCTGAACATAATGGACTGGCTCAAGCGCCACGCGCTGGACGCACTCGATTCTCTGAAAAACCCTCAGGCGCATTTTCGTGCCGGGTTGGTGCTCGCCGTGGTCATTGCGGTTGCTGACAGGTTCAGCAAATGGGCCATCCTCTACTGGGTGGACCTTCCCGCGCGGCAGAAGATCGCGCTGACACCGTTCCTGGACCTGGCAATGGTCTGGAACCCGGGCGTCAGCTACGGCCTGTTGCCCGCCAATTCCACATGGGCCGTGGCGGTGCTGGTGTTTTTTGCGCTTATGGTTGTCATAGCGTTAACGGTATGGCTGGCGCGAATTGAACACCGCGCCCTGGCCATTGCCGTCGCGCTTGTCATCGGCGGCGCTGTCGGCAATGCCTATGACCGCGCGATTTATGGCGCGGTGGCGGACTTTATAAGTTTCCACGCAATGGGTTATTATTGGTATGTGTTCAACGTGGCTGATGTGGCCATCGTTTTTGGTGTAGTGTTGCTGATCTGGGACTCGGTCTTCGGCCCGTCCGCCCGGAAAAGCACCCGGTAGCCAATCCCTTCAAGTTTCAGTCGCAAGCGAGCAAGACCCCATGACCCCGATCAAATCGCTGATAACTCTGATCGCAGCATCCGCCCTGTTGGCCGGCTGCGGCGGCGGTGTTGAGGATGCGCTGGGTCTTGGCAAGAACCCGCCGGACGAGTTCGCCATTGTCACCAAAGCGCCGCTTGCCATTCCGCCAGACTTTTCCCTGCGCCCGCCGGTGCCAGGCGCCGCCAACCGCCAGTCGCGAACCTCGCAGGAAATTGCCGCAAATGCGCTTTATCCCGGACGCAGTGGCGACATCTCCGCCCGTGGCCTCGGCCAGCCCGGCGGCAGCGGTGGTGAAGCAGCCTTGCTCAGCAACGCCGGGGCGACCAATGCCAGCCCGGAAGTGCGCCGCCTGATCGAGAACGAATATCAGTCGTTGATCGAGGCCGACGAAAGCTTCGCCGACACCATTATCTTCTGGCAGGACCGCACACCGCAGCCGTCAGCCGTCGATGCAAAGGCTGAAGCTCAGCGTCTGCGCCAGAATGACGCACTCGGCCAGCCGGTCACCGAAGGTGAGACCCCGCGCATTGAGCCCGATGAAGAACGCGGTCTGCTTGAAGGTATCTTCTAGGTAGACGGCCTGAGCTGCCGGGCTGGTTTTCGTCACAATTTGATGCTGCGATGGCTGGTCTCGCTGGGTGTTTGCCCGGCCGCTGACACTGTCTGCCAGAGTTCCCCGACCTGGTGTCACACAATCTTTGCCACCCAACCCGGATGATCGTCACCATGCGCTTTGCCCTCTCCACGCAACCTGTCGCCATGTTGTGCCTTGTCCTCCCGCTGCTCGCAGCCTGCGGTGACGACGCCCCGCAAGCTGAGGAGCAGGCATCTCCTGCAATGGATACTGGCGAGATAAGCGCTGGAACGGTCGTTATTCCGGCGGAAGAGGCTGTTGCCGCAGAAGCCACAAGCGCGCGTGCCATTGCCGAACCAGCAGAGCCACGAATAGTGGAGGCCACCGGCCAGCCGATCCCTGAGACATTTACGTTGGCCAACGGCATGCAGGTGGTGGTGATTGAAGACCGCCGCGCACCTGTCGTGACCCATATGGTTTGGTATCGCGTTGGTTCCGCTGACGAACCTCCCGGCAAGTCGGGCATCGCCCATTTTCTTGAACACCTGATGTTCAAGGGCACCGCCAAATACCCGCAAGGCGAATTCTCCGCCACCGTCGCGCGCAATGGTGGACAGGAAAACGCATTCACCTCCTACGATTACACCGGCTATTACCAGCGTGTCGCCCGCGACCGCCTGCCTTTGGTCATGGAACTTGAAGCCGACCGCATGACCGGCCTCACCCTCACCGAAGAGATCACCCTGCCGGAGCGTGACGTCATTTTGGAGGAGCGTTCGGCCCGCATCGATAATGATCCCGGGGCGCTCCTCTCCGAACAGATGAACGCCATGCTCTACCTGGCGCATCCTTACGGCACCCCGATCATCGGCTGGGAACATGAAATGCGCGCGCTCACTTTCGAGGACGCGCTGAGTTTCTACCGCACCTATTATGATCCCGCCAACGCGGTGCTCATCGTCGCCGGAGATATCAACGCCGAGGAACTTCGTCCGCTGGCAGAACAATTTTATGGCGTCGTCCCCACTGCAGGTCCAAAACCCAAGCGCACCCGCCCGCAGGATCCGCCTCAGCGCGCTGCCCGCCGGGTCACTCTTGAAGATGCCCGCGTCGAGCAGCCTTATGTCCGGCGCGCTTACCTTGCGCCCAGCTATGCCAATGGGAAACCAGGCGAAGCCGAAGCGCTTGATGTGCTGAGCGAGATCATTGGTGGCGGTGCGACGGCGCGCATCTACAAGTCTGTTGTGGTCGAGCAAAAGATCGCGGTTGGCGCCAGTGGCTGGTATTCCGGCTCGTCGCTTGATGATGGGAGCATCGGCTTTTATGCAATCCCCGCCGATGGCATCTCAATGGAAGAAGCCGAAGCGGCCATCGATGCCGAAATCGCCAAACTGCTTGCCGATGGTGTCACCGCGGAGGAGGTCGAGCGCGCCAAACGCACCCTCGTCGCCGATGCTATTTTTGCGCAGGACAGTCAGCAGAGCATGGCCCGTGCTTATGGCTCGGCATTGACCACCGGCCTCACGGTTGAGCAGGCGGCGACCTGGCCTGACCGTGTTCTGGCCGTCACGCCTGAACAGGTCAACAAAGCCGCGCGCGCCTATCTAAAAAAAGAACGGTCCGTGACCGGCATCCTTAAGCGCCCGGAGCAGGCATCATGAGTACCCTGTATAGTCGGTTAGCAGCTTGTCTGGCGCTTCTGGCAGCCCTCGCCGTTACAGCCCCCGCGCAAGCCTTTGAGATCGCCCCTGTGACAGGTGAAACAGGCATTGAAGCTTGGCTGGTCTCCGAAGACGCGGTCCCCATCGTGGCGCTGGAAGCCCTGTTTCACGCGGGCTCGCATCTGGATCCCGAGGACAAGCCTGGTCTCGCTGAAATGACCGTCAATCTTCTGGGTGAAGGTGCCGGCGACCTCGACAGCCAGGCATTTGCCGCCCGCTTGCGCGACCTCAATGTCTCCCTGTCCATTTCGGCTGGACGCGACACGGTGCAGGTGCGGATGCGGACCTTGTCGGAAAATGTCGAGGAAGCCTTCAACCTTGTGCGCCTTGCGCTGACGCAGCCGCGCTTTGATGCAGCGGACATTGAGCGAGTGCGCGCGCAGTCGCTCGCAAGCCTTGCAAGCGACGAAGAAGATCCGGACACCATCGCCTACCGCACATTCTTCTCAGATGTGTTTGCAGGCCACCCCTATGCGACATCCCCCTCCGGCACACCGGAGAGTATCGGCGCCATCACCGTCGAAGACATGCGTGGCTATGCGGCGCGCGCCTTTGCCCGCGACAATCTCAGCATTGCCGTCGTCGGCGATATTTCTGCCGAGGATCTCGCTCCCCTGATCGACAAGGCCTTTGGTGATTTACCGGAAACAACCGACAGGCAGGACGCCACCGCAGCCGCACCGCTGGTTCCCGGTGTCACGCTCATTGAGCGCGACAACCCGCAATCGGTCGTGGTCTTCGGCATGGACGGCATGCTGCGCAGCGATGAAGATTTCATCCCGGCCTATGTGATGAACTATGTGCTCGGCGGCGGCAGCTTTGTCAGCCGCATGTTCAAGGAAGTTCGTGAGGAGCGCGGGCTGGTCTACACCGTCTATACGTCTCTCTATCCGCTGGCCCACGGCGGCCTGCTGATGGGCTATCTCGCTTCCGGCAATGCCACGGCGGGCGAAGCGCTTGACGTAGCCCGCGCGCAGATAGCCGATGTTGCGCAAAACGGGATCACCGCTGAAGAGCTCGATGCTGCTAAAACCTATCTCACCGGATCTTATGCGCTGCGATTTGACTCAAGCCGCGCCATTGCGGGACAGCTGGCAGCGATCCAGTTTGAAGGCCTTGGCCTTGATTACGTCGAAACCCGGAATAGCCTCGTGGAGGCCGTCACGCTCGATGACATCAACCGCGCCGCAAATCGCCTGCTCAAGCCTGCCGCAATGCGTATCGTAGCTGTTGGTGCCCCTGAAGGCATTGTGGCGACGATGGAAGCCCCGGAAATCGCCGCTGAACCGGTAGCAGCCGAATAGCCAAGTGAGCAGCACGCTTTTTATGCTCGGCCCGCTTTGCTACCGTGAGACCTTGTAAGCCTATAGAGTCGTAGTCTCCGGGAGTTTCCGCATCCATGACGGCCCCCCTTCCATATATTCAGGACATCTCCGCCACCATTGGCAAAGGTGGGCTGTCACAGGCCCAGTTTGATGCGGCCCTGGCCGCCACAGAACCGGCCCTTGAGCAGCTGCGCGCCCAGCACGCTGACGGCTCCCTGCCAATGCTGCAAATGCCGGCCCATCGCAGCGATATTGCGGACATGGAGCGCATCACCGCACATCTGAGCAAGAATGCCACTGATGTCGTGATACTCGGCATCGGCGGTTCAAGCCTCGGTGCCAAGGCGCTGGCGCAGCTTGCATTCGACGCGACGCCCGCAGCTCGGCAGACCACGCCGCGGGTGCGGTTCTTCGAAAATCTTGATGCCAATACGTTCGAACGCGCAATGGGCGGGCTTGACCTTCGCACCACGCGCTTTTTGCTCATCTCAAAATCGGGCGGCACGGCTGAACCGTTGATGCAGGCCCATGCGGTCAAGCAGGCGCTTGAAGCTGCCGGCGGCGGCAGATATCTCGGCCAGCATTTCGCCGCCATTACCCAACCCGCCGACAACGCAGTCCGTCGCTTCGCCACCCAGATCGGAGCGCCTGTCATCGACCATGATCCCGGCGTAGGTGGACGTTTCTCGGTTCTGACAAATGTCAGTCTTGTCCCCGCGATGCTGCTGGGGCTGGACGTTATTGCCATCCGTGAAGGCGCGGCCCGCGCGCTCGCACCGCTGCTAGAAGGTGCAAAGCCCTGTGATATTGCCCCGGCGACAGGTGCTGCCATGCAGGTGGGTTTGACCCAACATGCTGGAACCACCACCAGCGTCATTCTGGCCTATTCGGACCAGTTGATGCGTTTTGGTCTGTGGTATCGCCAGCTCTGGGCGGAGAGCCTTGGCAAGAACGGGCAGGGTACAACGCCTGCAACCGGCGTCGGACCCGTGGATCAGCACAGCCAGATGCAGCTTTATCTCGATGGTCCTGCCGATAAGACCTACACGGTCATAAGCGTCGGCGCGGCAGGTGCCGGCCCTCGCATTAAAACCGATGACCCGTCACTGGCATATCTCAACGGCAAGACCATGGGGGATCTTCAAGATGCGGAATACCGCGCCACCGTGGAGACCCTCAAAGGCAAAAACCGCCCGGTGCGCACAATCGATATTCCCGTTCTGGATGAAACCTCGCTTGGTGCCTTGTTGATGCATTACATGCTGGAAACCGTCATCGCGGGGCACCTGATGGGCGTTGATCCGTTCAATCAGCCTGCGGTGGAGCAGGGTAAAATTCTTGCCCGCAAATATCTGGGCGAGATGTAGCCCATGGCCGCACCCGCTCCCAGCCACACCCCGCCGCGTATCCGTCGCCTCTCCGAAGGCACGGTAAACCGCATTGCGGCGGGCGAAGTGGTTGAGCGGCCCGCCAGCGCCGTCAAGGAGTTGGTGGAAAATGCGCTTGATGCAGGGGCCACGCGCATCGACGTCGCCATCTCGGGGGGCGGCAAGACGCTGATCGGCGTCGATGATGACGGCTGCGGCATGAATGCCGAAGAACTCGCCCTCGCAGTTGAGCGTCACGCCACCTCAAAGCTGGCGGTGGACGCGGCAGGTATCGAAGATCTGGTGCATATCCAAAGCCTCGGCTTTCGCGGTGAAGCCCTGCCATCAATTGGGGCCGTTGCCCGCCTTGGCATTGTCAGTAAGCCGCAAGGCGGCGAAGGCCATGCGTTGCGTGTTGAAGGTGGTGTTGTTAGCGGGCCAAAGCCATCAGCTGCTGCTCAGGGCACCCGCATTGAAGTGCGTGACCTGTTCTTTGCAACGCCCGCTCGGCTTAAATTTCTGAAATCTGATCGCGCCGAAGCACAGGCCGTGGGCGATGTCATGCGCCGCCTTGCAATGGCGCATCCACGCACGGCTTTTTCCCTCACCAGCGACGGGCGCGCATCCCTGCGCCTCGAAGCTGAAACAGACAGCGACGACAGGCAGGCGCAGCTGGCGCGCCTCTCCCGCATTCTTGGTCGCGACTTTCAGGACAATGTGATGCCCATCGAGATTGCCCGTGATGGCATCTCGATCACTGGCCATGCGGGCCTGCCCACCTTCAATCGCGGCAACGCGCAGGCGCAATATCTTTTCGTCAATGACCGCCCGGTGCGCGACAAGCTGCTGACCGGTGCCGTGCGCGGCGCCTACGCGGATTTTCTCGCCCGCGACCGGCACCCGGTGTTGGCGCTGTTTGTGGAGGTGGACCCTGCTGAAGTGGACGTCAATGTTCACCCCGCAAAGGCGGAAGTGCGCTTCCGGGATCCCGGCCATGTGCGGGCTCTCATTATCAAAAGCCTGCGCATGGCACTGGACGCTGCAGGCCATCGCGCCTCAACAACCGTCGCCGGAGCGGCGCTGTCGTCTTTCCAGCCCGGCAGCCACCAACCGCCGCCGCAGCGTCACCTGATGGAACTGGCTGCCCGCGCCTTCGCGCCTGAGACAGCACCCATGCAGGGCCTGTCTGAGCCGACACCCGCCCCGCCGCTCGACTATGCAGGCTTTGACCAGCCCGCGGCCCGTATCGAGCAGGCGGGCAATGACGATCTGATGGACCGGCCGCTCGGCGCAGCGCGCGGGCAACTGCATCTGACTTATATCGTGTCTGAAACCCGCGACGGGCTGGTGCTGGTCGATCAGCATGCCGCCCATGAGCGCCTTGTCCATGAGCGCATGAAAAAGGCATTGGCTGAAGCCGGCGTCAAACGTCAGGCACTACTTGTGCCCGAAGTCGTGGAACTCGATGCCGACGAAGCAGCAGCGCTCGCAGACCGGTCCGACGAACTGGCTGAGCTTGGCCTGGTGATAGAGCCGTTCGGCGACGGCACCATCATCGTGCGCGAAACTCCGGCCATGCTGGGCGATACCGACATTCAGGGCCTTGTCCGCGACCTTGCCGATGAAGTCGCAGATCTTGGTGAAGCCCTGTCACTGAAAGAAAAGCTGGACGAAGTTTCCGGTACCATGGCCTGCCACGGCTCAGTCCGCGCAGGCCGCAGGCTGACAGGCGACGAAATGAACGCCCTGTTGCGCGAAATGGAAGTCACGCCTCATTCCGGCCAGTGCAACCATGGCCGGCCCACCTATGTGACGCTCAGCCTGCCCGACATCGAAAAACTGTTCGGACGGCGCTAGGACGCAGCGGCCAGAAAAACAACCTGCGTATCGCCATAGGTCCGCCGGTCGATCTCCCTATACCCAGCGGGACACGGAACATCGGCGGAAGTGGCTTCTTCCAGAATACAGACGGCACCGTCAGCAAGCCAGCCACCTGCGCGCGCTGCTTCAAGCGCTGCGTCGCCCAACCCTTTGCCATAGGGCGGGTCGCAGAAAATGAGCGAGTAGGGCGGTCCAGCCGAGCCGCCGCTTGGGCCCAGCTTTGTCGCATCCCGCCGGTAGAGTTTTATGCGCCCGGTCTCCCCCAGCGCTTCCGCATTGTCGCGGATCAGTCCCCGGCTTTGCGGATGGTCATCCACAAACAGCGCAAATGACGCGCCGCGCGACAATGCCTCAAGCCCCAGCGCACCGGTGCCCGCAAACAAATCCAGCACCCGTGCACCTTCGAGCGACCAGTCGCCAAAATCCCCATGTATCAGCACATTGAACATGGCCTCGCGTGTGCGGTCAGACGTGGGGCGCACACGGGCATCTTTGGGCGCCGTCAGCGCCCGGCCCTTATGCGTCCCGCCGACGATTCGCATGGTCGCGCTTTCCCGGTTTGCGTCCTGCAGGCCTGCTGCCGACAGGCTTGCCGCCAGTCGGCTTGCCCGCAACATATTTTCCAGCAGGCCCGCCTGCACGTGGCTTGCCGCTGGAGCTGCGTTTGGCCTTGGTATCCGTTGGTTTGGCCTTTGCCCATCCACTCTTTGTGCCGCTGCTCTTTGGCCCGCTGCTCTTTGGCCCGCTGCTCTTTGGCCCGGTGCTCTTGGTCGTCGCGCTTTTTGTGCCGCTGCTTTTCGGTCCACTGCTTTTCGGTCCACTGCTTCTTGTTCTGTTTGTTCTGTCGGCAGTGCCATGCTTTGGCGGTGCCTTGCGCTTGGCAGTTCCCGTCCGGTCCTTCGGCATCTCGGCCTGTGGCCCACGCCCGATCTGGTCCTTCAGCACCCGCGCGGGCACTTCTTCTGTGGCCCCCACAGGCAGATCGCCGAGCTGGAATGGCCCGTAGGAGAGGCGGATCAACCGGTTCACATCAAGGCCGACTGCCGCCAGCACCCGGCGCACTTCGCGATTCTTGCCTTCGCGTAGCGATACCGTCAGCCACTGGTTTGCACCACCCGAGTTTTGCTCATCACGCGCGACGTCAATCTCGCCATATTTGATGTCGTCGACCGTGATGCCGTTTTTCAGCTTGGCAATGGAGGCGTCATCCAGACTGCCCCAGACCCGCACCCGGTAGCGCCGCAACCAGCCCTTCGTCGGCAGTTCCAACCGCCGCGCCAATTCCCCGTCATTGGTCAAAAGCAGCAGGCCTTCAGACGTAATGTCGAGCCGCCCGATGGAAATAACCCGCGGGAGTTCCGGCGGCAGCTTTTCAAAGACCGTTGGCCGCCCTTCAGGGTCGCGTGCTGTCGTCACCAGCCCCTGCGGCTTGTGATAGCGCCATAGCCGTGTTTTCTGCGGCGGCTGCACATCAACACCGTCCACGACGATCCGGTTAGAGCTGGTCACCTTGAAGGCGGGTGTATCGAGCTTGTTTCCGTCCACCACCACGCGACCGTCTTCAATCAGCTTTTCAGCGTCACGACGCGAGCAAATCCCCGCGCGCGCAAGATATTTGGCGATCCGTTCGCCACCGGGCGGGAATTCGAGGCGGTCCTTGGAGGAGGGGGCTTTGGGGGGTGTATCTGTCATGGCCAAGCTGAGTAGCAGAAGCGCGCGAGGGAGGCGAGCTATTGACGCATGACATACGCCAAAGGCACGGTCCTGCGCCATGAGTAACAAGACCCATATGCAAATAGCTTTTGAAGAGGCTGAAGCCGCCGCCGCCCGTGGCGAAGTGCCCGTGGGCGCTGTGGTGGTTGCACCCTCAGGCGAGGTGATTGCCCGTGCCGGCAATAAGACCCTGGCCGATCATGACCCTACAGCGCACGCAGAAATGCTGGTGATCCGCGCGGCGTGCGCAAAAATTGGCTCGGAAAGGCTCATCGGCTGCGACCTCTATGTCACCCTTGAGCCATGCCCCATGTGTGCAGCGGCCATTTCTTTTGCCCGCATCAGGCGGCTTTATTTTGGCGCCGATGACCCCAAAAGCGGTGGTGTCGACCATGGTGCCCGGGTCTTTTCAAGGGCCACCTGCCACCATGCGCCCGAAGTCTATGGCGGGCTGGATGCGGGCCGGTCTGCTGCCCTTTTGCAGGGTTTTTTTGCGGCGCGCCGCAGCGGTGCGGATGATGAGGGGGCGGTGTGATTGCCGCAAGGTCAGGCTGGCGACAAGCAGGGCGTGACGCGGGCCAAACAAGGGTTTAGAGTCCGCTCCGAAACGAGTTATTTCGCCATAAACGACAGAACCTGAGAGGGAACGGCTTATGAATTTTGAACATTCCGACAAGGTAAAAGAGCTCATCGCGCGGCTCGAGCGCTTCATGGATGAGCATATTTATCCCAATGAAGACACCTATAACGCGCAGATGCAGGCCTTCCGCGACGCGGGCAACCCCTGGCAGGTGCCGCAGGTCCTTGAAGATCTGAAGCCAAAGGCCCGTGAAGCCGGCCTCTGGAACCTGTTCCTGCCCCATTCCGATCTGGGTGCTGGCACCAACAACCTCGAATACGCACCGCTGTGCGAAATCATGGGCCGCGTCGGCTGGGCATCTGAAGTGTTCAACTGCTCAGCGCCTGACACCGGCAACATGGAAGTGTTCGAGCGCTATGCGTCCGAAGAGCTGAAGGAAAAATACCTCAAGCCGCTTCTCGCCGGCGAAATCCGATCAGCCTTCCTGATGACCGAACCTGCCGTAGCATCTTCCGACGCCACCAACATTGAAACCAGCATCGTTCGTGAGGGTGACGAATACGTCATCAACGGCCGCAAGTGGTGGTCCTCAGGGGTTGGCGATCCGCGCTGCAAGGTTGCCATCGTCATGGGCAAGACCGATCCGGGTGCCGACAGCTACCGTCAGCAGTCCCAGATCATCGTACCGCTTGACGCACCGGGCATCGAAATCGTCCGTATGCTGCCGGTATTCGGCTATGACGACGCACCTCACGGCCACGCCGAAGTTGTTCTCAAGGATGTGCGGGTCCCCGCAGGGAATCTGATCCTCGGCGAAGGCCGTGGTTTCGAAATTGCTCAAGGTCGCCTTGGACCGGGCCGTATCCATCACTGCATGCGCACCATCGGCGTTGCCGAGCGTTGCCTCGAAAAGATGGTCCGGCGTCTGCTCACCCGTGAAGCGTTTGGCAAGACCATTGCAGAGCACTCCGTTTGGGAACAGCGCGTTGCAGAAGCCCGCACGAACATCGAAATGACACGTCTGCTGACCTTCAAGGCAGCGGACATGATGGACCGCGTGGGCAACAAGGTTGCGCGTGCCGAGATCGCCATGATCAAGGTTGCAGGTCCGCGTATTGCGCTGCAGGTCATTGATGATGCCATTCAGGCGCATGGCGGCGGCGGTGTCACATCCGACTTCGGCCTCGCCAAGGCCTATTCCGGCATCCGCACCCTGCGGCTGGCCGACGGTCCAGATGAGGTCCACAACCGCACAATCGCGCGGTTGGAGTACAAGAAGCACATGGAACAGATGCGCGCTGCTGCCGAGTAGCAGCATCGTGATCTGCTCATCCAACAGTTGTTAATCGGGCGGCCCGGCACCATATGGTGACCGGGCCGTTTGTTACTGGCCGTGTCGTGGACCGCCGGTTGTTTCCGATGCCGCCTCAACAATTGCTCGAGATATCGCTCTTTGCCTGTGCCCATGCAGGGATCGGAGGAACAAGTTCATGAAGTTGTACAACAGTGATCTGTCGCCATTTTCAGCCCGTTGCCGGTTGATGCTCTATGCCAAAGGCATTGAGGTGGAATTGATAGACCCGTTCACCCAACTCGATCCCGATGCCTTCAAGGCGCTCACACCGTTGGCAAAGGTACCGACCTTGGAGCTTGATGATGGTTGGGTGTTGCCTGAATCCGAAACCATCTGTGAGTATCTGGAGCAGGTATACCCCGAGCCGTCCCTGTTGCCGGCCGACCCCAAGGAAAGGGCAATGGTCCGCCTGCTGGGCCGGTTGGGTGACCTTTATCTCCTCGCCCCCCTGTCCGTACTGTTTGGGAATATTGATCCCGGTGTCCGCGATGCTGAAAAGGTGGATCGGGCTTTCGAGGAACTCGAAACAGCCCTCGGCTGGGTAAACCATTACCTTGACGGTTCTGCCCATGCTGTCGGCGGTCGGATGTCGCTCGCTGACTGTGCGCTGGTACCAATCCTGTTTTTCGTCCGGCGGATTCCCGAATTGTTCGGCCGCAGTGGCTGTCTGCTCGACTGCCAGCCCAATGCAATGAGCTATTGGCGCGGCATATTTGCCGAAGCTGCTGTCGAAAAAGTCTATGCGGAAATGGATGCAGCCCTCAAAGGCATGCGTTAAGCGCGTTTGGCTTCGGCTGCCCCTGCAACCAACTTGGCTGGATGGCCGGGCAGTTCGATGTTCACCACCGTGCCGTGACCAAGTTCGCTGCTGATGCTGAACGAGCCGTCTTGAAGTCCCACCAGCGCGCGCACCAGCGGTAGGCCAAGGCCCGTCCCCTGACTTGCCAGTTCCGCATGGCGGACCACCTGTTCAAATGGGTGCATAACCCGCTCAAGATCTGCGGGCTCAATCCCCACACCTGTATCAGCAATTGAAATGGTGACATTTCCCGCCGCAGTGCGTGCGGCTGAAACGGTGATTCTGCCGCCGGCTGGCGTAAATTTCACAGCATTCGACAAAAGATTGAGCATTACCTGTGTCAATGCACGGGCGTCGGCCGTCACGCTGGCGCCTTCAACAGCATCCAGCTCCAGAATGAGGTCCAAGTCGCCTTCGCGGATACGGGTCTGAACCATGCGTGTTGCCTTCTGCATGGCGGTCACGACGTCCACTTGCTCAAGTGCAAGGTCATACTTGCCGGCTTCGATCTTCGACATATCCAGAATATCGCCGATGAGCGAAAGCAGATGCGCGCCGCTCTCATGGATCATGCCGGCGTACTCCTCATACTGAGGAACGCCAATCGGCCCGAAGACTTCCTGCGTCATCATCTCAGAGAAGCCGAGAATAGCGTTGAGCGGTGTGCGCAGCTCATGACTCATATTTGCCAGAAAGCGCGATTTTGTAAGACTGGCCTGCTCCGCGCGCTCGCGCGCCGCCATCAGCTCCTGCTCATGCTTTTTTTGCTCGGTTACATCACGGTTACAGGCCACGAAACCTTCAAAATTGTCGTCCGCATCAAAAATCGGCGTCATGGCTGTTTCGAGCCAGACATAGGAACCATCGGCAGCCCGCATTCGAAAGCTCGTCCGCAGCGTTTCGCGACTGTCATGCATAATGCCAACTTCGCGGGAAACCCGGTCTACATCGTCGGGATGTAGGTGGTCCGTCGCATATTTGTTAATGGCCCACGCAGGATTGTAACCAAGAATACGCTCCACCGAGGGGGAGATGTAGAGAATTTTTCCAACCGCATCAAAGCGAGCGATCGCATCAGTTGAATATTCTGCCAGCAGCCGGAATTCCTCCTCCGACTGCTTAATTGAATCATGCGCGGATTCGAGTTCGGTCACATCCTGGCAAATGCCGACAACTGTGCTGGGTTCGCCGGTGCCATCGCGTTCAACATTGCCCATAAGCATGATGCGGCGGTTTTCACCATCCGCATGCCGCATATCGACAACTTGGTTGAACGACGCCCCGCTGACCAATGCCTCGGTGACAATCTGCCCAATAAGTTCCTGATCGTCAGCGGGCATCAGATCAAGCGTCCAAGCCATGTCTGCGTGGCAGTCATTGCGTTTCAGGCCTATCATGGCAAACATACCATCAGACCAGTATGGCCCCGATGCGTCTTTATCCCAGCGCCAATGGCCAAATTTGACGGCAATCTCTGCGCGCAGGGTTTCTTCTTCGTGACGCTTCTGGGGTGTGATATCGCGCGACACCATGACAACGCCGTTGACCCTGGGGTCGTCCGTCAAGTTAATAGCGCGCGTCTGAATCCACACCCAGTCCCCGGTAGAAGACAGCATCCTGTGATCGGATAGCTGACAGCTTCCACCATTGACCACAAGTTCGGAGAACTCGGCCACAACATTGGGATAATCGTCCGGGTGAAAAAGATTTTCCGTCAGCGCAACCGTTTCGGCCATGTCGACGCCGAATAGCTTTGCCGCATTGGGGGTTGCGTAAAGAAATGTGCCTTGCGTATCGATCACAGAGATCATATCCGCTGCATTCTCAACAACCGTGCGAAAAAACGCGTCCTGTTCCCCGATATCATCGGGGAGCAGACCAGTCTTCCCGCCTAGGGGTATTTTTTTGCCTTGAGGCATTGTTTGGCCGCAACTGTTGTTCTTAGCAATATAGGATGCACACGGATTGGTTAACATCCTGTAGGCAAAGAGTTTTGCAGTTGCGAAGGCAGCGAAAGGGCCCGGTTTCCGCGGGTAATCCAAGCCCGGACCCGCCATCCTAGGACTTTTTCTGAATGATCTCCCAGGCCGCATCCGCCAGCATTTTGGCAGCATTGCCATACTCGGTTGCCCGCTCAGAACTCGCATTCCCATCCAGCCCGCGCTTGTAAACGCCTTGGGCAATGGAGGCGAGACGGAAGATCGAGAAGCCCACATAGAAAGGCCAATCTTCAATGCCGTCGCGATCGGTGCGTTTGCAATAGTCCGCCACATAGGCTGCTTCGGTGGGAATACCGGACGCTGCATAATCCACCTGCGTCAGCGTTCCCATGGTCGGGCTGTCGATGTGATAGAGCATGCAGTTGTAGCCAAGGTCAGCCAGCGGATGGCCGATGGTTGAAAGCTCCCAATCCAGAACCGCAATCATGCGCGGCTCGGTCGGGTGGAACATTGTGTTCTCCAGCCGGTAGTCCCCATGCGCAATGGAGACCGAGTCTTCCGCCGGCACATTGTCAGGCATCCACGCAATGAGCTGCTCCATTGTTTCAATGGTTTCAGTCTCGGCCGCGCGATACTGTTTTATCCAGCGCGATATCTGCCGGTCAAAATAGTTGCCCGGCCGCCCATATGTGGACAGCCCGACTGCATCGATATCCACCTTGTGCAATTCAGCCAGCACCCGGTTCATGTCGTCATAGATGGCCGTGCGTTCCTTCGGGTCCATGCCCGGCAGCGACGGCTCGCGGAAAACGCGGCCCTCCAGATTTTCCATGATGTAGAACGATGTGCCGACCACACTGTCGTCTTCGCACAGCGCATACATTTGCGGCACCGGCACCGGCGTATCCGCCAGCGCCTTCATCACGGTGTATTCCCGGTCCACCTGATGCGCACTCGCGAGCAACTGGCCGGGCGGTTTCTTGCGCATCACATATTTTTTGGTCGGCGTCACAAGCTGGAAAGTCGGGTTGGATTGCCCACCCTGAAACTGCCGCACTTCGAGCGGTCCGGCGAAGCCGTCTACATTGGCAAGGCACCATTGCTCAAGCGCAGCCTGATCAAAACGGTGGCGCTCCAGAACTTCAACGGTCTCGGACATGACGATCCCTCATGGGTTGCGTAATTGCGATTTCGAGCCGTCCTAGCATGGCTTGAGGAAAGCGCCCACCCTTCCAAAAAAGCGGGAGAGGGGAATGTGAGTCGCTAATGATCTCTCTCGACTTGTCGCGTGCGCGGTGGTGCAATCAGGCTATGTATCAAAGCCCCAAATCTCCGGTGATCCCGGATCTGTCCCAGGCAGCCTCCACTGCCGAAAGTTTTTTCTCCCGCCTGCTGGCTTGGGTGGAAAAAGAGGTTTTCACTTGGGATGCAGCTATCGAGGCAGGGCTGCTGCTCGCCATCGCGCTCGTCGCGATTTACGTCGGCCGGCGGCTTGCCCCTCAGGTAACAAGTTTTGCTGCGCGCATTGCCGGTCGTGCCTGGCTGCAAAGCCGGGTGGACCGGCTAGCCGGGCTTGTTGCCCCTGCCATCGCATTGGGGCTGACCTGGATTGCCAGCGCTGGCTTGAGCGCGACCGACCGTCAGCCCAACCTTTTGGATGTCGCTGCCAGCCTGCTCGTCGCCTGGGTGCTGATCAGGCTCATCACCGCCCTGACGCGTCAGACCGGGCTTACAAAGTTGCTAGGTGCCGTTATCTGGTTCGTCGCGGCATTGGTCATTCTGGGCTGGTTTGAAGATTTTGTTGCCGCCATGGATGCTGCTGCCATTAACGCGGGCAACATGCGTATCTCGCTTCTCACCATTCTCAACGGCGTCATTCTGGTGGGCGGGTTCGTCTGGGTCGCGATCTTTGTGTCGGGTTTGCTGGAAAGCCAGTTGCGCCGCGTTGAGGGCGTCACGCCCGCTGCCAGTGTGCTTGTCGGCAAGGTCTTGCGGATTGCCTTTTTGACAATCGCCGTGCTGGTGGGCCTCACCTCCATCGGCATCGACTTCACAGCGGTCGCCGTCTTTTCCGGTGCTATTGGTGTTGGTATCGGCTTTGGCCTGCAAAAGGTCGTATCCAACCTCATCAGCGGCATCATTTTGCTGCTGGATCGCTCGATCAAACCTGGCGACGTGATCGAAATTGGTGAAGCCTATGGCTGGATTTCAAAACTCGGCGCGCGCTATGCCGCTGTCGTCACGCGCGATGGCAAGGAGTTCCTCATACCGAATGAGGATCTGATCACCCAGCAGGTCATCAACTGGTCGTTTTCCAATCGGGCGGTGCGCCTCAAGATAGCCGTTGGCGTCAGCTATCAATCAGACGTGCGCAAGGCGCTGGAGCTGATGATGCAGGCCGCTCAGGAGCACGCCCGCGTACTCAAGGCGCCGCCCCCGGCAACGCGGCTGGTGGGCTTTGGTGACAACTCAGTCAATCTTGAGGTGCGTATCTGGGTCAATGACCCTGAGGCCGGGCTGGTCAATGTCGCCAGCGACATCCGCCTTGTCATCTGGGATTTGTTCCACGAGAACGACATTGCGTTCCCGTTCCCACAGCGCGACCTGCACATCAAATCGGCCGATGGTCTCAAGGAGACCATGACCGAAGTGATGCAGCAGATACGCGACTAGGCAGCCTGCTTAAACAGCGCCCGCCTTCTGTGCATAAAGCCAGCCTTCTTCCGCCAGCGGCCGCACATTGGCAGCCATTGTCTTGGCGTGGTCGCTGGCAGCTGTTCCATCGCGCACCCGGCCCGCAATGCCCTGCAGAATGCCCGCCAGCCGCATGAAGTTATACGCGTAATAGAAGTCCAGATTGTCGATGCCGCTGCGCCCGGTGCGGTCACAATAGGCTTTCACGTAGTCGTCAAAGCTGGGAATGCCGAGTGCGGCAAGGTCCTGGCCCATAAGCGAGCCGGTGCCGCCGCCAGTGCCTTGGCCGGGCATTTTCCACTGCATCGTGTGATAGGTGAAATCACCCAGCGGATGGCCGAGTGTGCACAGTTCCCAGTCGAGCACTGCAAGCACCCGCGGTTCAGTCGGGTGCAACACCATATTGTCCAGCCGGTAGTCGCCGTGCACGATGGAGTTGGAATCTTCGTCGGAAATATTGCCCGGCAGCCACTCCATCAGTTTGTTCATGGCGTCGATGTTTTCGGTCTCGCTCGCCACATACTGCTTCGACCAACGCGAAATCTGCCGCGCAAAATAATTGCCCGGCTTGCCGAAATCCCCAAGGCCGATGGCTTCGTAATCCACCATGTGCAGCTTGGCGATCGTCTCATTCATCGCGTCGTAGATCTTTGTACGGTTTTCCTTGGTCTCCTGCGGCAGCGTTGATTCCCAGAGCACGCGGCCTTCAACCATTTCCATGATGTAGAACATGGTGCCCAGGACGCTTTCGTCCTCGCACAGCGTATAGGCGCGCGGCACCGGGAAATCGGTTTTGTTGAGCGCGGAGATCGCCTTGTATTCCCGGTCGACGGCATGCGCTGACGGCAGAAGCTTTCCCGGGGGCTTACGGCGCAGCACGTATTTCTGCTTCGGCGTGATGATCTGATAGGTGGGGTTGGATTGCCCGCCCTTGAACTGGCGGACTTCGATGGGGCCTTCAAATCCCTCCACCGTGTCGGCCATATAGGCGTGCAGCTTTGCTTCATCAAAACGATGCGCGTCCACCACCTGTTTCGTGCCGGAAAACATCTCCTGGCGGTCGCCCGCCGATGCTGCCTCACTCATCTGTCGTCACTCCCTCATTATCGTTTTTGATTTCGTATTCTGTATGCCGTTGTGGTCTCAGGCTTTTCGCGCTCTATGGCGCGCCAGCCGATGTCGCGGCGGCAGAAGCCTTCAGGCCAGTCAATTTTGTCTATGGCAGCATAAGCCGATGCTTGCGCCTTAGCTACCGATGCGCCGATTGCGGTCACATTCAGCACCCGTCCCCCGGTCGCGACGATTTTTCCGTCTTTTTCAGCCGTGCCCGCGTGAAAAATCTCGACGTCGTCACCGGCCCCTGCCGCAGCAAGTCCGCGAATTTCGCTGCCCTTGTCATAGCTGCCCGGGTATCCGTTGGCCGCCATCACCACTGTCAGCGCCGGGTCTGGACGCCAGTCAACGTTCTTGCCCGCAAGAGTTCCCGCTGACGCTGCGTCAAGCAGATCCAGCAGATCGCTTTTCATCCGCATCATCAGCACCTGGCATTCCGGGTCGCCGAAGCGCGCATTGTATTCAATCAGCTCCGGCCCCTTGGTGGTCATCATCAGCCCGGCATAGAGCACGCCTTTGTAGGGCATGCCTTCCGCCTTCATGGTGGCAAGGGTCGGTTCAATGATCCGTGCCATGACGGTTTTGATAAGGTCAGGCGTCAGCACCGGCGCGGGTGAATATGCGCCCATGCCGCCTGTATTGGGTCCTGTGTCCCCATCGCCAACGCGCTTGTGGTCCTGTGCGGTTGCAAGGGGCAGGGCGGTTTCACCGTCGCACAGCGCAAAGAAACTTGCTTCCTCGCCTTCCAGAAAGGCTTCGATCACCACTTCCGCTCCGGCGGCGCCAAACCGACCGTCGAATATCTCTTCGATTGCCGTCTCAGCCTCGGCAAGCTGCATGGCAACGGTCACGCCTTTGCCCGCCGCCAGCCCGTCCGCCTTCACGACGATGGGAGCTCCCTGCTTGCGGACATAGGCCAGCGCATCACCGGCATTATTGAAGCGGCCATAGGCGGCGGTCGGAATATTGGCACGGTCGCACAGCGCCTTGGTGAAGGCTTTCGAGCCTTCAAGCTGCGCTGCCGCAGCGCTTGGTCCGAATGCCCGAATGTCAAGCGCTTCCAGCCGGTCCGCCAGTCCCGCCACCAGCGGGCCTTCGGGGCCGATCACAACCAGATCAATGGCCTCGTTTTTTGCGAAGGCGCACAGCGCATCCACATCCTCAGCGCCAATGGCGACGCAGGTCGCCAGCGCCGCCATGCCCGCATTGCCGGGGGCCGCAAAAAGGCTGGTGAGTCGGGGGCTTTGCGCCAATTTCCAACACAATGCATGCTCGCGCCCGCCGGACCCGACAACCAGAACTTTCATTGCGATATACCCATCAATTGAGGATATGGGTGTTGCCCGCAGCGCCAGTGCCGTTAGCATGCCCAATACGTGAAGTGCGTGGGTTCTAGCACGAAGTTTTGCGCCGATAGAACCCACCCGCCTGCCCCCGAACCTGACCCCGGATTTGATCCCGAAAATGCCCTCAGATACCGACACCGACCCGCAATTGGGCAATGCTCCGGAATACTCGGTTTCCGAGATATCCGGTGCCCTCAAGCGTATGGTCGAAGACCAGTTCGGCCATGTGCGGGTGCGCGGTGAAATCGGCCGCGTCTCGCGCCCGGCCTCCGGCCATATCTATCTCGACCTGAAGGATGACCGCGCGGTCCTTTCGGGCGTCATCTGGAAGGGCAATGCCGCCCGCATGGCAACAAAGCCCGAACAGGGCCTTGAGGTCATCGCCACGGGCCGCCTCACCACATTCCCCGGCCAGTCCAAATATCAGATCGTCATTGAGTCGATTGAGCCTGCCGGGGTTGGCGCGCTGATGGCACTGCTGGAACAACGCCGCAAGCAGTTGGCGGCTGAAGGTCTGTTTGATTCGGACCGCAAAAAGCCGCTGCCCTATCTGCCCGGCGTCATCGGTGTGGTCACGTCACCCTCGGGGGCCGTCATCCGCGATATCCTGCATCGCCTGCGCGATCGGTTTCCGCGCCACGTATTGATCTGGCCAACCCGGGTGCAGGGTGAAACGGCCGCTGCGGAAGTTGCTGCGGGCATCAGAGGCTTCAACGCGCTGGAACCCGGCGGCAAGATTCCGCGCCCCGACCTGATCATCGTCGCGCGCGGTGGCGGCAGCGTTGAGGATCTGTGGCCCTTCAACGAGGAAGTCGTGGTCCGCGCGGCGGCTGATAGCGCGATTCCCCTGATCTCCGCCGTCGGCCATGAAACAGATACGACGCTAATTGATTTTGCCTCCGACCTGCGCGCGCCGACACCGACCGCTGCTGCCGAACACGCGGTCCCCGTGCGCGCCGACCTTGTTGCGCAGGTGATGGACATGGCCACCCGCCAGCATCGGGTAATGACGCGCAGGCTGGACAAGGCGCGTCAGGACGTTCGCAGCCTCGCCCGTGCGTTGCCCCGGCCTGAGCGGTTGCTGGAAATGCAGCGCCAGCGCCTTGATGTCACCACCGAGCGTCTGGCAGGTCAGCGCGCGCGCATGTTTCTCGAGCGGCGCAATGCGCTCACCTCATGGTCAGGCCGCCTGGAGGCCCGCCGCCCGCAGGCCCAGCTTGCCCAATCCCGCAAGGATCTGGATGCGCTGGGCGAACGCCTGATCCGCCGCCGTGGCACGGCCATTGAGCAGGCGCGCCGCGCGCTTGAGCCTCAGTCCGCACGGCTGCCGCGCGTCTTCGAGCAGCACATGGCCAAGGCTAAGCAACGGCTGGAACAATCCGCCAGAATACTTATCTCTCTGTCACACGAAGGCGTGCTAGAGCGTGGCTTTGCACTGGCGCTTGATGGCAAGGGCAAACTTATTTCCAGCAGCGATGCGGCCCGCGCCGCCGGTCCCTTTGCGCTGGAATTTGCGCGCGGCGACCGCGTCACCGTGCTGGCAACGGACGGCAAACCTGTGGCAATAGCTGCGAAGGGGAAGCCGGCATCTAAGCGAAAAGGGCAGGGTGAGCTGTTTTGACGCCACATTTGTCGTGTTAGTATGCCGCGATTGCTAATATGTACCCCTGAACAATCAATGGAGCGGCCCCGGTGAACCGGTTCGACAGTCAAATGGGCGGTGAAGCACGCCTGCGTTATCTGGATGCGGACTACGATGTTCTGGCACCCGGATCCTATGTCGTGTGCGCTGTCAGTGGTCAGCGCATCACGTTGGATGAATTGCGCTACTGGAGCGTCGACCGGCAGGAGCCCTATGCAACTGCCGAAGCCGTTGTGAAGCGCGATCTGGGACTTGCCTGACATGCGCGGCGTAGTCGCAGTAGCAGCAGCGTTCTTGTTCGCCACGCCTGCACTGGCGGTCGATTTTCAGGGCAATTTCACCCAGGGTGGCACAATCATCGGGACGGTTGAACCAGGTGACAGGGTGACCATCGAAGGTCATGCGCTCGCTGTCACCGATCAGGGCAAATTCGTATTCGGCTTTGGCCGCGATCATGGGCCGACCGCACAGCTGGCGGTCATGGGGCCGGGCGATGATGAGACCTCAGCAGACATCATCGAGCTTGCCGTCGCCCGACGCGACTATGACATTCAGCGCATCGATGGCTTGCCGCCGGGCAAGGTTGGTGGCTTCTCCAAGGCGACGCTGAAGCGCATTGCCGCCGACAACGCACAGGTTGCTCAGGCGCGCGCGGCAAGCGAGCGGCTGGATAATTTCCTCGAAGGCTTCATCTGGCCGGCCAAAGGCCGCGTCTCAGGTGTATATGGGTCGCAGCGCATCCTCAACGGCGAAGCGCGCCGCCCGCATTTCGGACTGGATATTGCAGCCCCCGTCGGCACGCCCATTGTTGCGCCCGCAGGCGGCATTGTGCGGTTGGCCGAGAGCGATCACTTCTTCACCGGCGGCATCATCATCATCGACCACGGGTATTCGCTGTCATCCACCCTATTCCACATGCACTCGGTTGACGTGGAAGTGGGGCAGGTGGTCGCACAGGGTGATCAGATTGGTACCGTGGGCCAGACAGGCCGTGCCACCGGCCCGCATGTGGACTGGCGCATGAATTGGGAAGATCAGCGCCTCGACCCGCAACTGATCGTAGGCCCGATGCCTGAATGAACCGCTAGTCTTTCCAGCGCCGGTGCAGCCATAGCCACTGGCCGGGATGCGCGCGAATACAGTCTTCCAGAAACCGGTTGATCATGCCGGTCACGGCAGCCACGTCAGCTTGCATGTCGCCGGTCTTTTCAAATTCCAGCGGCGGCCAGAACTTGACCGCAAAGCGCGTGTCTTCAACGCGCACAAAACTCACCGGTATAATTGGCACGTCATAGCGTAGCGCCATGGTGGCGGGCGCTGCGGGCGACATAGCAGGCCGCCCGAAAAAATCGCTCTCAATGCCGTCATTCATCTTCTGGTCGGCCAGCAGGCAAAGGCTGATGCCCGAGCGCAGGCACTTCACCAGCTCGCGCGCACCCGCAGGCCCTTTGGGCACCTGATGAGGCACGACATTTGCCTGACGCGTCCGGGTGATCCACGCATCAATCGCCGGATTGTTGGGTGCGCGATAGACGGCAGCGACTTCGACGCCCGCCTCAACACCCGCCAATGCACTGAGCTCCCAATTGGCGAAGTGCCCGGACACAAAAATCGCAGCCTTGCCGGAATCCGCAAACGGCGCCAGCACTTCGTGGCCCTCAACGCTGATGTCTGCGTCGTCACCCAATGAGGTGAACGTATCGAGATGCGCGTATTCCCCGGCGACACGGCCAAGATTGTCCCACATCTCCATCATTGCGGCTTCGCGTTCAGCTTCCGGCAGTTCCGGTAATGCCCGCGCCATGCTGGCCAGCGCTTTCTTGTGCCGCGAAATGCGCGGACCAACGACGCGAAACAGCGCGCCGCCAAAGGCTGATGCCCGGTCACGTCCCATCATGCGAAACAGCCCCATCACAGCCTTGAAGGCAATGGTTTCGAGGCGATGCTGCCAGTTGACGTGTTCAGCAGTGCTCATTGTCAAAAGGCCCTGTATGCGCCAGCGTGCGTGGCGGCATTGATGCGTACCTTGAGAATTTGGTCCAGCCCTGCAGCATCGTCAAATGCAACTTCCACCTCAAGCGTGCGTGCCGTCGCATAAAGTTCAGCCAATGCGCCAGAATGCCCCGAGCCCCTCAGCCGCGCCTGATCTTTCTGCGTTGTCACCAGCTCAAGCCCGTGCGCGCGTGCTCGGCTCAGCATCGCCTGCGCCTCATCATCCGTATAGACATGATGGTCCGCATAGATCTGCTGTTCGCGTATATCCACCCCGAGGGCATCAAGCGACGCAAAAAACTTGGAAGGTCGGCCAATGCCTGCAAATGCAAGCACCCGCCTGCCGCGCCATTGGTCGCGGTCGCCAACAGGTTCCAGCCGCCCATGAAAGGTCGGCACGCCGAGGGCTTCGGCCTGCGCCGCAATCGCATCACCTGCGCGCCCGTCGCCCATCAATACCAGCGCATCAGCACGTTCAAGCGCAGCTTGGGGCAGTTCGCGCAATGGCCCGGCGGGGATCAGTCGTCCATTGCCAAGTCCCACATCGGCATCAGCCACCAATATGCCTGCATCCTTTTGCAGCGACGGGTTTTGATAGCCGTCATCCATCACCACAACGCTGCCGTCCGTCAGGGCCGCGGTGTCCGCGCCCTTCGGACGGTTGCCGGATACGATGGTCGGGAAAAACCGCGCCAGCAAAAGCGGCTCGTCACCCACATCAATAGCCAGTGCCCTGTCCGCGTCCACGAGTATGGGACCCGGAACCCGCCCGCCATAGCCGCGCGTCAGGAAGACGGGCCGCTCGCCAAGTGCGCTCAACCGCCTGGCCAGCGCGATGGCCACCGGCGTCTTGCCGCTGCCACCTGCCGTGATATTGCCGACGCACACGACGGGAAGGCTGGCGCGTTGCGGCACAATCATGCGTTGTCGCAGCCGCGCAATCGCCGCATAGGCTGTCGCCACCGGCTGCAATAGCTGCGCCCGCCAGCCCGGCGGCTCATACCAGTGGTCAGGTGCGCGCATGCTGCTCGATGCCTTCCCCGGAAAGACCCGGCCCAGTAAGACCCGGCATTGCCGCATCCAGCCGCGGCAGCAAAGTGTCCAGCGTCACGTCTAGCGCACCGGTGAGATTGCCGGCGGTTGTTGCCGCCGCGCTCAGGCGCGCGCCCGCAAGCGTCCCGTCCGCCATCAACCGGCCGACAGCTGCGGCCAGCGATGCCGCGTCATGCACGGTTTCGCAGGCATTGTTGTCATCAAAGGCGCGGTAGATATCGGTGAAGTTGTGTCTATGCGGTCCGGATATCAGCGCGGCGCCCAGCAGAGCCGGTTCAATCGGGTTGTGTCCGCCCACCCGCACAAGCGAGCCGCCCATGAATACAATTGTCAGAATACGGAAAAAGCCACCAAGCTCACCCAATGTGTCCGCCATGTAAATGTCGGTGGTGCCGGTGACGTTTTGCCCGGCGCTGCGCTGCGCTACATTGAGCCCAATGCCGGTAAGCATTTGCACGAGGTCACTCCCGCGCTCTGGGTGGCGTGGCGCAATCACCGTCAATAAGCCCGGCAACGCCTGCTTCAGCAATTGATGCGCCTCGGCGATGATCCGCTCTTCGCCGGGATGCGTGCTCGCGGCAATCCATGCCACCCGACCGCCGAGCTGGCGTGTCAGATCACCCATCAGCATATCAGGTGCGGGCGGCGGTGGTGCATCCACCTTGAGATTGCCTGCAGCGATTGCGCCGGTTGCCCCCAGCAGTTTCAGGCGTGTGGCAGCTGTCTCGTCTTGCGCCAGCACCACGTCAAAGCTGCCTGTCAGGGCGCGGGCGGTCGCAGTCCACCAACGCCAGCCGCGAACGGATGACGCCGACATTCGCGCATTGATCAGCGCCATGCCGATGCCGCGTGCACAGGTAAGTGAGATGAGGTTGGGCCACAGCTCGCTTTCCACCAGCACCGCATAATCGGGCCGCCAGTGGTCGAGAAAGCCGTTGATTGCGCCGGGCGTATCCACAGGCACATATTGATGAAACGCACCTTTCGGCAGCCGCGATTCCAGCAGCGTCGCGGATGTTACCGTGCCGGTTGTAACCAGCAGCGCCATGCCGGGCCGGGCTGCAAGCAGCCGCTCGATCAATGGCAGGACGGAAAGCGACTCCCCGACGCTTGCCGCGTGCAGCCACATCAGCGGGCCGCCTGGCCGCGGCAGGGTAGGGCGGCCAAGCCGCTCATGCATGCGCGCAGGCTCTTCCTTGCCGCGCTTTGCCCGCCGGCGCAAGAACGCCGGTACGGCAGGTGCCAGAATCCGGGTCAGAAATGAATAGGCGAACAGGCCGCGCGTTGAGGTCATGGGGCTGCAGGCTCCACGGGTGGGCAGCCCATCAAGGCGCTGGCCTCGCGGCTCATCTGGTTGAGCGTTGTTTCGATTTTGGCCCGCACAGCTTCAATTCCCGCATCATCTATGTCGCGCGGCACATGAATGGGGTCGCCCCAGATGATGACCCCGCGCGTGAACGGCAGGACCAGCAAAAACCGGTCCCAGCTACCAATCACCCGTCGGCGGCTTGCTGCTGCCACCACGGGCACAATCGGCACGCCGGCGAGCCGAGCCACCACCACAATGCCTTCCTTGGCCCGCATGCGCGGGCCTTTTGGACCGTCCGGCGTGAACCCGATGGATTCACCGTTCTTCGTCGCCTTCATCATCGCACGAATGGCAGCCTTGCCGCCTTTGTCCTTACCGCCTTTGTCTGACGATCCGCGCACGGCCATGATGTTGAACCGCTCAAGCGCCGCGGCAATCATCTCGCCATCAAAATTCTGCGAGATCAGCATGCGGACGGGCCGCTTGGTTTGCCAGGAATGCACAAGCAACAGCATCTGCCCATGCCAGAAGGCAAGGATGAACGGCTCGTCACGATCCCACAGGCTTTGTGGAATTTCGATGCCGCGAAACGTGATGCGGCTGGTGGCCAGCACCAAGCGGATATAGCCCGCCGCGAGCACCGCCATCAGCCACGTCACGAAGCCAGATCTGACAATCCGTTTTAACAGCAGGCCTCTCCCCCACCGGCAGGTGCCGCACGCTTACGCGTCGTGGTTACTGTCCGGGTCCAGAAGCTTGTGCAGATGCACGATGAAGTAGCGCGTTTGCGCGTCGTCCACCGTCCGCTGTGCAGCGGACAGCCATGCCTGATGGGCCTCTTTGTAGTTGGGAAACACACCGACCACATCGACCTTGGACAAATCTTCAAATTCGGTGCCGGCCATATCCGTCAGCCGTCCGCCCAGCACCAGATGCAAAAGCTGCTTTTCGCCGTCTTCTGAGTCACTCATCGCCGCCGCACTCCTTCACCTTGGCCTGTCTGGCAGGCCTGCTAGTTCTGCAGAACAATATCGCCGATCCGTGCGTGCAGGGCCTGATAGAGGGTAGGCCCCGCCGCCACCACACTGCGATGGCGTGGATCAATGGCATTATATGTAAGCCCGCGACCTTGATGATCCGTCAACCGCCCCCCGGCTTCATGAACAATCAGGTCCGCTGCGGCAAGATCCCAGTCATTTTTCCACGTCATGACAAGCATGGCATCAAATTGTCCGGCCGCCACCAGTGCCCCGCGATAGGCAATGGAGTTGCGCTGGGCGATCTCCATGTCCGGCCATTTTTGGGGCCATGCGGGGTGCTGGAACATGTCGGCCGCTCCAAGCATCCGGCAGCCTTCAACATGTTCGGCACCGCTGACCGATATTGGCACTCCATTGAGCTTAGCCCCACGACCGGTCTGCGCCTCAAAGAACTCGTCGGTTGCCGGATTGTAGATGGCGCCTGAAATCGGCCGCCCGTTCTCAATCAGCGCAGCCACCACCGAAAAGTGCGGGCGGCCTTTGACGAAGGCCCGCGTTCCGTCGATCGGATCCACAATCCATTGCCGTTGCGTGGAAAGCCGCGTCTCGTCGTCCTCGGTTTCTTCGGAAAGCCAGCCATAATCCGGTTGCGCTGATTGCAGGCGCTCCTTGAGCAGCGCGTCCACCGCAAGGTCTGCTTCTGTCACCGGCGTATTGTCTTCCTTCTGCCAGGCCAGCACCCCCTTGTTGAAATGCTCAAGCGCAAGCGCGCCGCCCTCGCGCACCGCATCACATAGGGCAGCGTGGTCAGCCTTAGTTTTGTTGTGATCCGGCATTTTAAGATCCGGCAATGGTCATGCCTTCAACGCGCATGGTGGGGGCATTGGTGCCATAGCGGAACACAAGGTCATCCGCAGGCGTCATATTCATAAACATGTCCTTGAGGTTACCCGCAATCGTAATCTCGGTCACCGGATAGGTGATCTTCCCGTCCTCAATCCAATAGCCTGCCGCACCGCGCGAATAATCGCCGGTAATGCCGTTGACGCCCATGCCGATCAGCTCGGTGACATAGAGACCTTGCTTGATGTCCGCGATCAGCTCATCGGGGCTCATCTTGCCGGCTTCCATATAAAGATTGGTGGTGGATGGGCCGGGAGGGCCTCCGGTGCCGCGGGCGGCACGGCCTGATGTTTCAAGCCCCAGCTGTTTGGCTGAGGACGTATCCATCACCCAGCTTTGCAGCACACCGTCATCTACCAGTGTCAGCAATCCGGTCAGCACCCCTTCACCGTCAAACGGCTTTGACGCACGGCCACGCAGGATGCGCGGGTCGTCGACAATGTTGAGGCCGGATGCAAGCACCTGCTGGCCCATCTTGTCCTTCAAAAAGCTGGTGCCACGCGCAACCGATGTGCCCGAGACAGCCCCCGCGAGATGCCCGACGAGCCCGCCCGATACGCGCGGGTCATAAATAACCGGCACAGCCTGACTCTTCATCTTGCGTGGGTTGAGCCGCTTCACAGCTTTGTCCGCGGCGCTCTTGCCCACGGTCTCAGGCGCATCGAGTTCGCTCAGGTAACGCGCCGACGTAAAATCATAGTCGCGCTCCATATTCGTGCCTTCGCCGGCCAGCACGGAGCATGAGATTGAATGCGAGCCTGCACCATACGTGCCTTCAAACCCGTCGCTGGTAACAAGTGCCATCTGCGACCGGCCCCAGCCGGCACCTGCACCCATTGAGTTTGTGACACCTGCTATATCCAGCGCGGCGCGTTCAGCGGCTTCCGCGCGGGCAGCAAGTGTGTCCGCGTCCGGTGCTTGATGGTCATCAAGGTCGAGGTCAGCAATTTCTGTTGCTAGCCGTGCCGGGTCAGCCAATCCGCAAAAGGGGTCGTCAGGTGCCAGCCGTGCCATGGCGACGACCCGTTCCACCGCTTCATCAAGCGCCTGCCCGCTGGTGTCGGACAGCGACACGCTGGCCTGCCGCATGGCCCCGTTGGCCCCTTTGACCATCGCGCGGATGCCAAGATCAGTGCCCTCCGACCGCTCAACATCCTCAAGTTTGCCCATGCGGAAGGAGACCGACATGGATGTGCCTGCCGCCGCAATGGAATCTGCGGCGTCAGCTCCGGCTTTCATGAGTTTGGATACGGCAGTGTGGGCCAGTTCAAGGTCACTAATCGGATTGGTCGACATACAGGTGGCGGTGCCTTTGATGATGAATATCGCCGCGACGCGGGTTCACGCGGGCGTGAGCAATGTATAGCGCAAGGTTGGGCTATAACCCACCTATAGACCGAAATTGAGGCCCATGTGGCCCTCGATTGAATGAATTGCTAGAGAAAGCCAATGACAGTTCGAAAGTCTGCCGGATACGGCATCCTTCTGGCCCTTATCACCGCAGTTCTGGCGGGGTGTGCAGGCGGGCGGGACCGGCCGATTGCGGAGCGTATTTACAGCCTGCATCCTGAAGGTGGCCCAACACCGCAGCATTTCGTCATCTGCTCCGGATATGGCTGCTACGACCGGCACGAGGTTTCGCTGTCAGACGGGCAGTGGGCCTCGGTTCGTGTAATTTTTGCCCCTCCCCCCGCCAATGCACAAGCAGAGCGCGTCCTTATCAAACGGGCTGTGGCACGCATGGAGCATCTGGCCGGTGCAGCTACCGGCACTGACGCAGATCTGGGCGGCACCTATTCCAATATGTGGATGTCGCATCAGATGGATTGCGCTGACGAAACCGTCAACACAACCACCTATCTGCAAATGCTTGTCGCCGATGATCTGCTGACAAAGCACCGCCTTGGCGGGCGGCTGCACAGGGGCGATTTCTTCGACACGATGCCGCATATGGCCCCTACCATTATCGATCAGGAAACCGGCGCCCAATGGGTGGTCGACAGCTGGTATCTCGATAATGGGGAGCCACCGGAAATCGTTACGCCTGATATCTGGCGCACTAAATACGAATTGTGGGGGTCGACCGGCAAACCGGCACGCTCCTAGTGCTGCGTGCTGCTAGGAAAGCACATACCAGAGGCAGCCAATGCCGATGATCGCAATGCCGACCCAGGTGAACAGCGTCCCCAGCCGGCGCAGCGGTGTAATGGATTTCGAGATGCCGATGGCATGGCCGAGCCGCGACACAGTGACCATGATGCCGGCCACATGGATCAGCGTGGTGGAGGCACCAAGCAGGGCCAGCATGATCAGCCCCGGCAAAACAAGCGCGATATATTCGACATTGTTGCCGTGCGCCCGAATGGCATGTTCCATGTCATTACTGCCACCGGAGCCGAAGCTGACGCCGGTCTTGAGCCGCTGGCGTACCACCAGAATGGCAAGGAGAAGCGTCAGCAACAGGTTGAGCCCCACATAAAGCCCAACAGCCTCAATCTGTGTTCCCGCCATCATCTGCATCCCTTTGTTTTTTGAGTCTCTGTTGAGTCGCGCGCTCAGTCTAGACGCGTGCCGGTAAACCGCCAGACCCTTGCATTGCGTACATCGGTGTCATCCAGCTCACGCGATGATTTGACCCCATAGCCGATGACAGGCTCTACCGCGCCGCGCGGCATGAATGTCCGGCCGGGGTCGCCGAGCAGGACTTCGCATCCTGCCGCTGCACGCGCTTGCAGCCAGTCACGTACGGCCTCGGCGACTGACTGCTCGTAGCAGATGTCGCCGGCAATGATGATGTCCCACCGGTCCATCGGCTGGCCGATGATGTTTTCTGCCGATGTTGTGATGGTCACGCCATTGGCGTCGGCATTCATCAGCGCTGCGACTTCCGCCAGCGGATCAATATCAACAGCCAGGGCCTCTGCGGCACCGGACTTCATGGCCGCAATGGCGCCGATGGCGCTGCCGGACGCGAAATCAAGAACGCGCTTGCCCTGGACCCGTTCGGGTTCATCCAGCAGCAGCCGCGCCAGCGCTTGGCCGCCGGCCCACGCAAACGCCCAATAGGGCAGAACGATGCCGTCGTCCCACATGTCGCGCTGGGTCTTGTGCCACAGGGGCGCGCGCTCATCTGCAAGATGCAGCATGATTTCAGGCACGAGCGGCGCTGCCTGCAATACGGAATTGCCGGTTACATAGGCGCCAGGGTCAGCCTGTGCAGCATGGGCCGCAGCGGCTTCAGGCGGCATTGGCATCCGTCTCTGTGAAGCCTTCCGAAACAATGCCGGCGACCCGCCGCTTGCGGGCGTTGTGGATGACCTCGCCCGGCTTGTCCTCGTCGTCGGGCCGTGACGTCGCCATCTTCAGTACGCCGATATACCCGTCGCGGATTTCCATCCGGTCGCCATGCCCGTTGGCCAGCAGATACTTGTGCAACTTGGGTAGGTTGTAGCAGGGCACCCACATGAACAGGTGATGCTCCACGTGATAGTTGACGAAGTTCGGCGCCAGAATGAATCGCATGAACCAGTTGGCCTTGGTGGTGCGCGCATTGCGGAAGTCGTCATTGTTGTCGGGCACCATGGCGTGCTCGGCGATATTGCGTACGCGCGTGACAGCCTGATGCCAGGTAAGCATCGGCAGCACCCACAGTAGAAAATAAAGATGCCATTGGCCGACGAGTGCCAGCACTGAGAACAGCACCACATTCGCAAAAACAGCGCGGCCAAGCTTCCCTGCAAAATGGTCGATGCGCTTGTCCCAGCTCATCGACTTGTTACCCAGCGCATTCAGGATCTGCGCCTTGCGCTGCTGATAGCCCGTCTGCCCCGTCAGATCGCGGATTAGCTTGCGCCGAAAACTCTTGCGCGTAATCGGAAACGGCTTTGACAGGATGAGATCCGGGTCGTTGTCCTGCTGCGTAAAGCGATGATGCGTCAGATGATAGCGGCGATAGGCCATGGTCTCCGCGAGCATCGGGTAGGCACACAGCCACTGCGACAGGAACATGTTTAGGTCCGGGCTCTTGGCCAGCGTGCCATGTGCGCCGTCATGCATAAGTACCGCCAGTCCAAGCTGCCGTGCCCCAATGATGATAACCGCCGCAAGGAATGTCAGCACGCCCGGCCAGATGGCGAACATCGCCATGGCGCCGAAAATCAGTCCCCAGTTAAACGCAACGAGCCAGATCGCCTGCGCGTCGGAGCGCTGCTTCACCTCGTCGAACTGGTCTTGCGTCAAAAGATCAAGCGGATTGATCATGGGATAGTCCTTCCGTCTCATCATTCGTATGCGGATCAAGCCCGGCCATACGCAATACCGTATCTATCAATGCCCCCGCATCGGGGATCTGGCCCGGGCCGTACAGCGTCAGTGCTGAGGGAATGGCGCCTGCAATGGCTGCGGCCGTCACATGCGCATCCATTGGTGCAATCTCGCCTGCCGCCGATGCTTCACGGATCAGCCGCTCGAAAATCGCCGCATGCCGCCGCCGGTAGCTCAGGCGTTCTTCTGCCAGCGCGCCGTCAACGGGCTCTGCCAACAGCGCATAGGCCTGCCGCGCACCGCGCACCGCCCGACTCACAAAAGCATGTGCCACATCGCGCAACCGCTGCGCCGGACGCCCGGGGCCCGCGGCAATCTCTTCAAGCCGGCTCATCTCGGCGTCTGAGATTGTGCGGAAGACATCAAGCAGCAGCGCCTCGCGCGAGGCGACATAGCCATATAGCGTGCCCGTTGCCACACCGGCGCGTGCGGCCACAGCCGCCATGCTGGCCGCCTGAAATCCACCTTCAAACACAAGGGCGAGGGCCGCATCCAGAATGCGCGTCCTGTTGGCCTCGAGCCGGGCCACGACTTTACCGGTTTTGCGATATGCCAAGTTTTGAACTCCGGTTCATTTCTTAAAGAAGTGAACCATGGTTCAGTGTTTGCGTCAATCCCGGGAAATTTGGCCACCCAGACACAAAAACGCCTCCCACCGGTTATGCCGGGAGAAGCGTCAATTGGTTGTATTATCCGGCAGGATCAGGCGGCTTTTGCCTGCTGCGTTGCTTCAGACCGAACCCGCGATCGGTGGTCCGGGCCGTCCAAAGGCAGTGCCAGCTGTTCCGGCGCGTCGTCATTTTCAGCGCGCAGTTCAACGGGTGCATAGGGCATGCCGGCAAAGGCGCTTGCGGACGTGGCGGCGGCATTGAGCCACGCTTTTACGAATTTTGACATGTCGGGCTCCCAAAAATCTGCGGTCAGGATCAATTCCGTGACCGCCTCATATTTGGTGTGCACTGCACAAAAAAGCAATCGCACTTGCGAGAAGTCAGCTCTGCGGCCTGCGCATGGCTTGAAAACCTTGTTTCTCTGCCGGATACGGCGGCTAGAGCGACGTCCCCAGGGTCCCTGCCAGCAGGGCTGCAAACACGATCACGCCGAAATCCCTGTTGGATTTGAATGCCGCCAGGCACTCAGCCCCGTTATCGAGATCCGTATCGCGCACCTGACGCATGAGGTGGAAGCTACCGATTGCCAGCCCCGCGAAGTAAACCCAGCCAATGCTCGCGAACAGCCCGGCCAGTGCCAGCAGCACCAGCGTTGCCCCGTAAAACCCCCAAAGCCACGGCTTGGTAGTGCCGCCCAGTCGCAGGGCCGTTGATTTTACGCCGATCAACGCGTCGTCTTCCTTGTCTTGATGCGCGTAAATCGTGTCATAGCCAAGCGTCCACGCAATGCCCGCCAGATAGAGGCACAGGGGTGCGAGCGCGAGTGATCCGGTCACCGCAGCCCAGCCCATCAGCGCACCCCAATTTATGGCGAGCCCCAAAAACACCTGCGGCCACCACGTAAACCGCTTCGCAAAGGGATAGATCGCCACCAGCGTCAGCGATGCGACGCCAAGCCCGATGGCCGTCCAGCTAAGCTGGACCAGCACCAAAAAACCTATCGCTAGCAGCCCGATCAGAAACCACAGCGCCTGATTGACGCTCACCTGTCCTGAGGGGATCGGCCGGCTTGCAGTGCGCGCCACCTTCGCATCAATGTCCCGGTCGGTAATGTCGTTCCACGCACACCCCGCACCGCGCATCACGAAGGCGCCAAGCAGAAACAAAGCCAGCAGGTAAAGAATTGCCGGATGCAGTACATATTGCCCGGTCTGCGGCGCCGCCAGCGTGATGGACCAGGCACATGGCCAGAACAGCAACCATGTGCCGATAGGCCGGTCGGCGCGCATCAGCCGCAGATAGGGCCGAATACGGGCAGGCGCGTAAAGGTCCACCCAGTTGTCCGGCGGCGCGTCGGCGACGCTGCCGCTGGTGTCCGGGCTTTTGGGTTCTGGGTCTTGCGGCATGATTGTTGGTCCCGTGATGCTGTCCCGTGATACTGGGAGGCATCATGTCGAGCAACCGGACAAATTTGATTCGCCTCTTTGTTGAGGTCCCCCTTGGCGCGGACGCAGCTTTGGAGCTGACCCCCGAGCACGCCCACTATCTTGCCAATGTCATGCGCCGCAAAGCCGGCGACACGCTGCTGGCCTTCAACGGCGAAGACGGCGAATGGCTGATCCGGCTGGATGAAATCGGTAAAAAGCGGGCGACCGCCACGGCGATCGAAAAAACCCGCGCCCAATCCCCTGCACCTGGCGATGGCGCGCCGGACCTGCATCTGCTGTTTGCGCCGATCAAGCGCACCCGCATCGACTATGTGGCCCAGAAGGCCACCGAAATGGGCGCGTCCCTGCTGCAGCCGGTCATCACCCGCCGTACGCAGGCCGAACGGGTCAAGACGTCGCGCCTGCAGGCCAACTGCGTTGAGGCAGCGGAGCAATGCAACATGCTCTCGGTGCCTGTAGTGGAAGAATCGCTGAAGCTTGATGCGGTTCTCAACCGCTGGTCCGCCGAACGCCAGATTCTTTTCTGCGACGAAGCGTTGCCAGGCAGCGGCTCCAAGCTGATTGCCCCGGCAGATTATCTCAACGCGCTACCCGCCAACGTGAAGACATTGCCGTGGGCCATCCTGATCGGCCCTGAAGGCGGTTTTGACGATGCCGAGCGCAAAATGCTGGCATCCATGCGATGCGCCCACCCGGTCTCGCTCGGGCCCCGCATCATGCGCGCCGACACCGCGCTGGTCGCCGCCATGGCGCTGTGGCAGGCGATATTGGGCGACTGGCGTTAGGCAGAAACGCGCCGATTGCTCATTCTTCGGTGTGGCGGGGCAGACCTTAAACCTTGTGTGGATTTGCCCTAGCCCTTACATGACGAAAGCTATAGGGGTTCAGCCAAAAATCCGGCGCCGGTCAGCGGCTGCGGTATGGGGTCAGGGAATAATCAGTATGTCGGCACCGCCCGCCACGCGCGACAAGGCGCAAGTAGTCGAAACACGTGATGAACTGGTGGCGTTTCTCGCCTCTGGGTCAAAGCCGGAATCCCAATGGCGCATTGGCACCGAGCACGAAAAGTTCGGCTACCGCCTCAACGACCTGTCCCCCATGCCCTACGACAACGCACCCGGTGAAACCGGCGCGACCGTAAAGGCCATGTTGGACGGCATGCAGCGCTTCGGCTGGGAACCTGTCCTTGAAGACGGCCATGTCATCGCCCTGATGGGCAATGATAAAACGGGCGGTGGCTCGATTACGCTTGAGCCCGGCGGCCAGTTTGAATTGTCCGGCGCACCGCTGGAGACCCTGCATGATACCTGCGATGAGGTGCATACCCATCTCGATCAGGTGGCCGCAGTGGCAGATGAGATCGGCGCTGGTTTCATCGGTCTTGGCTTTGCCCCGCGCCGCAGCCTTGAGCAGACACCCATCATGCCCAAGGGCCGCTACGGCATCATGAAGAAATACATGCCCAAGGTCGGTAGTCGCGGGCTGGACATGATGTTCCGCACCTGCACCGTGCAGGTGAATCTCGACTTCTCATCTGAAGCCGACATGGTTCAGAAATACCGGATCGCGCTGGCGCTCCAGCCCATCGTCACCGCCATCTTCGCCAATTCGCCCTTCATGGACGGCAAGCCCAACGGCATTCTCTCCAACCGTGCCGCCGTGTGGCTGGATACGGACAAGGAGCGAACCGGCATGCTGCCTTTCGTCTTTGAAGACGGTTTCGGCTTTGAGCAGTACGCGGATTATGCGCTCGATGTGCCGATGTATTTCGTTTATCGCGACGGCCGCTACATAGATGTTGCCGGTCATTCCTTCAGGGATTTTCTGGCAGGCAGGCTGAAAGGTCTTGAAGGCGAGCGCCCGACTTTGGACGACTGGGAAAGCCACCTCACCACCATCTTCCCCGAAGCCCGCCTCAAGCGCTTCATTGAAATGCGCGGTGCAGATGGCGGCCCGTGGCGGCGTCTGTGTGCGCTGCCAGCTTTCTGGGTTGGCCTTCTCTATGATGGCGCCGCACAGGCTGCCGCATGGGATCTGGTCAAGGACTGGACGGCCGAAGAACGCGAAGCCTTGCGCCGGCAGGTCAATGTCAGCGCCCTCAAAACCCCGTTCCGCGACACCACCGTCCTCGAAATTGCCCGCGATGCGCTGGCAATTGCCCGCGACGGTCTCAAGGCCCGCGCCCGCTCCGACGGATTTGATGGTGACGAACGCGGTTTCCTGTCAGCCGTTGAATCGACACTGGAAGACGGCCGCACGCCGGCTGAAGAACTGCTCGATCTCTACAACGGCAAATGGAAAGGCAATCTCGATCACCTGTTTGCCGAATTCTCCTACTAGCCGCCCGCTTTTTCAGGCTTCTCTTCATCTGCCCAGACCAGTGACCTGTAATCGAAGCCACCTTCAATGGTCGGCTTGACGATACGGAAGAATGGCGACACGTCAAAGTCGCGCGGCACGAACAACGAATAATGCCGGATATGCATTATTTCGTTGCGGCTGTAGCTGGAGGTAATGCGCGGCGTTGGATCGTCCTGCGTCGAGGTCAGCGGCAGGATCGGGTAGGGCACTTCGTGAAACGCCTGTGCAATCATGGTTGAACAGATCGCCCGCGTCGGATCGCCGGCCCCCAGCGCCAGCATCCGCCGCCGGTAGCGTACAGGCACTGGTGGCGTGGGCAGCAGGTAGCGCAACAGATCGAAGACATTGCGCATGTCATATGTATTGCCGATGCGGCCGACTGCATAGGCGATGACCTTTGCCCGGTCCGCCGATGTCAGGCCGACGGCGCGGCAGATGCGGGTGTTGAACTCGGCGTATTTGGAAAGCGGTACCGCCACTACGCCTTCCTTCACATCAGCCTCCACCAGCATGCACCGCTCACCGCCCGGTTCGGCGGGCGGCGCCGCATCGCCGACAAAAAGCGCTGCGTGCGACCATGTGGACTGCGTCAGATATTTGATCGCCGCGGACATCCGCCTGTTGCCTTCCACCAGCAACACGTCGCCGGGCTGCAGTACCTTGCGCAGGGTTTCAGGGTCAGACGGTGTAAACGGCTGGTAGCCGCGCAATGGCTTTTCCAGAAACGCGCTGACGCGGCGGCTGATATACCGGAACACCGGATCGAACAGGCGCATGCAAGAAATCTCCGGGCACAAGAGCAATGGGTGCGGACCCTAACGCGTTCGATACCGTGCCGGAAAGATTCCGTGATATGCGTCGGACGTCATAGAAGCCGGCGGGCAGGGGCACGCATGCAGCGCATACTCATACTTGGTCCCGGCGGCGCGGGAAAATCAACACTTGCGGCGTCGCTGGCCCGCAAGCTTGACATTCCCGTGATCCATCTCGACCAGCATCACTGGCAGCCCGGCTGGGTAAACATGGATGAAAACGCGTGGAATACAAAAGTAGCTGTGCTCGCGGCAGGTCGGAGCTGGGTAATGGATGGCAACTATGCGGACACTTTGGGCCTTCGCCTGTCGATCGTCGATCTGGTGATTGTGCTCGATACCAACCGGTTCAAAAGCATCTGGCGCGCATTCACCCGGGTGCTTGGCAGCTATGGCCGGACCCGCCCCGACATGGCACCTGATTGTCCGGAACGCTTCGACCGCGAATTTTTCGTCTGGCTATGGAATTTCCCGCGCGATACCCAGCCGGAAATTGATGCGGCCATAGAGAAATACGTGAGTCCGCAAAAGGTCGTCCGCCTGAAGAGCGACGCGCAGATTGCAGCCTTCCTCAGGAGCGTGTGAACCCCGTGTGCCGCCCTCACCGCTCCGGCGTCGTCCAGTCGTCTGGCGGCGCGTCCCGGTTTAGCAACCGGAGCGCCAGGCCGACGGAGACGCCAATGCCGATAGCGACCGTCAGGTCGATCAGCACGGTGAGTACCAGCGTCAGCAGCATCAAGAACAGGTCGGAGCGCGGCAGTGCGCCATAGCTGCCCCACCTATGCGGCTCCGCCATGTTCCATGCGGTCATCAGCAGCAGCGCCGCCAGCGCCGGCATTGCCAGGTAGCCTGCCAGAGGCGCTGCGAGCATCATCACCGCGAGAATGACCAGCGCGTGCACGATCCCTGCAACAGGCGTCTTGCCGCCGGCCCTGACATTGGTTGCGGTGCGCGCGATGGCGCCCGTCGCCGGCATGCCGCCAAACAGCGACGACGCCACATTGGCAACGCCCTGCGCCATAACCTCGGCATTAGGCCTGTGCGCCCCACCAATCATCCGATCCGCGACCATGGCGGACAGAAGCGATTCAACGCCGGCCAGAAACGCAATTACAAAAGCGGACGGCAGCAGTTCCTGCACCCGCGCCAGCGAGAAGTCCGGCAGGCCCGGCATCGGAAGCTGGCTTGGAAGTTCGCCGAAGCGGCTGGCCACCGTGTCCACCGGTAGTCCCATGAACACAACCAGCGCTGACCCGGCGGCAACCGCAACAATCAGCCCGGGAAATCGCGGGGCAAGCCGCCGGGCACCGATGATCAATCCAAGCGTCAGCACGGCAATAAGGGCGGCGGGCAGATTGAATGTGTCGCGTGCGGCCCACAGGGCGGGGATCTTCTCCACGAAGTCGGCTGGCATCGTGTCCAGACTGAGCCCGAAAATATCCGCAAGCTGGCTGGCGGCGATAATGACGGCAATGCCCATGGTAAAACCGTTGACCACGGCCTCCGGCACATAGGCAATCAGCCGACCGATGCGAAAATAGCCTGCCACCAGCAAGATGACCCCGGCCATGAATGTCGCCAGCACCAACCCGTCATAGCCGTGTGTCGCGATGACCCCGAACACCACGACAATGAATGCGCCGGTCGGCCCACCTATCTGCACCCGGCTGCCGCCCACCAGCGAAATGAAGAAGCCGCCGACAATCGCGGTCACCAACCCCTGTGCCGGGTCTGCGCCCGAGGCGATGGCAATGGCGATGCTCAGTGGCAATGCCACCATCGCCACGGTCACACCCGCCATGCAGTCAGCCGCAAACAGCGGCCAGCTATAGGTTTTCAGTGTCGTGATTATTTTTGGTGTGCGCATCAGGTTTAAACTGTATCCAGAAAATAAGCTGGATCAGTTATGCGCATTTGTGCGACCGGATCAATCTGACATCCAGCCGCAGCGGGGTAGATCCAGGAATTGAGGTTTTGGAGCGTCGTCGATGTCGACCATCTGTAAGCTGCGGCGCGAGCTTGCGCCGGGATGTTAAGCCGCTGTGCCACCCACAGTCAGTTTTTCCATGTGCAGCGTCGGCTGGCCAACACCCACCGGCACACCCTGTCCGGCTTTGCCGCAGGTGCCGATGCCGGTGTCGAGTTTCATGTCGTTGCCGATGGCTTTGACACGGGTAAGGGCATCCGGGCCGTTGCCAATCAATGTCGCGCCCTTGATTGGTGTGGTCACCTTGCCGTTTTCGATGAGGTAGGCCTCGGTGCAGGTGAACACGAATTTGCCGTTGGTGATATCCACCTGGCCGCCACCGAAGTTCGTCGCGTAGATGCCCTTTTTGACGCCCGCCAGAATTTCGCCGGGGTCGCGGTCGCCAGCGGTCATGTAGGTGTTGGTCATGCGCGGCATTGGTTGATGGGCATAACCTTGTCGGCGTCCGTTGCCGGTCGCAGCCACGCCCATGAGGCGCGCATTCAGCCGGTCCTGCATGAAGCCTTTGAGGATGCCGTCCTCGATCAGCACCGTGCGCGACGTCGGCGTGCCTTCGTCGTCCACGGTCAACGAACCGCGCCGGTCGCTCAGTGTACCGTCATCCACAACAGTCACGCCGGGGGATGCCACGCGCTCACCCATCAGGCCCGCAAAGGCTGACTGCCCCTTGCGGTTGAAATCGCCTTCAAGCCCGTGGCCGATGGCTTCATGCAGCAGGATGCCCGGCCAGCCCGGCCCGAGCACCACATCCATTTCACCGGCAGGGGCGGGGACGGCATCGAGGTTTACCAGCGCCTGCCGCAGCGCTTCATCAGCGCCCGCCTGCCAGCTTTCGGTTTCAATGAAGCGTGTATAATTTTCGCGACCGCCTGTGCCGAACGAGCCGGATTCCTGCCGGTCGCCGTCGCCGACCACAACGCTGACATTGAAGCGCACCAGCGGGCGGATATCGCGCACAAGCTGCCCGTCGGCGCGCATGATCATCACCGCCTGCCATTCGCCTGAGAGCGAGGCCGAGACCTGCCGCACGCGCGGGTCTTTGGCGCGCGCATAGGCATCAATTTCCTGTAGCAGTTTCACTTTCTCTTCAAACGACGGCCCGCCGAGCGGATTGTCCTCGCCGTAAAGATGCGCGTTTGTCGCCGCGGGGCCTGCCGCCATCGTACCGGTATGCCCATGCTTCACTGCCTGCACAGCGTCGGCGGCCCGCTTGAGTGCTGCTTCGGACAAGTCTGACGCATGTGCATAGCCTGTGGCTTCACCCGCGACGCAGCGCAGGCCGAAACCCTGACCCGTATCAAAGCTTGCCGTCTTCAGGCGCCCATCATCAAAGGCCAGCGCTTCGGACTGGGTGTATTCCAGAAACAGCTCCCCATCATCTGCGCCATGCAGCGTGTCGGCGACAATGCGGGCTAGGCGGTCAGGGTCAAGGCCAGCGCGGGTGAAGAACAGTTCGTCAGGCGTGGTCACATCAGCCATGAATAGCGGGCCTCGTAAGGGTGGAGCGGGCGGCAATGCCCATAGTAGTGAAGTATATGGTGCAAGTGGCCACAGCACACCAGCCTGGCATTAAACTTCGCCTAAAAGCGGCGTTTTGCATCGTTGGACTGATCATTCGCCACCAGGTCTTCAATCGGCACCAGCCGGCGCGGTACGCCGGACAGGTCACAGGGCACATGCGCCATGCTGACGCGATACATCGGCCACTGGACCACCTTCAGCCGCTGCAGATCGACCAGAAACACGCCGTTGATGCGGCCGAACCAGTCATCCCATTGCTGGAATGCCCAGTTTTCCCAGCCCTTTGGCGGCGGTGTGGTGATATCGGCAACCGCCTGCGGGTGGGCGGCGCAAAACCCGACAGCCGACCGGCCCGGATCACGCGGGTCCAGATAGGCAGCGGCGCGCTCAATGAGGGCGGGCACAGACCCGCCGTCTTCCGCAATATGCAGCCCGGCAGAGATTTTCCGCCCGAAATGAAAGTGGATCAGTGCTTCGTCGCGCATGGGCACCTTCGCTTTTTCTGCATTTGCGTTTCAACTTCACCCTATACCAGATGAGTCGGCACGTCAGGTGCGGCGCAAAATGTGCGCAGACGCTCGCGGCGGGCACTGAAAAAAGCCCCATGCCGCCATGTTTGGGGCAAAGTGTCGCAAAGCCAAAGCACTGTGTCGCCGTGCTCGTCAGCCGCGCTATACTTGTTGATCTGTGCTGGGGCAGGGGATTCGCTTGCTTCGGACCCTAGGAGGCAGCCCGGCGGGGCTGCAAAGCGCGATTTACCGCCCCGAAAGGGGTGTCACTGTTATTTGCGTGGACGGCGCGACGTGGTAAGCGTCCGCATCCGCAAAAACGGCCTCAGTTCAATTGGGGTCATGCATCAGGAATTACGACCGGGGATGTCGAGAATGGCGAAGTTTTTTACGGCTCTGGCCTTCATGGGCGCGATGTTCGCAGCCACCATTGCAGGCGCAGCACAGCCCGAACCATGGCAGATGATGTTCCAGCCGGCAGCCTCCCCGGTTATGGAGGAAATCACCAGTTTCCATAATTTCCTGCTGATCATTATTACAGCCATAACCCTGCTGGTGCTGGCGCTGCTGATCTACTGCATGATCCGCTTCAACTCGAAAACCAATCCGACGCCGTCAAAGACCTCTCACAACACGACCATTGAAGTTCTGTGGACGGTTGTGCCGGTGCTGATTCTGGTTGCGATCGCCATTCCGTCATTCCGGCTGCTTTATCTTCAGGCTGTGATCCCGGAAACCGAACTGACCATCAAGGCCACCGGGTATCAGTGGTATTGGGGCTATACCTACCCGGACAATGGCGACTTTGAATATTTCGCCAACATGGTTGAAGAAGCTGACCTGACACCCGGCCAGCCGCGGCTGCTGACTGCCGATGCCAAGGTTGTCGTGCCTGTGGATACCAATGTGCGCGTGCTGGTGACGGCCGCTGACGTGATCCACAACTGGGCCATGCCTGCATTCGGCGTCAAGATGGACGCGGTGCCCGGCCGTCTCAATGAAACATGGTTCCGCGCCAACGAAACCGGCATCTATTACGGCCAGTGCTCTGAACTGTGCGGTGTGCGTCACGCATTCATGCCCATTGAAGTGCATGTGGTCACTAAGGATGATTTCCAGGCATGGGTTGCCGAAGCGCAGGCCGAATACGCGCTCAACGGCTCGGTTCCCCCGTCGCCGCTCGAAATGCAAACCCAACTGGCCGAGGTTCGCCAGTAGGCGCCTTCGTTCCGCTATATAAGAAACAACCTGCTCACTTAGAGGACTAAACCGATGGCGAGCGATCTCACTCACGCAGAGCATCACGAAGATCACCCCACTGGCTGGCGGCGTTACGCTTACTCCACCAACCACAAAGACATCGGAACGATGTATTTGATCTTCGCCATCGTGGCCGGCGTGATCGGCGGCCTGATGTCAGTCGCCATTCGCGCGGAGCTTCAGTATCCCGGTGACGGCATTCTGGGCGGCGACTATCACTTCTATAATGTGCTGGTGACCGGCCACGCGCTCATCATGATCTTCTTCATGGTGATGCCTGCCATGATCGGCGGCTTCGGCAACTGGTTCGTGCCGCTGATGATCGGCGCGCCGGACATGGCCTTTCCGCGGATGAACAACATCTCGTTCTGGTTGCTGCCTGCAGCGATCAGCCTGCTGATCATCTCGATGTTTGTGCCCGGCCCTCCCGGTGCCAACGGTGTCGGCGGCGGCTGGACAATCTATCCGCCGCTCTCGACGTCCGGCCAGCCCGGACCGGCCATGGATTTTGCCATTCTGGCGCTGCATATCGCCGGTGCATCGTCCATTCTCGGTGCCATCAATTTCATCACCACCATCTTCAACATGCGTGCGCCGGGCATGACCCTGCACAAGATGCCGCTGTTCGTATGGTCGGTGCTGGTCACCGCCTTCCTGCTGCTGCTGTCGCTGCCGGTTCTGGCTGGCGCCATCACCATGCTGCTGACGGACCGCAACTTCGGCACGACGTTCTTTGATCCGTCAGGCGGCGGCGACCCGATCCTGTTCCAGCACCTGTTCTGGTTCTTCGGTCATCCCGAGGTGTACATCCTCATCCTGCCGGGCTTCGGCATGATCTCGCACATCATTTCCACCTTCTCCAAGAAGCCCGTCTTCGGCTATCTCGGCATGGCCTACGCCATGGTCGCCATCGGCGCGGTGGGCTTCATCGTGTGGGCGCACCATATGTACACCGTGGGTCTGGACGTCGACACGCAGGCCTATTTCCTGTTCGCCACCATGGTGATTGCGGTGCCGACGGGTATCAAGATCTTCTCGTGGATAGCCACCATGTGGGGCGGCTCGATCGAGTTTAAAACGCCCATGCTCTGGGCCATCGGCTTCATCTTCCTGTTTACCATTGGTGGTGTGACGGGTGTGGTGCTCGCCAATGCGGGCGTCGATCGCTCCTTCCACGACACATATTATGTGGTGGCTCACTTCCACTACGTGCTGTCACTGGGCGCCGTGTTCGCCATCTTCGCGGGCTGGTACTACTGGTTCGGCAAGATGTTCGGCTACTCCTATTCGGAGTTCATCGGCAAGCTGCACTTCTGGGTGACGTTCATCGGCGTGAACATTTTGTTCTTCCCACAGCACTTCCTGGGTCTTGCAGGTATGCCGCGCCGGTATGCGGATTATCCTGATGCCTATGCCGGCTGGAACTACGTGTCCTCCATCGGCTCCTACATTTCCGCCTTTGCTGTCCTCATCTTCCTGTGGGGCGTTGTGGAAGCCTTCATGGCCAAGCGCAAAGTGGCGGACAATTACTGGGGTGAAGGTGCAACGACGCTGGAATGGACCCTGTCCTCACCACCCCCATTCCATCAATTCTCTGATCTGCCCCGCATCAAGTAGGGCAGTCTGAAAAAGGACGAAGCGCTGATATGAGCGACATCACCTATACGCAGCCGGACGGAGGCCCCAACAGGGCCTCCGTTTCTGCACCCGGATACATGGAAGCGGACATCGCGGATTATCTCGCGTTGTTGAAGCCGCGCGTCATGTCGCTGGTGGTGTTTACCGGCCTTGTGGGCATGGTGATTGCGCCCGGCAGCATTCACCCGCTGACCGCCATCACGGCACTGTTGTGCATCGCCATCGGCGCTGGCGCATCCGGTGCATTGAATATGTGGTGGGACGCGGACATCGACGCCGTAATGGATCGCACAGCCAAGCGCCCCATCCCGCGCGGTGTTGTTTCCGCGCAGTCGGCGGCAGCCTTCGGCGGCACACTTTCAGCAGCTTCCATCTTCGTTATGATGGCGCTGGTCGGCTATGTGCCCGCAGCACTGCTGGCATTCACCATCATCTTCTATGTCTTGATCTACACAATGTGGCTTAAGCGCGCGACGTCGCAGAACATTGTCATCGGCGGCCTCGCAGGTGCCCTGCCGCCCGCCATCGGCTGGGCGTCGGTCACCGGCACCCTTGCGATTGAGCCTTTGGTGCTGGTCGCCATCATCTTTTTCTGGACCCCGCCGCATTTCTGGGCGCTTGCCCTTGTTCGCAACGAGGACTATGCCCGCGCCGGTGTGCCCATGCTGCCGGTCGTGGCCGGCCCGGATGCGACCCGCACCCAGATTCTGCTCTATTCCCTGCTGCTGGTGCCGCTTGCAATGTCGCCTGTGGCGCTGGGCTTTGGTGGCATCCTTTATGCGGTAAGTTCTGTCGGTCTTGGCGCAGGCTTTTTGTGGTGCGCCGTGCAGGTCTATCGCCACCGCACCGCAGACATGGCTGACAGTTCCGCTATGCGGCTGTTCGGCTTTTCCATCTTCTATCTTTTCGCGCTTTTTGCATCCCTGCTGATCGAACGCATTGTGGGGCTCGCCCCCTTTGCGTCATGGATTTAGGACACCAGACCGCCATGGCCGGCGACAACAATACGGATATTGAACCGGTACGGCTTACGCCCGAGCAGCAGGCTCGCCTGCGCCGCCGCAATATTGTCGTTGCCCTTTCACTGGCGGCACTGGTGGGGCTCTTCTTCGCAATGACGCTCGTTCGCCTCGGCGGCAACGTCGCAAGCCGCAGCTACTAGCGAAAGGAACGCACCATGACTGCAACAGCCATTTCGTCTTCTCTGCAAGCCCGTGAGCGGCAGATCGCGCTGGCCTGCGCCATCCTTGTCGGCGGCATGATCGGCATGGCTTACGCAGCAGTGCCTCTTTATGAAATGTTCTGCCGCGTCACCGGCTATGGCGGTACCACGCAGGCAACAGATCACTTCTCCGATGTAGTGCTCGACCGCATGGTCAGCATCCGCTTCGACGCCAACACCGCCCGCGACATGCCCTGGGGCTTCCGCCCGCAGCAGCACACGCTGGACCTTAATATCGGCGCTGACGGAATTGCCTTTTACACGGCTGAAAACCTGTCGGACCGGCCCATTGTCGGCACCGCGACCTACAATGTGACACCGCAGAAGGCGGGTGCCTATTTCGCCAAGGTGGATTGCTTCTGCTTTACCGAGCAGGTGCTGCAGCCCGGTGAAAAGGTCGATATGCCGGTCACCTTCTTCGTGGATCCGGCCATTGCCGATGATCCCGACATGGATGATGTTTCAGCCATCACCCTGTCATACACATTCTTTGAAAAAACCAATCCGGTAACCGCCATTTCGGATGGTAGCTAAACGCGACTAACGATAATCCACCCGCCTGCGCTATACATATCGGTAGCAGGCGACAAAGACAGCAAGACACTCCTTAAGAGACTGGGGACCCCACATGGCCGACGCACACGCCAAACATCACGACTATCATCTGGTTGACCCGAGCCCGTGGCCGTTTGTCGGTTCCATTGGCGCCTTCATCATGATGTTTGGTGCGGTCATCGCCATGAAAGGCGCGTTCGGCCTTGAAGGCCCGTGGGTCTTCACCGTCGGTCTTGCCATCGTGCTCTACACATTTGTCGGCTGGTGGCGCGATGTCATCAAAGAGGCCGAGCACCAAGGCCATCACACACCGGTGGTGCAACTTCATCTGCGCTACGGCATGGTGCTGTTCATCGTGTCAGAAGTGATGTTCTTCGTTGCGTGGTTCTGGGCCTATTTCGACGCCAGCCTGTTTACCGGCGAAGTGGCACAGTATGCCCGCTTTGAAGCAACCGGCGGACACTGGCCCCCGGTAGGCATTGAGACATTTGACCCGTTCCACCTGCCGCTGATGAACACCCTCATTCTGCTGACCTCGGGCACGACAGTCACCTGGGCGCACCACGCGCTGCAGAACGGCGACCGGCAGGGACTCAAATGGGGTCTCATCTGCACGGTTGTTCTCGGCGCGCTGTTCTCACTGCTGCAAGCATATGAATACAGCCATGCGGCCTTCGGGTTCTCCGGCAACATCTATGGCTCCACTTTCTTCATGGCCACCGGTTTCCACGGCTTCCATGTCATCATCGGCACCATCTTCCTGGCCGTATGCCTGATGCGTACCTATGCGGGTCACTTTACGCCAAGCCATCATTTCGGCTTCGAAGCTGCTGCCTGGTATTGGCACTTCGTGGACGTGGTCTGGCTGTTCCTGTTCGCTGCCATCTATGTATGGGGCGCAGGCACACCGGCAGCGCACTAGCCCACCACATTGACCTTTGAACGAGACAACAGCGCTCCAGCGGTTTCGCCCTTCGTGGCGGGGCTGCTGGGGCGCTGTCCGCGTTGTGGCAAGGGAAAGCTTTTTTCAGGCTTTCTGACTGTGTCGGGAAAATGCTCCAACTGCGGTCTTGATTTTGCCGAGGTTGATACCGGCGACGGCCCCGCCGTTTTCATCATCCTCATTGCCGGTTTTTTCGTCGTTGGGCTCGCGCTTTTTGTCGAGGTCTCCTACCAGCCACCCTACTGGGTGCATGCGATCATTTTCCTTCCGCTGGCATTGGCCGTACCTTTGGGCCTACTGCGTCCCTTCAAGGCAACGCTCATCGCGCTTCAGTTCCATCATCGCGCCCGGCAGGGCACCCATGATCATCAGGTGGGGGACGAATGACGTTCCGTCCACTGCTCTGGCCGACACTGTTTGCCAGTTTCGCACTGATTATCCTTGTTGCGCTCGGCAACTGGCAGATGGCCCGTCTGGAATGGAAGGATGCCCTGATTGCCGGGGTTGAGCGCGGCCTTGCAGCTGGGCCGGCACCCATTCCGGCGCCTGAAAGCTGGTCCGACATCAACCTTGCGGATCTGCGCTATACACACGCCACGGCCACCGGACGTTTCAATCACGACGCTGAGATTCACATCTACATGCCATCCCTCGACGGCGAGCCCGGCTATCACGTGGTGACACCCTTTGAAATGACATCGAGCGGCTGGCTGCTTGTGGATCGGGGGTTTGTGCCGATTAACCGCAAGGATGCCGCCACCCGTGCCGCCGGTCAGGTAGTGGGAGAGGTCAGCGTCTCGGGCATACTGGTGTCGCCTGACGAGGCCAATGCCTTTACGCCGGAGCCGGATCTGGCTGCGAATATCTGGTACCACCGCCCGATTGCTGAAATTGCGCAGGTTGTCGGCATTTCCCCCGTTTTCCCGCTGATGCTGGATGCCGAGGCTGCGCCTGGTCGCGGTCAACTGCCGATTGGCGGCCAGACCCGTATCGAGTTGGAAAACCCGCATCTGGGCTACGCATTGACATGGTATGGTCTCGCCGGAACCCTGATTGCCATATGGCTGGCATTGCACATCTCTCGCGGGCGCTTCAGGTTGAATTAAGGCTGTATGGCAGCCATCCGCAGCACCCCTTGCCCCGCCAAAGCCCGCCAGCTTATGGTGCGCCGCTTTTCAATCAGCAAGATCCGTAAAAGGCCCCATGCGATATATTTCGACCAGAGGTGACGCGCCGGTCCTCGAATTTGAGGATGTCCTGCTCTCGGGCCTTGCCCGCGACGGCGGTCTTTATGTGCCCGAAGCCTGGCCGCATTTCTCAACAGGTGAGTTCGCGTCCTTCGCAGGCCGTCCGTACACGGAAGTCGCCACCCGCATCATCCAGCCTTTTACGCCGTCGATTTGCGAGGCCGATCTCGCGCAGATGGTCGAGGCCGCCTATTCCAGTTTCAGCCATCCGGCAATCGCTCCGCTTGCGCAGCTTGATGCCAATGAATTTCTGCTGGAGCTGTTCCACGGTCCGACACTCGCCTTCAAGGATCTGGCCATGCAGCTTCTTGGGCAGCTGTTTGCCCATGTGCTGAAAAAGCGCGGCCAGCAGGTGACGATTGTTGCGGCAACGTCCGGCGACACCGGTAGCGCCGCTATCGAAGCCTTTGCAGGCATTGATGGGGTCAACATCATCGTGATGCACCCCAAGGGCCGCGTCTCCGAAGTGCAGCGGCGGCAGATGACGACGGTGCTTGCGCCCAATGTCCACAATGTCGCCATCGACGGCAATTTCGATGATTGCCAGGCGCTTGTGAAAGCCATGTTCAATGATCTGGATTTCCGCGACCGGGTGAAGCTTGCCGCCGTCAACTCCATCAACTGGTCCCGCATCCTCGCGCAGGTGGTTTACTACATCACCGCGGCAACGACCTTGGGCGCGCCGCACCGCGCCGTTTCCTTCAGCGTTCCCACCGGCAATTTCGGGGACATCTTTGCCGGCTATGTCGCGCGGCAGATGGGGCTGCCGATCGAAAAGCTGATTGTCGCCACCAATATCAACGACATTCTTGACCGCACCCTCAAGACCGGCAGCTACACGGTGGAGGGCGTCACGCCCACCGATGCACCATCCATGGACATTCAGGTGTCGAGCAATTTTGAGCGCCTGCTGTTTGACGCCTGCGGCCGCGATCCCTCAAAGGTGCGTGCCGCCATGGGTGCGCTCACCCAGTCCGGCAGCTTCGATATTCCCGGCGACGCCCTTACAACCATGCGCAACGATTTCGGATCGGCCCGCGTGGACAATGACACCATGCACGCGACCATGCGCGATACATTCAAGACGCTGGGCATGTTGATTGATCCGCATACGGCAGTCGGCCTTGCTGCGGCGCGCCAGACGCTTGATCCACGCGCAGCTCCGATGGTGACGTTGGCAACAGCCCATCCGGCAAAATTCCCCGCAGCCGTGGAAGCCGCCACCGGACAGCACCCCGCGCTCCCGGCGCATATGGCTGATCTCTTCAGCCGCGAAGAACGCCTATCAGAGCTGGAAAATGATCTGGCGGCTGTTGAGCGTTTCGTCGAAGACAAGATTGCCGCTTCATGACGGTAACAGTCTCGCGTCTCCCTAATGGCCTGACCATCGTTACAGATCCAATGCCGCATCTCAAAACGGCAGCCGTTGCGCTAACCGTCAATGCCGGTGCCCGTCATGAAACGTTGGAGCAGCACGGCATTGCGCACATGCTTGAGCATATGGCGTTCAAGGGCACGGCGACCCGCACGGCTGCTGAAATCGTCGGTGCCATCGAGCATGTCGGCGGATCGCTAAATGCTGCAACGTCACACGAGAACACGGTTTATGCCGCGCGCATCCTGCAGGAGGATGTGCCGCTCGCCGTCACCCTGATCGCGGACATCATAGAAAATTCCCGCCTTGAAGAAGCCGAACTCATCCGCGAGCAGGGTGTCGTTCTGTCTGAAATAGGCGAAGCGGAAGATACGCCTGACGATCTCGTCTTCGAGATGATGTCGGAGGCGGCATTCCCCGATCAGCCGCTGGGCCGCCCGATCCTTGGCACCCGCGACAGCGTGCGCGGCATGACGCCGGACACGATCCGCGGATATCTTGCTGCGCATTACCGCCCCGGCGCCATGATTCTCAGTGCGGCTGGCGCCATAGACCATAATAATTTCGTGGCGCTGGCCCAGAACGCGTTTCATGCAGGCGGCGACAAACCCGCCAGCAGCTTCAGCAAGGCGCAATATTCCGGCGGCATGGTGGCCAAGGCCCGTGACCTCGACCAGACGCATCTGGTGCTGGGCTTTGAAGGTGCTGCGACCGGCAGCAAGGCATTCTTCACGGCGGAAATCGCGGCCACCATTCTTGGCGGCGGCATGTCCTCGCGGCTGTTTCAGGAAGCACGCGAAAAGCGCGGCCTTTGCTATTCGATCTACGCCTTCAATTGGGGCTTCACGGATACAGGCCTGTTCGGCATTTATGCGGGCGCGGCGCCTGAAGATGCCGAAGAGCTGGCAAATGTCATTCATGGTGAAGTGTCCGGCATGGCGGGCGAAGTTCTTGCCGATGAAATTGCCGCCGCCCGCGCGCAGGCCAAGGCAGGCCTTTTGATGAGCCTTGAAAGCTGTGCCTCGCGCGCTGAACAGATCGCCCGGCATCTGGTGGTGTTCGGCAGGGTGCTGGAGGCCGATGAATTGGTCGCCCACATTGAGTCAGTCACCGACGCCGATGTGCGCAGTTTTATGGGCAACCTGGCCCAAAATGCGGTGCCGACGGCATCCGTTGTCGGCCCCAAGGCTTCGCTTGCCAGCGCCCACAGCCTCGCGGCACACTTCAGGCACTAACACCACGCGCCCGAAGACTTTCACGGACCTGAAAATGGCACTCTTGCGTCAGATATCCGCTAGCTAAGACCCCTATGTTATAGAGGGCGAGGGGGTCATGCTGCGCCTGCCGCGCATGTCCGATTTTGCCGAATGGGCGGAACTGCGTAGCCGCAGCCGGGGTTTTCTGACCCCGTGGGAACCCACCTGGCCGATGGATGACCTGACCCGGACATCCTTCCGCCGCCGCCTGCGCCGCTATTCGCGCGATGTGCGCGACGATCAGGCCTTTCCGTTCTTCGTATTCTCGTCGCGGTCGGGCAGTTTGGTGGGCGGCTGCACCCTGTCCAATATCCGCCGTGGCGTCGCCCAGACCTGTTCGATTGGTTACTGGGTTGGTGAACCATATCAAAAGCAGGGCTTCACCAGCGCCGCCGTGCGGGCGCTTGTTCCTTTTGTCTTTGATGCCCAGCGCCTGCACCGGCTGGAGGCGGCCTGCCTGCCGTCCAATGATGCCTCGCGCAGGCTACTGAGCTCCTGTGGTTTTACCCAAGAGGGCTATGCCCGTAATTATCTGCGCATTGACGGCGCTTGGCGGGATCATCTGCTTTTCGCCATTTTGGCGTCGGATCCCAGGCCCTGACCCACATCCAATGAACAACTATTGCACTGGCGGAGGCGCTCGCGGCTTGTCACATATGGGGCCATGCGGCTACCAAGGTTGTGGGGTCGGTGCCCATGGCGCTTGAGTGAGTCGCCCCGCGCGCAAGCTGGCAATGCCAGCACGGAAGTTGAAAATCAGGGGCCGATCCATCGCTGACGATCACCAGACAGGCACGAAGGGCAATCGGCGATGGCAGCCAGTGCTGGCGGGGGTCTTTGCCGGCCTTCTGATGGCATCATCAGCCTACGCACAGCTGGAGTCCGGCGACGCCGTCGACGGACCATCTGAAAACCGTGTCCTGGAAATGCGGCCCATTCCCGACCCTGTGCCGCCGCCAGCGCCTGTGCGCGCGGCCAAGCCGGATACCCAATCCGACACCGCGATCGACAGTTCGCTGGAGGGCACAGACCCGCTTGTCATCCCGACAGTGGTTGTGGATGCCGGCCAACCACATATTGACCTCACCTCGGTCGCCATCCGCCTGCGCGCCGATCGCGAGGCGCTGCTGCCCGGGCCGACGCCGCTGGTGCTGAGCGAGGCGGAAATTCCCTTCGCGCGCGTCTGGATGGTGTTCTCTCTGCAGAACCCGCTCTCCGAACCTCAAACCCGCATTCTGGCCATTGACCGCTCGGCGCTATGGGGCTCGGGCATTGCCCCGGTCCGCAGCGGCCTGGCGGAAATCGGCATGTGGCGGGCGACGCCTGAAAATGTGGAACTGCCTCAGCGGCTCCCCGATGCACCCAGCACCCGCCCCGGTGAGGCTCGGTACCGGTTGACCTTGCCCGCTGAGACGACCGCCAGCTTTGCCATTCCCGTAGGCGCCCAGGCCGCGACGCCTGTGAATTTATGGAACGCCGCTGCTCTTGGTGCGGCTGACGCCGGCCGCGCCTCTTTTGCGGGGCTCATCATCGGCGCGCTCACCATCGCCTTTTGTTTCTTTGCAGCACAATGGGCCGCGCAGGTATCCGGACAGGTGCGCAGTCAGGGCGCAGGCGCCATCGTTCACGCCAACAGTGCGGTGAAGCTGGCAACCCTGCTCACCGGCGCAGCTCTTGCCTATGAGCTGGCCGCCCAGGGCTTTCTGGCAGCAGCCTTTGACTGGTCGGCCGCATGGGATGCACGCATATCCGGCGTTTTTCTGTCGCTGGCGACGGGGGCTGGCGCGCATGTGCTGGCGGCGGAACGCATTCGCGCCCTGTCGCCCGACCGTGAGCGGCTGGCGCGGCTCGCTGGATGGGTGGCGCTCGCAGCGGCACTGCTGGTCTTGGTGCTGCCCTCGGTCGGACTTCCTTTCATCAGGCTTATGGCTTTTTCGGTGGCGCTTGGAGGCGTCGCGGCTCTCACTGCAGGAAGCGGCCTCTTGATGAGTGGGCCAGCCGCAGGCGGTGGCGACAGCACGGCGACGCGGATTACACCGGCCGCAGGCGAATTGCGCGCGGGCTGGGCCCTGTTTGCTGTCGCTGCATCGCTGGCGGCGCTGGCCACCCAGGGGTTTGTGCCGCGCAGCCCGGCAGTTGAGATGATCATTCACGCGCTGGCCGTATTGGGAACGGCGATTGTGACCTACGCGCTCGCCGGCCCATCCTCCTTCCGCGCCATCCGCACCTCCACCCGCCGCGCAATTGCCGTGGGGCAGGCAGGCACGCACAGCAAGGGGGTCCCGGCGACGCTGCCGGATGCCAAAGACATCCGTGCCGAGCAACGCAATGCACTGGCACTTGCCGGTGCCAGCGAAGCCGTGTGGGATCTGGATGTCAGCACCGGCAAACTTTATGTGGATCCGTCGCTGGAAGCCTATCTGGGGTTTGTTCCCGGGGCCCTGTGCGGACGGTTTGAAACATGGATGGCGAAGGTTGATCGCGAGGAGAGACGGCACGTCTCGCAAGTGCTTGACGAAAATGTCGAGCGCGGCAATTCGACCTTCACCCTCGAAATGCAGCTTGCCCATGCAGACCCCACCAAAGGCAACCGCTGCCTCGAGTTGAAGGCTACCTGCTTTGCCGGTCCCGGCGGCCCGGCCCGGCGTTGCGTCGGCACCATTGCGGATATCACCGAGCGCCGCGCCGAGCAGGCAGGCCTCGTGCGTGAGACCCTGCTGGACCCGTTGACCGGCCTTGCCAATCGTCCGTTGTTCACCGATCGCCTCAACCGGGCCTGCCGCCGCGCCAGAGGATCGCATGAGCGTATCGCACTGGTCCTCGCCGATCTGGATCGCTTCAAGTCGATCAATGAAAGTCTCGGCCACGCCGTTGCCGATACGGTGCTGTCAGCCCTCGCCACCCGGCTGCAGTCGCTGATTGCGCCGGAAGACACCTTGGCCCGCATCGACGGCGATACATTCGCCATGCTGGTTGCGGGCTGGTCTGATGAAACCGGCCCCGCCGAGATCGCCCAGATGATGCGCGACGCCATTGCGCAGCCGATGGAAGTGTCCGGCCGTGAAATCTTCCCCACCGCCAGCATCGGTTTTACGGTTCGTGAGCCGCACCATGAAAGCGGTGAGATGCTGTTGGGTGAAGCAGACATTGCGCTTCGTCTCGCCAAGCGGCAGGGCGACAGCGTCTGCCAGTTCCGGCCCGACATGCGGCCTGCCGATGACGAGCTTGCCACCGAAAGCGGTCTGCGCCGCGCCCTGGAGCGCGAAGAAATCCGTCTCGTCTATCAACCCATCATGGACCTCGGGTCAGGCCGCCTTGCCGGCTTTGAAGCACTCATCCGCTGGCAACACCCCCAGCGCGGCATGATATCGCCCGACGAGTTTGTGCCGCTTGCCGAGCGCACCGGCATGATCATTGAACTGGGCGCCTTCGTGCTGGATCGCGCCGCGGATGACCTGGCCCAGTGGCAGAAGGATTTTCCGCAGGATCCGCCGCTGTTCTCGAGCGTCAATGTCTCAAGCCGCCAATTGCTGGATGACCTGCCGGCAAAGATCGCAACCCTGCTGAAGAATTCGGCACTGCCGCCGTCATCCCTGCGGCTGGAAGTGACCGAGTCGCTGGTGATGGACGACCCGGACCATGCGGCGAGCATTCTCAAGGCGCTGAAGCAGACCGGCGTCAAGCTGGCACTTGATGATTTTGGCACCGGCTATTCATCGCTGAGTTATCTGCAGCGCTTCCCGTTTGATGTGGTGAAGATCGACAAGAGCTTCGTGCAGAAGATCGGCAGCACCGACGAGGCTGATGAAGCCATGCGCAGCGGCGATGGCGCAATTGTCCGCTCGGTCCTGTCGCTGGCCGGGGACCTCAAGCTTGATGTCGTGGCTGAAGGCATTGAAGACGATGCCGCGCGGGCACTGCTGCAGTCTTTGGGATGCACCTACGGGCAGGGCTTCTTGTTTGGCCAGCCGATGGATGCCGACACGGCGCATGACTTTATCGCCCGACATTCTGTCTGAGGTGTTCGCCGTCTGACGTGTTCGGGCTAGGCGTGTCCGGCCTCACCTGACAACAGCAACGGGTCAACGCCGAGCGTTGCCAGTGCAAGGGACCATTTTTCGTCCGGCGCCGCTGCAAATATGAGATCGGGCTCGGCATCGCAGACAAGCCAGCCATTGGCACTGATTTCCTGCTCAAGCTGCCCTGCGCTCCAGCCTGCATACCCAAGCACCAGCAACTTCTCGCGTGGGCCATCGCCGCCGGCAATGGCGCGCAGCACGTCGGTTGTTGCCGTCAGGCGCACCCCATGGCCAACCTGAACGGTGGCGCCGCTGCCTTCATATTCGCTTGAATGCAGCACGAAGCCGCGGCCCGCTTCCACCGGTCCGCCCACATGAATGGGCACATTGGCCGGTGCCGCACCGGGCTTTTCAATGGAAAGCTGATCCAGCAATTCGTCGAAGGTGATGTTGTTCGCAGGGCGGTTGATAATCAGCCCCATCGCCCCGTCCGGGCCATGCGAACAGATATAGACGACCGTATGCGCAAAGCGGCTGTCTTCCATCGACGGCATGGCGATCAGAAACCGGCCCTGCAGGGAGCCGGTCAGATCGGTAATTTCAATGTCGCTGTTCGAACTCATAGCTAAAAATCATATCCACAACTGGCGGTCCCGCCAAAACCGGGATTGCGTTTGACGTTAACACCTGATCAACGCAGCCACGGGCGGATCCCACATCACATAAGGGTGACTGCCTGTCAGGCTGGTATTCAGCTTTCAAAGGCTAATATGTGTTCATTATGGACGTGATCAAACACATTGCCCGCTTTGGCGTGCCGCTGATGCTGGCGGTCTGGGCCAGCTTTGCGCCTGCTGCGGCGCAAAACCCGCTCGGCGAGCGGCTTATCGCCGCGACGGCGCATTCGGGCGCCAGCCCGTGGGATGTCTCGCTTGCCTCGCGGATGCGACTGATTTCCGCGCAGACGGGCACCCTGCCACCGGCAGGGGAGACCGCATTGGGGGCGGGCATCGAAATCACACTGGACGACGGCTGGAAAACCTACTGGCGCAACCCCGGCGACACCGGCATTGCGCCAATGTTTGATTTTTCCCGCTCGGTCAATGTGGCCTCCGTCGATGTGGCCTACCCGATGCCGCAGCGTTTCGACCTGCCCGGCGATATCAGTTTTGGCTACAAGACGCGCGTCGTCTTCCCGCTGGCGGTCACGCCGCAGGTGCCGGGCCTGCCGGTAAAATTGGTTGCCGATATCGTCTACGGTGCCTGCGAGGAGCTCTGCATCCCCGTTGAGGCAACAACGCAGCTTGAACTGGCGACAGCCAATGCCGGCACCACAGCTTTTGCCGCAGACATTGCCCGATGGCGTGGCCGCGTCCCCGCACCGCATGATGCGGCGTTGGCGCGGGTTGAGCCGATAGACGATGAAACCGGCACATCCCTGCATGTGACGGTGCAAGCGGGTGCCCCACTCACAAACCCGGTGCTGATCGCCGAGCTGACCGGCGGCCCTGCACGTATATGGCTAGGGGAACCGGACACGCGAATTGACGGCAAAAGTGCTGTGTTCGTGTTTCCGGTCAAAATCCGCAAAGGCGGCCCCGGGCTGGGCGACGGCGCGAAGCTGGCCTTCACCTTCGCGGATATGCCCGATGAGACAGCCGGGCTGCCACAATGGTCGCAACATTTCGATTTTCACCTGGCCCCGCAATAAGGCGGGCCGGCGGCATTGCCAGTACGAGTGCCTTCGGGCTTTAATGCGCGCAAATCCTGTCCGTAATTGAAGCATTAGGGAGGCCAAAATGGCCATCAGTGTTGGCGACCGTATTCCAGACGCAACCCTCACCATCATGACCGAGAACGGTCCCACACCCGTCACCACCGGCGACATGTTCGGCGGCAAGAAGGTTGTGGTCTTCGCACTGCCCGGCGCTTTCACGCCGACTTGCTCGAACCAGCATCTGCCGGGCTTTATTCAGCATGCAGATGAGATCAAGGCCAAGGGCGTTGAAGACATCGTATGCCTGTCGGTCAACGACGCCTTTGTCATGGACGCTTGGGGCAAGCAGCAGTCTGCCAACGGCAAGGTGACGATGGTCGGTGACGGCAATGGCGACCTCACCAAGGCCATGGGTTTGGATTTCGATGGTTCAGGCTTCGGCATGGGCACACGCTCGCAGCGCTATTCCATGCTGGTTGACGATGGGGTTGTGAAATCCCTCAACAAGGAAGCCAATCCCGGCGAGGCCAAAGCCTCCGGCGCCGAGACCATGCTCGGCCAGCTCTAAGCACAAAACGCTGCATGGATCCTCCGGGTGTAACCGGGGGATCCGGTGGCCCCATTAGCGGCAGGCTTCAAGCCCCTGCCGCGCCAGTTCGTCGGCACGTTCGTTTTCCGGGTGGCCCGAATGGCCTTTCACCCAGTGCCATTTGACCTCGTGGCGGTCAGCAGCTGCTTCCAGCCGCTGCCACAGATCGGCGTTCTTCACCGGCTTCTTCGCCGATGTGCGCCAGCCGTTCTTTTTCCAGCTGTGAATCCATTTGGTGATGCCATCGCGCACATAGGTTGAGTCCGTGTGCAGGTGGATTTCCACCCCGCGCTTCATGGTTTCCAGCGCCATGATTGCCGCCATCAATTCCATGCGGTTGTTGGTGGTGTCGCTTTCGCCGCCGGATATTTCGCGCTCATTGTCGCCGGAAATCATGAGTGCGCCCCAGCCGCCGGGCCCGGGATTTCCAGAGCAGGCACCGTCCGTATACACATCAACTCGTGTCATCCACCATATCCATAATCTGCGGCACTCACCGCGTGCTGGTGAAAGCGTAACCGCTTCAAATATTCACGCGGGTCCTTGGGTTTGACGAGCGCATCCCCCGGCCCGTCAAGCCAGTCCACCAGCCGTGTCAGCAAAAAGCGCAAGGCAGCGCCGCGTGCCAGCAGGGGCAGGGCATCTGCTTCTGCTTCTTCAAGCGAGCGCACCTTGTTGTAGCCCGCAAGCAGCGCACGCCCCTTGGTGACATTGAAACTGTCATCCGCCTCAAAGCACCAGGCGTTGAGGCAGATCGCAATGTCATAGGCAAATGCATCCGTGCAGGCGAAATAAAAGTCGATCAGTCCGGACAGCTCGCCGCCGATGAAAAACACATTGTCGGGGAAAAGATCCGCATGAATGATGCCGGTGGGAAGATCGCCGGGCCATTTGGTTGCCATCATGTCCAGTTCGTCTGCAATCAGTGCATTCAGCCCGTCGCTCACGCTGTCTGCCCGGGTGCCGATCGCCTCGGCCAGCGTCTGCCAGCCTGAGATTGACAGGGCATTGGGCCGCGTCATCGCAAAGTCAGCGCCTGCTTCATGCATCCGTGCCAGCGCGGTGCCTACTTGTCCGCAATGATCAGCCTTTGGCCGCTTGACGTCCATGCCCTCAAGAAACGTTACCAGCGCCGCCGGGCGGTCCGCCAACCGGTGCAGCACGGCTCCGTCGCGCGCATGCACCGGCACCGGGCACGAAAGCCCGTGTGCCGCCAGATGTTCCATCAGGCCCAGAAAAAACGGCAGGTCGTCCTCCGCCGTGCGCTTTTCATACAGGGTCAGAATGTAGGGCGAAGTTGTGGTGTGCAGCAGAAAGTTGGAGTTCTCGACGCCTTCGGCAATCCCCTTGATGGATTTCAGCGTGCCGATGTCATAGCGCGCCACAAAAGCCGCCAGTTCGTCGTCGGGAATGTCGGTGTAAACTGCCATGCGCCCTTGGTATCAGCCTGCCCTCAGGTTAGGCAATAAGCGCTTTGGGTAGCTTGAAAATCACGTCTTCGGTTGAAACCGTCACTTCATCAAGGGTCACACTGAACCTGTGCCGCGCTTCGTCAATGACGCCTTGCACCAATGATTCGGGGGCTGACGCGCCTGCGGTCAGCCCAATCGAGAAAATGCCGCCCGTATGCGCCGCAACGGCTGCTTCAAGCGCTACCCAATCAACCTCATCCGCCTTTTGAACAAGTTGCGCTTTTTTGCAGCCGACTTTCTGAGCCACCTCAACAAGCCGCACCGAGTTGGACGAATTAGGTGCGCCCACCACAAACATCATGTCGCAGCCATCGGCGATGGCTTTGACCGCAGCCTGCCTGTTGGTGGTCGCGTAACAAATATCGTTCTTGTGCGGTCCGCGAATGGCGGGGAAGCGGCGGGTGAGGGCGTTGACCACATCCAGCGTGTCGTCCAGCGACAGGGTGGTCTGCGTTACATAGGCGAGATTGTCAGGGTCGGGCGGCGAAACCTGCTGCGCGTCCTCCACCGTTTCAACCAGTGTGATTGCGCCGGGCGGCAATTGCCCTAGCGTGCCTTCAACTTCCGGGTGCCCGTGATGGCCGATCATCAGAATATGCCGACCGTCCTCATGGTGGCGATTGGCCTCCACATGCACCTTCGACACCAGCGGACAGGTGGCATCCAGATAGAACATGCCGCGTGATTCGGCATCCGCCGGGACCGACTTGGGCACCCCGTGTGCGGAAAAGATCACCGGCCGCGTCGGGTCGGAAATCTCGCCAAGCTCTTCGACAAAGACAGCACCCTTGGCTTCCAGTGCTTCCACCACATGCCGGTTGTGGACGATTTCGTGCCGCACGAAGACCGGGGCACCATATTTCTCAATCGCCCGCTCCACCATCAGGATGGCGCGATCCACCCCGGCGCAAAAGCCGCGCGGCGCCGCAAGGCGTATGGAGAGGGGGGGCAGCTTTGTCACGGTCGATCTTTCAATTCCAGTTCAGGCAATCAGGCCAATCTGTGGCCGGATCGTCCTGCACACCGAAGGGCGTCTAAAGCCGCTGCTTGCCGGTCCGGTGGCGCTTGGCTTACTGTTCGCCTCCCGCCACCGCAGCGCGCCTGACGCTCACCAATGTGACACGTCAGTTACGGCGTAAGTGAGGCACTAGGCTCCCCAAGTCAAGGCAACGAAACGACGCATGGCCACACCCATTTCCTCCCCCAATACCCCCATTAATTCAGTGTCTTTGCAGCCAGCCCGCCGTATCGGGCGGATAGCTGCAATCTGCCTGGGCGCGCTGGTCCTGGCATCCTGCGGCTGGTGGAGCGGCGAGACGAAAAAAGAAACGGCCAGACGCGGCTGCCCCAATGCGGGCATTCTCGCCGATGCCCAGATGATGACCGAATACCGCCCCGGCGGCGGCCGCGACATTACTGACGTCGCATACCGCTGGGAATTGCTGGATGCAGTTGCCCAGTGCACCTACGACGATAACGAAGTGGATGTGGACTACGCCCTGTCCATGAGCGTTTCCGCGGGCCCGGCGGCCACAAAACGCAGTGTCAGCGTCCCCATTTTTGTCGCCGTGACCCGCATGGGCGAGACGGTATTGCAAAAAACCACTTTCGAGGCTGACGTCACCTTCGAGCAGGGCAAGCGCACTGCCGTTTATACCCGCACCTTCAAGGGGCTCACCTTCGAGGTCGGCGAGGATGATGGCCGCATCTATGACTTGGTGCTGGGCTTCCAGCTGACGCCTGAACAGGTGGAAGACAACCGCGCCCGCGCCAGGCAATAGGCCATAGCGACGCCCGAAGCGCATATACGCAACATATCCCCTGATTTCTTCGCCGGGCGCACATCATATGGCCCGTGCTTGATTGACTCCTGAGGGCGCCCCCCTATCATCTCCCCCGTCAGCCTAACCCGCGCGGGAGAGACTGGCGGGCGCGTGTGGCAGAGGTTTGCCATCGCCCCCAAAGGCGCCGAAGGAGCAACCGCCCCGGAAACTCTCAGGCACCAGGGACCGCGTGGGGATGACACTCTGGAAAGCAGCACGCGATATATGCCGCGCCGCTCACCGAAGGAGTAAGCCCGCCACCGAGGCTGTGTCCCTTAAGGGTTCATGCGCTTCAGGTTGGGTGAATCTCTCAGGTTTTCGACAGAGGGGGCGCTTTGCCATCAGCCTTTGAAAAAAGGGCCGGAGGCGGGCGGTCCCATGATTCCGAAACGAGAGTGTAATAATCCAAGTGGCTGACGGTTCACCCGAGACTTTGCTGAAAACCGCCCTGCATGCCCTGCATGTGGAGCTTGGCGCCAAAATGGTGCCCTTCGCTGGCTATGACATGCCGGTGCAATACCCAATGGGCGTGCTGGGCGAACATACCCACACCCGCACCAAAGCCGGTCTGTTTGATGTGTCCCATATGGGTCAGGCCTATCTGGTCGGCCCTGACCATGAAACGACGGCAAAGGCGCTGGAAACACTGGTCCCCGGCGACATTGTGGGCCTTGCCCCCGGCCAGCAGCGCTACACGGTGCTGCTGACGGATGAAGGCGGCATCATTGATGATCTGATGGTCGCCCGGCCGGATGACCCCGCGTTGGCAGGCCGCCTGTTTCTGGTGGTCAACGCCTCACGCAAGGACGTTGATATTGCGCATATGACCAAGCGCCTGCCTCGCAATGTAACGCTTGAGCCGCTTGCTGACCGCGCGCTTGTGGCCCTTCAGGGACCCCAGGCCGTAGCCATATTCGCCAAACACTGTCCGGCCGTCACCGATCTCACCTTCATGACCGCCGCCCATGCCAGGTTTGACGGGATGGACATCCATGTCAGCCGCTCCGGCTATACGGGCGAAGACGGCGTGGAGGTGTCTGTTGCGAACGAGGACGCTGAAAAATTCGTCCGTACACTGCTGGCCCATGATGAGGTTGAACCCATTGGCCTTGGCGCACGCGATAGCCTGCGCCTTGAAGCAGGGCTGTGCCTGTACGGCAATGACATTGATGAAACCACGTCCCCGATCGAAGCCTCAATCGCCTGGGTCATCCCCAAGCATCGCCGCGAGGCGGGAGATTTTCCCGGTGCCAGCCGCATCCTCAAGGAGCTGGCGGACGGCCCCTCGCGCAAGCGTGTCGGCATTCAGCCGGACGGCAAGGCCCCGGCGCGTGGCCACACCGAAATCCAGATCGGCGGCAAAACCATCGGCGAGATCACCTCAGGCGGCTTCGGCCCGTCCGTCGAAGGCCCCGTCGCCATGGGCTACGTCGCCCGTGAACACGCCAAAATAGGCACGGCACTTGATCTGATCGTGCGTGGCAAGCCGCGCGCCGCCCATGTGGCCAAGCTGCCTTTTGCCCCACACCGCTACGCAAAATAACCACCAGTTGATTCTTAAGGACAAGACCAATGGCTGACATGAAATTCACCAAGGACCATGAATGGGTGCGCGTCGAAGGCGACACCGCCACCGTCGGCATCACCGACTACGCACAGGAACAACTGGGCGACGTGGTCTATGTGGAACTGCCCGACGTCGGAAAAACGCTTGCAGCAGGCGATGAAGCCGCCGTCGTTGAATCCGTCAAGGCGGCATCCGAAGTCTATGCCCCGGTTTCCGGCGACGTTGTGGAAGTGAACGGCGCGCTGGCTGATGCACCCGCAGGCGTCAACGACGACGCCATGGGCGCCGGCTGGTTCGTCAAACTGAAGCTCGCCAACGCATCCGAGCTTGATGACCTGATGTCCGAAGATGATTACAAAACCTATCTGGCGGAGCTCGACTGATGCGGTATTTGCCACTGACCCCCGATGACCGCCAGCAGATGCTCGGCGTCATCGGTGCCAAATCCATCGACGATTTGTTCGTTGATGTGCCCAAAGCCGCGCGCATTGATGACGCATTCAATCTGCCGGCGCATCAAGGCGAGCTGGAAGTCGAACGTGCGCTCTCAGCAATGGCGGCAAAGAATACGTCTGCGGGCAGCGTGCCGTTCTTTGTCGGCTGCGGCGCCTACAAGCATCATGTGCCCGCCTCGGTGGATCATCTGATCCAGCGCTCTGAATTTCTGACCTCCTACACGCCGTACCAGCCGGAAATTTCGCAGGGCACCCTGCAATACCTGTTTGAGTTCCAGACCCAGGTCGCGCTGCTGACCGACATGGATGTGGCCAACGCCTCCATGTATGACGGCTCCACCGCCTGCAGTGAAGCCGTGCAGATGGCGCACCGCGTAACCCGCCGCAAAAAAGCGGTGCTGTCGGGTGCGCTGCATCCCCACTACCGCGCGGTCATCGAGACCACGTCGAAATTCGCCGGTGACACCGTGGTGGCGCTGGACGCGGACCCGTCAGGCACCGAAGACATTGCGTCCCTGATTGATTCGGAAACCTCCTGCGTCGTCGTTCAGTATCCGGACTTTTTTGGCCGGGTGCACGATCTGGCGGACATTGCGGCAGCAGCGCATGAAGCAGGCGCGCTGATGATCGTCGCCATTCCCGAAATCATCTCCATGGGTGCCCTCAGGGCACCCGGCGCGATGGGGGCCGATATCGTGGTGGCCGAAGGCCAGTCCATCGGCAACCCGCTCAATTTCGGCGGGCCATATGTGGGCCTGTTTGCCACGCGCCAGAAATATGTGCGCCAGATGCCCGGCCGTCTTGCCGGTGAAACCGTCGATGTGGACGGCAAGCGCGGTTACGTGCTGACGCTTTCCACCCGCGAGCAGCATATCCGCCGTGAAAAAGCGACGAGCAACATCTGCACCAATTCGGGCCTGTGCTGCCTCGCCTTTACCATTCATCTCACATTGCTGGGTGAACAGGGCTTCACGCGGCTTGCAGCGCTGAACCATGAAAGCGCGGTCAAGCTGGCTGACGCACTGGACACTGTCCCCGGTGCTGAAATCGTTACATCGGCGTTCTTCAACGAGTTCACCCTCAAGACGTCAAAGCCCGGTGCGGAGGTGATTGAAGCGCTTGCGGACAAAGGCGTGCTTGGCGGCGTGCCCGTATCTCGCTTGATGCCCGGCAACAAGGCAGTCGACAATCTCATCATTGTCGCGGCCACCGAAATCAATACCGATGCGGACCGCGCCCAGTATGCGGCAGCGCTCAAGGAGGTGCTGTCATGAGCAACCCGACATTCACAGGCCATCGCGGCCTCGACCATGAAGAGCCGCTGAGCTTTGAACGCGGCCGCAAGGGCGCCTGCGGCGTTGACCTGCCGACACCTGACGGCGTTGCAAGCCGCCTGGGCGGGCTTGAGCGCAGTGGCCCTGTCGGTCTTCCCGGCCTGTCGGAGCCTGAGGTGGTGCGCCACTTCGTGCGCCTGTCGCAGAAGAACTACGCCATTGATGCGGGGTTTTATCCGCTCGGCTCGTGCACCATGAAGCACAATCCGCGCCTCAACGAAAAAATGGCGCGGCTTCCCGGCTTCAGTGATGTGCATCCGTTGCAGCCGCAATCAACCGTGCCCGGTGCGCTTGAACTGATGAACGAGCTGGCCGGCTGGCTGATGGAACTCACCGGCATGCCCGCTGTCGCCATGTCGCCCAAGGCGGGCGCCCATGGTGAGCTGTGCGGCCTCATGGCCATTCGTGCAGCGCTTGAAGCCCGCGGCGAGGCTGAAACCCGCACCCGCATTCTGGTGCCTGAGTCGGCCCACGGCACCAACCCCGCAACGGCCGCGGCCTGCGGCTTCAGCGTCGACGCCATTCCCGCAACCGATGATGGCCGCGTTGATCTGGCAGCCTTTGAGGCCAAGCTTGGCCCCGACGTTGCAGGCATCATGCTCACCAATCCCAATACCTGCGGGCTGTTCGAGCGTGACATCCGCAAGATTGCCGATGCTGTGCACGACGCGGGCGGTTACTTCTACTGCGATGGCGCAAACTTCAACGCCATTGTCGGCCGCGTGAAACCCGGTGATCTGGGCGTCGATGCCATGCATATCAACCTGCACAAGACCTTCTCGACCCCCCATGGCGGCGGCGGGCCCGGTGCAGGGCCGGTGGTGCTGTCGGACGCGCTCGCGCCCTTCGCGCCACTGCCTTACGTCACCAAGCAGGGCGATACGCTGCGGCTGGTGGAGGATGAAGCATCATCCGATGCGGATCCCTTCGGCCGCATGGTCGCCTTCCACGGCCAGATGGGCATGTTCGTCCGCGCGCTCTCCTACATGATGAGCCATGGCGGCGACGGCTTGCGGCAGGTGGCCGAGGACGCAGTGCTCAATGCCAACTACGTGCTGGCATCGCTCAAGCGCGTGATGACCGCGTCGTTTGAAGGCCCGTGCATGCACGAAGCATTGTTCGATGACCGCTTCCTCAAGGGCACCGGCGTAGAGACGCTCGATTTCGCCAAGGCGATGATCGACGAGGGCTATCACCCGATGACCGTCTATTTCCCGCTGGTGGTGCATGGCGCCATGCTGATCGAGCCGACGGAAACGGAATCGAAAGAGACCCTCGACAATTTCATCGCCTGCATGACGGACCTTGCGACATCCGCCAAGGCGGGCAATGCGGAACGCTTTACTCAAGCGCCACAGCTCACCCCGCGCCGCCGTCTCGATGAAACCACAGCCGCCCGCAGCCCCGTGCTGCGCTGGACGCCCCCGGCGCCCGCACAAGCTGCTGAGTAAAAGCGACACCGACGAATCGGCGTAGGGTCAGCAAATGACCCACGCCGATTTCGTCGCTTTGGTGCGGCAGAACCCTATCAATGCAGCGATCCTTGATCGCGCACCGGCGCTTGGCCTGCCGGACGCTTGGCTTGTATCCGGCAGCCTGTTCCAGACCGTATGGAACGTCACGACGGGCCGCGCACCGACCTGCGGGATCAAGGACTATGACGTCTTCTATTTTGACCCGGATACATCCTATGAAGCCGAAGACACTCAGATAAAGCGGGTAGCCAGCTCGTTCGCGGACCTCAATGCAGAGATCGAGCTGCGCAATCAGGCCCGCGTGCATCTTTGGTATGAAAAACACTTCGGCGTCGATTACCCGCCTCTGGCGACAGCCTGCGAGGGCATTGATCGCTTTCTAGCCATCGCCTGCAAGGTCGGCATCGCGCTTGATGGCCACGCGCGCATCTATGCGCCTGACGGGCTGGCTGACGTGGAGGCGTTGCGGATAAGACCAAACGCCTCGGCCAATTTTTCAGCTGAGCATTATCAGACCAAGTCGGCACGCTGGAAGAGCAAGTGGCCGGAACTGACTATCGACCCCGCCTGAACGGCATCATGGATCCCCCGGTCAAGCCGGAGAATGGCGGGTGTTTTTTGTCGGGCTCCTCCCCTTACCCCTTCACCACACCTATTCGCCATTTTCGCCATTGTCCGGTTTAACCGGATAAATCCCTGCAGCGTTGCTGCGCGCGCATACGGTTCAGACACAAAAAAGCCCCGCCGATGAGGGCAGGGCTTTTTCAAAAGTGTGTGTTTGACGCTTAGACCAGACGCTGGCGGACCTGATCTAGGCTCTGATTGATCAGTGCGTCCTGCCGTGCATCGTCGCTGGTGTCGGCAAGAACCCTCGCAGCGGCGGCAATGGCGACTTCCGTTGCAGCATCGCGGACATCCTTGACCGCCTGGCTTTCAGCCATTGCGATCTTCTGCTCGGCCATGGCCGTGCGGCGGGCGACCTGCTCGTCGAGCTTGACCTTGGTTTCCGCTGCAAGGCGCTCTGCCTCGTGGCGGGCCTGAGAGACGATTTCCTGTGCTTCTTCTTCAGCATCACGCTGCTTGCGCTGATACTGAGCCAGCAGCGCCTGCGCTTCTTCGCGCAGCTTGCGGGCTTCTTCCAGCTCGTTGCGGATGGCATCAGCACGCGCATCAAGCGCTGACGTCAGCTTGCCGGCAACGCCGAAATACAAAAGAAAGCCAACGAAGAAGACGAACGAAAGGCCCGTCAGGAAAGTGGCATCGGTGAGAAGCGACAACATTTTATATTGGCTCCCTTAGCCGTTCAATTCTGCATCAACCGCTGACGCGATCTTTGCAGCGTCAACGCCTGAGATACCAAGCTGTGACACAACCGCCGCTGCCACGTCCGACGCGATACCACGAACATTGCTCATGGCTTCGGTCTTGGTGGACGCGATCCGGACTTCCGCCGCTTCCAGCTTCTGATCCAATTCGGCTTCAAGCTTGTCGCGCAAGGCATCTGTCTCGCGGCCCAGGTCTTCACGGGTTTTGGATGCGATCTCGTGGGCCTTGGCACGGGCTTCCGCCAATGCCGTTTCATAGCCCGCGATGGCGGCATCCGTCTCCGCCTTGAATTGCGCCGCCTGATCCAGATCGTTGGCGATCCGGTCCCGGCGGGCTTCAAGCGCCTGAGCCACGCGCGGCAGCGCCACGCGTGACATCAGGAAGTAGAGCACACCGAAGGTGATCAGCAGCCAGATCAGCTGCGGGGCAAAGGTCGAGAAGTCGAGCTGAGGCATGCCACCGGAATGTTCTTCCGTTGCATGGCCAATGCCGAGTTCGGCCTCTGCCTGTTCGCCGATCACGATGACGCTGCCCTCGGCATCGCCACTCTGGGCAATGACGATGGTTGCGTGTTCGCTATCGGTCATGGACGCATTCGCCATGCTCAAACCCTCTTCGTGTGCTGTTCGTCGTCGTGTCTAAGGCTGCGAAGCAGGCTCAGACCACGAACAGGAGCATCATTGCGACAACGAGACCGAACAGGCCCGTTGCTTCGGCAAGTGCGAAGCCGAGCAGCAGGTTCGGGAACTGGCCCTGAGCCGCAGCCGGGTTGCGCAGTGCGCCGGCGAGGTAGTTGCCGAAGATGTTACCGATACCAAGGCCGGCACCGGCGAGCGCGATGCAGGCAATACCGGCACCAATGTATTTTGCGGCTTCCGCTTCCATGTCGAAGTCTCCTTAAGTGTTACGGCCCGCCAGACAGACGTGACCGGTAAAAGTCAAACTGGATTAGTGATGCCCACGATCAATGATGAACGTGCAGCGCATCGTTGAGGTAGATGCAGGTGAGGATGGCGAACACATAGGCCTGCAGAAATGCCACCAGCACTTCAAGGCCTGTAAACGCCACCATAAAGGCGAAGGGTGCCCAGCCGCCGATGGCGCCAAGCATGATTGCGAACCCGGCAAACACTTTGAGCATGGTGTGGCCCGCCAGCATGTTGGCGAACAGACGCACCGAAAGGCTCAGGGGCCGGGTGAGATAGGAAATCATTTCAATGACGGTGATCAGCGGCAGCAGCACGATCGGCACGCCTGACGGCACGAACAGCCTGAACCAGCCAAGTCCATGCTTGAACAGGCCCAGCAGCGTAATGCCGGCAATCACAAACAGCGCCATCGCGAAGGTGACGATGATGTGGCTGGTCACCGTGAACGAGTAGGGCAGCAGGCCAAACATGTTGGCGAACAGGATGAACATGAACAGCGAGAAGATGAACGGGAAGAAGGGCTGGCCTTCGTTGCCGGTGTTCTGCCGCAGCATGTTGGCCACGAATTCGTAGGAGAGTTCTGCCAGAGACTGCCAGCGGCCGGGAACCAGCGCGCGGGACGAAACGGAGAAAATCATGAAGACGGAAATGGCGGTAACCGCAGCGACCATCCACATGGAGGCGTTGGTGAAGGATGCATCGAAACCGAACAGCTCAATCGGGAGCATCCGGACGATCTCGTATTGATGCATCGGGTCAACCGGAAAGCCCGTACCTGATTCAGCAGCAGCCATTTATTGCCTCTTAACCCCGAGAAGACTGGTCCTTGGACCAGCCTAGTCTTCCATATTCTGTTTGTTCATCGCGTGAGCCGCCCGCACTACATTCAAAATGCCCGCGGCCACGCCCAGAACGAAGAACACCAATAACAGCCAAGGCCCCGTGCCCAGCCACTTGTCCAAAGTCCAACCGATAAACCCGCCAACCAGAACACCCGCCACCATCTCGGAAGAAAGGCGGAAGGCCTGACCGAACGCAGATTGCCGGTTTTCCTCTTCGTCCTTCACATCCCGCTTTTGGGCATCGGCAAGGCGGCGGTTGAAATCCTCGCGCTCATCCATCGGCATTTGGTCCTTGAAAAGCAACGTGGATTTTCCGCGCTGCCGGAGCAATTCTCAGCAAGGTTATGGCGCTCAAACCGAATTCGGCCAAGCTGCCTGTCTTACTTGAAACTGCCTTTGAATGACCTGCCTTGGGCATTTTGCCCATACGAACAGCCCGCAAGAGCTGATCAATCGATAGATGAACTGGATTTCCCGCTGCAAATCACCAAAGACGCCTGCAACCGGGCTTGAAGTCGGGCGCACCATAGTTTCGCCCCGAAGGCCTGTCAAGCAAGCCGGGGAGAGGTTTAACTCGTTGTTTTTATTGGGGAAAAACAGGCCCGCCAAAGAGTCGCAGGCAGGTGCCCCGCGCGACTCTTTCGCGATGCAGCAATATGACGTCTCAAGCGCCTGAATGTCCGCGCAAATGAGGCCTAATTGTTGGCTTCGCAGTAGGTTTTGACCGCATCCATCTCCGGTGCCAGCGCCCGCTCGACCGTGCCGATCAGCAGCGGAATCGCCAGCCTTGCCTTCATGGAGGTGGGTTTTGGGTCCAGCCGCCAGGTCAGTGCTGTGCCTTTGCCGTTTTTTTCCACGGTGAAAGAGGCGTCCCAGGTGGCACCGGCAATGTCTGAAATGATTCTCACATACTCGACGGGCTCATATTCGACGACCTCGAACACCGTTGAACGCTCGCGGCCACCGATCATGCGCGCGACCTCGTATTGGCAGCCGACTCCGCGCGCAATATCGGTCAGGCATTCAGCCCAGGCGATGGAGGGGATGGCATCAGCAAAGACATCCAGATGCGCAACCACATTGAACACCTTCTTGGGTGCGCTCTTGATGATTCGCTGAATTTCGATGCCTGGCATGGTGTTGCTCTTGTTGTTGTGACGCGTGGGTAAGGCCGACTGCGCCGTATGGCACCTCAGTATGGATCCCCCGGTCAAGCCGGAGGATGGCGGGTGTTTAGGTGGAAGATGCCTCACCAACCCCTAACGCCATTGTCCGGTTTAACCGGACGATCCATTCGGTATTTCCGCACAAGACACCGATCCCGACAGGCTGCCTCTAGATCGCGTCGCGGATCGCTTCGGCACCGGCCAGATCCACAGACACCAGTTGGCTGACGCCCGGCTCCGCCATCGTCACGCCGAACAGCCGGTCCATATGGGACATGGTGTAGGGGTGGTGAGTGATGACGAGGAAACGGGTATCCGTCTCGCCGCGCATATCGTTCAGCAATTTGCAGAACCGCTCGACATTGGCGTCATCGAGCGGCGCGTCCACTTCGTCCAGCACACAGATCGGCGAGGGGTTGGTGAGGAACACCGCAAAGATCAGCGACATGGCGGTCAGCGCCTGCTCGCCACCTGACAGCAGCGACAGGGTGGTAAGCCGCTTGCCGGGGGGACGTGCAAAAATCTCAAGGCCGGCTTCCAGGGGATCATCTGATTCCACAAGTTCCAGATGCGCCGTGCCACCGCCAAACAGGCGCGTGAACAGCCGGGTGAAGTTCTCATTCACCGTGTCGAACGCCGCCATCAAACGCTGGCGGCCTTCCTTGTTGAGGCTGCCGATGCCCTGCCGCAGCTTGGCAATCGCCTGCTCAAGATCACCGCGCTCGGTGAGCATTGAATCAAGCTGCTCCTGCGCTTCGCGTGATTCTTCCTCGGCGCGCAGATTGACCGCGCCCATGCCTTCGCGTTCGCGCTTGTAGCGTTCCAGCTTGCGCTCAATGTCTGCAAGCTCGGGCAGGGCTTCGTCGTCCTTGATTTCACCTGCCGCCAGAACCTTGTCCGGCTCGACTTCAAACGCATCGTGAATGAGACGCGCGGCTTCCGCCACCTGCGTGCGCGCGCCTTCAAGCATGGCGTCAATGCGCGCGCGGGTTTCGCGTGCTTCGCTGAGCGTTGCGACAGCTTCCTTGTTGGCCTTGTCAGCTTCAGACAGTTCCGCTTCCGCGCTGGCCAGCGCATCGGCTGCGGTCTGGCGGGTCTTTTCGGACTCCGACAGGCGGTCCATCAGCGCCTTGGCTTTTTCTTCCACCTGCGCAGGCACCTGTTCAAGCGCGGTGCGCTCGGTCTGGGTGCTGGCGAGGCGTTCTTCAAGCGTCGCGATCTGGCGGTTGGCGGTTTCAAGTCGCCCCTGCCAGCGCTGCCGTTCCGTGCCGATGGCGGCAAGTCGCTGGGTGCGCGCCTGCGCCTCGCGGGCCAGACCGTCAAAGGCGGCGCGCGCCAGGCTGGTTTCCTGCCGCAATGTCTGCACGTCCGCGCGCAGTGCTTCAAAGGTCGCGCGCTTTTCCGCTTCGTCGGGCAGGGCGGCGGCTTCAGTATTCAGCCCCTCAAGTATCTGCCGCGTTTCTTCAATGTCGGCGGCAGTGCGTTCAAGCCCGTCGTCCACCGCGGCAAGCCGGGTGATCTGGGCGGAGGCTGCTTTTTCAGCAGCAGCCAGTGCGTCCTGCGCTGCGGTCAGCGCTGCCTGTGCGGATTTCCATTCAGCCCGCGCCGTGTTTTCGCGTGCCGCTGCTTCACGAACGCCATTCTGTGCGGCGTCATGCGCGTCGGTCAGTTGCTTGGCTTCCGCGCGTGCGGCGTCAAGCAGGGCATCAAGCTCCGCCAACCGGTTGCGCTGGGCAAGCCGCTGGGCGGCGGCTGTCGGTGCGTCAGCGGCTGCGGTGAACCCATCCCAGCGCCACAGATCGCCTTCCTTGGAGACAAGCCGCTGGCCCGGCGACAGCTGCGCCTGCAGGCTGCGGCCCAATGCCTTGTCCACCAGACCCACATGGGACAGACGCCGCTGCAATGCGGCAGGGCCCGTCACATAAGTTGAAAGCGGCTCGGCACCTTCCGGCAGGCTGCGCGGCGCGTCGATGGCTGGCAGCGTGTGCCAGTGAACCGGCGCTGCTTCATCCGCAGGCTGCTCAATGTCTTCGCCCAGAGCGGACCCAAGCGCTGCTTCAAAGCCCGGCCGCACCGACACGCTGTCGATCAGCGGTGGCCACAGATCACCGTCGCTGACACGCAGCAGATCGGCGAGGGCAGATGCTTCCGCTTCAAGTTTGCTCAGGCGCTTTTGTGATTCTGCAAGCGGCGGGCGGGTCTGTTCTTCCGCCGTCGCCGCATCCGTGCGGGCGCGTTCTGCGTCCTGGGTTGCGGCTTCTGCTGCGCGCACTGCTTCACGGGTGCGTTCAACATCTGCACTGCGGCCCGCCATTGCCGCCTGCACGTCGGCAGAGCGGGCAATCTCTTCACGTTCTGCGGCCAGCGTATCGCGGCTGCGCGCCAGCTTGTCGGCGCGTGCCTTGGTTTCATCAATGCGCCGCGTCAGGGCCTGGCGGCGGGCGGCGAGTTGAGCCAGTTCACTTGAAAGGGCTTCAACGCCTGATTCTTTTTCCGACAGTTCCGTTGAAAGCCGCGTCACTTCCGCCTGCGCGGCATCGCGGGCGTCGCCTGACCCGGCGTCAGCCGCTGTCAGTTCAGCTTCTTCCGCAGCAAGCGCTTCAAGGCTTTCCGTTGTATCCACAATACCGTCGCGCTCGCGCGTCAGATCGTCATTGATCTGGCGCAGCAGCGCATCAAGCCGCTCCAGCGCCTGTTCAGCGCGCCGGGCTTCATTGGCCAGCGTATCGCGTTCAACTGTGAGGCGGTGATAGGCAGCCGCCGCGCGTGCTTCGGTGTCGCGCAGTTCAGGAAGCTTTTCGCTTGCTTCAAACTGCACCCGCGACGTGCGTGCGGTTTCTTCCGTGGCAGTCGCAACCGCACGATCAGCGGCTTCAAGCCCCGTCACATGGGTGGCTTCAACGCCGGAGGCAGCCTGATAGCGCAGATAAAGCGAAATCGCTTCAGCGCGGCGGATATCCTTGGACACATTGCGAAAGCGCGTGGCCTGCCGGGCCTGCCGCTTGAGGCTCTGAAGCTGCCCTTCGATCTGGGCAATCACATCATCGAGGCGCTCGAGATTTGTCTCGGCACCCTTGAGGCGCAGCTCAGCCTCATGGCGGCGGGAATGCAGACCGGACACACCGGCAGCTTCTTCAAGGATGCGGCGGCGCGACTGCGGCTTGGCGCTGATCAGTTCGCCGATCTGTCCCTGCTTCACAAGGGCTGGCGAATGCGCGCCGGTGGAGGCATCGGCAAAGAAGGTCTGCACGTCGCGGGCGCGCGCATCAGACCCGTTGATGCGATAGGCCGAGCCCATTTCGCGCTCAATGCGGCGGGCGACTTCGATCACGTCGTCATTGTTGAAGGCGGCCGGCGCCGTGCGTTCCCCATTGTCGATCGACAGCACGACCTCGGCCATGTTGCGGGCCGGGCGGCCGGACGTGCCTGAAAAGATCACGTCATCCATGCCGCTGGCGCGCATCGACTTGTAGGAGCTTTCGCCCATCACCCAGCGCAGGGCTTCCAGCAGGTTGGATTTACCGCAGCCATTGGGGCCGACAACCCCCGTCAGCCCCGGCTCAATGATGAGTTCTGTGGGCTCCACGAAGGATTTGAAACCGGTCAGTCGCAGACGGGAAAGTTTCAAGGTCTGTATCTCGCCCCTGCGGCGGGGCGCCCCGGATCGGGCCGCAAATGCTGGTGGCAGAATCGCCACCAGCGAAGACGCGGCCCCGTTAAAGGTTTGCTAACCCTTTTGATCCGCCGATTCGGCTTACTGCGGCAACTTGTTTGTTATGATCTCTTCAAGCTGCGCCCAGGGCAGATTGCCGCCGATCTTCTGATCATTCACGAAAATCGTAGGCGTTGCCTCAACTTTCAGCGTTTCCTGAGCGTGACGCTGCACTTCCCGCAACCCGTCCAGCACGGTCTGATCGGTCATGCAGGCCTCGAACTGGGCCGATGAAATGCCGCCCTGCTTGGCAATATCAGCAAGACCCGTGCGTGGATCAGCCACAAAGGCCCATTGCTGCTGGCGGGCGAACAGCACGTCCGCGAACTGCAGGTACTTTTCAGGCGCTACGCAGCGCGTCAGCATGGACGCCGCCGTTGCGACGGGATCCAGCGGATATTCGCGGAAGATGTAATAGACCTTGCCGGTGTCAATGAACTTTTCCTTGAGCGGCGGCAGGTTGGTCGCGTGAAATGCCGCACAATGCCCGCAGGTAAAGGACGCATATTCAACAATCGTCACCGGCGCGTCTGGGTCACCCAGGGTGATGTCGCCCAGAGGGTTGGTGATCTCCAGTGCCGGGTTGGTCACATCACCGGCATTGGCCGAGGTGCCCGCGTCATCGCCACATGCCGTGAGCACAAGGCCGACCACCAGCGCGGTTACTAGCTGTATCACCCGCCGCGAGCCGAAAGGGCGGGTGGTCTGCTCGTGGGCTGCATCAATCGTCAAAGCGGCGGACATGGGCGTCGTCTCCATTTTTACGCAGGCGTTATGGGTGTGGGTCACTCTTGCCCTGCTGCCACCGCACGTTCAAGTCGTGCCAGTGCGTCTGCAAGGTCGGAGTCTTCGATTTCGTAGCTTGACGGGTCCACGGCGACGGCAGGTTTGGCGACACCCGCCAACTTCCGGCGCACCGGCACCGTATGGGCGGGCAGCGGGCCCTGCACCAGTTTCAGCCGGGCAACCTGCGGGCGGCCGTAAAATCCATTGATCCGGTCAATGATGGCGGGCGCCATATGCTGCATCTCAAGCGCGGCGGCCCCGGCGACGCGGACCGTCAGCACGCTGCCGGTCGCCGCACCTTTTTGCGGGCGCGACAGGCGCTCGGGCGAGGTTAGCCGCGCCAGCTCCGGCCCGACGATCTCCGGCCAGCGCTTCAGCACATGATCGTCCGCAAAGCCGAACTTGTTAAATGCCTTGCGCGTGATGTCATCCAGCTTCTTGCCGACCTGCGTCATCTGCAGCCGCTGCTTCGGCCCGGTCCTCGCAGGAAGCGGACGGGCCTTAAAAGGCCGGGAACTGGGTCGCTGTACGGTCATTGGGCCTCAGCCGGTTGCGCGCGCGGCAGTCTGGACGATCATAGCCATCATGCTAAGTCTGCGCGCGGGGGCGGATCATCACATTTGCGTTGGCACACTGCCACCCGAACCGGGCAAGGATATGGCGAAAAAACACGCGCGCATCGCTGCAAAGGATCTGCCGCAGGCCAAAGCGCTGCTCGCCTGATACGATCAGTATGCGCGCGACCTGCCTTGGCGGATATCCCCCAAGGCGCGCAAAAACGGCGCACATCCTGATCCTTACCGGGTCTGGCTCTCCGAAATCATGCTGCAGCAGACCACCGTTAAAACCGTCGGGCCCTATTTTCAGGCCTTCACCAACCGCTGGCCGACGGTCACCGCGCTGGCGCAGGCGCCATCGACCGAGGTCATGAGCGCATGGGCGGGCCTTGGCTATTACAGCCGCGCCCGCAACCTGCATGCCTGCGCCAAATCCGTGGTGGCGGATCACGGCGGGGTATTTCCGGATACGGAAACAGGCCTGCTGACCCTGCCGGGTATCGGCCCCTATACGGCGGCCGCCATTGCCGCCATTGCGTATGACATCCCCGCAGCGGTGATGGACGGCAATGTGGAGCGCGTTGTCTCGCGCCTGTTTGCCATCGACACACCGCTGCCAGCCGCCAAACCTGAAATAAAGACGGCGCTGGCCCGGCTGGTGCCGCAACAACGCCCCGGCGATTTCGCGCAGGCGACGATGGATCTTGGCGCAACGCTATGTTCGCCCAAGAAGCCTGCCTGCGCTCTTTGTCCGTGGACGGATCAGTGCGTGGCCAATGCGCGCGGCATTGCTGAAACCCTGCCCGTGAAGCCGCCGAAGAAGGAACGTCCGACGCGATATGGCGCAGCATTCTGGCTGACTGACGGTGATGGCAATGTGTTGCTGCGGACGCGCCCGCCCAAAGGGTTGCTGGGCGGCATGGATGAAATTCCCGGGAGTGACTGGGACGAAACCCCCAAAACCCCGAAGGTGTTGCGCAAGACAGCGCCGGTTGACGCTGACTGGCAGCACCTGCCCGGCACAGTCACCCATGTGTTTACGCATTTCGCGCTGGAGCTGACGGTGTTCTCAGCCAGTATGCCCATCGCCGCTAACATCGACGGCGAATGGGTGGCGCGTGACGCATTGGTCGCACGCGCCCTGCCGACGGTGATGCGCAAGGTCGTTGCCCATGCGGACCCGCAAGCGGCGAAGCAGTTTGCAAAAAAGCGCTAGTTGGCTTCGGCGCGGATTTTCTGGCGCAGCACGTCAATCGGCGTCAGGCCGGCATCACTCTTGAGATGCCAGAATGTCCAGCCATTGCAGGCTTCCTGACCCTGTACATGGGCGCCCATCTTGTGGATGGAGCCGGTGGCACCGGTCACAGCCAATGAGCCGTCGGCGCGCACGCGCGCCTTGTGCCTTTTGCCGGGGCCATACAGAACCGTACCCGGCTCAATCATGCCGCGCTCAACGAGTGTGCCGAAGGGCACACGCGGCAGCGCGCGTTTTGATTCGGTAACCTCAAGTGATTCAGGATCTACGTGCTGCACGCGGTCGATGCGCTGCTGCGCAATCGCCGCATACTGAGGATCACGCTCGATGCCGACATATTTGCGGCCCAGCTTCTTGGCGACGGCGCCCGTGGTGCCTGTGCCGAAGAACGGGTCGAGCACGATGTCGCCGGGATTGGAGGAAGAAAGGATCACCCGGTGCAAAAGGCTCTCGGGCTTTTGCGTCGGATGCGCTTTCTGGCCCTGATCGTCCTTGAGGCGTTCGCCGCCTGAACAGATCGGCAGCACCCAGTCTGAGCGCATCTGCAGGTCGTCATTGAGTGCCTTCATGGCGTCGTAGTTGAACGTATAGCCCTTAGCGTTGCGATCCTTGGAGGCCCAGATCATGGTCTCATGCGCGTTGGTGAAGCGGCGGCCGCGGAAGTTCGGCATCGGGTTCGACTTGCGCCAGACAATGTCGTTGAGGACCCAGAAGCCGATATCCTGCAGCGCCACCCCGACGCGGAAAATATTGTGATACGAGCCGATCACCCAAAGCGTGCCGGTGGGCTTGAGCACGCGATGTGCTTCCTTTAGCCAGGCGCGGGTGAATTCGTCGTAATGGGCAAACGAGCCGAACTGGTCCCATTCGTCGTCGCAACCATCAACGCGGGTATTGTTGGGCCGCAGCAACTCGCCTTCGAGTTGAAGGTTGTAGGGCGGATCGGCAAAAACCAGATCCACGCACCCGTCCGGCAGGCCGCGCAGCACTTCGATGCTGTCACCATTGATGATGGTGTTGGCGATGCTTGCAGAGGTATTTGCAGCGGCAGCAGATTTGGATGTGCGGGCAGACTTGCGGCCAGTTTTCGGCGCAACTTTCTTTGTCGCCGCGCGGGTCATTGCCCGCCCGGTTGCCAGGTCTTTGTTGGTACGCATACGCCCCCCAAGAGCTTCATATTGAGGGCGGAGTGTGAGTCAGCAGCGAATCAACGTCAAGATTCCGTTTGGAATCAATGAGTTAACCTTTCTTAACAGACACAAGATCGAGTCCCGCAAGCCCGGATCGACTCAACATCTAGCGCTGCATGAGCCTGATCGGGGCAAAACTTTTTCTGTGAATTCGGGTTATCCCCAGCTTATCCAGAGCCTCCCGATGGATTTTCGTGCCGTAACCCTTGTGTGCGGCGAACCCAAAACCCGGAAATTCCGCGTCCATGGCCACCATCATCTCGTCGCGCACAGTCTTGGCAATAATGGAGGCCGCGGCGATGGATAGCGATCGCCCGTCACCCTTTATGACCGCCTGGGCAGGGCAGCCCACCTCGGGCGCGTCGCGGCCATCGATCAGCGCGAATTGAGGTGGATGCGGCAGGTCGGCGACGGCGCGCGCCATGGCTACGAAAGTCGCCTGCCGGATATTCAGCCGGTCAATCTCTTCAACCTGCCCAATGCCGACACCGACTTGCGCCACCGCCCGGATCGCATCGGCTAGCTGCGCCCGCTTTTTCGCGGTCAGCTTTTTTGAATCATTGATGCCGGGCGGGATGTTGGCGGGATCAAGAATAACCGCCGCCGCCACGACAGGCCCTGCCCACGGACCGCGACCGGCTTCGTCAATGCCGCATACAGGCGTGGCAGTGCTGGCGGTTTCAAACGCCATGTCAGGACCGGTGATTGTGTCAGGTTTCGCCATACCGCCCAGACTACCGGTCCGCGCCGGCACCGCCTAGAGCAGTGCAAGCTGCTCGGCGCCGGATGTGGGGACATGAAACAGATCCGTGCGCAATTGTAGACGCTTCTTCGTGAGCCCGGCACGCTGCATGGCCAGCTCAAAGCGGCGCGAGATGGTCCAGGCGTAAGGACCGCCACCGGTCATCCGCTTGCCCCACTCAGCGTCATAGTCTTTGCCGCCGCGCATATCGCGGACGATCTTCATCACCCGCTCGGCGCGGTTCGGCACCACGTCAGCCAGCCATTGTGCAAACAGGTCTTTTATTTCCAGCGGCAGGCGCAACATCACATAGCCCGCTTCGCGGGCGCCCATGCGGGCACAGGCTTTGAGGATCGCTTCAATCTCATGATCGTTGAGCGCCGGGATAACCGGGGCGAGCATCACGCTTGTGGGAATGCCGGCATCGGCCAGCTGACGTATGGCATCAAGCCGCCTTGACGGGGTTGAGGCGCGCGGCTCCATCGCACGGGCGAGCTTTGCGTCGAGCGTGGTGACGGAGAGCGCAACTTTAACCAGCCCATCCTTCGCCATTTCGCTTAGAATATCGATGTCGCGGGTGACCATCGCCGACTTGGTGACAATGCCGACCGGGTGTTTGTGCTCGGCAAGCACTTCCAGCACCTGCCGCGTAATCCGCCGCTCACGCTCTATCGGCTGATAGGGGTCCGTGTTGGTGCCGATGGCAATGGTGCGCGGCTCATAACCCTTCTTTGCAAGCTCGCGCCGCAGCAACCGTGCGGCATTAGGCTTGGCAAACAGCTTGCTCTCAAAATCCAGCCCCGCCGACAGGCCCATATAGGCGTGGGTGGGCCGCGCGAAACAATAAACGCAGCCATGCTCACAGCCGCGATAGGGATTGATCGAGCGGTCGAAGGAAATATCCGGCGACTGGTTGCGGGTGATGATGGTCCGGGCGGCTTCGTCAGTGACATGGGTACGAAGAGGCTTTTGGTCCTCTTCAATGTCCCACCCATCGTCAAACGCCTCCGCCGCCCGGTTCTCGAAACGGCCACTTGCATTGGAACGCGCGCCACGACCCTTGCTCGCCTCGTTCAGCACTTGGGGGTTGCTGATGCCCGGCCCGAAAATCGGGGGGCTGACGGGGCGGGGGGCAGGGCAGGTGCCGCCGTCAGCTTTTCCGGTGTCGAGGGTTCGGTCTTCCGGCTGGCCGGATTGGGGGGCAGCCAGCGGAAAAACGGGCATGGTCGCGGCGCGCGCTGTCTCATCTGCCGGGGCGGAAGTCTCCGCCGCCTGGCGTGCATCCTGTCTCGCCTCATCGAGTCTGAGCACCGATCTGTCCATGCGAATGATGCTTTCACACGCCAAAGAACAAATCAAGAACATTTAGGTTAACGCGCGTCTTCGCTTCGCAGTTGCAGCAAAAGCCATATAGAGTTTCGTCCATGATCAGCGTGGTGATTCCGACCCTGAATGCCGAAAAATCCCTGGTGCGGGTGCTCGCAGCGCTCGTGCGCCCGACCGTCCGCGGTCTCGTCAAGGATGTGGTCATCGCCGATGGCGGCTCCACCGACCACACCAAGAGCATCTCGGAAACGTCAGGCGCGCGCTTTGTTGAAGCACCCAGGGGCCGCGGCACGCAGCTGGCGGCTGGCGCGCAGGCGGCGCGTGGCGAATGGCTGCTGTTCCTGCATGCGGACACGGTCCTGCAGACCGGCTGGGAGCAGGAAGTGGAAAGCCTGCTCGAACGGCTGGAAAAGCGAGGCAGCAAGGGGCTGGAATTTGCCGCCGTCTTCAAATTCGCACTGGATGATTTTTCCGCATGGGCGCGGATGCTGGAACGCGTTGTTGCGTGGCGCTGCTGGTTGTTCGGCCTGCCCTATGGGGATCAGGGCCTGCTGATGTCACGCCGCCACTATGACCAGCTCGGCGGTTTTCGCCCGCTGCAGATCATGGAAGACGTCGACATGGTCCGCCGTATCGGCCGCAGGCGGCTGGTGTTTTTGCGCACACCGGCCGTCACCAGCCCCCAGCGCTATTTGAACGACGGCTACCTCGCGCGATCGTCAAGAAACGCTATGTGCCTGATGCTGTACTATCTGGGCGTCAACCCGGACCGCATCGCCCGCATCTACACAAAACGCTGAAACGCACACCATGCAAAAGACCCTCGTCATCATGGCCAAGGCACCCGCTTTGGGCCGCGTCAAAACGCGCCTCGCGCGCGATGTGGGCGCGGTTGAAGCCACGCGATTTTATCGCGTGGCGCTGGCGCGGCTGATCCGGCGGCTGGCAGCAGACACACGTTGGCGGACGATTGTGGCTGCAAGCCCTGACGCGGTTGCGCTGACGGATGCGCATTGGCTGGAGAGCGCACACGGTGTCGTACCGCAGGGGGAAGGTGATCTGGGTGACCGGATGCAGCGTGTGTTTGATCTGGCACCGCCCGGCCCGGTGGTCATCATCGGCAGCGACATTCCAGCGATCATGCCGCAACACATTGCGGACGCGTTCAAAGCACTGGGCAACAGCAACGCTGTAATCGGCCCATCCGTGGACGGAGGATACTGGCTCGTCGGTCAACGCCGCTCCCCAAAGGTGCTGAGCGCATTTGAAAATGTGGACTGGTCGAGTGGGCGAGAGCGGGATCAGACGATTGCGAACTTTGGGTCCGTCAGCATCGCGATACTTGGTGAACTATCCGATGTGGATAGTGGTGCGGACCATGCGGCGTGGCGGAAGGTTTTTGGCTAACCGCTAATGAGAGTAGGCCCCGGATCAAGTCCGGGGACGCGGAAGATCGGGGCTTCCAATAACCCGTATCCCCGGACTTGATCCGGGGTCCACTCGCAGTTCAACAACCTAAAACGTCGACGCCTTATGCACGGCAGCCGTGCGCTCAACCTGCGAATAGATCGGCCAGTCACCTGCAGCCGCCTGATCGAGCGACGGCGACGGCTGGTCAAGCCGCAGCCGGTAGAGCCACAGATTGGTCATGATGCGCTCCACATAGCCGCGGGTTTCAGCGGACGGGATGCTTTCAATGAAGGTCAGCGGGTCCTGCGCGGCAGCGCCGATCTGCTTGGTCCAGCGGTGAAGATTGCCAGGACCTGCATTATAGGCGACGGCCATCTGGAACAGGTTGCCGTATGGTTCGCCGTAGCCCATCAGCTCCTGCAGATAGCTTTGGCCCAGCGCCAGATTATGCGACGGGTCCTGAAGGCGCGCGCGGCCGCCGCTGCGATAGCTGGCGTCGCGGGTGATGTGTTGCGCGGTGCGCGGCATGATCTGCATCAGCCCTGCGGCACCCGCCCGGCTGGTGGCATTGGAAATGAATTTGCTCTCCTGCCGCGCAATGGCGAACAGCAGTGCCCGGTCAACGCGGTAGCCGCCGTCCGGCTCCATATCAGGAACCGGGAACAGAGCGGTGCCGATCGGCTGCGGACTTGCCAGCGCCACGGCAAGCTGGGTCGCGGGCAGGTCGAGGTCGCGCGCCAGTGTGGCAAGGGCGACGTCCAGCGACGGGTCAAGGCGTCCATGGGCGCGGCGAAGTTCTGCTTCCGCCATCTGCTGCTTGCCGATCTGCGCCAGCGCTGCACCGCGCCGCACCTGATCGACCGACAGCAGCGCTGTGCGGCTGCCGGTATCAATCACCGGTTCGTTCCATTGCACCTTCGGGCTGCGGCCAAGCTGGCGCTGTGCCAACAGGCCGTAAAATGTCATGTCGGTATTGGCGGCGGCTTCCAGCATCGGCACCGCGCGGGCAGGCTCATGCGAGGCAAGATAGGCGCGCGCCGCCCAGAAAGCGGCTGCGGCGCGGGTCCAGTCGGAGACATTGATGTTGCCTGCAAGCGCCTCGAAATGCGGCGCGGAAATTTCCGGCTTGCCAAGACGCCAGGCGGACAGACCTGCATACCAGTCTGCCAGCGGCGCATCGCGGCGGTGGGAATTGGAAATATCCGTGGCAAGATCAAACGCCTTGTCGATCTTGCCTTCCACATAATAGGACCACGCGATACGGGCCTTGAGGGCAGCGCGTTCATCCGCCCCCAGACGGTTGCGCACTTTGGTGGAGTTGAGCAGGTCCAGCGCCTGGGTCGGCCGCTCGCGCGAAATCAGCGAGCGTACTTTTCTGGAAATCGTGCGGCCGTAATTCGTCCGGCCTTCGGCACTGGCGCCCGACACCGCATAGACCGAGTGATAGGCGGTGGGCCTGTAGGCGCGGCGTACGGGCGTTACCGGCACAGCGGCACCGCCGCGGCGCTTCATGGCCAGCTTGTAGATTTTTCCCGCGCCGGGATGGTCCGCATATTTGGCCAGCCAGCTGCGCAGTTCGCGGTAATTGGAGCGATAGGCGGTTGGGTGCATGTAACGCTGGAACAGCACATGGCCCATCAGCACATCATCCTCCAGCGCGGCAATGAGCTTGTCGGCGGATTTCCAGTTGCCGGAGTCCTGCTGGTGAAAAATCTGCGTGTAGCGCGCAGCGTCCGCGTCGGAGAGAACCTGCCCTGTGACCTGCGTATTGGGTGCGGCATGTGCCGGCGCAATCAGCCATGCAAGTGCCAGCAGCAGGACGCCGGCCAGCATCCATTGGACGAGGACAGAAGTACCGTCTGCCGCAGCCTGCGCGCGCGCAGTGCGTTTGTCTTTAAAGCGGTGCATGTGGCCCCCCGGCGCAGCACTGAATGTGCAAATTCAAGGAAATCCTAACGGTCCCGCCCGCTTGATGCGAGTCCCATACCAGCCAATAGCATCAAAGGGTTAAAGAGCAAGTTGCGTCATCTTTTCCCGCAGGCTTAGCAGGTCCTGCCATGCCAGCCGCTTTTGCGCCGGCTGACGCAGCAAATAAGCCGGATGCAGCATGGCGATGGCGGGCATTTTGTGGCCTTGAGGCCCGCCGATGGCGGCAGGGTCAAACTCGCGCCACTGGCCGCGCAATTTGGTGATGCCGGTGGGGGTGCCGAACAGCTCCTTGGCGGAGACACCACCGACGCAGACCAGAATCTCAGGGGCCACAAGTTCGATATGGCGCAGGATGAAGGGCAGGCACATGGCGGTTTCAGCCGGTGTCGGCGTGCGGTTGCCCGGCGGGCGCCAGGGCAGCACATTGGCGATATAGACTTTTTCGCGGTTGAGGCCGATTGAGGCGAGCATCCGGTCCAGCAACTGTCCCGAGCGGCCAACAAAGGGCAGCCCCGCAATATCCTCGTCGCGCCCCGGCGCTTCGCCGACAAGCATGATCTTGGCGTTGGGATTGCCATCGGCAAAAACCAGATTCTTGGCGGTGGCCTTGAGCGGGCAGCCTTCAAACGCCGCCATCGCCGCGCGCAGCTCATCAAGGGTCGTGGCACTTGCCGCTGCCGTCTTGGCGTCATCAATCGCCGCTTTGTCATCCGCCAGCGGTGCCGCAGCCCGCATTGCAGGTTGCGCGGGAGCGTCGCGGGACAGAGCCGGTTTTTGTGCGGGCGCACGCGCGGCTTCAGGAGCCAGTGCCAGCCGGTCTATGGCCTCGTCGCCAATGGCTTCGTCAGCCCCGGCGTCAGAAAACCAGCGCAGAAGATCCGCAAGGGCTGCATGATCGTCACCCGCCCCGCCGCCATTTGATGTGGAAACCTCGCTCATGGGTGCTAGCTTTACTGCTGTTGATGCCCTCTGTCACACATACGCGTAGGGGATCGTCAAATAAGGACGCAATGGGCGCGCTCTGTTGCCGGAAACGCCACGGGTTGACCCCCACATTCCCTTGGCCCCATAAACGCTGAATCGCCATCCCGGGTATGGCGGTTTTCCCAGATTTTCGCGTAATATGCGCTGCGCCCGGCAGCACAGATTCGCTGCGGCAAGCCCCCTAATTTGCCCCGCCCGGCGGCTATATCATCCATCCAGGAGGTTCCATGTCTGACGCCCTCAAGAACGCCAGTGAGGTCAACGCGACGCAGGGGTTCATTCTTCACCCTGAGCAGCGCGAAGCCATGGAATATGACGTGGTGATTGTCGGCGCCGGCCCCGCGGGCCTCGCCGCTGCCATCCGCCTCAAGGAATTGAGCGCCGCGCAGGATTTTGAGCTGTCGGTCTGCGTGCTCGAAAAAGGCGCTGAAGTCGGCGCACATATCCTCTCAGGTGCCGTGATCGACCCGATAGCACTTGATGAGCTGGTGCCCGACTGGCGCAATGATGAGAGCTGCCCAGTCAAGACCGAGGTGAAGGCCGACCATTTCATGGTGCTTGGCCCGTCAGGCTCAATTCGCCTGCCGAACTTCCTGATGCCGCCTTTGATGAACAATCACGGCAATTACATTGCCAGCCTCGGCAACACCTGCAAATGGCTGGCTGAAAAGGCCGAAGCGCTGGGCGTTGAAATCTATCCCGGCTTCGCCGCTGCCGAAGTGCTTTACAATGATGACGGCTCCGTCAAAGGCGTCGCCACCGGCGACATGGGCATCGGCAAGAATGGCGAACCCAAGGACAGCTACATGCCGGGCATGGAGCTGCACGGCAAATACACGTTCTTTGCTGAGGGCGTGCGTGGCTCCCTCTCCAAGCACCTGATCCGCAACTTCAAGCTTGATGAAAACAGCGAGCCGCAGAAATTCGGCATCGGCATCAAGGAAGTGTGGGAAATCGACCCGGCCAAACACAAAAAGGGTCTGGTGCAGCACTCCTTCGGCTGGCCGCTCGGCATGAAGACCGGCGGCGGCTCCTTCCTCTATCATTTTGATGAAAACCTCGTGGCTGTCGGCTTCGTGGTTCACCTCAACTATTCAAACCCGTATCTGTCGCCGTTTGATGAGTTCCAGCGCTTCAAGACCCATGCAGCGATCCGCCCGACCTTTGAAGGCGGCAAGCGCCTGAGTTATGGCGCCCGCGCCATCACCGAAGGCGGTTACCAGTCGGTGCCGAAACTTACGTTCCCCGGCGGTGTGCTGGTCGGTTGCTCGGCCGGTTTCGTGAACGTGCCGCGCATCAAGGGCAGCCACAACGCCATGGCAACCGGCATGATGGCCGCCAAGGCAGCCTTTGAAGCCATTCGTGATGGCCGCGCTGCCGACGAACTCACCGCCTATCAAGGCGAATACGAAACCAGCCATGTGGCAAAAGACCTGAAGCGCGTGCGCAACGTGAAGCCGCTTTGGTCACGCTTCGGCACGCTGATCGGCGTCGGCCTCGGCGGCATTGATATGTGGATGAACAATCTGGGCATCGGCCTGCCGTTCACCCTGAAACACAAAAAGACGGATGCGGCGTCACTCAAGCCCGCCGCCAAGTGCAAGCCGATCGAGTATCCCAAGCCCGATGGCGTGGTCTCCTTCGACAAGCTGTCTTCGGTGTTCCTGTCCTCGACCAACCACGAGGAAGACCAGCCTGCACATCTGACGCTCAAGGATCCGTCGATCCCCATCGACGTGAACCTGCCCACATGGGCGGAGCCCGCGCAACGCTATTGCCCGGCGGGTGTGTATGAAGTGGTGAGCAATGACGATGGCAGCAATCCGCGCTTCCAGATCAACGCGCAGAACTGCGTTCACTGCAAAACCTGCGACATCAAGGATCCCAGCCAGAACATCAACTGGGTGGTGCCCGAGGGTGGCGGTGGGCCGATCTACGTCAATATGTAGGTAAAGTGGCCGTTTTCGCGTTGCCGCGGATTCTCCCGATACCGGGTATTTGATTGACCACAATCATGACCGCTCGGCTAAGGTGGCGGCTCGCATTGTTATAAGGCAGGTGGAGCAACCAAACGTGCAGCAGCCCAATTACGCCAATCCGCGCCGCCGCCTGTCCCGCCTTGTTCTCACCGGCCTGATGGCCGGCCTGCTTGCAGGCTGCGCCGGGTTCGGTGGGCTTGATGCGCGCGATTTTGACGACAGTACCGTCGGCAAGAACCTGCGGGTCGATAAAGCCGGCCGGAATACCGACACCAAGCTTGGCAATTATCTGGCCGCCCGCCACGCGACCAATCTGCGCGACCGGGATGCGGCCGCCACCTTCTATGATCAGGTGCTCAGCGAGGACCCGGCCAATCAGATCATTCTTGACCGCGCTTTCCTGCTGCAACTCACCGCTGGCAACATTCCGCGCGCCGCGGCACTCGCCGAAAAGGTGGTGGCACAGGATGCCGGCGACCGCACGGCACGGCTGGTGCTGGGTGTGCGCGATATCCGCAAGGGCAAATTTGCCGACGCACGGGCGCAGTTTGATGCTGCCACGCCCGGTCCCTTCACCCGCCTTGTATCCGGCCTGCTGAATGCCTGGACCTATATGGGCGAAGACAATCCGGACGCAGCCCTTGCAGGCCTGGAACTGGATGATGACGGCCCCGGCCATCAGCTGTTCAGTGCCTATCATTCAGCCTTGATTGCAGACCTCGCGGGGCGCACCGATATTGCGCGCGCCGCATATGAACGCGCCATGTCATCGTCCGGTGGCGGCTCTGTGCGCATTGTTGAGGCCTATGGCCGCTTTCTTGAACGCAACGGCCAGACCGACGATGCGATTGTAATCTATTCGGGATATCTGGCGCTTTCGCCGTCCCACCCGATCATTGCAAGCGCACTTAAGCGCGCCCATGCAGGCAAGACGCCGGACCTTCTGGTGACATCCGCATACAGCGGCATCGCTGAAACGCTTTACGGCCTGGGCAGTGCATTGTCACGCGATCAGGGCGTGGATGTTTCCGTGCTCTATCTGCAGCTGGCGCTATACGCGGACCCCAAGCTGGATGTGGCGCGCGTATTGCTGGCGGAACTGCTGTCCAATTCGGGTGACTTGCAGGCAGCAGCCGACGCCTATGATGAAGTGCCGTCGAATTCAACGCTCTCGACAACAGCCCGCATCGAGCGCGCCTTGCTGCTCGACCGTATCGGCCGCACCGATGATGCCATCTCTTCATTGCGGTCGCTGGAGCGCCGCGCCCATGACGATGGAGAAGTCGCCATTGCGCTGGGGGATCTGTATCGCGCCAAGGAGCGGTTTGTAGAAGCCGAGAGCCAGTACACCAAGGCGCTTGATCTGCTCAAAAACACCAAGGGCCGCCACTGGACACTTTACTATGCGCGCGGTGTGTCGCGTGAGCGGCAGGGAAAGTGGCAGGCAGCCGAAGATGATTTTTTGAAGGCGCTGGAGCTTGAGCCCGAGCAGCCTTACGTCCTCAACTATCTGGGCTATTCCTGGCTGGAGCAGAAGCGCGATTTCGATGCGGCGCTCAACATGATCGAGCGCGCCGTTGCGCAGCGCCCGAATGACGGCTTCATCGTCGATAGTCTCGGCTGGGCCTTCTATCAGCTTGGCCGCTATGGCGAAGCGGTGGAGCAGCTTGAGCGTGCCGTCGAGCTTGATCCGCACGACCCCACCATCAATGACCATCTGGGCGACGCGTTCTGGAAAGTCGGCCGCCGCACGGAAGCCCGCTTCCAGTGGCAGCATGCGCTTGATAGCGATCCGGCGGATGATGTCGCCGCACGCATCACCCGCAAGCTCGAAAAAGGTCTCGATGCGGTGGAGGCGGCGGAAGCTGCAAAGCCCGAAGCCCAGCTGGATAGTGAACCTGTTGCGGGTTCCTGACGGCCGCGTGCCTTTGATGACGCAAGACCTGATGCCATGACCCGTGCCGGTTTCAACACGTTCTGCAAATCCCTCACCGCGACAACCCATGTGGTGCAATGGGGCAATGCGGATGTGTGGAAGGTAGGCGGCAAGGTGTTTGCCATTTGCGGCTGGGAAGACAAAGACCCGGCTTTCACCTTCAAGACCAGCGATCTGGCTTTTGAAGTTCTGCCGCAGCAACCCGGCATACGGCCTGCGCCGTATATGGCGTCGCGCGGCCTTAAATGGGTGCAGCACTATGCCAAGCCCGGCTTGAGCGACGCGGAGCTCAAGGACTATGTGCGGCAGTCGCATGCAATGGTCGCGGCAGGGCTTTCAAAAAAGAAGCAAAAAGAACTGGGTCTTCTGTCGTGAGTGCCATCACTGAATTTGCCCCCGCCAAGATCAATCTCACATTGCATGTGCTCGGCAAACGCGCCGACGGCTATCACCTGCTTGAGAGCCTTGTGGTGTTTGCGGATGCAGGCGACACGCTGACCGCTGAACCCGCCGACGACCTGTCATTCAGCATGACAGGACCCAACGCGGCTGCGCTGGCGGATACGCCGGACACGGATAATCTGGTGCTGAAGGCTGCGCGGTTGCTGGATGCGGGGGCAGGGCGCGGCGCGCGCCTGACGCTGGAAAAACATTTGCCCGTTGCCGCAGGCATCGGTGGCGGCTCGGCGGATTGTGCCGCAGCCCTGCGCGCGCTCAATCAGCTTTGGGGGCTGGGTCATTCGCCTGAAACGCTTGCAGCGCTTGGAGTTGAGCTTGGCGCAGATGTGCCCGTGTGTGTGTATGCGCCACGCCCGTCCGTCATGTCCGGCATCGGTGAAGTGATTTCAGCCGCGCCGAAACTGCCGCCGCTTTGGTGCGTACTGGTCAATCCCGGTGTGCCGGTTGCAACCGGCCCGGTATTCAAGGCTTTGAACGCGCAGCCTGCAACAGCGCAAAGCGACACCTTCTGGCCCGGTGGTTTTTCGGACGCAAAAACCCTGGCCCGTTTCATGGCGACCTGCCGCAACGACCTTGAGCCTCCCGCCCGCGCGCTGGTGCCTGAAGTGAGTGAAACGGTCAGGGCCATCGCCGGCACACAAGGCTGCTTGCTGGCCCGCCTGTCCGGCTCCGGTGCGACCTGCTTCGGGCTGTATGCGGATGAAGAGGCCGCCAAGGCATCCGCGGCCAGCCTTGCGCGTGAGGGATGGTGGGTGCGGGCGGCGAAGGTTCTGACACGATAATTCGTGCCCCACGCGGCATGGACCCTCCGGTCAAGCCGGAGGGAGGTCGGTTTGGGGGGGAGGTGTCGGACGCTTTGGTCAAGCGGCAGAAGGCAGTATTGGGGGAAGGCTGGACTTACAACAAACCCCGCTCTCCCTCCGGCTTGACCGGAGGGTCCAGTGCGGTTTTGCTCCCATGATGGCGTTCTATGTTTATATCTTGGCCAATAAGCCCAAGGGCACCCTTTATGTGGGCTACACGGATGATCTGGGACGCCGCCTGCATGAACATCGTGAAAAGGTCCGCGCAGGCTTCACGCAAAAATATGCTCTGGACCGGCTGGTCTATTTTGAGCCCCTGGAGACACGTGAACAGGCGAAGCAGCGTGAGCGCCGTCTCAAGCACTGGCTGCGTGCTTGGAAAATTGACTTGATTGAGCAACACAATCCGCAGTGGCGCGATCTGTCCGACGACATCCCGCATTTTTGAACCACGGTGTGGTGGACCCTCCGGTCAAGCCGGAGGGAAGTCGGTTAAGGGGAAGGCGGACCAGCAACTAACTCCCGCCCTCCCTCCGGCTTTGGACGGCGCACCTGCAACAAACCCCGCTGTCCCTCCGGCTTGACCGGAGGGTCCATGCGGCAAGGTGAGATGTTAATAGCTGCGATTGACGCAGAAATGCACGAGGCTGATGAGCACTTCGCGCATGTCGCTCTTGGGGAAAATCGCCAGCGCGTCACAGGCGATGGCGCCGTAATGGCGGGCGCGGCCGATGGTGTCGTCGAGGCAGCCATGCTTCTGCATGATGGCGATGGCCTGATCCATGTCGCTATCGGTCTGGTCGCCATCGCGCAGGGTGCGTTCCCAAAAGGCGCGTTCGTCGGCGTCGCCCCGGCGATAGGCAAGCACCACGGGCAAGGTTAGTTTGCCTTCGCGGAAATCGTCGCCGACGGTTTTGCCAAGCGTCGCCTGACGGCCTGAATAATCCAGCGCGTCATCCACAAGCTGGAACGCGATGCCCAGATTGCGGCCATAGGATTCAAGCGCCGCCTGCTCGCTGGGGGAGCGCTCGGCGATGATGGCGCCAACCTCGGTGGCAGCCGCAAACAGCGCCGCCGTCTTGGCGTTCACCACCTGCAGATAGGCGTCTTCGGTGGTGCGGGTGTCTTTTGTGGTGGCCAGCTGCAGCACTTCGCCTTCGGCGATGACGCAGGCAGCGGACGACAGAATGTCGAGCGCCGGAAGCGACCCCACTTCCACCATCATCTTGAAGGCGCGGCCAAGCAGGAAATCACCCACCAGCACGCTGGCCTGATTGCCCCAGATTTTTCGCGCTGCTTGCTTGCCGCGCCGCAGGTCACTTTCATCCACCACGTCGTCATGCAGAAGGGTGGCCGTGTGCATCAACTCCACGGCAGCGGCGAGTTTCAGATGATCCGTACCCTGATAGCCGCAGATATTGGCAGCCGCCAGCGTCATCATCGGACGCAGCCGCTTGCCGCCGCTTTCAACGATATGGCTTGCAAGCTCCGGCACCATGGCGACCTGCGAGGCGAGCCGCGACAGGATGAGCTCGGTGACCCGCTCCATGTCGCCGCCCACAAGTTCGGTCAGCCGCTCGACAGCATCGCTGCCGGCGCCCCGTTCGCTCTCAAGTGGCACAACAACGCCCATGCCCGCCTCGCCCGTATAAGGGCGCTCCTTCACGTGGTAGTCTTGATGGACCCCAATCCTGATATGGAAGGGGTCCTGATATGAAAGGCCCTTATGCCTTCAATCTAGAGGTGGGGCAACTCGGGTCAAGTCAGCATCGCTGCGGCCTGCCGACGCGCATTACACCCTGTAAACCGGGATATTCGAGCTTCTCGCATGATCGAACTGCTGCGCACAAACAACCCGGTCACGGTTTCCTTCGCCCAGGCGCTGTTGAAGGATGCGGGCATTCCCCATGACGTGCTGGACCTGCATATGAGCATTCTGGAAGGCTCAATCGGCATCTTCCCCAAGCGGCTGATGGTGCTTGAAGAGGACGCCATATCCGCCCGGCAGCTGCTGCTGGACGCGGAAATCGACGTGCCGCCTGTCGGGGAGAGCCGCGGGTGAGCGTGACCGAGACCCAAACCACCGACGATGATTTCCTATCCGGCCGCATCAAATGCCTGCAGCCGCGCCACGGCTTCAGGGCCGGGCTCGATACGGTGATGCTGGCCGCAGCCTGCCCCGCCAAGGCTGACGAAATCGTGATCGAGCCGGGCTGCGGCCCCGGCGTCGCGGCTTTGTGTCTGGCCAGACGCACCGGCGCAAAAATCGTCGGCGTCGAAATTGAACGCTCGGCGCTCGATCTCGCCCGCGCCAATGCCCAGCGCAACGATCTGGCGGATATGGCAACCCTGATTGAGGCGGATGTGACGGCCAAGGGAAGCGTGCTTGAGGCGCTGGGGCTCAAGCCTGAAAGCTGCGACCACGCCATCGCCAACCCGCCCTTCCTCACCGAGGGCGACGCCACCGTGCCGCCGGGTGACGCCCGCGCCCGCGCCTTTGCGGGGCCTGCTGATCTGCTGCACGCATGGGTCAAATTCGCCACCCGCATGGTCCGTCCCGGCGGCACCTTGACGCTCATTCACCGGGCCGACCGGCTGGCCGACTTGTTGGCAGCGCTTGAGGGCAGGGCGGGCGGCGTGCTGGTTTATCCCCTGTGGCCGGCCCCGCGCAGCACCGGCAAACCCGCCACGCGGGTCATTGTTCAGGCGACCAAAGGCAGCCGCGGCCCGCTGAAACTGCTGCCAGGTCTGGTCCTGCACGGACCCGATGCCCGGTTTACGTCCGATGCCTGGGACATTTTGCGCGAAGGCGCCCCGCTGGAAATCCGCGGTTGAATGTTGTCTCGGGGCGGTCCAGTGCCTATGTCTGGCGCATGGCAATAAAAGATAATCTGCACGCCTTGCGTGACCAGCCCTTCATCGGCCCCGTCGCCCGTCGTCTCATGGGCGCGGCTGAGCCTCTGGTAAATGTCGTGCGCCTCTCAGGCGTCATCGGCGGCAATTCCACACCGTTCAATCAAAGCCTGTCGCTGGCGACCGTCGCGGCTGATCTGGAGGCGGCGTTTTCCAACAAATCCGCCAAGGCCGTGGCGCTGGCGATCAATTCGCCCGGCGGCTCACCGGTGCAGTCTGCCCTGATCGTGAAGCGCATCCGCGCGCTCTCCGCTGAAAAGGAAATCCCGGTTTTCGCCTTCATCGAAGATGTCGGCGCGTCCGGCGGCTACATGCTGGCGCTGGCGGGTGACGAAATCTATGCGGATGAAAACTCCGTCGTCGGCTCCATCGGCGTCGTCTCGGCGGGCTTTGGCTTCAAACACCTCATCGACCGTGTGGGTATCGAGCGCCGGATCTATACCGCCGGCGAAAGCAAGGCGATGCTCGACCCGTTCAAGGACGAAGACCCCAAGGACGTCGAGCATCTGAAGAAATTGCAGGCCGAAGTGCATGAAAGCTTCAAGCAGATGGTCCGCGACCGCCGCGAGGGCAAGCTGACGGCACCCGAAAGCGAGCTGTTCACCGGCTCATTCTGGACCGGCGCGACCGCCAAGGGCCTCGGCCTGATCGACGGGCTGGGCGACATTCGCTCCGTCATGCGGGAGAAATTCGGCGACAAGACCAATCTGCGGCTGGTGCGCTCATCCGGCGGTCTGTTCCGCCGCAAGCAGCCCTCCGTGGCCACCACCGGGGATACGCGCCCCGATGCGCCGCTTCTCAACACGGCAAATCTGGTCGAAGATAGCCTTCAGGCGCTGGAAACCCGCGCTTTGTGGTCGCGTTTCGGCCTTTAGGCAGCCAATAAAGAGCAAAAACCCATGGGGAACCTCATTATCACCGGCCTTCTGGTCATCGGCGCGATGGCCGCATGGCGTGCCTTCAAGGGCCGCGGCAGTGCGCGGCGCTCCTCTGTGGAGGAGGCCGCCCGCCGCGCCACTGAGCGCATGACCGGCAAGCGCAACGCCCAGACTCTTGAGCCCGACGGCGACGGTGTTTACCGCCCCCGCGACCGCGCCGGCCATTAGGCGCACTTCCGGGCACCAGCCCCGCGCATTCCGTGGCCCTCCTTCCTTGACCGGAAGGGGACCGCGCGGCTAGGTTCCGCCGCGCGTGGGCATATGGCAGTTGTCCCTAGCGATTCTGCCAAAAACCCGCCCATCCTTCGCCCTCAACTGGCAAACCAAGCGCTGGCGCACCATGACCGCCCAACCGGCCAAGGCCGACACATCATTCCAGGGGCTGATCCTCACCCTGCAACGCTTCTGGGCGGCGCAGGGCTGCGTGATTCTGCAGCCCTATGACATGGAAATGGGCGCGGGCACGTTTCACCCCGCGACCACATTGCGCTCGCTCGGGCCAAAGCCCTGGAACGCTGCCTATGTGCAGCCTTCGCGCCGCCCGACAGACGGGCGCTACGGCGAGAACCCCAACCGCTTCCAGCACTACTACCAGTTTCAGGTGATCCTCAAACCCAGCCCCGACAACATTCAGGAGCTGTATCTTGAAAGCCTGAAGGCGCTGGGCATCGACCCCAAGCTGCACGACATCCGCTTTGTGGAAGACGACTGGGAAAGCCCGACGCTCGGCGCTTGGGGCCTTGGCTGGGAAGTGTGGTGCGACGGCATGGAAGTGTCGCAGTTCACATATTTTCAGCAGGTCGGCGGCATCGACTGCAAACCGGTCTCCGGCGAACTGACCTACGGGTTGGAGCGCCTTGCCATGTATGTGCAGGGCGTCGACAACGGCTTTGATCTGGATTTCAACGGCGCGCAAGGCGACAAGAAAGTCACTTACGGTGACGTGTTCCATCAGGCGGAAGTCGAATACTCGCACCATAATTTCAAAGCCGCCGATACTGAAACCCTGTTCCGCCAGTTTGAAGACGCGGAAAAGGAATGCGAGCGGCTGCTGACCTTCACGCCTGCGCTGCCGCTGCCCGCTTACGATCAGGTGCTGAAAGCCTCGCACCGCTTCAACCTGCTGGATGCCCGCGGCGTCATCTCGGTGACCGAGCGGCAGGCCTATATCGGCCGTGTACGGAATTTGGCAAAGGGCTGTTGCGAAGCTTACCTCGCAACGCAGCTTGAAGGGGCCAAGTGATGTTTTCTGACGCCTGCCCCCTCACCCTCCCATCGCTGGCCGCGATGGGCCCCTCCCTCTCCCCAAGGGGCGAGGGAATGTTATGCGTTGCCGATTGCATCCGGTTCCCTCGCCCCATCGGGGAGAGGGATAGGGTGAGGGGGTATATAAAAAATGCCTGAAGTCCTCATCGAACTTTTCAGCGAGGAAATCCCCGCACGCATGCAAAAGCAGGCGGCGGCTGATTTGCAGCGCATGGTGACAGGCGCACTGGTGGATCAGGGCGTCGTCTATGAATGGGCGCGCGTCCACCACACGCCGCGCCGCTTGATGCTCGCCATGGGCGGGTTGCCGGGTGCAGCGCCTGACCGCAAGGAAGAGAAAAAAGGCCCGCGCGTTGGCGCGCCTGAAAAAGCGCTTGAGGGTTTCTTGAAATCCGCAGGGCTTGCCAGCATTGATGACTGCATCACGCGCGAAGACAAAAAGGGTGCGTTCTACGTCGCCGTCATCGAGCAGACGGGCCGCCCGGTGCCGGAGCTTCTCGCCGAGATCATCCCCGATACCATCCGCAAGTTCCCATGGCAAAAATCAATGCGCTGGGGCGATGGACAATTGCGCTGGGTTCGCCCGCTGCATTCCATTGTCTGCACGTTTGATGGTGAGATCGTCCCCTTCGAAGTTGATGGCATCAACAGCGGCAACGCCACATACGGCCACCGTTTCATGGCGCCCGACGCCATCACCGTGCATCGCCTTGAGGATTACGAAGTCAGTCTCGACCGCGCCAAGGTGATGGTGGATGCAGAGCTTCGTATGCAGACGATTTTGCACGAAGCCAAGACGCTGTGTCAGGCCAAGGGCCTTGAGCTTGTGGAAGACGATGCGCTGCTGGCGGAAGTCGCGGGCCTCGTTGAATGGCCGGTGCCGTTGCTGGGTGAGTTCGACGCGGATTTCCTGGACGTGCCGCCCGAAGTGCTCACCAGCACCATGCGCACCAATCAGAAATATTTCGCGGTCAAGGACGCCAAGACGGGCAAGATGGCCCCCAACTTCATCTGCGTCGCCAATGTGGAAGCCGTGGACGGCGGCAAGGCCATCGCCGCAGGCAACGCCCGCGTTCTGCGCGCCCGCTTCTCCGACGCCCGCTTCTTCTGGGACGAAGACAAGAAGCGCACGCTTGAAAGCCGCATCGACGATCTCAAAAAGGTGGTGTTCCACGCTCAGCTTGGGACTGTTCATCAAAAGACCGAACGCGTAGCTACGCTTGCGCGTGATCTGGCCGTTAGAGTGAATGCCGATCCGGATAAGGCTGAGCGCGCCGGGCGCCTGGCAAAGGCTGATCTCACAACGGGCATGGTCTACGAGTTCCCTGACCTGCAGGGCATCATGGGGCGGTACTACGCGCTTGGTGATGGTGAGAACGCAGCCGTTGCAGATGCGATCCGCGATCACTATGCCCCTCAGGGGCCGGGTGATGATGTTCCAACCACACCGGTTAGCATTGCTGCAGCGCTCGCCGAGAAATTTGAAGTGCTTGCCGCATTCTGGGCGATTGATGTTCTGCCAACCGGTTCAAAGGATCCTTTTGCCCTTCGCCGCGCTGCGTTGGGAATCATCCGACTGGCTATCGAGAATTGTGTCAGGCTAAGACTATCGGATGTCCTGCAAATTACATTCGCTCCGTACCGGAAAGCAATCTGTTCGGGACATGTTACCGCTGATAACGTTGTTGAAGACATAACTTTCTTTCAGCCTGAGAGGTCTGAAGCGTTAGCGCAGGAAGGGTTCCATGTCGCAATAGGAGTGGACTTCAGCGCGCTTGCACTCAACCTCATAGATTTTCTAGCTGATCGTCTGAAAGTTTATCTTGGTGATCGTGGTGCGCGTCACGATCTCGTGGATGCCGTCTTCGCACTCGAAGGTCAGGACGATCTCTGGTTGATCGTCCAGCGCGTAAATGCATTGTCCGATTTCCTCGCAACGGACGACGGCGCAAACCTCTTGGCAGGCTACAAGCGCGCCGCCAACATTCTGCGCATCGAGGAAAAGAAGACCGGCGAAGTCTCCGGCGCTGCAAATGCCGAACTGTTTGCCGAGGGCGCGGAGAGCGATCTTTATGCGGCGATTGATGCAGCCACCGGCATTGCGCGCGAGGCTGTGGCCAAGGAAGATTTCGCGGGCGCCATGGTGGCGCTGGCAAAACTGCGCGGGCCGGTTGATCTGTTCTTTGACGGCGTGACCGTCAATGCGGACGATCCCGAACTGCGCACCAACCGGCTGAAGCTGCTCGCGCAAATCCGCGATGCGCTGCACACGGTTGCTGACTTCTCAAAGGTAGAGGGCTAGGGCAATGGCTGAGATTTTTTCTTTTACCCCCTCACCCTCCCACCGCTTACGCGGCGGGCCCCTCCCTCTCCCCGTTGGGGCGAGGGATATTACATGCGTAGTCCAAAGCATCCGGTTCCCTCGCCCCAACGGGGAGAGGGATAGGGTGAGGGGGGCAGCATCCGCGACCCCGCGCAAGCCGCTTCTCTTCATTCATAATCTCAAACCACACCGCAAGACAGGCAAGTGACAATGACCAAGTGGGTGTACAGCTTCGGCGACGGTTCGGCGGAAGGCTCCGCCAAAGACCGCAATCTTTTGGGCGGCAAGGGCGCGAACCTTGCCGAGATGTCCAATCTTGGATTGCCGGTGCCGCCGGGCTTTACCATCACCACCGAGCTTTGCACCTGGTACTACGACAATGGCCGTAAGTATCCGGATCAGCTTTCCGGCGACGTGGACAAGGCACTGGAGCAGATCGGCAAGCTCGTGGGCGCCACATTCGGCGACACGCAAAACCCGCTGCTGGTCTCCGTGCGCTCGGGCGCACGTGCGTCGATGCCCGGCATGATGGATACGGTGCTCAATCTCGGCCTCAATGACGAGACCGTTGGTGCGCTGGCCAAACTCTCCGGTGACGAACGCTTTGCCTTGGACAGCTACCGCCGCTTCATCCAGATGTATTCGGACGTGGTGCTGGGTGTTGACCATTACCACTTCGAAGAAATCCTTGAGACCTTCAAGGAAGACAACGAACTTGTGATGGATACGGATCTTTCCGCCGATAACTGGAAAGAGATCATTACGCACTACAAGGCGGCGGTTGAGCGCGAGCTGGCGCAGCCGTTCCCGCAGGATGTGCGCGACCAGCTTTGGGGCGCGATCTCGGCTGTGTTCGGCTCATGGCGCAATGACCGCGCCGACACCTACCGGCGGCTGCACAATATTCCTGAAAGCTGGGGCACTGCCGTCAACGTGCAGGCCATGGTGTTCGGCAATATGGGCACCACATCGGCGACCGGCGTTGCGTTCACGCGTGATCCCTCGACAGGTGCAAATGAGTTTTACGGCGAGTTCCTGATCAACGCGCAGGGCGAGGACGTGGTGGCGGGCATCCGCACGCCGCAAAACCTCACCAAGCAGGCACGCGTTGCTTCCGGCGCCACCGAGCCGAGCATGGAAGAAGCCATGCCCGAGGTTTATCAGCAGCTTGTTGATATTTATCACAAGCTCGAAGGCCATTACCGCGACATGCAGGACCTTGAGTTCACCGTGCAGCAGGGCAAGCTATGGATGCTGCAGACACGCAGCGGCAAGCGCACCGCCAAGGCGGCGCTGAAGATTGCCTGCGACATGGTGGAAGAAGGGCTGATTACGTCCGACGAAGCGGTGCTGCGTGTTGAGCCCGGCTCGCTCGACCAGTTGCTGCACCCAACACTTGACCCCAATGCGGTGCGCAATGTGATCGCGACGGGGCTTCCCGCATCCCCCGGTGCCGCATCCGGTGCCGTGGTCTTCACGGCGGAGCACGCGGTTGAATGCATGCAGGAAGGCAAGAAAGTCATCCTGGTGCGCATTGAGACGAGCCCGGAAGATATTCACGGCATGCATGCAGCGCAGGGCATTTTGACCACGCGCGGCGGCATGACCAGCCACGCCGCCGTTGTGGCGCGCGGCATGGGACGGCCGTGTGTGTCCGGTGCGGGCTCGATCCGTGTGGATTACAAGGCCAAGACCTTCACTGTTGGTGGCGAGACCGTGGCCGAAGGCGACACCATCACCATTGACGGCTCCAAGGGGCAGATCATTCTCGGTGAGGTGGCGACATTGCAGCCGGAACTCTCCGGTGATTTTGCCAAGCTGATGGTGTGGGCGGACAAAGCCCGGCGCATGAAGGTGCGCACCAATGCGGAAACCCCGCTGGATGCGCAGACCGCGCGCAAGTTCGGCGCCGAAGGCATCGGCCTGTGCCGCACCGAGCATATGTTCTTTGAATCAGAGCGCATTGTCGCCGTGCGCGAGATGATCCTCGCGGATGAAACCGACAAGCCCGCCCGCAAGACCGCGCTGGACAAGATCCTGCCCATGCAGCGGCAGGACTTCACCGACCTGTTCGAGATCATGTCGGGCCTGCCGGTGACCATTCGTCTGCTCGATCCGCCGCTGCACGAATTCCTGCCGCAGACGGATGAAGAGATGGAAGAGGTTGCAGCAGCGTCCGGCATCGATGCCAAAAAGCTGAAGCAGCGCGCCCATGAGCTGCACGAGTTCAACCCGATGCTCGGCCATCGCGGTTGCCGGCTCGGCATCTCGTATCCGGAAATCTACGAGATGCAGGCCCGCGCGATTTTTGAAGCGTCGATTGCAGCCGCTGAAAAGGCCGGTGCGCCGGTGACGCCTGAAATCATGATTCCGCTGGTCGCCATGAAGCAGGAGTTTGACGTGCTGAAGGCCCGCATCGTCGCAGTGGCGACGGATGTGGAAAAGGAAACCGGCAAGAAGCTCGACTATCTGGTCGGCACCATGATCGAGCTGCCCCGCGCCGCCCTGCAGGCAGCGCAGATTGCCGAGACGGCGGAGTTTTTCTCCTTCGGCACCAATGATCTGACTCAGACCACCTACGGCATTTCCCGCGACGACGCGGCGATGTTCCTCAAGACCTATGCGGAGCAGGGCCTGATCGAGCAGGACCCGTTCGTGACGCTCGACGTGGATGGGGTCGGTGAACTGGTCAAGATCGGCGCCGAACGCGGCCGCGCAACCCGCCCGGATATCAAGCTGGGCATCTGCGGCGAGCACGGCGGCGATCCCGAGTCAGTGCGTTTTTGTGAGACAGTCGGTTTGGACTATGTCTCATGTTCGCCCTACCGGGTGCCCATCGCGCGTCTCGCAGCGGCACAGGCGGCGCTGCAGTCGAAATAGCTTTTTCGCTGCAACGCAACATATATCATTGATTCCTGGGTCGTTATGGCACGCTGTGTTGCGTTGCAACATTAACAAGCCTGGGCGCGTGCATACCGGGGTTGCGCCGATATTATGCAGTAATATCAAATAGATAGCATTTTCAACTCATCCGCGAATGTTTGGTGCTTGATGCCCCCAAACGTAAAGGCTATATCCTCCTCCAAGTTGTCAGCACGGCTCCAGACGGAGATTATTGTGCGGCGCAATAATTTTCCGGTCAGGCAGGCCGTCACCGCGAAGAAGGTGGCACGGGGCTTGCCTCTCCGAGTGTGGTTCAGGCGCAAGAAATGCGTCAGGTGGAATTGGCCACCTCGAACCAAATTGTTTTGGAAGGCGTGAAAAAGGCTTGCACGGACGCGCGACAAAGCGCGCGCCCAGGCCTTGATCCCGCCAGCTTCGAGGCTCCGGCCCGTTGCGCCAGATGGGAGACAGGACGATGCTTAAGAGCTTCGACACCGTTTTGAAGATTATCCGCGACGCCGATGTGCAGGCGCTCATGCAGCACCGTTTTGTGCGCTTTTCCGGCGCCGGACTGGCTGCGGTGGCATTCGTGATGCTCGGCGCCATGGCAACAGGCGTCCTGCCGGGATTCAGCAGTTCCAGCGCATCCCCGATCAGCGCTGCCCACGCCTCACCGCAATTGCAGGCCATGCAGGACAAGGTCCGCGCCCGCGCCGATATCCGCCGCGCCGGTGGCCGTCTGGCCGCCCCGGTCGCCGTTTTGCCCGCCGTCACCAGCGCCATGAGCGACAACGCGTTTTACGCGGTTATTGAAAGCGCCGTGCAGGTTGCCGGCGAAGATCATCTCGCCAAGCGGTTCGCCAAACTCAGCGCCAAGCAGCTTGACCGCGAGCGCATGTGCCTTGCCCAGGCGATCTATTTCGAGGCCCGCAGCGAAGGCGCACAGGGCAAGCTTGCTGTCGCCGAAGTGGTTCTGACCCGGGTCGCCGACAAGCGCTATCCCGGCACTATTTGTGGCGTCGTTTTCCAGGGCTCGCACCTGTCAACCGGCTGCCAGTTTTCCTGGACCTGCGATGGTTTGAAGGATGTTCCGGCCAATACCGCGGCGTGGAAGAAGTCCCAGTCGCTTGCCAGCTACGTGATGCTGGACGTGCAGTGGGAAGAAGTGACCGGCAAGGCCACCCATTACCACGCAGACTATGTGTCTCCCTACTGGGCCCCCTCGCTTGACGAAGTGGCCACCGTAGGAAAACACATCTTCTACCGCTGGACCAACCGCAACGGCCTGCGCGACAGCTAGGCCGTAACGTAAGCGGCCCTAGCCCAAGTCTTAGCCTTGTGAGGCTTCTTCCATCTGCTTGATAAGCATGGCCAGCGGGCCGGTCGTCTTGATCTGATCGCGCACCAACTCCGGCGTATTGCCTGCGGCTTTGTCCAGATCACCAACCTCTTCGGGCACAAACCAGTGCAGCTTGTCCGGCGTTTGATACGCCGCCCAAACGCTGTCGGCTACGGATGATGCGGGCATCAGCCGGAACATGCCCTCGGTGGGCGCATTGTCGGTCGTGCCTTCCGGCAAAATAGCCGTATCGATCAGCCCCGGCAGCACATCAGCCGCGCGCACACCATGGCGTGAAAACTCAATCGACAGCGCCTCGGTCAGCCCCTTCACCGCATGCTTGGTGGCGGAATAAACCGCGATACCGGGCATGCCAAATGTGGCTGATGACGACGAGGTGGTGAAGCAAAGCGAGTTGGGCGTTGCCTTGAGCAACGGATAGGCCAGATGAATGCCGCGCAGCACGCCAATGAAATTGACATTCACCACCGCCATGACGTCGTCGAAGCTCATCTCATCGAAGAAGCCACCATTGCCGATGCCTGCATTGTTGAACAGCAGGTCCAGTGTGCCGTCGGTATCTTTCGCAAACTCGGAAAGCACCGCCGCATAGGCGTCGCCATTGGTCACGTCCAGCACCGACACGAAGCAATTGTCAGCGCCGATTTCGCTCTCAAGCGCCTTCAGCCCTGCAGCGTTTACATCCGTTGCGCCGACGAACCAGCCTTTTGATGCAAACAACAGCGCCGTTGCCAGCCCCATGCCGCTTGCAGCACCGGTAATAAAAATGGATTTGCGTTGTCCTGCCTTACTCATGGCCGTCTCCCCTTATGACTTTTTTGTGTTTTTGTTCGGGGAGAGTTTAGGGCGCGGCTACACCGTTAGGGAAGCCGTGAAGCGCGGCATCAATCGCCAAAATCAATATCAAGGCCCAGATCAAGCGACGGCGCGGAGTGCGTAAGCCAGCCAACTGAAATCAGATCAACGCCGCTTTCCGCAACGCCGACAATCGTTTCGGCGGTAATGCCGCCGGATGCTTCAAGGGTTGCCCGCCCGGCATTGATGGCAACTGCTTCCGCCAGAACGGCAGGTGGCATGTTGTCCAGCAATATGGCTTCTGCTCCCGCATCCAGCGCCTCGCGCAATTGCTCCAGCGTATCCACCTCGCATTCGATCTTGACCATATGCCCGGCCTGCGCGCGCGCAGCTTCAATCGCCGCGGTCACACCACCCGCAACGGCAATGTGATTGTCCTTGATGAGGATCCCGTCATCCAGCCCAAACCGGTGATTGGCCCCGCCGCCAGACCGCACCGCATGTTTTTCAAATGCGCGCAGCCCCGGCGTCGTCTTGCGGGTGCAGGTCACTTTGGCTTTGGTATGCGCAATCAGCTGCGCCATGCGGTAGGTGGCCGTCGCAATGCCCGACATATGCCCCATGAAATTGAGCGCCACGCGCTCCCCAGTGAGGATCGAGCGCGCCTTGCCATCCAGATGGCAGATCGTATCGCCGGGCTCAACCACATCTCCGTCGCGCCGCTCAACACCGATCATCAACTCTGGATCAACCAGCCGAAACGCTGAGCGTGCCGCATCTAGGCCGGAGACAACACCTTTGACCCGCGCTGCAATGCGCGCCTGCGCCCGCGTTTGTTCTGGCACCACATAGTCGGTGGTGATGTCGCCCGCGCGGCCGAGATCTTCTTCAAGCGCACGCCGCACGGCAGGTTCAACGATCAGGCGCGGCATAGGAGGCAGCGGTAAGCGTGTCATGTCTGTCAGGCCGATTTCGCATGCAGCCCGGCCGTGCCGGTCTCATGCGCCTGTTCAAGTGTGAGGGGCAGGGGATGCGCCAGCGCGTCTGCCCGGTGGGGGAAATCAAGACGGCTGTGCCCGCCGCGGCTTTCATGCCGACGATGCGCTGCTGCCGTAATCAGAAGGGCTGCCGCCAATACGTTGCGATAGCCCGCTGCATCCGGTTCCGCATGGTCTTCAAATGCACGGATCAGATCAAGCGTCGATTCAAGCGCTGCCGCACTGCGCGCCACACCGACATTGAGAGACATGGATTGGCGCAACCGGGTTATCTCGGCCGCATGCGGGTCCGGCCCCTTGGGGGCGTCGCCGCCCGCAGGTGGCGTGGTCGGTGCAGGACCATGATCGCCAAGGGAGGCAATGCTGTCGGCGATCCGCGCGCCGAACACGATTGATTCCAACAGCGAGTTAGACGCAAGCCGGTTGGCGCCGTGTGCGCCGGTGCGCGAAACCTCACCGCACGCATACAGTCCCGGCAGGGATGCGGCTCCCGCCAGATCCGTCGCAACGCCACCCATGTGATAATGCGCCGCCGGGGCAACGGGGATCGGCGTGGTGACAGGATCAATGCCGTTGCGCATTGCCGCTGCATAAACCGTCGGAAAACGCGCCGCGAACCTGTCGCCCACCGCCGCGCGGCAATCCAGCAGCACGCTGCCGCCATGCGAAATCTCTGTGGCAATCTCGCGCGCCACAATATCGCGCGGTGCCAGCTCAAGATCCCGATGCACACCCTCCATCAGCCGCGACCCGTCAGCACGCAGCAGCGTTGCGCCCTCGCCGCGCAAGGCTTCGGTCGCAAGCGGTGCCGGGTCTTCTTCGCAGGCAATGGCTGTGGGGTGAAACTGCACAAATTCGACATCGCTTACCTGTGCACCGGCAAGGGCTGCAAGACCCAACCCATGTCCGCGTGAACCTGCAGGGTTGGTCGTGACCGCATAAAGCGCGCCGACACCGCCTGTCGCCAATACGGTGGTAGGCGCGCGGAATGCCAGGGCAGGTGCATCCGCTTCGACGCCGCCGCGCGTCACCATGCCGGTTACGGCACCGCCTTCGACGATCAGCGATGCCGCATTCCAGCCGGGCACAATATGGATGTTTTCGTTGGCGCGAGCTGCCTTCAGCAGCGCTGCCATGATTGCGGCCCCCGCGCTGTCACCACCCACATGGGCAATGCGGTTGCGCCCGTGGGCACCTTCGCGGCCAAGTGAAAATACGCCGTCCGATTTGCGGTCGAACATGACGCCAAGCGCTTCAAGATCGGCAATGCGGGCAGGCGCATCTTCCGCCAATGCGCGTGCGGCGCGCTCGTCCACCAGTCCGTCGCCCGCAGCAATAGTATCAGCCACGTGCAGGTCCGCGCTGTCATCCGGCCCCAGTGCGGCGGCGATGCCGCCCTGCGCCCAAGTGGACGTCGCACCACCTGGGCGCGGAATGCCCGCAAGCACGGTCACCCGCAGCCCGGCATCCGCCAGCTTCAGCGCAGTGAACAGCCCGGCAAGTCCTGCGCCTGCAATAAGCGTATCGCCGGCTGGATGCTCGCGATATTTGACCATGAGGCAACACGCCTTCTTAAGCGGCGTCAGCGCGCTTCTAGTTGTTGAGCGCGATCATCCGCTCGATGGGGAGCCGCGCCCGTTCTGCAATGGCGGGGTCAATCGTCACTTCATCCTGCATGGTATGCAGGGAGGCGAGGATCTTGGGCAACGTAATCCGCTTCATGTGCGGGCACAGATTGCACGGCCGGATGAATTCCACATTCGGGTTTTCCACCGCCACATTGTCCGACATGGAGCACTCGGTCACCATCATCACCTTGGAAGGCTGATTGTCCTTCACCCAGTTGATCATGGCAGAGGTTGAGCCAGAGAAATCGGCTTCGTCCAACACATTGGGCGGGCATTCAGGGTGCGCGATGATTTTGATGCCCGGATCATTCTCCCGGTACTGACGAAGTTCTTCCGGCGTGAACCGTTCATGCACTTCGCATGAACCCTTGTAGGTGATGATCTCAACGTCAGTCTGCTTCTGCACATTGCGCGCAAGGTATTCGTCAGGAATGCACATCACCCGCGGTGCGTTGAGGCTCTCAACAACTTTCAGGGCGTTCGACGATGTGCAGCAGATGTCGGTCTCAGCCTTTACGTCGGCGGAGGTGTTCACATAGGTCACCACCGGCACACCGGGATAGGCCTCGCGCATGGCGCGCACATCCGCACCCGTGATGGAGGAGGCCAGCGAACAGCCTGCCATCGCATCAGGAATGATGACGGTCTTGTTCGGATTCAGCAGTTTTGAGGTTTCCGCCATGAAGTGCACGCCGCACTGGATGATCACCTGTTCTTCAACCTTGGTGGCCTCAATGGCCAGCTGCAGGCTGTCACCGGCAATGTCGGCAACCCCGTGGAAGATTTCCGGCGTCATGTAGTTATGCGCCAGAATGACAGCGTTCTTCTGCTTCTTCAGCCGGTTGATTTCATGGATGTAGGGGGCAAAGAACGGCCACTCAACGGAGGGGATAACCTTGGAGAGGCGCGCATAAAGCGGTGCCATTTCCTTGGCGAGACCCGGCGTATATGCGGGCACCTCAATCTCCGGCATGGGTTTCTTCGCGACGGGCTGAGCAGCAGGCGCTTTCGCTTTTGCGCGTTTTGCACCGTCATGGAAGCTGGCGTCATACACGATTGTCATGGCCAGGCCTTTCTTCGGTCTGGGGTGGCCAATTATGCTCAAATTGAGTATATATAAGGCCACAAAAAGGCGGGCAGACGTCCCGCGCGATTAATTTCGAGTAATGCTACATATGAGCATTACTCTTGTCAAGGAAGTTAAAAGCGTCATCAACCTGCCGTCAAGTGCCGGACACGACGGTAAACGCTGCTACCGCGATGCCCGCGACGAGGGGCCCCGACGGGGCGCTGCCACCCGCACACCCGGCGCGGCGCGCTCGGTCACCACTTCAGCGCGGAACCGGAATTGCTCTGCAGGCCGCCCGCCGGTCTTTGTGGTCACGCGCCCTGTGCGTTCCACAAGCCCGGCCTTTTCCACCAGCCGCCTGAAATTCTGCTTGTGCAGCTTCACGCCCATCACCGCTTCCACAGTGCGTTGCAGCGCCGTCAGCGTGAATTCCACCGGCATCAGCTCGAACACCACCGGTCGGTATTTGAGCTTTGCCCGTAGCCGTCCGATGGCGGTTGCCAGAATGCGCCGGTGGTCATGCTGCATGGGGTCGCCAAGCGGCGGCACGTCCTGGTTGCCTTCGGGTGTGTCGAGTTTGCGGCGCGCGTTTTTGCGCCCGTCGCGCGCTGCCTCGTTGACCAGGCCTGCTTCATACAAAAGCTCGAAGCGCTCCAGTACTTTTTCCTCGTCCCACGAAATGCCGCCAAGCCCGAAGCAAAGGTTCAGCCGTTGCCGCCGCGCAGCCTTCATGGCCGGTGTGGATGCCGTGTCTGCCCAGTCTCCGACCAGTGGCGCGATCGTGCCGTCGATGATGCGCGGGCGTGCCTGCCGCCAGTCTTCCCACGGAAAGTACCGGTACCAGCCGCGCCAGGCGCTTTCATGCGCTGTCGCATCCTCACCCATCTCCTGCGCACGGATCAGCGCCAGATAGCCAACGGAAATAATATGCGGGCCGGTGTCGTCTGGGTGCCGGTTGCGGCCACGGTCTCCGAATGTGTAGAGCTGCTCGACATAGCCAAGATCAAGCGCCGTCTGATCGCGCACCCAACCTCGCAACCCTGCCGCCATGGTGCGGTGCGCGAGCGGATCGAACGGCCCAAAGGGCAGGGCATCCCAGTCGTCGGATTGATGTGCGCCCGCATCGCCGCCCGCGCGCACGATCAGCGTGCGCGGCTCATCGTCCGCAACGGTCACAATGGCAGCGTTGAGCCCGACCACAACGGCCGTTGAGGCTTGCTCAAAGGAGGCGAGCCGCTGAGCCGCTGTTATGCCTTTTCCGGTTTTTGGATCTTCAGCCATTTAGAATCTGGTTTCCGGTGATGCCGCACACCCGGCTTTTGCTCATACTTAGTATTATGAAGCCATTGATTTTGATAGGCAATTTTTGTGACGCTAATGCCCGCCAAGCGTAGCAAACCGTTTGACATATGCCTGCTGCGCCTCGCGCACGGGCAGCGGCACGATCCAGCGGCGGGCGGCGCGATCCTGCGCTGGTGTCAGCCTTGGACGGCCAAAAATCCGTGCTGCCTCGTCCGGCTCGAACCCGGCAAGCTCAATCGCTTCAAGATAAGCCGATACCCGGTCGGCGCGCTTGATCGTCTGTTTGACATGCTTGGGCGTTTCAGCAGGCAGTCCGAACCGCAGATGGATCGCCCGCTCCATGCGGTCTTCAAACGCTTCGTAGTTCACGCCCAGCGCCGCCTTGAAGGGGCTTATCATGTCGCCGATCACGTATTCGGGCGCATCATGCAGCAAGGCGGCCAGCAGTTTGCGCGCGTCCCAGTCCGGCGCGAATGCCTGCGCAAGGTCGGTCACCAGCAGTGAATGTTGGGCCACGCTGTAAGCATGGTCGCCAGTCGTCTGCCCGTTCCAGCGCGCCACGCGGGCAAGCCCATGCGCGATGTCCTCAATCTCGATATCCAGCGGCGACGGGTCGATCAGGTCAAGCCGCCGCCCGCTCAGCATCCGTTGCCAGGCGCGCGGGGCGGGAATGTCTTTGGAACGGGGCAGGGGGAACCTCCGAAAACAAGCTTAGTAGTGAACGTGGGCCGCGACACTTAAGAGCAGTCTGCGCCGTTGTCGATTCCCCCGCGATGGTTAGACTGCGCCAATAACAGCCATTTGTGCGATGATGGCTGTACAGGGGCAGCGCACATGACACCTACAAGCGCCGTATCCCTTTCATTATGACCTCAGCGGCAAGGCGGATCACCAATATGGCTATCAAACGCATTCTTTGTCCCCTTTATGGCTCCAAGTCGGATGCGGCCTCCCTGGCAACCGGCCTCGCCCTCACAAAGCGCTTCGGTGCACAGGCGGACATTTTGTTTGTGCGCCCAAACCCGACTGACGCCCTGCCATATCTGGGGGAAGGCATTTCCGGCCCGGTGGTGGAAGACATCATCGAGACCGCCCGCAAGGCTGCTGATGATTCAGAAAGCGTCTGCCGCGACACCGCCACAAAGGCCGCTGCAGCAGCCGGGCTCACCCTGTCCGACGAAACCATCACCGGCAAACCGTCGGCCCGCATCCGGGTCAAGGCCGGCCGCGCGGCGGACGTGATCGCCGCTGAAAGCCGTCTTGCGGATCTGGTGATCGTTGCGGACGCCTCCTCGCGCGATCAGACGTCCGGCCCCAACGCCCTTGAAACCTGCATGCTGGCCGAAGGACGCCCGGTGCTGCTCGCTCCGGCTCAGGCTTCCGACACTGTCGGCACCAGCGTCGCCATCGGCTGGGATGAAAGCGGCGAGGCGGCAAACGCCATCACCGCCGCCATGCCGTTCCTGAAAGATGCCAAGAAGGTCACCATCGTCTGCATCGATGAAGACGGTGTCAGCGACGCCCCCGGCGCGCGCGCATTGGTGGAATACCTCGCGCTGCACGGCGTTGCGGCGGAAATTCACCTGGTCCCGGAAGACAACCGCAATACCGGCGAAGTCCTGCTTGCAGAAGCCGAAAACCTTGGCGCCGATCTTCTCGTCATGGGTGGCTACAGCCATTCCCGCCTGCGCGAGCTTGTACTGGGCGGCGTAACCCGGCATATCCGCTCCAACGCTACCATCCCGGTACTGATGGCCCACTAGGCCCGCACCCGACAACACAACGTCCCTGAAAATAGGAACATCTGGAATGTCACTTTATCGCGTCCACCTGAATCTCGCCCGCAGCGAAAACTATCCCAGCGGCTCGTCCGAATGCGGCTACGAGTTTGTCGTCCCGCTCGACAAGGATATGCAGCTCGATCCCGAAGCCTGGAAGGCCCACAAGGACGACTGCACCGTGCATCGCTTCTGGGATGACGAAGACGACCTGCGCGGCCTGTTGCGCCATGTCGGCAAGGGCTGGAAGTTTGATTACGACAAGTCAGATGACGAGGACGACGAACTGCTGTTCAAGCTCGATCGTCACAAGCTGGCCGAAGGCGAATACGTCTCGATCACCGAAAGCGATGGCGAGATGCACACCTTCAAGGTCGTCGCAGTACGCTCGTATCCGTAAGCTTTTATCCGCAGATGTGCAGGTGTTGGCGCTATAGCCGCCGCACCAGCACGCTGCCGGCGGAATAGCCCGCGCCGAACGAGCAGATAACACCCACATCGCCCGGTGCCAGATCTTCACTGAACTGGCTGAACGCGATGATCGAACCTGCGGAGGACGTATTCGCGTATTCCTTGAGGATGTTGGGCTGCTCTTCTTCTGACGGCGCGCGCCCCATCACTTTTTTGCCAATCAGATCGTTCATGCTGGCATTCGCCTGATGCAGCCACATGCGCTTCAGGCTGTTATTGCCGATATTCTTTTCCTTGAGATGATCAAGGATCATCTCGGACACCATCGGCACCACTTCCTTGAAGACCTTGCGGCCTTCCTGCACGAAGAGCTTGTCCCGGGCGCCAACACCTTCAGGCGCCGTGCGGTTCAGGAAACCGAAATTGTTGCGGATATTGTTTGAGAACTGCGTCTTCAGGCGCGTGCCGATAATTTCAAACGGATGCGCCGCGGTTGCAGTGTCAGCCGCCTCGACGATGATCGCCGTTGCCACATCACCAAAAATGAAATGGCTGTCGCGGTCGCGGAAGTTGAGATGCCCGGTGCAGATTTCAGGATCCGTCACCAGCACGCATTTGGCGGAGCCCGACACGATCATGTCGTGCGCCTGCTGGATGCCGAAAGTGGCTGACGAACACGCCACATTCATATCGAATGCGTAGCCGTCGATCCCCAGTAGGTCCTGCACTTCAATGGCGATGGCCGGGTAGGCGCGTTCAAGGTTTGAACAGGCAACAACAACCGCATCAATGTCAGCGGCCGTCTTGCCTGCCTGCTTCATGGCGTCGCGCGCAGCACTCACGGCCATTTCGGCCAGAATGGACGGTGCGTCATTGGGCCGTTCGGGCAGACGCGGTGCCATGATGTCGGGGTCCAGAATGCCCGACTTGTTCATCACATGCCGCTTCTTGATGCCGGATGCTTTTTCAATGAAGGGCGCGTTGGATTCCGTCAGCGCGTCAACCTCGCCGCGCTCAATCGCATCCTTGTTGGCTGCGTTGAAATTCGCCACATATGTGTTGAACGCTTCAACCAGCTCCTCATTGGTAATTGTTTCTTCCGGCGTAAAAACGCCTGTTCCGCTGATGACTACTTTGGTCAACCTGCCCACCTGAAGTTTTTGCGCCATGTTCTGCCGTGTGGCATCTGGCTTGGCATATTTATCCGCGCGCGCAAGCTGGCCTGCACGCTCTTTCAGCGTAATTTAGGTGAATGACACCAACCATGCCAGCGCAACCCGACGTCACTGGTAAACACCTTTTGTTTCCCAAACCCCGCCCGCAGCGCGCCGAACCCGGAATGACCCATGACTGATACCACAATTACCGGCAATGACCCGGCGCGCAATTCGGACAAGCCGGATCACTATTTCCAGTTGGACGCAGCGGAAACCTTGGCCTGGGACTTGCTGGAGCACGGCGCAAAATCCGCCAAAACCACCTTCCATACGCCGGTTCTGGCCACGGTCGGTGGCGACGGCGCGCCATATGCCCGCACGGTCGTTCTGCGCGAGGCGAGCCGGGAAACCCGCCTCCTGCGTGCCAATACCGACGCCAGATCGCCAAAAGCCGAGCAGTTAGGCCATGATTCGCGCGTTCAGCTGGTGTTTTACGATGCCGCCGCCAAGCTCCAGCTCCGCGTCACTGCCCGTGCCGCCCTGCTGGCCGGCGGAAAAATCCGCGATGCCGCGTGGCAGGCATCAGACCCCGGCAGCCGGGTCTGTTATCTGGTGGAAGCGGCTCCGGGCACCGCCCGCCCGGCACCGACCTCCGGCCTGCCGGACTTCGCAGACGGCGGCAAACGTGTGGCACTGGACCTGCTGGAAACCGGGTCGGATAATTTTGCCATCATGCAGTTTGATGTGGAAGCGCTGGACTGGCTCTACCTGGACAGCAGCGGCCATCGGCGGGCGCAATTTGATTATGTGGCGGGCACTTCGGGGTGGGTCGTGCCCTAGCGCGCCAGCGCCGCACATTCCTTGTGGCGCACGCATGTCACCTGATGGTCGTTCACCATCCCCACAGCCTGCGCGAAGGCATAGACGATTGTCGGCCCGCAAAACTTGAAGCCGCGCTTCTTGAGGTCCTTCGACAGCGCCTGGCTCATCGGCGTTTCAGCGGGCATCTGCTTCCAGTCCTTGTTGCGGCTGGTGACAGGGATGCCGTCCACATAGCTCCACAACAATCCCGAAAATCCGTCCGGCTCTTTTTTCATGATGTCGAGCCACACCTTGGCATTGCTAATGGTCGCTTCAATCTTGCCGCGATGCCTCACAATGCCTGCATTGCCCAAAAGCCGCTCAATATCCTTGTCGCCGTAGCGCGCAATCTTCTGCGGCTCGAACCCGTGAAACGCTTTCCTGAATGCATCGCGTTTGCGCAAAATCGTGATCCACGAAAGCCCTGCCTGAAAGCCGTCGAGGACAAGTTTTTCAAACAGCGCCCGGTCGTCATATTCCGGCACGCCCCATTCCTCGTCGTGATATGCAACATAAACCGGATCGTCGCCGCACCACCCGCAGCGCTCGTGCTTCGCCTTGCTCATGCAGTTTCGCCTTCAAGTGAGAATGCAGCATAGGGCGGCACCTCAAGAGCAAGCGTGGCACCGCCCGCATTGGCCTGCGTGCCGCCAGCCTTCGCCACCCGGTCCAAAAACACCATCGCCAATGCCATGCCACCGCTGACACCGGCAACAGAACCCACTTTGGCGTCACCCATCATCACGTCGTCACCGGCAGCGGGCGGCGTGCCATCGATGCGGCCGATCACCAGCCGCTTGCGCGCCTTGCCCTTGCGGTGCGCCCGCGAGGCGACTTCCTGCCCTACGAAGCATCCCTTCTTGAAATCAATGCCGTTGAGCAGATCAAGATTGCACTCGATGGGAAAATCCTTGTCGGCGAGAATATCAACAGCGCCGTCGGGTACCCCGAGCGACACCGCAAAGTCCCTGTAGCTTGGAGCATCCCCAACCACGACGGAAACCTCGGCGCCGGGCACGATCTCCCGCACGCCAAGCAGCGGCGAGCGCGGGTCGGTAAACCGCACACTGCCTGCAGGGATGCCGGCATCCGGCGCATCACCCCATATGGCACGGACCACATAGTCGCCGCTCACATCGTCAAAGGCGGCATCTGCCCGCAGCTTGTACATGGTCAGCCGCTTTTGCAGGTCAGCGACACGTGACGCCGCGCAATCCAGCAAAAACGCGGCCTCGTCAGCCGGGTCCCGCACCATGAAGAAATCAAACAGAAACTTGCCCTGCGGCGTCAGCAGCAGCGAATAAACAGCGTCACCTGCCGCAACTTTATCCAGATTGCCGGTCACCAGCCGCTGCAGCAGTTCGTGCACATCAGCCCCGCTGGCGCGCAAAACCGCCCGGTTTGTCAGAACAGCTTGGGTAATTTCACTCATACAGGTCCCGCGATTCTTCGTGATATTCCCGCCACCGGTAGCACAAGAGGGTGGGGTGGCGGCTTCAAGCCTTCAAGCGGCAAGTTTACTTGTTTGGCCCCGCCCATTGGCATTAATCGGGCAGCGCACCTATAAGGCTGAATAGCATTGTTCGCCTACTGCCAATCCACCAAGAGCCAGCCGCCCCAGATGAAGCACATCCTCTTCGTCACCTACAACCGCATCGGCGACGCCGTCCTGTCGAGCGGCGTCTTGGCTTGGCTGGCGGACCGCTATCCGGATGCTGAAATCACCGTCGCCTGCGGCCCGGCAGCTGCCACCCTGTTCCGCGACCAGCCCGGCGTCACCCGCATCATCGAAATGCCCAAGCAAAAGCGCGCCGGTCACTGGCGTTCATTGTGGAAGCAGACCGTCGGCACTCATTGGGACATGGTGGTGGATCTGCGCGCATCATTGATCGCCTACACGCTGCGGGCCCGCCAGCGGCACGTGCTGCGGCAGGACACAAGCCTGCACCGCGTCCCGCATATCGCTGGCGTCCTTGGCTTAAACCCGCCGCCACCCCCACGTCTGGCCACAGGCAAAGAAGCACGCCGCAAGGCGACTGAACTCGTGCCTGATGGTTCCCCCGTGCTCGCCATCGGCCCCACCGCCAATTGGGCAGGCAAGGCATGGCCCGCCGAAAATTTTGTGGAGCTCATCAAGCGGCTGACAGGGCCGACCGGCATCCTGCCCAATGCCCGCGTCATGATCATCGGCGCAGCCGCAGAACGCGACGCAGCCCTGCCGGTCATCGCCAGCGTCCCCGCTGATCGCCTGATTGATCTTGTCGGTAAAACCGACCTGCCGCTCACCGCCGCCTGCCTTGAGCGAGCGGATTTTTATGTGGGCAATGATTCAGGCCCTATGCACATGGCCGCAGCGGTTGGCCTGCCGACGCTCGGCCTGTTTGGTCCAAGCCCCGAACAACGCTACGGCCCGTGGGGCGACAAGGGTTCAAGCGTGCGTGGTCCGCGCAGCTTTGAAGAAATCATCACCGACCCCGCCTATGATTTCCGCTCCACAAAAAGCGAAATGACAGGGCTCACGGTGGATAAGGCCGAACAGGCAGCAAAGGCACTGCACGCGAAAGTCGCCGCACTAGCGGAAAACGCAAAACCCCGCCTCTCAACGCTGACGGTCGCCCACAACGAAGAACACAACCTAAAAGCCTGCCTTGACGCTCTCTCCTTTGCCGATGAGCGCGTGGTGGTTCTTGATCGGTGTACGGATAAATCAAAGGAAATCGCACTGGCAGCCGGTGCCGATGTCGTCATCGAAGGTGCATGGCCCATCGAGGGCGACCGCCGCAATGCAGGTATCGATGCTTGTAACGGCGACTGGGTGCTGGAAGTGGATGCGGACGAACGCGTGCCAGCGGACCTTGGCCGTGAGATTTCGGCCGTCACGCTGGCGTCGCCCTCCGGCTACTACCTCGTGCAGTTCGACAACTACATCGGCAAAACCCTCGTGCGCTATGGCTGGGGCGCCTACATTGGCGCCAGCGCCGCGCCGCGCCTGTTTGCGCGCGGCACCAAGAGCTGGGGCCGCCAGCGCGTGCATCCATCGCTCGAAATGGGTCCGCGCCTTGGCATGCTCGCCACCCGCATAGATCATCTGGTGGACGACAACATCTCCGACATGTTTGCCCGCTTCGACCGTTACACCGATGCCAATGCGCAGGACCTGCGCAGCAGCGGCAAGGCCGAGGCCGAAACCCTGCGCCGCAACATCCGCCGTATCCCATCGCGCTTCTACAAGGCGTATGTGCGCCGCAAGGGCTACCGCGAGGGCGGCTACGGCTTCCTCGTCGCCGTGCTTGCTGGTCTCTACCCGGTCGTCTCCTGGCTCAAGGCAACGCTGGAAGAGGGAGACCCCGACCAGTGAACATCCTGCACACCATCGCAGGCGGTGACGTGGGCGGTGCGGAACAGTTCTTCGTCGATCTGGCGATCGCATTTCACACACAGGGTCACGCCACAAGCGCCGTGATGCGCCCGAACACGGGCCGCGAGGCTTTGTTACAGCGCGCCGGCGTGCCTCATGTCACAGCTCCCTTCAAACGCTGGCTGGATTTCAGGACCCCCCGCACCATCCGAGCCGCCGCGCGCGACATCAATGCCGAGATTGTCCTGGCATGGATGGGGCGCGCTGCCGCCGCCACGCCGCCCGGCCCCTATGCCCGCATCGCCCGCCACGGCGGCTACTACAATCTCAAATCCTTCCGTGATTTCGATGCGCAGATCTGCAACACGCCGGATCTTGTCCAGTATCTGACGAAGGGCGGGTTTGATCCGTCCACAGTGCACTTCATCCCCAATTTCACGCCGGTTGATCCGAGCCCCGCGCTGGACCGCGGCGAATTCGGGACGCCCGACGATGCGCCGCTGCTTTTGTCCATGGGCCGCCTGCATGACGCCAAGGCATTCGACGTCACGCTGGACGCCCTTGCTGCAACGCCGGGTGCCTATTTGTGGATTGCAGGTGCCGGTCCGCTTGAGGCCGATCTCAAAAAGCAGGCCCGCGACCTTGGCATCGGCTCACGTGTGAAATGGCTTGGCTGGCGCGATGATCCCGGCAGGCTCTTGCGCACCGCCGACATATGCGTGTTCCCGTCGCGCTTTGAGCCCTTCGGCAATGTCATCATCGCCGCATGGGCGCACAACACGCCGGTTATCACTGCCAATGCCACAGGCCCCCAATGGCTGGTCCGTGACGGTGAGGATGCATTGCTGATTCCCAAAGACAACGCTCCCGCTCTGGCCGCCGCCATTGCCCGTCTGCGCGATGATCCAGCCCTTGCGGCACGACTTGTCGAGGCCGGCGCGCGCCGCGCCAACGAGGAATTTTCACAATCTGCCTGCCTTGACCGTTACCTTTCGGTCTTTGCGCAGGTACAAGAAGCCCGCTGATCCAAAAGCCGGAAGAAACAAACTCCATGTGCGGCATCGCAGGAATACAGACCACGAGCGGACAGGCCCCTTCGGCCTCAGCGCTGGATGCCATGTCGCAGGCGCTTGCCCATCGTGGGCCGGACGGCGAGGGCAGTTTCGTTTCCGGCGCCACCGGCTTCATTCAAACGCGCCTTGCCATCATCGATCTGGAAACCGGCGACCAACCTTTGTTCGACGATGAAGGTCTTGCCCTCGTCGCCAATGGCGAGATTTACAACTATCTCGAACTGCGCCGCGAATTCGGCGAGAGCAAATTCTCCACCCATTCCGATTGCGAGACGCCGCTGAAGCTCTATCGCCGCGACGGCCTGCGCTTCGCAGACAGCCTGCGTGGCATGTACGCCATCGCCATGTACGACCCCGACGGCGAGCGGTTGATGCTGGCGCGCGACCCGTTCGGAATCAAACCGCTCTACTACGCGGAAACGCCCGATGATTTCATCTTTGCGTCCGAACCACAGGCGCTGCTGGCGACCGGTCTTGTGAAAGCCGATCTTGACCCGGATGCCGCTGCGCAATTGCTGGAACTGCAATTCACCACCGGACGCGGTACCGCCTTCAAAGGTGTCTCACGCGTCCTGCCCGGCGAGACGCTGGTGATCGAGCGTGGCCGCATCATTGAGCGCCATCGCCGCGATGCCCTGCCCAAGGGAGCGCCGGTCGCCATGAGCGAAGAACGGGCCCTGGTGATGCTGGAAGATGCATTGGTGGACAGCGTCCGCGTGCATCAGCGCTCCGACGTGCCCTATGGCATGTTCCTTTCCGGCGGCATCGACAGTTCCGTCATCCTCGCCTGCATGGCCCGCCTCAACGATCAGCCGGTGCGCTGCTACACGGCAGGATTTTCCGGCACCAAGGTAAAGGACGAGCGCGAGCACGCAGCCCGTGTCGCCTCCGCCACTGGCGCTGACCATGTCAGCATTGATGTCACCGAAGATGATTTTTGGTCACTCCTTCCCGCAATGGCCGCCGCTGTTGATGACCCGACAGCGGACTATGCCATCATCCCCACCTACAAGCTGGCATCCATTGCAGCACAAGACGTAAAGGTCGTGCTGTGCGGGGAGGGGGGTGATGAGCTCTTTGCGGGCTATGGCCGGTATCGTGCCATCACCCGCCCCACATGGTTGGGGGGCCGCGCCATGCGCGCGCGCGGCGCGCTGGATGGCCTCAAGCTGCTGCACAATGAAACACCGGACTGGCGCGACGGCATCATGGCTGCATGGAACATATCAAGTGGTGGCCGCACCCGCCTGCAACGCGCTCAAGCCGTCGATTGCACTGACTGGCTGCCCAATGACCTGCTGATCAAGCTCGACCGCTGCTTGATGGCGCACAGTCTTGAGGGCCGCACGCCACTGCTGGACCCTGCGGTGGCGCAAGCGGCATTCCTGCTGCCGGATTCTCTCAAACTAAAAGGCCGCACTGGCAAATACCTGCTGCGCGCCTGGCTCGCCAAACACCTGCCAGAGGCAGAACCCTTCGCCCGCAAACGCGGATTTACCGTACCGGTCGGCGAGTGGATTTCCGGTCGCGGCCCGCAACTGGCGCCGCTGGTTGCCCGCCAGCCCGGCGTCGCGGCCTTGTGCAAATCAGACCGGGTGCGTGCGCTGTTTGCGGGTCTTGGAACTCACCCCGCCAAGCGGGACGGGCAGGCAGCATGGCTGCTCTTGTTCTTTGCGCTTTGGCACCAGCATCACATTCTCGGCTTTCCTGCTGACGGCAGCGTTGAGGATGTATTATCCGGCACCTGACAGGCCTGACGCAGCGCGGGCTTGACGCTCCGCGCCTGATAGGGTCCGTTTGCGCCCGAAAAACACAATTCAATCCGGAACCGTTTCAGGAGATCCGATCATGGCCGATACCTTCCGCGCGCTCGTCGTCACCAAAACAGATGGTGGCCAAACTACTGAAATCAAAGACATAACTGACGCGGAGCTGATGGATAGCGATGTCACGGTCGCCGTCGCGCATTCCACGGTCAACTACAAGGATGGCCTCGCGCTGACCGGCGCGGCCCCCATCCTGCGTGCGTCTCCGATGATTCCCGGTATCGACTTTGCTGGTGAAGTCATCGCGTCGGAGCACAAGGATTGGAAGCCCGGCGACAAGGTTGTGCTCAACGGTTTCGGCGTCGGCGAAAGCCACAGCGGTGGTTACGCCCAGCGCGCCCGCGTCAAAGGTGACTGGCTCGTCAAACAGCCCGACGCTTTCACCAGCGCAGATGCCATGGCCATCGGCACCGCGGGCTATACCGCCATGCTGTGCGTGCTGGCGCTTGAGAAGCACGGCATCGGCCCCAAGGACGGCGACATTCTTGTGACTGGCGCAAATGGCGGCGTCGGCTCGGTTGCCATCGCGCTTCTGGCCAAGCTCGGCTACCGCCCGGTTGCCTCTACGGGACGCACCAACGAAGCCGACTATCTCAAGAGTCTCGGCGCGGTGGACGTGATCGACCGCAAGGAATTTTCCGAACCTGGACGGCCGCTGGGCAAAGAACGCTGGGCAGGTGCCATTGATGCCGTTGGCAGCGTTACCCTCGCCAATGTCATCGCACAGACCCGTTATGGCGGCACTGTTGCAGCCTGCGGCCTTGCAGGCGGTGCAGACCTGCCCTCCACCGTCATGCCGTTCATCCTGCGCGGTATTACGCTCTGCGGTATCGACAGTGTCATGGCCCCGCGCGGCATTCGTGAGGAAGCATGGAGCCGTCTGGCCCGCGACCTTGATCTCGGCAAGCTCAACGCCATGACTTCGACAATCGGTCTTGATGGTGTCGAAGCTGCCGCGACCGATATCATTGCGGGCAAAGTGCGCGGCCGCCTGGTCGTGGACGTCAACGCTTAAGAAAAGATATCAGGCCTGACCGGGCCGATGGGGAAGGAAGCGGGCATGAATCTGCCGCCATTCAGAAAAGTCAATTTCGTTGAGACCCGTGTTGATGTGGAACGTCGCGCCGATGGCTCCATCGTGCTCGAAAACCCACACCCGATCGGGGACCCTGCAGCCAACGTCATTGAGCCTCTGAAAAAATGGGCGGCAGAAACACCTGACAATGTCTGGCTTGCCAAACGCCGGGCGCCCAAGCCCGGCCAGAAGTTCGGCGACTGGGAAACGGTCACATATGCGCAGGCTTATGAGCGCGTCTGCCGCATTGCCCAGGCACTGATTGATCGGGGTGTCGGCCCGGGCAAGCCGTTGATGATCTTGTCGGGCAATTCGCTCGAACATGCACTGATGACCTACGGGGCCATCCTTGCAGGCGCACCTGCTGTGCCGGTGTCGCCGAGCTACAGCCTCATCAGCTCCGACTACGCCAAGCTGCGCTACGTGTTTGAACTCATCAAGCCGCAGGCCATCTTCGTGCAGGATGGGTTGATGTTTGAAGATGCGCTTGGCGCGCTGGAGGTCGAAGACCTAAGCCTCATCCATGTGGAAAACCCCGCACCCGCCTTCCACGGGACATCCTATGCGGACATCCTGAAAACCGAGCCCACGGATGCAGTTCAGAAGAGTTATGACGCGCTGACCTATGACACGGTCGCCAAATATCTCTTCACCTCCGGCTCCACCGGCATGCCCAAGGCGGTCATCACCACCCACCGCATGATGTGCATCAACGCGGTGATGGCATCGGCTCTGGTTGAAAAAGCACCGGACGAAGAGCCGCCCGTCCTCATCAACTGGCTGCCGTGGAACCATGTGTTTGGGGGCAATGCTGTCATCAACAACCTGCTCACCGTAGGCGGTACACTTTACGTCGATGGCGGCCGCCCCGTCGCAGGACAGTTTGCCGAGACCCTGCAAAACCTGCGCGAAGTCGCACCCACCACCTATACCAATGTGCCCGCTGCATACGTCATGCTGATCGAGGAACTCGAACGTGATGACGAACTGGCGAAGAATTTTTTCTCACGCCTCCAGTCGATGGGCTATGGCGGTGCTGCGCTGAGTCAGGATCTCGCCGAACGCATGCAGGCCGTCGCCATCCGCATCACCGGTGAGCGCATCCTGTTTACATCCGGTTATGGTGCGACCGAGACAGCACCCACCATCATGAACACCCATTGGGAAACCGAACGCATGGGGCTGCTTGGCCTGCCGCTGCCCGGCGTCCAGATAAAACTGGTGCCTGCCGGCCTCAAGATGGAGGTGCGCGTCAAGGGCGACTGCATCACACCCGGCTACTACAAGAACCCGGAAAAAACCGCAGACGCCTTCGATGAGGAAGGCTTTTACAAGCTCGGCGACGCCGCCAAGTTCGTCGATGAGAACGATCCCAAGCAGGGTCTCGTCTTTGATGGCCGCGTGGTTGAGGACTTCAAGCTTTCCTCCGGAACCTGGGTCAATGCGGGCCGCATGCGCGTGCAGGCGGTGGAAGCGGGCAACGGCCTCATAAATGATTGCCTCGTGGCAGGCCTTGATGAACCTTATGTTGGCATTCTTGGCTTCCCCAATCTGCCTGCGTGCCGCAAGGTCGCCGGACTGGATGAAAACACTTCTGCCGACGACGTCGTGCGCGCACCCGGTGTGCTGGAGCGCATTGCCGAAGGGCTGCGTGCGCACAATGCTCGCAATCCCGGCTCCTCCACGCAAATCCACCGGGCCTTGCTGCTGGCGGAACCCCCTTCACTGGACGCGGGCGAACTGACTGACAAAGGCTATATCAATCAATCGGTCTCTCTTGCTCGCCGCAAGGACATGGTGGACAAGCTCTTCACAGACCCGCCCGGCAATGATGTGGTGGTTGTCTAGCGCGTCTGGCTGAGGCACATGGTGTCTACCCGGCGTGCGGCGTCCCGCCACCGGTTTTGTACTTCTGACCAAGGCGACGAATGCCCGACTGGTATCTGATATTGAATGGCGTGCTGATCGGCATCGTCGTGGCAGCGCCCATCGGCCCGGTCAATCTTATCTGCATAAGGCGGACGCTTGCCTATGGCCGAACCAATGGGTTTGTGTCGGGGCTTGGCGCTGCAATCGGTGATGCGATTTTTGCAGCCGTCGCAGCATTTGGCCTCACGGCCGCGGCGTCATTGCTGATGATGTTTGGTGACTGGCTACAGGCAGTCGGCGGCATCTTTTTGATTGCCCTTGGCATCCATACCTATCTAAACAAACCCGCTGACAACGAAGCGGTGAATGCAAAAACTTCCGGCAAGCTTGCGGCCGCAGTGTTGGCCACCTTTGTGCTTACCATTACCAACCCCGCCACCATGCTGGGCTTTGTCGCCATCTTCGGTGGCGTCGGTGGTCTGGTGACGACGGAGCCAAGCATGCTCACGGCAGGCTTGCTGGTGATTGCAGTATTTCTGGGGTCGTCGCTTTGGTGGCTTGGCGTCACAATGACAGTCGGCCTCTTGCGCGACCGTATGACCGATCAGACATTGGTGCTCATCAATCGCGTTTCCGGCGGTCTCATCATATCCTTCGGGATATTTATTCTGATACGCCTTATCGTCAATTCCATAAGCTGACCGCGGAACTACGCGGCAACCAAAACGTCATCAGGGAGTAAGTTTCATGAACGGTGCAGAAAGCCTTGTGCAGACTTTCGTGAATTGCGGCGTTGAGGTTTGTTTCAGCAATCCCGGCACGTCCGAAATGCATTTTGTGGCGGCACTGGATCGTATTGACGGCATCCGTCCGGTGCTCGGCCTGTTTGAAGGCGTTGTCACCGGTGCGGCGGATGGCTATGGCCGCATGGCCGGCAAGCCTGCTGCCACCCTGCTGCATTTGGGGGCGGGCCTCGGCAACGGCTTTGCCAATCTCCACAATGCGCGCCGTGCCGCCACGCCCATCATCAACGTGGTCGGCGAACACGCCACCTATCACCGCCAGTATGACGCGCCGCTTGCATCCGACATCGCCAGTGTCGCGCGGCCCAATTCCGTGTGGATGGAAACACCTGAATACGCAAAAGACGTGGCCGGTGCCGGTGCGCGCGCTTATGCGGCCTCCATGTCCGCCCCCGGCGGTATTGCGACCCTCATTCTTCCCGCCGACACGGCCTGGCTGGAAGCCGAAGGTGCTGCGGACCCGGTCGCGATTGATCCCTTCAGCCCGGTTGATGATGCCACAATTGAGAAAGTTGCCGAGGCCCTCAAGAACGGCAGGAAATCGGCCATCCTTCTGCGCGGTCGTACGCTCCTTGAAGACGGGCTCGACCTTGCCGGCCGCATTCAAGCCGCAACAGGCGCACGTGTCATGTGCGATACCTTCACCCCGCGCATGCAGCGTGGTGCGGGGCGCGTCAAAATCGAGCGCATCCCTTACTTTGCCGAGCAGGCCACAGATCATCTCGCCGGCATCGAGCAGCTCATCCTGTGCGGATCAAAAAACCCGGTTGCCTTCTTTGCCTATCCCGGCAAGGAAAGCTGGCTGACACCGGCAGATGCCAAGACCCTGGTCCTCGCTCGTCCGGAGCAGGATGGCCTGGCTGCTCTTGAAGCGCTTGCGGATGCCGTCGGCGCCCCGGCAAAGGCCAAGGAATATGTGAGCCTCGCGAAGCCTGATCTTGCCGCTGGCAAGCTGGATGCGGATGGCGTCGGCCGCGCCATTGCGCATTTCCTGCCTGAAGGGGCCATCATGTCGGACGAAGGGGCAACCGGCGGTCTCTTCACCAATATCTATACCGAAACCGCAGCGCCGCATGACCACATGACCCTCACTGGCGGTGCCATTGGTCAGGGCCTGCCGCTGGCGACCGGTGCTGCCATAGCCTGCCCGGACCGCAAGGTCGTGTGTTTCCATGGCGACGGTGGTGCCATGTACACGGTTCAGGCCCTGTGGACGCAGGCACGCGAGAAAACCGACGTGGTGACAGTCATTCTCGCCAACCGCTCCTATGCCATCCTCAACATCGAGCTGATGCGTGTCGGTGCCGAAAATCCCGGCCCCAAGGCCTTGTCGCAGCTTGATCTGCACAATCCGGACATCAACTGGGTGCAGCTTGCCAACGGCATGGGCGTTGAGGCACGGCGTTGCGAAACTGCCGAGGATTTCAACGACACCTTCAAGGCGGCAATGTCCCGAAAAGGGCCATTCCTCATCGAAGCGGTCATCTAAGGCCATAATCGGCCACCCGGCAGCAGGCCCGGCGTTTACCAGCTAAGCCGCTGGCAAAAAGAGACTTTCCTGCTAGGCTTCAGCGGTCAGGTCGGGGAACCTGACTGCTGCCGGTCACCAAATGTTCCGGCCCGCCATTTGCATCTTTCAGGGTTCAATTGCCGGGTTTGGTTCAGGCTCGTACATGTTCACGTCCATGAAATCATGGGCTTTGGGCATACGGGCCACTAGCTCCGGCACAGTTTTTTGCGCTTTCCGGGCCGTTGTAAGGCTGCGGGCGGCGTTGATGCGGAGTGGGGAACCCCAATGGGTATGACCTTCGACAAGAAAGACATGAACAAGCGCGCCGCCAATGGTGATGCGTCATCCCTCAACATTGAGGATTTGGGCATTGATACCGAAGTCAGCGATGAAGAGTTTGTGGAGCCCGAAGCCACCGACGAGGTTGAGCGCGGCATTCAGCGGCTGATCCGCTCCGCCGGCGGTGCATTCAAGCGCACGATCTCGCCGGCTCCGGTAACGCCTGTTGCGCCCGCCGCCGATATCCCGGCAACAGTCTCTGTATCCCCGAAACCCGCAACATCTGAACCCGCCCCCCAGCAAGCCGCCACGCCGGAACCGGCAACGCTCCAGCCCGCGACAGCGGCACCGGTCATTGTGCCGCCCTTTAAGGCGGGCGATATGTCCGTCGTCGATACTGTCGAATTTGCCGATGCCGCGCCGCGTCCGCGCAGCATGGCCGGTCTTGGTGATCTCCAGCGCCCCATCGGTGAGCGGCTGGTCGAACTTCGCCACGTAACGCGCACAGCCCTTGATGCTGCAATCGCCGAACAGGAACGCGCACCCCACAAATTGTTGGGCAAAATCCTCGCCGACATGGATGCGTTTGCCGCGTCCAGCGGTGCGGATGCAGCCTCGCATGATCCGCTCCACACGCTGATTGATCCCGCAGCCATCAAGCTTGCTCCTGCTGATCTCATTCGCTCGGCGCAGGTCCTGCCTGTGTCGCGCGGCGGTGGCGCTATCATGGTTGCTCTCAGCCACCCCAATCTCATCGACAAGATCGAAGAGCTACGCCCCTATCTGCCTGCGGGGACCCGCATCGAACCCTGCTTCTGGCCAAAGTCCGCCCTCGAAGAAACAATCGATGCGGTGCTGGAAAATGAAATGTCTGCCGAGCGCATCCTCAAGGGGCTTGCACGCGGCAGCGAAGAACGTGGCGCCGAAGCCACCGTGTGGGCGGACCCTGCAGTGCGCCTGGTCAATGCAGCCTTGCTGGATGCGGTCGAAGCCGGGGCCAGCCATGCCCATTTCGAGCCGGTCGATGGTTATGTCCGCCTGCGCTATCGCGTCGATGGCGCCATGCGGCAGTCCTCTTCAATCGACAAACGCTTCTGGCAACCGGTCGCAGCCCATCTGCGCAACATTGCCGGGCTGGACGACACCGAACGTCATGAAGAGTCCGGGCAGGGCAGTGCGCCAGGTGAATTCACCATGCGCCTTGGCGACCGTGTGTTCGCCTGCGCGCTCAAGACATTCGACACGCTCAACGGCGAACGCATGACAATCCGCATCGGCGAGATTGCCTGCGAGCCCATGTCGCTCGGTGAGCTTGGCCTGTCGGATCATTCCGCAGCTCTCGTCTTGCGGTCGCTTGTGCGTCCCTCGGGCATGATCGTCGTGGCCGGTGGTCGCGCATCAGGGCGCACTACAACGCTCTATGGAATGCTGGGCGAAATGAAAGCCGCCGAGCGCTCCATTTTCACCGTCGAGCGCCGCATTGGGTACCGGTTGCCACTGGTTAGCCAGCTTGAGGTAACAACGGCACAGGCTAACGCACCGCAGAAGCTCATCGAAGACGTGGTGGCGCAGGACCCGGATGTGTTGCTGTTCGACAAGATCGAAGACAACACCGCCGCACGCGCTCTTGCCAATGCCGCCTCGGCAGGTCGATTGGTTCTCACCTCAATAGATGCACCGGATTCGCTGTCTGCCCTGATCGAGCTCATCGGCATGGTCGATGACCCGCGCCGTCTTGCCGGTCGCCTGTCGACCGTCATGGCGCAGCGTCTGGTGCGCCGCCTTTGTTCCGTGTGCAAACAATCACGTACGGCCAGCTCGGATGAATGCTTTATCTTCGGGCTGGATCCGACCGACCGGCCGACCGTCTATCATCCCAATGGCTGTCCTTCCTGCCGCAATACCGGGTATCGCGGCCGCACCGTCATCTCTGAGGTGCTGGTCATTGATGATGAGCTGAACGATCTGGTTGCAGAAGGTGCTGGCATCGCGGATCTGCGGGCGGTCGCCACGGACAAGGGATTCCAGACGCTTGCCGATGATGGTGTGCGCAAGGTGCTGCTGGGTGAAGTCAGCCCGGGTGAGCTTGCCCGGGCGGTCGATCTCGCCGCGCGCCTCTAAGAAGCCTTGGGTCAGCGTCCCAGCCGCCGGGCAATTGCCCGGGCGTCGGCTGCGCCCTGTTGCGCATAGGTGTTGCCAAGAGTGGCCGCGGCCTGTGTGCAAGCACTGTGGGCTGTCTGCTGACGGCTATAGCCGGTATTAAATGCGCTGATGAGTTTGTCCTTGCGCTTCTGGTTCAGATCACCCGTTGACAGCATTTCCAGCATTTTGTCGCGCCACTGCTGCCCGGTGCCCGGCTGACATAAGGTTCGCAGGTAATGGACTGCCCCCAAAGTGCCGGCAAGCCGCGTCAGCCCGTCGGCCACAATCGGATCAGCGCGCACAGGCACGGACGGTAGCGCGATCACCATCGCCAGCGCCAAGCCCACCAACCCGCATTTTGTTTCCTGCAGCACGCGCATCGCGTCTCCCCTGTCCATCCATGATGCCTTATGCTGCCGACTTGCCAAAGCCCTCAGGCTCTGGGCCTTACCCGGGGAGTTTCACCATGCCCGACATGCTGGATTTTGTTGCCGTGGACCATGTGGTGCTGCGCGTCACGGATATCGACCGCGCGCTTGGTTTCTATCAGGATATTCTCGGCCTCACCATTGAACGCGAGCTTGATATCGGCCTCGTCCAATTGCGTGCCGGCTCAAGCCTTATTGACCTGGTCCCCGTCGACAGCGAACTCGGCCGCAAGGGTGGCGGCACACCCGACCCGCAGGGCCGCAACATGGATCACTTCTGCCTGTCGCTCGCTGAATTTGTCGAAGACGACATCCGCAACTGGCTCGCCGCCCATGGTGTCGAAGCCGGGCAGGTTGAGCGTCGTTACGGTGCCGGTGGTTTTGGCCCGTCTCTCTATTTGAACGATCCCGACGGCAACACAGTCGAACTCAAAGGCCCACCGGATCCGTAATACATAGCCTCCAGAGGGCTACGCATTTTCGGATTGCCTTTGCGGGTGATATAGTTAGGATGCCTTACTAAGTGGGGTCTAAAACCTCATATGCACGCAAAGTGCCGGTGTACAGGTTGGAGGAAGTATGCGTATCCGTTTTCATGTGCTCACCGTTCATGCGGTTGTTGGATTGTGTGCCTTGGCAGCGTTGGCGTCCTTTGGGGCATTGCCGGCTCATGCGCAGGACTATCCCTATCCGGTAGACGAGATTGCGTCCGAAATGGCCATGCCCGTCGAGCGCTTCGAGCGCTGGTGGTCTCAGGCGCCTGGCTCCATGCGCACTGAACTTTTGGGACTGCCTCTGGGTAAATGGGGCCCGGCGGTGATGTGTGACTTTCTGGGCTTTCGTATCGGCACGACCGAAGGCGTTTCGTGCCGTGAGCAGAATTATGCAAACCGCATGGCGACGGCCGACCAGTGGAATGCCGATGGATCCTACAAGGGCCCGTCAGAACAATGTCAGGCCCGCAACAAGACAGACAAATGGGGCCGCCTGATCTGCGATTGATCACGTCAGGCAGGCGGCGCAGCCAGGGAGGAAAACCCGATGCGTAAGCGTTTTGGATTTTTAGCGACCATGGTGATGGGGTTGGTTCTCGTATCGCCCCACCAGGCTGCCGCCAGCGACTACACGCCCGAGCTTCGTGCATTCATGACCACCTTGAGCGAGCCGGAGCGTGATCGCTTTGATTCATGGTGGTCACGCATGCCCAGCTACTTCAAAGACTCGCTGCATGAATCCCGTTTTGAAGATTGGCGCGCCGTCATTTATTGCGATTTTCTCGGCTTTCGTGCGGGCACGCCGCAGAGCGAAAAATGTGTCGCCATGCGAAATCAAAGCTGGCAGCAAAATGCCAGCCAGTGGAACGCCGATGGCAGCTTTCGCGGACCGTCACCTGCATGTGTAGCCCGCAACGAAACTGATGAATTCGGTCGCCTGATTTGCGTCAGCCCGGAACTGCAAAAACAGGTGCAGGAGTATTGGGATAGTCTGGCGAAGGATCAAAAGCTTAAGGAATTCTCCCGCCCCGGCCATTTCTGGGAGGCCATGCAGCACTGCTATGAAGACAATGGCTATGCGGTTGGCAGTGAGGACTACACTCAGTGCGAGATGGCTTACTCCAACCGTGGCATCCCAATGAACTGAGGGGTGGTCAGTTGAATATGCATGCGTGCGGCGAAGCGAGGAATTTCGCTCCGCCGCCCCCGCCGCCCCCGCCGCCCATGCAATCAGAAGATCGCGTAGCCACCATCAATCACAAACGTGTCGCCTGAGTGATAACTTGATGCGTTGGATGCGAGATAGACCGCAACCCCGCCAAAGTCCTCAGGTTCACCCCAACGCCGTGCTGGCACGCGCGGAATAACCTTTTCGGCAAAAGCCGGTGCATCCTGTGCAGCCGACGTCATGTCGGTGGCAATCCAGCCCGGCAGAATGGCATTGGCCCGCACGCCGTATTTGGCGAATTCAACAGCGACAGACTTCATCATGGAAATGACACCACCCTTGCTCGCCGCGTAATGCTCATTGCGGCCTGCGCCTTCAATGGCAGCAAGGCTTGCCACGCCGACGATCGACCCACCGGGGTCACCGTTCTTTGCGCGCTCCTGCATGTGGCGGCAGGCTTCCCGGAAGGTCCAGAAGACCCCATCCAGATTGACGGCCAGAACTTTGCGATACATCTCGGTCGTGATGTTGAGGAATGAGTTGGCCCCAAAGCCGATGCCCGCATTCGCGTAAACCGCATCAATCCGGCCCATTTCCGTCACCGTATCGACCATTCCGCGCACGACTTGATCTTCGTCGGATACGTCCACTTTCATGGCCGAAATCTTGCCGAGCTTGTGCGCCTGCATCTGTGCAACGGCATTCTTGTTCTTGTCTGTGTTGGTGCCCCAGATCATCACATCTGCGCCTGCCCGCGCCATCGCGTCAGCCATGCCAAGGCCGATGCCGCCATTGCCGCCTGTGACCAGCACAACCTTGCCGGTCAGATCAAATGGGTTGTACGCCATGAGAGTTCCCTCGTTCTGTATTGCATTTTATGGGCGGGGCAGAGCCACCGCATTTCAGGCCGACTATAACCGTTGAAGCGCGTCTGCCATATGTTCGGCGAGCGGCAATGTCAGGGCATCTTGCGGCGTGGTCCACACAACATCCCGCGCATCATCACCAGCGCGTGCTGTGCCTGATACATAAACCGCCTGAAATACCGTCAGGGATATGGCTGGGGTGGTGGTGGTTGCCGCAAACGCAAACCGCCCCATCTCGCGCTCTATTTGGGCTACAATGCCGGTCTCTTCCGCCAATTCACGCAGGGCGGCTGCAGCGGTTGTTTCTCCGGGGTCAACGCCGCCGCCGGGAAATGCCCATGTGCCCTGCGCAGCACCACGGCCGCGCAGCACGAGCAACACCGCACCGTCATCACGGACCACAGCAATGCTGGCTGCTGCAATAGGGTGGGAAGAACAGCTGGATGTCATTCCGCGATTATGGCGTCAATCTCTGACTGGTCTATACGCAGTCCCTTGCCATTGATAATGCCGCTGGCCATGTCAATCAGCCGCCGAAGCGTGGCGCTGTAGCGGGCGGCAATTTCAGACACGGCGTCGGGCTGAGATTTTTCCCCCGCCTCAATCAGTGCCAGTGCTGCCTCACCGGCAATGCGGTTGGCCTGGTCAACGACAGTATCAAAGGGCTCGCGATGTTTCGCAGGTGCATTCTCATAGGCGAGAATGGCCAGCTCCTTGTCCGCGAAGGCTGAATTTCTGAAATGCGCCGCGTAATCCAACGGTTCCCATTCGGCAATATCTTCGACGCATTCCGGCATGTCGCCAGCCATCTCGATCAACATCGCAATTTCGTTGAAATGGTTGAGGTAATCCGTGGCCAGCAGGGTTTCGGGATTGATGTTGCGGCCCTCGGCAAGGCGACCAAGCGTGCGTGTCCAGCCCATTTCTGGGGGCTGGCCGTCCTTTCGCTTCAAATTCGCCGCAGCTGCGCCGCTCATTTATCCCCCGTCTGCAACAAATCCACATTCCTGCAGCGGGTAATCTTAGCCCGGCTTCGTTACCGGTAGCTTACTTCAAAGTTAATTGGGCACACGGTTGGGTTGAGTGGGGTGCCCGGCGGGGGGGATTTCATCCAGTATTGAGCAGGCAAAATAGGGCTGATAGCTCAGCGTTTCGCGGTCAGGTGTTAGCCCGCAGCTATACAGCTCCACCCCGCTGACCAGGATCATGGCACCACCCAGCATGCCTTTGATCTCAAACCCGTCCTCCAGAAGCGCCCCAAGGGTCTTGTCCGTCATGACGAATGGTCCCTCACGCTCGGCGCGCGCGCTGTCGTCAGACGGTGCTTGCGCAAGGGCAGGGGGAGCCATCCCGGCAGTCCAGCCAGAAGCGCATAGAGCAAGGGCAACAATTGGAAGAAAACGCATCAATGTCTCCGGTCTTGGAAAAATAAATTGGGGATCAATACACCGGAAGCATACCCGCTTTTTCGCGCTGGAGCGCCAACCGATGCGCGCATAAGATCGCGGCCATGTGTGGACGTTACGCAATCACCCTGCCGCCGGACGCAATGCGCAATCTGTTCGGCTATGTAGAACAACCCAATTTCCCGCCCCGCTGGAACATTGCGCCGACGCAGCCCGTGCCGGTCATCCGCGGTGACGTGGATGGACAGCGACATTTCGTGCTTGTGCGGTGGGGGCTGGTGCCCGACTGGGCAAAGGAAGTCAGCACGGTGCCGCTCTTCAATGCGCGCGGTGAAACCGTTGCTGAAAAACCTGCTTTCCGGTCTGCATTCAAGCGCCGCCGCTGCCTTGTTCCTGCAGACGGATTTTATGAATGGCACACGATTGCCACCGCAACCGGCAAAGGCCGCAAACAGCCCTACCTGATCCGCCGCCGCGACCGGGCACCCATGGCCTTTGCCGGCATATGGGAGCATTGGCAGTCGCCCGAAGGCTCGGAGCTTGAAAGCTGCGCCATCATAACCACCAGCGCCAATGCCACACTGGCACCATTGCATCACCGCATGCCGGTAATTCTTGCGCAACGCGATTGGGATATCTGGATGGATACTTCCGAACGCCATACCAAAGAAGCGCAAGCGCTGATCGTTCCGTCAGCGGATGATCTGCTTGATGCCGTTCCCGTATCCACCCGCGTCAATGCCGTTGCCAATGATGACGCGGGCGTACAGGCACCGCCGGAAGAAGAGGACGCAGGCAAGGCCGAATCCAAAAAGCCCAATCCGCAGATGTCACTCTTCTAGCCGCTTCCCAAGCTGAACATTGGGTTCGACGCTGTACCCGATCGCCTCATAAAAACCGATGGTCTGCTTGTTGTCACCGCGAACGATCAGGTTCATCTTGGGCACGTCGCGTGCCTTCAGCCGCGCCTCAGCCTCACCCATCAAGGCTCTGCCAAGTCCGGCTTTCTGGATATCGGGACTGATGCTCACATAATAGACGGCGCCCCGGTGCCCATCGTGACCGACCATGACGCTGGCCACGATTTTTTTGGACATTTCACCCACAAGAATCGCCGAAGCAGGGCCGTCGAGCGCCATGCCGAAATCCGCATTCGCATCATTCCATGGCCGCGTCAGCCCGCAGACTTCCCACAATGCGGTCACATCGCTGCGATCTGCCGGGGTTGCCGACCTGAACCGGATAGTAAAATTGGTTTGGATTTCAGCCATTTGGCATGCCCCCAACGTGCGGTATAGCGGGCATGCCCGCAAAAACGAGCAATTGACGCTACAACGCCCTATATTGTCTGAACAGGGTCGGCTTGGGTTCTAGATGGCACTCGACATAATCATTCTTCTAGCGCTGGTAGGATTGAACGGTTTCTTCGCTTTGTCGGAGATGGCGGTCGTATCCTCACGCTCCGCACGCCTCCAGGCGGTGGCTGAAGGCGACCGCCGTGCGGCTGGCGCCAAGGTGGCAGCGCGCCTGCGCGAAAAGCCCGAACGGTTCCTCTCCACCGTGCAAATCGGCATCACCATGATCGGTGTGCTGTCCGGTGCGTTTGGTGCCGCTACCGTCTCCCAGCCGCTTGGCGAGATTCTGGGCCGCATTGAGTGGATTGGCAGCTACGGCCCACCGCTGGCGCTGGGCATTGTCGTAGTGCTCGTCACCATCCTTACCCTGGTGATCGGCGAGCTGGTGCCCAAACGCATCGCGCTGGCCAATCCCGAATATATCGCCAGCGGCATCGCTCGCCCGATGATGGGCCTGTCGCGCGTCTTCAGCCCGCTGGTGGATCTGTTGTCCATCCTCAGCGACTGGACACTCAAATTCCTTGGCATATCTGCGGAGCCCGTCAGTCAGGTCACAGAAGAAGAAATCCGGCAGCTCGTGATCGAGGGCGCCGAAGCCGGTGCCATTGAAGATGTCGAGCGCGACATCGTGCATCGCGTGTTCCGCCTTGGCGACAAGCTGGCCTATGACATCATGACCCCGCGCCGTCAGGTGCCATGGCTTGATTTCGAAGCACCGCTTACCCAGAACGTCGAGACGATCCGCGAAGCACAATCAATGCGCTATGTGGTCGGACGCGGCCCGTCGCGCGAACCCATCGGCGTCATCCGTGCCGAAGATTTGCTGGCCGCCCTGCCGTCGGAGACCGACATAGATCTTTTCTCCGCCATGAGCGCCCCGCTTTATGTGCCTGAAAGCGCCAAAGCACTTCAGGTGCTTGGCACCATGCAGGCCGAGAGCAAGTTCATGGCGCTGGTGGTGGATGAATTCGGCGAAGTACAGGGCGCCATCACCATGGCGGAGATTTTCCGCGCAATGGTCGGCGATGTCAGCAGCGATGGCAGCGCCGGACGCCTGTCCTTCACAACGCGTGCTGATGGCAGCTTTCTGGTCGAGGGCGGGGCCACGGTCGAAGAACTCAAGGAAATGCTTGGCCTGCGATCTCTCCCCGGTGAGGACAAGGAAGACTTCAACACGCTGGCCGGGGCCATGCTGCACTTCTTCGGCAGGCTGCCGACAGAAGGCGATGAGTTCATCTGGGATGGCTACCGGTTTGAAATCATGGATGTGGACGGTACCCGCATCGACAAGGTGCTGATCGCACCCCTGCGCAATATTCCGATTGCCGGCCTGCGGGGCCGGAGCGCCTAAGAAAGCCTGCGCGGCGGCGATCTCAATCCCCTAAATCAGCTTCCCCGGATTCATGATCCCGAGCGGATCCAGCGATGCCTTGATCGCCCGCATCGCATCCAGTGCCACCTCGGATTTGTAGTGCGTGAGTTCCTCGCGCTTCAAAACGCCGATCCCGTGCTCGGCTGAAATTGATCCACCAAGTGACGCAACTACCCCGTGCACCACGTCATTCATCGCCTGCCACTGATCCAGAAATGACTGTGGGTTCACGTCATACGGGCAGCTGAGATTGAAGTGAATATTCCCATCGCCCATATGCCCGAATGGCATCGGACGCACCCCCGGCATGGCGCGGATCACAGCCTCGGTGGCTTGCGCCAGAAACACAGGCACCTTGGAGACCGGCACCGATACATCATGCTTGATGCTGGCACCCTCAAGCTTCTGCGCCTCGGACATGTTTTCCCGCAGCGCCCAAAGGGCCTGCCGCCGGGCTTCGCTGTCGGCCATCACCGCATCAAGCACAAGTCCTGCTCCAGCAGCATCGGCGAGCGCTGATTCAAAAACACCGCGAAGCCAGCCATCCGTCCCGGCGGTAATTTCCGCCAGCACATACCATTGGCACGGCGCCGCCAGCGGATCGCTCGCCCCGTCAAAATGCCGGAGCACCAACTCAAACCCCTGCCGCGCAATCAGTTCAAACGTGCTCACAAGCCCACCGCTTGTATCCTGCAGTCGCGCCAGCAGTTCCAATGCTGCTTGCGGGTCGCGGACACCAATAAACGCGGTTTCAGTGGCTTTGGGCGCCGGAAACAGTTTCAGGACAGCACCGGTGATGATGCCAAGTGTGCCCTCGGCCCCTGCCAGAAGACGTGTCAGGTCATAGCCCGTATTGTCCTTGCGAAGGCCCGACATCCCATCCCAGACGCGTCCGTCTGGCAGAACGGCTTCAAGCCCCAGCACAAGATCGCGCATGGAGCCGTAACGCAAAACCGCCGTGCCGCCGGCATTTGTCGAGATGGTGCCACCAATCTGGCATGAGCCTTCGGACGCAAGACTGAGCGGAAACAGTCGGTTGTTTTCCGCAGCCGCCGCTTGAACCGATGCCAGTGTTGCACCCGCATCCACACTCATTGTGTTGTTGAGCACGTCCATGCCGCGCACAGCCGACATGCGTTCCATTGAAATAATGACCTGCGCGCCCGAAGCATCGGGTGTCTGTGCGCCGACAAGACCCGTATTGCCGCCCTGCGGCACCAGCGCTGTTCGCGTGTCATGGGCAATGCCGACAATATCCGCCACCGCCTGCGTTGAAGCAGGGCGCAGCACCAGCGGTGCTGCGCCGCAAAACAGGCCGCGCCACTCGACCAGATAGCGTTCCACATCGTCGCGTTCTGCAAACAACGCACCACCCGGTCCGGCGGCATCGGCCAGACGCGACAGTGTTTCAGGTGAAGGTACACGCGTGCTCATGCCATTGACCTAGAACTGATTGGATAAACCGTCAAAGCCCGGGCTCCCCACGCGGTGCCGCCGCCCGCTGCAACCGGTCATTGATTGCTTCGCCGATACCTGTTTGCGGGATAGGCATGGCGGCGATTGTCCCAACGCCGGATGCGTCGAGCCGCCGCAGCATGGCAAACAGATTTGCCGCCGCTTCCAGCAGGTTCCCGGATGGGCTGAGGTTTTCCGTGGGCCCGTCATGCGGTGGCAGGTCCGGCCCGAAAGCAAGCAACGCCTCACCGGCGGCGACATCTGCCGCATTTAGCCGCAGCATTGCATCCGGCGCATAGTGGCTCTTGAGCATGCCGGGCGCCTGAACGGCATTATCAGCTGCATCGGCCAATGGCCCGCAAATGCGTTCGAGGTCCGCCCGGGTCAGCGTGCCGGGGCGCAATAGCCGCGGGACACCACCCACCAGCGCCACCACGGTTGATTCGAGGCCCAGGGCGCATGGTCCGCCATCAAGGATCATATCCACCCGCTCGCCCAGCCCCTCAGCCACATGCGCCGCCGTCGTCGGGCTGATGCCGCCGGATGGATTGGCGCTTGGAGCCGCCAGCGGACGGCCCGCACGCCCGATAAGCGCGTGGGCAATAGGATGGTCCGGCATGCGAATGGCAATCGTATCAAGCCCGGCAGATGCCAGAAGCGACACCGGGCACCGGGCGGCTCGCGGCACCACGATCGTCAGCGGTCCCGGCCAGAAAGCCTCGGTCAGTCGCTCGGCCACTGGGCCAAAATCACCAAGCCTGCGCGCCATATCAAGGCTCGCCACATGGCTGATAAGCGGATTGAACCGGGGACGCCCCTTGGCAGCGAAAATCCGCGCCACGGCATCGTCATTGGTGGCGTCACCCCCCAGCCCGTAAACCGTCTCGGTTGGGAAGGCCACAAGCCCACCGCCGCGCAACACACCGGCTGCGCGCCCTATGGCATCCTGATCTGGCAAAACGGGCGTTCTTGTCATGGGCGGCAACCTGCCATGGGCATGTCTCGTGGGAAACCCGCAGAAATAGCCGCATACTGGATATGCTGCCCATTTCTGCTATCTCTTCCGTCAAAGATCACACTAATCCGCAATCCGTTGAGAGATCACCAATGACCTACCGCCCGCCCGTCCGCGATATGTCCTTTGCCCTGAACGAAATTGCCGGGCTCAAAGAGCTTTGCGGGTCAAAGGCCTTCCCTGACCTGGAGCCGGATCTGATCCAGCAGGTGCTGGAAGAGGCCGGACGCATGGCCGGTGATCTGTTGGCCCCCCTCAACTGGACAGGCGACCAACAGGGCTCCCGGCTTGAAGCAGACGGCGTAAAGGCCCCTGACGGCTTTGCCGATGCCTATAAGCAATGGTTCGAGGCCGGCTGGTGCTCGATCCCCGGCGACGTCAACTATGGCGGGCAGGGGCTTCCTTTGTCGCTGGCGGTTGCCGTGCAGGAATATCTCAATCAGGCCAATATGGCATTCGGCCTGTGCCCGATGCTGAGCCAGGGTGCCGTCGAAAGCCTCACGCAACACGGCTCGGACGCGCTGCGCGAAAAATATCTGCCCAAGCTGCTGTCAGGCGAATGGACCGGCTCCATGAACCTCACCGAGCCACAGGCAGGCTCGGATGTGGGCGCGCTCAAGGCCAAAGCCGAGCCTGTGGGCGACGGCACCTACAAGATCAAGGGCACCAAGATTTTCATCACCTGGGGCGACCATGACATGGCGGAGAACATCATCCACCTTGTCCTCGCCCGCCTGCCGGATGCGCCCGAAGGGACCAAGGGCGTCTCTTTGTTTCTCGTCCCGAAATACTTCGTCAATGATGACGGCTCGCTGGGTGATCTGAACGACGTCAAATGCATCGGCCTTGAAAAGAAACTCGGCATCCATGCCAGCCCCACCTGCGTCATGGCCTATGGCGAAAATGACGGTGCCATTGGTTGGCTCATCGGTGAAGAGAACAAAGGCATGCGCTGCATGTTCACGATGATGAACAATGCCCGCCTCAATGTGGGCATGCAGGGTGTCGGCATCGCAGAGCGCGCCTATCAGCAGGCGCTGGATTACGCGATGGAGCGTAAACAGGGTAAAGCTATCACGCCGTATACGGATAGTTCAGATGGATCATCCGCCATCATTGATCATCCCGATGTGCGCCGCATGCTGCTCACCATGAAGGCGATGACGGAAGCTACCCGTGGCATCTGCTATGCCAATGCCGTCGCACTTGATCTTGAGCACAATGGCGATGATGAGGCAGTCCGCAAATGGGGACAGGGGCGAGCTGCCTTGCTGACACCCATCTCCAAAGGTTTTTCAACGGACGTTGGCGTCGATGTTGCCTCCATTGGCGTCCAGATCCACGGCGGCATGGGCTTCATTGAAGAAACCGGCGCGGCCCAGCATCTGCGCGACAGCCGCATTGCCCCCATCTATGAGGGCACCAACGGCATTCAGGCCATCGACCTTGTCAGCCGCAAGCTGACAATGGATGGTGGCGCGGTCATTGCTGATTTTCTTGACGAGATCGACGAAACAGCCAAAGCCTGCGCGGCGTCCAATGACGAAAAACTCGTCACCATTGGCCGCGAACTGGCCGACGCCAACGCCACCTTGCGGGAAACAACGGACTGGCTGCTTGAAGCCCTGAAGTCTGATGCAACGGATGCGCTCGGCGGTGCCACGCCGTACCTGAAGATGATCGGTACGGTCGCAGGCGGGGCCTATCTGGCCAAGGGCGCCTTGAAGGCGCATCCGGCGTCGGCAGACGATGCCTATCTCGCCAGTCGTGTTGAAATGGCGGCCTTCTATGCGACGAATGTCCTGCCGCAGGCCGCTGGACTGAAGCGCCCGGTGACGTCGGGGGCAGCTGGACTTTATGCTGTGAGCGCGGATCTGCTGGCATCCTGACGGCAGGGGGTGCGTTGACGCTAACGCTAGCGTCACGTACCCCTGACCCGTAACAGGAGTAACCATGCCGTTCCCCATCGCCCCCAAGTCACCAGCCGAAATTACCTATCCGTTTGGTCTCAAACAGGCTCCCGAGCCGGGCAAAACCATTGAAATCGCCTCCGGCATTCACTGGCTGCGCATGCCGCTGCCTTACACCCTCGACCATATCAATCTTTATCTGATCGAAGATGGTGATGGCTGGGTCATCGTGGATACCGGCGTCAACACGTCCATGGTGCGGGATATCTGGGAGCAGCATTTTGCCGGCACCATGGCAGGCCGTCCGGTCACCAAAGTGATCGTTACTCATCTGCATCCGGATCATGTGGGGCTTGCAGGCTGGCTGTGCCGCCGCTTCGGTGTTGAGTTGTGGATGTCGCGCACCGACTATCTCATGTGCCGCAATCTGGTGCTGGACACCGGAACCGAGGCACCGGAAGAGGGCGTTCGCTTCTATCGGGAAGCCGGTTTCAACGACAAACAGATAGAAAAATACAAACGCCGCTTTGGTGGGTTCGGCAGCCACGTATCTCCGCTGCCCCCTAGTTTTCGCCGCCTTGTTGCTGATCAGGAAATTGAAATCGGCGGCCGCACATGGCGCACTGTGGAGGGCCGCGGTCACGCGCCGGAACATATGTGCCTGTGGTGCCCTGAAGCAGGTGTCCTCCTGTCCGGCGATCAGGTGCTGCCGCGCATTTCATCAAATATCAGCGTTCATCCGACCGAGCCACAAGCCGATCCACTCACGGACTGGCTTGAGAGCTGCGCGCGCATCCGCGACCAGTTACCGGCAGACACATTTGTCGGCCCGGCGCACAATGAGCCGTTTTTCGGACTGCGGGTACGCCTTCAGGATCTGATAGACGAGCACGAGGAAGACTTGGGAAAACTGGAAACCATGCTGGCCGAGCCCAGGCGGGCAAACGATGTGTTTTCCGCGCTGTTTCGCCGCCCGATCACAGATGACCTCGTGCATATGGCAACCGGGGAAAGCGTCGCTCATCTCAACTGCCTGATGGAACGTGGCATTGCCAGGCGTTTCATTGCTGAGGATGGTATCGCGCGCTACGTGCAGGCAACAGACCCCGAGGCAACTCAAGCGGAATAGCGGGTGTGTTTTGGACGCCGGATAACCGCGCTTGCAGCCGCGCGCCAGTGAGGCACAATGCAGGCCATGACAACAGCCTTGATTACCCATGGCGATTGCGCCCTGCATAGTCCGCCGGTCCGTCACCCCGAACGGCCTGAACGGCTGCATGCTGTGCTTGGCGCTCTGCAATCAGGTGAGTTCGACAACCTCCTGAGATTGGATGCCGTGCCGGCTAAGCCGCAGCAGCTTCTCCTCATCCACCCCCATTCGCATATTGACGCCATTCTGGATGCGGTGCCGGAAGAGGGGTACACATTCGTAGATGAGGATACGGTCCTGTCGCCCGGCAGCGGTAGGGCGGCGCTCCTGGCGGCAGGTGCTGCTATTCAGGCGGTAGACGTGCTGATGGCGCACGAGGCCGCAAACGTATTTTGCGCCATACGCCCGCCCGGCCATCATGCCGAGCCTGAGCGTGCCATGGGCTTTTGCTTCTTCTCAAATGCGGCCATCGCAGCCCGGCACGCCCAGCAGGCGCACGGCATCGAGCGGGTAGCAGTCGTCGATTTTGATGTGCATCATGGCAATGGAACCGAAGCGGCATTCGCCCCGGACGCGTCATTGTTTTACGCGTCCACCCACCAACAGCCGCTTTATCCCGGCACCGGCGATGCGGATGTGACGGGCATCGCCAATAATATCGTGAACGTCCCCCTGCCGCCCCATGCGGACGGTGCATTGTTTCGTGCAGCCTATGAAACCCGTATCTTCCCGGCGCTGGAGGCATTCAAGCCTGGTCTCATCATCATCTCCGCCGGGTTCGACGGACATACAAGAGACCCACTTGCGGAGATGGATTTGACTGACGAAGATTTCGGCTGGGTCACACAAGGTCTATGCGAAATTGCAGCCCGCCATTGCGAAGGGCGCGTCATCTCGCTACTTGAAGGTGGCTATGATCTTGAGGCACTGGCCACAGCGACCCGCGCACATGTGCTGGCCCTCATGGCCGCGACCGCGTCTGATGGAAAGAGTATTTGATGGCTGACAAAGCACCTGCAATTCCCGCCGATATCAAGAAGATGTCCTTCGAGGCTGCATTACAGGAACTCGAAAAAATCGTCAGTGAGCTGGAAGCAGGCGATGTAGATCTTGAAAAGTCCATTCAGGTCTATGAGCGCGGCACAGCCCTCAAGGCCCATTGCGAGGCCAAGCTGCGCGAAGCCGAGATGAAGGTCGAAAAAATCACCTTGAGTCCGGCTGGCGAGGCAACCGGCACTGCCGCTGCCAATCTGGACAACGACTAGGTACCGCGGATTTCTGCGATTCTGGTGCTGCGATCACGACCATATTGAAGCGCCTGCCTTGATTCAGCCGCTAAAAGACGTGAGCCTTCACAGATGACGTAGCGGAAGAGCCGGTCTCGTCCAGCGTGACGCAAGTGAAGGAAGCCCGATGGCCAATCAACTGCCCACCAGAACCCCCCTCCTTGATCAGGTGAAAATCCCGGCGGACCTGCGCGCTCTACCGGAGCGTGACCTGCGCCAGTTTGCCGATGAACTCCGTATGGAGACCATTGCCGCGGTGTCCGAGACCGGCGGCCATCTGGGGGCAGGCCTTGGGGTGGTGGAGCTGACGGCAGCCATCCACTACGTCTTCAATACGCCTGACGACCGGCTCATCTGGGACGTGGGTCACCAGTGCTACCCGCACAAAATCCTCACCGGTCGCCGCGACCGCATCCGGACCCTGCGCCAGGCCGGCGGCCTCTCGGGCTTCACCAAGCGTGCTGAAAGCGAATATGACCCGTTCGGTGCAGCGCATTCCTCCACATCAATTTCAGCGGGCCTCGGCATGGCCGTCGCCCGTGACCTGAAGGGCGGCGACAACAATGTGATCGCTGTCATCGGCGATGGATCAATGTCCGCCGGCATGGCCTATGAAGCCATGAACAATGCCGGCTCCCTCGATAGCCGCCTGATTGTCATCCTCAACGATAACGACATGTCTATCGCGCCGCCCGTCGGCGCCATGTCTGCGTATCTCGCGCGGTTGATCTCCGGCTCGTCCTACCGGTCCTTGCGCAACTTCGCGCGGCAGCTGGCTGAGAAATTGCCCAAGTCACTCGAGACCACCGCCAAGCGCGCCGAAGAATATGCGCGCGGCATGGCCACAGGCGGCACGCTCTTTGAGGAGCTTGGCTTCTACTATGTCGGCCCCATCGACGGCCACAATCTCGACCACCTGTTGCCCGTGCTGAAAAATGTCCGAGACTCCAAAGACGGGCCGGTGCTCATCCATGTGGTCACGCAAAAAGGCAAAGGCTATGCCCCGGCGGAAGCGGCCGCCGACAAATATCACGGCGTTTCCAAGTTCGACGTCATTACCGGCACGCAGGTAAAAGCCAAGGCCAATGCGCCTGCCTATACGAAGGTCTTCGCCAATGCGCTGGTGAAGGAAGCCGAAGAAGACGACCGCATCGTCGCCGTCAGTGCCGCCATGCCGGGCGGCACCGGCCTTGATATCTTCGGAAACCGGTTTCCCGAGCGCACCTTTGATGTCGGTATCGCCGAGCAGCACGGCGTTACTTTCGCGGCGGGGCTGGCAACCGAAGGCTACAAGCCATTCGCCGCCATCTATTCAACCTTCCTCCAGCGCGCCTACGATCAGGTCGTGCACGACGTCGCCATTCAAAAGCTGCCCGTTCGCTTTGCAATTGACCGCGCCGGCCTCGTTGGTGCTGATGGGCCAACCCATGCAGGTGCCTTCGATGTGACCTATCTGGCCACCTTGCCCGGTTTTGTGGTGATGGCCGCAGGCGACGAGGCCGAGCTTGTGCATATGGTCCGCACGGCGGCGGCTTACGACGAAAGCCCGATCTCGTTCCGCTATCCACGCGGCGAGGGCATGGGCGTTGATATGCCTGAGCGCGGCCAGATCCTGGAAATAGGCAAAGGCCGTATTCTGCGCGAAGGCACCAAGATTGCCCTTTTGAGCTTTGGCGGGCGGCTGGCTGAATGCCTTGACGCTGCCGATGAACTGGCCGCGCGCGGTCTCACCGCTACCGTCGCTGATGCCCGTTTCGCCAAGCCGCTGGATACAACGCTGATTAACCAGCTTGCTGACGAGCACGAAGTCCTCATTACCATTGAGGAGGGGGCTGTTGGCGGTTTTGCCAGCCATGTGCTCCAGCATTTGGCCGTCAGCGGCAGGCTGGATCGCGGTCTTAAAATCCGCCCGATGGTCCTGCCGGACATTTTTATCGATCAGGACAAGCCCGAATTGATGTATGCACAGGCTGGCCTCGATAAAGCGGCCATTGTGGAAACAGCACTCGGCGCATTGGGCGTGGCGGTTACGGACAGCAGTTCCGCCCCGCAACGCGCCTGACGGACCAAAACCGGCGGAGAATACAGTGAGGCTTGATCTTCTGCTCGTTGAGCGCGGGCTGGCCCCATCGCGCGCCCGCGCGCAGGCCGAAATAAAGGCAGGCCGTGTGCGTGTGCAGGGCGAACCTGCGACCAAACCGGCGCAGGAGCTCGATCCGCAGACCGAAGTCGAACTGGATGAGCCGTCAATTCCCTATGTCTCGCGCGCGGGGCTGAAGCTGGCCCATGCGCTGGATAATTTTGGCATCCCCTCAAAGGATCAAACTGTGCTGGACGTGGGCGCATCGACCGGCGGCTTCACCGATGTGGTCTTGTCGCGCGGTGCAGCCCGCGTCTATGCGGTCGATGTTGGTCACGACCAGCTGTCGGAAAAATTCCGGACAGACCCGCGCGTCATCTCACTGGAAGGTCAGGACGCCCGCACCCTGACCCGCGAACAGGTGCCGGACCTGATTGATCTGATCGTCTGCGACGTTTCGTTCATCTCCGCCACTAAAGTACTTCCAGCCGCCTGCGCCTTTGCCGCACCGGTGGCGCGCCTGGTTGTCCTCGTCAAACCGCAGTTCGAAGTGGGCCGAGATGCCATCGGCAAAGGCGGCATCGTCAAGGATGTTGATGCGCGCGCCCGCTCCATTCAGGCGGTCAGCGATGCAGTGATATCAATTGATGGCTGGACCGTCACAGGCTGCGTTGAAAGCCCCATCACCGGCGGCAGCGGCAATGTAGAGTTTTTGTTAGGGGCACGCCGCGATGGATAAGGTCACAATTCAGACCCTTGCTCACAAGGGAGACGCCGTCGCCGAAATCGACGGCGAAACCGTTTATGTGGACGGCGGCGCCCCCGGGGACATTGTTTCCCTCGACCGGACATCTGCGCGCGCCAAGATCGTCGCGGTTCATACCCCGTCGCCGCATCGCGCCACACCGCCATGTGAACATGCATCCCAATGCGGCGGCTGCGCGCTGCAGCATCTCGATGACGCGTTCGTTGCCAGCTGGAAACGCGATCTGGTCATTTCAGCACTTGCCCATCGTGGTATCGATGCAGATGTGCGCGAAACCATAACGGTGCCCCCGCGCACCCGCCGTCGTGCGGTCTTCGCCGCGCGGCGTGGCGGGGCAGGGGTGGTTCTTGGCTTTCACGAAAAATCCTCTGCCCACATCGTTGAACTTTCTATGTGCGAAGTGGTTGACCCTTCCATCGTCAAGGCGCTCCCGGCATTGGCGACATTGCTTGAAGATGGCCTGACCCGCCGCGGCGAAGCGCGGGTGTCCGTGACCGCAACTGAAAATGGTCTTGATGTTGTGGTTGAAATGCCCGGCAAGCCGTTAGACGGCAAGCTCCTGTCGCGGCTCTCTTCGGCTGGCCAGAAAGCAGGCCTTGCACGCCTCACCTGGAACAATGAGCCGGTCGCCCAGTGGCACGACCCGGTCATAAACTTTGATGGTCTTGCCTGCGTCCCGCCAGCGGGCGGATTTTTGCAGGCAGTTGAACCCGCCGAAGCAGCATTGCGCGGAGAGATCATGGCCGCCGCATCCGGCATCAAACGCCTGCGCCGCGCCGTTGATCTGTTCTCCGGCTGCGGTGCCTTCACTCTGCCGCTTGCCCGCCTTGCCAAGGTCGATGCATTTGATAGTGACGTCACCGCCATCACAGCACTTGATCGGGCTGCGCGTAATCTTCAGGGCCTCAAGCCCATCAAAGCAGAACGCCGTGACCTGTTCCGCCGCCCGCTGATACCGATGGAACTCAAGGACTATGACCTGGCGGTCATTGATCCGCCGCGCGCCGGCGGTTTGGCGCAGGTGGAGCAACTGGTGAAATCCAAAGTGCCCTGCATCGCTTCGATATCCTGCAATCCCGGCACTTTTGCCCGCGATGCGCGCGTCCTCATTGATGGCGGCTACAGCATGGGCCCCGTCACACCGGTTGATCAGTTCCGCTGGTCTGCCCATGTAGAATTGGCAGCCTTGTTCCAACGCACCTAGAGTGGCCAGATGAGCGATACGGCACAGCCATCCAGACGCCTGCCATCAAAGCCGGGATTGCGGCTGGCCTATGGCCTGAGCCAGAGCGCGCGTGTCGCCTGGTATCTGGGCCATTACGCCGCCACCCGCCGCATCATTGGCCCCTTGCGTGACAAGAACGAGCAACGGCCCAAAAGCACCGGCAAGACACTGGACAGGCGAACACTCCTCAAAGCGGTCACCAATCTGTTTGCATCTGACTGGCGAAATGTAGAGCGCGGCATTTATGCAGCCCCCTACGATATGACGCCAAGCCTTGTCGGCAGCTTTAAAAAGGCCCACGCCTATCTGGCCGATGTGCCGAAAGTGGATGGCCGCCGCCGCGCCAAATCCCATTCCGAAGTGCTCAATGACGAACGCCGCAGCCGCTTCCCGCGCTACTACCTGCAAAACTTTCACTATCAGACCGGCGGATGGCTGGATGATGCGTCAGCGGAAATTTATGACACGCAGGTGGAGGTCCTGTTCACCGGCACGGCTGATGCCATGCGCCGCCAGGCTCTGGTGCCACTCGCCCAGGCGCTTGAGGGTGTTGATCAGCGCGATGTCACCATGCTGGATATCGCGTGCGGGACAGGCCGATTTCTGACTTTTGTCAGAGACAACTATCCGCGCCTCAACATCACGGCACTGGATATGTCACCCAATTATCTGGCCAAGGCAAAACGCGCGCTCAGACGTTGGCGTCATATCTCGTATGTGAATGCCAATGCTGAACGCCTGCCCGTCGCGGATGCCAGTCAGCATGTTGTGACCTGCATATATCTGTTCCACGAACTGCCACCGAAAGTCCGCCGCGTAGTCGCTGCAGAGATTGCGCGTGTGCTGAAGCCGGGCGGCCGTCTCATTTTCATGGACGCGCTGCAAAAGGGTGACCGCGCAACGCTAGATGGATTGCTCGACTTCTTCCCATGGGCCTTTCACGAACCTTATTTCAGCTCTTACACGAAAGAGAACCTGAAAACCTTGTTCGCAAAAGCTGGGATGGAGCAGCTGGAAGAGACGCCTGCCTTCCTCTCAAAGGTTATTACCTTTGTGAAGGCCTAACCGGTTGCGCCGGCCTGCGGCAGGAAGCGCTGCATGGATGCGAGGATTTCCTCAGGCTTTGCCCGCAGCGGCTCAAGCCGAACAAGCACCATTTCTGCATTGCCACTGTCAGCGCCAGGCTTCACCGACCATATCCGGGTCATAAAGGCGCGCAACGCGCCTTGATTAGCGTCTGGCATCACAAAGTCCTTCACCGGGCCGATCAGCTGCAGCTCCAGCTGCGTGTTGCGGATGGTGCGCACGGATTTGTCATACATCCGCACATCGCGAATGCTGGTCCAAGGCAGCCATCCCATACCGTCCAGATAAAGCCCGCGCGCCTCAACACGAAGCTGCGCGCGCTCGGTGCGGATCATCGGGAAGAAATAGAATGCACTGCCAAGCATCAGCGCCGCCAGAATAAGCGGCACGGGCTGGCCGGATACGAGACCACCAGCCAGCGCGAATAGGCCAAAAAATGTGCCTCCATAGACCATCATTTCGCCCGACTGGCGTTGATAGGTGGTGGCAAGGCTCGCCGCAGGTAGGGCGTTATCGGCGAGGGGGTCGTGTTCACTCATCGCCAAAAATTTCTCCCAGCGGCAAGCCATCAGGCCTGCCTGTTTGTCCGCGGTGTCGCAGCAATTGATCCGCAAGGACGCACGCCATCATTGCTTCACCAACCGGCACGGCACGGATACCCACACATGGGTCGTGGCGGCCCTTGGTTACAATCTCGGTATCGCTTCCGGCCAGATCAACCGTCTTGCGCGGCGTGAGGATGGATGATGTCGGCTTCACTGCAAACCGTGCGACAATGTCCTGCCCGGTTGAGATGCCACCCTGCACGCCGCCTGCATGATTGGCGGTAAAAACCGGCTCGCCGTTCTTCATGCGCATCTGGTCGGCATTCTGTTCGCCAGTCAGCTTCGCAGCGTCCATGCCATCGCCGATCTCAACGCCTTTAACCGCATTGATGCTCATCAGCGCGCCAGCAAGCTCTGAATCCAGCTTGCCGTAAATTGGTGCCCCAAGACCGGCTGGCGCGCCAAGCGCCTGCACTTCAATCACCGCGCCACAGGACGATCCTGCCTTGCGGATACCGTCAAGATAGGCTGCCCACTTCTTGGCGGTCGCTGCATGCGGACACCAGAACGGATTGTTGTCGATGATGTCCCAGTCCCACGACTTGCGCGACTTGGGCACCTTATGGGGCCCCATCTGCACCAGCGCACCACGAATGGTCACGCCGCCAAGAATGTGGTTCAGCACCTGCCGTGCCACTGCACCTGCTGCAACGCGCGCGGCTGTTTCGCGCGCGGACTGCCGCCCACCTCCGCGATAGTCACGGATGCCGTACTTTGTGTAATAGGCATAGTCAGCGTGGCCGGGGCGGAACTTGTCCTTGATGTCCCCGTAATCCTTCGAGCGCTGATCCACATTCTCGATCATCAAGCTGATCGGCGTGCCGGTCGTCACCTGTACGCCATCACGGTCAGGAAAGACGCCAGAAAGAATGCGCACCGTGTCCGGCTCGCGCCGCTGGGTCGTGTATTTGTTTTGCCCGGGTTTGCGCTTGTCCATCCACACTTGAATGCCCGCTTCATCAAGCGGAATACCAGGTGGGCAACCGTCGACCACGCAGCCAAGTGCGGGCCCGTGGGATTCACCCCAGGTGGTTACGCGAAAGAGATGTCCAAAGCTGTTGTGGCTCATGGGGCTGCGCGCATTTGATCAGGATACGGAAATATCCGGCGCGTCCTCCGCCTTCATGCCGACCACGTGGTAACCGCCATCCACATGGTGAACTTCACCGGTCACGGCCTTGCCCATATCGGACAAAAGATAGAGCGCTGACTGGCCAACTTCATTGATCGTCACAGTCCGGCGCAGAGGCGCATTGTGTTCGTTCCATTTAAGGATATAGCGGAAGTCTCCGATGCCGCTTGCGGCGAGCGTCTTGATAGGACCAGCGGAGATCGCATTCACGCGGATTGCTTTCTTGCCGAGGTCTTCAGCGAGATAGCGCACGCTTGCTTCAAGCGCTGCCTTTGCAACGCCCATCACATTGTAATGCGGCATCACCTTCTCGGCGCCGTAATATGTGAGTGTCACCATAGAGCCGCCATCGGTCATCATCTTCTCAGCACGCTGTGCAATCGCAGTGAATGAGAAGCAGGAGATGTTCATGCTCAACAGGAAATTATCGAGGGTGGTGTCCACATAGCGGCCCTTGAGTTGCTCTTTGTCGGCGAACGCGATGGCATGTACCAGAAAATCCAGTTTGCCCCATTCAGCCTCAAGCGTCTCGAATACCGAGTCCATCGATGCTGCATCCGTGACGTCGCAAGGCAGCACCAACTTTGCCCCGACACTCTGCGCCAGCGGATCAACCCGCTTTTTCAGTGCATCGCCCTGATAGGTGAAGGCCAGTTCAGCCCCGGCATCGGCCGCCGCCTTGGCAATGCCCCATGCGATGGACCGGTCATTGGCGACCCCCATAATCAGGCCGCGTTTACCTGCCATCAGCCCCGTCACGCTCATCTGGACCTCGTCTTGTTGCTTTTCTCGGCGCACGCGGCGGTGCCGGTCACGCGTCAGTCTTCACTATATAGCAATGCCATAGCCGATCCGGCGATGGCTGACCAGCACAAGCAAATCACGACATGTAAGCAATTATGTGCGCGGCATCAGTTGAGACCGAAGGCTGCGCGCGGATCATGCGACTTGGCTCCCGGCCAATGGCGCACAAAGTCAGCAAGATCCGCATCCTGCACATCAGGAAGCATGACGATCAGCTCAATGAGCTGGTGCCCGTGTGTGCCGTCTGGTGACTTCAGTCCTTTGCCCGTCAGCCGCAATACGGTGCCGGAGTTTGATCCTGCCGGAATAGTGACCCAGACCCGCCCGTCGACCGTCGGCACCTGCACTTTTGCGCCTTCAACGGCTTCCGCAATGGAAATCGGCAGGGCAAGGCGGATATCAGAGCCTTCACGGCTGAAATAGGGATGCGGCTCAATATCAACTGTGACCAGTGCATCGCCTGCGCTACCGCCCGCAGAGCCCGGTGCACCCAGCCCACGCAGGCGGACTTGCCTGCCGTCCTCAATGCCTGCCGGCAGGGTGACATCCACAGTGCGATTGGTCGGTAAGGTCACCCGATGAGTGCCGCCCTTCGCCGCATCAAGAAACGGCAGATGCAGCGTGCACGCCAGATCATCGCCGCGCCGCCGGAATGGCTTTATGCCGGCCTGTCTCAGGTTCTCGAAAAATTCGGCGGCCCGGCCGGTGCCTTTTGGTTCATCCGCCCCGGTGCCTGCTTGATCTGTTGGAACAGGCCCGGCAGTCGCCGAATTGGGGGAGGACGCACGTTTGGCTGTCTTGCTGGTCTCGCGCTTTGTCGCATCAGCTGAATTAGTGGAAGGTTTTGGCTGTTCATAGGCGCGGGTGGCCTCCGCGGCGCTGGCTGTGATGCGTTCTTGAGCTGCCTCAAGCGCCCGCAAAGCGCGGTAAGCCTCGGTGATTTCCTGGAATCGTGACCGCGCCCGCTTATCGCCACCTGCAGTATCGGGGTGATACTGCTTGGCCAAACGGCGAAAGGCGCGTTTGATCGCGTCCGCGTCTGCCCCTTTGGCGACGCCCAATACCTGATGCGGGTCACGCATATGCTGAATTTCGCCCAAAAAACCGTTGGAAATACGCCCCTAAAGTGCCCCAGTGGCCTCTACCATAGGGTTAACACCGGTTTTCCGGGATATTTGGGCCGCCTGCTCAGTCGCTGGTTGGTGCGCTCTGGCTGAGTTGCCCGATCAGAGCCTTGAACTGCGCGGCCTCGCGCTTGGCTTCATTCCGGCGGCGCGTATCAAGCTCTTTTTCAAGGTCTCGCTCGGCGGCTTTCGCACCTTCATGGCCGGCTTCGGCTGCAATCGACCACCAGGCGAGGGCTGCAACCGGGTCTCGTGGCTCACCCTCGCCACGATTGCGCATCCGGGCCAGCCAGTATTGCGCTTCCACATTCCCCCGATAGGCTAGGGCCTCGAATCCATGCCGCGCCTCGGTAAACTGCCGGGCCTCATAGGCAGATCTGGCCTTTCCAACCGCATCCACCGGCAGCTTTGCCGCTCCGGCGGGCTGAATTTCTGCCGCTTCTGCCTCAACTGCCAGTTGGGTAGCAGGTGCTTCTGCGGCGGGGGCCGGGCTTTCTTGCGCGGCAGTCAGGGAGCCTTGCTCTTCAACAGCATCACCCGGCCCCTCAACCACAGGATCAGGAGCCACTGCATCGCCCGGCAATTCTGGTGACATTGCCTGCTCGAAGGTTTCGTCGGTGTTGCCGTCATTGGTGCTCGGGCCGGGTAGGGTCGGCACGAGGTCCGCCAACCGGTTCAGCGCTGGTTGATAGCCGGAGCGTGCGGCCAGCGCATACCAGCCAAGGGCTCTTGCCGTGTCAGCCTCGAGTCCCAGCCCCTGCTCGTAGAGGCGGGCGAGATTGAATTGCGCGATCGGGTGGCCGCCGCGCGCTGCCCGGTCAAACCAAATGGCGGCTTCTTCAGGTTCCTGGTCACCGCCTTCTCCATTGAGCAGCATCACCGCCAGATTTGTCTGTGCCGTGACAAACCCGAATTCGGCTGACTGTTCATAGAATTTGCGCGCGCGCGGTAAATCCTGAGGCACACCGCGCCCCAGCCGCAGCAGATGCGCCACATTGCGCTGCGCCGCCAGATCACCATTTTGCGCCAGCGGCAGCCACAATTCAAAGGCGCGCGCATATTTGCCAGCGTCATAGGCCTCAACGCCTTGCGCGAACTGCGCGGCCAATACGTCGCCGCCGTCTTTGCCGGTTTGTGCCGATGCAGCTGGCATCAGTATGGCCAGAAGACCCGCGAGCAGAGCTGCATTGAGCAGCCCGGAGCGGAAAAAGGAAGTTGTCACGGGCAATAGCGTCCCTTCAAAAGGTCATACCGGCTTGGCGCACACGGCACGCCCTACCATTTCGCTTGGCATGATAAGGTCATTTGCGACCAATTCATAAGTCAAGCATCTGCAGCTCTACCGGACCCGTCCCATGACCGAAACAAAAACAGACGCCGCCGACATTTTCACATCGCGCGATCCCCTTTCTCTTTTTGAAGAATGGCTGGAAACGGCAACCGCCAGCGAACCTAATGACCCCAACGCGATGGCGCTTGCCACAGTCGATGAGTCGGGATTGCCGGATGTGCGCATGGTATTGCTCAAAGGTGCTGATCGCGCCGGCTTTGTATTTTACACGAACTTCGAAAGCGCCAAGGGCCGCGAATTGCTGGCCAGCGGCAAGGCGGCTTTATGCTTTCACTGGAAGAGCCTGCGCCGTCAGGTGCGCGTGCGTGGCCCGGTTGTGCAGGTCAGTGACGAAGAAGCCGACGCCTACTTCCAGAGCCGCGCCCGTGACAGCCGCATCGGCGCATGGGCGTCACGCCAGTCGCGACCGCTTGAAGGCCGGTTCGAGCTTGAAAAGGAAGTTGCGCTCTACACCGCCAAATATGCGGTGGGCCACATCCCCCGTCCACCGCATTGGTCAGGCTTTCGCGTTATGCCGACGCAGATTGAGTTCTGGCGTGACCGCCCCTTCCGCCTGCACGACCGGCTGGTATTCTACCGGCAGGGCGCGCCTGACAGCGACACGTGGAACTGGACGACGCGGCATCTGTTTCCATAAAACGGCTGAGCCTAACAGCACCTGCAAATGCCTCTCAAAAATAGGTGCTAAATCAAAGGCTTAAGCCTTTGCGCGTGCTGTGTTAAAACGCCGACCATGAAATCAAATACTGCCCCAAAATCGTTCCGCCGCCACGTGACACCCCAACGTGCTGCCACCTTGATGAAACGCGCAACCTACGCGTCCGTCAGTGTGGCGATTGTGCTGATATCCATGAAAGCTTGGGCGGTATGGGCAACAGGTTCGATGTCGCTGTTGGCGACATTTCTTGACTCGTTACTTGATGGCGCCGCCTCATTGCTCAACCTCATTGCGGTGCGTGTGGCGCTCACACCCGCCGACAACCACCACAGGTTCGGCCATGGCAAGGCAGAAGCCCTTGCTGGTCTTGGACAGGCGGCCCTCATTGGTGCCTCAGCGCTGTTTCTCGCGGTTGAAAGTGTCGGCCGCCTGTTAGATCCAATGCCTGTGGAGCGCACCGGTGCAGGTATTTCGATCATCATCGTATCGCTCGGCTTCACGCTGGTGCTGGTTTCCTATCAGCGGCATGTGCAGCGGCTAACCGGCTCTCTCGCCATTGCAGCGGACTCCTTGCATTACGCCAGCGACGTCGTCCTCAATCTGGGTGTGATTGCCGCATTGGTTATTGCTGGTGTCTTCGGCCTGAACCGGGCCGATCCGATCATCGCTTTGGCGTTGGCCGGGTGGATTGGGTATGCGGCCTGGCAGATCGTGTCACGGTCAACCAGCCAGCTGATGGATCGCGAACTGCCACGCGAGGACAGGTTGCGCATCGAAGAGATCGCGCTTTCCAATCCAAAGGTGCACACCATCCATGACCTGCGCACCCGTACCGCCGGCCGCACGGTGTTTATCCAGTTTCATCTGGAAATCCCCGGCGACATGCCCCTTCGGCGTGCCCATGCTGTCGCCGATGAGGTGGAAAACGCCATCGCAGCTGAGTTTCCGGATGCTGAAATCCTGATCCATCAGGATCCTGCCGGCCACGAAGATGTGCCGGAGATCATGCAGCCTGAAAGTCCCTTGGCGCCTGGAGCCGCAAACGCCTAGTGTGTCGGCCATGAATGATCAAGCACGCAAAAAAACCCTGATTTTGACTGGTGCCAGCCGTGGCATCGGCCACGCCACTGTCATGCGGTTCTCCCAGGCAGGGTGGCGTGTCATCACCTGCTCGCGCCACGCCTTCCCAAAGAACTGTCCTTGGGAAGCGGGCCCCGAAGACCATATTCAGGTGGATCTGTCTGATCCCGACGATACCCAGCGCGCGGTTGCTGAAATGCGCAACCGGTTGCGCGATCAGGGCAGCCATCTTGATGCGCTCGTCAACAATGCGGGTATCAGCCCCAAGGGGCCCGAAGGCGAGCGGCTGGGGGCGATGACCACCGATCTGCCGGACTGGCTGCACGTCTTCCAGGTCAACCTGTTTGCGCCAATGCTTCTGGCACGCGGGCTTGTTGATGAACTGAAGGCGGCTTCAGGTGCCGTGGTGAATGTCACGTCTATCGCCGGTAGCCGCGTGCACCCGTTTGCCGGTGCTGCATACGCTACCTCAAAAGCCGCACTCTCCTCGCTGACACGCGAAATGGCATCCGACTTTGGCCCGCTTGGTGTCCGCGTCAATGCCATTGCGCCCGGCGAAATCGACACAGCTATCCTGTCACCGGGTACGGAAAAACTGGTGGAAGACATTCCACTGCGCCGTTTGGGAAAGCCTGCAGAAGTGGCCGAAACAATATTTTATCTGTGTTCGGATCAATCCAGCTACGTGACTGGCGCCGAGATCCACGTCAATGGCGGCCAGCACGTCTAGGATTTGCGTTTATGATGCAATTTCCGCCCGCAGACCTTCCTTGCTCACCCACTGTTCCGTCGTGTCCAGCGCACGTTCGAGCCGGTCGAACATCTCGTTGATCTCGTCTTCCTTGATGATGAGCGGTGGGCACAAAGCGACAATGTCGCCACCCAGCGCGCGCGATAGCAGCCCCTCATTCTCAGCATTTGCCTGACAGGCGGCCCCCACCTTTTGCGAGGGGTGGAACGAGCGTTTCGTCGCTTTGTCGGCTACAAGCTCAATCGCACCAATCATGCCCTTGGCACGCGCATTTCCAACCAGCGGATGGTCGGCAAGCTTGTTGAAGCGCCCCTCAAAGACTGGGGCCAGTTTCCGCACATGTCCCACAATGTCGCGCGATTTGTAGATCTCCAGCGTCTTGATGGCGACCGCAGCACATACCGGGTGCGCCGTATAGGTGTAGCCATGTCCAAAGACGCCGATCTTTTTGCTCTCGTCCAGCATCGCCTGATACATGTCTTCGCCGATGGTGATCGCGGCAATCGGCAAATAGGCGGACGACAGCGCCTTGGCGACAGAGATTGAATGCGGCTCCATGCCGAATGTCTCGGACCCGAACATATTGCCGGTACGTCCAAACCCGCAGATCACTTCATCTGCAATGAAATAGATGTCGTATTTGGAAAGAACCTTCTGGATTTTCGGGAAATACCCGTCCGGTGGAATGAGCACACCGCCCGCACCTTGAATGGGTTCGGCAATGAAGGCGGCAACCGTGTCCGGGCCTTCACGCTGGATCATCTCGTCGAGTTCAGCCGCAAGGCGATCCGTAAACTGATCGTCATTCTCGCCCGGCTCGGCACCGCGATAGGCAAAGGGCGCGCTTACATGGTGGATGCGGTCAATTGGCAGGTCAAAGTCCGCATGATTGGGTGCCAGACCTGTGAGGCTGGCAGTCGCGACCGTCACGCCGTGATAAGCCCGCTGGCGTGAAATAATCTTCTTCTTTTGCGGCCGCCCGCGTGCGTTGTTGTAATACCAAACCAGCTTTATCTGCTGGTCATTGGCCTCTGAACCGGATCCGCAAAACAGCACTTTCGATGTTGGGTGCGGCGAGATTTCCTTGATCATCTCGGCAAGCTCAATCGCCGGCTCATGGCTCTTGGCGGCAAATGTAGGCGTGTAAGGCAGGGTCTGGAATTGCGCCATCGCCGCGTCCACGAGCTCCTGCTCGTTATAGCCAAGCGATGTGCACCACAGCCCGGCCAGCCCTTCGATGTACTGCTTGCCGTTGGTATCCCACACATAGATACCCTCGCCGCGCTCCATCACAACGGGTCCCGTTTCACGGAATGTGGAAAGGTTCGTGTAAGGGTGGATCAGCGTTTCAATATCGCGCATCTGCGCATTACTGAGGGTCATCGGATAACTCCTGAGAACGAGGGCCGCTTTGGCCTAGTTAGCGCTCACCCCAAAGGGTAAGTCAAAGACCGATAAGCCAGAAACATGCGCGGATAGCTAAAACTTTTCTTCGCCCCGCTTGCGGTGATCGTCGGGGAAATCCCTGTAGAGCGCGAATGTGACGCTGGCGATCTTCTGGTTGACGCTTGCATGTTTCACTTCCGTGTCGCCGGACCGCTCTGAGACCTGCGTGAAGGCCGCATCAAGCTGGGCAAGATCGCGGGTTTCGATCATCAGGTGAAACTCGCCCATTTCCTTGGGGCCCAGTCCCAGCTTGCGGCGCATCAATCGCCAATCCTCTATTTTCCTCTGCTCTTTAAGGAACGCCATGAAGGACGAGAGGTTGTCGGCGAATTCAACATCCGATTCCCCCGCATTGAGGTTAAAAAACGCGTGATAAATATCCATTGCGCCGTGCCTGCGCCTCCCGCTTGTTGATCAGTCAAAGTCAGGCGGTGCAACAAATCCGCCGAGCTCGCGTTCAAGCATTGCCGCAATGGCAATGGTGGAGAAGTCCTCCAGATAGGGCCCCACAATCTGGATGCCAACGGGCAGTCCTGCGTTTGTGCGACCGACCGGTACAGCGGTGCCCGGCAGATACGAGACTAGCGGCAGGCCCGCCCAGCTGATGAGGTCAAGATAAGGCCGCGACTGCCCATTCACCGTCAGCGTACGGGCGTGGAAGTTGGACTGCTGGTCGTGCGGAAACGCTGCAACAGGTGCAACCGCCATCAGCACCGCATCATAGGTTTCAAAGAAGGTTGCCCATTTGGCGCGCATCTGCGCCTGCGTTTCCTTCCACGCCAGCCACTCATGATAGGTCAGTGCGGCGCCGCGCGCCTGCATGGCCTGATGGCTCTTGTCGGCCGGGTCGAGTGAGGCTGCCGTCTTGCGCATCTGCTCAAGCGTCTTCGGCGGAAAGCCGCGCGTCGTCCCGCCATGCAGCAACGTTGTGTAAACCTCAAAGGCCTCACCAAACGAAAAGTCCGGCCGGGCATCGCGATGCACGGTAGCTCCGGCACGTTCCAGCGTGTCTGCCGCCTGTTCCATGAGTTTGACGTTTTCGGCCTCGACCGGGCAGTACGGGTCATCAAACCAGGTTGCAATCGTTAGTTCGCGCGGATCACGCCCACGCGGCTCCGGCAGGGCAGGGGCATAGGCCAGCGATTCAAAATCGTCCGGCCCCATGATCATCGACAGCGCAATCTCCAGATCCCGCGCCGAGCGTGCGAGCGGGCCGACAACCGAAAGGTCGCCGGTGAACAATGCACCGGGAGGACCCGGCACATGGCCACGCTTGGAGACGAGATTGAAACTCGGCTTGTGCCCGAACACTCCACAAAAATGCGACGGCGTGCGGATAGACCCGCCGACGTCTGACCCGATTTCCAGCGGCGTCAGCCCTGCAGCCAATGCCGCCGCCGCGCCACCAGATGACCCACCCGGACCGCGCGTCACGTCCCATGGGTTGTTGGTGGTCCCGTAAACATCGTTGAAGCTTTGAAGGTCGCCGGAAAAAAGCGGCACATTGGTTTTGCCAAATACGATGGCACCTGCATCCTTGATACGGGCAACAGCATCCGCATCCTGCTCAGGCACATGGCCGGCCAAGTCCGGTGAGCCGCCGGTGGTTGTCAGGCCCTCAGTCTCAAGTGCGTCCTTTATGGTCATCGGCACGCCGTGATAGGGCCCCCAGATTTCGCCGCGTGAAAGCGCGTGGTCAGCTTCCTCCGCGAAGGCCAGAGCACCATCAAAATCCGTCGCCACAATGGCGTTGAGCTTGGCATTATGTGCCTGATACCGTTGTTTGAAATGATCCAGCAGTTCCACCGCCGATATTTCGCGGCGGCGGATCATCGCAGCCAGTGCATAGGCCGGGGCAAACGCAATATCGCTCATCTGGGTCGTTTCCTCTTGTTTTTAGGGGTATTTCTCGGCTCGTCGTGAATTTGCCTGTCGTGCGAATGCTGCGTTGAGCGCGCGCGCCTGGTCGCTTAAGGTACCGGCAAATGATCCAGCCGCCACCATGCGGCGCACCAAAAAAGACGAAACAATCTATCGAGTTGTGACGGCATATCCGCCACGCACTCCAGGGAACACGTTGAGGGAGATTACCCGATGAAGGGTTTGATGCAGGACTGGCCACTTCTGGTCCATACGATTATCGACCATGCCGCGCAGTATCATGGGGACCGCGAAGTGGTTACCCGCTCGGTTGAAGGCCCGATCCGCCGCACCACCTATGCCGCCATTCATTCGCGCGCCCGCAAGGTTGCCAATGCGCTGACGTCGCTGGGTGTGACACAGGGGCAGGTTGTGGCCACCATGGCGTGGAACACCGATCGCCACCTTGAAACCTGGTACGGCATCATGGGCATGGGCGCTATCTGCCACACGCTCAACCCGCGCCTGTTCCCCGAGCAGCTGGTCTATATTGCCAACCATGCCGAAGATCAGGTCATCTTTGTTGACCTCACCTTCGTGCCCATCATCGAAGGTATTGCCGACAAGCTGCCGAACCTTCGGCACGTCATCATCATGTGTGACGAAGATGCGATGCCCGATACCAAGCTCAAAAATGCGCATTGCTATGAAACCCTGGTGAACTCGCATTCCGACGATTTCGCCTGGGCGAAAGTGGATGAGAATGCCGCCTGTGGCCTTTGCTACACGTCGGGCACAACCGGCAACCCGAAGGGTGTGCTCTACTCCCACCGTTCCAACGTGCTGCACTCCCTTGCGGTCAACACGCCGGACGCTATCGGCCTGCGCTCAATCGACAATGTGCTGCCGGTGGTACCGATGTTCCACGCCAACGCCTGGGGCATTGCATTTGCGGCCCCTGCATCGGGAGCCAAGCTGGTGATGCCCGGCGCCAATATGGATGGTGAAAGCATCTACGAACTACTGGATACGGAGAAGGTCAGCGTCACCGCCGCTGTGCCGACCGTATGGCTGATGCTGCTGCAGCAGCTGCAGGCCACAGGCAAGAAGCTACCCGCACTGGACCGTGTGGTCATTGGTGGCTCCGCGGCCCCGCGCTTCATGATTGAAGCGTTTGAGAAGGATTACGGCGTTCAGGTGTTCCACGCCTGGGGCATGACTGAACTGTCACCGATGGGCACACTCGGTTCGCTCATATCCGGCATGGAAGATCTGCCGCTTGATAAGCAGATTGATGTGAAGGTGAAGCAGGGCCGTCCGATCTACACGGTGGAAATGAAGATCACCGATGATGACGGCAAGGAACTTGCGCGTGACGGCGTTGCCTTTGGCCATTTGATGGTTCGCGGTCCTGCGGTTGTCGGCGAGTACCTCAAAGGCGAAGGCGGTCACGTCCTTGATGAGGGCGGCTGGTTTGATACCGGCGACGTCGCCACCATTGATGGGCATGGCTATATGACCATTACCGACCGTGCCAAGGACGTGATCAAATCAGGCGGCGAGTGGATTTCATCCATTGAGCTTGAAAATATCGCCTGCGGTCATCCAGAAGTTCAGGAAGCTGCCGTCATCGGCGTGCTGCATCCCAAATGGGACGAGCGCCCGCTGCTGATTGTTGTTCCCGCGGAAGGCAAGTCGCCCAGCAAGGAAGACATTCTTTCCTTCATGGAAGGCAAGATCGCCAAATGGTGGATGCCGGACGATGTGACCTTTGTGGATGAGATCCCGCACACGGCAACCGGCAAGATCCAGAAGCTGGCGCTGCGTCAGAAGTTCAAGGACTATGAATTGCCGACCGCCAATCGTGAGCGTGGAGCGGCCGAGTAGCGCCTCTGCCTGCACACCGCCTTCACGGGCATACCAGAATTGATGCGCCGGTGGCGCGCGAAGGGGAGAGGGGCAGCGATGTCCCGCAAGCTTATATGAGTGAAACGACACGCCCGCGTCTTGCGAGCCTGGCCTTCCGCCTTGTGATCGCCGGTCTTGTTGCGGTGATCATTGCCGTGCTGCTGACGCGGTTCGGCGTCATTAATGCCCGTTTTGGCATATTGGCGTCGGCGGCATCTCTGCTCGTAGTCGGCATTGGCACGCTGCTTGGCCTTGTCGGCATCATCCGCGCGTTGACGGGGCGTCCCGGTCTGGTGACATCGGTTGTTGCAACTGTTGCCGGCGTTGCCATCCTGTTTGTGCCTGTCACCAATGCGCTTGGCGGCGGTGGGGCCCCGATGATCCACGACATCACAACGGATCTTGAGGATCCGCCGCAATTTGTCTCGATCGTCGCCCTACGCGGTGACACATCGAACCCCATCGACCGGTCAACACCTGATCTTGTCAGCCTTCAGCGTGAGGCTTACCCGCATCTCCAGACATTGAGCGTGGGTGATGATATCGCAACGGTCTTTGCAGCAGCATTGGCTGAAGCGGCCGCTCAGGGTTGGGAAATTGCCGACGCTGCGGAACCGGAAAATGGTGAGCCGGGCCGCATTGAAGCAACCGACACAACACTGCTTTTCGGCTTCAAGGATGACGTCATCATCCGCATCGCCGATGACGGCCCCGACCGCACATTGGTTGATGTGCGCTCCGTCAGCCGTGTCGGCATGTCAGACCTTGGCAAGAACGCAGCTCGCATCGACGGGTTCTTGGCAGGACTGAAAGTAAGGCTCTGAAGCTAGGCGTCAGCTAACCAGTATTCACCGCTGATGCTCGGCGTGCCGTTCGTCTGTATGCGGCCTTCTTCCGACATCTGCTTGATATGCGCAAAGACCGAGCGGGCGGCTGCCGGATGCAGCCGCTTGTCGGTTGCCGCATACATGATTGGCACCATATCGGTGATCTTGCGGTCACCTGCTTTCAGGCGGGCGATGATCTGTGCTTCACGCGCTTTGCGGTGGTTGATGTAGCCACGCACCAGCGATTGCGGCTTGGTCACCGGTGCGCCATGGGTCGGGTAATACACCTCGTCATCGCGGTCCAGCAGCTTGCGCAGGCTCGCCATGTAATCCGCCATGTCGCCATCGGGCGGCGCAATCACTGCGGTTGACCAGCCCATCACGTGGTCGCCGGTAAACAGCGCTTTTTCCTCGCGCAGACCAAAGCACATGTGATTGGACGTGTGGCCTGGTGTGAACACGCATTCAACCGTCCAGCCATCACCTTCAATGATGTCGCCATCGGCGATCACATGGTCCGGCACAAAATCCATGTCGCCGCCCTCGTCCATTTTGGCACCGTCGGGCGCTTTCTGATTTGAGCCATGGGGGCCGAATCCATAAGTCGGTGCGCCTGTGCGCTCTTTGAGCGGCGCCGCGGCAGGCGAGTGGTCGCTGTGGGTATGGGTGATGAGAATATGCGTGATCGTCTCGCCCTCGAGCCCGCGCTCGATTGCATCCACATGCGCCATATCGAGCGGACCCGGATCAATCACTGCCACATTGCCGCGTCCGATCACATAAGTGCCCGTGCCCTTGAAGGTGAAGGCGCTCTCATTGGGCGCCACCACGCGGCGCACCAGCGGTGTCACTTCAATCATCTCGCCATAATGCGGATCAAACTCGCGGGTGAGCGGTAGGTCGGACATGCGCAGTTCCTCAGTTACTCAAACAGGTGCAGTCTTTTGTCGCCCTTTGCGGCGCTGCGCCCGCGTATGGGCTTCGGGATTCGTCCGTTTCAGGGCTCGACTGATCCAGCCCGGCAGCCTTTGTTCGACGGCACGGAGCGCCGTATCAACAAATTTGTACCTGGCCCTGATTTTCTGGATCAGTCGCCGCATGATCTTGGAATAGGAAATCAGAATAGCAACGCCCGGCAATACCAAAAAAATGCCAAATGCGAACGGCGGCGGCAGAATGACGACCACAAGCCCCGGTATCAGCAGCAGCCAGCCGAGAATGAGCATCAAAATACGGTTGATGGATCGGGTCATCAAATCGTGGTCCTGCGGATATCTCGCCGGTTACATGGCAAGCCATTCATCATAGCACAAGGTTTGGGCAAGGTAGGGCCGATGGCAGCTACCCTATGGACGCCGCTTGGATGGCGCGGTATCTCGCGGGCAGGCAAAAAACAGATCAGGAAGGAATTCGCCCCATGAAATTCTACAACTCTATCGGTCCAAATCCGAAAATGGTTCGCATGTATCTCGCCGAGCGTGGTCTGACACTGCCGGTTGAGGAGGTGGACCTGATGGCGGGCGAAAACCGCCAGTCCGACTTTTTGAAGCGCAACCCGCGCGGCCAGCTTCCCTGCCTCGAACTCGATGATGGCGGCTTCCTCGCCGAGATCACGGTCATCTGTGAATATCTGGATGAGGTAAACGGCTCATCCGAGCTGGTTGGCACAACGCCGAGAGCCCGCGCCGAGACACGCATGTGGATGCGCCGCGCCGACCTTTATGTCTGCGAACCCTTGCTCAATGGCTTCCGTTTCTCGGAAGGCTTGCCCCTTTTTGAAAGCCGCATGCTTTGCCGCCCCGAAGCAGCCGATGGCCTCAAGGCGATGGCGGTTAATGGCCTTGAGTGGTTCGATGGTCAGTTGGAAGACCGCACCTGGCTTGCAGGCGAAACTTTCACGCTGGCGGACTGCCTGCTCTTTGCGTGCCTTGAGTTCGGGGCCGGCGTCGGCCAGCCGATCCCCGCGAGCTGCAAAAACGTGCAGGCCTGGTACGACCGCGTGGCTAAACGGCCGTCTGCGTCTGCCTGAGGATCAATCAGAGTTAAAAAGAAAAACGGCCCGGTCTGCGCTTTGAGAGGCGTAGACCGGGCCGTAATTCTGTCAGGCGGCTCTTTGGGGGAGCCGCGCCGCAATCAGTTCAGCTGTTAGTAGTTCACAATCACATTGAGTGTTGCGGCCAGACCGTAAGCGGCAAATGCCACCCACAGGCCGTTGATGAACAGATCGTCGGCCTTCAAGCCTTTCACCCGTTGCGCCACGCGGCCAAGGGTCGAACCCGAGTGCGCGCCGGCCGGGGGGGATGAAAGCTGCTGCGGGGCCATATGTGTGTTCGCGCTCATACTTGTATTCCTTCGGGAAATCACGTGCTCAGCCACTTAAACATCACCGCATCTTGCGCGTTTCCTGACCGGCTTTGCCGGTTCGTAGCAGCCGCTTTGGCGGCTTTTCTTGTTGTCGGCTCAAACACACGCCCAAAGTCCCCAAGGATTTTGAACGCCGCATCGCGTTTGTCCGTTGCGCTAAGATGGGCTGATTGCAACGCAGCTGCAATACCGCAATTGCGAAGAATACGAGAAACGTTGAACGGTATAAAAAATGTTCACAGTGTGAAAATAGTCATAAAAAACAGTAAGTTACAACAAGATCTCGGATTAGATGCGCGTTTCAGCTAGGCAGACATTCCCGAATGCATAGCCATATAGCCCCGCATGGAACTAATATTTGGTGCGCCGCAGCAAAAATTACCCGCTGTAGCGGATTTCCTTCCCGGCACCCGGCGTATTGGCCCCGCGCACCTGCTCGGTCGCCCAGGCCAGATCTTCGAGATAGGTGTCGGCCACTTCCGCATGCTTGGGCGACAGCATCAAGTGGATGCCCTTGGGCTCGCTGACGATCGACGTGAACCAGCCCCGCTCGAACAGCTTGCCCCAGATGGCGAACATGTCGCGCTCGGGATGGGTGTAGCCGACGAGCCCCAGCTGCGGCGTGCCGATGATCTCGAAGCCCAGCGCCCGGGCGCCTGCTTCGATCTTCTCGCGCGTTGCGACAACAAGCCCCTGCTTGGCGCGATAGCCGTCCACGCCCAGATAGTTCATCACCGCCCAGGCCGCCGCGATGGCACCGCCCGGCCGCGTGCCCGCCAGCGTCGGCGTGACCATCCGCCCACCCGGCCAGTCATTGGTATCGAACACCATATGCGCCTGCAGTTCGGCGGAGCGGAACAGCACCGTCGAGGCCCCCTTGGCGCAATAGCCGTATTTGTGCAGGTCCGCCGACATCGAATGCACCTGCGGCACGGCGAAATCAAACGCCGGCAGATCGGCGCCATTCATCCGCACAAATGGTGCAAAGAACCCGCCGACACAGGCATCCACATGCAGCCACACATCATGCGACGCGGCCACCTCACCAAGCGCTGCAATCGGATCAATCAGCCCGTAGGGGAAACACGGCGCCGACCCCACCATCATGATGGTGTTTGCATCAACAGCGTCGGACATGGCTTTCGGGTCCGCCAGAAAATCATCCGTAACCGGAACACGCCGCAGCTCGATATCCATCATCATGCAGCCCTTGTCGAAGGCCGGATGCCCCGACCACGGCAACACGATATTCGCCTGCGCGCCCTTGGCGAGCCTGCCCGTCGCCCGCGCATAGTCGCGCGCAGCCTTGATCGCCATACTGATTGAATCGGTGCCGCCCGACGTCACATTGCCCGCGCCATCCTCAGGCGCCTGCAGCAGGGTCAGCCCCATCTGCACGATTTCCTCTTCCATCCGCTTGAGGCTGGGAAACGCCATCGGCCCCAACCCGTTCTCGGACATGAAGCGCGTATAGGCTTCCTTCTGTACCTTCGCCACGTCTTCGCCGGCATTGAACACATAAACGGCGGTCTTGCCGTCGCGCCATTTCACGTCCCCCGTCGCCATCTCGTTCATTTGCGCGGACAGGGTGTCCCAGTCGGTCCCGTGGGCGGGCAGGGCGGTGCGGGTCATCGGTCGTTTCTCCCAAGTGTCGGTGTTTTCAAGAGCCTAGCCTGTTTGATCCCGGCAGCCCAACATCTCGTTCTAGCGCCCGGTGAACACAGGCTTTCGCTTCTCAAAAAAGGCTTTGACCCCTTCCGCCACATCCTTGGACGGGTTCGCAACCATGACGGACAGGGCCGCTTCTCGCTGCGATTGCTCAAGCGACAGATCAAGCCCGTTGCGCATCATCGCTTTTGCCAGCCTGACTGCCAGCGGTGATTGTTCTGCAATCCGCTGCGCCAGATCCATGGCGTGCTCCAGCACCTGATTGTCCGGCACCACCTCCGTCACCAGCCCAAGTGCCATGGCGTCCGCCGCCGCATATGTTTCCGCCAGCATGGTCATCTTCATGGCTTTGTCGAACCCCATGGCACGCGGAAACAGCCACGCGCCGCCTTCATCCGGCAGCAGGCCGAACCGGCCCGACGTATCGCCCAGCTTTGCGCTTTGCGCGGCAATCCGGAAATCACAGGCGAGGGCCAGCGCCAGCCCACCGGCAACCGCCGCACCGTTGACGGCGGCGATCACCGGCTTGTCCATATGGTGCAGCGCCTGAATGACCCGGTGCATCCCGTCACGCATTTCGCGCGCATGGGACAGCTGCTGCTGCATCATGTCCGCATGCGCCGCATCCGCACCCGATACATCGCCTCCGGCACAAAAGCCGCGCCCCGCACCGGTAATGATCAGCGCCCGCAAACTGTCGTCTTTCAGATAGGCATCCAGTTCGGCGCACAGCTCCTCGCACATCTGCGTCGTATAGGCGTTCATCTGTTCGGGCCGGTTGAGCCGGATCACGCGCACATGCGGATGAGCTGCTTCAACAATCAAAGTCTCATGATTCTGGGCATTCGATACGGTCATGGGGTTGCCTTCCGGGGTCGAGTGAGGCGCAATTGCGCCAAACATAATCCAAAGCTGGCCGGTGCGCTGCACCCCGGCAACCAAATTAGGGAGGCTGCAATGGGCAAGGCCGAGGATCTGGTGGCGGACGAACTGGAAGATATTCTGTTTGAGCAGCAGGGCAGTGTTGCGGTCATTACCCTGAACCGCCCCGACAAGCTGAACGCCTGGACGGCGGCCATGGAGCGGTCGATCCGCACGGCCATGGGTGCCTGCGCCCGCGATGACAGTGTGCGCGCCATCGTGGTGACCGGCGCCGGCCGCGGCTTTTGCGCCGGGGCCGACATGAACCTGCTGCAAAGCATTGATCCCAAGGCCGGAGAGAAGCGCGAGCTTGCGCAGGCGGCAGGGGATGCGACCCTTGATTGGGACACGAGCCTTGGCCCGGACATATCGGGCAATATGGGCGGGCGCTTCGGGTATCTGCCGCAGATACCCAAACCAATCATCGCCGCGGTCAACGGCCCCTGCGCCGGTCTGGGCATGGTGTTCGCGTTGTGGTGCGACATCCGCATCGGCGCGGAAAACATGTTTTTCACAACGTCCTTCGCCAAACGCGGATTGATCGCCGAACACGGCATTTCATGGTTGCTGCCCGAGCTTGCCGGTCATTCGGTCGCCATGGACCTGCTGTTTTCCGCCCGCAAGGTCGAAGCGTCGGAAGCAAAGTCCGTTGGTCTGCTCAACACTGTCGTTGCCTCACAGGATCTGGTGGGCCACGCGGTCGCTTATGGGCGTGACATGTCGGAAACAGTCAGCCCCCGCTCCGTCGCCGTCATGAAGGCGCAGGTCTGGAAAGCAAAATTCCAGTCGCTGACCGACGCAATCGATACCGGTGATTTTGAGATGACCAAGAGCTTTGCGTCTGAGGACTTCAAGGAAGGCGTCGACCACTTCGTCCAGAAGCGTGCCCCAAACTTTACCGGCAGATAGAATTGCGGTGCTTCAGGCCTGCAGGTGGCATCTTGGAAGTAATAGACAGTTAACGAAGATTTCGGTCCGGTTATTACTCCATATTAAACTTCCCCCAGCCACACTCCGGAGTCGTAACAGACTCAAGGACCTGACCCATGCGGCGGTTTTGGCGCGCCCGGCAATCTCCGGCCATTCAGCGCCTCAAACATGAACAAGGACGCCAGGCACTGCGCCATATCGCAATTGGCACAGGTGTTCTGTATGCGTCACTGGCTGTGCTGCACCCCATCATGCTGCCCAGTCCGCAGGGTCTCATTCTGTCCGCCGCGGCCGCAATTGCAGCGGTTATATGCTTTGCCATGCGCGCCTTTTCGAACTGGGCATCGTCAACACCGGAGATGACGCGCGCGAGCGAAGCATTGATCATCATCATTCTCGCCCTCTCCACAATGCTGCATGCCTATCTGGTGCCCGATGCGGCGCTGACGACAACAATGTCGCTGGTCATGATAGCGGCAGGGCTGACTGTGCATTCGTCTATGAGTTTGACGGGCGCCGTCTTGCTTGGCGGCAGTGGTGTCGTATTCATGCTGATGGCACCAGGCGTGTCATCGCACATGGCCGGCCACTACGCATTGCATTTTGTCTTCAGCGTTCTGCTGGCCATCATGACATTCTCGGTACGGATGAGGCAGATACGCGAGCGTGCTGCGGGCGAGCTGCGCAGGCAGCGCGCGCTTGGCCGGCTTGAGCGGCAACGAAACCTGTTGCGCGATACCAGCAAGCGCGCCGAGCATGCGGCACGACAGGCTGATAACGCCAATCGCGCCAAGAGCCAGTTTCTTGCCAATATGAGCCACGAACTGCGCACACCGCTGAATGCCATTATCGGATTTTCCGAACTGATGGAGCACAAGCTCTTCGGTGAGCTGGGCGACCCGCGCTACCATGAGTATGCCGGACACATTCACACCAGTGGCTCCTACCTGCTCAACCTCATAAACGACGTCCTCGACCTGTCGAAGATTGAGGCCAACAAGTTCGAGCTTGAGGTAGCGCCGATGTATCTTGCCGATGCTGTTGATGAAAGCGCGGCAATGATCGGCCCCCAGGCCGAGCGGCGTGGTGTGCGTTTTGAAATGCCGACGGTCCCTCAGGGGGCGGCGGTCATCGCGGATGCGCGCGCCTTACAGCAAATATTGCTCAACCTGTTGTCCAACGCCGTCAAATTCACTGAACCCGGTGGTCAGGTGACGCTTGATATTCAAAAGCTGCCAACGATGTGGCGCGTTGAGGTGCGTGATACCGGTATTGGGATCTCCCGGGAAGATTTGCCGAAGGTTCTCTCCCCCTTCGGCCAGGTCGCCAATGCCATGACCCGCGAGCAGGATGGGACGGGCCTTGGCTTGCCGCTGGCCAATTCCCTCACGGAAATGATGGGGGGCCATCTTTCAATTGAAAGCTCCCCGGGCATGGGGACATGCGTCAGCATCGAATTGCCGCTGACGGACAAACTGACGGCCACCTCGACATCGGCACCGTCTCCGAGCGCGCTCACGGCCTGACAGCCGCCACCGGCCCATAGGCGGCACTAGTGGGTAATTCCGGGGTATATGCGGGTATTCCCTATGGTCGGAGTGGCAGGATTCGAACCTGCGACCCCCTCGTCCCGAACGAGGTGCGCTACCGGGCTGCGCCACACTCCGATATCATAGGAGGCGGGGTTATAGCGGTATGCGGCGGCCTGCGGCAAGCCCTGAAAATCCCGGAAAAATTCCCCGTGCAGAAGCCTGGCAGAGGACCGTTGCACCTGCCCGCCGTCCTCTTTATGTTCCCGCACGCAAGCCGGGCGACCGGCATGCATGCTGGGGCGTGGCCAAGTGGTAAGGCAGCGGCTTTTGATGCCGCCATTCGCAGGTTCGAACCCTGC
>CAZEHX010000002.1:0-210088 GCA_964511745.1 uncultured Parvibaculaceae bacterium
CGGTTACATTGACGGAGATAGAGTCCGCAGCTTCGTGATCGAGCGCAACGCCATCTTTTAGCTTCAGCGCGCCGTCGACTACTTCGAAGCGGTTGTCTGAGACCGTGTAGGTGTGGGTGTCGCCAGCATCGGGGTCTGTGACGCTGAGGTTGCCGACGACGGCACCGGCTGCGTTCTCGGCAACACTTGCATTGTCCAGCGCCACATCGGTGGCGACTTCGTTCACATCGCCGACGGCGATGTCGAAAGTTTCGGTGCGGGCAAGGCCACCGGCATCGGTAGCGGTCACGTCGACGGAGATGGAGTCCGCCGTCTCATGATCGAGCGCAACGCCATCTTTTAGCTTCAGGGCGCCATCGACCACTTCAAAGCGGTCATCAGAGACTGTGTAGGTATGGGTGTCGCCTGCGTCGGGGTCTGTGACGCTGAGATTGCCGACGACGGCACCGGCAGCGTTCTCGGCCACAGAGGCGTTGTCGAGGGCTACATCGGTGACGACTTCGTTCACGTCACCAACGGCGATATCAAAGGTCTCGGTCCGCGCCAAGCCGCCAGCATCGGTGGCCGTGACGTCGACGGAGATAGAGTCCGCAGCTTCGTGATCAAGCGCAACGCCGTCTTTGAGCTTCAGCGCGCCATCGACCACTTCGAAGCGGTTGTCTGAGACCGTGTAGGTGTGGGTGTCGCCAGCATCGGGGTCTGTGACCGACAGATTGCCGACGACAGCACCGGCTGCATTTTCAGCAACGGATGCATTGTCCAGCGCGACGTCGGTCGCGACTTCGTTGACGTCGAGGATTTCGAGGGTGACGGTTTCGCTATAGGTGTTGCCAGCGCTGTCGCGGACGATGAGGGGGAGGTTTACGGAGCTGAAGGCTTCGTGGTCAAGAACGGCACCGTCCTTGACCAGCACTACGTTGCCAACGATTTCGAACAGGTCTGAGCTGCCTGCAATCTCATATGTGAAGACTTCGCCGGAATTGGGGTCGATGGCGCTCAGCACGGCGACGACGGTGCCGGGGGCTGCATTTTCAGGGACACCGGTATTGTCGAGAAGAATGTCAGTGGACGGAAGATTTACTTCTTCGTCACTTTCGGGTGTTGCTGCGATGGGATCCACGGCGGGCGTCGTGTCGCCGGCTACGATCTCGCTGCCGCCACCCTGAGAATCATCGCTGTCGTCGGTGGCGACGAGGCGGGCAATACGGTTTGTCAGGCTCTGCAGGCTTGAGATGCCAGCATTGAGCGTGTTGTCGAGCGATACGTCGTCTATGGATGCTGAATTTGCAGAGCCAGGCTGTGCGTCAGGTTGTCCGGGGGCAACAGGCCGCGCATTTTCAGCGGGCGCACCGTCTTCAAAGGCATAGAAAGCCGGGACCGGCTGGTCTGGTGAGATGCTGGGGGTGTCCAGATCTTCAGGGGAGCCCACGGCGCTGCCATAGCTGCCTGGATCAAGTGTTTCTCTTGTGCCGGTGTGGATGTTCGGGTTTGCCGGGTCTGATTCACCCTGCAGCCTGTCGATGCTGCCATAGTCACGGGCGCGCTCAACGGCCTCATCACGGGCTGCAGCTTCGTCGGAATTAAGGCGGAATGTTTCGACACCTGCGCCGGGGCGAGCAGCTGCAGCCTTTTCCACAGCGTCTGCGGAATTGGATTCTGTCGCATCGCCCCCGGTAGAATTCTGACCTTCGGCCATAACTCGAACTCCTGTTCCAACGTAACGCCGCCCTGACATTTCTGGGGCGGCGGCTGCGCGCGGGCGATATGGCTAATTGTGACCACACCGTGCTGCTGTTCTTTGCCGGGCGACGGACGCCGGACGCAGAAATCCCGCAGTGTTGAAGGAACTTTGGACCAGAAGCGGTTAAGTCTTACTTTAAGGAGATGGTAAAGATTGTGGTCGTAATTACGCGGTTTTTGCGCAATTCGCTTACATTTCTGTAGTCAAATGGCGTGAGAAGGCGACAGGATTCCGGGATCGATAAAATTCGAATTAACCAAGTCGAAAATCTTCCTGTTTACCAATCGGTATTTGAGGAAACCTCGAATTGGATTTTCGACGAATGCTTGTCGGTAAAAATGGACGCATGGCCCACGGGGTGCGGGACCTTTTCCAGAAGTTGGGATTTGGTTCGAGCAACGCCGATGGAAGTGTCGCGCCCCCCAAACTGGGGCGTGCCGTCTGGCTGTCTTCGCTTGCCATCAACATTCTGGCGCTTGGCCTGCCGATGGTCATTCTGCAGGTCTATGACCGCATTCTTCCAAATGAAGCATTGGGTACCTTTTCACTGCTGTTGATAGGGCTGGCTGTTGTCCTAGTGCTTGATGCGACACTCAAGATTGCCCGGGCGCATGTGGTGGGCTGGGCGGCGGCGCAGTTTGAGCACCGCACGGCGGCCGAGCTGGTGGGGCGGTTTTTGTATGCCAGCCCCACGGAGATTGAGCGCGCACCGCCAGGGGTTCATCTGGACCGGCTGCAGGCAATTGATACGCTTAGAGAGTTTTACGGTGGGCAGTCGCGATTGCTGCTGGTTGACCTGCCATTCCTGGTTATCTTTCTTGGCTTGATCTATGTCATCGGCGGACCGGTTGTACTGGTGCCGCTGGCGATGATCGGCCTTCTTGGCATTGTCTCGGTGTTTGCCGGACGTGCGTTGAAAGAACGGCTGGCACAGCGGGCTGAGCTTGATGACCGGCGGTACAGCTTCATTATTGAGGCTCTGTCCGGCATCCAGACCATCAAGAGCATGGCGATGGAGCCGCAAATGCAGCGGCGGTATGAGCGGCTGCAGGCGACGGGCGCCGCGTCGGCCTACCGCTCCATCGTGTTGGGCAATGCGGTGCAGACTGTTGGCGGTCTCATCTCCAATCTGACCATGATCCTCATTGTTTCGATGGGTGCACTGCTGGTTATTCAGGATGCCATGTCTGTTGGTGGTCTTGCGGCCTGCACGTTGCTGGGCGGGCGGGCGTTGCAGCCCTTGCTGCGGGGCATGAGCGTTTGGACGCAGCTGCAGAGCCTGGATGTGGCGCGCGCGCAGGTGGCAGACCTGCAGAAAATGGAACCTGCACCGGTGCGTGAACCTCAGCGCCTGCAGAACCTCAAAGGATCGCTTGCGTTCCGCGATGTCACTTTCCGCTATACGCCGGAAAGCACCCCATTGCTGGATGGGTTCAGCCTGATTGTGAAGCCGGGTGAAATGCTGGCGCTGACGGGCCCAGAGGGCGACGGCAAATCAACGCTTCTCAAGCTGATCATGGGTGAACTCGCGCCGCAGGGTGGCGAAGTGCTGATTGATCAGTATGAAGCTGCCGGTGAAAAGCGTGATGACCTGTCGCTTGATGTTTCCTATGTGCCGCCACGCGCGACATTGTTCAAAGGAACCATCCTCGAAAATCTGGCGATGTTCCATGAAGGGGATGCGATTGACCGGGCCCGGCACGCGGCGCGGATGATCGGTCTTGAGGACGACATACACCGATTGCCGCAAGGCTATGACACTGAGGTGAGCCAGGGCATTTCGGATGAATTGCCTGGCGGCATGTTGCAGCGGATTGTTATTGCCCGGTCACTGGCGCGCGATGCGCGCATTTTCCTTTTTGACGAAGCCAATGCCGGGCTGGACCGAAAAGCAGACACCCAGCTGCTCAATGCCATTACCGCCCTGAAGGGCAAGGCAACCATTATTGTGGTCAGCCACCGGCCGTCGCTGATCCGGCTGGCGGATCGGGTCGTGTCTATTCACAAGGGCCGGGCACGGCTCAGCCATGCTTTCGCACCTGAAAAGCCGGCGGCTAAACCAGCGGCGCAGGCTGCGGATGATGCGCAGCGCGATGATGCAGCGCGGCTGGCACAGGCCGCTGATGCCTTGCGGGCGGGAGGTGCAGCATGACCGCACCGATTGTTTCCTCGCGACTTGAATCTTCCTTGCATGAGGGTAGCGGGCTTGAAAGCTTCCAGCCGGCATCAGCTACCGGCGCATGCCTGGTGCCGTTGCTGGATGCCCTTGGGTGGCGTGGCGAAGCGCGTCATCTTGCTGAGGCCTTGCCACATTTTGCGGACTTGCTGGATCTGCCGGACCTGCGCATGGTGCTGGCAAATCTGCATTACGTAACGGTGCCGGAGCGCACGACGCTGGCGGATCTGCGCGCGGAGCTGATGCCCTGCCTGTTTGAGCGCGACGGCAAAACAGCGGGCCTGGTGCTTGCGCGCAATGGCGACATGCTGACCGTGTTGGATGGTGTGCTCGGCGAAGTCACAGAAATCAAAGCAAAGCCGATCCTCGGCACCGCCTATTACATTCGCAAGGCCGACGATACGCTTGCGGAAGATGAGAAGGCTGCTCAGCGCAACTGGCTTGGCAATGTGATCGGCAAGTTCAGGGCCCTGATCTGGCAGGCATTGGCACTGACCTTTGTCATCAACCTGTTTGCCATCATCGTGCCCCTGTTCATCATGGGGGTATACGACAAGGTCGTAGCCACCCGTTCGCCGGAAACGCTGGCGTTCTTTTTGGGTGGTGTGTTGCTGGCAGTGCTGGCCGACAGCGGTTTGCGATTGGTACGCGGGCAGATGTTGGCCTATGTGGGCGCGCGGCTGGACATGCTGATTGGCGCTGCCGCATTCCAGAAGCTGCTGCATATGCCGGTGAGCATGACGGAGCGGGCACCCATCGGATCGCAGATTGCCCGGCTCAAACAGTTTGAAACGGTGCGCGAGGTGTTTACCGGTCCGCTGGCGGCCGCAGCGCTTGATATGCCGTTCCTGGTCCTGTTTCTTGCCGCCGTATTTATGGTGGGCGGTGTCATCGGCTTTGTGCCGGTGGCGCTGATTGTTGGTTTCATCATCCTGGGACTGGTGACGTGGCCGATCAGCAAGGCGAGGGTTTCACAACTGGGTGAAGCGCGGTCGGCGCGGCAGGCATTTCTGATTGAATCCATTGAGAATCAACGCGTTGTGCGCCAGTCCGGTAATGGTCTGCACTGGCGCGCGCGGTTCCGCGATATGTCGGCGGCGAGTGCTTCTGCGCATCATGCGGTGTCGCATCTGGGTGTGATTGTTCAAACCATCAGCCAGTCCATGATGATGGCTGCGGGTGTTGCCACGCTTGCCGTGGGCACGCTGATGGTGATGGAAGAGATGATGACCATTGGTGCGCTGATTGCGACCATGGCGCTGGTGTGGCGATTGCTGGCGCCGATCCAGGCGGCGTTTCTCAGCCTCAATCGTATTGAACAGGTTAAGCAGTCACTGGGGCAGGTCAATCAACTGATGCGGTTGCAGGTTGAGCGGACGCCGGGGCGGTTCACGTCATTCTATCGACACTTCAAAGGCCAGATCAGTTTTTCACGGGTCAGTTTTCGCTATACGCCACGGGCGGAGCCGGCACTGGTCGGCGTTGATTTTGCGGTCAAGCCCGGCGAAATGGTTGCGATTACGGGGGCCAGCGGATCGGGTAAATCGACGATCCTCAAAATCTGCGCAGCGCTTTACATTCCCCAGGCGGGCGCTGTCAGCATTGACGGCAATGACCTGCGGCAGCTCGACAAGGGCGACCTGCGGCAATCCATCGGCTATGTGGCGCAGCGCACGTCAGTTTTTCACGGCACACTGGCGCAGAACATGCGCATGGCTCAGCCTACGGCCAGTGAGGCGGATATTTACCAGGCGTTGAAGGAAGCCGGGCTGGAGGACTTCGTAGCCTCGCTGCCCGAGGGTCTTGAGACGCGGATGAACGACCAGTTCCAGCGCCGGATGGCGGACGGAATGAAGCAGCGGTTTTCGCTGGCGCGAGCCTATGTGAAGAACGCGCCGATCTATCTGCTGGATGAGCCGGCCAATAATCTTGATGACGATGGCGATGACTTCCTGCGGGCAAAACTGGCACAGCTCAAAGGAAAATCAACGGTCTTAATGGTTACTCAACGCCCGTCCCATATGAAGATGGCTGACCGTATTGTCGTCATCGACCAGGGCCGTGTTGCCATGGACGGTGCGCCTGCGGATGTGCTTGCCGAGTTGTTTGGGGGTCAGGGGTGAAACTCAGTCTTCACAGATTGAAGCGCCGCATGCTCGGAGCGCCGGATGAAAAACTCCTGGCGCTGCCGCTGGCGCTTGAGGAAGGCAAAGCTCCCCGTGTCGCCAGCCTGATCATGGTTGTGGTCAGCATCTTCGTCGGTATGGCGGTCATTTGGGCATCAATCACGACAGTGCGCGAACTGGCAGTGGCGGCCGGTCAGGTGGAACCTGCCGGCTCTGTGCTGACGGTCAAGCATCTTGAAGGCGGCATTGTCGGCGACATTCTTGTGAGCAATGGCATGCTGGTGGAAGCTGGCGATGCGTTGGTGCAGTTCCAGCCGGCGCTTGCCGGGGCCGATCTGGATCAGGCGCGCGCGCTGCGTCTCTTGCGCTGACGTCCGCTCGGCAGGACGCGTTCGTGAAAGAGATCAAACCCGAATTCAACGTCGATCCTAAATTTGCGCATCTGGAAGATGAACAGCGGGACGCCTGGTTCCTGCAAGAAGCGTCGCGCGATGAGCAGCGTGCCGTAGGGCAGGCGCGGATTGCGCAGCGGGAAGCTGAGCTTGAATCTCTGAAACTCGGCGTGGGCAATCTGGAAACACAGGTGGCCATTCTTGAAGAACAGGAAAGCATGCGCCGCGGGCTTTTGGAAAAGGGCCTTGTGTCGCGGATCGCCTTCCTCGAAAGCCAGCGTGCCGTTGAGCAGACGCGCGGCGAACTGATTTCGACCCAAGGCCGGGTGGCCGAGGTGACGCAGGCGAAACTTGAAGCCGAGCGTAGCCTGCTGGAAACCGAGGCGCGGCTGGTGGATGAAGCCAAGCGAGACCGTGCACGGGCGCTGGGTGAGCTTGAAGAGGTGCGTAACCAGATTTCCAAGGCTGAAGACCGGGTGCGGCGCCTCGCAGTGCGTGCGCCGGTGCGCGGTCTTGTGAAGGGCCTTGCGGTCCATTCTGTTGGTGATGTTGTGAAACCAGGCGACCCGGTGCTGGAAATTGTGCCGCTGGATGATGAACTGGTGGCCGAAGTGGAAGTTGATCCCAAGGATATTGGCCATGTGCGCATCGGCGACCGTGCACATGTGCGGGTGACAACTTATGACCCAGCACGTTTTGGTGTGTTGGAAGGCACTGTACGGAATATCTCCGCGTCAACTTTCGAGAATGAGCGCGGCGAGCATTTTTATCATGCGACGATTGCGCTGGACCAGAATTATGTCGGCAATGCCAACGCCAAACATCTGGTGTTGCCGGGCATGGTGGTGAATGCGGAAATTGTGACCGGCTCCAAGTCCATTGTCCGGTACCTGCTGAAGCCGGTGTTCCGCTCACTTGATACGGCGTTCTCCGAGCGCTGAGCCAAGAACACCCGTTCAGTTTCATGCGTTGAATTGACACGTATTAAGACGTTGCCGCCAGGCTCACGCTGCTGCAAACTACACGTTCTCAATGTAATTTAGCGTTGAAGAAAGGAAGGTTCGCATGGGCAATTTGGCAAGCAAGGCCTGGTCACCTTACGCAGCTGGTATTTTGATCGGGCTGCTTCAGATCCCCGCATTTTTGATAATCGATACGGCGCTGGGTGCGTCTTCGTCCTACGTCACCATGGCCGGCTATCTGGCGTCGCTTTTTGACGGGTCAGTTCCGGAGCGGGCCTATTTCGCGAAATATATGGGCGGCGACAAATACTTCTGGCAGACGGCGTTGGTGGTGGGTATGGCCGCAGGCGCATTCCTGTCGGCTTCCATGTCTGGCATGCGCCGGACAGGGTTTTCGCCGATCTGGCGGACGGCAACAGGCAGCAAGACTCTGCTGGGGCGGGCCACCATGGGTTTTGGTGGCGGGTTCCTGCTCCTGCTTGGCGCACGTATCGCCGGTGGGTGCACGAGCGGCCACGGCATATCCGGCATCGGTCAACTCGCGGTCGGATCGACCGTCGCAGTCGTAGCGATGTTTGCGGGCGGCATTCTCGTCGCCAACCTGTTCCTCAAACGCATCTAGAAGGAGAACTGCTATGAGCATTTTGATGGTGATTATTGTTGGTCTTCTGATGGGTCTTGTATTCGGCGTGGCACTGGAAAAATCCCGCGTGTTCGAGCCCGGTATGATCGTTGGGCAGTTTCAGCTGCGCAACTTCATCATGGTGAAGATGTTTATGACGGCGTCGGCTACGGGGCTTGTCGTTCTTGCCGCTCTCAATGGGTTTGGCTTTGTTGAGTTGCATCCCAAGGCGGCGATCTATTCAGCCACTATCGTTGGTGGTTTGATCATGGGCGCGGGTATGGCGATTGCCGGTGCGTGCCCGGGCACGGTGCTTGCGCAAATTGGCGCTGGCTACAAAGATTCTATTGCGGTTTTTGCCGGTGGCATTCTCGGGGCCATGTTCTTTGGGTATCTCGAACCCACGCTGAAGCCGATCCTTTTGACGGGCGGCGACGGCAAGATCACGTTTGCGGATGTGTTCGGTGTGCCGTTCTGGCCGTTGGCGCTAGGTGTAGCGGCACTGATTGCGGTTGCACTCGCACTGCTTGAGCGGTGGCAATCATGGCGTGACGAGATGGGTGCCGACTTTGACGGGCGGTTGGATGCAAAAGGTGCAGGCGTGTCTGCATCTGCGCAAGGGCAGGCAAGCGCGGCTGAATAATCAGTCCGATTGTGTGCTGTTTCCTGACGCGGGTGTTCTGATCGCCCAGTACGGCGCGATCAGAACACCCGATGTCTGTCCGGAGGTGTCTATGCCGCAAGCGCTTTTGCACAGGCATCGCGTGTCTTCAATCGTGCCCAATAAGCGGCAAGGTTGGGCAGCTTTTCGTTGAGGATGCCGAACAGCTCTGCCAGCATGAGACAATAGCCAAGCATGATGTCTGCGGCGGTGAACTCGTTGCCGAGCAAATATGGCTTGTCGCTGAGTGTATCCTCAACAATCGTCAGCATTTCTGTTGCCTTGGCAAAGCCATCCGCAGCGACGGCCGGGATGCGGTCTGCTTCGGGTCGTATGAAACTGTGCTGGGCAATGGCGGAGAGCGGTGGCATCAAGGTTGCCTCTGCAAAATGGAACCATTGCAGGTAGACGCCATATTGAGCCGATGATGTGTCGGGGGCGAAGCGGCCTTCTCCATAGGTGGCCAGCAGATATTGCAGAATGGCACCTGATTCAAACAGCGCCATTTCTCCATCCACCATTGCCGGCATGCGGCCGAATGGATTGATCTTCAGATAGGCCGGGTCCTTGAGGACTTCCGGTGTGAACTCCATTTTCTTGAGGTCGTAGTCGAGCCCCAACTCGTTCAACATCCAGAGCACGCGCAGGGAGCGCGTATTGGCAGCGTGGTACAGCGTGATCATGAGTTGATCCTTCTTATATGTGTTCTAGGGAGCCGTGTTGGACATGATGATGGAGCCGGAGGCTGCAAACATGCCGCCGACGCCGTGGCACATGGAAATTTCCGCACCGGCAACCTGCGCGGGTGCGATGCCACGCATCTGGCGGACGCTCTCCTGCAGGGCATACATGCCGTACATGCCTGAATGCATGTAGGAGAGGCCACCGCCATTGGTGTTGAGCGGGAGGGAGCCGCCGGGCCGTGTGTTGCCTGCCGCGATGAAGGCACCGGCTTCGCCCCGCTCGCAGAAACCAAGATCTTCCAGCCCGTAGAGCGGCAGATGCGCGAAGGCGTCATAAATCATCAGATGATCAATGTCCGCGTGGCTGACACCTGCGGATGCCATTGCTGCGGGGCCTGCGACGCGGAAGGCGCGCGACGTAGTGAAATCCTCCATCTGGCTCACCATCGGCGTTTCGGTGCTTTCACCGGTGCCGAGGATGTAGACAGGCTTGTTGGGGAAATCCTTTGCACGATCAGCTGAGGTGATGATGAGGGCGCCGCCGCCGTCAGTCACAAGGCAGCACATCAGCAGCCGGAACGGATAGGCGATCATCCGTGAATTGAGCACGTCGTCGATGGTGATCGGGTCTTTCATCGAGGCGCGCGGGTTCATGGCGGCCCATTCGCGCTGAGCAACCGCCACCGATGCAAGCTGCTCGATGGTGGTGCCGGTCTCTTTCATGTAGCGCAGCACCGGCAGCGTAAACATGGAGGGTGGGCCCATGACGCCGTAGGGCACTTCAAACTGGCCGTTGAGGCTGGTGGCACCGCGTCCGCCGCCGCGATTGACGGCAACTCGGCTGCGACCGCTTTCGCCGTGGGTGACCAGCACTGTTGAGCACAGGCCTGCTTCGATGGCTGCCATGGCGTGGCGGACATGCAGCATGAATGAGCAGCCGCCCACTGATGTGCCGTCCACCCAGGTGGGCGTGATGCCCATATAATACGCGATGGTGCCGGGGTTCTCGCCGGCGGTTGCCACGCCATCAATGTCGGATGGTTTGAGGCCCGCATCTTCCATGGCGTTGAGGGCTGCGTCGGCGTGCAGCATCAGCTCCGACATGTTCGGAATTTTGCCAAGCTGGGTTGTTTCGGCAGCGCCGACAATGGCTGTTGTTTTGCGTCCCATGGGTCAGGCTCCCGCCGGCTTGAATTTTGGTAATGCGATCGTGTCCGACTTGTTTTCGAACACCACTTCAAGCGGCATATCGAGCACGAGGGCTTCAGGCGTCTGTGGACAATCAACGATGTTGGTCATCATGCGCGGGCCTTCGGCCAGCTCTACGACCGCGATCGAATGCGGCTCTTCGCCAAAGTCCGGGCGGGGGCGGTTGTTGATGACGTAGGAATAAAGCGTCGCCTGACCCGATGCCTTGAAGATGGCAACGTCGCGGGACGCGCAATGGGGGCAGAACGGGCGTGGCGGGAAATAGGCGGTGTCGCAGGCGTTGCAGCGTTGCAGGCGAAGTTCGCCAGCCTTGGCGCCCTCCCAGAAATGCGCTGTCTCCGGCGTTGGCTCGGGTAGAAACTGTTTGGGTGGCGGCATGGGAAAACCTCGCTGGCGTGAACGCATTACCTGATTTTTATGCAGCGGGAGGATAGCCAGCTTGGCCGCATACTCAACAAGTGGTTAAGCATTTTTAACCATGACCTGTGCCAAACTGGGAAATTACGCAGCGGACGCCTATATTTAAAAGACGAGGTGATGCGGTGCCGCAGTGGCCCGCCCATGAGGACACGCAAATGAGTTTGGTGCGGACAGGGTTTTTTGCAGGCGGCGCGGCATTGTTGATGGCCGCACTGACACTTCCGGCTCTGGCTGAGCCGGCGGCTAGCGAAGTCTGGATCTGGCCGCCGGAGGCGCAGGCGGGGCATCCACCTCACGCCGAAACGCCATCTGACGAGCTAAACGGCCAGCTTGCGATTGCCAGCCTGGCAGGTGGTGTCGGCAATACCTATGGCGCGACGTGCTGCACCGGTGGCGGGTTCTATTTTGCTGTCGGCGGCATACGGCGGCAGGGAATGGATGGTGACATTGCGTTCAGAGCCGCGCGTGATGCGACATTTGGCAGATCTATTGGCGGACCGGGTATTGATCGGGCATTCCGCTTTCGCGCCAACAGCATTCAAAGCTCAGGTTTTTAGTTTCCGTGAAATGTCACGAACTCTGACACAGGCTCACGCTCGGCGACGAGACTGTTGACCGGCTGGGTTTCATCCGCATAGCCAAGCGACATGCCGCAGACCACATATTCCGTGTCGGGAATATTGAGCAGCGGTTTTGTCACCGTCCAGAAATTGTTCCAGGCGCCCTGCGCGCAGGTATCAAGGCCGCGTGCCTTGGCGGCCAGCATGATGGTTTGCAGCATGATGCCGATATCGACCCAGCTTGTGTATTCAAGGTCCTTGTCGATGGTGAAAATGAGCCCGACGGGGGCGTCAAAGAATTCATAGTTGCGGCCCCATTGGCGCCAGTTGGCCTCGGCGTCACCCTTGGGAATCTCTAAAAGGCCGTACATCGCCTTGCCCAGTGTGCGCATGCGTGTCGTGTAGGGTTCCTTGCGCTTGGAGGCGCGGGGGAATTCGGAAAAAGAATCATGCGGACGCGTCTCGCGGGTTTCCTCGCGATAGGCGGCTACCGCTTGCACCAGCCGATCGCGCATATCACCCATCACCACATGCACATGCCAGGGCTGCACATTGGTGCCGCTGGGGGCCTGGCGGGCCACTTCCATGATTTCGTCCAGCAACGGGCGGGGCACGGGGTCTGACTTGAAGGCGCGGACGGAACGGCGGTTTTGAATAGCGTCATCGACATGCATATGTGAGGCTCACGCGTTACGGGTTTTTCAGGTTGCGTGCAGTCTTTAGAGGTCGGGGCTGTCGTGCAAGGGGCGTGTGGCGGCAAACAACATTGCGGGGAGACGAATGGCACGACTGACCGTTCCCAAGGAGCTGAACTATGTATGGGAAGCACGCCTGGTGCGGTTTCTCGGTGTGTCGCCGCTACTGGCAGGGCTGATTGTGGCGGCGGTTGTCGCGGCCACATATTTTGTGCCCGGCTTTGCGTTCGGCCTGCTGCCGATCCCTCTGCAGTTGCAGGATTCTACAATCCCGATTGATCCGTATAGCTGGGGGGCGATTGTGACGTCACTGCTGGCCGGGTTCACCGTGTTTGCGCTGCCATATGCGCAGACGCGGCATTTGACAGACATTGCCGATCTGGCTCCGGTTGTGCCGTCACTCAACCGGGCAGGGTTGCGTGAACTTTATGTGCAGGTTGTCAGCGGTAATGCGCGCGTGCGGATTGCGATGTCTGTTGTGGGCTGGTTTGTGGGCCTTCTCGTTCCGTTGTTGTCCGTTCCAGGCGCGCTGCAACTTTTGGGCGGACCGAATCTTTTTTCCGACACGCTGTTGCCCCCCGCGGCGTTTGTTGCGGCGGGATGGTTTTTGGTGGTTGTGCCGGTGTTGATAGGCAGTCTGGCAAAAGCCTCCTACCTGATGACGTCGGGCGCGCGGCGGGGACTGCGGGAGCTGGAAAAGCGCATTCGCGTTGGCGCGCTGGATGCGGAACTGTTGCGGCCGCTGGCGAATGCCGGCCTGCAGACCTCCTTCGTGTGGATGGTGGGTGTCGCGATTGGTTTGTTGTTTGTGCTTGATGCAAACATCCCCCCGCCGGCGATTTTTGCGCTGATGGCCATGATCCTGACCTTGGGTGGGCTGGCTGCAGTTGCGCCGGTGATGGTGGGCCGCCGGATCATGCGGCAGGCGAAACGGTCCGGGCTGGCGGATGTGCGTGCGGCAATTGCGCGGCTGCATCTTGATGTTCTGGACCCGACAAAAGGCACGGCCGTTGTCAGGCCGGAGGATGACCGGCTGATCAAGCTGGGTGCACTTTTGGCTTATGAACAGCGGCTTGATTCAGCGCGTGAGACGCCGCTGGATACGCCTGCAATGGTGAAGTTCATGCTCTATCTTGCCATTCCGGTCGGGTCGTGGCTTGGCGGGGCATTTGTCGAGCGGATGGTGGATGCGGCGCTTGGCTAGGGCGTTTCCCCGGATCCGGTTGCCGGAGACCCGTCGTCGGCCAATTCCGGAAAAAGATAGGGATGCAGAGCCTTCTTTATTTCATCGCGGCGGGCTTCATCTTTGACGAGCCGGGCAAGTAGCCGCGCAAAACTGTCTTCTGTAATGAAAGAGGGCAGTACCTGCTGCAATGACTCCGCCGCTGCTTTGGCATCCTGCGCATGGCCCAACAATGATTGCGCCATCAGCAGGGCAACGCTGCCCATGACCGTGGTGCGCCGCTCTGTTGCCGCCTTGGCAAAATCAAGCGCGCGCGCCGGTGCTCCCAAAACATTATGTGCCAGACCAAGATGTGACTGCCAGTGATAGGCCTGTGGTTCGCGCGGAGACAGCCGCAGGGCGCGTTCCATGTAGGTGATCGCCTCTTTCATTCTACCGGAATACACCAGCGATACGCCCAGGCTGCCAAGCGCAGGCGCATAATCAGGGTTGAGATAGAGCGCCTTTTCATAGGCGCGCTGTGCGTCATCGCTCATTCCGTAGTTTGCCATTGCCGCGCCGGCCAGGTGACGGACCGCGGGGTCGTCCGAATCCAGCGCAATGGCACGCTGAATGTGCGCCAGGGATTGCACGCGGTAAGTCTGCGTTTCCTCTGCTTCCTCCTGGCCCACTTCAATGGCCAGCGAATAGGCATGTGCCAATACACCATGCGCAAGGGCAAAGTCAGGTTCGTCTTTCAGCACCGCCTCAATTTCGGCGATTACTTTTTTGACCACATCCTTGTTGGCAAGGTCGCTTTGCAGATCGATCCAGGCAGCATTGACCCGCGCCCAGGCGTCGAGACCAATCGGATTTTCCCGCGCGCGTTTCGCTTCGGCCCGGCGCAATTCGGGAATGAGGGCTGCTACGATTTCAGCGGTAACAATGTCATCCAGCTCAAAGATATCATCGACGGCCATATCAAACCGTTGTGACCAGGTGTTTGCACCGTTGCTTGCATCCACCAGTTGTGCGCTGACGCGCACCCGGTCGCCTTGGCGGCGCACCGTACCCTCAAGCACATAGCGTACGCCCAGCTCGCGGGCGACATCACGCACATCCACGCGGCGGCCCTTGTAGGTGAAGCACGAGTTGCGGGCGATAACGAACAAGTGCCGGTTGGCGGACAGGCCGGCGATGATTTCCGCCGTCAATCCGTCTGCTGCGGCTTCGTTCTCAGGGTCACCGGACGTGTTCTCGAACGGTAGAACCGCAATCGACGGTTTGTCGGTCACAGGTCCGGACGGTGCTGTGCTGGCATTGGCGCCGGCAGGCGCGCTGCCATCAGGCACCGGGTCGGATGTGCGGTTCAGCATAATCCAGCGTCGACCGACAGCGGCGGCCACCGTACCGATCACAATCAGTGCAGCAATGGCCGACAGGGCTGATTCATAGGTATTCAGCCAGTCAAGTATTGCGGTGATCATGCGATAGCCTTTTGACCAAGGTAGCTGGGTGCTGGCCCGAGCCTATAGCCCCAGTACGGCCTTTGCCATGATGTTGCGCTGGATCTCATTTGATCCCGCATAGATCGAGCCTGCCCGGTCGTTGAAATATTTGGGCATCGCGGTTACCCAGCGTTCGGGGCCGACAGGCGGCAGGTTGCCGTCGCGCGGTGGCGCTGTGGGCACCGGTCCGCCGGGGCTTGTATATTGCGGTTGATACGGCTGGCCGTAGAGGCCGGCAGCTTCAATTGCCAATTCCGTCAGGTGCTGGCTGACTTCAGTGCCGCGGGTTTTCAGCATTGAGGATTCAGCGCCGGGAGGGTCACCTGCTGCCAGTGCCGACAGGATGCGGTGCTCGGTGAATTCCAGCGCTGCGATGTCGACTTCCGCCTGTGCCAGCTTGGTTGCGAAGTCCGCGTCATCCATCAACCGCGTGCCGGTGCCGCTAGCTTCCTCCATCGCTCCGGCCCGGATGCGGTTGAGGCGTGCATAGAGACCTGGCGCATAGGCGTTGCCGCGCTCGAATTGAAGAAGGTATTTGGCGACGGTCCAACCTTTGTGGACTTCGCCGACGACATTGGCCTTGGGGACTTTCACATTGTCGAAGAAGACCTGATTTTGAATGTGCTCGCCGGTCAGCATCAGCAGCGGCTCAACGCTGACGCCGGGCTGGTCCATGTTGATGAGGACGAAGGTGATGCCTTCCTGCGGTTTGGTCGACCCGTCAGTGCGCACGAGGCAGAAGATGCGGTTGGCGTAGTTGGCGTGGGTCGTCCAGATCTTTGAACCCGAGCATACAAAGTGATCGCCCTTGTCTTCGGCTCTCATTTGCAGGGAAGCGAGATCGGAGCCTGATCCGGGTTCGGAATATCCCTGACACCAGAAATCCTCGCCGGACAGAATGCGCGGCAGGTAGAAGTCTTTCTGCTCTTTGCTGCCGTGGCCGATAAGCGCCGGGCCGATCATGCCAACGCCCATGGGAGAGAGTGACGGGGCACCGGCCTTTGAAAATTCGCTGGCGAAAATATAAAGCCGCATCAGGTCCCAGCCGGTGCCACCATATTCCTGTGGCCAGGAGGGAACGAGCCAGCCTTTGCGGTGGAGGATTTTATGCCAGCGCATTGTGATGTCGTAATCGGCATAAACGCTGGTGCTGAGTCTACCCGCGCGCTTGAGGTCTTCATCCAGATTGTCAGTAAGAAATTGCCGGATTTCGCGACGGAAATCGTCGTGGTCTTTGGTAAGGGCGAGGTCCAATGGTCTGCTCCCGAATACTGTTTTCGGGCGCATGGTAGCGCGGCCTTGGTGCTGCGTCTCGCGTTACGCTTTCGGCTGGCCGCGAAGGTCGGGTCAGCCCCCAGTTCATGCGCGCCGTTTAGGGCAGTTAGCCTTTTGTGCGCAGATGGCTACGCCCGCCATCGACACGCATGATCTGTCCGGTGATCCATCCAGCGTCTTCCGACAGCAAAAATGCGGCGAGGGCAGCGGCGTCTGCTGCGGTTCCCAGGCGTGGTATCGGGTGCAGCTTGGCGATGCCCTGAGCCATGGCGTCCGACTGGGTGATGGGGGCAGCCATTGCGGTGTCCATTAGGCTTGGGGCCACCACGTTGACGCGAACATCCGGGGCAAGGTCGGCTGCAAGAGCCCGGCCCAGACCTTCCACCGCTCCTTTGGCTGCCGACACGACGGCATGATTGGTAAACCCCTGATCGACCGCGATAGAGGAGAACAGCACGACAGATCCATTGCCGCGTTTGAGAGCCGGTGCAGCCTGCTGTACGGCGATGGCTGCCGCGATGGCGTTCAGGTGGAAGGCTTTGGCGAAGTCCTCTGCTGAAGCGCGTTGCAGAGGTTTGAGATCGATTGACCCGACGCAAAATGCGAGGCCTGCCAGTCCGTCTTCCGCATCCGCGGTCGCGGCTTCGACAATCCGCGCGATATCGTCCGAATCAGTCACACCTCCGGCTGCCGATCTGACGCCAAGCAGCGTTGCCAGCCCGGTCAGTTTCTCGCCGTCACGGCCTGAGAGGAACACCGGTAATTCGCGGGCTGTCAGCCTGCGGGCCAGCGCTTCACCGACACCGCCGGTGGCGCCAAAGATCAAAAAAGGTTTCGACATGCAGGAAAAAGTCCTTATGTGCTTGCGGGTGGGCGCTTTGAGGTAAATGGTTCCCGCCAAAAGCGTCGCCGCCGACCGGGGATTATCTGGTGAGTTATGTGTGCGACCAGATTCGGCAAGGCCTATGACCCCAGACGATCGACCCCCGCCGGCGCCTGACAACGCTGGGCCACCGCACGACCCGCAATCGGGTCTGGTGACGCGCGACCCAAATTCATCGGCAGCTTTGGCGCAAACAACACCGCAGGAGCGCAAACGAGCGTTCGGTATTCTGTTTTTCTGTTTGCTGTGCCTTGGCATGGGGCAGTCGCTGTTCTTTGCCGTGCTGCCGCCGGTGGCACGTGATTTGGGCCTCTCGGAAGTGCAGGTGGGGTCGATCTTTTCTCTGTCGGCGCTGTTGTGGGTTTTAAGCAGCCCGTTCTGGGGGCGTACAAGTGATGTATGGGGCCGCAAGACGATCATGCTGATCGGGCTTTGTGGCTTCGGCACATCCACCATCGGTTTTGCCGTCTTTATCTGGATGGGCATGCAAGGGATGATCGGCCTCTCCCTGCTGTTCCCGCTGCTGGTGGGGGTGCGCGCCATTTTCGGGGCGTTTGGGTCGGGCACCATGCCGGCGAGCCAGGCATATGTGGCGGACCGCACGACGCGGGCGGAGCGTGCATCGGGTGTTGCCACCATTGGTGCGGCATTCGGCATGGGAACGGTGATCGGCCCGGGCGTTGCCGCAGCGCTGATCGTGTTCGGTTTGCTGGCGCCGTTCTTTGTGGTTGGCACGCTGGCATTCCTCAGCGCTTTGGCGATCTGGCTGTTGCTGCCTGAACGCACGGCGCCGCGCGAGCGCCAGGACAAGAAACACCGGCTGAAGATGCTGGATGCGCGGGTGTGGCCGTTCCTCACCGTCGGCGTTTTGATGGCGATGGGACAGTCCATCGTTGTGCAGGTCTCGGCCTTTTACTTTCAGGATACGCTGAAGCTGAGTGTCGCGGACGTGGCCCAGCTTGTGGGCGTCGGCATGATGGCGATGGCGATGGCGACCCTGTTTGCGCAGCTGGTGCTGATCCAGCGGTTCAACCTGACCGTGCAGACCATGCTGCGCGGCGGCACGGTGGTGATGATCATTGCCTTCCTGTTGATGATCGCCGGGGGCAATTACGCAACGCTGGTGATGGCGCTGGTGGCGGCGGGTCTTGGCTTCGGGCTGTTGCGGCCCGGCCTGACTGCGGCGGCGTCGCTGACTGTCAATCCGGATGAGCAGGGCTCGATTGCCGGTTTCATCGGATCAACGGCGGCGATGGGGCATGTGCTCAACCCGTTTATCGCGATGCCGCTCTACCAGATCATGCCGCAGGCACCCTTCATTCTGGCAGCCGTGCTGATGGTGATCATGGGCATCTTCATCCTGATGCATCCCCTCGTCTCAACCGTGCGGTCCGGCTATGACGAAGAGGATGACCATGATGGCGATGTGGTGCCCAAGGGCTAGGCGCTGTCAGCTGCGCGTGCTCGTTCAGCTTCCCATGCCGTAATGATGCCCTGAATGGCCATGGTGAAGGCGTGAGGCTGGTCGAGCATGACGTGATGGCGGGCTTCGGGGATGCTGAAGACCGGAGTTTCGAGGCCGCCGATTTCGCGATGATAGTCCATGACTTCCTGTCGGCCGTTCCATGAGAGGCCGCCCATAACCACGGCCTTGTGGCAGGGCATATTGACAAAGCGCTCATTGAGGTCATCGCCCAGCACGAGTCCGTAGAAAATTTTCGGGTCGAACTTCCATGTCCAGCCCGTGCCCTCCGCCGTACGGCCCAGGTGGTCCGGTTCCGGGGTTACCTCTCGCAGGCTTTCGCGTGCGATGTGGTCGAAGATGAAGCGGTTGGCGAGCGGCTGGTCCGGTGCAAGGCGGAAGCGGCCAAGGGCTGTTTCATAGTCGGGATAAATGCGCGTCGGGCGGGGCGGCGGATTGTCCTTGAACCATTCCTCATGCTCGCCGGGTGGACGGACGCCGAAATCGACCAGCACGACGCCGCCCAGTTGTGCGCCGTAGGTTGAGGCGGCTACCAGCGAGACGAAACCACCAAAGGAATGGCCGACGATATAGCCGGGGGCCATCTGCGCATCCTGGGTGATGGAGAATATTTCCTTGGCATAGCTCTCGCGGGTGTAGCGGTCGGGCCGCCAGCCCGATTCACCCATACCGCCCAGATCCATCGCAGCGACCTGAAAGCGGTCTGTCAGGTAGGGCGCTATGTGGGCGAACCACTGCGCATGGGCGCCATTGCCGTGCACGAAGACGATACCTGGCTTGGGGGCCTCGCCGAGCTTGGGAGCGCCCCAAAGCAGGTAGTGGATGGGGATGCCGTCCACCATGACGGTGCGGTCTTCATGCGGGGCTGCAAGCGCACGGGTGAACCACAGCGGCGGGTCCTTGATTTCCACCAGCGGTTCTTCAAGCGGGGCGTTTTGCGGCGGGCCTTCCGGCTTGTTCTTGTTTTGCGGGCGTTCTTCGTAGGTCATGGGACGGGAGACTCGCTTGGGATGCACAAAAAGCGGTGGCTGGCGGCAGTCATTCCTGACTGGCCGTCACCTTTAGCCGAAGCCGGGGCCGCATGACCAGCGGGTCATTGCATTACACCGGGCATGTCAGGTTTTCAGGGTTTAGCGGGCGCGGTAGTTGACAGGTGGGCGCGGCCTGCTATTTTCCGCCACCAACTGGCCGGGGATTTGCCCGGCTTTTCCCTTTTTATGTGGTTTGCCGACGTTTTTCGGCCCCAAGTTACAAGCGATCCGTACCGATGAAAGTCCGCAATTCGCTCAAGTCGCTGGCCAAACGCGATAAAAACTGCCGTATCGTGCGCCGTAAAGGTCGCCTTTATGTGATCAACAAGGTCAATCCGCGCTTCAAAGCGCGCCAGGGCTAATGACTGCCGACGCCATGGACAATGATGGCGTCACAACAGTCGTATTTGATCTTGGCGGTGTCCTGATTGATTGGGACCCGCGGCGTATTTTCCAGAATCACTTTGCCACGCGTGGCGTCATGGAAGCCTTCATGACCGACGTGTTCTGGCGCGCCCATCATGCCTGCCATGATACGGACGCGCCGTTCGCGCAGGCGCTTGAGCCATACTGCAAAGAATATCCGCATTTTGCGGACGCATTTGCCGCCATTGCCGATCATTGGCAGCGCGCCCTGATTGGGCCTATCCCCGAGATGGTGGCGCTGCTGGACGAATTGGTAGCCAAGGGCACGCCCTTGTTCGCGCTTAGCAACTGGCCGGCACAAACTTGGCCCCCGGCCCATCCAAGCCCTGACGATTACGACTTCCTATCGCATTTCAGGGATATCGTGGTCTCCGGGCAGGTGGGGCTGCGCAAACCGGACCCGGCGATCTATACGCTGGCGATGCGGCGGTTCGGCCTCAAGCCGGGCGAAGCGATTTTCATTGATGACCTGGCCGTCAATGCGCGGGCGGCAGAACACGCTGGGATGATCGGGCATCAGTTTATTTCCGTGGACCGGTTGCGCGCGACACTGGGTGAAGCAGGCCTGATCTAGGTCGCCGCCTGTTTGCCAGCGCTGGTGGCGCCTCTTGCCGCAACGCCGACCGGGCGTCACGATCAGGTCATAAAACTAATTTCAGTGATGGGGGCTTTGGGCGCTATGGCCGGACAATTCATGATTTACGGGGCGACCGGCTATACCGGAAAGCTCACGGCACGGGCAGCTGCTGAAAAAGGGCTGAAGCCCATTCTGGCGGGTCGCAACGCCGCAAAGCTGCAAGCGATTGCCGAGCCTTTGGGGCTTGAATGGGCTGCCGTTTCGCTTGATCGGCCCGAGGCGCTGGACAAGGCGCTGGAGCGGGTGGATGCGGTCCTGCACATCGCCGGCCCGTTCTCAGCAACGTCAAAGCCGATGCTGGATGCGTGTCTGCGTACCAAGACTCACTACATGGATATTACCGGTGAGATCAGTGTGTTCGAGGCGTGTGCCGCGCGTGACGCGGAAGCGCGGGCGGCAGGCATCATGGTGCTGCCAGGCGTCGGGTTTGACGTGGTGCCGAGTGACTGTCTGGCCGCGCATATGAAGCGGCGGTTGCCCGAGGCACAGCGGCTTGAGATGGGCATTGCGGGACTTTCAAACATCTCTCACGGCACCGCCAAAACCATGGTTGAAATGATTTCCACGGGCACGCAGGTGCGCCGGGGAGGGCGCATCAAGGCGCTTGGTAAGCCGCCGCGCCGGACCATGGATTATGGCCAGGGCGAGCGCGCATCGATCGGTGTTGGCTGGGGAGACATTTCCACGGCCTTCCATTCAACCGGCATTCCCGACATCACGGTCTATTTTGAAGCCTCCAAGGATATGGAGCGGATGGCGTCACTTGGGCCGCTGGGGCGCTGGATCATGGGGACGGCACCGATGCAGCGGTTCTTGAAGCGCATGGTCGACCGGTTGCCGGAAGGCCCGACGGATGCCGAACGTGCTGCTTCACAGGCGATCCTTGTGGGTGAAGCTGTCGATGGGGCTGGCAACATGGTGCGCAGCCGGCTTCAAACACCGGAAGGCTATTCGCTGACGGCGCAGACGGGCCTGGCGATTGTGCAAAAGGCTGTGAACGGTGAAGCCAAGCCCGGCTTCCAGACGCCTTCGAATGCCTATGGTGCTGATTTCATTCTGGAATTTGACGGCGTTAGCCGGGTGGACCTCAACGCATAGGCGTCGTGAATTTGGTGGCCACCTCTCGCCAATGTCGGGAGGTGGCCCGTATACTTGGGTATGAAACAAACGCTGCTCTTTCACCGAGCCTATATGGGCATCGTCGGTCTTATGGCTTTTGCGACACTCCTTTTTGCGAGCGTTGCGACAGTACAGGCTGCTTCCAACACGGTGGATCTCGACCGTCTGTTTGAAAAGCTTGCACAAAGTGAGAGCCCCGAGCAGGCAGCGGTCATTGAAGAGGGTATCTGGCAGGCTTGGGCTCAATCCGGCAGCGCCACAGTTGATCTGGTGATGCTGCGCGGGGTCAAGGCGCTGACACAGCAGGAATACGCGATTTCGCTTGATATGTTTTCCACCGCTATTGAGCTTGCTCCGGACTATGCGGAAGCATGGAACAAGCGGGCGACACTCTATTACGTCATTGATGATTATGACGCGGCGATTGCGGACGTGACGCAGGTGCTGGCACTTGAGCCGCGGCATTGGGCGGCGCTCATGGGGCTGGCGGTGATGTTTGACGATCTGGGCCGCAAGGAACCAGCGCTTGGCGCTTATCGTGCAGCGCTTGAAATTAACCCGCAGCTTGATGACGCGCAGGCTGCCATCAAGCGGCTTAAGGTGGATGTCGAAGGCCGCGGCATCTAGCTCTCACTTGCTATCTTTCATCTGGAAAATGTCATGGGTCGGATAATGGGAACCGCGCTTCTAATTCTTGTGGCGGCGTCTGCGGCGCTTTGGGCGTACACGCTTTGGTTCAAGGCGCGCACTGAAGCTGCCTATCCACCACTTGGGCAGTTTGTGGAGGTTGAAGGCGCACGGCTGCATTATGTGGATGTTGGTGAAGGCGTACCGGTGGTGCTTGTGCATGGGGCCAGCGGCAATATGCGGGACTTCGCCAATTCCATTCTTGATGAGATAGCGTCCGGCCATCGGGTGATTGCGTTTGACCGGCCGGGCCACGGCTGGAGCGAGCGGCCAGATCTTGAGGATGCGCACGACCCCGCCGTGCAGGCACGGCTCATCAATGCTGCCCTGAAGAAGCTCGGCGTTGGTCGCCATGTGCTGCTGGGGCACTCATGGGGTGGTGCTGTAGCCATGGCCTATGCGCTGCAGTTTCCTGATGATCTGCTGGGTGTCATTCCGCTGTCCGGCGCCACTTATCCCTGGCCGGGCGGTGTTGCCTGGTATCATGGTCTCGTGCAGACACCGGTGGTGGGTGATTTTTTTCTTCGTACACTGATGGTGCCTGCCGGGTTGCAACTGAGTGGGCCGGGTGTTGTGGGGAACTTTGCACCCAATACGCCCCCTGAAGGATTTGCGGATGCCATCGGGCTGAACCTGCTGTTTCGGCCTCAGAATTTTCGCAACAACAGTTTAGACGTCAGCAATCTTAAGGATGTGCTGATTGAGCAATCGCAGCGCTACAGCGAAATTTCAGTGCCGACTATCATCATTCATGGCGGTGGTGACAGGTCTGTGGGGTTCACCATTCATTCCGAGCCATTGCATGCGGCAATTTCGGGGTCGGAACTGATCCGCCTACGGGGCACAGGGCACATGCCGCATTATGCGCGGCCTGACATTGTGGTGGATGCGATTGCACGGCTGGCACGCGGCGAGATACCTCATGCGGGGCTCAGGATCGTGCAGCAAGGGCAGGAGTTGGCCGCAAGCCGCTAGATTCAGCCGCTAGTGATTGGCAGCGCTGTCGGCGATGAAGGCCACGCGCAGCATGTTGGTGGCGCCGGGCGTACCAAGCGGGACCCCCGCCATGATGACGATGCGATCGCCGACGCGGGCCATGCCCTGCTGAAAGGCGATGCGCCCGGCACGGTCCACCATGTCATCAAGATCTGCTGCATCGTCGGTCATCACGCAGTTCAGGCCCCAGACCAAAGAGAGGCGGCGGGCGGTCGGTGCGTGTGGCGTCAGTGCCAGCACGGGCACGTTGCTGCGTTCGCGCGCGGCGCGCAGGCCGGTTGAGCCGGATGTTGTGTAGCAGACGATGCATGCGGCTTTGAGGGTTTCTGCAACAGAGCGCGCGGCATTGCTCAGGGCATCGGGGCCTGTCGGCTCGGGTTCAGAGCGCTGGGCATTGATGATCTGTGCGTAGGTGGGGTCACTTTCAACGGTCTCAGCGATGCGGTTCATCACGGCGACGGCTTCGACCGGATGTTTGCCGGCGGCAGACTCCGCAGACAGCATGACGGCATCGGCACCTTCAAAGACGGCGGTGGCAACGTCGGACACTTCGGCGCGCGTGGGCACCGGGTTTTCGATCATGCTTTCAAGCATTTGCGTGGCGACCACCACCGGTTTGCCGGCGCGGCGGGCGGCGCGGGTGATGCGCTTTTGCAGGCCGGGCACGGTTTCAACCGGGCATTCAACGCCCAAATCGCCGCGCGCGACCATCAGTCCGTCAGCCATGTCGAGAATGGCTGCAAGGTCATCGATGGCAGAAGGCTTTTCGATTTTTGCCATGACTGCTGCGCGGCCGCGGGCGATTTTCTTGGCCTCGGCCACATCCTGTGCGTGTTGCACGAAGGAAAGTGCGATCCAGTCCACATCGAGATTGAGTGCGGCTTCAAGGTCCGAGCGGTCCTTGTTCGTCAGGGCCGGGATCGGCAGGCGGGCATCTGGGATGTTGACGCCCTTGCGGGAAGTCAGAGTGCCGCCCGCCATCACAGTGGTGATGAGGCTTGCGTCGGTGACTTCCTCAATACGCAGGCGGATCTTGCCATCGTCCAGCAACAGGTGGTGGCCGGGTTCGGCAACTTCGAAAATTTCCGGGTGCGGCAGCGGCGCGCGCGATGCGGTGCCAGGCTTGGTGTCGCGGTCGAGGGTAAAGCGGCCGCCGTTTTCAAGAACCACACCGTCCGTCATCTCGCCGACACGCAGTTTGGGCCCCTGCAGGTCCACCAGAATGGCAACGGGGCGGCCGGTATTGCGCTCAAGCTCACGGATCATGGCGACGCGGCGGGCGAGCTGCTTGTGGTCCGAATGGCTCATATTGAGGCGGAAGGCATCTGCGCCCGCCTCATACAGCGCCGAGACGGTGGTGTAATCGTCGGACGCAGGCCCGAGCGTTGCCAGAATTCGTACATTGCGGTGGCGCACGGGACTAATTCACACTCTCTTTGAGGGGCAATTTCAGGGAGCCGAGGTCCGGTACGGGACCGGGGCGGCGGGAGGCAGCGTCAAGGCGTACGGTCCAGTCCGGTGACTTTGCGGTGTCGACTTCAAAGAAGCCGGCAGTGTGATGGCCGCGTGGTTCACACTCCTTACGGCCGACAATGGTGAACTCGCCGGGGTCTACACAAAGTGTCGAGAGGCCGGACCAGCCGCCACCAGCGTCAAAATCTATCGCAAAAAGATAATAATATCGTGCCGTCAGGCCACTTTTTATGACGGGTGCACATTGCTGTGCATCCAGATGCCACCAGCCTTCGGAGACCCATGCGTCTTGCTGGTAATATCCCAGCGCAACACCGACGCGGCTGGGTGTGTCGTTGCAGACATCAAGGCCTGCAGTGGCAGGGGACGCCATGGCGAACAGGCTCCCAAGCAATAGACATGACGCCAGCAGGCCGGATCCCAGAAGTGGTTTCATATAAGGGGGTCTATCCTTGTGGCAGCGGCGCATAGTGAATGCCGCAACGTATCACCGCCGAACCCCTGTGTCAGTTGCCGTCGGGGGGCATATGTTTAAGTGGGACCTGTGAATGAAGCGCCGGGTTGCCTATATTTGTCGCCATGTCGCAAACGGTCTCCACCTCTGTGTCCACCGATGACAGTATCGGCTTTCAGCCGTTCGAACTGGTGAACCCGTCGGCGGAGGCTGATCTGGTGGTGCTATGTGATCATGCGTCCAATGCCTTGCCAGCGGAATACGGCACACTGGGGCTGCCGCCTGCTGATCTTGAGCGGCATATCGGCTGGGACATCGGGGCCGCAGAGGTGACGCGGAAGATGGCGGCAGCGCTTGGTGTGCCTGCGGTGCTGTCGTGTTTTTCCCGGTTGCTGATTGATCCCAATCGCGGTGACGACGACCCGACACTGGTGATGAAACTGTCCGACGGGGCAATTATTCCCGGCAACCGGCATGTAGATGCCGCGGAACGCGAGGCGCGGCGGGCGACCTATTGGCAGCCTTATCAGGACGCCGTCGCCGGGGTCATTGATCGCCTGACGGCGGAAGGCCGGGTGCCGGTAATTGTTTCCATTCACAGTTTTACGCCGGTCTGGCGTGGGCATCCACGGCCTTGGCATGCGGGCATCTTGTGGGACAGTGATCCTCGTCTGCCGCATTTGTTGCTGGCGGGCCTGCGTGGCGAGCCGGGGCTGGTGGTGGGCGACAACGAACCTTATTCGGGTAGTCTCAAGGGTGACACGATGTATCGGCACGGGACGTCGCGTGGGCTTGCCAATGCGCTAGTGGAAATCCGTCAGGATTTGATCGACACCCAGCATGGGGCTGAGGAGTGGGCGGGGCGGTTGTCGCGCCTCCTTGAAGAGGCGCTTGTGCAGCATCCGGATCTACGGGTGGTGCAACATTATGGGTCGCATGCGGATGAAAAACCCCTGCCACCCAGCACGATGGAGCAGGGTGCATGAACCGGCCGGCATTTACGCTTGGCGTCGAAGAAGAATATCTGCTGGTGGACCGGCAGACACGTGACCTTGTGTCGGAGCCGCCGGACGACCTGATGGTGCGGTTGTCGGGTGCAATCGGTGCACAGGTGTCGCCGGAGTTTCTCAAGAGCCAGGTGGAAATCGGCACCAGCATATGTGCGACTGCCGCGGATGTGCGCCATGAGTTGAAGCGGTTGCGTGGTGTCGTATGCGAAGTGGCGGACCAGTATGGCTATGCGCCGATTGCCGCCAGTACCCACCCGTTTGCGAAATGGGCTGCGCAGCACCACACGCAAAAAGCGCGCTATGACCAGATCGCCAAAGATCTGGCGGGTACGGTGCGGCGAATGTTGATCTGCGGGATGCATGTTCATTGCGGCATTGAGGACGAAGACCTGCGCATCGATCTGATGAATCAGGTGCGGTACTTCCTGCCGCATATGCTGGCGCTGTCAGCGTCATCTCCCTATTGGCAGGGAGAGGATACGGGCATGGCGTCCTACCGGCTGACGGTATTTGACGGCATGCCGCGCACCGGCATGCCGGATACGTTTGACAGCTGGGCTGAGTATCAGCGCGTTGTGGCACGGCTGGTGGAGATTGGTGCGGTTGAGGACGCCAGTAAACTTTGGTGGGACATCCGTCCCTCAGTGCACTGGCCGACCCTGGAAGTGCGGATTTCGGATGTCTGTACACGGATTGAGGATGCGGTTGCATTGGCAGCGCTATACCAATGCCTGCTGTCTATGCTGTTCACGTTGCGTGAGAAAAATCAGCGCTGGCGTGTTTATCCGCGCATCCTGATTGAGGAAAACCGCTGGCGGGCACAGCGCTATGGCGTGACGCGCGATCTGGCTGATTTCGGCAAGGGCGCCATGGTGCCGGTGGATGACCTGTCTGATGAACTTGTGGGTCTGTTGCATGAAGAAGCCGTGCGGCTTGGCTGTGTGGACGAACTGGCGCATGTGGCGGTGATTGCGCGCCGCGGCACCAGTGCACAGGGGCAGCGGGCGACCTATGATGAGGCGCGTGCCAATGGCGCTGAGCATGAGGCCGCGCTTGTCGAGGTGGTTGACTATCTGATTGATGAAAAATCCAGAGGCGCGGATGCGTAAACAGGGGACGGGATATGGCGAGTAACGAACAGACTGAACTTGAGGCGGCGGCGTTTCGGCGTCTGGTAAAGCATCTGCAGGAACGTACCGACGTTCAGAATATCGACCTGATGAACCTCGCAGGGTTCTGCCGCAATTGCCTGTCGCGCTGGTATGGCGAGGAAGCTGAGGCGATGGGGGTGGATATCTCCAAGGACGAGGCGCGCGAGCGGGTTTACGGGATGCCGTATGATGCGTGGAAAGCGAAGTATCAGACCGAAGCCAGTGATGCGCAGAAGGCGGCTTTTACGAAGGCTGCGGGCGCGGATAAAAAATAGCTGCTGATTGGCTGTTGCGGATCAGTACTTTGGCTGGTTAATGTCCGCGCCCTTCCGGCAGGTGACACCACGTCGCTGCGGGATATTCCGTGACCAGAACCAGTATGAGGAAAACCATGGCGCAGACCGGCGGCGTAGCGCGCGATCAGCTCAAATCCATCGTTGAGCGCATTGAGCGGCTTGAAGAAGAAAAGGCCGCGCTGGCTGCCGACATCCGCGAGGTTTATGCGGAGGCCAAGGGCAACGGGTATGACGTGAAGGCGCTGCGCCGCGTTGTACGCGAACGCAAGCTGGACCGGGCCGAGTTCCAGGAGCAGGAAGCGATTATTGATCTCTACCGGCACGCTCTCGGGCTTGCGGCGGAATAATCCTGCAGGTCGGCTAGCCGCGCACGTCGATACCGAGGTCGCGCACCTTGCGGTAAAGCGTTGAGCGGCCGATGCCCAGACGGCGGGCAACTTCCGACATATGCCCCTCATACTTGTCGATGGCGAGGCGGATCATGTCAGCCTCCATCTCTTCAAGCTTCTTGAGGTTGCCGGTTTCATCCAATGCCGTCAGGTCAGCGGGTAGGCCTTCATATGCAGGCTCTGCCGCATAGGCAGGCTGTGCATTGGAGGCCGGTGCCGCATAGGCGTCAGGCGTTGAACCGCCCAGGACTGCGGGCTGTACGTCCGGCAGGCGCGGTTTGGGCTTTGCCTGAGCGCCGGCAAGGCTTGCGATCTGCGGGAAATCTTCAAAGCACAGCATGTCCGTGTCGCACAGAACGACGGCGCGGAAGACAGCGTTTTCGAGCTGGCGCACATTGCCGGGCCAAGTGAAGGCTTCCAGCAAGGCGCGGGCATCCTGATCCATGCCGCGAATGGATTTGCCTTCCTCGGTCGCGAATCGGGCAATGAAATGATCGGTCAGCGGAACGATGTCCTCGCGGCGCTCACGCAGCGGCGGCACGGCGACGGGGAAGACGTTGAGCCGGTAATAGAGGTCTTCGCGGAAGCCACCATCCTGCACAGCCTGGATGAGGTCGCGATTGGTGGCTGAAATCAGCCGTATATCCACTTTGATCGGCTTTTTGGCACCAACCGGATCGACTTCGCCCTCCTGAAGGGCACGCAGCAGCTTTACCTGCATATCCAGCGGCAATTCGCCGATTTCATCCAGAAACAACGTGCCGCCATGGGCTTCCTGGAATTTGCCGGCGTGTTTGTCCGTGGCGCCGGTGAAGGCACCTTTCTCATGGCCAAAAAGGATTGATTCTACGAGGTTTTCGGGAATCGCACCGCAATTGACGGTGACGAAGGGCCGACCGGAGCGGTCGCTGGAGCCCTGAATGGCGCGGGCTATCATTTCCTTGCCGACGCCGGATTCGCCTTCGATGAGAATCGGAATGTTCGACTGTGCAGCGCGCTCGCCGATTTTACCGACCTTGCGCATGGCAGGGCTCTCGGCAATCAGGTCGTCAAAAGTGAGCTGGCCCGTCGAATGCTTCTTAAGACGGGTAATTTCCTTGCCGAGTGCCTCAAGTTTCAGGGCATTCGCGATTGAGACCTGAAGCCGCTCGGGGCTTGCGGGCTTCACCACAAAATCCCGTGCGCCGGCCTGCATGGCCTTAACAACCGTATCAATGCCGCCGTGGCCGGTGAGCACAATAAAGGGCAGTTCGGGGTGAGTCGGGTGGACGCGCTCCATTACGGCCCAGCCGTCGGTTTCGGGCATGACAAGGTCGAGCACCACGAGGTCGATTTCGTGGCCGCGCGCACCTTCCAGGGCTGAAATGGCCTCATTGCCGCCGCCCGCCGTCATGATGCGATGGCCGTCACGTTCAACAACGGCAGAAATCAGCCGCATTTGCGCCGGATCATCGTCCACAATGAGAATCGTCTTGGCCATACCGGCTCCCCGCCACGCGCTGCCCTAATAGAGGCAAAAATCGTCAAAACTGACCAAACGGGGGCGTCCCACGTGGTAGTGCCGCCTAAATCCTTGGCCTTACATGGCCGGGATGAGGTTGCTGGTCGTGTCCCCGTCTTGGTGAGGCATCATTGACCCAAGCCGGTTAAGGAGGGTTTTAAGGCGAGGGAACAAACCTGTGGACAAAGGTTTATGTCTGTCTCAACCCGGGAAAAGGTGGCCTATGGTTAACAAAATCTTGCCTTTGCCTGGGTGTGGCGTAAACGTGACTCCTGTTGCTCAACCGGCAGTATCTTTGGGAAAATGGTTGCTCGCCAAGGTGGGTTTGTGCGATGAGAGTCTTGGATACGCGGACTAGGTAGTTCCCGGGCGGGTCCCGGCCACCCGTCGTTTTTTCGGGGGGTGCGAATGCAAATTTCGAATGACGGAGAGTGGGATGAACACGCTATCCCGGCTGATTGCGGTGGGGGCATTTTTTGGTCTGGCAGGCTGCGGCCTCGGAGGAACTTTCAGCGTTGAAAGGTTCTTGGACCAGGAAATTTCTGGAGATGATTTCTACTCGTGCCTTGCGGCCGAGTATCAGGATCGTGCGACATCAGAAGTCTATGTAGACTGTGAATGGCGTCACTCGGTTCTTTTCGCTGAAAAGGGTCGCGCGGCACTTGCCGGCGGTCCGGTAGAGCCGTTTGATCCGGCCAATCTTCCTTGGGGCCGTAAGGTCCTCGATTCCGAGCTTGAAGAGCTGCAGACAGCACGTACGCGTCTGCTTGCTGCTCTCGACAACGGCGGTCGTGATGACCGTGGTTGCGCTTGCGCCAAGGCACAGCGGTACTATGACGGTTGGGCCGAGCAGGCATCAGACAACGAGCTTGGTGTTGATGGTGCATTCTTCGGTGGTCGCGGCGGTCCGGTTCAGCCGGAACGTGTTGCTTCCGAAAAGGTCGCTTTCTACGAAGCCCTTACCGAATGTGAAGCAGCTGCAGCAGATCAGGACTTCGTGATCTACTTCGGCTTCGACAAGTTCAACCTCACGTCGGCTGCCATGGCAGTGATCGACGAAGTGGCGAGCTTCACCAAAGAGTTCAACAACCCGACTGTGAACGTTGTGGGCCACACCGATACCTCTGGTTCGGTCGCTTACAACCAGGGTCTCTCACAGCGTCGTTCTAATGCTGTCGGCAATGCGCTGGCTGCACAGGGCGTCACCGTCGGCACCGTTGGTGCCCGCGGCGAGAGCGAGCCTGCTGTTCCGACAGGTGACGGTGTGCGTGAGCCTCTTAACCGCCGTGCGGTTATCGAGGTCCGCTAATCGCGGCTCTTAAAGGTGGCGGCCTACGCCACGACAAAGAATAAGAAGGGCCCGGCTTTATCGCCGGGCCCTTTTTTTATGTGCGATTTGCCTTACTGCAGACGTGCAATGGCGATACCGCGGCACTAATTGCCAAAAGCAATTTGATTGCCGATGCATAAACGCCAATATCCAGCCACACAGGGTTGGTATGGTCCAAGTTCCCTCGTATGGATTTTCCGCCGTGGCGAAACTTTCAGACCCACGGCCTATTAAGTGAGTGCCCCCAAATGTCTTCCGGCTCCTCCAATACGGCTTCCCAGTCCCACCATGCTGCATCGAGTGACCTGCCTGCATGGGATCTGAGTGATCTTTATCCAGCGGATGCCCGCGATGGAGATGGCGGGTTTGCCGGACGTGCGGCGGCGCTGGAGGATATTGAGAAGGCGCATACGCAGGCACAGGCCTTTACGCAAAAATACGCAGGCAAGATTGAGCTGATCCTTGATGCGGATGGCGGCGGCAACGCGCTGGCTGCGGCGATGGCTGACTACGAGGCGCTGGATGAGCGCATGGGGCGCATCGGTTCATTTGCCGGGCTGATTTATGCGACCGACACCACCAATCCCGCCCATGCAAAGTTCTATGGCGATGTTCAGGAGAAACTGACTGCGATCGGCAGTGACATCCTGTTCTTCACGCTCGACCTCAACCGCATTGAAGAAGATGCGCTTGTCGCGGCCTACGAAACCAGTGCAAATCTCGCGCGCTATCGGCCATGGCTTGATGCAGCGCGCGCATGGCGGCCTTATCAGTTGTCGGATGATCTTGAGAAGTTGCTGCTGGAAAAGCGGGTGACGGGTGCCTCAGCCTGGAACAGGCTGTTTGACGAGACGATGGCCGGCCTGCGCTTTGATGTGGATGGAGAGAAGCTGGCGATTGAGCCGGCGCTCAACTTCCTGACCGATTCTGATCCTGCCGCCCGCGAAAAAGGCGCCGCGGCGCTGGCTGAAACCTTCAAAGCCAATATCAGTACCTTCACGCTCATCACCAATACGCTGACCAAGGATAAGGCGACGGAAGATCGCTGGCGCGGTTACACGGATGTGGCGCAGGCACGGCATCTGTCGAATCAGGTCGAGCCTGAAGTGGTGGATGCTCTGGCGAAGGCGGTCGAATCATCCTTCGAATCAGTCTCGCATCGCTATTACGCGCTGAAGGCGCGGATGGTCGGTGTCGACAAACTCAATTATTGGGACCGCAACGCGCCGCTTCCGGATGCGGACGGCCGACGCATCAAATGGGATGATGCGCGTGACACCGTGCTCAACGCCTATGGCGGGTTTGCGCCGGATCTCGCCGAGATTGCCGGCAGGTTTTTTGGAACCGGCTGGATTGATGCGCAAATCCGACCTGGCAAGGCGCCGGGCGCTTTTGCGCATCCAACAGTGCCCAGCGCGCACCCCTATGTACTGCTCAATTATCAGGGCCGGTTGCGGGATGTGATGACGCTGGCGCATGAGCTTGGCCACGGGGTGCATCAGGTGCTGGCGGCCCCGCAGGGGCAGCTTTTGTCGCAGACGCCGCTGACGCTGGCTGAGACTGCATCGGTCTTCGGTGAAATGCTGACCTTCCGTGCGCTGCTTGCCGATGCGCCAGACGCGACGGCGCGCCGGGCGATGCTGGCCTCAAAAATTGAGGACATGATCAATACGGTGGTGCGTCAGACGGCGTTTTATATGTTTGAGCGCGAAGTGCATCTCAGCCGCCGCGACGGTGAGCTGACGTCGGATGATATCGGGCGCATCTGGATGGGTGTGCAGGAGCGCAGCCTCGGGCCCGCAATCCGGCTCAATGAAGGCTATGAGACTTACTGGTGCTACATCCCGCATTTCATCCATTCGCCGTTTTACGTTTACGCCTATGCGTTCGGTGATTGCCTGGTGAACTCGCTCTACCGGGTTTATGAGGGTGGCCATCCCAATTTTGCCGAGGCCTATCTTGATATGCTGCGGGCGGGTGGCACCAAGCGCCATGCTGAATTGCTGGCACCGTTCGGGCTTGATGCACGCGATCCCGGCTTCTGGGCTGGCGGGCTTGCGGTTATTGAAGGCCTGATCGACGAGTTGGAAGGTCTGGTGATCTGAGCCATGGATGATACTCCGGATACGGAACTCAACAGCCTGACCGGCCGCGCCAAGCGGTATGCACGGGTTAGCGGTGGCGTCGGCGGTATTGCGGCCCGCATGGCGGGTGCGCGGCTGTTTGGTGTCGAGCTGGACGACAAGGCCATGGCTGCCGAACTGCGCGAAGCGCTGGGTGGCATGAAAGGTCCGATCATGAAGGTGGCGCAGATGCTGGCCACTATTCCCGAAGCCCTGCCTGAGGAATATGCGCTGGAGCTGGCTCAGCTGCAGGCCAATGCGCCGCCGATGGGCTGGCCGTTCGTCAAGCGGCGCATGTCGTCCGAGCTTGGGGCGGGCTGGCGCAAGAAGTTCGGCTCGTTTGAGCGCGAAGCGGCAGCGGCGGCATCGCTCGGGCAAGTGCACCGGGGGACGACGCTGGAAGACGAGGCGATTGCCTGCAAGCTGCAATATCCCGATATGCAGTCAGCGGTTGAGGCGGATCTCACGCAGCTTGAGGTGGTGTTTGCTATTCAGCGCCGCGTGAATGGTGTGATCGACACCCGCCAGATGGCGAAGGAGATCGGCGCGCGGTTGCGTGAGGAACTCGATTACAAGATGGAAGCCGGCCATATGCGGCTTTACCAGCAGATGATGGCGGATGATGACACGATCCGGGTGCCTGAGGTTGTTGAGGATCTTTCTACCAAGCGCCTGCTGTGCATGACGTGGCTAGATGGTGCGCCGCTGCTGGAGTCGCGTGAAGCACCGCTTGAGACGCGCAACGAGATTGCGTCCGCCATGTTTCGGGCTTGGTGGCATCCGTTCAGCCATTTCGGGGTGATCCATGGCGACCCGCATCTGGGCAATTACTCGGTGCGCGCAGACAATGGCATCAACCTCATGGACTATGGGTGCATCCGCAAATTTCCACCGACCTTCGTCGCCGGTGTCGTTGAGCTCTATCGCGGGCTTCAGACGGATGATCGCGACCGGGTGGTTGCCGCCTATGAAAGCTGGGGCTTTCAGAATCTCAATAATGACCTGATCGACGTGCTCAACATCTGGGCGGGGTTCATCTACGGCCCGCTGCTGGATGATCGGGTGAGGACCATTGCGGATGGGGTTTCAGCCGGCAAATACGGCCGCGAGGAAGCAACCAGGGTGCATGCCGCGTTGAAGAAGCATGGGCCTGTGACGCCGCCGCGCGAATTTGTGTTCATGGATCGCGCGGCCATTGGCCTTGGTGGTGTCTTCCTGCATCTGGCCGCCGAGCTCAATTTCCATGACCTGTTCAACGCGGAAATTGATGCGTTTGACCGGGATGTGCTGGCCAAACGGCAAGCGGATGCGCTATCCGCCAATGGGCTGGAGATGCCTGCCGACGCCTGACCCCCCAAATTTAGCGACCAACAAAGCCGAGCCCCGATGATCGATACTCCGCCGCTACCAAATGAGCCGGGCGTGCCCGATGACTTTTCCGTCGCCACATGGCGCGGCGGGTTTGGGAATCAGGTCGGGCCGATCTATCAGCGGTTCAGTGATGACGGCAGCTGGGCGCGTGGCTTTCTGGTCGGCGAACGGCATACCAACGGCCTCAAGACCTGCCACGGGGGGATGTTGATGGCATTTGCTGATATGGCATACGGGTCCGCGATTACCTACGAGCTGCACAGGTTCTGGGTGACTGTGCGGCTGGTTACGGATTTCGTGTCCGGGGCCAATATTGGTGAATTTATTCAGGGGAATGCCGTCATTACCGGCTCCGAATCAGGGTTCGTGACGGTGCGTGGGCATATTTGGACCGGCAGCAATGACCCTTACGGACCCGACAGCCGTACGATCATGACCGGCACAGGTGTGTTCAAGCCTTTGGGTGAACGGCCAGGTGTTTCACCGCTCAAATCCTTGAAAGACGCGTGACGGCATTGCTTGCCCCGACGGCTTTTCCCCGCCTATAGTCCGCCTCAACTTGTTGGAATTCCAAGGGAGACAGGCGCATGGCCGACGCCAAGAATGAAGCATTTGACACGGATGCATGGGGCAAAGAGATGGCACCTGAGGGGCATCTGGGCACTTGGGACGGGTTTGTGACCCTTTCCAAATGGGCCGCGATAGCCGTCATTGGCATTCTCGTGTTCATGGCGGTGTTTTTGCTCTAGCAGACGTGATTTTTGCCGGTACGGCTTGTGGTCGTATGCCGGTATGACGCTGCATCCCGACGACCATCACGACATCTAGGCTCAATAAAAAGCAGGGCCCAGCTACTCAGGGCGGAGATATAATGAAGTTAGCTATCCCAAAGGAGCGGCGCGACAACGAAACGCGCGTCGCCGCTTCGCCGGAGACGGTCAAAAAACTCACAGCACTTGGTTTCAGCGTAACCGTTGAAACAGGCGCAGGCCTCGCCTCGTCAGTGTCCGATGCTCAGTATCAAGAAGCCGGTGCGACCATTGCGCCAGATGCGGGTGCAGCACTCGGCGACGCTGATGTTGTTTTCAAGGTGCGCGGTCCGGATGCGGATGAAGTGTCCAAAATGAAGCGTGGCGCCGTTCTGGCTGCCATGCTGAACCCGATGCAGAACAAGGAAGCGATGGCGGGGCTGGCGGCTGCCGGCATCACATCGTTTGCAATGGAACTGATGCCGCGCATTACGCGTGCACAGTCCATGGACGTGCTGTCGTCGCAGTCCAACCTTGCGGGCTACAAGGCGGTGATTGACGCCGCTGAACTCTTTACCCGCGCTTTCCCGATGATGATGACAGCTGCAGGCACCGTTGCCCCAGCGCGCGTCTTCGTGATGGGCACGGGTGTTGCCGGTCTGCAGGCGATTGCAACCGCCAAGCGGCTTGGTGCCATTGTGTCGGCCACCGACGTGCGTGCGGCTGCTGCTGAGCAGGTGGAAAGCCTTGGCGGCAAGTTCGTGATGGTGCCGCCGGATGAAGGTGACACCGGCGAAACCGCTGGCGGTTATGCCAAGGAAATGAGCGACGATTACAAGGCACGTCAGGCCAAGCTGGTGGCTGAGACCATCGCCAAGCAGGACATTGTCATTACAACGGCACTTATTCCCGGCCGTCCGGCACCGGTGCTGGTGACCGAAGATATGGTCAAGAGCATGAAGCCGGGCTCCATCATTGTTGATCTTGCTGTGGAAGCAGGGGGCAACTGTCCGCTTTCAAGGCCGGGCGAGATTGTCGAGGCCCACGGCGTCAAGATCATGGGGCACCGCAATGTACCGGGCCGTGTGGCTGTGGATGCATCCACGCTTTATTCAAAGAACCTGCTGAACTTCATTACGCCGCTCGTCGACAAAGAAACGGGCGCGCTCAAAATTGACTGGGAAGATGAAATCATCACCGGCACGCTCATCTCGAAAGATGGGCAGGTGGTGCATCCGTCCCTCAAAGGAGGAGCTGCCTGATGGAAGCTGCCATTGATCCTTTCATTTTCCGGCTGGCGATTTTCGTGCTTGCGATCTTCGTCGGCTACTACGTGGTGTGGAGCGTGACGCCCGCACTGCATACGCCGCTGATGGCGGTCACCAATGCGGTGTCGTCGGTGATTATCGTCGGTGCGCTGATTGCCGTGACCGTCGATCTGGCGGCCAGTGACACAGTGGGTTACTCGCGCTGGCTTGGTGTTGGCGGCGTGTTGCTTGCCAGCGTCAATATCTTCGGCGGGTTCCTCGTCACCCAGCGCATGCTGGCCATGTACAAGAAAAAAGAACGCAAATAGGGGGCTGCTCATATGTCTGCCAATTTCGCAGCACTCGCCTATCTGGTTTCAGGCGTGCTTTTCATTATGGCGCTTCGTGGGCTTTCCAGCCCTGAAACGTCCCGTCAGGGCAATATGTACGGCATGGTCGGCATGGCGATTGCCATTGCCACGACCCTGATCCGTCAAGACATTTCCAGCAGTGAAGTGTGGATGTTCATCATCGGCGGCATGGTCGTTGGTGGTGGTCTTGGTGCCATCATTGCCAATCGCATTGCGATGACCGCGATGCCGCAGCTTGTGGCAGCGTTTCACTCGCTCGTTGGTCTTGCCGCGGTGTTGGTGGCATGGGCCGCCTACATGTCGCCTGAGGCTTTCGGCATCGGTACAGCGGGTAACATCAAGGTGGGTAGCCTCATCGAGATGGGGCTTGGCGTTGCCATTGGTGCGATAACGTTCTCAGGCTCGATCATTGCCTTTGCCAAGCTGCAGGGGACAATGTCGGGCGCACCGATCATTCTGCCGGCGCGTCACCTGATCAATATCGTTCTGGCGGTGGCCATTGTCGGTGGTGTGATCTTCCTGTGCCTTGATCCGGCCAACCAGACGGTTGAAGCCTTCCTGGCCATCACGGTCTTGTCCTTCATCATCGGGTTCTTGCTGATCATCCCGATTGGTGGCGCGGACATGCCTGTGGTTGTGTCGATGCTCAACTCATATTCGGGCTGGGCAGCGGCGGCACTGGGCTTCACGCTGGAAAATACGGCGCTGATCATCACCGGTGCGCTGGTGGGCTCTTCGGGTGCCATTCTCTCCTACATCATGTGTAAAGGCATGAACCGCTCTTTCATCTCGGTGATCCTGGGTGGATTTGGCGGCGAGACGGCAGCAGCCGGCGGTGCCGTCGAGACCCGTCCTGTGAAGCAGGGCTCTGCAGATGATGCGGCCTTCATCCTGAAGAATGCGGGTTCTGTTATCATCGTGCCGGGGTACGGCATGGCGGTGGCGCAGGCACAGCATGCGCTGCGTGAAATGGCCGATGTGCTCAAGGCTGAAGGGGTGGATGTGAAATATGCCATTCACCCGGTGGCAGGCCGTATGCCGGGCCACATGAATGTGCTGCTGGCCGAGGCCAATGTGCCCTACGACGAAGTGTTCGAGCTTGAGGACATCAACTCCGAGTTCGCACAGGCCGACGTGGCTTTCGTCATTGGCGCCAATGACGTGACCAACCCCTCCGCCAAGACGGACCCCACAAGCCCGATTTTCGGCATGCCGATTCTGGATGTGGAGAAAGCGGCAACCGTGCTGTTCATCAAGCGTGGCATGGGCTCCGGCTATGCGGGCGTTGAGAACGAGCTGTTCTTCCGCGACAACACAATGATGCTGTTCTCTGACGCCAAGAAGATGGTGGAAGAGATCGTGAAGGGTATGAAGTAGCTCTTCACTCAGCACTGAGACTGCAAAAGGCCGGAGCAAATGCTCCGGCCTTTTTCGTGTGTGCATTTCGGTATGTGCGTCAGGCAAACAAAAACGCCCCCGGCGGAACCGGAGGCGTTTTCAAATCAATCATGCGCTGAAGGCTAGCGCTTGGCCTTGCGTGCCTTCTTGGGCAGAAGACCTTCACGCTGGGCGCGCTTACGGGCCAGCTTGCGAGCGCGGCGAACGGCTTCAGCCTTTTCGCGGGCGCGCTTTTCAGACGGCTTCTCGTAGTAGTTCCGCAGCTTCATCTCACGGAAGACGCCTTCACGCTGAAGCTTTTTCTTCAAAGCCCGCAGGGCTTGGTCGACATTGTTGTCGCGAACCAGAACTTGCACGCAATCAGCTCCCTTCGAGCTATCAAGATGCCCCAGCGCACCCGTATGGGGCGCAAATGGGCTAAACATCGTTGTGGATTTGACGGGGGACCGGGGCGGAGGAGACGCGCCACCAACCATGAGGTGGGGCGCAAAAACCTGCACCGGAAATGCCGCCAAGCATTCCAGAGGGCCGGTAAGTAGCAAAAACAACCGGGAATGTCCACCATCTCAGGTGCAACGCGCGGGCTTTTCTGACAAGGCGGACCGGTCCATATAGGTGGTATGGCCATACTCAAAATCGCCCGCATGGGGCATCCCGTCCTTGTTTCGCCCGCGCAGCCTGTTACGGACCCAAAAGCCCCGGAAATCCGCCAATTGGTCGCTGATATGGTGGAGACCATGATTGATGCCAACGGGGCGGGTCTGGCGGCACCGCAGGTGCATGTACCGCTGCAGGTGGTGATTTTTCAGGCGCCGCCCGAGCGGGTGCCCGAAGGCACGGAGGGTCAGGAGGCGTTTGACCACACAGCGGCCCTGACTGTGCTGATAAACCCCAGAATCGAGATTTTGACTGAGGAGCGGGCTTTGGGCTGGGAGGGCTGCCTCTCCGTACCGGGTCTGCGTGGACTTGTGCCGCGGCCCACCCATATACGGTATACAGGTGTCGACCATGAGGGTGCCGCCGTGACGCGTGAGGCGCGAGGCTTTCATGCGCGGGTCGTCTGCCATGAGTGCGACCATCTGGCGGGTATTCTTTATCCCCAGCGCATGGATGATCTGAGCGATCTGATTTTCGAGACCGAAGCACGGCATTGGCCGGGTACCCAGCCCTCAGCGGCACGTCATGGCGCTGAGAGTGATGAAAATGCGAAGGCCGAGACAACCGGCGCTTAAAGAACGAGTGACCTGGGAAAACCGGGCAGGTGAGGACCAGGATGGCGAAAACAGCGACGACCAAGGGGCCTGCGCGCAAAGCAAAGGTTGCCCAAAAATCATCAAGCCGCCGGCCCAACCGAGAAGGTGAAACCGCGATGACCGCAGACCAGCATTATGAAACCGTGCGTGCCGCCATTCTGGCCGCAGCGCTGCCGGATGTTCCCTTTGACGGGTGGACGGGCAAGAGCATGCGCAATGCCGCCAAGAAGGCTGGTGTTGAAGGCGGGCTGGCGCGGCTGGCATTTCCCGGCGGGACGGTGGATCTCGTCAGCTATTTTGCAGCTGATGGCGACCGGCGTATGGCCGAAGAACTGGCGCTGCATGACCTTGCGGCCATGAAAGTTCGCGAACGGATCACGTTTGCGGTGCGCACACGCCTTGAGGTGGATGAAGAAAACCGTGAGGCACTGCGGCGGGCAACGGCTTATCTGGCGCTGCCCACTTCCGGCACAGCCGGTGTGCGGGCGCTCTATGCCACGGTGGATGCCATCTGGCGGGCGGCGGGCGATACGTCCACGGATTATAATTTCTATACCAAGCGGCTCATTCTCTCCGGCGTCTATTCAAGTACGCTGGCGATCTGGTTCGGGGATGACAGCGAGGGCTTTGAAAAGACCTGGGCGTTTCTTGATCGGCGCATCTCGGATGTGATGCAGATTGAGAAAGTGAAGGGGCGTGCCGAGAAGATACTCAAGGCCATTCCCTCGCCCCTGGGGCTCGTGTCGCGGCTGCGCTATCCGCTGGGCCGCTAGGCCGTCCTAAAACAGCTTTGGTTCAGTCTCGCGGTGAGAGCCGAGTGACATGGCCCATCTTGCGGCCGGGCCGGGCGTCGCCCTTGCCGTAAAGATGCAGGCCCGCGCCGGGTTCTGCTGCTAGCGCCTGCCAGTCATTGGCCTCGTCGCCGATAAGATTTGTCATCTCAGCGTTGGCGTGACGGGTGGGCGCACCCAGCGGCCATCCTGCGACCGCGCGCATATGCTGTTCAAACTGGCTGACCACGCAGGCTTCGATCGTCCAGTGGCCGGAATTGTGGACGCGCGGGGCGAATTCGTTGACTACCAGCGCGCCGTTGGGGCTGACGAACATTTCAACGCCCATGACGCCGACATATTCAAGCGCTGCCACAACGCGCTCGGCGATGGTGCGAGCCTCAGCCTCTACCGCATCGGGGTAGCCTGAGGGGACGGTAGAGGTGGCAAGAATGTGGTTCTCGTGAGCGTTGCGCGCGGGGTCATAGGCGGCGACGGTGCCATCAAGACCCCGGGCAACGATCACCGATATTTCCGCTTCGAAATCGACGAAGCCTTCAAGAATGGCGGGCTGAGCATTGATTGCATCCCATGCGGCCTGTGCCGCATCCGGCGTGTTGATGCGGACCTGGCCTTTGCCGTCATAGCCAAAGCGGCGTGTCTTGAGGATCGACGGGCAGCCGATCTCAGCAAGAGCTGCTTTCAGGCCGTCAATGTTCTGTACGTCGGCAAAAGGTGCTGTCGCGATACCAAGGCTGCGCAGGAACGTTTTTTCTTCGAGCCGGTCCTGCGCCACAGCCAGTGCATTGGCACCGGGGCGCACGGGCACGTCTTCTGCCAGCAGGGCGGCAGTTGCGTCGGGCACGTTTTCAAATTCGTAAGTGACGACGTCGACGGCAGCAGCAAAGGCTGCCAAAGCGTCTTCGTCATCATAGTCCGCAAACGTCGCGGCGTCAGCGACCTGGGCTGCGGGGCAATCCGTCTCGGGCGAATAGATGTGGGTTTTGAGGCCAAGGCGCGCTGCGGCCATGGCCAGCATACGGCCAAGCTGTCCGCCCCCGAGAACGCCGATGGTGCTGCCGGGGGCAAGCGGGGCTGGCATGATCGCCATATCAGGCGTCTTCCGGGGTTTCGGGAACGCCTGCGGTCTGCGCAGCGCGGAAAGCGTCGAGCCGTGCTGCCAGTGCGTCATCCGTGGTGGCGAGGATGGCGGCAGCGAGCAGGCCGGCATTCTTTGCACCGGCCTTGCCGATGGCCAAGGTGCCGACGGGGACCCCGCCGGGCATCTGGACGATGGAGAGCAGTGAATCCTGCCCTTTGAGAGCAGCGCTTTCCACCGGCACGCCCAATACGGGCAGCGGTGTTATGGCAGCGGCCATGCCGGGCAGGTGAGCAGCACCGCCGGCACCGGCAATGATGACGCGCAGGCCGCGGCTTTTGGCCGATGTGGCGTAGTCGTAAAGCCGCTGCGGTGTGCGGTGGGCTGAGACGACCAGCGCCTCATAGGGCACGCCGAGATCTTTCAGGGCATCTGCGGCATGGGTCATGGTGGGCCAGTCGGAGCGGCTGCCCATAATGATGCCGACCAGAGGAGATGTGCTTTCGCTCATGTGACGCCTGCAAACAAAGAGGCCCGGGACAGGCCCGGGCGCGGAAAGCAGGCGAGTATAGGCAGACGTGCGGCCAAGGCAAGCGTCAGAAAACCCCTGTTTTGAGGGAGTTTCCTTGATGCGTGTCTCTTGTTTGCCCAAACAAGGTTATGGTCTAAATGAATTGTTAACGGTGCTGACGTAGAGAAAAAGCGCAGCGTGGTGCAATTGTTTGGGTTTAGCCGGGCTTGCGGATGGTATTCCGGTCCGGCCGGATCTGCCTAGAATTGGGCCCAGAATCGGGCGACGCTGGCGACGGGGATTTTCATGAAGGTTGGTGGCACGCGGCGACCCGGATCCGTATCCTCAGTGCGCAGTGCGGGCGCGGTGTCCAAACCGGCGGCTGCCACCAGTGTAGGTGCGGCGGGTGCGACGCGGCACATATCCGATACCGCATCCATCATGGGCATTCCGGAGGCTGAGATCACGCCGAAGGTGCGTGACGCGCTGATGATGCTGATGTCGGAAGTGGATGCGCTGCGGCGGGAGCTTGGCAGCGTCAAAGGTCGGCTTGAGGCGGTTCAGCAGGAAGCAGACACGGATTCTTTGGTGCCTGTGCTCAATCGCCGGGCATTTGTGCGCGAGCTGTCGCGGATGATTTCATTTTCCGAACGCTACGGCGCGCCTGCCAGCCTGGTGTTTATCGATCTTAACAATTTCAAGGCGGTGAACGATACTTATGGCCATGCGGCCGGGGACGCGGTGCTGGAATATGTGGCGGCGGCCCTGGTGGAGCATGTGCGTGAATCCGACATTGTCGGCCGGCTTGGTGGTGATGAGTTCGCCGTCATTCTGGCGCAGGCTGACGAGGCGGATGCGATGGTCAAAGCTGAGAGCCTGATGCATCTGATTGCCGACAAGCCGCTGGAGATCATGGGACACCGGATAGGCGTGTCGGTGTCGCCGGGGGCGGTTGCATTCCGGCCGGGTGAGGATGCGGCAGGTGCGTTGGCGCGGGCTGATGAAGCTATGTATGCAGCCAAGCGGCGGCGCAGCGAAGACACGTCGGAATAGTCGCCTGCAAACCCTTAGGCGATGATGTCGGGGACAAGCTGATCCTCGACGAAACCGATCTCGTCACGAATTGCGAGTTTCATTTTTTTCAACCGGCGGATGCGCAATGGGTCTGCTGCGGCGTTTGATTCAAGCGCGTCGATGGCTGCATCTAGGTCGCGGTGCTGTTGCCTGAGTTGGGCAAGCCTGGCGCGCAGGGCGTCTTCCGTCTCTTCGTTGTCGTCGTCCATGCCGGTCCTGCTGCCAATACTGTGCGGCACAAGTCCGCCTGCTTCAGCCTTCTAGCGTGGCGGCAGGGGAGGCGGCAAGAACCCATTTGGCGGCATTGGCTGCGTGCTCGGGGATGTTCCAGGCGCGCGGTGTGTTGGCGGTTGCTAAAGATCTGCGCTTCCTGCGGTCTCTTCAAATTCTGGTTCCCAGGCCGTAGCAGTCACGCAAACTTGCTTCAGGTTGCCTGTGAAAAAGAACTTTTTCCCCGCCGGTACGATAACGACGTCGGATGCCTGGACTGGAAAATGCTCGCCTTCAATGACCCATTCGCCGGACCCTTCAATGATGAAGTAGACGAATGCGCTTTTGGTATGGCGGAGTTCCTCGGCGTGGCCGGTTTTTGTTTCCTGATACACCACCGCAGTGTTTTCAGACTGCTCTTTGCCGCCGTAGATCCACATGTCTACGCCAGCTTTTTGATATCTGAAATGCGTCTTTCTGGCGAAGAATCATGCGTTCATTTCTTCTTGGGGGTTATGGTTCCGCCGTCAGATTCGGGGTGGGTCTCCCCTTGCACCGGAAGGTTGGCGTTGCGCGGTCGGTTTGGAAGGTCTGCTTGCCAGATGGTGTTATCAGAGTCAGACTCAACCTCCCCGAAGTACGAAAAGAGGAGGCCTGACGCATGTCACTACCGATGCACCTCAATGAACTTCATGAGCGGCACCGACTATTAGAGGCAGAAATCGAGCAAGAAATTTTGAGCCCTGCCAGCGATGATCTTGTGATCTCGGAGCTCAAAAAGCGCAAGCTGCGCCTCAAGGAAGAGATTGAACGGCTGTCGATAGGGCTTGAAAAAGCCGCCTAGCTAGTCAATCCACCACTTTTTTCAGCACATTCACTTTTCAGCGTGTTCCGAGCATTACGGCAAGCGCCAGACAGAAAGTCTGGCGCTTTTCGCATTTTCGGGTGGCACGGCGGTTGATATAGTTTGATTCCAAACTATATGATTAGATATCAAATCATATAGGTGATATCATGACCAAGTCCCGCCGCCAGTTCCTGCGTATTGCAGGCTCTACAGCCATCATTGCAGCAGCCGGCAGTGCCGGATTTGCACTGACCCGCACCCCAACCAAAGCATTGGCCCCCTGGCAGATGGCCGGAGATGACTATGCAGATCCGCGCCTGCGGGCGTTGTCCTACGCCATTCTGGCACCCAATCCGCACAACAAGCAGCCTTGGCTGGTGACGCTTGAGGGCGAGGACAGGTTTTCCCTTGGCTACGACATGGATCGGCTGCTGCCGCACACGGACCCGTTCAACCGGCAAATTGTGATCGGGCTGGGGTGTTTTCTAGAGTTGATGTGTATGGCCGCTGCTGAAAATGGGTACCGGGCCGAAGTATCCCTGTTCCCGGAAGGTGAGCCCGTGCCGGTGCTGGACGGCCGGCCGATCGCGCGGGTGACCCTGGTGAAGGATGCATCAGTTCAGGCCTCACCGCTTTTCAAGCAGGTGCTCGCGCGCCGGTCCAACAAGGAGGTCTTTGATGTGAGCCGCGCGGTTGACCCGGCGGACCTCACCGCCGTCACGTCGGTTGTGGGTCAGGACATTTCTGTCGGCAGCGTCAGTGACCCTGTGGCAATCGAAAGGCTGCGGGACCTGACCTGGCGGGCGCATATGGTTGAGGTGCAAGTGCCGCGCACCTACATGGAAAGCGTCGATGTCATGCGTTTGGGGAAATCCGAAATTGAGGCAAACCCCGATGGCATTGATCTTGGCGGACCGTTTCTTGAGGCGATGAATCTGGCGGGTGTTCTTACGAGACCGCAACTCGCGGACATGACGTCGAGTGCGTACAAGCAGGGGCTTGAGATGTATCGCGGCATCATGATGTCGGCCATGGGTTATGTGTTTCTCAGCACACAAACCAACACGCGAATCAATCAGATTGCTGCAGGGCGCAACTGGGTGCGGGTGAACCTGAAAGCTGCCGAACGAGGCATTTCAATCCATCCGCTCAGCCAGGCGTTGCAGGAATATGTTGAGATGAAAGCATTGGTTGCGGAATTGCACGACATGCTTGGTCAAAGTGGTTTGCGTATGCAAATGTTTGCCCGGGTTGGTTACGGTCCTGCAGTTGCGACAAGCCCGCGATGGCCGATCGATGCGAAACTGATCTGAATACTATTGCTCCTGGTGCTGAAGAAATTAATGAACAACAACGAACCAGAACAACTTCCTGTATCGGTCGATCCCCAATTGTTTGTCTTCTTCAATGAGATCGGCATCATTGAGCAACTGTCCCGATCTGCGTTTGAGCGCGTGCTGCCACGCGGTATGACCTTGCCGCAATTTGCAGTGCTCAATCATTTTGTACGTCTTGGAGGGCCAAAGACGCCGGCGCAACTGGCGTCCGCATTTCAGGTAAGCCGCGCGACCATGACAAACACGCTGAAACGGCTGGACGAGGCCGGTCTCATTCAGTCATTGCGTGATCCCGACGACGGACGGTCAAAAAAAATCGACATCACGCCTGCTGGCCGCGACATGCGTGAGTTTGCTATCGCTGCCATCATGCCGACGCTCACGAGTCTGTCACAGCGCATTGATGTGCCTGGGCTTATGGAGATCCTCCCAACTTTGCAGGCGGTGCGAGCAGGATTGGATGAGAACCGGGACCTGGATGTTGAACCGGCAAAGCAGGCTGAAGACTAAAGGGTGGCTCACCCGAGCATGCGCGAAAGCGCATCATAGACGAGCTTTAGCCCGACCAGCGTCACGCCGACATAACACAGTTTGTAGAATGGCTCCTCGGGGATGAGGTTGTGTGCGCGTACGCCGAGCAGAATGCCAATCGGGGCCAGTGGCATGAGGACGGCGGCCGTGAGCAGATTGGTCGTGTCGAACTGGCCAAGCGCAATATAGGGCGGCACCTTTATGAGGTTAACGGCCCAGAAAAAGACGACGCTGGTACCGACATAGAGTGTCTTGTCCAAACGTTGCGGCAGCATATAGACCTGAAACGGCGGGCCGCCCGCATGGGCCACAAAGCTGGTGAAGCCTGCGACCGTGCCCCAGAAACCGCCTTTGGAGATGGAGCGGCCAGGCGTGCCTTTGCGCCTCTGCCCGGTCCAGAAGTCGGCGGCAAATGCCAGCGCGACAAGGCCGACGATCAGGGCGACATGCTCTTCGTTCACCAGACTTGCTGTCGCCCAGCCAATCGTGATGCCGATGGCCGCTGCGGGCACAAGAATTTTCAGGTTCGGAAGATCAAACTGGCGGCGATAGGCCCATAGGCCGACAACATCCATGACCAGCAGAATCGGCAGAAGAATCGCTGCAGCCTGAAGCGGTGAAATCACCAGTGCCATCATGGGGACGCCGAGAATGCCAAAGCCGCCCGCAAAGCCCCCCTTGGAAATGCCGATGATCAAAACAGCGGGGATGGCGGCCAGATAGAACCAAGGATCTTCGATCATTATCGAGCCTGCCTGACAGGGTGCGCTTGCATGAGATGGGGCAGCGGTGGGAAAGTGGAGGCTATAGGCCAATCAACAAGAATGCGCAAAAAGCGCGGTCAAACGGAGGCTGGTTCGGGCGGATATGACTGACTACCACACAGTACACGGCGGATGGAAAGCGGACCCGGAAGGGTTCTGGTCAAATGCAGCCTCGGCAATTGATTGGGAACGGCCGTGGGACACGGTGCTTGATGTAAGCGGTTCCCAGAATGGAATCTGGTTTGGCGGCGCGCAGTGCAACACTGCATTCAATTGCCTCGATAGGCATGTGGCAGCCGGGCGGGGAGAGCAGGCAGCGCTTGTCTATGACAGCCCTGTTACAGACACCAAAAAAACCTATTCGTATGCGGAGCTGACGGATGAAGTGGCTACGCTGGCGGCCGTTCTGGCGGACAAAGGACTTGGTGCGGGTGACCGGGCAATCATCTATATGCCGATGATTCCTGAAGCGGCAATCGCGATGCTGGCCTGCGCGCGTCTGGGGGCTGTTCATTCCGTCGTCTTTGGTGGCTTTGCGGCACATGAGCTGGCAACGCGCATTGATGATGCAACGCCGAAGTTGATTTTGATGGCGTCCTGCGGGATCGAGCCCGGCCGGGTTGTCGCCTACAAGCCGCTGGTTGATGGTGCCATTGAGCAGGCGCATCACAAGCCGGACGCCTGCCTGGTACTGCAGCGGCGAATGGAAGAGGCCGCATTGCAGCCCGGCCGCGATCATGATTGGGCAGCACTCGTTAATGAGGCCAAGCAGGCCGGGCGGCGTGCCGACTGCGTGACGGTTCAGGCAACCGACCCGCTCTACATTCTTTATACGTCCGGCACGACCGGCCAACCCAAGGGCGTGGTGCGCGACAATGGCGGGCATATGGTGGCGCTTAACTGGTCGATGGATGCAGTTTACGGGATGAAGCCGGGCGACGTGTTCTGGGCGGCGTCGGATGTCGGCTGGGTCGTCGGGCATTCATACATCGTCTACGGGCCGCTGTTGGCGGGCTGCACGACTGTTCTTTATGAGGGCAAACCCGTGGGAACGCCGGACGCGGGTGCGTTCTGGCGGGTGATCTCGGAGCACAAGGTGAAAGCCCTGTTCACCGCACCGACAGCGTTTCGCGCCATAAAGCAGCAGGACCCCGAGGGTAAATTGATTGGCGATTATGACCTTTCGCATTTCAACATGTTGTTTCTGGCAGGCGAGCGTGCCGACCCGCCGACTGTCCAATGGGCGGAAGAGAAGCTTGGGGTGCCGGTCATTGATCACTGGTGGCAGACCGAGACGGGTTGGGCGATTGCTGCAAACCCTGCCGGCCTTGGGTTGCTGCCGGTCAAATATGGTTCACCGACGGTGGCGATGCCTGGCTATGATGTGCGGGTGCTGGATGATGCAGGCCATGAAGTGCCTGCCGGCACGACGGGCTCTGTAACTGTGAAGCTGCCACTGCCGCCGGGCTGTTTGCCGACCTTGTGGCAGAACGACCAACGGTTCCGCGAGGCGTATCTGGAAGAATTTCCCGGTTACTACAAAACCGCAGATGCTGGGTACACGGATGATGACGGGTATCTCTTCATCATGGCGCGCACTGACGACATCATCAATGTAGCAGGCCACAGGCTTTCAACAGGCGGCATGGAAGAAGTGCTGGCCGGGCATCCCGATGTGTCGGAATGCGCGGTCATTGGCGTGGCGGACGAACTTAAAGGGCAATTGCCACTTGGGTTCGTGGTTTTGAAGGCAGGCTGTGATCGCGGGGCGGAGGATATCGAGCGCGATTGCGTGGCGCTGGTGCGCCAGGAAATTGGTCCCGTCGCGGCATTCAAATCGGTTATTGTGGTTAAGCGGTTGCCGAAGACCCGCTCGGGTAAAATCCTGCGCGGTACCATGAGCAAGATTTGCGACGGCGATGCTTGGAAGATGCCGGCGACAATTGATGACCCGGCCATTCTGGATGAGATCACCGCGGCCGTATCGGCACGCGGCTATGCGGGTGCAAGGGCCAGAGCATAATGGACATGGGTGACAAGGTGGCGATTGTAACCGGGGCCGGGAATGGCATCGGTTATGCCTGTGCGGCGCGGTTTGCGCGTGACGGGGCACGGGTAGTGATCGCCGATGTTGACGAGGCTGCGGGGGCGGAAGCTGTTTCCGTTATCAAGGACAATGGCGGCAATGCGCAGTTTGTCGTGTGCGATGTCTCCGAGCGGCTGGATATTCACAATCTCATTGCCGCTACGCTTGAGGCGCATGACCGCATAGACGTGCTGGTGAACAACGCCGCTGTGAGCCACGCCGCAGATTTTCTGGATCTGACGGAAGACGACTTTGACCGCGTGTTGAAGGTCAACCTCAAAGGGGCGTTCATTACCGCGCAAGCCGTGGCGCGGCAGATGAAGTATCAGTTTGAGACAGAACAGCGTTTGGGATCGATCATCAACATGTCATCGATCAATGCGCAGGTGGCGATCCCCAATCAGGTGCCTTACGTGGTGTCTAAGGGGGGGATCAACCAGCTGACGCGGGTCATGGCGGTGTCGCTGGCGCCCTATGGCATCAGGGTCAATGCCATTGGTCCGGGGTCTATTGCCACCGACATGCTGAAAGTGGTCAGCACCGACGAGGCCAGCCGCAAACGGGTGCTGTCACGCACGCCGCTGGGGCGCGTGGGGGAGCCGGATGAGATTGCAGGTGTCGCAGCATTTCTGGCGTCAGACGATGCCAGCTACATCACTGGTGAATGCATCTATGCAGACGGTGGCCGGCTGGCACTGAACCTGACGATGGACGGCAAGTAGAGGCCAGCCTGCAAGCGTCTAGTGGCTGACGTCTTCTTCCTCGTCGCTTTCGGCAACCGAGGAGCCGCCGAGGCTGGAGAACACGGATTCAACGTCAGGCCGGGCACCGTCGCGTGCGTCGGGGGCATCGGCTGCGGGCTGTTCGTCACGAGCATGCACCTGACCGAAATCGGCGATCGGTGAGTGGCCTGCGGCGGCGGCATCTGCCAGTGCCTGCGCGGCGGGGGCCAACTTGCCCATATCTTCGGGCAGCTTGCCGGCCTTCTTCAATTCGCGTTCGCGCTTATCGGCGGCTTTCTGCACAGCGGCATCAAGCTCTATCTGCGAGCACAGACCGAGTGTCACCGGGTCCACCGGGTTGATGTTCGACATGTTCCAATGCGACCGATCGCGGATTCCCTGGATGGTCGGCTTGGTGGTACCCACCAGCTTGCCGATCTGACCATCGGTAAGCTCCGGGTGGTAGCGCAGCAACCATGCAATGGCGTCCGGGCGCTCCTGGCGCCGCGACAGGGGCGTGTAGCGTGGGGTCTTGCGCTTGGTCTTGGGCTCGGGAATGTCGTGCTTGGATTTCAGAAGCTGAAGCTCGTAGGAGGTATCAGCTTCGCCGCGCTTGATTTCGTCGCGGGAGATCTGACCGGCCGTTACCGGATCCTGGCCCTTGATGCCCATGGCGACGTCGCCGTCGGCAATGCCTTTGACCTCAAGCGGGTGCAGACCGCAGAAATTGGCGATCTGGTCAAAGGTGAGCGAGGTATTGTCCACGAGCCAGACGGCGGTGGCCTTGGGCATAAGCGGTGCGGTCATTTCAACTTGTCCTTCGCGGTTAGCGCGGAAAAACCGGGTGCAGGCGGCGGCGGGCCAAAAAACACGGGAGCGCGCCGCGCCGCATCTTCCCGATACGGCCCCTATTCATCCAATTGGTTGAAGGGATTAGCGTTCTTATAAGCCCTGGAGGCATGGGATGAAAGGCCCGATTGCATATGGGCCTAAATCTAGGGCGTTAGCAGGATTTTCCCCACATGGCCTGAGGTTTCCATCAGTTCGTGGGCCTTTGAGGCGTTGGCCAGCGCAAATGTGCGCTCGATAACGGGCTGGACACGGCCTGCTTCAACCAGAGGCCAGACATGCTGCCGGACTTCGGCAGTCAGGCGGGCTTTTTCGGCAATATCGCGGGCACGCAGGGTGGACCCGCGCAAGGTCAGGCGCTTCAGCATGATGGGCAGAAGATCGACCTCCACCTTTGAGCCGCTCATAAAGGCGATGTTGACGATGCGGCCGAGCCGGGCGGCGGCCTGAATGTTGCGGGCGACGTACTCGCCGCCGACCATATCGAGAATCACATCGGCACCTTTGCCTTCAGTGACCTGCTTTACGACTTCAACGAAATCCTCCTCGCGGTAGTTGATCGCGCGGCTGGCGCCGAGCGCTTCGCAGGCTTTGCATTTGTCAGCGCTGCCTGCGGTCGCCAGCACGTTAACGCCGAGAGTTGAGGCAAGCTGGATGGCAGTGGTGCCGATGCCTGAGGAACCGCCATGGATGAGCAAGGTTTCCCCAGGGCGCAACTGGCCATCCTCGAAGACATTGGTCCATACGGTCATGGTGGTTTCCGGCAGGGCCGCGGCCTCTACCAGCGAAACGTTTTGCGGTTTGGGAAGTACACTGCCTTCATGCACCACTGCATATTCCGCGTAGCCGCCGCCTGCCATGAGGGCGCAGACCTCGTCGCCGAGGTTCCACATGGTGACGCCGGGGCCGGTCGCAGTGATCGTGCCGGATACTTCGAGGCCCGGCAGGTCCGAGGCGCCGGGAGGTGCTGGGTAGAAGCCTATGCGCTGTATGCAGTCGCCGCGATTGACCCCGGCGGCAGCGACTTTGATAAGCACCTCGCCTTGCGCGGGTTGCGGTGTTGGGCGGTCCACCAGCTTGAGGACTTCCGGCCCGCCGAATTTGGAGATTTCAACGGCTTTCATGGTGGTGGGCGCGGATGTCATGGGGGATGCCTTGTCAGCTATGGGCGGGGGGCCGAAAATAGGCGCGTTGAATCAAGGTGCGCGCATTGCGGACTTGGAAACTGGCAAGTTGGGCGCGCGCATTCAAGCGGCAGATGACGTGGAAAGAGGATAAAGCCAATGACACCCGATGATGATCTGCCGCCACCGCCAGTTCTGAGCCTGACCAAGGCGGAGATTGAAAATCTCTCGGTGGGCGAACTTGAAGAGCGGATCAGCGCGCTGGAGGCGGAAATTGAACGGGTGCGTGCGGTGATTGATACAAAGCAGCACAGCAAATCCGCAGCCGAGGCCGTATTCGGGAAATCATGAGATTCTTTTGGGTGGCTCATTTTGGCACTGATCAGGCCGCAAAATGGTCCAATCCGGCGCTCAGAGGCAAAACAGTATTAACCGGCGTTAACCTTTTGTTAGCAGTCCGGCCCCTAAGGTGAGAGTGCGTAATCCGGTTTGCCCGGGTTTTGGGGTGGCTGCCGCCATACCCATTTGACGCCTCCCTGTTGAACTTCAAGAGTCGCGCGGACTGCGCGGCTCTTTTTTTGTCCAAATTCCGGGGATTTTGCCGATTTACCATGATTAGCCTAGGCTTACCCTTGATTGCTGGCTTTTGCTGGCCTCGGGGAGACGCTGGCTGTCCTGTTTGGGCATGCTGGCACCGTTTTTGTAACTCACTTGATCGAATGGCACGGGCGGCAGCCTTTTGTGCCGAAACGGGTTTTGAACGGAACAGGTGGGCTTTTCATTATGAGCACGGTCGACGACACGCTCACGGCTTTGAATCAGGTGAGCAGCATCAGCAACTTCGCCGAAACGGCGCAGTTTGAGCAGATGTTCAAGGACGGCATGGGGTTGGTTGAGGAGGCTGCGGCCTATCTGGATGGGCCCGGCCGGGATCATTCCAAGTCATTGTCCCGCACTGGTGCGCTTGCCTATGCGGCGGAAAGTATGCGGCTGACGACGCGGCTAATGCAGGTGGCTTCCTGGTTGCTTGTGCAGCGCGCAGTTGCCCGCAAGGAAATGACCACGCAGGAAGCCGGCACCCAGCGCTACCGGCTCGGTGCCAAAGAGCTTTGTTACGCGCGTCCCATTGAGGGGGCGGAAGAGCTGCCAATGCAGCTGGCAGACATGATTTCGCGCTCGCGGCGGCTTTATGCGCGCGTTGATCGGCTCGACAAGATGATAAATGGTGATGCCTCTGAAACTGAACCGGATACTGCGGTATCGCGGCAGCTTTCAAAGATTGAGAACGTGTTCCGGCAGATGCGTGCCGACGACCGGCTTCACTAGGCAGGCGACAGCCGACATGACACGAAAAAGGCCGGTGCAGTTGATGCACCGGCCTTTTTGTATTCGGAAGTGGGATTGAGCGGCTAAAACGAAGCGACTCAGGCCTGGGCCTAAACGAAGCCCTTGTACTTGTCCTTGAAGCGCGACAGGCGACCGCCCCGGTCGAGCAGGCGCTGTTCGCCGCCGGTCCATGCCGGGTGCGTGCGCGGGTCGATGTCCAGCGTCAGCCGGTCACCTTCCTTGCCGTAGGTCGAACGGGTCTGGTATTCGGTGCCGTCGGTCATGACCACGGTGATCATGTGGTAGTCCGGGTGAATCTCTGCCTTCATGGCCTTAAATCTCTCTATCGGTTTTCCGCGCTCAGGGCCCCCTCATGGGGCCGTCGCAGGTATTCTGGAAGTCGCGCGGTATAGCCGCTTGAGCGGGCAAGTGCAAGGGGGCCGGCCCGGCGTTGCCGGGGGCATGCGCTGTAAAGCCGCCTTGCCGATTGGCGGCAGGAGGGGCAATTTGCACCTGAGCCTTCTTTGCTAGAGAAACCGCTCTCCCGCCACGCCAGCCCCAACTATGCGAAACGAGGCCCCTATTGAGCGAGACTCAGGCTATTTCCGCCGTTGACAGCAATGATCCAACCCGCAGGCCGCGCGGGCGGGGGCTTGGGCCGCTTTTCAGCCTGACGCCTCTAGTGACGGCCTATCCGTGGCAGCTGGCAGGCGCGTTTATGTCGCTGCTGGCGGCAACCGGCGCGACGTTGGCCGTGCCGGTCGGTGTGCGGGGTATGGTCGATCAGGGTTTTTCGGCTGAAAATGCACAATCGATTGATCAGCATTTTGGGATTTTGCTGGGTTTGGCAACGGCGCTCGCGATTGCCAGTGCCACGCGCTATTTCTTTGTGACGCGGCTCGGCGAGCGGGTGACTGCGGATCTGCGTTCGAAGGTTTTCTCAAACCTGATGGGGCTGTCGCCGAGCTTTTATGAGACCGTGCGCACGGGCGAAATCCTGTCGCGATTGACTGCAGACACGACATTGGTCCGGGTGGTTTTGACCTCCAGCATGTCCGTCGCCTTGCGTAATTTCTTTTTGTTCATCGGTGCCGCCATCATGGCGGCGCATACAGCACCGGACCTAAGTGCAATGGTTTTGGTGGCGCTGCCGCTGATTGCTCTGCCGCTGATTGGTTTTGGACGCCTTATTCGTGGATTGTCACGGGCGACGCAGGATCGGTTGGCGGATACGGGAGCGTTTGCCTCGGAGGCGTTGCAGGCAATCAAGGTTGTGCAGTCCTTCAATCATGAAGATATCGACCGGGCGCGTTATGCAGGGGTCGTTGAGCGTGCGTATGCGGCAGCACGGCGGCATATTACAGCGCGGGCGTTCATGACGGCGGTCATCATCACGCTGGCTTTTGCAAGTATTGTGGCCGTGCTGTGGATGGGCGCGCGGTCGGTAATCGCGGGTGACATGACCGGCGGCACGCTAAGCCAGTTCATCATCTATGCTGTGATCTGCGCCACAAGCCTTGCAGCGCTTAGCGAGGTGTGGGGCGAGTTTCAGATGGCCGCCGGCGCAGCAGAGCGATTGTCTGAGCTGATGCATGCACAGTCAGCCATCAAAGTCTCGGCGCGGCCTTTGATGTTGCCGGTGCCCGCACGGGGACGGGTGACATTTGAGGATGTGTCGTTCCGCTACCCGTTGCGGCCGGAAGCATCTGCTCTTGAGCATTTCTCACTCGACGTGCAGCGCGGTGAAACTGTTGCCCTTGTGGGCCCATCGGGTGCCGGCAAGAGCACGGTGTTTCAGCTTCTATTGCGGTTTTATGATCCTGCATCCGGGACCATCAAGATCGATGGCGTGGACCTGAAGGCAGCTGATCCAGACGACTTCAGGCGACGTATTGCCTTTGGACCGCAGGAAACAGTCGTGTTCGGGACCAGCGTGCGTGACAATATTGCCTTTGGACGGCCTGACGCCAGTGACGCGGATGTGCGTGCGGCGGCGGAAGCAGCTCATGCACACGAATTTATCAGCACCATGCCTGATGGGTATGACACGGAGCTTGGCGAGCGCGGTGTAACGCTATCCGGCGGGCAGCGACAGCGGCTGGTCATCGCACGGGCATTGTTGCGTGATGCGCCGATTTTGCTGCTGGACGAGGCAACAAGCGCGCTCGACGCTGAAAGCGAAGCGCTGGTGCAGGCGGCCCTCGACCGGCTGATGTCCGGGCGCACGGTGCTGGTGATTGCGCACAGGCTGGCGACGGTGAAGAAAGCTGACAGAATTATCGTACTTGATGGCGGCAGCGTTGTTGCCAAGGGTACGCACGCGGAACTGGTGGCCGAGGGCGGGCTTTACGCGCGCCTCGCACGGCTGCAATTTGACATGAATGAACATGCTGACGATACGGATCTGCCACGGGCGGATGCGGCAACGCGGCTGCATGTGATTGATGGCGGCGGGGGAGATGAGTCATGAGCCGGACACTGAAAATCGTATTGGTGCTTGTAGGCGTTGTCATTTTGGTGGCGAGCGTATTTTACGTGCGCACCATGAACTGGATGGGCGAGTTCACCACGATCGCGCGCAAGTTTGATGGCGAAAGTTGCACCCGTATTCAAGGTGTGCCGGGACCTGAAGACGTTGCCATCGATAGGTCGCGCGGCATTGCTTATATCTCCGCCTATGACCGGCGGTTGGCAACCAGTGATGATCCGGGCGCGGAAGGGGTGCGGGGCGGCATTTACGTGATGGACCTGGATGCGCCGGTAGCCGAGATGTTCATGCGGCCGATCACGCCGAATATGCCGGAGCGGTTCCGCCCGCATGGTATTTCGCTGTTCACGGCGGAAGACGGTGCGCGCACGCTGATGGCGGTCAATCATCCCGGCGGTGAGGAACACACGATTGAGATTTTTGATCTGTCGCCCGACGATGTTCTGACCCATCGCAGAACGATTGCTGATCCGCTGGTCGTATCGCCAAATGATGTGGCAGCTATTTCGCCGGATGCGTTTTACGTGACGAATGACCACAACCAGCCCGGCGAGGGCGGCCGGATGATGGCTGCGGTTTTTGCGTCGCCGATCACCACAGTTGTGTTTCATGACGGCGAAAATACCCGGGTGGTGGCTGACGAGCTTGCCATGGCGAATGGGATTGCCGTGTCGGCGGATCAGAGCACCGTTTATGTGGCGGAATTACTGGCGCGGACATTGCGGCTTTATGCGCGCGACCCGATCAGCAATGATCTGTCGCTGGTGGACCAGGTGTTTTTGGGGACCGGTGTCGACAACATCGATGTGGCTGAGGACGGGGCCTTGTGGATCGGCGCGCATCCGAAGCTGGCGACTTTTGCGGAGCATGCAGCGGATCCGGCCAATCTCAGCCCCAGCCATGTTGTGGTGGTGCGGCCTTATGAAGGCGGTGGCGGAGAGGCTTCGACAGCCTATCTGGATGATGGTGCTGAGCTTTCAGCGTCCACGGTGGGGGCCACCTACAAGGACCTGCTGGTGATCGGGGCGGTGTTTGATCCTGCTGTTCTGGTGTGCCGTATGGGGTCGGCGGGCGCTGCGCAAAGCGGGCAAACACAAAACTGACTCAGCGGCTGTAACTACGCTAGAGTTTCGCCAAATTGACGCCGGGATAGTTAACCAAAACCCGGTGCGCTCATTTGGGGGGACTGACTATGCGTGCTGTGTTGCTGTTTGTTTTATTGCTGGTCGTGGTTATGGCTGGACGCGTTTTATATGTGATGGTTCCGGCCTCTGGTATTTTTGCGACTTTGGAACCGGTGCTTGTGGAAAGCTGCACGCGGGTGGACGTGGCGTCGGGCACCGAAGATGTGACCATCGACCCTGACACGCGGCTGGCGTTTGTTTCAGCTTCCGAGCGTCGTGACCCCGAACTGCCAGCAGGTGGTATTTATGCTTTCCAGCTTGATGCGGCTTCCATGCCTCAGCGTGTGTCTGTGGATGCACCTGAAGATTTCAGGCCGCATGGGATAAGCCTTTATAAGGGCGCGGACGGCACCAAGCGGCTTTTTGTTATCAATCACCCCAAAGCAGGCGGACACGCAGTCGAGATTTTCGACGTGGCTGAAGGCGGTATGCTGGCACACGTGAAATCGGTGTCATTTGATGCCATGCATTCGCCCAATGACCTTGTGGCAGTTGGGCCTGAGAGCTTTTATGCCAGCAATGACCGCGGCTATCGCGACGGGTTTTTGAGCATGGTTGAAGCCTATCTGGCATTGCCGCTCGCGAACGCGGTTTATTGGGACGGGCAAACCGGCAGCGTTGCGGTTTCCGGCTTGGCATATGCCAATGGCATCAATGTGAGTGCGGATGGTGGCACGATCTATATCGCTGAATTTCTTGGACGTAAGGTGGGGGTGTATGCACGGGATGCGGCAACCGGTGCGCTGAGCCACGTCAAGGATCTGCCGGTTGATACGGGTGCGGACAATATCGAAATTGCCGAAGATGGGGCGCTGTGGATTGGTGCGCATCCCAAAGTGTTCGATTTCCTGACCCATGCACAGGATGCGTCATCGGTTTCACCGTCACAGGTTATCCGGCTTGATCCAGATACTGGCGAAAGCGAAGACGTGTTTGTGGCGCTCGACGGCACGCTGTCGGCCTCAAGCGTTGGGGCCGTCAACGGCAATACGCTGGTTGTGGGTGCGGTGTTTGATGGGCACGTAATGGTGTGCCCGCTAAACTAATAGGTGGCCTTGTGATGGGCGTGCCTAGCGTTCAGTCAGCTTGAATTCGATACGGCGGTTGCGGCGCAGGGCATCAGCTCCTGCGCCGGCTGCCAGTGGTTGGAACTCGCCAAAGCCTGCTGCCAGCAAGCGGTTGGGCGGCACGCCGCGATCAATCAGATAGCGTACAACCGAGATTGCGCGACCGGCGGACAGGTGCCAGTTGGAGGGGAACTCCGGCGTTGAGATGGGCTGTGCATCCGAGTGGCCATCAATGCGCAGGACCCAGTTGATCTCATCGGGGACATCGCCTGCGATTTCCTGAATGGCGGTGGCGATCTTGTTGAGCTCAACTTCGCCAGCGGGGTTTAGCGCGGCGGAGCCTGAGTCAAAAAACACCTCAGACTGAAACACGAACCGGTCGCCGACAACCTGAATGTCTTGGCGGTTGCCCAACGCTGTGCGCAGGCGGTCGAAGAATTCTGAGCGGGCGCGCGCAAGCTCTTGCACTTTCTGGGCGAGGGCGGAATTGAGCCTGCGGCCAAGATCAGCAATTTGGGTCTGGCTGTCCCTGTCCTTGGCTTCGGCTGCTTCCAGAGCTGCTTCAAGGCTTGCAAGTTGCTGGCGTAAGGCTGCGAGCTGCTGGTTAAAGAGTTCAACCTGTGCCTGGGCTTCCGCTGTCAGCTGTTCCTGCTCGGTGAGTTTTGTTTGCAGCGCCTGTGCTGCCTCGCCGCCTGACTGCGCATCGGCCAGCAGGCCCGCAAGGCGGGTTTTTTCTGCGTCGGCATCGGCAAGAGAAGCGCTGAGGCCCGCCATTGTGGATTCAAGGTCGGCGGTGCGGGACTGTTCGAGTGCCAGCAAGTCGGTCAACTGGCTGATCTGGCTGCGCAGGCTTTCAAGTGCCGCGTCACGGCCGGTGATGGCCTGACTGAGATAGAATTGCGCCAGCATGAAGATGGACAACAGGAAGATGATGACGAGCAACAGGGTCGCCATGGCATCGACGAAGCCGGGCCAGTAATCCGCCTGGCCTTGCCGTATGCGGCGGGAGGCGAGGGCCATGGGCTACGTCCTGTCGCGCGCGGCAAGCTGCGCGATCTGCTCGAGGATCGGTTTGAGGTCTGCCTGATTGCTGGCGACCTGATTGAGCAACTGGCTTTCAGCGCGCATCTGATCGCTCAGGATGGTCAGCCGCTCGGTCAGTGCCATCAGGGATGCTGTGGTGGCGGAACGTTCGCCGGACGAGCCGCTGACGTCATGGCGCAGATCGTCGAGGCGTTTTGCCAATTCGCCCAGTAACGGATTGTCGCCATCGCCTGACGCATCCAGCCGGGTGACGGTGGAGAGCCATTCTTCAAGCTCGTTGTAGAAGCGATTTTGTGCCTGGCTTGCCTGAAGGTCGAGGAACCCGACGATGAGCGAGCCGCCGAGGCCCAGCAGGGATGAAGAGAACGCCGTGCCCATGCCGGTGAGCGGGGCTTCGAGGCCGGCGCGCAGCTCCTGAAAGACGTCGTTGGCGCCGCCGCCTGCGGGCGACAGGCTGCGGATGGTGTCGGCGATGGACGAAACCGTGTCGAGGAGGCCCCAGAAGGTACCCAAGAGGCCCAGGAAGATGAGCAGGCCGATCATGTAGCGGGAAATATCGCGGGCTTCATCCAGCCGGGAGGCAATTGAATCGAGGATTGAGCGCATGGCGGGGGTGGAGATGGCAACGCGGCCTTTGCGTTCGCCCAGAAGGGTGGCCATGGGGGCCAGCAGGCGCGGGGGAGGCGGCAATGTGAGCCCGGGGTCGGCGCGGCGGAAGGCATTGACCCAGCGGATTTCGGGGCCGAGCACCAGTACCTGCCGGAACGTGTAGAGGCAGCCCAGCAGCAATACGCCGGCGATCAGGCCGTTGAGCACGACATTGGCGAAGAACGCCTGTGACAGCTGCGGCCACAGGACCATCAGCACCAGGCCGACAATCACCAGAAAGGTGAGCATGCGGGAAATATGGCGGCTGGGCTGGGTGAGGCTCAATGCGTCGCTGCTTTGGGCTTTCGCCATCTAGCGTCTCCTAAACCTGGACCGGTCAGTGGCCGGACTTGCTGGCGGCCAGACTTGCCGGGTGAATGTGGCACCGGTGTGTTGGTGGCCTTGTGCCGTCAATCAACCGCCCGAATATGTCACGTCCACGCGATCAGATGCGCCGGTATCCGTGACGCCACCAAGGGCGCGCACATCTATGCGACGACTGTCGATGCCAAGTTCCATCAGATAGGCCCGCACGGCGAGGCCGCGCTTGAGCGACAGGCGGCGGGCGGTGCTGGTTTTGTCGCCGGGCGTGCCGCCAAAGGCTTGCAGTTCAATGCGGCGCGGATCGTAGCGCAAGGTCTCGGCAATCGAATCAAGCTGGCTGCGGGCGGTGCCGACAATGGCGGCTGCGTCCGAATCAAACAGTACGCGCAGGATTGCAGGCTCGGGTTCTGCCAGTTCCGTTGTCGCCGGGGGTGTTTCAAGGGAAGCCACCTGCGGCTCGGCCTGTCTGACAGGTTCGGGTTCCGGGGCGGTCTCTATGGCAGGTGATGTAGGTATGGGTGCTGCGGGCTCAGGTGCAACCGGTTCGGGCGCAGCCGTCGCTGCCGCAACGGCCCTTGCCGGTGTTACGGGTTTGGCTGGTGCTTGTGGGACGCTTGCTGCTTGTGTGTCGGTAGCAACGGCCTTGGGCGCAACCGGGGTTGGCGTTTTCTCGGCCTGCGCTTTGGGTGCGGCTGAGGCTTCTTGTGCAGGCTGTGCTTTAACAACCGGCTGTGCCTTGGGTATTACCGTTGCGATCGGTGGTGTGGGGCGCTTCAGCGGCGCGGGCACGGTTGGGTAGCGCAGTTGGGGCACCTGCCGGGTTGCAGTGCTGGCGCCAGGATATCTTAGGGTCAGGCTTGGTTGTTGTGCCGCTGCAGCGCCGTTGCCAAGGCCCAGCGCATCGAGATTGACCTCGACATCATTTGCCTGCGCGCGTGCCGGGGCATGCGCAGCACTAATCGACAGGCACATGGCTGCGCCGAAGAGGGTGTGGATGATGGGCTGGCGTTTCGGGGTCTGGCTCATGCCGGGAAGCGCTGTCCATAGCTTGGAGGGTCAGCCCGGAATTTTGCCGGGATGCCCTGAATACGGGTCTTGTACTGGGTTACCCGCTTGTGCGGCGTTGGTAAAGCCCGCAAGCCGCCAGCTGTGTGCGTCAGGCTGGCTTGGCAGCGTTTTTGACCATGGTCTGGAGCTGCGGCAACAGATCCGCATTGGCCGCGATGATGCCGTTGTTCTCGAGCAGGCGGTCGCCGCCGATGATGTCGGAAATGAAGCCGCCCGCTTCGCGCACCAGCACGATGCCGGCTGCCACATCCCACGGCTGCAGGCCGTGTTCCCAAAAGCCGTCGAAGCGGCCGGCTGCAACCCATGCAAGATCAAGTGAGGCGGCGCCGAAGCGGCGGACGCCAGCGACCTGCGGCATGATGACTTCAAGCTCGCGGGAGAACGCTGCGTGGGAATCCATGCCCTTGAAGGGAATGCCGGTGCCAAACACTGCTTCATCCAGCCGTGAGCGGGCGGCGACGCGCAGGCGGCGGTCGTTGAGATAAGCACCCTGACCTTTTTCAGCGAGGAACAGGTCGTCGGTCACTGGATTGTAGACAAGGCCATTCACCAGCTGTCCGTCGCGCTCAAGGGCGATGGAGATGGCGAAATGCGGCATGCCATGCAGGAAGTTGGTGGTGCCGTCGAGGGGATCAATGATCCAGCGGTGGCTTTTGTCCGGGCCTTCAACGACGCCGGACTCTTCCATTAGGAAGCCATAGCCGGGACGGGCTTTGGCAAGTTCTTCGTGGATGATCTTTTCGGCGCGAAGATCAGCCGCGCTGACGAAATCGCCGGGGCCTTTCTTGGAGACCTGAAGATTTTCCACCTCGCCGAAATCGCGGGCGAGTTTGCGGGCGGCCTTGCGGGCCGCGCCGACCATGACATTGATGACGGGTGAGTTGAGGGCCATGGGAGGTGTAACTAGTCCGCGCGTTTGATGTAGGTGATTTCAGTGGTGTCGATGACGATGCGCTCGCCGACTGTGACGAAGGGCGGCACCATGGTGCGCACGCCATTTTCAAGCACTGCCGGCTTGTAGGAGGAGGCAGCCGTCTGGCCCTTGATGGTGGGTTCGGTCTCGGTGATTTCCAGCGTTACCTGTTCGGGCAGTTTGATGCCGATGGGCTTTTCTTCCCACATCTCCAAAGTCACGGCCATGCCTTCCTGCAGGAAGGCGGCGCGATCGCCGACAAACTCACGAGCCAGTTCGATCTGCTCGTAATTTTCGTTGTCCATAAAGGTCAGCATGTCGCCGGATTCGAACAGGAACTGGAAATCGCGTGTATCCACGCGAACTTTCTCTACCGACTCCGATGAGCGAAAGCGCTCGTTGAGCTTGGTGCCGTCGATGAGGTTTTTCAGTTCCACCTGCGCATAGGCGCCGCCTTTGCCAGGCTTGACGCTTTGCACTTTGACGGCAGCCCACAGGCCGCCTTTGTGCTCGATAACGTTGCCGGGGCGGATTTCGTTTCCGTTGATCTTCATGGGGCGGTGCCTTCACGGGGGTTTGTTCGGTGCCTACCATGGGCGGGCGGGCCTGACATGCACCAGCGCGGGCCTATACGCAAGGGGAGGCGCATGGCGAGGTTAAGCGAAACCGGCCAAGGCGTGGGCCAAATGGCGGGTTAGCGGGGGGTCCGCTCCGCCAGCCATTTGCCTGCTCGGGCGTCGCCATCGCTACGCTGGGCGGCGGTGAGATGCTTGGTGAAGCGCGTATCCAACTCTTTATCCTCAAAACCTGCGGCGGTGGAAAGCGAATGCCATTTCCAGGCCTCCGCCATATCTGCTGTAACGCCGCGGCCCATTACGTAAAGGCGGGCGAGGCGGTTCTGCGCGATCAGGTGGCCCTGGTCTGCCGCCTTTTGATAGAGGGTTGCGGCCTTTGCTTCATCCTTGGTCGTGCCAAGGCCCTGATAGGTGAGATAGGCGAGGGCTGACTGCGCGTCCGCCATGCCCTGCGCGGCTGCGGGGGTAAACCAGCGCGCGGCGGTGACATTATCAACCGGCTGGCCGAGGCCCTGGGCTGCGGCCAAACCAAGATTGTATTGTGCATCCGGGTGGCCCTGAGCCGCGGCCAGTTCAAACCATCGGCGGGCAGCTGCATGGTCGGGAGAGCCGTCCGACAGGCTACCCGCCGCATAAAGCACACCCAGATTGAATTGCGCGTCGGGGCTGCCTTTCTCGGCTGCTGTGCGGAACCAGCGCGCGGCTTCGGGGATACTAGGGTCTGTACCGATGCCGCGGGCATGGCGCAGGCCGGTTTCGACCATGGCGGGCAGGGAGCCTGCGTCGGCGGCAACAAGAAAGAGCCGTGTGGCTTCGCGCTCACGCGCATTTGCATCGTTGGGGTCCATGCCGGGCGGGGTGAGAGTGCCGTCAGCCGTGACCGTGGCCAGAGCATAGGCGCCGGATGGTTCGCCATTGGCCGCCGCCGAGCGCAGCCAGCGTCCCGCTTCGTACAGATCCTGCTGGATGCCTTTGCCGTCGAGGTATATCTGGCCGAGCAACGCCTGCGCTGCCGGGTCGCCGTTTTCAGCTGCCGACCGCAGGAATGCTGCGGCGCGCGGAACGTCGTCGGCCTTGAGCGCTTCGACTGCCCGCGCCACTTCCGGCGATACGGTTTTGATTTGTGTGTTGGTCGCGTCTTCCACCTCTGCATAGGCAGCCGGGGTTGTGATCAGCAGGGCGAGAAGGGCGATCAGGCGGGGGGTGGATTTACGCATTTGTCTCCAGCAGAACTTGGGGCGTTTGGGCAATCACTTCGTTGAGTGCCCTGACCGCCTGTGCAGGCCCCCCGGCCTCTTGTGAATGCGACCATACGCCAGAGGAGACTGCAAGAAAATCTGCGCCTGCAGCAACCAGGGGCGCTGCATTTTCAGCTGTGATGCCGCCAATGGCGATGCAGGGCACCTCAAACAACCGTTGCCACCAGGAGAGGATTTCCGGTTGGGCGCGGGCGGAGGCGGCCTTGGTGGTGGTGTCGTAGAAGGCGCCGAAGGCCACATAGTCGGCGCCCTGTTCACCTGCACGCATGGCGAGGTGGCGGCTGTCATGGCAGGTGACGCCGATGATTGCATCTGCGCCAAGGAGTGCCCGCGCGTCCTCGTAGGACGCATCCTCCTGGCCGATATGAACGCCGTCGGCACCGGTCTTTGCGGCAAGGTCGGGGCGGTCATTGATGAGGAAGGCCACGTCATGGTCGTGAGCAATCGGCATCAAGGTTTCAGCTGCCTTGATGATGGTGGCGTCATCCGCCTCCTTGAGGCGAAGCTGCAGACAGGCGACATCGCCTGCCTTCAACGCGCTCTCAAGCACATGCGAAAACGCGGCGACGTCGTCGAGACGCGGCGGCGTGATCAGATACAGGCGGCAAATGGGCTTCACGGGCTTAGGCAGCCTCTTTCTCCACCTGTTCGGTCCAGTTGCCGGTTGTGGCAAGCGAATTCATGCGGGCGCGATGCAGGAAGGCTGCCTGTCCCTTGGACCAGTTGTTGTTGTTGCCAGCCCAGGCTTTTTGCGGCGCTGCTTGAAGGGCGCGGCCATAGGAGAAGGAAAGGGCCCAGGGCAGGTCGTCGTGTGTGTTCATGGCGTTGAGATGGGCTGTTGCGTCATGGTCCGACTGGCCACCGGAGAGGAAGACGATGCCGGGTACTGCCGGGGGCACACATTCCTTCATGAGCTTGACTGTTTTTTCCGCGACTTCGTCAACGCCAGCCTGCTTTGCGCACAGTTTGCCTGCAATGGCCATATTGGGTTTGAGGATCGAGCCCTCGAGTTTGACGCCTGCGTAGTCGAGCTCCTGGTAAAGCTCCTTCAGCGCCCATTTGGTGACGTCGTAGCAGGTGTCGATGTCGTGATCGCCGTCCATGAGTACTTCCGGCTCCACGATGGGGACGATGCCCTGCTCCTGCGCGAGCGCTGCATAGCGGGCAAGGGCATGGGTGTTGGCGTGGATGCAGTTGTGCGACGGCTTGGAGCGGTCACCCTTGCTGCCGATTTCGATGACGGCGCGCCATTTGGCGAAGCGGGCGCCCAGCGCGTGATACTCGGCGAAACGTTCGCGCAGGCCGTCGAGGCCTTCTGTCACCTTCTCGCCATTGCTGCCGGCAAGAGGTTTGGCGCCGGCATCGACCTTGATGCCGGGGATCGCGCCTGCGGCCTTGATGATCTCAACCAGCGGCGTGCCGTCTTTGGCTTTCTGGCGGATGGTTTCATCATACAGAATGACGCCAGAAATATACTCGCGCATGGCCTCGTCGGTGCGGAACAGCATCTCGCGGTAATCACGGCGCGACTCAGCAGTCGACTCGGTGTTGATGGCATCAAAGCGCTTCTTGATGGTGCCAGTGCTTTCGTCGGCAGCCAGGATGCCTTTGCCGGGGGCCACCATGCGCTGGGCGATGTCTTCAATGGTTTCGGTCATCGTTTTCCGTTCCCCTTGATGCGTAGTGGTGAAGCGTACGGGTTAGGCGGCCTTGATCCGGCCGCTAAGTGCCTCAACGCCCGGCAATGCTTTTCCCTCTAGCCATTCAAGAAAGGCACCGCCTGCGGTTGAGACGTATGAGAAATCATCCGCCGCGCCTGCATTATTGAGGGCGGCAACCGTGTCGCCGCCACCGGCGACGGAGTTGAGCTGGCCCATTTTCGTCAGCATTGCCACATGCCGGGCTGCGGCATTGGTGCCGTTATCAAAAGGGGCGATCTCAAAGGCGCCCAATGGCCCGTTCCAAACCACGGTTTTTGCCGTTTCAAACCGTGCGCCCAACTCTGCGATCGTGTTGGGGCCGACGTCCAGAATCATATAGCCGTCGGGCACCTTGTCCACAGGTACAGTTTGGCAAGGGGCCATGGCCTTGAATTCTTTTGCCACCACAACGTCACTGGGGAGGAGGACCTGACAGCCGACTTTTTCGGCCTTGGCCAGAATATCGCGAGCGGTGTCGCCTAGATCATGCTCGCAAAGGGAGGCTTTGACGTCGATGCCCTGTGCTGCGAGGAATGTATTGGCCATGCCGCCACCGATGGCGAGATAATCAACCCGCTCAACCAGATTGCCGAGAAGCTCCAGCTTGGTGGAAATCTTGGCGCCACCGACAATGGCGACAACCGGTTTTTCCGGTTTGGCGAGCGCGCTTTCAAGGGCTGTCAGTTCGGCTTCCATAGCGCGGCCCGCATAGGCAGGCAGGCGATGGGCGATGGCTTCCGTTGAGGCATGGGCGCGGTGGGCGGACGAGAATGCATCATTGACGTAGATATTGCCCAGCGCTGCCAGCGCATCCGCAAAACTTGCGTCGTTTTTTGTCTCACCTTTGTGGAAGCGGGTGTTTTCCAGAAGGACGATGCTGCCGGGCTTTGCTGTTGCAATGACGGATGAGGCGGCCTCGCCGATGCAATCATCAGCGAAGGTGACATCAAGGCCGGTTGCCTCTTTAAGAGCCGGCATCACGGGCTTCAGGGAAAATTCCAGCTTACGTTCGCCTTTGGGGCGACCGAAATGCGATAGCAGCACGACGACGGCGCCTTTGGCTGCAAGGTCGCGGATGGTGGGAACGATGCGCTCAATACGGGTTGCGTCGCTGACCTCGCCGTCCTTAAGGGGGACGTTGAGGTCAGCACGCATCAGCACGCGTTTGCCGGTAATGTCGCCTGTTGCAAAAAGATCGTCCAAGGTGAGGAACGAATTCTTACTCATGGCGATACTCACAGGCTCCGGTTTTGTTTGGGTGGACTAACGCAGCTTCGACATGGCGACGGCGGTGTCGGCCATGCGGTTGGCGAAGCCCCACTCGTTGTCATACCAGGACAGAACGCGGCCCATCTTGCCTTCGATGACCTGTGTCTGGGTCAGATCGAACGTGGAGGAGGCCGGGTTGTGGTTGAAGTCCATGGAGACGAGCGGCTTGTCGTTGACGGCAAGAATGCCCTTCAGCGGCTTGGTGCGCGCGGCTTCCTTCATCGCAGCATTGATGGCTTCGACGCTCAGATCCTTCTTGGCAGTGAATACCAGGTCGATCATGGAGACGTTGGGGGTTGGCACACGCACGGCGGTACCATCCAGCTTGCCGGCAAGTTGCGGCAGCACAAGGCCGACGGCTTTGGCGGCACCCGTTGAGGTGGGGATGATGTTGCAGGCAGCGGCGCGGGCGCGGTGCATGTCACTATGCAGAGTGTCGAGCGTCGGCTGGTCACCGGTGTAGGCGTGAACGGTGGTCATGTAACCACGCTCAATGCCGAACGTATCGTGCAGTACCTTGGCGACAGGCGCCAGGCAGTTGGTGGTGCATGACGCGTTGGAAACAACCGTGTGCGACTTCTTCAGCGCATCATTGTTGACGCCGTAAACGACCGTGAGGTCAGCGCCTGATGCCGGGGCTGAGACAAGCACGCGCTTGGCGCCGGCCTTGAGATGAGCCGATGCTTTTTCTTTCGAGGCAAAGATGCCGGTGCATTCAAGGGCGATGTCGATGCCCAGTTCGCCCCAGGGGAGGTCTGCCGGGTTGCGCTCTGCGGTCACCTTGATCTTGTTGCCGTCAACGGTGATCGAATCCTTGGTGTTGCTTACCTTGGCGGGGAAGCGGCCATGGACCGTGTCGTATTGCAAAAGGTGGGCGTTGGCTTCAGCGGAGCCCAGATCGTTGATGGCAACGACCTGAATGTCCTTGCGGCCCGACTCGATGATGCCGCGCAGGACCAGACGACCAATGCGTCCAAAACCGTTGATCGCAACTTTTACAGCCATGTTCTTACTCACCTTCATGCAAAAAGTGTCTGCTAAAGAGCGGTCCGGACATGAGGAATTGCCGCCGCCGCTCGGGCGTTGGCGTGGGTATAGCGAAACCTCACCTGTGATGGAAGGCGCACAGAGCGTGAATCCGCTATGTGCTTGAGCGCAAGACACCAACTCAGTCGGAATTTCGACCGTCTCATTTGGTTGTCTCCGGGCATGGGCAAGATTAGAGTTTCCAATGTCGCTTTTAGGGGGAGGATTGAAAGATGCAGGTTTTTTTCTTTTTGGCCTATTTGGTGATTGGGCTTGTCCAGCTCTTTGCTGTCGCAGATGGCATTGAGGTAGCTACAGACTTGCCTGCGTTTGTTGCGATGTTTTTAGCCTTGCTGTTGACTTACATTCCGCTGCTAGGGGCCGGTTTGGGGGTTTATGGTGCCGTTGAAGTTTGGAACTGGGAACTGCTTCAGGCAGTGCTCCTATTTTTCTGGTACGTGCCGGTCTATCTGGCCTTTATGATAATTGGCTCTATCGCAGATCGTCGTGCACCTTGAATAAGGTTATGGGTATTCCTGCGCTAGAATACTGGTTCTCAATCTCCATACGCCGCAATCGCAAGAGTTTCATGCTGGCTTCTTTGGCACTCTTTGCTGTTGTGATTGGTTTTTTGTTTTTGTTTTCTCAGTTTGAGCCGAATAGACGTGCAGCAACGCTCATTGTGTTGCTTTTTGGAATTCCATTTATTGTCGCGCAGTACACGCTGACTTCCCAACGATTAAGGGATATCGGGCTAACCGGTTGGTTGGCGTTGTTGTGGATACCTGTATCAATACTCGATAGACCAGCTGCTGGAGCAATTGGGTTGGTTGCCTTGATAGTGCTTTGCAGCGTCCCAGGGACAATTGGACCAAACAGATACGGGCCTGATCCAATCGGCGATACCTCTGACTAGCTTCCTGAGGTTGGTAGCTACCTAATTAGACCCGCTCGCGAACGGCCAGAGCAACGGCTTCCGGCGTGATGCCGAAATGCTTGTACAGCTCTTTGTAGGGGCCGCTGGCGCCAAAGCCGGTCATGCCGACAAAGCCGCCTTTGTCACCCACATACCGCGCCCACCCCATTTCGATGCCCGCTTCGACGGCCACGCGCACGGTATTGGGGCGCAGGATGTCGTCGCGATAGGCGGCGGGCTGGGCGTTGAAGAGTTCCTGACTGGGCATTGAAACAACGCGGGTGGGGATGCCATCCGCCTGCAGCAGCTTGCGGGCGGCAAGGGCAATGCCGATTTCAGAGCCTGTGGCGATCAGGGTTGCGGTTGCCTCGCCGTCGGCAGGGGCCAGCTCGTAGGCACCACGGGCACTCAGATTTTCGTCCGTGTGCTTGGTGCGCACAGTTTCGAGATTCTGGCGGGTCAAGGCGATGGCGCTGGGGCCGTCGGCATTTTTGAGGGCGGCTTCCCAGGATTCGGCAGTTTCAACCGCATCGGCCGGGCGGAACACTTTGAGGTTGGGAATGGCACGCAGGGCGGCCAGATGCTCAACCGGCTGGTGAGTGGGGCCGTCTTCGCCAAGGCCGATGGAATCGTGGCTGAACACGTAAATGACGCGACGCTGCATCAGTGCTGCCAGACGGATCGACGGGCGGCAATAATCGGCGAAGACGAGGAAGGTGCCGCCATAGGGGATTAGACCCTTATGTAGCGCCATGCCGTTCATGGCAGCAGCCATGCCGTGCTCGCGGATGCCGTAATGGATATAGCTGCCGCCAAAATCATCCGCAGTAACAGAGCGCTGGCTCTTGGCACGGGTGTTGTTGGAGCCGGTCAGGTCAGCGGAGCCGCCGACAAGTTCGGGGACCACGTCTGCGAGTGTCTGGAGCGTGGTTTCCGACGCCTTGCGGGAGGCGACGGCCTTCTTTTCGTCGGTGAAGGCGCGTTTGACCTTGTTGATTTCCGCGTGCAGCGCGTTGGGGAGCGAGCCTGTCTGAGTGCGGTCGAATTCGCTGCGCAGGGCTTCAGGCGCTGCTGCCAGACGCTTTTGCCACGCGGCACGGTCCTTTGCGGCGCGCAGACCTGCAACACGCCATGCATCCAGCACATTGGCTGGAATCTCAAAGGGGGCGCTGGTCCAACCAAGGGCCTTGCGGGTGCCGGCGATCTCGTCGGCACCAAGGGGCGCCCCATGGGATCCGGACGTCCCCTCCTTGGTGGGCGCGCCAAAGCCGATTTTGGTGCGGCAGGCGATCATCGAAGGTTTGTTCGTGGTACGGGCGTACTCGATGGCGGCAGCGATTGCTTCGGGATCGTGGCCATCAATGCGGGTGGCATCCCAGCCGGCGGCTTCGAAGCGGGCAATCTGATCACCGGATTCCGATAGGTCCAGCGAGCCATCAATTGTGATGCCGTTGTCATCAAACAGGACGATGAGGCGGGAAAGCTTCAGGTGGCCTGCCAGCGAGATGGCTTCGTGGCTGATGCCTTCCATAAGGTCGCCGTCGGACGCGATGACATAGGTGAAGTGGTCAACCAGATCGTCGCCGTAGCGGGCATTAAGCATCCGCTCGGCCAGTGCCATGCCGACGGAGGAGGAAATGCCCTGGCCCAAGGGGCCGGTGGTCATTTCAACACCCGGCGTGTGGTCAACTTCCGGGTGACCGGGGGTCAGCGAGCCGAGCTGGCGGAAACTCTTAAGCTGGTCGATGGTCATGTCCTCGTAGCCGAGGAGATGCAGCAGCGCGTATTGCAGCATGGAGCCGTGCCCGGCGGAGAGCACGAAACGGTCGCGGTCAGCCCAGTTGGGGTCCTGCGGGCAGAATTTCATGAACTTGGTGAACAGCACCGTGGCAACGTCGGCCATGCCCATTGGCATGCCCGGATGGCCGGACTGGGCGGCTTCCACCGCGTCCATGGCCAGGGCACGGATGGCGTTGGCCATCATCGTGTGCTCCGCGTTTGAGGCGGAAGATACGGAATCGTCCGTCCCGGAGGAGACGGTGGCGCTGTTAGCTGATGTCATATTTGGGTTGCCTTGCTCTGCGCAGTCGGGGTGCCGCGACGCTCCCTGTTGAAAAGCTTTTTCGCGGCTGCCTCAAAAATTCCCTATGGCGGTCTTATGCCACCATCAGGGGCCATATGATCCGATTCGGATCGGCGGGGCCTCTTTTAAGCTCTGCCCGCTCGTAAAGATTGTGGTGGCCCGGCCGGATGGTCCAGCACAGGTCGCCAATTCGGGCGGGAGAATGACGAGGTGCTCTTGCAACGTCAACATGCCCGTGGCACGCCGTATGCGGTATGTTCACTGCCGTTGACCGTTGCACGGCGGGCTGAATACGTTATGTCATCTACCTGTTGCATATTCGCCGCGGCGATTTTGAGAACTGGGAACCATCGGACGTGAAGATCGGGTCCAAATCATGAGTAAGCTTGATGCCGCCATGCAGCGGTTTTCCTCGGCGCTTGACCAGCTGGAGGCGGGGATCAACCGGCGTGGTATCAAATCGCAGTCTGCATCGGCGACAGAGCGCGAGCTGGTGGCGCTGCGCGAGGACCGCTCGCGGCTGGCCGACGAGCTGGATCGGGTGAAGGCGCAGGCGCGCGAATTGGATGAAACGGCGGGTGATGTTTCCGGACGGCTGGAGGATGCCATTGCCGGCATCCGCGCCGTGCTTGAGCCCTCATAGGACAACGAAACGCAATGGCGCAGGTTACCGTCAAAATAAATGGCCGCATCTACACGCTGGCCTGTGACGATGGCGAAGAGCAGCATCTGGAGGGGCTTGCCTCCTACCTGGACCGGCATGTGACCAATCTGGCGCAGGGCGTGGGGCAGGTGGGGGACCAGCGGCTGATGCTGATGGCCGGATTGCTGGTGGCTGACGAACTTTCCGAGGCGCTGGGCGAGATCAAGACGCTGCAGGACGAAGTTGCATCCCTCAAGGATGCGCGCGCGGGCGCTGCCACAAAGAGCCAGGACGCCGAAAATCAGGTGGCGGAAGTGCTGGAAGCTGCCGCCGGCCGTTTGGAAGAGATTGCCGGACGGCTTGAGGCACCCTAGGTTCAATTCATCAATCAAGGGGCTGCCTGGTTCGCCAGGAGCCACATTGCTCGGGGCCTTACGGTCTCTTAGGGAGCTGTCCCTGCCTGGGCCCGTGGGCCCGGGCATTACGGCGCCCACCTACAAGTGTAGGTTCCCGGGGATTTCTGCTCCAGCGGCCAAGGCGGCCCTACTTTTTCTTCCTTTGATGATGTTTGCGCGATGACTGCACCTGTTTTAGCAGGCTTGTCGAAAGCCCAAATGCGGGCCCATGCGGGCGCCGTAAGGCAGCGTGCTGCAATACTTGGCGGCGATGGTGCAGGCATCCGGCTTGCCCGAAAGCTGTTGGACGGTGTGCCGCTGCGAGACTGCGAGACGGTTGCGGGGTACTGGCCAATTCGTGGGGAAATTGATCCCTTGCCCGCCATGCTGGCGCTTTTGGCGCGCGGGCACCGGCTGGCGCTGCCTGTGGTGGCCCGGCGTGACCAGCCGCTTGCGTTCAGGCATTGGTGGCCGGGTGATCCGTTGGTGGCGGGGGCTTATGACATTCCTGCACCCGGTATGTGCGCGCCGCCGGTGACCCCGACTTTGTTGCTGGTGCCGGGCCTGTGGTTTGATCGCGCAGGTGGGCGGCTTGGCTATGGTGGCGGGTTTTATGACCGGACGCTTGCGCAACTGAGGCAAGGCTGGCAGGTCGCCGCTGTGGGTATTGCCCATGACGCGCAACTGGGCGGTACCCTTGACCGGGAGGCCCATGACGCGCCAATGGACTGGGTTGTAACGGATAGGCGCGTTGTGCGCGTCAATAATGGTGAAGGCAGGTAAGCCCCATGCGGCTTTTGTTTTTGGGCGATGTAGTGGGCCGGTCGGGCCGTGAGGCTGTGGTGGCGGCGCTACCGGGGCTGCGGCGCGATCTCGATCTCGATTTCGTGGTGGTCAATGGCGAGAACGCTGCGGGTGGCTTCGGGATTACCGAAAAGATCACCACTGAATTGCTGGATGCGGGCGCAGATGTTGTGTCCGGCGGCAATCACTCATGGGATCAACGCGAGGCGCTGGTATTCATTGAGCGCGAGGAGCGGCTGCTGCGGCCTGCGAATTTTCCTGCCGGGACGCCAGGGCGCGGCGCCGGGCTGTTTGAGGCGCGTGGCGGGCGGCGGGTGCTGCTGGTCAACGTGCTGGGCCGGGTGTTCATGGACGCATTGGATGATCCGTTTGCCGCCGTTGAAAAGGAATTGATGGCCGCACCGCTGGGTGACGTGGCGGATGCCGTAATGGTGGATATGCACGCAGAAGCCACATCCGAAAAAATGGCGATGGGGCATTTTTGTGATGGTCGCGCATCGCTTGTGGTGGGGACGCACAGTCATATTCCCACCGCCGACGCGCAGATTTTCCCCGGCGGTACGGCGTATCAGACGGATGCAGGCATGTGCGGCGACTATGACAGCGTCATCGGGATGCAGAAGGAAGAGCCGCTCAACCGCTTTACCCGCAAGATTTCCAGCGGCCGTTTTCAGCCTGCCGAGGGTGAGGCGACGGTGTGCGGCGTCTTTGTGGAGACGGATGATGCGACCGGCCTTGCGGCGCGCGTTGAACCGGTCCGGCTTGGCGGGCGGCTGAAACCGATAATGCCGGAATAGCCATGGCTAGCCATTTGGGGCCTCAATTCTCTATAAAGCCCGTCAATCACATATCGCGGACGACAAACCGGAGGGCCTGAAGCTCATGGCTGGCCATTCACAATTCTCGAACATCATGCACCGCAAGGGTGCGCAGGACGCGAAGCGGTCCAAAATCTTTGCCAAGCTGGCGCGTGAAATCACCGTGGCTGCCAAACTCGGCATGCCGGACCCGGCAATGAACCCGCGGCTGCGCGGAGCCATTCAGGCGGCGCGGGCTGAAAACATGCCCAAGGACAATATTGATCGCGCCATCAAGCGGAGCCAGGCTGGCGACAGCGATACCTACGAAAATGTCCGCTATGAGGGTTTTGGGCCCGGCGGCATCGGCATCATCGTTGAAGGGCTGACCGACAACCGCAACCGCACCGCCGGTGAAGTGCGGTCCGCATTTTCAAAGCATGGCGGCAATTTGGGTGAAACGGGCTCGGTCTCGTTCATGTTCGACCAGGTGGGCCGCATTGAGTACCCCGCTGACGTGGCCGACGCCGAGGCGATTTTCGAGGCCGCCATTGAGGCCGGCGCGGATGATGTGACCTCCGCGGAGGAGGGACATGAGATCATTTGTGCGGCCGACGCGCTCAATGAAGTATCGACGGCGCTGGAAGAAAAGCTGGGCGAAGCGCGCAAATCAGCGCTTGTCTGGAAGCCGCAGAACTTGATCGAGGTTGATGGCGATCAGGCCGGAACCCTGCTTAAGTTGCTGGATGCGCTGGACGACAATGATGACGTTCAGCAAACCTATGCGAACTTCGAGGTATCCGATTCGGTTCTGGAGAGCCTGACGGCCTGACGCATCTGTGCGCCGGGACCGATCTGGCAGGGCGCATGACAGTTATACCTACCCATACGCGGCGACTGCTGGGGCTTGATCCGGGGCTTACAGCAACCGGCTGGGGCATCGTGGATGTTACTGGCTCGCGGCTGGTGCATGTGGCGAACGGAACCGTGAAATCCAAAGCCTCCGATGCTTTGTCGGACCGGCTGGCGGCAATCCATGCGGGGTTGGTGGTGATCATTGCGGACCATGCGCCGGACGAAGCAGCCATTGAGAGCGTGTTTGTAAGCCGCGACGGGCAGGCGACCTTGAAACTGGGGCAGGCGCGTGGGGTGGCCATATTGGCCGCAGCGCAGGCAGGGCTTACGGTGGCGGAATACGCGCCCAATCACATCAAGAAATCAGTCGTCGGGGCCGGGCACGCGGACAAGCGGCAGATGCTGGCCATGGTGACGATGTTGCTGCCCACATGTGATCCGCATTCGGAACATTCGGTTGATGCGCTTGCTGTTGCAATTAACCATGCGCATGGGTCTGCCGGTGCAGCGCGCATCGAAGCTGCGCTGGAGGGTGGACGATGATCGGCAAGCTTAAAGGCATTGTGGATGAAACCGGCATCGACTGGGCGCTGATTGATGTGGGTGGGGTCTGTTACCTCACCTCATGCTCGGCCAATACGCTGCGGCAGATCGGTGGGCCGGGCGACAGTGCGATCCTGCATATCGAGACTTATGTGCGTGAGGATCAGTTGCGGCTGTTTGGCTTTGCAACGGAAGCGGAGCGTGAATGGTTCCGGTTGTTGCTCAGTGTCCAGAGGGTTGGTGCCAAGGCGGCATTGGCCATCTTGTCGGTGCTGGATACGGCGGCTTTGGCGCGGGCGATTGCATTCAAGGATGCCAAGGCCATTGCGACGGCGCAGGGTGTTGGCCCGAAAGTCGGCGAGCGGATTATCGCTGAGCTGAAAGACAAGGTGCCTGCGTCGCTTGCGGTGGCGGGCAAGGAGACGGATGCAGGGGCTGGCACCGGCAAGACCGGGCGGGTGCCTTATAATACCGAGGCTGACGCCATCTCGGCGCTGGTCAATCTGGGCTATGGTCAGGCGCAGGCGGCGCAAGCGGTGTCGCGGGCGGTGGCCAAATCCGGTGATGAAGCGCCGGGGACCGAGCAGCTTATTCGCGTCGGGCTCAAAGAGCTGGCGTCGTAGGGAAACAGATGTCTGATCGCGTCGTACATGCAGACTTCAGCGCCGAGGATGGGGCCGAGCAGGCTATTCGTCCGGCTGCGCTGGATGCGTTTATCGGTCAGGCGCGTGCGAAAGAGAATCTCAGCGTCTTTATTCAGGCGGCGAGATCGCGGGGCGAGGCGATGGACCATGTGTTGCTGTCGGGGCCGCCGGGGCTTGGCAAGACGACCATGGCGCAGATTGTGGCGCGAGAGCTTGGCGTCAATTTCCGGTCCACATCGGGGCCGGTGATCGCCAAAGCCGGCGACCTGGCGGCGCTGCTAACCAATCTTGAGCCGCGCGATGTGCTGTTCATCGACGAGATACACAGGCTGTCGCCGGCGGTGGAGGAAATTCTCTATCCGGCGATGGAGGATTTCGAGCTTGATCTCATCATTGGCGAGGGGCCTGCGGCGCGGTCGGTGAAGATTGATCTGTCGCCGTTCACGCTGGTGGGGGCGACGACGCGCTCAGGGCTTTTGACGACGCCGCTTCGGGATCGTTTCGGCATTCCGGTGCGGCTTGAATTTTATACGGACAAGGAACTTGAATTGATCGTGCAGCGCGCGGCCGTCATTCTCGGTGCACCGCTGACGGCGGACGGGGCCGGCGAGATTGCGCGGCGCTCGCGCGGCACGCCCCGGGTTGCCGGGCGGTTGCTGCGGCGGGTGCGGGATTTTGCGTCTGTCGGTGGCGCGAGTGAGATTGACGCCAAGACGGCAGATCGGGCGCTGGACCGGCTGGAGGTGGATGCGCGCGGGCTGGACAGTCTCGATCACCGGTATCTGCGGACGATTGCACTCAAGTTCGGCGGTGGACCCGTCGGCGTTGAGACGATTGCAGCGGCGCTCTCAGAGGCGCGCGATGCAATTGAGGAGATGATCGAGCCGTATTTGATCCAGCAGGGCTTCGTGCAGCGCACGCCGCGCGGGCGGCTTTTGACTGGTGCTGCGTTCGAGCATCTGGGAATCACGATCCCAGCCAGCTTTGAGGGCGTGCAGACGCGATTGTTTGAAGATGAGTGACGCGCCAGTGAGTGACACCATGGGGCCTGCTGGCATTCTCAATGCCGATGGCAGCCATGTGATGCCGGTGCGGGTCTATTACGAGGACACCGACGCCAGCGGTATTGTCTATCACGCCAACTATCTGCGCTTTATCGAACGCGGGCGGACGGATGTGCTGCGCTGTGCGGGGCTCGATCATCGCCGGATGATGGATGCCGAGGACTCAACGGCCTTTGCCGTGCGGCAGATGACCATCCGCTTCATCGCTCCGGCCCGGCTGGACGATGCGCTGGAAGTCCGCACCCGCTTCACAGAGCTGAAGGGCGCGCGCATACGGGCAACGCAGAGTGTGTGGCGGGGAGAGCAACAGCTGTTTGAGGCCGAGGTGGAAGTGGCAGTGCTGGACGAAAAAGGCCGGGCGCGGCGGATTCCGACATTTGTACGCGAGGCGCTTGGTGCGTATGTTGGCTGAAACCCTTGGACCTCAATCATTGATCCGATTCGCTCGCGGTGGCCTCACGCTCATAAATTCGACACAAAATGCGGCTTAACAGGTGCGCGCAGGGGTATCCTGCGGCTCCCGTGACCGAATCAATTTGTCTGTTTAGGCAGACAACCACCGCCGAAGCGCCACGATAAAGACTCGCTAACCCGAACCGCCACACAAGACGTAGGAAGTTTCGACGATGGAGCCGGACCTCATCAATACCGCGGCAGCACAAGTCGCGCAGACCGACTTTTCGCTTCTCAGCCTGTTTCTGCGCGCTGACATTGTGGTCAAGGCCGTGATGGTCGGGCTGTTTGCAGCCTCGATCTGGAGCTGGGCGATCATCTTTGAAAAGTGGGGCCGGTTCCGCACCGTCAACCGCAAGGCTGAAAAGTTCGAGCAGGTATTCTGGTCGGGCCAGTCGCTGGAAGACATCTATCAGAATATGGGCCACCGGCCGGACCATCCCATGTCGACACTGTTTGTGGCGGCGATGCGCGAATGGCGGCGGTCGGCTGAGATTGGCACCAAGGCGATCTACGGGTTGCAGGAACGCATCGACCGGGTGATGACGGTGTCGATTGCACGCGAGAGTGCGCGGCTTGAGCGCGGTCTGCTGTTTCTGGCGACCGTTGGTGCGACGGCGCCGTTTGTCGGCCTGTTCGGCACCGTGTGGGGCATTATGAATTCATTCCAGGCGATTGCGGCGACCCGCGACACCAACCTGGCCGTTGTGGCGCCGGGCATCGCCGAAGCGCTGTTTGCCACGGGCCTTGGCCTGCTGGCGGCTATTCCGGCTGTGATTGCCTACAACGCCTTTTCAACATCGCTGAACCGCTATGCGACGCGGCTTGACGGGTTTGCGGACGAGTTCTCCGCCATCCTGTCACGGCAGATCGATGAAACCCGCGAGGGGAACTAGGCATGGCTGCTGGTTCCATGAAACAGGGGGGAAGCGGGGGTGGTCATCGCCGCCGCGGCCGCCGTACGCACGCACCCATGAGCGAAATCAACGTCACGCCGTTTGTGGATGTGATGCTGGTGCTGCTCATCGTGTTCATGGTTGCAGCACCGTTGCTGACCGTCGGCGTGCCGATTGATTTACCGCAGGCGAGTTCCCAACCATTGCAGGGCGACGACGAGCCGCTGACGATAACGATAAATGCAGCGGGCGAATTATTCTTGCAGGAAACACCCGTTGAAATCGACGAGCTTGAGGCCCGCCTGCTGGCGATTGCCAAAGGCGGTTATGAAGAGCGCGTCTATCTGCGCGGGGACCGCAAGGTTGACTATGGTGCCGTTGCGAATGTCATGGGCACATTGTCGGCGGCTGGGTTCCGGCGGATCGCCATGGTGACCGACCAGGGTGCGGCCGACAAAGCTGACGAAAGGTAAGGGCACCTGATGCGCGGCGGTGTCCCCCTCTCCGTCCTGTTCCACATTGCACTCATTGCGTTTGCGGTGGTGGGATTGCCTGCGCCACATCTGGAGCCGGTGGAGATAGCGCAGCCGGTACCGATCGAGATTGTCGAGATCGACGAATATACCCGCATCACCCGCACGCCGGAGCCTGAGGCCGAGCCTGAGCCGCCGGTGGAGGAGCCGGAACCAGAGCCCGAGCCGGAACCTGAACCGCAGGAAGCGCCTGAGCCTGAACCTCAGCCCGTGGCCGAGCCCACACCGCCGACACCTCCCGCAGAACCAACGCCGCCGCCACCGGCCGTTGAGCCTGAACCTGCGCCCGAGCCCGAGCCTGTGGCTGAACCGGAACCCGAGCCGGAACCCGAAGAAGTGGTGAATGTGGCGCCGCCGACACCGCCCGCGCCAAAACTGCGCCCGACACCGCCTGCGCCGGCAAAGCCGGCGGCACCGGCATTTGATCCTGGCCGGATATCTGCGCTGTTGGACAAGTTGCCTGTGGAGCGCAAGCCCGAGCCGGCGAGACCGGTGGCACCTGCTGTGCCGAATACACCGCAGGCGGCTGCTCAGACATCGCTGAGCATCTCGGAAATCGATGCGGTCCGGCAACAAATTCGCACTTGTTGGTCGCCACCTGTCGGTGCTCCAGATGGGGCTGATTTAAGTGTGTCTTTGAGAATGTGGCTGAACCCGGATGGATCGCTCGCCCGTCCACCGGAAGTGTCCCGTGACGTTTTTGCACTGTCGTCGTTTCAACTTGCTGCTCAAGATGCAGCCTTACGGGCAGTGCGCCGTTGTGCACCCTTCCGCTTGCCGGTGGATAAATACCAATCATGGAAAGATATCGAATTTAACTTTGATCCCAGTCAAATGTTTGGGCGCTAAGGAATCAGGGGCGGGGAGAGATGCATGGGCGGCGGATATCTGACAAGCCGTGCTGGTGATGCCGTGGTAATTGCCGTATTGGGAACGATGTTGCTGTCCAATGTGGCGCTGGCCCAGCAAGCGTCCATGAGCCTCTCGGAGATTGACGCGTTCAGGCAACAGCTTGCGGCATGCTGGTCGCCGCCTGCAGATGCCACAAATGCGGCTGATTTGCGTGTTTTGCTGAAAATATGGCTGAACCCGGACGGGTCGCTGGCCCGCCCGCCGGAAGTGATCCGCGACGGGGTGCCGCCGTCTGTGTTTCAGGGTGCTGCAGAGAGTGCAGCGTTGCGGTCGGTGAGCGAATGCGCACCATTCAGCATGCCGGTAGACAAATATGCCTTCTGGCGGGAGATCGAAATTCGCTTTGATCCCAGCCAAATGTTCGGGCGTTGAGGGCTTTCGGGCCGGGAGATTAGTATGGGGTACGGATACGTGACACGGCAGACAGGATGGATTGCGGGTGTGGTGGCATTCGGGTTGATGCTTATACCCGGCCTGGCTCTTGCCCAACTTCGCATCGATATCACTCAAGGCACCATTGAGCCATTGCCCGTTGCTGTGACGGATTTTGTTGGCAGCGATGAGGCGGCGACGGAGACCGGCGACAAGATGGCCGGCGTCATTCGCGCCAATCTGGAACGCTCAGGGCTGTTTCGTCCGCTGAGTGAAGCATCGTTCATTGAAAAGATTACCGACCCCAACAATGCACCGCGGTTTGGCGACTGGCGCATTCTCGATGCACAGGGGCTGTTGACCGGCTCAGTTACGCAGCAGCCGGATGGGCGGCTGAGGGTCGAGTTTCGCTTGTGGGACGTGTTTGCCGAGGAGCAGTTGATCGGGCTTCAGTATTTCACCAAGCCGGATAACTGGCGGCGGGTATCGCACATTATTTCGGATGCGATCTATGAGCGGATGACCGGTGAGACTGGTTATTTCGATACACGCATCGTGTTTGTGTCCGAGACAGGCACAAAGGGGCAGCGGGTGAAGCGGCTGACCTTGATGGATCAGGACGGGCACAATCCGCGCTTTCTGACCGGCGGCAGCTCGCTGGTGCTGACGCCGCGTTTCTCGCCGACCAATCAGGAAATCACGTATCTCTCATACGCAGGCGGTAGCCCGCGGGTTTATCTGTTCAATATCGAAACCAAACAGGAAGAAGTTGTCGGGGAATTTCCGGGCATGACCTTTGCGCCGCGCTTTTCGCCGGATGGCGACAAGGTGATCATGAGCCTGCAGCGTGGTGGCAATGCCAATATCTATGAGCTGGACCTGCGCACACGGGCGACACGGCGGCTGACCAATTCACCGTCCATCGATACCTCGCCGACATATGGGCCGGCAGGCAGCGAGATCGCGTTTGAAAGTGACCGGGGCGGCACGCAGCAAATTTATGTGATGGCCTCTGATGGCTCAAATGCACGGCGCATCAGCTTCGGCGAAGGGCGCTATTCGACGCCTGTCTGGTCGCCGCGCGGAGATATGATTGCTTTTACCAAGCAATATAAAGGCCGATTCCTGATCGGGGTGATGCGGCCTGACGGGACGGGGGAACGAATCCTCACCGAGGGGTTTCATAATGAAGGTCCGACTTGGGCGCCAAATGGCCGCGTGCTGATGTTTTTCCGCGAAACACCGGGGGAACGCGGCGGCCCGACGCTCTGGTCGGTGGATTTGACTGGCCGTAACGAACGGCAGGTTCCGACACCGGGTTTCGGGTCGGACCCCGCATGGTCTCCCTTGATCCGTTAGGGGGCTTGCGGATAACGTTCACAGTCAGGGATCCAAGAAAACGCGATGTGTGTGCCAGATTTCGGTTTATCGCGCACGACTGTCGGATTTCGCCGATAGAGGCTGCCATATAGGTGTGTAGCTGCTGAGGTCGGTGAAATGTGACGAACGGATGAAGAGATTGGACCGCACAACCCATGTTTTCTTGGAATTGCGGCTCAGGGGTGCAACTTATTATTTTGGGCCGGATACAGGTCCCATGTTTGGCAGGAGATTTTATATTATGACCACAGCGTTGATCCGTTCACGGACAATGACTTTTTCTGACGGCACCGCAGGCCGCGCCATGAAGATGGCGATTGCGGGTTTTGCAGCGCTGTTGTTGGCTGCTTGCGGCTCTGATCCTGAAGAACCTGCAGTGCGCGCCACGACGGCACCTGCGGCTGCACCGTCTGGTCCGACACCGGGCACGCAGCAGGATCTTGTGGTCAATGTGGGCGACCGGGTGTTCTTTGACACGGACCAGTCATCATTGCGTGCGGATGCACGGGCAACATTGCAGCGGCAGGCTGCATGGATGAACCAGTATCCGAACATCAAGGTGAATCTTGAAGGCCATGCCGATGAACGCGGCACGCGCGAATACAACCTTGCGCTTGGTGCCCGTCGCGCCAACTCCGCCAAGGATTATCTGGTGAGCCTTGGCGTTCAGCCGGCCCGCATCCAGACGATTTCATTCGGCAAGGAACGCCCTGTGGCGCTTTGCTCGGATGAAAGCTGCTGGGCGCAGAACCGCCGCGCTGTCACGGTTGTGACGATGGGTGCAGGCTCCTAGAGGGCTGGTGCATCGCAGAATGAACGAGAGGGCGCGCATCCAGTCGGTGCGCGCCCTTTTGACTCGACAGACATTTACCACCGACCAGCGGCCATTGCGCGACGCCTCAATTTAGCCAAGCTTATCGCGTGATTTGCTCCCATGAGATGCTCCATGTTCAAACGCACCCATGCCATTGCCCTCGTGTTGCCGCTGGCCATTGCCACGCTTGGTGGCAGCGCTGCTGTCGTGATGCCTGCGCAAGCACAGCAGTCCGTGACGGATCCGCGCGCGATTTATGACCGGCTGTTGCGGCTGGAGCGCGACCTGCAGGATGTGCAGCGCAGCGTCTATCAAGGCGGTAGTGCGCCTGCGGGGCTTGAAGGAGTGGCGGACCTTGATGCCACCCAGGCGGCGCGAGTGTCGCTGCGGCTGGACCAGATTGAAGCCTCTCTGCGGGACATGACCGGTCAGGTGGAGCGGTTGCAGTTTGAACTGCGGCAGGCCAACCAGAAACTTGAGAATTTTGCCGCTGACACCGATTTCCGGCTGCGCGACCTTGAAAGCACGGGGGGCGGTGAGCCGCGCCAGCAGCGTGCACCGATTGCTTCGAATGAAGCGCCGGCACCGCTGCCATCTGGTGAAAAGCCTTTGACGGCGGGTCAGCAGGCCACCATTGGCACGCTTGGATCCATGTCGGCAGGAGCCGCGGCCTCGGCGGCACCGGTGTTGACGCCGCCAAAGCAGATCGCATCGGCCGCTTCGACGGGCTTGCCTGAGGGCGGGCCGGACGATGCCTACAAATATGCGATGAGCTTCCTGCGGCAGGGTGATTATGCGTCGGCGGAAGCTGCGTTCTCGCAATTTCTCGGCAGCTATGGTGACACAAGCCTTGCGGGCAACGCCCAGTACTGGCTCGGCGAAACCTATTATGTGCGCGAGCAATATCAGGATGCGGCGCGGGCCTTTTTGCTGGGCTACCAGAAATATTCATCCAGCCCGAAGGCACCTGACAGCCTGTTGAAGCTTGGTATCACACTGGCAGCTCTGGGCCAGAAGCAAGATGCCTGCCTGACGCTTTCGGAAGTGTCGCGGACATTTCCCGGTGCCCCGCAAAGCGTGAAGCTGCGTGCCGAGCAGGAGCGTGACCGCGCCGGTTGCGTTTAAGCACCATGGGTGCGGCGACACATAGCCTTAAATTTGACGACCTGATTGCGCCATTCGGTTTCATGCCGGACGACGCTTTGGCTGTTGCTGTGTCCGGTGGTCCGGACTCAATGGCACTTTTGCTGTTGGCGGCAGAGGAAGCCAGGCGCAGTGGACGTAAACTGCATGCGCTGACGGTGGATCATGGATTGCGGGCAGCGGCAAAGGACGAAGCTGCGCAGGTGGCCGGTTGGGCGCGGGCGCTTGGCGTACCGCATACGATCCTGAGTTGGGATGGAGATGTGCCGCGCGCCGATATTCAGGCGCAGGCGCGGGGCATTCGTTATGCGCTGATGGGTGAGTGGTGCCGCGACAACAAAATGGCGGCGCTGCTTGTGGCACACACCCGTGATGATCAGGCGGAGACGTTCTTGTTGCGGCTTGGGCGTGGTAGCGGGGTGGACGGGCTTGCCGCAATGTCACCCGACGTGATGCGCGACGGGCTGCGGATCGCGCGACCGTTGCTGAATGTGCCGCGTGCGGCTTTGCTGGGCGTGCTGGCGCAGGGCGGTCAGGATTTTGTCACTGATCCATCCAATGCAGATACCCGGCATGCACGGGTACGGATGCGGGCGTTGGCACCAGCGCTGGAAGCAGAGGGGCTGACGGCACAGCGGCTGGCGGAAACGGCAATGCGCATGGCGACGGCGCGCGATGCGTTGGAAGGCTGGACGCGGTCGCATCTGGCGCGTGCTGCTGTGTTTCATGCGGGCGGTTATGGCTATGTGGACCGCGACATATTGCTGGAGGCACCGCAGGAGATCCGACTGCGGGCGCTGGCGCGGCTGGTGGTGGCGGTTACAGGAAATAAGTATCCACCACGTCTGCACCATACGCGGGCTTTGCTTGCGCGGTTGGAGGATGCCGCATTTTCGGGAGCGACATTGGCCGGCGCGCGTATTGCGGCTCATGGCGGGCGGCTTTTGTTCTTTCGTGAGGCGCGGGCCATCAATGCGTCTGTCCCGCTGGGTGGGATGACTCCGATTTTGTGGGATGGGCGGTTTGAGCTTGTGGGACCGCGCGGCGGGCTTGATGCGATTGTTGGACCTTTGGGTGCAAAAGGCTGGCGGCAGGTGCGCGATCAAGTGCCGCAGTTAAGCATACCGGCAGCCGTTGGTGCCTGCCTGCCGGCGCTTTATGCGGGAGAGAAACTGGTGGAAGTGCCGCATCTGGGCGTGCGGACGGATGGCGGTGAAGCGCTGTTCGCTGCGGCTTTTGTCGGTCCCATGCGTGCGGGACTGGTGGCGGCGCCCATTTTGGCAGACATTTCCACACAGCCATGAGGGCTAACTAGCTGGATTACAAAGGATGCTTAAGGGTGATTGGAATAACTCTAAGCACTGGTAATCCTTTCTTGGCTGCCTATCTTCCAATATGCTGACACACAGCCAGAAAACCTGCGTATTTTCCCGTTTTTGCGGGGGCGTATGCTCAGAAGGACCAAAACCCTGTGAATAATTTCCGCAATTTCGCACTCTGGGTCATTTTGCTGCTGCTCGTTGTAGCGCTGTTCAATTTGTTCCAGTCGCCCACCCAGCAGGCTTCGGCCAGCGACATCTCCTTTTCGCAGCTTCTTGCGGAAGCCGATGCGGGCAGTATTGCGGATGTGACGATCCAGGGTGAGAAAATCACCGGCAGCTATTCTGACGGCCGGACCTTCACCACCTACGCGCCGCCGAATTCCAATGTTACCGAGCGCCTGTATGAGCGCGGTGTGACGATTTCAGCGCGACCGACCAGTTCTGACTCGCCAACACTGCTGAGCGTGCTGGTGTCGTGGTTCCCGATGCTGCTGCTGATCGCTGTATGGATTTTCTTCATGCGGCAGATGCAGGGCGGCGGCGGCAAGGCCATGGGCTTTGGCAAGTCGAAAGCGAAGCTTTTGACCGAACGGCATGGCCGCGTGACTTTCGACGACGTGGCGGGCGTGGATGAGGCCAAGGACGACCTGCAGGAAATTGTCGAGTTTCTGAAAGACCCGCAGAAGTTTCAGCGGCTTGGTGGACGTATCCCCAAGGGTGCGCTTCTCGTGGGCCCTCCGGGTACCGGTAAAACGCTGATTGCGCGTGCTGTTGCGGGCGAAGCGAATGTGCCGTTCTTCACGATTTCGGGGTCCGACTTCGTGGAAATGTTCGTGGGCGTCGGCGCCAGCCGCGTGCGCGACATGTTTGAACAGGCGAAGAAGAATGCGCCGTGCATCATCTTCATTGATGAAATCGACGCCGTTGGCCGCCACCGTGGTGCGGGCCTTGGCGGCGGCAATGACGAGCGCGAGCAGACCCTCAACCAGCTGCTGGTTGAGATGGACGGCTTTGAAGCCAATGAAGGCGTCATCCTGATCGCTGCAACCAACCGGCCGGACGTGCTGGACCCTGCGCTGTTGCGGCCGGGCCGCTTCGACCGTCAAGTGGTTGTTCCCAATCCGGACATCATCGGCCGCGAAAAGATCCTCAAGGTGCATATGCGCAAGGTGCCGCTGGCACCAGATGTGAACCCGCGCACGATTGCGCGCGGCACGCCGGGCTTCTCCGGCGCTGATCTTGCGAACCTCGTCAATGAAGCTGCATTGCTGGCAGCACGGCGGGCGAAGCGCATGGTGACCATGTCTGAATTTGAAGACGCCAAGGACAAGGTGATGATGGGTGCGGAACGCCGCTCCATGGTGATGTCCGAGGACGAGAAGAAGCTGACCGCCTATCACGAAGGCGGGCACGCGCTGGTAGCACTCAACGTGCCGTCGACCGACCCGATCCACAAGGCGACGATCATTCCGCGCGGACGTGCGCTAGGCATGGTCATGCAGCTGCCTGAGGGCGACAAGCTTTCCATGAGCCGTCAGGAAATGACGTCGCGCATGGCGATCCTGATGGGCGGCCGCGTGGCGGAAGAAGTGGTGTTCGGCCATGATGCGGTAACAGCAGGTGCTGGCTCCGATATTGAGCAGGCAACCAAGCTGGCGCGCAACATGGTGACCCGCTGGGGTATGTCCGACAAGCTGGGCCCGCTGGCCTTTGGCGAAAACCAGGAAGAAGTGTTTCTGGGCCATTCGGTAGCGCGCAACCAGAACATGTCGGAAGAGACTGCCCGGCAGATTGACGCTGAAGTGACGCGGCTGGTGAAGGAAGGCCATGGAGAGGCCACACGTATCCTTACCGAGAAGCGTGACCAGCTTGAAATCATCGGGCAGGGCCTGTTGGAATATGAAACGCTTTCGGGTGATGAAATCCGGGCGCTGCTTGACGGGATCAAGCCCGAGCGCAATACGGATGATGATGTAACTCCGGAAGCGGGTACGCCGTCGTCCGTACCGTCTGCGGGCCGCCGTCCGGCAGGTGATGCGGGCAGCGTACCTCCCGGTGCGGAGCCTCAGGGCACCTAAATCGGGCAATCATCCAAGACTGAAAAGGTCCGGGAGCGTATGCTTTCCGGGCCTTTTCATTGAGTAGCTGCAAACCATGATGAGCTCACCCACACTTTTCGGCATTCTGAACATCACCGCGGACTCGTTTTCTGATGGTGGGCGCTATCTGGAGCCTGATGCGGCGCTTGAACACGCGCGGGCGCTTATGGCTGAAGGGGCGGATGTCATTGATGTGGGGGCAGCGTCCAGTCATCCGGACGCGGAAGATGTGGGGGCGGTGCGCGAAATTGAACGGTTGGCGCGGGTCGTGCCGAAGCTGGTGGCTGCCGGGGTGCCGTTGTCGATCGACAGTTTCGAGCCGGACGTGCAGCTTTGGGCATTGGGGCAGGGTGTTCAGTTCATCAATGACATTCAGGGGTTTCCGCACACGGACATCTATCCGGCACTTGCGAGCGCATCCGCCGGGCTGGTTGTGATGCACGGGGTGCAGGGGCGCGGGCTGGCAAAACGTATGGATGTGCCGGCGGATGGGATATGGGCGCGGATTTTTGACTTTTTTGATGCGCGAATTGCCGCGCTGGAGGCAGGCGGTATCTCACGTGACCGGCTTATTCTTGATCCGGGCATGGGTTTTTTCCTTGGGACCGACCCGCAGGTGTCGCTGACGGTGTTGCGGGAGATCGGGCGGCTCAAGGCGCATTATGGGCTGCCGGTGCTTGTTTCGGTGTCGCGCAAGAGCTTTTTGCGGGCGCTGACTAGCCGCAATTTGGCGGATATCGGCCCTGCGACACTGGCTGCTGAGATGTTTGCGGCGGGTGCTGGAGCAGGCTATATCCGCACCCACGCGCCCGGCGCAATACGCGATGCGCTGGCGGTATCTGCAGCTCTGAAGTCGTAACAGGCTGAAAGCATTCGTTAACCTCGTTAACAGCAGGTTTGGCTATAGTGCTCGCCAACAGGCCGGGGCTAACCCGGCGAGGCACGCGAGGGACATTTGATGTCACGCAAATATTTTGGCACCGACGGCATTCGTGGCCGCGCCAATGAAGAACCGATGACCGCGACGACCGCCCTTAAAGTGGGTATGGCCGCAGGGCGCGTTTTTACGCGCGGTGACCATCGCCACCGGGTGGTGATCGGCAAGGATACGCGGCTCTCGGGCTACATGATTGAGAACGCGCTGGTGGCGGGTTTTACGTCGGTCGGCATGGACGTGTTTCAGTTCGGCCCGTTGCCGACGCCGGCCGTTGCCATGCTGACGCGCTCGCTGCGGGCTGATCTCGGTGTGATGATTTCGGCTTCACACAATAGCTTTGGCGACAATGGCATCAAACTGTTCGGCCCGGATGGTTACAAGCTGTCCGATGAGGTGGAGCACGCAATTGAACACCACATGGACAATGGGCTGAGTGATGGTCTTGCGACACCGTCAGGCATTGGCCGTGCGAAGCGCATTGATGATGCGCAGGCGCGGTACATTGAATTTGCCAAGCGCACATTCCCCCGGCATCTGAGCCTTGAGGGCATTCGCGTGGTGGTGGATTGCGCCAATGGTGCTGCTTACAAGGTGGCGCCGGCGGCGCTGTGGGAACTGGGTGCCGAAGTATTTGCTGTCGGCGTTGATCCCAATGGCACCAACATCAATGAAGGCTGCGGGTCTACGTCCGTTGATATGATGGCGGGCAAGGTGCGCGAATTGCGTGCTGATATCGGCATTGCACTCGATGGGGATGCGGACCGGGTCATCATTGTGGATGAGCGCGGCGAGACAGTGGATGGTGACCAGGTAATGGCGGCCATTGCACAGTCATGGGCGGACAAGGACATGCTGCAGGGCGGCGGTATTGTTGCAACCGTCATGAGCAATCTGGGGCTTGAGCGCTACTTGCAGGGCCAGGGGCTTACACTGGCGCGTACCAAGGTTGGTGACCGCTATGTTGTGGAGCATATGCGCGCGCATGGGTTTAACCTAGGCGGCGAACAATCCGGACACGTTGTGTTGTCCGACTTTGCGACCACCGGCGACGGGTTGATCGCAGCCTTGCAGGTGATGGCGGTGATGGCTGAAACGCAGAAGCCGCTGAGCGAGATTTGTCATCTGTTTGATCCGCTGCCGCAACTTTTGCGCAATGTGCGGTTCCGCGATGGTGCACCGCTTGAGGATAGTCAGGTGATTGACGCCATTGAGACCGGCACGACGGCGCTGGGCAATCATGGGCGTCTGGTGATCCGTAAATCGGGCACCGAGCCGTTGATCCGGGTAATGGCAGAAGGCGACGACGAGGCGCTGGTGGCGCGGGTCGTCAATGATATCTGCACGGTGATTGAAAGCCGCGCCGGGTGAGCAACAACACGACAAGTCTGGCACCGGATGGCATTGCCCGGGTGCTGATCGTTGCCGGGTCCGATTCAGGCGGCGGTGCGGGCATTCAGGCGGATATCAAAACGGTGACGGCGCTGGGCGGCTATGCAGCCACGGCGATTTCAGCAATTACGGTTCAGGACACGCTGGGCGTGCACGGTGTGCATGGGCTGCCGGCAGATATTGTGCGGCGGCAGATGGAAGTGGTGCTGGCGGATATCGGTGCCGATGCCATCAAGACCGGCATGTTGCATTCAGCTGAAATCATCGAAGCAGTTGCGGATGTAATCAGCTCTTATGAAGACGTGCCGCCCCTGGTGGTTGACCCGGTGATGGTTGCTACGTCGGGTGACCGGCTGCTGGAGCGGGATGCGGAAGCAGCGCTGATCGGCAAGCTGCTGCCGCTGGCCTTCATTGCCACGCCCAATATCCATGAGGCGTCGGTGCTCGCAGGCATGCCGGTGAAGACGGCCGGTGACATGCGTGATGCGGCGCAGGCACTGTTGGCGTCGGGGCCTGATTGCGTGCTGGTGACGGGTGGTGATCTTGGTGGCGACATGATTGTGGATGTTCTGGCAACGCCGATGGAAATTCGCACTTTTACCAGCCCGCGCATCAACACCAAGGCAACCCACGGCACGGGCTGTACGCTGGCAAGCGCGATTGCAACATTTCTGGCGCAGGGCCGTGATGTGGTGGATGCCGTCGAAGATGCGCGCGACTATGTGCATATGGCGATGACGCGCGCGCCGGGACTTGGCGCGGGCGCTGGACCGCTGGACCATGGCTGGACCTTGCGCGGTGAAGACTAGGCTGCGCCCAATGGACCTTCGTTGAGCAGACCCGCAAGGATGGCAATGCCCGTCCGGCATTCGTCGGTGTCAGCTGGGGGCCCAAGGGCGATGCGCACATGCCGCTCGGCGGCAGGTGCTGCAATGGCAAAATCCTCATCCGACGCAATAGCAACGCCGCGTGTGCGGGCAGCTTCCATGAAATCGTGCAGACGCCATATTGGTGGAACGCGCACCCAAAGATGTGCGCTGTGCGGATGATGGTTGATCAGCCACGGCGCCAGCGCTTTGTGCGCAATTTTGTTTCGTTTGCGGATTTCCGCGCGTTGCCGCTCCAGTAGCGTTTGTGCGGTGCCGGTTTCGATCAGGTGACGGGCGGCTTCAGCGGTCATCGGCGGTAACCCCTGACCAAAGGCGTGCTGTACTGCGCGGGCGCGGGCTGCATGGCGCGGCGGGCAGACGATGGCACCGATGCGCAAGCCCGGCGCCACGCATTTGGAAATGCTCGATACATAAAATCCAGCCTCCGGCAGCAATGCTGCGAGTGGTGGCGGGGCATCAGTGAGTTTTCCGTAGATATCGTCTTCGATAGTCAGCAGGCCGTGCTGGGTGGCGATGCTGGCAATTGCTTCGCGGCGTGGTGCATCCATGACTGCGCCGGTCGGGTTGTGCAGGGTGGGGATGACGAAGAGCGCGCGTGGGCGGTGATTGCGGGCGGCGTCATCCAGTGCCTCAGGTGTCATACCGTTCGCGTCCATGGCGACGGGGCGCAGGCGGCGGCCCATGAACTGGCACTGGGTGGCGATGACACGATAGGTAAGCGCTTCGGTGAGGATGAGGTCGCCGGGTTCGGTTGCAACGGAAATTGCCGTGGCCAGTGCCTGCTGTGCGCCCGCGGTCAGCACCAGACAATCGGGGTCCGGCGTAAATCCGGGATGGGCAAACCACTTTGCGGCTGCGTTGCGCTGGGGCGCCGTGCCACCGGGTTCTGCATAGTCGGCCACATGGGCGCGAAAATCGGGGTCGCGCAGCAGTGCCTCCAATGCGGCGGTCACGGCGGCGTTCTGGCCGGTGGGGGCTGGCAGATTGGCGCGCATGGGGATCAATCCCACATCCTGCATGGCGGCGAATTCGGCTGAGCCTGCGCCGCGTGTGCGCCGCTCAGGCTCGTGGGGACCGCGCACAAAGGTGCCGCGCCCGACGCTGCCTTCCACAAGGCCGCGCCGTGCGGCGAGCTCATAGGCGCGGCTGATGGTGCCGACAGTTACGCCCAGGTCGAAGGCGAGCGGGCGGTGGGCGGGCAGACGGTCACCGGCGCGCAACTCGCCCTCGTCCATTGCCGCCTCGATGGCGTCGGCGATGGCGACATAGCGGGGGCCGGTTTTGGCGACGCGGGCGGCGGGAAATATTGTCATGGTATCAATATAAGAATTGAATGGGTGCAATTTACTTATAAATTGCCTGCATACCAGATGAAAAGCGGTTTTTGGCGAGAGGACAGAGCGATGAAGCTCAATCTATTTCAGGTGGATGCCTTTGCGGAGCGGCCCTTTGAGGGCAATCCGGCAGCAGTAGTGCCGCTTGATGCGTGGCTTAGCGACGAGCAGATGCTGGCCATTGCCGCTGAAAACAATCTCGCGGAAACGGCTTTTTTCGTTGCCGAGGGGGAAGGCTACCGCCTGCGCTGGTTTACCCCGACGGTGGAAGTGGACCTGTGTGGCCATGCAACGCTTGCGACAGCGCATGTGATCCTCACGCGGCTGGCACCGGATAGTGATCAGGTCACATTTGAGACGCGGTCAGGCACGCTTACGGTGACGCGCGGTGGCCAGGGCAGACTGGTGATGGATTTTCCCGCACGGCTCTCCAAACCGATGGCGGAGCCGCGCGAGCTTGGCGCGATGCTCGGTGTGAAGCCGATGATGGTGCTCTCGGGTAGCAATATGATTGCGGTGTTTGACAAGGCAGCCGACGTGGCGCGGCTAGCACCTGCCTTCGAGCCGCTGGCGCGGTATCTGGCACCGCGTAATCAGGTGGTGATTGCGACAGCGCTGGCGGATGAAGGCTCGGGTTTTGATTTCGTCACGCGGGTTTTCGGGCCTGCCCATGGCATCAATGAGGACCATGTGACCGGCTCGGCCTATTGCGATGTAGCGCCGTTCTGGGCACGCAAGCTGAAGAAAACCGACATGGTCGCGCGGCAGATATCACAGCGTGGCGGTACGGTCCGGTGCCGTGTCGATGGTGAGCGGGTGTTTCTGGAAGGCACGTGTGCGGATTATCTCGAGGGTACGATAGATATCGGCCTCGGGTCGTGAGCTGGAACCTGCTGGGCTTTGCGGCCCTGTTCGGCCTTGTGGTGACGGCGACGCCGGGACCGGCCAATCTGAGCCTGATGGCGGTGGGCGCGTCTGTCGGGTTCCGGCGGGCGCGGCCTTATCTCTTTGGCATCTGGGTGGGTGGCTTTGCAGTCATCACACTGGTGGGGCTTGGGGTTGGTGCGCTGCTGCAGGCGCAGCCTTTGCTGTACGGCACGTTGCAACTTGTAGGCCTCATCTATATTGCATGGCTGGCTGTGCAGCTGGCGCAGATGGACGGTGCGGATGACAGTGCCCATGCCGAACCGTCATTCTGGGCCGGAGCTGCGCTGCATCCGGTCAATCCCAAAGCCTATGTGATGAATGTGACGGCGTTTGCCAGCTTCATTGCGCCGGGCATTGATTATGGCGTGCAGGCGGCGTTGATCGGCCTCACGCTGGCGGTGATCATGGTTGCGTGCACCACCGTATGGACTCTCGGTGGCGACATGCTGCGGCACTGGCTGACGCGGGCGCGCTATGCGCGCATGCTGCGGCAGGTGCTGGCACTGGCGATGGTGGCTAGCGTCGCCGTGCCGATGCTGATGGGCTAGGCGTCCGCCTGTTGCTCATTGGGTTTGCGGCGCTTCAGTTCAGCAATGGCGATGCCGACAAGGATAAGCGCAAGGCCGATCAGCGCCCACAGGCTTGGGCGTTCGCCCAGAACGGCGATGCCTGCAACGAGGGCAACCGGTGGCACCAGATAATTGGTGAGCGACATGAAGGTGGGACCTGCTTCGTCGATCAACCGGAAATAGATTACGGTTGCAAAGCCGCTGGCGAATATGCCGGTGCCGATAACGCCACCGACAGCCCACCAGCCGGGAAAGTCAGTTGGGGTCGGTGCGAGAGTTGCTGCAAATGGCAGGGCGATGATGAGGGCCAGGCCGTTGACCAGTGCTGAACGTATCCAAACATCCATGGCGGGCATTTTCTGCGCAATGATGGCGTTGGCGGCAAACAGGACGGCACCGAACAGCACCGCAAGCTGAGCGATGATTGCAATCTCGCTGGTGCCAATGCTGAGTAATGCTTCTGGCCCTACAATCAGCGCAACACCTGCAAGGCCGACGGTGAAGCCTGTTACGCGGCGCGTGGTCATGCGTTCGCCGGAAATTGTGGCGTGCGCCATCGCAAGAGTCATGAGCGGCATGGTGGTGACCAAGATGGCGGCAAGGCCCGACTCTATATGTTGCTGGCCCCAGCTGATGACATAGAAGGGGGCTACGTCGCCAATGACTGCAAGCGCGATGAGCCATGCCCACAGGCTGCGCGGGATGGGCGTGATGCGGCCAAAGATCAATGCCAGCGGAATCAGCATGAGTGTTGAGGTGAGTTGGCGAAATACCACGACCCATTCAGGTGACAGACCCGTCAGCGCCATCGCCGTGAAGGTGAAGCCGGAGGCCCAACAGGCCGTGAGCAGGCCAAGGTCAATCCATGCCGAGGCACTGCGTGGGGCACTCATTGGGCAGCTTCTGATGGTATGACAATGCAACCGATGCCGGCATCGTCAGGGATGCCGAATGGGTGACGTTGAGAGGAGATAATCTGTTTATCTGGCATGGAGCCGCATGAGGCCGAGGACGCGGGCCCAAGTCAACGGTGTTTCACGCATGCCAGCATTCATATCTGCAGGAAGAATCAGGCAGGTGCGATCTGCTTGCGGCGTTCTGCGGGCTCTTTGGGCCACTTGTCTTTCATGGTTGCCAGCAGGTCACTGCGGATGGTGGCGTAGGCCGGATCATCCCAGCGGTTGATTTTCTGCAGCGGGTCGTCGGCGAGGTCATAGAGTTCGCCTTCGGTGCCCTCATAGAGGGAGCCGGGCAGATAGGCCGTTACCACATAGTCCTGTGTGGTGATCGTGCGCAGGGAGAGGGAGAGCTTTCGTTTTTCCGGGTCGCCGGAATTGCGGTGTTCGCTGTCCCAACCGGTCAGCACGCTTTCGCGGTTTTGCGCCTGGGCGTCCTTTGCGGTTTTGGGCAGCGGTGTGCCTTCCATCCAGTCCGGCACGCCAAGTCCGGCGATGTCGCAGAAGGTGGGCGCAAGGTCGATGTGGGCGACCGGGTCTGCCAGTTTCTCGGGCGTGACGGCGGCGTCGGGTGCCGGACGCCAGAGGAAGGGCAGGCGCATGAGCGCGTCCACGTGGAATGCACCTTTGAACATCAGGCCGAAATCGCCCTGAAGTTCGCCATGGTCGGTGGTGAAGAAGATGTCAGTGCGGCCATCCCAGCCGCGCGCATCAATGCGATCAAAAACGCGGCCGCAGGCATCGTCGATCATTTCGTTTTCGATGTGGTTCATGGCGTTGATCTCACGCACCTGATCGTCGGTGAGGTCAGCGGGGCGGAAATTGGGCGGGAATTCGAAATTGGTGCGAAGCGACCCGTCCCATGCGCCCTTCCAGTGGTGGGGTTTTTGGTCCAGCAATGCTTCACGCTCTGAAGCAGTGGCGGCATAGAGTTCCGGCAGACCCAAATCACGCCAGTCGACGCGCCCCAGTTCCGATGAGGGCGGGTCCCATGGGTGATGCGGGTCCGGGAAGCTCATCCAGATGAACCAGTCTTCGTCCGTATCCAGACTGTCGAGGAACGAGATCACGCGGTTGGCCACCCAGTCCGTGTGATAGAGCTCCTTGGGCATATCGTTGACCCAGCACTGGATGGCACCGGTGTCGGCGCCGCCGATATGGTTTTGCTGCCCAGCCGCCGTTACCATCGGATAGAAGTTACCGATCTGGTCCTTGTGCTGGCCCGTCATGAATTGGTCGTAGTGAAAATTGCCGGTCATGAAATGGTTGGCGAGTTCCATGCGCTCAAAGCCGCGATGCGGGCCGGTCTCGCCCTTTTTGGCCATGTCGTTTTCGTAAAAACCCGGCGGTGAAAGCCACGGCTCGAAATGGGCTTTGCCGATCAAGGCTGTGCGGTAACCGGCATTGCCTAGCTCGCGGGCGACGGAGGGTGCGTCTTCGGGCAGCGGGACGCCATTGGTCCATACGCCGTGTGTGGCGGGATATTGTCCGGTGACGATGCTGGCGCGCGCAGGCATGCAGGTGACGCACTGGTTGTGGGCGCGGGTGTAGTTGATGCCGTTCGCGGCGAGGGCATCGAGATGCGGTGTGCGGGCGACATTGCCGCCGGTGCAGCCCAGCGCGTCATAACGCATCTGGTCTGTGGTGATCAGCAGGATGTTGCGGCCCATGTCGTCTCCCCAGGGGCCGGATTTGAAGTCAGCCGACCGGCTTATTTGTTTTGGGAACACAATGCCGCGTGAACCGGGCTGAATCAATGATGGTCATTAACCAAACTGGGGAAATTTGGCCGTTCGGCGCGCCGGACAAGATTGCGTGCGCAAGAGTAACGCGCCACACATGGCGCCCGCAAAGGGGGTTTGCGGGCGCCATGGTCGCGGGTGCGTGGCGCGGCTAGGCCGCTTTTTTATTAATGCCACCGACCGCAATGTCGGTCATCCGGCGATCGCCCTCATATGTCTCGTCGAGGCATTTATCGAGCGCCTTCGCCTCTTCCTTCAGATCGAGGCGCTTGGCAAAGGCGGCAACGCAGCCGTAGCCGGCGAGTGCGTAATGCACCATGCGCTGGTATTGCGTGATGATGGCGGCGTCCTGAACGTCCCTGTCGGTGAAGTTGGCGTCCAACGCATGGGTGTGGACTTCTTTGACGATGCCCTCCATGCCCTTGCAATGCTCGCCGTCGGGCTTCTTGTCATGGCCGGAGATGATGGCGTCGAGTGCTGTCATGCCGTTTTCAATACCGATGACGCCAGCTTCCAGCGCCTTTTGCAGTTCGTCATCGGTGACTGCGGCAGCAAGTTTCTGGGTGGCCAGCCGCGCCTGCTTGTTGGCGCTGTAGAGGTCCTGCAGCTGGTCGATATAGAGGTCCTTCAACGTGGCGAATGCCATGGTGTTTCCTTTCGGTTCCAAGTGAGCCGTTCCAGAACAACAGGTGGGCTGGGCGATTGTTCCAGCGTGAACCCTTCGGAAACCATGCTGAAACTGTCATTTGACCTTTGCTGCCCACACGCCTATGTACGGCGCGGGCCACGCTTCCCCAACGAAGCGCGACCCTCTGCGAGGAGGGAGAAAAACCATGGCAGACATGAATACTCCGGCTATTCGTCCGGCAAATCCGAACTTCTCATCCGGGCCTTGTGCTAAACGCCCCGGGTGGTCTCTATCAAAACTTGAAGATGCGTGCCTTGGCCGTTCGCACCGCTCCAAACCGGGCAAAGCGAAGCTGGCACAGGCGATTGACCTGACACGCACCGTTCTTGGCATCCCCGACGATTACAAAATCGGCATTGTGCCTGCGTCCGATACGGGTGCGGTGGAAATGGCCATGTGGTCGCTCCTTGGTGAGCGCCCGGTGGACATGCTGGCATGGGAAAGCTTTGGCTCTGGCTGGGTGAGCGATGTCATCAAGCAGCTGAAGCTGGATAATGCGCGCAAGATCGAAGCCGATTACGGCAAGCTTCCCGATCTCTCAGCAGTTGATCCCAAGCATGACGTTGTCTTTACGTGGAACGGCACGACGTCCGGTGTTCGCGTGCCGAATGCTGACTGGATTGCGGCTGACCGCGAGGGGCTGACGATCTGCGACGCAACGTCTGCTGCCTTCGCGCAGGATCTCGACTGGGCGAAGCTCGATGTGGTGACTTACTCCTGGCAGAAGGTGCTGGGTGGTGAAGCTGCACACGGGATGATCATCCTGTCGCCGCGCGCGGTGAAGCGGCTTGAGAGCTACACGCCGCCGTGGCCGATGCCGAAGATTTTCCGCCTTACAAAGGGTGGCGAACTCATCGACGGCATCTTCAAGGGCGAGACCATCAACACGCCCTCCATGCTGTGCGTCGAAGACTATATCGATGCGCTGGAATGGGCGCAGTCGATTGGCGGGCTCAAGGGCTTGCGGGCACGTGCGGATGCCAATCTGGCAGCGCTGACCAAGTGGGCGGAAGCAACCCCGTGGGTCGATTTCCTCTGCGAGGACGTGGCCAACCGCTCCAATACGTCGGTGTGTTTCAAGGTTGTGGACCCGGCACTTTCTGCTGATGCGCAGGCGGCGGCTTCAAAGAAGCTGGCAAGCATGCTGGATGCGGAAGGCGTGGCCTATGACATTGGTGCCTATCGCGATGCGCCTGCGGGCCTTCGCATCTGGGCCGGTGCCACCATTGAACTTGCTGACATGCAGGCGCTGTTGCCGTGGCTCGACTGGGCCTATGCGCAGGCGACCAAGGCGGAAGCAGCCTAGCTTTCCTATACGGATTTGCGTGCGGGCGATCTCATGGAGACGCCCGCGCGTCCTTCATCCTTTCCCCATCCCACCTTTCAGGAGCGACCCATGCCCAAGGTGCTTATTTCCGACAAGCTGTCTCCCGCCGCCGTGGAGATTTTCAAAAATCGTGGCCTCGATGTGGACTTCAAGCCCGGCATCGATAAAGATGAGCTTCTTTCCATCATCGGCCAGTATGACGGCCTTGCGATCCGCTCCAACACCAAGGTGACAGCGGATGTGCTGGCGAAGGCCGACAATCTCAAGGTTGTGGGCCGCGCAGGCATCGGCGTCGACAATGTCGATATTCCCGCCGCCACTGCCAAGGGTGTGATCGTGATGAACACGCCGTTCGGCAACTCCATCACCACGGCTGAACATGCCATTGCCATGATGATGGCGCTGGCGCGTGACATTCCGCAGGCCAATGCATCAACGCATGCAGGCAAATGGGAAAAGTCCAAGTTCATGGGCGTGGAACTGACAGCCAAGACGCTGGGCGTCATCGGTTGCGGCAATATCGGTTCCATCGTGTGCGACCGGGCGCTGGGCTTGCGCATGAAAGTGATCGGCTTTGATCCGTTCCTGACACCGGAACGCGCTGCCGACCTTGGCATTGAAAAAGTTGAGCTGGACGAGCTGCTGAAGCGTGCCGACGTCATCACGCTGCATACGCCGATGACCGACTCTACGCGTGGCATCATCAATGCAGCGGCTTTCGCCAAGATGAAAGACGGTGTGCGCATTGTGAACTGTGCGCGTGGTGGACTGATCGTCGAAGCTGACCTCAAGGCAGCGCTTGAATCCGGCAAGGTGGCCGGTGCGGCGCTGGACGTGTTTGAGGTGGAGCCTGCCAAGGAGAACGCACTGTTCGGCATGGACAAGCTGATTGCGACGCCGCATCTGGGGGCCTCCACCTCGGAAGCTCAGGAGAATGTGGCGCTGCAGGTGGCCGAGCAGATGGCGGACTATCTGCTTGATGGGGCGATCACCAATGCGATCAACGTGCCGTCGGTTTCTGCGGAAGACGCAAAGAAGCTGGGCCCGTGGATCACCCTGTCTGAGCAGCTTGGTCTGTTTGCAGGCCAGCTGACAGAATCAGGCATTGAGGAAGTCACCATTGAGTTCGTGGGTGATGCGGCTGAACTCAACACCAAGCCGTTGGTCAACTCACTGCTGATGGGGCTGATGAAGCCGATCCTCACCGACGTCAATATGGTGTCGGCACCTGCCATCATCAAAGAGCGTGGCATTGCGGTGAACGAAACCAAGAAGAGCCAGCATGGCGCCTATGAAGGCTACATCATGCTTTCCGTGAAGACCGAGCGGCAGACGCGCTCTGTTGGCGGCACTGTGTTTGGTGATGGTTCGCCGCGCATCATTCAGGTCAAGGGCATCGGCATGGAAGCAAGCCTGACCCACGACATGCTGTATGTCACCAATAACGACAAGCCGGGCTTTATCGGCGGGCTGGGCACGGTTCTGGGCGATGCGGGCATCAATATCGCCTCGTTCAATCTGGGCCGTGTATCTGCCGGTGAAGATGCCATTGCGCTGATCGACGTGGATCAGGCTGTGCCGGCGGACGTGCTGGCCAAGGTGATGGCACTGCCGAATGTGAAGCAGGCTAAAGCGTTGAAGTTTTAAGGCTGGCTTTGACCCCCTCACCCTTCCACGGGCTAATGCCCGTGGGCCCCTCCCTCTCCCCGCTGGGGCGAGGGATTGAATCGCGCTGCCCTTGGCATCCGGTTGCCTCTCCCCTGTGGGGAGAGGGCTAGGGTGAGGGGGCGGCCTGCACAGTTATGCACTTGGGATCACGGCCCCATGCGTCTATAGTCCCGCCGCTTCCTGACATATCCAAGGATTTTCCAAGATGGCAAATGTAGCGGTCGTCGGCTCCCAGTGGGGCGACGAAGGCAAGGGCAAGATTGTGGACTGGCTGTCTGAGCGCGCCGATGTGGTGGTGCGCTTTCAGGGCGGGCACAATGCAGGCCATACGCTGGTCATCGACGGCAAGGTGTTCAAGCTTTCGCTGTTGCCGTCTGGCATCGTGCGGCCGGGCAAGCTCTCCATTCTTGGCAATGGTGTGGTGCTGGACCCGTGGGCGTTCGTCAAAGAGGCGGACCAGATTGCCGGTCAGGGCGTTGCCGTGACGCCGGACAATCTGATGATCGCGGAGAATGCGACGCTCATTTTGCCGGTGCATCGCGAACTCGACGAGATGCGCGAAAGCTCCAATTCCGGCACCAAGATCGGCACTACCAAGCGCGGCATCGGCCCGGCCTATGAAGACAAGGTTGCGCGCCGCGGCCTGCGGGTGATTGATCTTGCGGATTTTTCGACGCTCGACGCCAAGGTGGAAAACCTGCTGGTGCATCACAATGCGCTTCGGCGGGGCAACAATCTGGAAGAGATTGAGGCGGCACCCATCGTCAATGCGCTGAAAGAAATCGCACCGCGCATTCTGCCGTTTGCCAAGCCCGTATGGCTGGTGCTGGACGAAGCCAAGAAGGCGGGCAAGCGCATTCTGTTTGAGGGCGCGCAGGGCACGCTGCTTGACATCGATCACGGCACTTATCCGTTTGTGACGTCCTCCAACACCATTGCCGGGCAGGCTGCGGGCGGCGCGGGCGTTGGTCCCAGCGCCATCGGCTATGTGCTGGGCATCACCAAGGCCTATACGACGCGCGTCGGTGAGGGGCCGTTCCCGACCGAGCAGGAAAACGCAGTCGGCCAGAAGCTGGGCGAGCGCGGACATGAGTTCGGTACCGTCACGGGCCGCAAGCGGCGTTGTGGCTGGTTTGATGCGGTGCTGGTGCGGCAGGCGATCAAGACCGGCGGTATCGAGGGCATTGCGCTGACCAAGCTCGATGTGCTGGACGGGTTCGACGAACTCAAGGTGTGCGTTGCCTACAAGCTGGACGGCAAGACGCTGGATCACCTACCCGCCGACGCACCGAGCCAGGCGCGGGTGGAATGTGAATATGTAACGCTCGACGGCTGGTCTGAAAGCACCGAAGGCGCGCGGTCATGGGCCGACCTGCCGGCACAGGCAATCAAATATGTGCGGCTGGTCGAAGAGCTGATCGAAGCGCCGGTGGCACTTCTCTCAACAAGCCCCGAGCGTGAGGATACGATTCTGGTGCATGATCCGTTTGCGGATTAGTTGGGTGTTGTTGGCGCCATAAGTAGCCCCTTGCGGGATAAATCCGCTACTGCACTGCGTGCTGACGACTTTGCGAGGTTTTCATAATCATCGAATGCTGAACCGCGCGCCGACAAATCTGCCTGCCAAGCGACTTCGCCTGTTCGGGTGTGCAGCAGAGCGGCTGAGTAAGCGGACACCGGTTTGCTGATTGAGTAGCCGCCGGTAGTATATCCGGGATTGGTTTGTGTGTTCACATAGGCGGTATTGCCAACAACATTAACCGTCGAGGTGGATGATCCTGGGTAATAGGTAGGTGGGACGTATGTTTCAGTTGTACCCTTGCCGGTTTCAAAAAAGAAAAGAACCGCTTCGTATCCCGTAGCCATGATTTCTACGGCGGCTTCGTTGACTGATAAATTGCGCGTCGGAGGAACAATTTCCATCGACCGAATTGCCGGAATACCTTTCGAGGTTAAGGCGGCAACGGCTGTTGATTCCACGACTTCTCGTTCCTGCAAGCCCATACTCGGCGCATATACGACAATCGATTGAAATTGGTGAGTAGCAAATTTTGGATCTTTAAAGCTGTGCACATCTGTGCGGGCGCAGCTGACGATTAGAAGCGTGACGACAAGAATAAGGTACCTACCCATTGACTTCGCCTCCCTAAGATTGATTTTGCCGAAGAAGGCTAGATCAATAGGTTTGGCTTGGGAAGACCTGCTCCTACTCGGCTGCCACCAGCGGCCCGGCAACGATACCCTTCGCCACAAGGCGCTCCTGCCTGATCTCCTCAATTACCGGTGCCAACACCTCTTCATGAAACCTGTCGCAGCCGATGCACAGGTTGCGGTAGGGATTGCCCTTCGGGTCCTTGGTCTTCGATTTCTCGTGGAAGGTTTCGACATCCCAGCCGTGGGCCAGCCCCATGCGCTCAGGGTGGCCCATGTTGATGGCTTCGAATGCGGGGTGGCCGACGAGGCTGTCGAGGATGTCGGTCAGTTTTTCTTCGGTGACATTGCCGATGGGGGCTTTGGTCTTGAGGCAGCAGGGGAAGACGTCGCCCTGCGGGTCTATCGACACTTCCGAACCTGAGAATTTGTGGTTCAGAAAATTGAGACCGCCGGACCAGGCGTTGCAGAAATTGTCCTTGATGGTGGCGCGGCTGAGGCCGTTTTCCCAGGCGCGGCCGCGCGGCCATATCTTGCCGATCCATGCGTCTTGCGTTGCGCCGAAAAAGAGATAGGTGGGGCCGTCATTCTTCTGCCACTCGCCGAAACCGCTACGGGGTGCGTGTTCCGCATACCCCGTTCTGGCAAACATTGTGTGTAGCTTTTCAATCAGCGGCTTGCGCTTGTCGCCCTCCATGCCGACGTGGAAATCATCCATGCCGGAAATCGCGATCATGCGGATGCCGCGCTCGCGCAGTTCCTCTAGGATTTTTTCGGTGACGAGGTCGCCCGTCGTCTGGATGGAAATGTCGACGCCGCCTGCATTGCGGTATTTGGCGTTGAGGGCTTCGAGCACGGGATACAGCACCCGCTCGCGCACCGGGTCCACCAGCACTTCGCCGCCGGCCATGATGATGCGGCCGCGCCGCTCCTTGTAGCCATGCGGGCTGGCGTCATCCGGTGAGGCCAGATCCAGATAGGTCATCCGCTCGGGCAGGTTTTCGATGATCTTGGGAAAGGCCTGCTCGCTCTCGCGCACGACCTCTTCCAGCGCATCACGCACATAGGGGCGGAAGCGGGTCTCATAACAATGGGTGCATTTGCGGTGGCAGGCCCAGTTGAGGACCCAATAAACGGATTCCATATGACGCACGCTTCCTGCGGATTGGCGATTGGAGGGCGAGAATGTGGTGCAGGGGCCGGGGCGTCAAATAACAGGTGAGTGAGGGCTTTAACCAGAGGGCAAACGGAGTCACACTTGCCCCGTTCCAAGGGGTGTCCCGGCGGTTGGCCGGGGCTGAGATGGCTGCGTAGTGCTGAACCCTTTGAACCTGATCCGGGTCATGCCGGCGAAGGGACTGGGACGTGGTGCGGCCTGAGGCCAATTGGTGACGCCTGCACACGATAAATCCCTCCTCTTGTCGGTTGATGCCGGGCAGCAATGCATGCCTGCGCGCTTTCCCCAAGCCGCGCCATCTGGAGGATTTGACCGATGAACATCCACTCGACACCCAATGCACCCACGACGGACGATGTGACGGCGGGGCCGCTGCCTGCGTCCACCAAGGTTTATGTGTCGCCGGATGGGATGCCGGATGTGCGCGTGCCGCTGCGCGAGATTGAGCTTGAGCCGTCCGCGATGGAGCCGCCGGTGCGGGTCTATGACACGTCGGGGGTTTATTCGGACCCCAGCGTGACAATCGACATTGAGGCGGGGTTGCCGCGCGCACGCACCCAGTGGTCGCTCGATCTGGGCGGCGTTGCTGAATATGACGGGCGCGAATTGAAGCCCGAGGATAATGGCAATGTGTCCGAGGCGGCGCTGGCGCGTCCTTTCCCGGTTGCCAACAAGCCCTTGAAGGGCGACGGGTCGCGGCCGTTGACGCAGTATGAATGCGCCAAGGCGGGCATCATCACCAAGGAAATGGAGTATGTGGCGCTGCGCGAGAATATCGGGCGCAAGCAGGCGCTGGAAAATGCCGCGCAGGACGTTGAGTTGGGCGAGAGCTTTGGGGCGGATATTCCTGAGTTCATAACGGCTGAGTTTGTGCGCTCTGAAATTGCGCGCGGGCGCGCGATCATTCCCGCCAACATCAATCACCCGGAACTTGAGCCGATGATCATCGGCCGCAACTTTCTGGTGAAGATCAACGCCAATATCGGCAACTCGGCGGTGACGTCATCTGTCGCTGAGGAAGTCGACAAGATGGTGTGGTCGATCCGCTGGGGCGCGGACACGGTCATGGACCTCTCAACCGGCCGCAACATTCACAACACGCGTGACTGGATCATCCGCAACGCGCCGGTGCCGATTGGCACTGTGCCGATCTATCAGGCGCTGGAGAAGGTCAACGGCGTTGCCGAGGATCTGACGTGGGAAATCTATCGCGACACGCTGATCGAGCAGGCCGAGCAGGGGGTGGATTATTTCACCATCCATGCGGGCGTGCGGCTGGCGTTCATTCACCTCACCGCCAAGCGGGTGACGGGGATTGTGTCGCGCGGCGGCTCTATCATGGCCAAGTGGTGCCTGCATCACCACAAGGAGAGCTTCCTCTATACGCATTTCGACGAGATCTGCGACATCATGGCGAAATACGACGTGTCGTTCTCGCTCGGCGACGGGTTGCGGCCGGGCTCCATTGCGGACGCCAATGACGAAGCCCAGTTTGCGGAACTTGAAACGCTGGGCGAGCTCACAAAGATCGCCTGGGACAAGGGCTGCCAGGTGATGATCGAAGGGCCGGGGCATGTGCCCATGCACAAGATCAAGGTCAATATGGACAAGCAGCTCAAGTCCTGCGGTGAAGCGCCGTTTTATACGCTTGGGCCGCTCACGACCGACATTGCGCCGGGCTATGACCACATCACGTCGGGCATTGGGGCTGCAATGATCGGCTGGTTCGGCTGCGCGATGCTTTGCTATGTGACGCCGAAGGAACACCTGGGCCTGCCGGACCGTGACGACGTGAAGGAAGGCGTGATCACCTATAAGATTGCAGCGCATGCGGCTGACCTTGCGAAGGGGCATCCCGGTGCGCAGCTGCGCGATGATGCGCTGTCACGGGCGCGCTTTGAGTTTCGGTGGCTCGACCAGTTCAACCTGTCGCTGGACCCGGAACGGGCGCGCGAATTCCACGACCAGACGCTTCCCAAAGAGGCGCACAAGGTGGCGCATTTCTGCTCCATGTGCGGGCCAAAATTCTGCTCGATGAAAATCAGTCAGGAAGTACGGGATTTTGCGGCGGAGAAAGAAGCCGCCGAGGGCATGGAAGTGATGGCCGAGACGTTCCGCAATACCGGTGGCGAGATCTATCAGGATGCGGAGAAGCTGGAACAGGTGAAAGAGGCGAATGAGGCGTTGAAGGGTTAAGGGTGCAATGCAGGGGTACTGCTTGTGGATACCGCGAGTAGGCTCCGGATCAAGTCCGAAGCTGCGGGACAGGTCAGGTGCGCGAGGTTTTGCCAAAATGAGCAACGGGGCATTCAAAGGTCAATGTGCATCATGCGGATGGACGACGCGGCGTGACTTGAAGAATATGTCGCGAAAACCTTGTCCGAAGTGCGGTGGCCAGATTTACGTGCACGAGGAAGATCGGGAACAAACTATTCTCGTCACCGTGATTTCCCTCATAGCAATGGCCGCAGTTGTCGTGCTTTTTCTAGCGCTCGGGATCGCCAAACCTTGATGGCTGTGCAGTTTCACTGACACAAAGTAGGCTCCGGATCAGGTCCGGAACTACGGCTCCATTTTCCGTGTCCCTCCGGCTTGACCGGAGGGTCCACTCGCATTGGCTGCGGGCAAGGCATTAGAGCATGTCCTCATAGATGTCGCGCCACTCGGGGTTGTGCTGCTCGATGAGCTGGATTTTCCAAGCCCTGTTCCAGCCGTTCAATTGGCGTTCGCGTTGGCGGGCCTCTTCGCGGGTGTCCAGCGTTTCGCAGTGGACGAGGCGGTGCAGGCTGTGGTCTTTCGTGAAGCCCGGCGTCGCACCGGTTTTATGCTGATGGATGCGGCGGGCAAGGTCATCTGTATGGCCGACATACAAAGTGCCGTTTTTGCGGTTGGTCATGATGTATATGAAGAATGCCATATCCCATTGAACCGTGAGTAGGCTCCGGATCAAGTCCGGAGCTGCGGAAATTGGGAGTCGCAAAAGAGTCGTCAAATTCCTGCTTGTCAAATTCGGCAAATCACCTCAGCCTCGTACGTGGTTTTAACGTATTGAAAAGGAGGTGATTCAATGTCGAGTGTCACGCAGCGGGGCTTTGGGTCCTTGTCGGTAGCGGGTCTATTTGGGGCATCCTCTGAGGTGGTCAGCTAGCGACTAGTGCTTTTAGCCACGGGGTTTTGACCCCGCTGAAGTCACGGGAAAGGGTCGGGTCTGGCAGTACGCCAGGGCGGCCCTTTCTTCTGTCTGGGGCTTCTATTTTGGGCGGACTGGTCGTCCGGCAGGAGGATGACTACATTAGGAGCAGTGCAAATTGCTGAAACGGAGGCATTCCCATGATGTTCCTGCGCAAAAAGGCTGAAATGGTGGCGCAAGGCGATGCGCTGCCGGGGCGTGATTTTGATATTCCGACGGCATCGACGCACTTCGTCAACGGGGCAGCGCTCAAGGGGCCGTATCCCGCCGGGATGCAACAGGTGCAGTTCGGGCTTGGCTGCTTCTGGGGGGCAGAGCGCAAGTTCTGGGAGCTGGACGGCGTCCATGTGACGGCTGTTGGCTATGCGGGCGGCTATACGCCCAACGCCACCTACGAAGAAGTGTGCTCGGGGCGCACGGGGCATACGGAAGTTGTGCTGGTGGTGTTTGACCCGGCCAAGGTTTCGTTCGATGCGCTGCTCAAGACCTTCTGGGAAGCGCACAATCCGACGCAGGGAATGCGCCAGGGCAATGACGTGGGCACGCAATACCGCTCGGCCATTTATACGTATACGGATGAGCAGCTTGCCGCCGCCAAGGCCTCCAAGGCCGCGTATGAAAAGGAACTGGGCGCGCGGGGCTTTGACCCGGTGACGACCGAGATCAGGTCTGCGCCCGATTTCTATTTTGCCGAGGATTATCACCAGCAGTATCTGGCGAAGAACCCGACCGGCTATTGCGGCCTGGGCGGCACGGGCGTGACCTGCCCGATCGGTACCGGGGTGGCTGCCGAGTAAGCTTTTGTGGTGATCCCTGCCGCCGGGCGGCTATGGGACCGGGCGGTCATGGGTGATCCAGACGCGCATGGGGAGCGTATTCTCTCCCATGACGCATCGAAACTGGACATCTTTGGGCTCCCCTGCTGCCGCCTTGCGGCAGATTTTCTTGGCTTTTGCGGCAATTCCGGTGGTTTTTGCGGGCGTAGCGCAGGCCAATGTGGATGGCGGCATGATGCCCGATGGCGGGCAGGTGCCAGACGTTCCCGCGGTTCAGTCGCTTTATGGCGACCGGATCGAATTCGGGATTTACCGAAACGGGTCGGCGGTGGGCCAGCATCTGGTTCAGTTTGACGTGCAGGGGGATGCCTTGCGGGTTCAAACCAGCGTCCAGATCGAAGTCGGTGCGCTTTTTCTCACGCTTTTTGAATTTGACTATCAGTCCGATGCCTTGTGGCAGGACGGCCGGTTGGTCGCCCTGGATGCGCGCACGAACCAGAATGGTGACATTGCGGTTGTGCAGGCGCAGGCAGAGGCGGGATCCCTGAAGGTACGCGGACCTGAGGGTGCGTCGTCAACTGAGATTGGTATCTATCCGACCAATCACTGGAATGCCGGCGTGATCGGGGTGGATAAAATCCTCAATACCATCACGGGCCGGGTCAGCGACGTTCAACTGGTGCCGTTGGGCGTCGAGAAGGTCGAGACGGCACATGGCGTGATTGACGCCACGCGCTACAAATATGAAGGCGCCATTGAGAATGAGGTCTGGTACGACGCCAGTGGCCGCTGGGTCGGGATGCAGTTTCTTGGCGGGGATGGGTCAACCATCGAATTGCGCTGCCGGAAATGCCAGCCGACCGAAACTGCGAGCGCGGGCTTTTAAGCCCGGCCCGTCAGCATATCCTGTCAGCTTACCCCGTAAGATAACGGTGCGGTCTTAGCTGGCGTATTCTTCGGCCTTCTCACGGGTCGAGCGGATCTCGTCCTTGTGGGCGGCTTTCATTGCTTTTTGCAGCTTTTCGAAAGCGCGGACTTCAATCTGGCGGACGCGTTCGCGGCTGATGCCGTACACTTGGCTCAGTTCTTCGAGGGTTGAGGGCTCATCCTTCAAGCGGCGCTCGGTGAGGATGTGCATCTCACGCTCGTTGAGGGTTTGCATCGCGGCGGACAGCATTTCGCGGCGGCGCTCAAGCTCCTCGCTTTCGCCGATGGTTTCTTCGGCGCTTTCACTGTCATCCACCAGCCAGTCCTGCCATTCGCCACCATCAGCGTCTGCACGCAGGGGGGCGTTGAGGGACTGGTCGCCGCCATTGGACATTCGGCGGTTCATGTTGATGACATCCTGCTCGGGCACGCCCAGGCGGGTGGCAATGGTGGTGACGTGTTCCGGGCGCAGATCGCCATCTTCCAACGCGTCGATTTTGGCCTTGGTTTTGCGCAGGCCGAAGAAAAGTTTCTTCTGAGCTGCGGTGGTGCCGATTTTGACGAGGCTCCATGAGCGCAGGATGTATTCCTGAATGGCAGCGCGGATCCACCACATGGCGTAAGTCGCCAAGCGGAAACCCCGCTCCGGATCGAAGCGCTTGACCGCCTGCATCAGACCGACATTGCCTTCGGAAATCACCTCCGCAATCGGCAGGCCGTAGCCGCGATAGCCCATGGCGATTTTTGCGACGAGGCGCAGGTGGCTTGTGACCATCTGGTGCGCGGCATCGGAATCTTCATGTTCCGCATAGCGCTTGGCGAGCATGTATTCCTGCTCCGGCTCAAGCATGGGAAACTTGCGGATCTCCTGCAGATAGCGCGTGAGGCTGCCATCCGGGGTAAGGCTTGGAATTGATTTGGTAGCCATGAAATCTCCCCTTCCGCCCGACTGTGGTGCCGGGCCCGTCAGGTGCGGCGCTTTTCCTCACAACAAAGGATGCTACCGGCATTCGTCCCCGACTGTTCATATTTAGGCATGAAACAGTGAATTTTGAAGGGGGCGTTCACAGCTATTTTATAGGGCTTCCAAAGAAGCCAGCAAATTCGCCATATCGGTGGGCAATGGGGCCTCAAAACTCATGATTTCCCCCGTTTTTGGGTGTCTGAAGCCCAAAAGATAGGCGTGCAGAGCCTGCCTGTTGAAGGCTTTGGCCACCGAGCGGGCAGGCTCCGGCAGACCATTGGCCATGGTCAGATGGCTGCGGCCATAGACCGGGTCACCGATCACCGGGATGCCTTCTTTGGTGAGATGGACGCGGATCTGGTGGGTGCGGCCGGTCTCAAGGCGGCATTCGACGAAGGCTGCAACGGGTTTGCCGCCGGGTTCGAAGCGCTTTTTCACTTCCAGATGGGTGACGGCGCGGCGGCCCTGGCCCTGGGGCACGATGGCCATTTTCTTGCGGTCGGCTGGGTGACGGCCAAGCGGCAGATCAATGGTGAACTTGCGTCGGCGCGGATGGCCCCAGACGAGCGCGATATAGGCGCGCTCCAATTCGCCATCGGCACCATGGGACGCAAACTGCTCGGCCAGGGCGTGATGGGCGGCATCGGTCTTGGCGGCGACCATGACGCCGGATGTTTCCTTGTCGAGCCGATGGACGATGCCGGGGCGGGCGACGCCGCCGATGCCCGAAAGCGAGCCCGCGCAATGATGCAGCAGGGCATTGACCAGGGTGCCATCCTCATTACCGGCGGCAGGATGCACGACGAGGCCGGCTGGCTTGTTGATGACGATCAGCTCGTCATCCTCATAAAGAATGTCGAGGGGGATATCCTGTGGCTGCGGGCTGGCGGGCTTTGCCGGCGGCTGGGTCACCTCATAGATGGTGTGTGGTTTGACCCTCCCGGATGCATTGGTCACCGGGCGGGGCGCAGCAATATCATCCGTACCCGGTATATCCTGCACCATAACCTCGCCTTCAGTGATGAGGGCCTGGATGCGCGCGCGCGACAGTGTGGGGATCGCCTCGGCAAGCAATCTGTCGACGCGGGTGCCCGGCTCGATCTCGCCAATGGTGACACGGGCGACGATGCTGCCGGGCAGGGCGCTTGTGCCCTCACTGGTCACATCGCTGGCGTCGAGCGTCTCAACGCGATATGGGGTGTCAGGATCAGTGGTGGGGTGGAGATCGGTCATGGGTGATCAGCAGGATAAGGTTCCGGACGGCGCGCAGAGCGGTGCCGAGGCGGAAGAGGTTGATGCAGCGACAGCACGCACGCAGCGGGTGTTGCTGGTTACCGTTATCATACTTGGCATTCTTCTCATTATCGGCTTTGCCATCGTGGTTGCGACAATCGCCTCACGCATATCATCTTCAGGCGACGCGCCACAGGTTGTGGCACCTGCCGCCGTTGCTATGACCGCGTTAGGTGACTTCGAAGTGCCGGTGCCTGCGGGCTATGCCGTCCATGCGGTGACGGGCGATGAACGGCGGCTGGTGATCCATCTGCGCGGTGCTGCTGGTTTGCCTGAACGCATCATGGTGGTGAATACCCGCGATGGGCGGGTGGTGAGTTCCATCTTGTTGACGCCGGACGTGCCCTAGGCCGCCTGAAAACCGCCAATATCAGCTGAAATCCCATAAAAAACGCCGCCGGCAGGGCTAGACCCCGCCAGCGGCGTTCAAGTGCGCGAAGGCAATTTATAGGGAGGATCGCCTTTGCTGGAGCGATATTTTCCGATTTCTGACAGATTGTCAATTGCCCGCCTGGCAGTTTGTACCCGGGTGCCGATGCGTAGTTCTTGCGTTGGGGTGGCAGGCGCGTGTATACCGCGCGCTCCCGATTACTGGGCTGCGGCCCCATCAAAGTGATCGCACCGCTGGCCCCTTCGTCTAGCGGTCTAGGACGCTGCCCTCTCACGGCAGAAACAGGGGTTCGATTCCCCTAGGGGTCACCATTTTTTCCCTCACGCCTGATGCGCGCATTGCGCGCCGTAGGGGCGGCCTCGTTAGGCCGACGCCCGGTTGGGCGCTTGGGCGCTTGGGCGGTTTCATTCAGATAGTGTGAGCGAGGTCAGGCTGAGACGCCGTTGCGCAGGGCGCGGATGCGGTCTGACAGGGAGGCGCTGACGATGGGTGCTTTGTCGGCGTCGTCGGTGTCGGCGTCGTCGGTGTCAGCGTCTGTGTCGGGTTTCCCGGCTACTTCTTCTGTGCTCAGCGAATAGGTTTCGGGCTCAGCCTCACTTTTGGTTGTGGGCTCTGGCGTTGCGGGGGGCTCTGGTTCGGGGGCCGGGTCGCTGGTCTGGAGCGTATCGGCGATCTTGTGGTGGGATCTGCCCAGATCGGAGATTTCGCCGCTGAGGGCACCGGCGCGCGTCCCCAGGTCTGCGGCTTCACGGCCCAGGGCGTCAGCGCGGGCGCCGAGGCTGCGGACGTTTTCTGACAGTGTTCGCAGTTCCTGCTCGCGTTCAGCCAGCACGGCATCCCGATTGGCGATTTCCTGCTCGAGCTGGGTGCGGGATTCCTCCAGCGCGCTGACGCGGCCGGAGGCTTCGGTGGAGATTTTCTCGCGTGAGGCTTCGAGCTGTTCAATCTCCGAGCGCAGAACGCCTTCGCGCTGGGCGATTTCGCCTTCATAGCGCTGGGACACGTGTTCGCTGGCTTCGGAGAAGGCCGCGGAGTGGACGTCCTGCTGGACGCGCTGGGTGGTGACGCGCGCGGCGCGTGCCCAAAGCAGCGGTGCCAGCGCCAGGGCGGCCAATCCCGCGATCAATGCGCCAAGGAGCACAAGCATCAAGGCTTCCAGCATATGACTTCAATCCCCATACGATTCTTCGTCCCCCAAGACGATGTCTGGTGAAAGTTTGCCAAATGCGGAGGAAACTTGCCACTACGCAGGCAAAACACCGTTAAGCTGCATATATGAGTGACATGGACAGCACGCGTGGGGCCAGTGGTGCCGACGGCCGGACACAGGCAGACCCTGTGCTGCCGCCTGATGCGGTGCCGGTCGCTGGTCATGCGATTGACGATCTGGCCTGGTATGAGGATGGCGGGCACAAGGCGGCGCTTGGTGTGTGGGCCGCCGTGGCGGTGCTGGCCTATGCCGCCATGCAGGTGTTCGGGTGGTTCGCCGACTGGCCGTTTGTGGCGCTGGTCGTTGGATCGGTTGCCTATTTCGGCGTGCGCGGCGCTGCGGAGGTTCTGCGCGAATTTTCCCGGCGGTCCGATGGCGGTGGGGCAACGGGCGGCGACGATGACTGGGACGTGGGCTGAGTCGCTGTCTGAGGCAGCACCAATGGTGCCGTCAAATCCGGACGGTTTCATCAAGGGGGATTTTGCATGACAAAACACTTTTCCATCGGCCTCCCGGCGGTCGCCGCTATCGGGCTGGCGATAGGCTTCGCATCCATTGTACCGCCTGCGGCAGCTGAGGATATCTACATCGAGGAAGAGATCCTCATCGAAGAGACTTACGAAGAAACCTACGAGCAAGATGTTGTCGAAGAAGAGATCATCGAAGAAGAGGTGATCGAGGAAACCGGCGCGGATTAGTGATCTGCTTCGTCGCGATTTCGTTCTGGCCGCGCATCCAACAGGTCAAACAAAAAGGGCACCAATCCTGAGGGATTGGTGCCCTTTTGAGTTGGTCTGACAGCCGCTGGGGCTAGAACGGCAGAATCCGGCGCTCGCGGGTATAGCTGAGATAGCCGACATTGGCCCCGGCACGCAGGCCGGCCCCGGCGCGCATGGGGGCGAGGATTATGTCGCCAGCCTGCTGATAATTCACGCCGACACCGCCGATGACATAGAGCGAGCCTTCGACACCGGGGAACCGGCGATAGATCCCGTCAATATTCGGCAGGTTATAGACCAGGGTGAATACCTTGGAGGCGTTGCCACCAATGTCCCAGCCGATGGATGGACCCTGCCAATAGACCTTCTGCACCCGGCCCGGTTTCATGTGCACGGTGCCCTTGCCGTAGCGCAGGCCGACACCGACGGCACCGGCCCCTTCCTCGCCTACGATATAGGCGTTGGGGCGGCCTTGATCGGCAAACACCTTGTCCACGGCCTTGGCCATATCTTCAGAGAGATCTCCGAAGAACCCCTTGGCTGCGGCCATCACCTCCTGACGCGTATATGTGTCGTCTTCGGCATGGGCCGCAGGCGTGCCTGCAGCGACTAGACCCCATGCCAGCAGGGCAAGGGCGAGTGATCGCAGGCTTTTTGAGGCGTGAGACAGGGGGCTAGCCATGAAGATTTTACTCCGCTGATGGCAGACCGAAGAGGTCTGAGGGGACTTCGGCATCTGGCTGTGCAACGGGGACCGGCGGCGTTGTGGGGATTGCCTGCATGTCTTCAGGGCACGGGAAGCCGCGCTCGATGATGGCGGCGATGACGCTGAAGGCGGGCGTCTCCGCGATGTCCTCGCGCTCGTTACGCAGCTTGACCATCCGGTCTGCGATGGCGCTCAATTTGGGTTGTTTTTCAACATCAATGCAGAAGCGGCCGGTGGGCATCATTTCCGGGGGCGCCATCAATACGTGCAAGGCACCAGCGACATAGCCCGCGCAAAAAGCGGCTTCTTCGGGCGCATCCTTGGAGCAAAAACCATCGACCAATTCCCCGGTGGATACCCACTGGGCGCTGGCCGGCTGGGGAAGCAGGGTTGCCGCCATCACGCAAATGGCTGCCACGACAGGCGCCATGCGGGTGGTGAGGTGCATGATGCCCGCAACAGGGCCCGCAAAACTTGAAATTGAAAGCCGGATCATCTGGTGTTTCTTCCTCAGTTTCAGCCGGTAGCGAGGGCCTGCTGCCCTTTTGATCCGGCTCGTCTTGATTATTGCAGCAGCGCGTGGCCAGCACGGTCAGGCCTTGTGCGCGGCAACCTGTCATCTTCGATATCGCGCGTACGGGCTCTTGTACATGCCACACTTGTGGACGAGGTAAATGCCATACTGCGTCACTAGCCATATTGTCGGGCATCATTAAGGCACTTGAGATACAGACCATGAATTCGCCGCAGGACCAGAAAATACCGAAACGGACCCGTGGCAGCGTGGGCCGCCGCGTGGCCATGTGGCTGGGCGTGATTGTGCTGGTGCTCGGCATTGCGGGTGCGCTGGCGGTCTATTATCTGCCGGTGATTGCGCGGCCTGTGGTGCGGGCTGCGGTGGCGGGGCTCAATATAGGCACGGTGGATTTTACCATTGAACGCATCGGCTGGCGCAGTGCGTCCATCTCCGGTATCGCGCTGGGTGATCCTGAGGGGCAAGATCCTTTTCTGGTCATCAATCAGGCGCGAATTACCTATGACCTGTTTGACCTGCTGGGCGGTCGGACTGACAGCCTAACGCTGGACGGGGTTCATATGCGCGCCCGGCTGCGTGACGGAGCACTTGATCTGGGCGTGCTGGACCCATTGCTGGCGCGCACGAGCTCAGGCGGCGAGGGCGCGGATGGTGCGCCGCCGCTTGCCCGCGTCGCATTGCAGGGCGCGCAGCTTGATCTTGAAACGCCTGAAGGGCTCGTCACGGCACTGCTGGATGGTGATGTGGTTCTGGTGGCGGACAACGGCGCAAGTGCCGGCATCATCGCTGCATTGGACGTGGCTGTCAGCGGCAGCATTGCTACCGGCTCAGGCCGTGTGCGCGCGGAAACTGCCGATGGTGCCATGGCGTTGGTAATTGAAGACCTGATGCTTGAGACTCAACTTGCGGCTTTACAGGGTGCTTTGGCCTTTTCCGGAGGTGCGGTTTCGCTGGAGGTGGACGCCAACGATATGCTTGATGCGTGGGTGAGTGGTGATGTTGCCTACAGGCCAGACGCAGGCGCCGGTATTTCATCTGTATACGGCTCTATGTCGATGGCTGCTGTCTATGATATGGCGGCTGCGCGCGGAGATGTGCGGCTTGAGGAGTGTGCGCCGTTAACTGTGACCTTTGAGAAAGGTGCTGGATTTTCCTTTGAAGGAATGAAGCTCTGCCCGCAGGAAGATGTGCCTTTGCTGGCGGTAGATATGTCGGGCGACGCGCCCGAATTCCGGGCAACTGCTCAGATGCCACCGGTTTCATTTTCAGTGGGCAACACAATGCGCGGCATGGCGCCGGAGATGGTTGCCCTCGCGACCCTGGCTGGTGGAGCGCCGGTGATCGTCGCGGTTGATCTGCAGGGCGGAGACATGGTCCTGCCGGGGCAGCGGATTGGCATGCGGGATATCAAAGGGCGGATGACGCTTGCAGCGGCGGATGCGCGTGGCGACCAGGCGGCACGGCTGCTGATCGACAAGGTAGCGGTGCGTGATCTTGATGCTGCGGCGCGATTTGCGCCGATACAGGCATCCGCGGACCTGTCGCTCGACACAACGGGTAAACTGAGCGGACCGGTGCGGGTTGCGACGCCAACAGGCACAAGGCTGGTTGAGGGTGAAATGCAGCATGTTTTGTCCACCGGGCGCGGCAAGTTGAAGTTTCAAACCGGAACACTGACCTTTTCCAAAGGCGGGCTGCAGCCGCAGCGGCTGGCCCCGGTGCTTCTTGGTGTGGTGGCGGCTGTCAGCGGTGATGTTGCTGCGACGGGTCAAATCGTATGGACGCGCAACGGGGTTGTGTCGTCCGGTGCGAGGATGGTGATCGCCAATGTTGGACTTCAGGCGTCGGCGGCCCGGTTTGACGGCATAGCGGGGACGATTGAATTTTCAAGCCTGGTGCCGGTGCGCACTGATGGCGCACAGAAGATATCCATTGCCGTTCTTGATGCGGGCGTGCCGCTTTCGGGTGGTGTGGGGCTGGTCGATGTGCGCGACAATGGCGATGTCATCATTGAAAATGCGCAATGGCCGTTCGCCGGTGGGCAGCTTGTGTTGACGTCGGGCGCGCTCAATACGACGGCTAAAGTTCAGCAGGCGGAACTTTCAGCCGTTCAGGTCGATCTGCAGCAATTGCTGACGATGATTAATCTTGAAGGTCTGACAGGTGAGGGCGAACTTGAAGGTGCGGTGCCGATTGAAATTCGCGATGGGTCGGTTTTTGTGACCCACGCGGTTCTGGCGGCCAAGCCGGGCGGTGTCCTTCGATATTCGACGGCAGGAACGCAGGCCGCGGCGCAGACCGCTGAAGGTGCCAATATTGCTTTTCAGGCGCTGGAGAACTTTCACTTTCAGGTGCTGAGTGTTGAGATCGACGGGCCGGTGGATGGGGATCTGACATTGAAGGTGGTGCTGCAGGGGGCCAATCCGGACTTGCTGGAGGGCTATCCGGTCCATATGAACATTACGACGCAGGGTGCATTTATGGACCTGATGCGGCGTGGTACGGTAGGCTTCCGGGCGCTTGATATTGTCTCCGGCAAGGAGAATCTTGGCGGTATTGATGTTCAGCGTGTTGATCCGGAGCCATGATGCTGCATTCATGTGCGGTTCAGCCGCTGGGCCGTTGAATGGTCTGCACACAAACAAGAGTGGTTGATGTGATGATGTTTGCCCTGACCGCCGAAACAAAGCAGATCGTGGCGCCGTTCCTTCTGATTGGCGCGCTGCTGGGTGTTGCGGCATGCTCGCCGACCATCAAGGTCCAGGCGCCGGACAAGCCCATCGAAATCAACCTCAATGTCAAGATTGAGCAGGAAGTGCGCATCAAGGTGGATCGCGAGCTTGATGATCTGTTTGCCAAGAACCCGGACCTTTTCTAGGTCGAACCGACGCCATAAGGATCGCGCCATGACCCGTGCCGCATCATTCAACCGCCCGACCCATATCGCTGCTGCGACTGCATTGCTTGTGCTGGCTGCACTGATGATGGCCTGGCTATCACCTGCCGCTGCCATGACGTTGGATGCAGCAAAAGCACAAGGCGTGATCGGTGAGAAGTCCACCGGCTATGTGGGCTACCCGTCCGCCCCTTCAGCCGAGGTTGAGCAGTTGGGGGCAGGCGTTAATCTGGCGCGCAAGGCCAGCTACACGCAGATTGCTGCTCAGCAGGGGACGACCTTGCGGGTCGTGGAAGAGCTGGCCGGTCGCAAGCTGGTTGAAGGTGCCCCTGCGGGGCAGTACGTCCATGACGGCTCGGGCTGGAAACGCAAGTAAAAGCGCTGACGCTTTCCAGGTGCTACCCGCCGGGTCAATGCCCCGAATTGGGACAGGCGCACGGATCAACCCCTGAATAGGGCGTGTCCGGATAATACGCGGAGCGCGCGGCAGTCTCGCTGCCCGACTTAAAACTCTCCAAATTCTGCGAAAAACTTACCCCCATGCTTGCAGGCATGGGGGTTGCACTGGTCTGATCGTGCGGGCGCATCGGGACATGATGGCGGCCGCAGGCATGACAGGTCTTATCCCCTGCTAATCCACTACTCTGGGTGGTCTGGGGGTATGGGCCGGGTTCTGCATTACTGTCCGCCGACGGGTGCCCGAGGCTTTTTAGCCGAGCCCGCGCGGTCAGGCCGGCGCGGCTCCCAACTGTCGGGGGGCTTATTGGGGGCCGCTGCCGGCCACTCCCGCTCAATCACTTGAAACCGGCCAGTATTGCAGGCCCCACAGGGTCGCCTGCCTAGTAGGCTGCGGGATCGCCCTTGGCGACGAAAAACGGATTGGCGAGGCCGTCGGCGCTTTTGCCATAGGTCAGCGGTGATCCATCAAGCCGCGTGACCGTGCCCCCGGCTGCTGACAGAACCGCATGGCCTGCGGCAGTATCCCATTCCATGGTGCGCCCATGACGTGGATAGATGTCTGCGTCACCGCGCGCGACGACACAGAACTTGAGAGACGAGCCGGCGGTGACAATGTCGTGCACATTGTAGTGCGTCAGAAACTCTTCTGTTTTCTGGTCTTTGTGGCTGCGGCTTGAAATGGCTGTAAGGCCGTGGGCCGGGGCGCTGCGGGTGGTGATGGTGCGCGGGGTTTGTGCCTTTCCCTTGGCGTGGGCGTCCACCTTGATTTCATGCGCGCCGAGCGACAGCGCACCGGCATAGAGCAACGATTTGGCAGGCGCATAGACAACGCCGGCAGTGGCGACACCGTTTTCAATCAAAGCAATGTTCACGGTGAACTCGCCGTTGCGCTTGATGTATTCTCTGGTGCCGTCGAGCGGGTCCACCAGAAAGAACCTGTCGGCAATCTCGGGAATGTGGCCAGCGGATGCGGCTTCTTCGGATACAACGGGAATATCGGGCTGTGAGGTGGCAAGGCGGGCGAGGATAATGTCCTCAGCGGCCTGGTCGGCCTCGGTTACCGGCGACTTGTCATCTTTTTCCATTACCGTGATGGGGCGCTCGTACAGCGTCATGATGCGGGCGCCAGCGTCGATGGCGATATCTGTCAGGTCGTTGAGAAGGGCGCGTACGGGCAAAGGTCTGGCTCGTTCAAAATGAAGGTGAAACAGGGCGGGGAAGGTCACTTCTTTGCACGATAGGCCCGTGAAGTGTATCAAAAATTGGCTTGGGTGATTCGTGCTGTGGCACGCCACCCTTCAGTACCGATGGTCATGCGGAAGAGGATGCAGCAATGACGGGTGACGCAGCCAAAGAGACAGATGCCACGCCGGACCAGCTTGAGTTTGCGGCGCTGCTATGTTCGCGAGTCTGCCACGATGTGATCAGCCCGGTCGGTGCCATCGTCAATGGCCTTGAGGTGCTTGAGGAAGAAGAAGACGAGGAGATGCGCGAGCATGCGCTGATCCTGATTGCCAAGAGTGCGCTGCAGGCATCTGCCAAACTACAATTTGCCCGATTGGCTTTCGGGGCGTCCGGGTCGGCGGGGGCCGAAATCGAGATTGCAGACGCCAAGCGAGCCGCCGAAGGGCTTTTTTCGGGTGGCCGCACGCAACTTGCCTGGGAAACTAAACCGGCCGCCTTGCATAAGTCGCGGATGAAGCTGCTGATGAATGTGCTGCAATATGCAACCGGTGCGGTACCGCGTGGTGGCGAAATCAAGGTTATTGTCGAAAACGGCAATGACGGGATGTTTCTGATTGCCTCGGGTGTGCGGGCGCGGGTACCCGAACATGGTAACTTGGCGCGTGGCGAGGCAATTGAAGGCATGCCGGACAGCCGGGCGGTGCAACCCTATCTGATTGGCCTTTTGTGCAAATCCATCCACGCCTCGCTGGAAATCACTCAACCCATTGAAGAAGGCCCGGTAACCTTTGCCATTACCTATGGTCCTGAAGCCGAGAATATCACAGGTATGATTGGCTAGTTGCCTCACCTTATGGTTGAGTTATTTGCTTAACTACACCCGGTTTCATTGGTTTTTAAGGTTTCTGGCTGACACTCCGAGAGCATGAAGCGGGATTTTCTATCCGAAAACCCGCTGGAAATTTTCGGGGTGGGATTCGATGGACGATCTTCTACGCGAGTTTTTGACAGAGACATTTGAAAGTCTCGACGTGGTTGACGTCGAGTTGGTTAAGTTCGAACAGGACCCTACCGACGCGGCTATTCTTGGTAATATTTTTCGGCTGGTACACACGGTCAAGGGCACCTGCGGCTTTCTGGGGCTGCCGCGCCTTGAGGCGCTGGCGCATGCCGCCGAAACGCTTATGGGCAAATATCGCGACGGGGCGCCTGTGACACAGGCCGGCGTGACGCACATTCTGCACACGATCGACCGGATCAAATTTATTCTGGGTGATATCGAGGCCAATGAGACTGAGCCGGAAGGTGATGACTCGGACTTGATTGGAGAGCTGGAGGCGTGTTCGCGCGAAGCTGAAGGTGGCCCGGCGGAAGCTGCGGACGAGCCGGAAGCTGCTCCTGCCGAAGACGCACCGATTGAAGTTGCCGTGGTTGAACGTGAGCTTAAGCCCGGGGAAGTGTCGTTGGACGACCTTGAGCGCGCTTTTCAAGAAGCCGATGGACCCGAAATGGCTGCATCTGATGCCGCCCCAACGGAAGACGCTGCGGATGACGCCGTAGCCGAGGTCGAGGCTGCGCCTGAAGCCAAGACGGAGGCCAAGCCAAAGGCTAAGCCCGCCCCCAAGCAGGAAGATGCTGCGCCGCGCGAATCCGCGGTTGCCAACCAGTCGATCCGCGTGAATGTGGACGCGCTGGAAAACCTGATGACAATGGTTTCCGAGCTGGTGCTGACACGTAACCAGCTTCTGGAAATGGTGCGGCGTCTGGATGAATCAGAATTCAAAACACCGTTGCAGCGCCTGTCGAATGTGACTGCTGAGTTGCAGGAAGCGGTGATGAAGACCCGCATGCAGCCGATCGGCAATGCCTGGCAGAAGCTGCCGCGCATCATTCGTGACCTGTCGAACGATCTGGACAAGAAGATCGAACTCAACATGGTGGGTGCGGACACTGAACTTGACCGGCAGGTGCTGGATCTCATCAAGGATCCGCTCACCCATATGGTCCGTAACTCTGCCGATCACGGGCTTGAAACATCCGCGGGCCGAATTGCCGCAGGCAAGTCTGAAACCGGTACGATTACGCTGCGTGCCTTCCATGAGGGTGGCCATATCATCATCGAAATTGCCGATGATGGTCATGGGCTTAACACGGCACGTATCCGCGAGAAGGTGATCGAGAACGGTCTGGCCACAGCGGCTGAACTGGACGAGAAAACTGAAGCTCAGATCCACAAGTATATTTTCGCCGCCGGGTTCTCCACGGCTGCGAAGGTCACCAACGTGTCGGGCCGTGGCGTCGGCATGGACGTGGTGCGCACCAATATCGAACTGATCGGTGGCAATATCGACCTCGTGTCGGTTGCTGGACAGGGCACGACATTCACCATCAAGATTCCGCTGACACTGGCGATCGTGTCATCGCTGATTGTGGAATCAGGGGCGCAACGCTTTGCCATTCCGCAGCTTGCTGTTGTGGAACTTGTGCGGGCCAAGGCCGACTCTGACGCGTGCATCGAAAAAATCAACGATACGCCGGTTCTACGGTTGCGCAGCAAGCTGCTGCCGCTGGTCTATCTTGATGAGTTGCTGTTGCTCAACAAGAGCCGCAAGCCGGATGAAAACGGCGAGATGCCGCTGTCGACCGCTGAACGCAGTGAAAGCTTCGTGATCGTGTCTCAGGTTGGTACCGCAGAGTTCGGCATCGTGGTGGATACGGTGTTCGACACCGAGGAAATTGTTGTGAAGCCGTCGGCTTCAATGCTGCGCGACATCACGATGTTCTCCGGCAACACCATTCTGGGTGACGGCAGCGTGATCATGATCATTGATCACAATGGTATTGCTCAGTGCGTCAGCCGTGAAACGCTGGCACCTGTTGATGATGCAGCGGACAAGGATGCTGTTGCGATGGGGTCGGACAATACGGCGATGCTTATTTTCCGCGCCGGTGGCGGCGAGCCCAAGGCAGTGCCGCTGTCCCTCGTGACGCGGCTTGAGGAGTTTGCCGTAAGCGATATTGAGACCTCCGACCACAAGCCGGTGGTTCAGTATCGTGGCAAGCTCATGCCGCTTCAAAAGGTATTCCCTGAACAGGTCATGGCAACCGAAGGCCGTCAGTCCATTCTGGTGTTCACCGATGATGGGCGGTCCATGGGGCTGATCGTTGACGAGATTGTCGACGTGGTTGAAACACAGCTCGATATGAACATCACGTCAGACACACCGGGCATGCTGGGCAGTGCCATCGTGCGGGAAAAAGCCACGGAAGTCATTGATGTGGCACATTTCCTGACACTGGCCTTCGAAGACTGGTTTACCCGCAGCGATGATGCGCGTGGTACGGCCAAGTCTGAAAAGCGTTTGCTGCTGGTGGATGACAGCCCGTTCTTCAGAAACATGCTGGCGCCGTTGCTGAATGCGGCGGGTTACAAGGTTACGACGGCATGTGATCCCAATGACGCATTTGCGCTGCGCGATGCAGGGGCAAAGTTCGACATTATCATTTCCGACATTGAGATGCCGGGCATGGATGGGTTCGACTTCGCTGAGGCCGTCAAGAAGGATGCCGCCTGGGGCGCGACGCCAATCGTTGCCATGTCATCGCGCACCTCGCGCGAAGACATCGCACGCGGCCATTCCGTTGGCTTTTCAGACTATGTGGCGAAGACCGACCGTGATGGGTTGATCGACGTGCTGAGACAAACACTCGACGCTGAAGGGGCTGCAGCATGAGCACTATAAAACAAGACAGTATCGCTCTCGAGAACGCTGCCGAGATAGCGCTTGCCGGAGATCTCGTGGAATACATGACGGTCTATGTCGGTGACCAGATGTTCGGTATTCCGGTCACCGTTGTGCATGACGTATTTGAGGTGCAATCGCTGACAACGGTGCCGCTCTCGGCGCCGGAAGTCCGTGGTGTGCTGAATCTGCGCGGGCGCATTGTGACGGCCATCGATATGCGCATGCGGCTGGGTCTCTCAACGCCAGCCGATGACACGTCGCGCATGGCTGTCGGGATTGAAATGGGGGGCGAAGCTTTCGGCCTCATGATCGACCGCGTTGGTGAAGTATTAGGCCTTAAGGAGCAGGATATGGAACGCAAACCGGCCAATCTTGATCCGCGCTGGCAGCAGGTTTCCAGCGGTGTCTACCGCCTGGAAGGCGCCCTTATGGTCGTGCTCGATGTGGACAAGGCGCTGGATCTGCAATCGGCACCTGTGGCGGCTTAGCAAGCCACTAGTGCGGTCCGAATTTTATCTGTCCCGGCAGCTGGATGGCTGTGTCTGGGGTTAGCAAAAGGCCTAAGACCCATGAAGACGTGTCTTGTCGTGGATGATAGTCGCGTGATCCGCAAAGTTGCGCGTCGCATCCTTGAGGAAATGGATTTTGCGGTCGAAGAAGCTGAAGACGGTTCGGCAGCTTTGGACAAGTGCCAGGCGAAGATGCCCGAAGCGGTTCTGCTTGACTGGAACATGCCCGTCATGAACGGGCTGGAATTTCTGCTTGCACTGCGCAAGAGCGACGGTGGCGATGGGCCGGTGGTTGTTTTCTGCACAACGGAAAATGATCTGGAGCACATCACCGAGGCCATCAATGCGGGTGCTAACGAATACATCATGAAGCCCTTTGACCGGGACATCATGCAGGCAAAGTTCGTGGAAGCTGGGCTGGTCTGATCATGGCGAGCAGTCGCGCATCTCATTCAGCGTCCCTGCAGGCAGGCGGCGTCGCGAGCGCGACGCCGGGAGCTGGTACAGAGCTATCTGATGATATTCAGGTCATGGTGGTTGATGACAGTGCGGTGATCCGTGGTCTTGTCAAAAGCTGGATCGCCGAGACCAAGGGCATGGAAGTGTCCGGGTCATGCTCAAATGGGCGCAAAGCGATTGAAATGGCCGGACGGCTCAAGCCACATGTGATGATCCTTGATATCGAGATGCCGGAGATGGATGGCATTGAGGCGCTTCCGGAAATACTGAAGGTGTCGCCGCATACGCGTGTCGTCATGGCGTCAACGCTGACATTGCGGAATGCAGATATATCCCTGCGGGCTATGACCTTGGGAGCTGCAGACTTTTTGCCAAAGCCTGATAGCGGGCGGGGGCGGGACGGCGCTGATGAATTCCGTCGTGAATTGCTTGAGAAAGTTCGTGTGTTGGGTGAGGCATGCCGCCGCCGTACTGGTGGTAGGGCAAAGACGCCGGTTAGCATGATCGCTCCTGCAAAGGCGCCTATGGCGCCGCAGGACATATCCTTGCGCAAGGATACAGGTGCGGTGCCGAGGGTTCTTGCAATCGGCTCTTCGACGGGCGGACCGCAGGCGCTATTCGACGTTTTCGGTAAGACCGGGAATACGCTTGCTAATGTTCCGATCCTAGTTGTGCAGCATATGCCGCCGTCATTTACCCGCATTCTGGCGGAGAAACTCGGCCGGATAACGGGACTCGATGCCCATGAGGCGATTGATGGTGAGCAGGTGCTGCCAGGCCATATGTATGTGGCGCCGGGTGACTATCACATGCGGGTCAGCAAAAAGGGTGCCGACATGGTGATTGAGCTTGATCAGGATCCAAAGGTGCATTTCTGCCGCCCTGCTGTCGACCCGATGTTTGCCAGTGTGGCTGAGTCCTTTGGCTCTGCGGCGCTCGCAGTTGTGCTCACAGGTATGGGGTATGACGGGCGCGATGGCGGACGTCTGCTCGCCGATGCAGGCAGCACAGTTTATGCGCAAGACGAAGCGACAAGTGTGGTTTGGGGGATGCCCGGTGCCTGCGCGACAGCAGGTATATGCACGGGCGTATTTCCTCTGGATGAAATTAGTACGGCGATTACCCGCCGGTTTGCCGGGAGCAAGTCATGACGCCGGAAGATTTTGAATTTCTGTCAGTTCTGGTGCGCAAGCGGTCGGGGCTTGTGTTGTCTGCAGACAAAACCTATCTGCTTGAGAGCCGGTTGACGCCGGTTGACGCCGGTTGCACGCAAGGCGGAAGTGGATGGCATCAGCGGTCTGGTGACGGCGTTGCGCTCGGGCGCCAATGAGAAGTTGGCAAGCGATGTGACCGAAGCAATGACCACGAATGAGTCATTCTTCTTTCGCGATAAAACGCCGTTTGATCTGTTCACGGATCGTATTCTGCCGCATATGCTGAAAAGCCGAGCTACGCAACGTAAGTTGCGTATCTGGAGTGCTGCGGCATCGACCGGGCAGGAAATTTATTCGCTGGCCATGCTTATCAATGAGGCTGCAGGAACCAGAGGTTGGACGTTTGACCTTTTGGGTACGGATATTTCTGCGGAAGTTCTCGAACGTGCGCGGCTTGGCATGTACACGCAGTTTGAAGTGCAGCGTGGGCTGCCTATCCAGCTACTGATGAAGTACTTCAAGCAGGTGGGCGAAACCTGGCAGATCGATTCTAAGATCCGCGACATGGTGAAGCTCGGTGAGCGCAACCTGATGCTGCCTTTGGCGGATATGGGCAAGTTCGACATCATCTTCTGCCGTAATGTGCTGATCTATTTCGATCAACCGACGAAGAAGATGGTGCTGGAGCGCATGGCGCAGCTTTTGCCGGACGATGGGTGCCTGCTTCTCGGTGCGGCTGAAACCGTTGTCGGGATTACGGACCAGTTCAAGCCGGTTCCTGGAACGCGCGGACTTTACTCACGCAACCCAGAGCTACTGGGTAGTGCCGCACCAGCGGCATCTGCAGCGCCTGCAGCGCCTGCAGCTTCGCGGCCTGCAACCGCGCCGGCAACAGCACCTGCGGCCTCAACGCTCTCACGCACGGCTTAGGCTTTCTGCTTGTCTTTCCGGCAAGTGGCGGTGGTGTGAGAAGGTCGGGGACTTCGGGACATATAAAAAGGGCGCCTGCAGCAGCAGGCGCCCTTTTTGTTTTGTGTCCCGAAAGCGAGGAGGCTTTATGCGGCCACTTTAAGCAGTAGCGGCTTCGGCCACTTCTTCTTCCACCGGGTCACGCAGCACATAGCCGCGGCCCCATACGGTTTCGATGTAGTGATCGCCGCCGGTAGCAGCTGCCAGCTTCTTGCGCAGCTTGCAGATGAATACGTCGATGATCTTGAGTTCTGGTTCGTCCATACCGCCATAAAGGTGGTTGAGGAACATTTCCTTGGTGAGTGTCGTTCCCTTGCGCAGGGAGAGCAGCTCAAGCATCTGGTATTCTTTGCCGGTGAGATGCACGCGCTGGTTTTCAACTTCAACGGTCTTGGTGTCGAGGTTGACGGTCAGGCGGCCGGTGCGGATGACCGACTGGCTGTGACCCTTGGAGCGGCGCACCACGGCGTGGATGCGCGCGACCAGCTCATCCTTGTGGAAGGGCTTGGTCATGTAGTCGTCGGCGCCGAAGCCGAGGCCCCGGACCTTGTTCTCGATGCCGGCCATGCCGGAGAGAATGAGGATCGGTGTGCCGATCTTGCCCAGGCGAAGTGTCTTGAGTACTTCGTAGCCCGACATGTCCGGCAGGTTCAGATCCAGAAGAATAATGTCGTAATCATAGAGCTTGCCGAGGTCGATGCCTTCTTCGCCAAGATCTGTGGTGTAGATATTGAAGCCTTCCGACTTAAGCATCAGCTCGATGCTCTGGGCGGTAGCGCTGTCGTCTTCGATGAGAAGAACCCGCATGTTCTTGCTCCCCTTTTCCAAACGGCGGCGGATTAATACCCGCTTGTGCCAGATCGGCCCGGCAAACGAAGTTGATTCGCCGCAACCCCAGTTAATCCCTGTTTGGACGTTAAGGGCAAATGGTTAACAAAGCTTAACGGCGGCATCATTTTTTAATGCCTATTGCTGAAGTCTTTAGAACTGCGCCGAATTCTGCCGCTTTTGAGTCAGTATGCGGCAAGTTTTCTGGTGTGCCGGGGTGATTTTTCGCCCTGAAAGCCTTTGAACCGCTTCAGTGAAGGGTAAAGGCGCTTTTTATCGTAACGCCTCGATAGGGTTTACCGGGCCTTAAGCGACTATGGCTCACACTTTGCGCGTAGTCGGCATTTGTATGTGCCGGCATGGTGCGTTGTGTGGGGTCAGATGAAGCCGCTTCTTGCAGAAATCGAGCGTCTATCGCCGATCGATCAGTTCGGCACGGTTGCTGCCGTGCGCGGGCTGATGGTTGAGGTCGAGGGACCGCTGACGGCTTTGCGCCTGGGCAGCCGGGTAATTGTACCCGGCGCACTGGACGTGGCCGTGCCTTGCGAGGTGGTGGGCTTTCGCGACAACCGCGCACTTGCGATGCCTTTTGCGGCCATTGAAGGGTTGCGTATGGGCGCGCCTGCTAAGTTTGACGCCGCCGAACCAATTGTACATCCGTCACCTGCCTGGCTTGGCCGGGTGGTGAATGCGATGGGCGATCCTATTGATGGCAAAGGCCCGATTGCGCAGGGCGGGGAACCTTATCCGCTGCGTGCACAGCCACTGCCGGCCCATGACCGGGCCCGGGTGGGCGAACGGATCGATTTAGGCGTGCGGGCGCTCAATGCGTTTGCCACCACCTGCATTGGTCAACGGATGGGTATTTTTGCGGGCTCGGGCGTGGGTAAATCGGTGCTGCTGTCGATGCTGGCGCGATACTCATCGGCGGACGTCGCTGTGATCGGGCTTATCGGCGAACGTGGCCGCGAAGTTCAGGAATTCATTGAAGATGATCTGGGGGCGGAAGGTCTCGCCCGAAGTGTCGTGGTGGTGGCAACGTCGGACGAAAGCGCCTTGATGCGCCGTCAGGCGGCGTATCTCACAATGACGCTGTCTGAGTATTTTCGCGACCATGGGGCAGACGCCCTGTGCCTGATGGATAGTCTCACAAGGTTTGCAACGGCGCAGCGCGAGATTGGTTTGTCGGGCGGTGAGCCGCCGACGACGCGCGGCTATACACCAACTGTATTTTCGGAATTGCCGCGTTTGCTGGAACGCGCGGGGCCGGGCCGGATTGGCTCTGGCTCGATTACCGGACTGTTCACCGTGCTGGTTGAGGGCGACGACCACAATGAGCCGGTGGCTGATGCAGTGCGGGCCATTCTGGACGGGCATATCGTTATGGAACGGGCGATTGCAGAGCGTGGGCGGTACCCCGCCATCAATGTTCTCAAATCCGTGTCGCGGACAATGCCGGACTGCCAGTCGGAAGAAGAGTTTGATCTGGTGAAACGGGCGCGGGCGCTGATGTCCGCCTACACGGATATGGAAGAGTTGATCCGTATTGGTGCCTACAGGCAGGGTGCAGACCCAATGGTAGATGAAGCCATTCGCCTGACTCCTGATTTTGATGCGTTTCTGTCGCAGAAAAAGCGTGACCACACGGGGCTTGAGGATGGTTTCCATCAGCTTGCTTCAATTCTTGGCGTAACAGACGGTGAGATGGAGGCGGCTCCGGGGGGCGCTGCCTTGGATCCTGCTGATATTCAGACGACTTAAGGGGGCTAGGATATGAAATCCCGAACATCATTGATCCGTGTGCAGCGGTTTCAGGTTCAGGAGATCCAGCGGCGCGTTGCTGATCTGGAGCACATGCTTGATGACTTCCGCCGCGAGGAGGAAGAGCTTGAAAAGCGCGTGCGCTACGAGCAGCAGAAGGCGGGGATATCGGATGAAGGGCATTATGCCTATCCGACCTATGCCAAATACGCCTCCATGCGGCGGGATAATCTGGCGCAGTCGATTGCCGAACTATCGCGGCAGGTGGATGGCGAGCGCGACAGGCTGGCGGACGCATTTGAAGAGCTGAAAAAAATTGAACTGGTGGACGAGACCGCGCGTGGCCGCGCGAAGGCTGAAAGCCGCCGCCGTGATCAGGCTGAACTCGACGAGCTGGCGATCAACATGCACCAAGGCGAGGCAGCGATCATCCGTTAGCGAGACGTGCACGTGAATAGCGAACAAAAAAAGGGCCACTGCATCTGCAGCGGCCCTTTTTCGTATCTGAACATGCGGATTAGCCGCGAATGAGCAGCCGCTTGAGAATGTAAAACACCGTGATGACGACGAGATAGCCGACATAGAGTGTTGCCACATACTTCCACCAGCCAACATCAGCCAGCGGTGGCAGCGTGAGTGCTGCACCCTGGATAGCCGGCAATGCCACATCGACAACCACGTGAACGATTGTTGCAATGAGAGCGACAACCAGAATGCGCCCGTATGACCGCAGCACGAAAGCCGCGATGACACCGATGATGATCCCCTGGACCGCATTCACCTGGTTGAAGCCATTGGCAAGGAAATCCAGCACAGGCTGGACGTATTGCATCAGGTCTTCCATTTAGAACCCCCCTTCAGGTCCGTATCCGTAGATAGTCCTTATCCCTCTGCCATTCTGCCCCGGTTCTTTTGCAAAGACATGACCGGAATGGAGAATGACCGGCGAAAGACTACGCGTATCTTTCGGGTTTGCACAGGTGGTGTGGCGGAGGTGCCACAAACGGGGTGAATGGCCGCGCGAAACTGCGGATTTTTGGCGTTTTTAGCCGCGCCGCTGCGATATGGGGCGGGTGCGGAGTATCCCGTGATCAGTCGTTCAGGCCTGCGGCGATGCGGGCAATAGCAGCACCGGCTTCTGCCTTGGGGCTGCGGGTGAGCAGGGGTGTTTGATGCCGAATTGCATCACGCACTGCCGTGTCACGGGGAATGATGCCCGCGAGTTTCGGGGTGATCCCCAAGAAATTCGAGCAGGCGCGCGACAGAGCCTCATAGGTCTTGCGGCCGGCTTCGGGTGTCTCGGCCATGTTCACAACGATACGGATATCAGCCGTCGATGATGCTTCGCGGGCGCCCATCGAGGCGACCTTGATGAATGCATAGGCATCGGTAATGGAAGTCGGCTCATCGGTGACGACGACCAGGGTTGGGCCTTCCATCGCGGCAAACATTGTGACGGCGGGATCGATACCGGCGGCGAGGTCCACCACCACATGATCATAATGAGCGGCAATCAGCGTGAGCCCCTGGCGCAGACGTGCAAGTTCGGTGCGCGCAAGGGCACCAAGAGCGCCGGAACCGGAGCTTCCCGCGATTACGTCGAACGCGCCGCGGGTATCTTTGTTGTTGTCTGAGGCAATGCGGGTGGTGGCGTGCTCAAAAGCGATGTCGCCTGCAACCACGCTGGCGAGATCATGCTCGGGCATGATGCCCAGCTGTACATCCACGTTGGCGGTTCCCAGATCGCAATCCACAAGCAGGGACTTGCTGCCGGTGAAGGCGAAGGTGTGGGCGAGGGTGGCGGAGACCACGGTTTTGCCGACGCCGCCTTTGCCGGAGGCAATGGTGATGATCTTGTTGCGCCGCGCTGCAGGGGCGGGGGCTGCACTGTCGAGCAGGGTCATTGTAGGGGCGGCTCCGATGTGTCCGGCCGGAAGGGGGCGGAAGAAAGGTTGGATGGGCCTGGCGCGGCAGTTTTTGCGTGGGCGGGACGGCGCGGCAAAATCCGTGCGGCGGGGGCGCTGGAGGCTGATTTGGCGATGGTCATTTCCGCCAGCCGCTGCGGGGTGGCGGCGGCGAAGCCACCTGCGAGATAGGGCTTGATACCAAAACCACCGGCGGCAAGGCGCGAGGCGGCAAGGGCTGCGATGGCACCGCCCAGACGCTGGGTGGCGTCGGTGCGGGTGATGATGATGCGGCGGCAGCCGACCTGCGCAAAAAACTGTGCGGCTTCTGCCATATCTTCGGTGTCGCCACCTGCCGCGAGGACGCCGATTGGTTCAACGGCATCCTCGGGTGAGGAGGTCCGGGCGGCTTCAACCAGCCGTGCCGTCAGATCCAGTTCCGAGCGGTCGAGCAGGTTGGTTGCCGGCGTATCAATGATACAGGGGCGATTGCGGCCAAGCTCGACGCGGGTGTCGAGCATCATGGCGAGTTCGTCTGGTCCGCGCACCTCGGCAACATCCTGATTGAGTATGTCGGCAAAGGATTTGAACTGCGCCAATGCGCCCGAGCGCACAGCGTCGGTGGTGATGAAATCGACTTGCTGGCCAGCAAGCACGGCGCGGGCGGCAAGTTTGGCGGCTGTCACGGTCTTGCCGGCACCGGGGGGGCCGATGAGCATGACAGAGCTGGAAAGCGTCTCGCCGATCGGCTGAAAGCTCAGTGCAATGTCGAGACCGTGTGCAAGGGCCGTCTGTGCATCATCGGACTGGTGCGCGCGTGCAGCCCGGGCAATGCGTTCGCTTAGTAATTCCGGTACCCGATGATCGGCAAGGATCGTGGCGATGTCACTTGCGGCAAAGCCTGACCCGTTATCGGGTGTTTCGCGGATCTCACCGCGCAGGCGGGCACGCAGCCGCATCTCAAGCTGATCGCGCACCGAATTGGAGGCATTGTCCGTGGTCTGGCGCCTGTCACCGCGACGGTCCTGCATCCGGCCTGTGTCGTCTGATTGTGCGGATGCGCGGCGCTCGGACGCGGCCGTCACCTCAACGCCGCCGGTTGGCAGGTCTTCGGTGGAAATAATAATGGCGGTTTCGCCAAGCTCGGCCCGGACGCGGGCGATTGCCTCGCGCATGCTGGGGGCTTTGAAGCGGCGGAGTTTCATGCTGCTACCGGTCCTGCCCTAGACTTGCGCCAGGGTTTTGAGGCGCGCCTGCGGGTGCACCTCTGCCTGGCTCATTACAACGGTTTGCGGACGAACGCGTTCAACCACGGAACGGACATAAGGCCGGTTTGTGGGGCTGGTGAGCAGTACGGGCACGTCTCCTGATGCACCTGCCTGATCAAACGCCTGGCGGAGTGCCTGAATGAACTTTTGCAGCTCCGACGGCGGCATGGCGAGTTGCCGTTCTTCGCCACCGGCGCCAAGCAGAGAATTGGTGAAGGCGTCTTCCCATTCCGGTGACAGGGCGACAAGCGGCAGATAACCGGCGTAGCTCTGATTGGCGTGGCAGATCTGGCGTGCGAGGCGGGCGCGCACATGCTCGACGATCTGGGTAATGCTCTGGGTGTGTCCTGACGCTTCGCCGACGGATTCCAGAATGGTCGGCAAGTCGCGGATTGAAACGCGCTCGGTCAAAAGCTGCTGCAACACGCGCTGGATGGTGGTGATGGATACGCGGTCGGGCACAAGGTCTTCGACCAGCTTCTGGCTGTCTGGGCTGATCTCGTCCAACAGTTTCTGAACTTCCCCATAGGACAGAAGTTCAGCCATGTTGGACTTGATGATTTCCGTGAGATGGGTCGTCAGCACGGTGGCCGGATCCACGACAGTGAGGCCACGGAAAGACGCTTCCTCGCGCTGGGTATGATCCACCCAGGTGGCGGGCAGGCCAAAAGTGGGCTCGGTCGTATGCTCGCCGGGCAGATCGACGGGGCCGCCCTGCGGGTCCATGACCATCAGCTGATTTGGATAAAGCGTGCCGGCACCTGCTTCCACTTCCTTCACGCGCACAACATAGGCAGTGGATTCCAGCTGCATATTGTCAAGGATACGCAAGGACGGCATCACGAAGCCCATGTCCTGCGCAACCTGACGACGCAGCGCCTTGACCTGTTCGGTCAGGGTGTGGCCGTCGCCGTCACCTTCCAGCAGCGGCAGAAGGCCGAAGCCAAGTTCAAGGCGAAGTTCATCCATCGCCAGTGCAGAGGAAATCGGTTCTTCGACAACGGGTTCTTCTTGCACGGCGGCGACGGCTGCGGCTTCGTCATCGACGACTTTTTGTTCTCGGCCTTTGACGATGTACCAGGCCGTGGTGCCGGTGATGGCGGCAAGTGTGAGGAACGGGATCATCGGGATGCCGGGCAGCATGGCCATGACGACCATGACGCCGGAGGACATCCCCAGGGCCTGCGGATATCCGGAAAGCTGGCCAAACAGCGCTTCGTCGGCTGCGCCATCGACCCCTGCCTTGGAAACGAGGAGGCCTGCGGCAGTGGAAACGATCAATGCCGGGATCTGGCTGACGAGACCGTCACCGACTGTCAGCAATGTGTAGGTGGCGGAAGCGTCGGCAAATGACATGTCCATCTGCGCGACGCCGACGATGACACCGGCGATAACATTGATGAAGGTAATCAGCAGACCGGCGACGGCATCACCGCGAACAAACTTGGAGGCACCATCCATGGAGCCGTAAAACGCGCTTTCGCTCTCCAGCTCCTTGCGGCGTGAGCGGGCGGTTTCCTCGTCGATCATTCCGGCGGATAGATCGGCGTCGATGGCCATCTGCTTGCCGGGCATGGCGTCCAACGAGAAGCGCGCCGCGACTTCGGCGATACGGCCTGAACCCTTGGTGATGACGACGAAGTTCACGATCACCAGAATGGCAAACACAATGATGCCGATGACAAAATTGCCCTGCATCACGAAATTGCCGAAAGCCTCAATCACCGCACCGGCAGCGTCGGTGCCTTCATGGCCCTGCGACAGGATGAGGCGCGTGGAAGCAAGGTTGAGGGCCAACCGCAACATGGTGGCAACCAGCAACACGGTGGGGAAGGAGGAGAACTCCAGCGGTTTTTGAATGAACAGCGCGGTCATCATCACCAGCACGGAAAAGGTAATGGAAATAGCGAGCGCGAAATCCAGCATCCATGAGGGCATGGGCAGGATCAGGACGACGATGATCGTCATGATGCCGATGGCGAGTGCAAGCTCGCTGCGGGCGCCAATGGCCGCGCCGATGCCGCCGAGGGTCAGGCCACCAAAGAGGCCTGCCCCTACTGCGGGATCGGGTTTTATCTGCGACGCGTCTGACATGGCGCTGGTGCGCTCCGGCTAATAACGTGAACTGGTACTTATCGGCGAGCCGGGTCGGTTAACCTGCGGCGCGGGCTTCGCCGGGAGCGGCGACGGCAACGCCCTGCTGAGTGTAGAGATTGAGCTTGTTTCTCAGAGTGCGGATGGAAATGCCAAGAATGTTGGCCGCGTGGGTGCGGTTACCTAGGCAATGGTCCAGCGTGTTGAGAATGAGATCGCGCTCCATGTCGGCGACCGTCATGCCGACAAGATTGCGATTGACCGTCTCCGCCACATGAGCGGCCCGTGAGGCGGGGTCATCCGACGCCATGGAGATGGTGTCGCCGCGAGAGCCGTCCGGGAGGCGGATGGCATCGACGGTGATTTCATCGCCTGTGGAAAGCAGCACCGCGCGGTGCAGTGTGTTTTCCAGCTCGCGCACATTGCCCTTCCAGTGTTGGCGGGTGAGATGGGTGCGGGCTTCATCCGACAGCGGGCGCACCGGCACGCCATTGGCGTCCGCATAACGCTTCACGAAATGTTCCGACAGCTCGAGAATATCTGCGGGGCGCTCGCGCAGCGCAGGAATAGTAAGGTTGACCACGTTCAGGCGGTAGAGCAGGTCTTCGCGGAAGGTGCCATTACGCACTTCACCTGCGAGGTCGCGGTTTGAGGTGGCAAGAATGCGGATATTGACCTTGACCGGCTTGGTGCCGCCGACACGGTCAATCTCGCGTTCCTGAATGGCGCGCAGGAGCTTGGCCTGCAGGCGCACATCCATTTCCGAGATTTCATCCAGCAGCAAAGTGCCACCATCGGCTTCTTCGAACTTGCCGACACGGCGCGAGACAGCACCGGTAAAGGCGCCTTTCTCATGACCGAACAGTTCCGACTCGAGAAGGTTCTCGGGAATGGCGGCGCAGTTGACCGAGATGAAGGGCTTGTCCTTGCGCAAAGAATGGCGATGGACATAGCGCGCCATGATTTCCTTACCGACGCCGCTCTCACCGGTGATGAGGACGGACGCTTCCGATGGCGCGATCTGATCCGCGAGGCGGATGACGCCATCCATCAGCGGGTCCTTGTAGATCATTGCGTGGCTGTCATCGGCGACAGCTTCCAGCACGGCGGCGATGAGCTTGGCGTCCGGCGGCAGCGGCACATATTCCTTGGCGCCGGCACGGATGGCATTGACGGCGGCGCGCGCGTCACTGCCAAGGCCGCAGGCGACGATGGGGAGCGCGAAATGTTCTGCCTGCAACTGGGCAACCAGCCATGCGATGTCGTTTGAGACTTCGACCATCAGCAGGTCAGCGCCCTGCCCTGCGCGCAGGGCAGTCATGGCCTGTTCGCCGGTATCCACCTGGGAAACCTTGGCGCCGGTCTGCATGGCCATCTTGGTGGCGGTCGTAAGCTGGCCGTTGAGGCTGCCGACAATGAGCAAACGCATTTTTCTTACTCCTTAACGGGAATACTGGACACGCTCTGCCGGAGGCAGCAGCGCGTTGAGTGTGTGTTCGACCTGACGGGGATGATCCGAGCGGCCAATGGCGGCAGCACCGGCAGCGTAGATCGCGAGCATGTCGCGCTCTTCGCTGCTGATGCGTTCAAGTTTTGCGGCAAGCGGTCCCAGCACCATCGTGCCGAGGACTGCGCCGTAGAAAGTGGTGAGCAGGGCGACCGCCATGGCGGGGCCGATGGCTGACGGGTCGTTCAGTGATCCAAGCATCTGCACGAGGCCGACAAGCGTACCGATCAGGCCCATGGCTGGGGCGATGTCACCAGCGCGGCGCAGAACTTCGGCGCTGGCTGCGCGCCGATGTGCCGTGGCAAGGCGCTCGTCTTCCAGCATGCGCTCGACCTCAACAACTGAAACACCATCCACCATCATGCCAAGGGCACGGGCGAGGAAAGGTTCCTGGCGCAGCTGTGGCAGCAGGCGTTCAATGGCCAGAACGCCCTCCTTGCGGGTGCGTTCGGCGATTTTCAACATACGGTCGGCAGCGCCCTTGCGGTTCAACCGAGGGGTCGCAAGAGCCCTCCAGGTTTCGCGCATGGCCATGCCAACTTCGCGGGGCGAGAAGGAGATGAGCGTGACAGCGAAAGTGCCTCCGAGCACGATCAGTGCGGCGCGCGCGTCCACGAAGGCAGACGCGTTGCCTTCCATGGTCAGGGCCAGTGCCAGAAGCGCGAAGCTTGCTGCAAGGGCAATTATGGTTGTGAGTGATGCGCGCATGTTGGTTGTTCAACGAGGCTGATTAAGCCGCGTTTCCGCCTTTGATGATTTCAGTCATGGTGACGCCAAGGCGATCGTCGACGACGACGACTTCGCCGCGGGCAACCAGACGGTTGTTCACGTAAATATCGATGGCCTCGCCAACCTTGCGGTCCAGCTCGACGACAGCGCCACGGCCAAGCTTCAGAAGCTGGCTCACTTCCATATGGGTCTTGCCCAGAATGGCGGAGACGTGGACCGGGACATCGAACACTGCTTCAAGATCAGCAGCGAACCGTTCCGGCTCTTCCGCGACGATGCCATCTTCACCTTCTGCAGGAACGGGAAGGTCAGATGTTTCATCGCCATCTGCGCCCTCGGCTCCCTTGAGGTCGGTCAGTTCCATTTCGGTTTCGTCAGCCATTTAGTCTCTCCTCAATCGCGTTTTGCTAACGCGGTGTTTCTGGTCACCCTTGTGGTCGTAGCGCGGTGCTACTTGCCCAACAGGGAGAAGAAGTCGGCTTGAGCGACCTCCCCGGACCCAGGGGCGCTCAAATAGGTGTGAACGATCTTTTCAATAGTGGCGTCGAGCCCCGGAGTGTCGCGGGTGATGGCGCCCTTGGCCCATTCGATTCGTACGTCACCTGCGGCGACAGATTCGTCGCTGCGCAAGACAAGGCGGCCTTCAAATCCGCTTTCGCGCACCATATTTTCGACGGTGCTTTCAAGTGTTTGGATCTGGTCCGGTGTTGCGTAAACAACAATGCGCGGCTCATCGCGCAGTTGGGCGAACCCTTGTTCCAGCACGGCTTCGATTTCCGCTGTTGGCGCCGTCTTCATGAGGGCGGGCATAAGCTTGCGGGCAATCGTGAGGGCGATCTGCGAGGCTTCCTCGCGCATCTTCTGCCGTTCGGTGCCAAGCGCATCGAGGAGTTTTTCAAGCTGCTCGCCGACATGCTGCGCACTTAGGGCAAGCTGACGGGACCGCTCGGTTTCCTCACTGGTGCGCACAGCTTCTTCGCCGTCGAGATAAGCTTGCTGGCGGATAGCCTCGACTTCCTCTTCAGTCCACTTGGTCTTCTTCCGCTCGCGGCGTGGCTGCACAACGGCACCCTTCGAGAATTCACGTTCGAATTCGAAAGGCGTCGCATCAGCTGTTTTGTTTATGGCTGGGTGGGACATGATATTTGCGTGCTATCCACTATGATCCGTTGCCGGATTAGTAGATCAACTCGTCCTCCGAATTGCCTTCGGCCAACATGATCTCGCCCTTGTTGGCGAGGTCTTTGGCGATGTTGACCATCATCATCTGTGCTTCGTCCACATCCTTGAGACGGACAGGGCCCATCATTTCCATGTCCTCGCGCAGCATCTTGGCGGCGCGTTCGGTCATGTTGGAGAGGAACAGGTCGCGCAGGGTGTCGGAGGAACCCTTGAGACCCAGTGCCAGCTTGTCTTTTTCCACGGCGCGCAAAAGCGTCTGCACGGAGCCCGGGTCGAGCTTGGCCAGATCCTCGAAGGTGAACATCAGCGCCTTGATGCGTTCCGCTGCGTCACGGTTACGCTCTTCAAGGGAGGTCATGAAGCGGTTTTCGGTCTGGCGATCGAAGTTGTTGAAGATCTCAGCCATCGATTCGTGACTGTCGCGGCGGTTGGTACGGGCAAGGTTGGACATGAACTCGAGGCGCAGGGTGTGCTCCACCTTGTCGAGAATGTCCTTTTGCACGCTTTCCATGCGCAACATGCGGTTGACGACTTCCATCGAGAAGTCTTCCGGCAATGCGGCCAGAACGGCAGCAGCGTGCTCCGCCTTGATCTTTGACAACACGACGGCGACGGTCTGCGGGTATTCGTTCTTGAGGTAGTTGGCGAGAACCACTTCGTTCACATTGCCCAACTTGTCCCACATCGTGCGGCCGGCGGGGCCGCGAATTTCGTCCATCACCAGGTTGACGCGTTCTTCCGGAAGGAAGCGGGACAACAGGCGCTCGGTGGAATCGAAACTACCGACGAGAGCGCCGGTTGAGGACATCCGGGAAACGAACTCAAGCAGGAGCTGTTCGACGAGTTCTGCATCGATGCTGCCGAGATTCGACATGGCCATCGAGAGCTCACGGATTTCGTCGTCGTGAAACCGTTCCCAAAGCTGGGCGCCGTGTTCTTCGCCAAGCGCAAGCAGGACGATGGCGGCTTTCTCGCCACCCGTCAGCTTGGTGAATTCCATTTTCTGTTTTTGTGGATCAGCCATAGCTAAAGCTCTTGGTCCCTAAACGGTTTCATGAAGCCAGCCGCGAAGAATCGTCATGGTTTCATCGGGGTGCTTTTGAACAATTTCACCGACCTTACGAATTGAGCTTTCGCGCACCTGACCTTCGATCCGGGCGATGTCGATCATTTCACTGCTATTGTCTTTGATCTGCATGGCGGCCTGTTGCTCAGGTGTCGGTGCCGCCAGGGCAATCGGGTTGCCGTCTGGTCCGGCGATGACTTCCTGACCATTGGCTATCGCTTCAGCGAGAATTTTTTCCATTTCAGGGCTGGGGAGCTGGGGCATGTTGCCGCCGCCGCCCGTGATGGCTATCTGGTTGGATGTGCGCCCCGACGGGGTGCCGGTCACCCTCTTGATGAGTGGGCGGGCGACAAGGAAGATGCCCATAAACGTCACCATCACAAGCGCACCAAGTTCGGCCAACCGCATGAGATCCAGCTGGGCCAGGAGGCCCTGATCGACTTCTTCAGCAAAAGGCTCGATGGCACTGTCGCTAAGCGGCAGGTTGATAACCTCGACGGTATCGCCACGTGTTTCATCGAAACCGATGGAAGAGCGCACGAGGCGGGCAATGAGTTCAAGTTCTTCTGCAGGGCGTTCCGCATAGGTGCGGGTGCCGTCCTCTGCAATCTCGTATGCACCATCCACGAGTACGGCGACCGACAGGCGCTTGACGCGGCCGGCTTCGACAACTTCTGTCGTGGTGGTGCGGGAAATTTCGTAGTTGACGGTTTCTTCGACCCGTGCGGCGCTTTCATTGGAGGTGGCGTTGTCGGCTGCACCGCCCTGGCCGATGGCCTCGGGAAGCTGGTTGCCGACGGTGACACCGTCCTGCGCATCACGCTCTACGTTGGAGGAGGACTCTTCAACGGTCTGGGTTGACCGAACGACCTGGCCTTCCGGATCGTAGGTTTCCGAGTTGCGGGTAATACGATTGAAATCAAGTTCAGCGGCGACCTGGATGCGGGCGCGGTTGGTGCCGACGACGCTGGTGACAATGTCGGCCACGTGGCGGCGCAGGCGGGTTTCATATTCACGCTGGCGCTCATCCATGTTGCCGGACGCGCCGCCTGTGCCATCGGGACTGCCACCGGCGATCATGTTGCCGGTTTCATCGATGATCGAGACATTGCCGGCGCCGAGGCCTTCAACAGCGGAAGCAACGAGAAACTGGATGCCCTTGGCTTGGCTGCGGCTAAGGCCGCCACGTGCCTTGACGACGATAGAGGCGGTGGGGTCCTGACGTTCGCGGGTAAACAGTTCGCGCTCGGGCAGCACCAGATGCACGCGGGCGGACTGGATGCTGTCCAGTGCGCGGATCGTGCGGGCGAGTTCACCTTCAAGCGCGCGCAGATGGTTCATGTTTTGCACGAAGCTGGTTGTGCCCAGCGCGCTGGTGTCGTCGAAAATTTCATAGCCAACGGAGCCGCCGGAGGGGAGACCGGCTTCCGCCATGTTCATGCGCAGGCGCAGGGCATCCGACTTGGGCACCATGATGGTGGTGCCGTCACCCTTGAGTTCAAAGGGTACGCCCAGTGCTTCGAGCTTGGCGACGATCTCGGCGCTATCGCTCACCGGCAGGCCGCTATAGAGCAGCGCCATGTTGGGCGATGACACGCGCATCATGATGAAGGCAAAGAACGCCAACAGGCCGATGGTGACACCGCCAAGCGCTAAAATGCGTCCGGGCCCAAGCCCTTTGAAGAATTCCAATGTGCCGTTCACGGCGCACCCCCGGAATAAAAGTCGGGATTGCGCGAATACTCCGGCTCATCCTGGGCCTAATGGATCATCGCGCCGGATAGTGATGCCGGTTCACGAGACGCCGCCTATGTCCTTGGCGGTCTTTGTCCGTGTCCGGCGTAATCCAGCTAGGCAAGATTTACCCCGGAGCGCTAAACAACGTCTTAACGTAGGCGAATAAGCAGGCAATTTTTGCCCACTTGCGCGTAAAAAATTGGAGGAAGGGCCCGGAACGCTGCATTTCAGGGCGCGAAAATGGAAACGCCGGAGACCCTGAAAAGGATCTCCGGCGTTACGGCGCACAAGTACGCAAGCCTTAAGGCTATCTTGGGGGCCGATCCTTTTTACGGGGTCTGGCCGTCGTCTTTAGTGTTCCCGGTATTGCTGTACGCGGGTGGCGCGAAGGCCCGGGAGGCCGTGGCGTTCGATTGAGCGCTGCCAGCTCAGAAACTCTTCTACGGTCAGTGTGTAACGCTGACAGGCTTCTTCAAGTGACAGAAGGCCACCGCGGACTGCGGCAACAACCTCTGCCTTGCGGCGGATAACCCAACGCTTGGTTTCCGGCGGTGGTAAGTCAGCAATCGTCAAAGGGCTGCCATCCGGCCCGATAACGTAGCTAACCCGCGATTGATACTGCATGCCCATCTCAAGCAATTCCCGACTTCAAACTGAGACACGTTCTGTGTGAGACCGACACTAGACCGGTGGCATTTAAGGAAGGGCTAAACGCTTTGGTGAATGCAGCATTAACTTTGCTGGTGGCTGTGTGCCGGAGTGAGGCAGGCATTTTCTAGGTCGTGCCAGGTTCGCGGACGGTGATGACGTCAGAAAGCTGGATACCAGAGCCATTGACGGTGAGAACCGGCGTCGTGTTGTCGAATTCGACGGCCGTGACGGTCCCTGACTGTTTCATGGTGCTGGGTACTTCATTGCCGTTGGCGTCGATAGCAATGACCTTGAGGGTGTAGGCACCATCCGAGAGCTGGCGCCCCGAGGCGTCCTTGCCATCCCAATTGAAGGTTTGGTTGGCGCTCTGGTTGTCGAATTTGGCCTGGTTGACGATGCGGCCGGCGGCATCAACCACGAAGAGCTGGACTTCGTCAGCCGGGCCATCAAGCTCATAGCCCCATTCAGCATTGCCGTCTGTCATGATGGCGACGTCGCTCTCGGCAACAACTTCCTTGCCGATATAGCCAACAGCATCGGTGGCGAAGTTGGCGAAGGTGAGGTTGAGCAGCTGCTCAAGATTTTCGTTGGTGGCAATCGACTGTTCGACGTTGGAGTACTGCACGAGCTGATTGGTGAACTCGCTGCTATCCAGCGGTTCCAGCGGATCTTGATGTTTGAGCTGCGTGGTGAGCAGGGTCAGGAAGGTGTCGAAGTCAGTGCCAAGCTTGGTGTCTGCTACCGAAGCCTTACCCTGGGTGGACTGTGCTGCTGCAATTGCATCAATGGTGGCCATGATGTTTCCTTAGATGCGGATATCGACGCCAAGGCCCGAACCGGCCTTGAGGGCGTATACGTGCTGGACAGCGGCCAGATCAGCCGCAAGGTCGTCTTCTGCGGTGGGGCTTGCTGCCTGTGCGTCATTGGTGTCGCGGTTCATGGCGAAGGCGCCATTGCCGCCATCATCATCGCGCAGCGAATAACCAAGGCTGCCGCCTTCCATGTCGAGGCCGGCATCGCTGAGAGCTTTCTCAAGGCCACGGGCGTCGCGCTGGAGCATTTCGAGGGTTTCGGGTTTGTCGACCGTCAGGTGGGCCTGCACGCGGCCATCGGCTCCAAGTTCCATGCGCACGTCAATGCGGCCAAGCTCGGCGGGGTTGAGACGGATCTCGAACCTGTTGGTGCCATTGGCGAGGTTGCGCGCCATGTTGACGGCAATATCGCGGGTCGGCGTCTGCGGCTGTGCCGGTGTGCCGGGCTGCGCGTTGGCGGCCATGATGGCGCGAATGGTGACGCTGGGCGCGGGGGCTGCAGTGTCTGCTGTCTGCGGCGCTGAGTTGGCAAAGGTGTCGAGGCCGCTCAGGCGGGCATCCTGCGGGGTGCCAGTGGGCTTGAGGGCTGCCTGCAGAGCGATTTCAGATGCGGCGCTGCGGGTGGGTGCCGGTGCCGCGGGCTTGTCGGTTGCGGGTGCCGGTGCGTCTGCCTTTGCGGTGTCGCGCGGGACATCTGTCTTGGTCTCTGTCCGGGTTTCCGACATGGCATCGGCGGTTGCATGGCCAAGGCCGCGTTTGCCGGCGGCGGATGCCGAGTTGGCAGCAATGGTGGTTTCCGTCTCAACCGGTGCCGCGGATGCGTCACGCGTTGCGGCTGCGGCCTTGGCTGCAGCCTGGGCTGTGGCTGACTGCGTGGTTTCAGGCAGATCTGTGTTGGCGGTGGCGTCGGCTGATTGCGCCTGCGCTGCGGGTGCCGTTCCAGCGGCATTGGCGGCGTTTGCCGCGGCGTTGCCATTGGCTTTGGCGGCAGCACCGGCCGTCTTGTTATCGTTGCCGGGGAGGGCGCTGGTTTCTGCAGACTTGCCTGTATCGGCGGTGAGGCCGGTCTTGGCGGCCGTTTCAGCGGGCTGGTCCTTGGCGGTTTCCACGGCGGCGGTTTCAGATTTTACAGACACGTCGATCGCAGTTTCAGCTTTGGTGTCTGTTGCAGCCGAAGCGTCAACCGTCAGGTCAGCCTCGCCGGTATCAACCACCGGGCCGGCATCGGCCTCTGTGTCGCTGCCATTATCTGCAGCGGAGGCTGTTTCTGAATTGGACTCATCCGCGGCATTGCTGATGGGCTCGTCGGTCTTTTCCTCAGCCTTGGCGTCCTCGGCACGTGCCTGTTCAACGCGCGCCTGATCTTCACGAGCCTGTGTGGCGCGCGCTTCATCCTCACGGGCTTTGGTGGTGCGGGCTTCTTCGGCACGGGCGTTGTCCGCCTGGCGTTCGCGGGCGCGTTCTTCCTGCAGGCGGCTTTCTTCACGGCCAGCAGCACGCAGTTCGTTGGTAAAGCGCGCGTCATCGTCAGCGCTGCGCACCTCATTGGCCTTCAGCGATGCGGCCACCGAGGTGGTTTCTGCCTTGCGGGTCTGGCTGGCAAAAAGCGTATCTGTCGTGGTCATCCGATTATTCCCGTTTCTAAGTCCTGCCCCGACGCCTTGCTTTCCCGGTTCCGGGGAGGCGTAGACGGATTGTCTCGGCGGTTTATGAGCAAGGGCGGGGCCAACGTGCTTTTGCGGATGAAACCCGCAGGAACCTTGATGTTTTTTGGCGAGGGGCTGAGCCTTTGGCCTCTGACAGGCTGGATATGCCCGGCAAAAAGTGCCGGTGCGGGTGTATCTTGCCGGGCAGGGTTGCAGAGGCGGGGGTGCGGTTTGGCTTGAAGGGACAAGGGGCAACGCTATAGTCCCGCGCCATGACCCTTATTGATGCCCAAGATCCTGTCGCCTTTGACCTGCCCCCGGTAATTGCCGGGCGGGCGCCTGCGGATACGCGGGTGGTGGTTGCGATGTCCGGCGGTGTCGACAGTTCGGTAGCCGCCGCACTCTATGCACAGGCGGGCTATGACGTGGTGGGGATCACGTTGCAGCTTTATGACCACGGGGCGGCGCTCAAGAAGAAGGGCGCGTGCTGTGCCGGGCAGGACATTCACGACGCGCGCCGGGTGGCGGAGCGGCTGGATATTCCCCATTACGTGCTGGACTATGAGAACCGCTTTAAGGATTCAGTAATGACCGACTTCGCCGACGCCTATGCGCGCGGCGAGACGCCGATACCCTGTGTCAGGTGCAATGAGCGGGTGAAGTTCCGTGATTTGATGGAGACCGCGCGCGACCTTGGGGCGGATGCGCTGGCAACCGGGCATTATGTGCAGCGGTTTGACGGTGCGGATGCGCCGGAACTGCACCGGGCCGTCGATGATAGTCGCGACCAGAGCTATTTCATGTTCACGACGACGCCGGAGCAGCTTGCGTTTCTGCGGTTTCCGCTTGGCGGATTGCCGAAGGACGAGACGCGGGCGATTGCGCAGCGGCTGGGGTTGGCTGTTGCCGCCAAGCCGGACAGTCAGGACATATGTTTTGTGCCCGACGGCAAGTATGCGCAGGTGGTGGAACGGCTGAGGCCGGACGCTGCTGAGCCGGGCGACATTGTGCATGTGGACGGGCGGGTCCTGGGCAAACACCAGGGCATTATCCGCTACACGATCGGTCAGCGGCGCGGGCTGGGCATCAGCGATACGGATGCCGGCGGGGAGCATGCGGAGCCGTTGTTTGTGGTTCGTCTGGACCCGGACAACAAGCGCGTGATCGTCGGGCCGCGCTTGGCGCTGGGCGTCACCGATATTGCGCTTGGCGATGTGAACTGGCTGGGAGATGCGCCGCTTGGGGCGGTGTCCGTGCCGGTGCACGTCAAAGTACGTTCGACCGGACGGTTGCTTGAGGCACGCATAAGCCGCACGAATGAAGGTGCTGCGGTAACGCTGGCATCGCCTGAAGAGGGTGTTTCGCCGGGGCAGGCCTGTGTCTTCTATGATGCAGCCGGCAGCCGGGTGCTGGGTGGTGGCTGGATCAGGCGGACGGCTGCTGCGGCATAACATCTGTGTCCGGGTGGCGGCCCTTTAACTGGCCGCAATCTGCTATTACGTTCATCGGATGACAAGCAGAACTCAATCTCTTGATGAGAATGCGGTGCGGCGTGCCTATGCGCGCTGGGCGCGCTTTTATGACGTGGTTGTCGGTCCGGTGACGGAGGGTAGCCGAGCGGCCGCTGTGGCGGCGGTCAACACGCTGGCGCGGCGGCACAAGGGCGCGGACCCGCTGGCGGTGCTGGAAGTGGGGGTCGGCTCGGGCCTGTCGCTTCCCGGCTATGACCGTACGACGCGGATTACCGGCATTGATCTTTCAGCCGAGATGCTGGCGCTGGCGCATGACAGGGTGACGGAGGCAGCACTTGGTCACGTAGCAGCGCTTGAGGAGATGGATGCGGGCGCGCTGACCTTCGATGACCAGCTGTTTGATGTGTCGGTGGCTATGTATGTGATGTCGGTCGTGCCGGACCCTGCAGCCGTGTTGAACGAACTGGCGCGGGTGACGCGACCGGGTGGTGAGGTGGTGATCCTCAACCATTTCGCCAAGGCGGATGGATGGCTGTTGTGGTTTGAGCGCAAGCTGGAGCGGGGGGCGGCGCTGATCGGCTGGCATCCGGCTTTTGGCCGCGAGCAGGTGTTGAACCATCCAGAGCTTGAACTGGTGGAAGAACACGGGCTTGGCATGCTGCGCATCTTCACGCTGATGCGGTTCAGGCGGCGCTAGGCGCTTTTCTCATAGTCGCAAAGAAAAAGGGCGCCCCGGCATGGGACGCCCTTTTGTTGTTCTGGTTTTGCTTGGCCTTAGAAGCCGAACCGGACCTGTGCGACGACGGCGTTGTTGGCATATTCGGTGTCCGACGTCACGCGGGTGTAGCGGTAGCCAACATCCAGCGTCACGCTGTCGCCGAGAGGCACGCCGACGCCGGCGAGGCCGCGATAGGCAAACTCAGTGCCGTTTGCTGATGCCGAGATGCCGGCGAGCGAGACGGTCTGTTCAGCGTCTACAACGCCGAGACCAACGCCAACATAGGGGCGGAAGCCGCTGTTGGGCATGAAGTCAAACAGGCCATTGACCATGAAGGAGGTCTGCTCAAGGTCACCACCGATATTGAATGTGGTGCCGCCGGCCTTGACCGATTCATTGTCGTTCTGGGTGTAGGCGATTTCAGCTTCAACGCGGAATTTGCCGACCGATGAACCGTTGTCACCGAAATCGTACCCGACGGCGCCCTGAACGGTGTAACCACCTTCCATATCCCACTCGACGTTGTTTTCATCATTGACGTCAACCCAGTTCACGCCACCGCCGATGGATGCGTACCAGCCGGCTTCAGCGGCATTTGCTGCCGTTGCGCCCATGACCGTGGCAGCAACAAGTGCTGCGCCTGCAATGCGAAGTTTGCTCATTTTTTGATATTCCCCCGATAGGTGCGTTTTCCAGAAGTACAGCGGACAATCCGCCGATCTTCCCCTTGAATCAGCTCTTGGAAGCTTTGGTGGCAATATCGTTACATCCGGATTGTGCCGCCGCCTAGATTTAAAACAGGACATGCCTAATGAACGGGCATCCGGTGTGTCGTCTTTGTCGCAGGGAGCGGGGAGCGGGTTTGGGGCAGATTTTGGTACCGAATTGCCCGCAAACCGCCAAGATCCGGGCAATCGCTTGACACTATGGAGGTGCGCCGTCTATATGCCGCCTCTCTCCAGCGCTTTTACGCAGCAAATCCGGGCGTCGCACCCCTTTTTGGCTGACCCGCCGGAGACAAGTGTGGCGGAGTAGCTCAGCTGGTTAGAGCAGCGGAATCATAATCCGCGTGTCGGGAGTTCAAGTCTCTCCTCCGCTACCATCAAACACCCCCAAAGTGCTTTGCGGTGGGGTCAACAGGGATGACAGCAGACCGTTGACTGTTAGCGCGAGCCGGTCGTCCTGATCCTTCCCTTCCACCACAATCGTGCCAACCAGAGCTTTGATGGCCTCTTGGACAACTGGATCGGCGTTCGGGTCGTTCAGTGTGTCTGGCAGCGTGGCGAGGGCCTGGGCGTAGCGCTGGGCTGCTACAGGGTGTAGTTGCACAGCCTTGCTGGTGTCGCCGTATTCCTTCCGCCACCGGTAATAGGTCACCGTCGTCACATCCAGGCGACGCACTACTTCGCCAACGCCAACACCCTGAGCCAATGGCACTTCGGCCTCACGTAGCTTCGAGATAGTCTCTGCCGGAGAATACCGCTTTTCCGACATCGTCCCACTCCTTTGAATAAGCCAGTGTTTCTTCCAACATGGCTGCGCTCAAAGGGGACGGGTCAAAAGCCTGCTGATGGTCACACGCGGTCACGCCCTCATTGGCGTCATTGCCTTGCGCGATATCCTGCGGCTCGTCTCGCTGAAGACCACGCTTGCTGCGAGCTGATCCCGGCACCATCGGTGCGTGTCACAACAGGCCGGCAAAGCCAGTCTGCCCTCTTATTGACCCCAGCCTGACGGTGCGGAAATTGCTCCACAACACGCAGAGCCGTGCTAGCGTCCGCCCAACTCGCAATTCCAACTGTTTAATGAGGTTTACGATGTCACTACCCGCCACCTATCTGCAGATACTCTCCACCCTGACCGCCGATGGCGAATTGCGCCTGGAACTGGTGGAACAGCAGATGCCGACACCCAAGCCCGGCCAGGTCATCATTCAGGTTGAGGCCACACCCATCAATCCGTCCGACCTGGGCGTAATGTTCGGCATAACGGATGTCTCCGGTGCGGCGACCGCAGGTTCCGGTGCGTCGACAAAACTGACAGCCTCCGTGTCCGAGCAGGGCATGCGCGTCATGAAGGCCCGCATCGACCAGCCCCTGCCCGTTGGCAACGAGGGCGCGGGCACGGTTGTCGCCGCCGGCGACAGCAAGGAAGCACAAGCCCTCATGGGCAAGACCGTCGCGGCCATGGGCGGCGGCATGTACGGCCAATATCGCTGTGTAGACGCCATCATGTGCATGCCGCTGCATGACGGCGACACCGCAAAGGACGGCGCATCAAGCTTCGTCAATCCGCTGACCGCGCTTTCCATGATCGAAACCATGCGTATGGAAGGCCACACGGCCCTCGTGCATACGGCAGCCGCGTCGAACCTCGGCCAGATGCTCAACCGCATCTGCAAGGCTGACGGGGTCGAACTCGTCAACATCGTGCGCAAGCAGGAACAGGCCGACATCCTCAAGGCGCTCGGCGCCAAATACATCGTCAACAGCAGTGACAAGAGCTTCTTGGCGGACCTGACCGACGCCGTCCACGCCACCGGTGCCACCCTTGCCTTTGACGCCACCGGCGGCGGCACGCTTGCCTCAACCATTCTCAGTGCCATGGAAGCCGCAGCCGCCCGCACGCCGGGTGCCTACAGCATCTATGGCTCTGTCGCGCACAAGCAGGTTTATCTTTATGGTGGCCTCGACACGTCGCCCACGATGCTGACGCGCGGCTATGGCATGGCCTGGGGCGTCGGCGGCTGGCTGCTGCCGAACTTCCTCGCCAAGGCAGGCCTGGAAGTTGCCGGCCGTCTGCGTACACGTGTGGCCAACGAGCTGAAGACCACCTTCGCGAGCCACTACACCGACGAAATCTCCCTGTCCGAAGCCCTGCAGGCCGACATCGTCGCCCGCTATCAGGCCAAAACGACTGGTGAAAAATTCCTCGTCTGCCCGCAGAAAGACATCTAGGCCAAGCACCCTGGCCCAACAAAAGGCCCGCGCCGGACACGCCGGCGCGGGCCTTTTTCGTTTGCAGATCATCCAACGATGATCAAAGACCAAACCGCTCAATCACCATCTTGCCCAGCGTCATCAGGTGCACTTGATCCGGACCATCCGCCTGCCGGCACCAGCGTGCATAATTGTAATGCTCGGCCATCGGATAATCCTCCGTCAGGCCACCCGCCCCGTGCATCTGCATGCAACGGTCGATGACGGTCTGCATCATGATCGGCACCTGCGTCTTGGTGGCAGCGATCAGATCACGGCTCTCCTGAGCCCCCTTCTCATCCATGGACTGCGCTGTGCGGTGCACCAGCAGCCGCGCCATCTCGATTTCTGAGAAAGATTTCGCGATCTCCTCTCGCACCGATTGGTGCTTTGCCAGCGGCCGCCCGAACGTCTCCCGGTTGAGCACCCGGTTGCACGCCAGCTCCAGCGACCGTTGCCCGGCCCCGATCAGCCGCATGCAGTGATGCATACGCCCCGGCCCGAGCCGACCCTGGGCAATCTCAAAGCCGCGCCCTTCACCCAGAAGCACGTTTTCGGCGGGCACCCGCACATCATCAAAAACGATCTCCGCATGGCCCAGCGGCGCGTCGTCATAGCCTAGCGTCGTCAGTGGACGAATAAGCGTGATGCCCGGCGTATCCTTGGGCACCAGCACCTGTGTTTGTTGCTTGTGACGGTTCTGATTTTCCGGGTCTGACTTGCCCATGACGATGATAATTTTCGTGCGCTCATACATGGCATTGGTAATGAACCACTTGCGCCCGTTGAGCACCCACTCGTCCCCCTCGCGCTTAATGGAGAACTGAATATTGGTTGCGTCACTGGACGCCACATCCGGTTCCGTCATCGCATAGGACGAGCGAATTTCACCGGCCAGCAAGGGTGTCAGCCACTGCTCCTGCTGCGCCGGCGTCGCATATTTCATGAAGACTTCCATGTTGCCGGTGTCTGGCGCATTGCAGTTGAAGACTTCCGGTGCCCAGATTACTCGCCCCATGATTTCAGCCAGCGGCGCATAGTCAAAATTGCTGGTGCCCCCATGCTCCGAATACTGAGCAAATTCCGGCGGCACGAACAGGTTCCACAGCCCTTCTTTGCGCGCCTTTGCCTTCAGCTCATCCATCAACGGCAGCGGCGCGAACCGGTTGGGCGCCGCCGCCAGCGCTTCCGCATAGGCTATTTCATTGGGATAGACCTGCGCATCCATGAAGGCGCGCAGCTTGTCCTGAATAACAAGGGAGTTTTCGCTGTAGCTGTACATGAGGCCTCAGGGTCTGGAGATGAATAGCAAGTGGCCGCATTCTCCAGAGACTACACGGCCCGTCAATGCGACTGGTGACCTGAGCCCCCAGATTTCCACCAGATTTGAGTGGAGTCCGTGTTTGGATGAACTCACCCGCTTTCATTTATTCAAAGCGGCCTCGTGGTTAGAAGTGGCCTTTGCGGCAACGCGGACATGGAAGCGACCAAACCCGGCCCCCGCAACCAAACAGTAACTCGTTCACTAAATCAGATGCTTAGCCGAATTGTGAAGGTGGGGGTGTTTGGTGGTATCGGGCCTCGGCTACCATTTTTTTTTCATCGCAATCGCGGCTACGTACAAAAAAGCCCTGGCGCGGGTGCGCCAGGGCTTGTCTTGTTATGTGCAACCGGCGGATGATGCGGTTGCGTTGTGTCTGCGGGCCTATTTCAGGGCGGCGGCGATGGCGGGGTCGCTCAGCAAGGCCTGGAGCTTGCGGCTGAAGGCTGCGGGTACGGTGCTGCCCGCGTTGGTCTGTGTCCCCGTGACGTTGCCGGAGATTTTGTCCTTGCCGGAAAGCTGTTTCTCCGCCACTGCGTCGCCGCCTGAGCCCAGGACCCGTGCGGTGATGTTGTAATGCAGCGAGGTATTCATCAACGAATCCGTTTTCCATTCCTTGAAGGTGATCAGCAGGTGCCGGTCTGCGGGTGTCGCCACCAGTTTGGCCTTGATGGCATCCAAACTTTCGGAACTGGCATAGGTGGAGGCGACAACCTTCGCACCGGAGCGGGTAAGGGCCGAGGAAATCGCAGCCTTAAAATCCTCCACCAGCGGCGCACCGGATTCGGTCTGCACGTTGAATGGATTGCCGAAGCCACCGCGCTGGATGCCGACAAATTGCGGCGTCTTGCTGCCTGATTTCACATAGGGCCGTTCATCCTGAACGCCAAGCGCGATTGTTTTTGCCTCGCCCGTATTGAGCGATATGGACTGCGCGCGATAGTCAATTTTGTTGCCAACAGCGCAGCCGGCCAGCGCGGCCGCCAGAATGCATGTCCCGATAATTCTCTTAATCATCCCACCCCCATTTGTTTTTTCTCTGAGTCCGACTATAGCGAGGGCCCCATATCGCCATAACCCCTTTATTGAGTTTTGCCGGGGGTTGCCGGTGAGGGCTGTTTCTGGCCGCCTTGTATCGGTGTCAGGCCGCTGGCGGTGTTCAGGTGATGGGTGATGCGCCAGAGGTGGTAGGTGACGCGGTGCAGCCAGCGGATGCCGTCGAGGCGTGAGATTGTGGTGTCGGCGTCTATATCGCGGTGTGCTGCGGCGTGGAGCGTGACGTATCTGTATTCCTCACGCTGGTGACGCAGCACTTTGCGCAGGCGATCGAGGCGTCTTTCGCCATAGGCGGCGCCGGGATTCTCAATCAGGGCCGCGCAGGCGGTAAACAGCATGCGGGTCAGGCGCTGCAAGTGCCGCTCCTGCGACAGCTCTTCGATGCGGTCGGTCTGGGTGCAGCGGTGGGCGAGGCGATGCAGGTGGTCGAGCGCGTGCAGGGTCGCGAGGTGGCGCTCAAACGTCGCGCCAAGGTCATGCGTCGAGCGGATGCGCTCAAGGTAGCGGCGGGTCGCGTCGACTGTTTCAATCAGGATTGGGAGTTCATACGCACTGACCCGGCGCGCGTAGGCCGGGTTGATCTGGCCTGCGAGAATGGCGAACAGCCGCATGGCGATATCGTTGGCGGTGGCGGCGGCCGCATCCACGGCTGCGTGCGGGTCATGCAACAGTTTTTCGTCGAGGCGGCGCTGCAACTGGGGGCCGCTTTCAGGCACCAGCCGCACCATGAGGCGGGCAAATGGGCCGGCAAACGGCAGGGCCGCGAGGACGCCGATTACGTTGAAGCTGGTGTGGAAGGCCACCAGCAGTAATTCGCTGTTAGTGCTGTTGCCGTTCGCCGCCCATGTATTCACCAGCACGGCATAGGGCGTGAGCAAGAGAAAGGCGAACAGGCCGGTCATCAGGTTATAGACCACATGAGCGTAACCGGTACGTCTGGTGGCTGCCGCGCCGCCCAGTGTTGCAAGGGCGGTTTTGAACGTGGTGCCGATATCCATGCCGATGACCATCGCAGCGCCCTGGGGTAGCGTGATGGCGTCGGCGTTCAGGGCCACGAGTGCGGTGGCCACGCCGGCGCTGGAGGACTGGGTGACCAGGGTGATGGCGATGCCGATCAGGACCAGTTGGAGGCGCCCGAACAGTGTGTCGTCGGGAAAGCTTTGCGGGGTCAGCACGCCCTGAAAGGATGTCATGCTTTCCTGCATGATGCCGATGCCCATGAAAAGCAGGCTGAAACCGGCCAGTACCCAACCGATCTGTTTGAGGCGCCGTGTGCCGAAGAAGTGCAGCATGACGCTGACCGGCAGAAGTCCCATGGCCAACAGGCCAAGCTCAAGTTTGAAACCGATGACGGCGACCATCCAGCCGGTGATGGTGGTGCCGATATTGGCGCCGAAGATGATGCCGATGCTCTGGGGAAAGGTAAGCAGGCCGGCGCTGACGAAGCCGACCGCCATGACGGTGGTGGCACTGGACGACTGGATGACGGCGGTGGCCGCGGCGCCGGTGATGGCACCGCGCGTGGGTGTGCTGGTGAAACGAATAAGGAAACGGCGCATGCGGTTGCCGGCCATGTCCTTCAGACCATCGGTGAGGATGACCATGCCCAGCAGGAACAGACCGATGCCGCCGACGGCTGTGAGGATGTCTTGAGTCATGGGTGCAGTCTATCGCACTGGGGCGATTTTCTAGACGATGAGCGGCACATATATTTCGTCGCGCTCGGGAAGCTGGACCTGCCAGCCAAGGTCGCCGGAGATTGCTTCGGCCAGTGAATGGGACGCCGTTGGCTCGCCATGCATGACGAAGGTTTGCGCGGGCGGGGTCTTGAAGGCTTTGAGCCAGTCCAGCAGGGCGCCGCGGTCCGCATGGGCTGAAAATCCGCCAAGGGTATGGACGCTTGCGCGCACGGCAACGTCCTTGCCGAAAATCCGCACGCGGGTGGCACCATCAACCAGCCGCCGCCCCAACGTGCCTTGCGCCTGAAAGCCGGTGATGAGGATTGCATTGCGAGTGTTGGGCAGGCCGTGCCGCAGGTGATGCTTGATGCGCCCGGCGGTGCACATGCCGCTTGCCGCAATGATGATGGCGCCGCTGTGAATGGAATTGAGCGCCTGAGATTCCTGAACACTGCCGGTGAAGGTGACATTGGGCGCGCCATTGCCGCCCTTCTGCCAGGCGGCAAGGCTGCGTGCTTGCGCGTCGAACAGTTCCAAGTGTTGCATTGTCAGTTTGGTGACGGCGGTGGCCATGGGTGAATCCACGAACACGTTGAGGTTCTTGAACTGGCCTTCGCGGGTCAGGTGGTTGAAATAGTAAAGCAGTTCCTGGGTGCGGCCGACGGCGAAGGCGGGGATGATGACGTTGCCTTCGAGCGTATTCAGCGTGTGGTTCACCACGTCGACGAGTTCGGTGATCGTGTCTGCCTGGTTTTTGTGCTGGCGATCGCCATAGGTTGATTCAATAAACAGGATGTCGGCGGTGTCGATGAGGGTGGGATCACACAGGATCGGTCGGCCGGGCTGGCCCAGATCGCCGGAGAACACCAGCTTGCGCTCGCCGTTGGGCGTCTTGACCCAGACTTCGATGATGGCGGACCCGAGAATGTGACCTGCGTCGCGCAGCTGAAAGCGCACGGCCTCATGGGGCTGTTCGATTTGGTCGTAATCCAACCCGCGCACCTGTTTCAGCGTGCCTTCCACATCTTCGATGGAATAGATCGGTTCGACGGGTTTGGTGTCGCGGTGATGCTTGCTGCCGCGCTGCTTGAGGCTGGGCTTCTTGCGGTTGTCGCGCTCGGCTTCGGACTCTTGGATGTGAGCGCTGTCGCGCAGCATGATATCAAGCAGGTCTGCGGTTGCATCGACCGTATAGATGGGCCCGCGAAAGCCTTTCTTCCAAAGCTTCGGCAGCAGGCCGCTATGGTCTATGTGCGCATGGGTTAGCAGTACGAAATCAATCGTGGTCGGATCAAACGCGAAGGGTGCGCGGTTCTTCGTGGCTGTGGTGCGTCCGCCCTGGAACATGCCGCAATCAACGAGAAAGCGCACGGTGCCGGTGTCGATGAGGGTGCAGGAGCCGGTGACTTCCTGTGCGGCGCCGTGGAAAGTGATTTTCACGTGTTGATCCTTAAAGGGCGGGCAGGGTCATTTGGCTGCTGCGTGGCCGTGGAATGCCGCGATGATGTCAACGGCCTGCTCCGCAGTCTCCACGATTTCAAACAGTTCGACGCAGGAATGTTCAAGGACGCCTTCCTCGACGAGGAAATCAAAGTCGATAGCGCGGTTCCAAAAATCAGGCCCGATGAGAACGACGGGCATGCGGGCAATCTTGCCGGTCTGAACGAGGGTGAGGACTTCGAACAGTTCATCCAGCGTGCCGTAACCGCCGGGGAAGGCGACCAGCGCCCTGGCGCGCAGCAGGAAGTGCATTTTGCGGATGGCGAAATAGCGGAACCGGAAACAGAGTGCCGGGGTCGCGTAGGGGTTGGGCCTTTGCTCGTTCGGCAGCGTGATGTTGAAGCCGATGCTGCGGGTGCCGACATCAGACGCACCCTTGTTGGCAGCCTCCATGATGCCGGGGCCGCCGCCGGTGACGATGACAAAATCCTGGCCGCCGTTCTGCTGGAAGCGCTTGGCGACAAGCGCAGAGAATTTTTCCGCCTCGGTATAGTAGCGTGCCGAGGCCACTTTTTTGCGCGCGCGGGCGAGGGCTGTGTCGCTGGCGGACGCCGCTTCAAGTTCGGCCAGCTGGGCAGCTGCCACGTCGGGCGGCAGAATGCGCGAGCTGCCGAAGACGGGGATCGTCGAGTGGATCCGCTCGCGTTGCAGATAGAGCTCGGGTTTCAGGAGCTCGAGTTGCAGGCGCACCGGACGCAAAGCGTCGGAGGCCAGAAAATCTATGTCGCGTGAGGCAAGCACATAGGCCTGATTTTCTTCATCCAGCGCCGGGGAGTGTGGCGTGTCGTCATCTGTGGTCATTGTGGACATGATCCGTGCTGATGGCATGTGTACCTTGCAGACGTGTTCTTTGCATATATGACGGGCGCGAGGCCAGTGCGCGGTATTTATGCAGGGGGCCTGCCGGGCCGGTATGAATCGGCGCGTTCGGGGTTGCTGAATGAGACGCCTCTGCCGGGCTGGCGGGGCGTATGTTATGGTTCCAGCTACTGGAAGCATAAAAACAGGGTGTGACCGGCATGATGACCATAGGCGACGTGGCGAAGGCGGCAGACCTGCCGACCAAGACGGTGCGGTACTACGCGGATATCGGGCTGGTTGTGCCCGGTGGACGGTCGGACTCAGGCTACAGGCTTTACGGCGATGAAGAACTGGCGCGGTTGGTGTTTGTGCGCAGGGCGCGCAGTTTCGGATTTCCGGTCGATGCATGCCGCGAGCTTTTGGGCCTCTACGGCAACCAGAAGCGCTCCAGCCGTGACGTCAAGCAACTGGCGCTGGCGCGGCTTGCGGAGATTGACGCGCGGATGGCGGAACTCAAATCACTGCGGGCCGACCTGTCGCGACTGGCCGATGCCTGCCACGGGGACGGGCGGCCGGACTGCCCGATACTGGATACGCTGGCGATGTGAAGGCCGGGTGCGCGGCAAGGCCGCAACACGCCGTTGGGGCAGTGTGGTAGGCTGCGGGGAGCATTGCGGCCCGGTGATTTGAAGCCGGTGGATGTGCAGAACATGGGGTTGGTAGGTTTATGAAGGTTGAACGAGACGATGATGTGCAGGGGTTTACGGTGTTGAAGCGCATCATTACCTGGACCGCGTGGCCGGGGCTGATGGCAATTTGTATTGCCATCACGGCCTATGGCATGGCGACGGATCAACCGATCCTCGGGTTCAACGGTGCCTATGTGCTGCTGGGTGTATCGTTGCTGGCGTTGGAGCGTTGGATGACCCATGAGCCGCTATGGCTGGAAAATGACGGTCAGACCTTCGTCAATATTGCACACACACTGCTCAGCAAGGGGATGGTGCAGGCCGTCGCCGCCGTTACCACGCTGTTTATCGTTGTGGATGCGGTGGATCCGCAGCCGGGAGCCCTGTGGCCGACGGACTGGCCGCAATGGGCGCAGATTGTGCTGGGGCTGGTGATTGCCGAGTTCGGCTTTTACTGGGCGCACCGGCTGGCGCATGAAATTCCGTGGCTGTGGCCGTTCCATGCGGTACATCATTCAGTGACGCGGCTTTGGGTGGTGAATACAGGCCGGTTCCACTTTGTGGACACGTTTATCAGCATCGGGTTGAGCCAGCCATTGCTGTATCTGGCAGGTGCACCGGTTGAGATTTTCATGTGGGTAGGCGGCATCACCGCGTTCAGTGGGCTGTTGACGCATACCAATGTGGTGATGCGGACTGGGTGGTTGAACTACATCGTCAACACACCTGAACTGCATCGCTGGCACCATTCAAAGGTGCTGAGCGAGGGCAACTCGAATTACGGCGAAGTGCTGATGATCTATGATGTGCTGTTCGGCACTTGGGTTCTGCCCAATCGCCGGCCACCGGCGGATATTGGTATTCAAGAGGAAATGCCCGCAAGCTTCGGCGGGCAGCTGGCTTATCCGTTCCGTACCCTGAAGGCGATGCGCAAGGCGCGTGCGGCGGCGGTTGTTGCTGGCGACTAGGCGGCTCTTAGCACTTCATAAGGTTTGCCACATGGGCTTTGACGGCGCTGACAGCATTCTGTTTGTTGGCGGCGGTCGGGCTGATGGCGGCGACCAGGCCCAGCCCATCTATGGCAGCAAACAGGATGCGGGCTTCGTGCGCGGCATCTACCTGCGGTGCCACCTGTGCGATCAATGGGGCCAGTGCTTTGATCCAGGCTGCGTTGCGGGCGTTGTTCTCGCGGGCCAGTACGCGGTTTGAGGCGGCGGCACTCCAAAAGGCAATCCACACGCGGAATTCGAGCAGGCGGGTTTTGTCCAGAGGCAGGCCTTCTTCGAGACATTTGATGAGTTTTTCGCGCGGGGGGAGGCTGCTTGCGAGAATGATGCTTGTGCGGACGGTAGCAGCATCATTGACCGCGCGCAGTGCGGCGAGGACCAGCGCTTCACGATCCGCGAAATAGTGCGTGATGCGGCCGGTGGTGCAACCGGCGGCATCGGCCACCTTGCGCATGGTGAGGCCTTCGAGGCCTTCGGTCGCAATAACCTGCCAGCTTGCTTCCACAAGTTCTGACCGTCGGGTGTCGTGATCTATGATTTTCGGCATGCGGTGAGTGTAGCCGCTGCCGCGTCTTTACAAAACATTTGTTTTGCAATAATTATCGCGTAACGCGTGTTCTGTAAAAAGAACCGGCCAAACGGGAGGGCGCGATGCTGGAATTTATCAACGGGCTGCTGGCCATTCGTGATGTTGACCAAATCTGGCTGCTGATCGGTTTTATCGGCATCGAAGTCGGCCTCGTGTGGATATTGCGCAAGGGCTATTACGCGGCGACCGATACCTTATGCTCGGTGACGCTGGGGCTTGTCTATGCAGCGTCCATCGCGCTGGCGGCGGGCACAGTGTTGGCGGTGTTTTATTGGCTGCATCAGTTTGCGGTCACCGACATCAACTGGACCGGTAGTGTCGTGGCAATCATCGCCGCCTATGTGATCGTCGATTTCCTATTCTACTGGTATCACCGGGCGATCCACGAGGTGCGGCTGGGGTGGGCGGCGCATGTGAACCACCACTCAAGCCAGTTTTTGAACGCTGGCACGGCACTGCGCTCGTCATTCGTAGAGGCGTGGTTTGAACCAGTGTTCCTGATCCCCGCGGTGATGCTGGGAATGGACCCGGTGATGGTGATCGCGCTGGTGTCGCTCAATCATCTCTATCAGTACTGGCTGCATACGCGGCTGATCGGCAAGCTTGGACCTGTTGAGTGGGTCATGAACACGCCGTCGCATCACCGGGTGCATCACGCGTCCAACATCCGCTATTGCGACAAGAACTATGCGGGCACGTTCATCGTGTGGGACCGGCTGTTTGGCACGTTTGAAGCGGAGCGTGATGATGAGCCGTGCGTGTTCGGCATCCGGCATCAGCTTGAAAGCCGCAACCCGGTGACGGTGACGTTTCATGAATGGGTGGCGCTGGGGCGTGACATGAAGAATGCGCCGACCTGGTGGGCAGCGCTGGGACATCTGTTTCAGCCCCCGGGCTGGTCGCCGGATGGGCGCGGAGAAACGACGCGTGCGGTACAGGCGCAGGCGCGTGCGGACGGGCTCATCTAGCTCGGCCTCTGTCTCAACAATTTAGCAACTTACTTACCCATATACTTGGGCCTTAAAACCAAATGTCGGGCAAGCTGTCATGTCGCAAAGTGCTGCTGAAATGACCGGGAAAATTCCCGGCCTGCTGATCGATGACAGTTTGTCATTTGAAAACGCCATGCTGCGGCTTGGCTATCGCTACTGGCGGGAATTGGCCGGTGACCGGGAAATGCCTGACCGGCGCGATATTGTGCCCGCTGACTTGGGCAGCTGCCGACCGCATTTTTCCCTGTTCAATGTGCGGACCGACGGGGCCGGCCAGATCGAACTGGTGCCGCGTCTTGTGAGCCCGGCTCTCCAACGGACGCATGGGGGCATTGCCGAGGACTCGTTGCATATGGTGCTCGCTCCGCGAGTGCTGCAGCGTTGGCTGATGATGACCGCGCAGGTGTTGATGCGCAGGGCGCCGGTGAGGTTTGCCGGGCAGGTGGAACAGCAGGACCGGCGCTATTTGAAATTTGAATTGCTGTTGGCGCCGCTCGCCGAGGGAACAGCGGAAATAGCAGGGCTCTATGTGATCAATTATTTCCACTCGACTCCAGGCAAGTGAACTGGTGATCTCCGCTTTACGCGGTGTTGTGTAGAATGCTAAAAATACAATCAAGCACACTATTGGAGGCATAACCTTCCAAGTTGCGAGGGAGCTGTCCTTTGCCGCCGCCTGCTACTCCTAAATATGCAATTCAAGGCATGGCGCCGCTGGATGTTGACCGGACATTGTCGTTCGATCATCCGGTGTTAAGGACGGGGTACGGCTACTGGCTTGAGATTGCGGCAGGGCGGACCATGCCGGACCGCAAGGATATTGATCCACGGGCGCTGGGGTCCAATCTTCACCATTTCAGCCTGTTCAATCTGAGATATGACGAAAACAGGCAGATTGAGCTTTCGCCGCGGCTTATCGGCGAGGAATTTGCCTCGGTGTTTACGAACCTATCTGAAGCTCCGCTGGAAGACGTATTAGCACCGGATGTGATGAAGCGCTGGCTGTCTTTGTGTACCGTTGTGCTGGACGAGATACGACCCATCCGCATACTGGCGCAGGTGCAGCACATGGGTTTGCATCATATGCAATATGAAATGCTGTTGGCGCCTTTGAGCGACGGGGGTGCGGATATCCGCAACCTTTTTGTCGTCCAGGTCGTTGACCGGAGCCGCTAGGATCAAACGGCCATGAAGGTGGGCATTCTGCTGACCGGCAATATTCCCGAAACTCTGCGCGGCAAGCATCCAGAATATGACCGGATGTTTGTGCGGCTGCTGGCGGGACGGGGTTTTACTTTTCAGACCTATGATGTGGCAGGCGGTGTTTTTCCAGCTTCCACAAGCGATGCGGAAGCCTGGCTTATCACCGGCTCACAATGCGGTGTTTATGAAGATCACACGTGGATTCCGCCGCTGGAGGATTTCATCCGGACGGCCCGTAACGACTGTGTACGGATGATTGGTGTTTGCTTTGGCCATCAGATCATTGCCCAGGCAATGGGCGGTCGTGTTGTGCTGTTTGACGGCGGACGGATGATCGGGCCGGGCGACTATGATTTTCTGTCGCCGGACGAACGGTTGCGTGCGATGGCATTTCATCAGGACCAGGTGATCGGGATGCCGCAGCATGCGCGGTTACTGGCGTCGTCGGAAGATTGCGCCATTGCCGGGCTGGCCTATGAGGATGATGCGGGCAAACCGTGGGCGATGACGGTGCAGCCGCATCCCGAATTTGATGCAGCCTATGTCTTGGACCTGATGGACCTTTACCGCGATACGTTGCCTGCGGAGCGCGTGGCGGCGGCGCGGGCGCGGATACATGACCGGCTATCGACCTCGGCGCTGGCAGACCGGATGAGCCTGTTCATGCAGTCGGTGCGCAGTTTCTGAACGGGCTGGGCCGAGACATCAAAACGGAATGGGTGCGAAAAAAGTCATCGGTGTGCCGCCGGTAGGGTGGCGGACTGTGAGGGAAGCTGCGTGGAGTTGCAGCCTGTCTGCAAGCGCCAGTACCCGGTCATCCGCGTAGAAATTGTCGCCCAGAATGGGATGCCCGATACTGAGCATGTGGAGGCGCAGCTGATGGGATCGACCTGTCTCCGGCGTTAGTTCGATGCGTGTGGCGCCGCCCTCATGGTCCAGCACGCGCCAATGGGTGATGGCGGGTCGGCCTGTCTCGTGATCAATGCGCTGCATCGGCCGGTTTACCGGGTCGGTTGCGATCGGCAGGTCTACGGTACCGGTGTCACCTGCAACGGTGCCGTCAACACGGGCAATATAGCGTTTGGTGGTGCGGCGCTGTTCGAACTGGCGGCTGAGATGCCGCTGCGCGCGGTGGTGGCGGCCCATGATGAAGACGCCCGATGTATCCTTGTCGAGCCGGTGGACAAGGGTTGCGCCTTCATAGCGTGACTGGGTGCGGGTGGTGAGGCAATCCTCAAGGCCGGGACGTTTGCCGGGCACGCTGAGCAGGCCGCTGGGCTTGTTGAGCACCACGATGTCGTCGTCGGCGTACAGCACATCGAGGAAGGGCTGCATGGGCGGATCATACGTGAAGCTGCGCAGGCGGAGGTTGGTCATGGCCAAGCATGTAGCCGGTTTGGCATGGGCGATAAAGCGGCGCTTTGCCTGTCACTCGCTGAGGACATGACCTTCAAAGAAGATGCCGCCAAGCACCCAGCGGGTTTTCTCGTCGGATCCGATGATGGGTGTGTGGACGATTTCGAAGGTCAGGAACTCGCGGTCAATGTCCTGAAAGGTGCCGCGGGTGACGCTGAGGCGTTCGCCGGCGACGACCGCACGATAGACGCCGGCATTGTATTCCACCTGATCGGTTGCATAGATCTGCGAGATGGCCAGGCCGGTGGGGTCGGCGCCGAAGCGGTCTACCAGGCCCTGACCGAGCAGCCGGAGGCGCCAGTCGAGGCCTTCAGGATCAATCGGTTCAAGAATGAAAACATTGGGCAGAATGCGTACGATTTCGCGGGCAGGCAGATCTGCACGGCGGGGCACGACGCCGCGAGCGCGGTGGCTCTCGAAATAGTCCAGCAGCACCAGCCCATCCGGGTGGGTGGGTTTGTCCAGCTGGTCAACCTCGATGCGCATCCGTTCCTCTTTATCGAGGATTTCATCGGCGGATCGCGGTGTTTGGCGGCGGCCTGGTGTCTGCGGGATCATTGTGCCGGTCTACAGCTCTGTTTCATGTGTGTAAGACACTTAAAATACAACATATCCCCGGCATGTTAACGAAGTCTTCGGAATGCACCTGTGTTTCGTAACTAAAAAATTCCCGCATCAAGGCCTGCTGCCATTGCCATGCCGGTTTCGCGGCATGTGGGCAGAAATGCGTCGTCCCACTCGCCCTTGCAGATGACTGGTGGCTGCACCTGTTTCCAACGCAGGCCGGTGAGGATGGTGTCTAGCCCACGTTGTGTGCCGGTGCCGTCATGGCCGGCGCGGATGATAAGGGCGCAGGGCAGGCCCTGTTTGTCCTCAAGCACGGGATAGTAGGTGCGGTCGAAAAAATCCTTCATGGCGCCGGACATGTAGCCGAGGTTCTCGGTGGTCATGAGAATGATCGCGTCGGCTGCCATTACCTCTGCGGGCCCGGCATCAAACGGCGAGCGGACATCCACAACGACATTGCCGATGTCTTCGTGTTGCGCACCTGCCTGCACCCCATCACGCATGGCCTGCGTGTTGGGGGAAGGCGCGTGGGCGACGATGAGCAGGCGCTTGGGCATGGTGTTGCTGTGTGGGCCTGTTACTCGGTGCGTTCGAAGATAGCGGCGATGCCCTGGCCGATGCCGATGCACAGGGTGACAAGGGCGTATTTTTTGTCCTGGGCTTCCAGCGTGCGGATGGCGGTGAGTGCGAGGCGGGCACCGGATGCGCCCAACGGGTGGCCGATGGCGATGGCGCCGCCATGGGGGTTCACACGCGAATCATCAAAGGGCAGATCCATCTGCTTCAGACAGCCGAGCACCTGGGCTGCAAAAGCCTCGTTCAGCTCCAGCACATCCATATCCTTGAGGGAGAGGCCGGCGCGGGCCAGCGCCTTCTTGGAGGCCTCGACCGGCCCAAGGCCCATGACGCGGGGTTCGACACCTGCGATGGCGGCGGAGACGAGGCGCGCGCGAGGCGTGAGGCCTAATGCGCGACCACGGGCTTCGTCACCAATGACCAGGGCTGCCGCGCCGTCATTGATCCCTGATGCATTGGCAGCCGTGACGACACCGCCTTCGCCGTGGATGGGGCGCAGGCTGGAGAGGCCCTCAAAGGTGGTGCCGGGACGGGGGCCTTCGTCGGCATTGCAGATCTCCGGCGGGGCCTTTCGCTTGGCTGCCGGGACCTCGAGGTCCATGATTTCATCCGTATAGAAACCATTAGCCAATGCGGCTTCGTATTTCTGGTGCGAGGCAGCTGCGAAGGTGTCGGCGTCGGTGCGGGTAATGCCGAGGCGCTCTGCGACGTTCTCTGCGGTTTGCGGCATGGTGTCGTTGCCGATGCGCTGCAGCAGGTCGCGATTGGGGAAGCGCCAGCCGATGGTGGAATCTTCGATCTGCTGTCCGCGGTCAAAGGCACTGGTCGCCTTGGACATGATCAAGGGCGCACGGCTCATGCTTTCAACACCGCCGGCAATGAACATGTCGCCTTCGCTACACCGGATGGCGCGGCCTGCGTCGATGATGGCCGCAAGGCCCGAGCCGCATAAGCGGTTGACGGTGAGGCCACCGGTTTTTTCGGGCAGGCCTGCAATGAGCAAGGCGTTGCGGGCGACATTGCGACTGTCTTCGCCGGCCTGGTTGGTGTCGCCGAGAATCACGTCTTCGACGGTATTCGTATCAAGGCCTGAGCGCTTGAGCACTTCGCGGATGGGGGCTGCGGCCAGTTCATCCACCCGCAGGCGCGACATGGCACCGCCGTGGCGGCCAAAGGGGGTGCGGACACCATCGAAAATGACGGGCTGTGCGGACATATGGGTTGCCTCCGGCGCGTTGGTGATTGCCGGATGGCTTAAGCCGTGCGGGCTGTTGGTGCAAGCAGCGGACGGGAGAAATCGCGCCTGAGACCGCGATACAGAATGCGGTGTTGCAGTGGGCTGCGTTTCGACAAATGGTCAAGAAATTTGAGTGTGAGCGGCGTTTTTGGCCGGTGTATGATAGGTTCGCGCGTATTGCGGGTGTGCCCCGCTGCTCCCAAGCCCGCCATCGGGCCAACTGCCAAAACAGAGGTAACCCGCCATGAAGGGTCAGAAGGTCGTCATCGACCATCTCAACAAAATCCTGAAGAACGAGTTGACCGCGATCAACCAGTATTTCCTGCATTCGCGGATGCTCGGGGACTGGGGCCTGTCGAAGCTTGAACACCACGAGTACGACGCGTCCATCGACGAAATGAAGCACGCCGATCAGATCATCAAGCGCATTCTGTTTCTTGAAGGGCTGCCGAATTTACAGGATCTGGGGCGGCTGCGGATCGGTGAGAATGTTCGTGAGATCATTGATAGCGATCTGGCCGTCGAGCTTGAAGCGGTCGGCGACCTCAAGGACGCGATCGTTGAATGTGAATCAACGCGCGACTTCGTCAGCCGTGATCTGTTTGCCGCCATCCTCGAAAGCGAGGAGGAGCATATCGATTGGCTCGAGACTCAGATCAGCCTTATCGAGAAGATGGGGTTGGAGAATTTCGTCCAGTTGCATACCGAATCAACCGGCCCGGAAGCGTAAGCTTCTCAGCCGTGATTTCGCTGGCAGGATTGGCATCCGTGCTCAGGGGCGAGGTCTCTGGGCGGTGCGGTGACAGGGTGCGTTCTAGCTGGGTGCGCCAAAGGAACATTTGTGCTTACGCCACCGGGTCTTTGCTAGCCATGTTGGGTGCATGGACCTGCGAGACAATTTCCTCAGCCACCTCAAGGCAGCAGCCGCAATTGGGGCCGTTGCCAAGCGCCTCATAGGCTTCCTCAGCACACCGCGCGCCCGAGCGGGCTGCGTGAGCGATGTCTTTGTCGCGGTAAGCGTTACAGATGCACACAAACATTGAGGCCACACGGCTCCTGAGAATGGTTCGCGTTCGTAACATAGTGAGAACCATTCGCACTTGCAAGGGAAAAAGGGGCAGTTTGGTGGCCGCGTAAAATATGTGTGGCAACGCGGGGAGCTTTCGGGCTCTGTCACGGTTCCTCTATGCACGGCGTGCATGACAGCGCGCAGGCTCGCGCGTCCTGAAGACGCCCTGTCATTTCCAATACTGGCAGCCATGCCCATGCCGGCCAGCTCCAGGCCAGAACAGGCGGATGTAATCCGATGCGCTTTCAGGTTTCACATAAGACGACCTACACCTATTCGGCACCGGTCGTGCTGGGGCGCCACCGGCTGATGCTGCGGCCGCGTGACAGTCATGACCTACGGTTGGTCTCGGCGGATCTGAGGATTTTTCCGCAGGCGCAGCTGACCTGGCACCATGACGTATTTGGCAATTCGATTGCCTATGCGGCATTCAACGGTGAGACGGACCGGCTGGAGATTGAAAGTGTGCTCAGCCTTGAACGGTATGCGCGGACGCCGACAACCTTTGAGCTGCACAGTGACTCCAAGACATTTCCTCCCTTGCTGTCGACGGACCTGAAGACGGATCTGGGGGCGGAGCTGTTGCCGGCTTATCCAGATGATGTGGCTTTGATCGATGTCTGGCTGGAAAACGTGATGGGGCCATCTGCGCGGTTTGGCGCCCCGACACTTGATGTGCTGAGCACGATCAACTCGGCGATCCATACGGGTTTTCGTTATGAGGCGCGCGAGGCTGAAGGGACACAGCAGCCCAGTGAAACCATCAATCGCGGGGCGGGGACGTGCCGTGATTACGCATTGCTGATGATGGAGGTCGCCCGGCGGCTGGGCTTCGGCGCGCGGTTTGTCACCGGTTATCTGAATACACCGATAGTGGACGGGTATGATGGGGCCGCAGCGTCGCATGCCTGGGCACATATTTATGTGCCGGGTGCAGGCTGGATTGCCTATGACCCGACCAACGGCCTAGTTGAATCGCCCGACCTGATCAGGGTTGCCACGGTGCGAGCACCGCATCAGGCGATACCGATCTCGGGCAGCTATACGGGCACTGCGCAGACGTCGCTTGAGGTTGCGGTGAACGTCAGCCTGTAGCCGTTACAGTTCGCGCACTACGGACGCTTTAACCAAGCCGCACTGGCTAGCGCGCGCTTATGGCGGGCGAGTGCACATGTTCGGGGCGTACCCCCATGCCGATCAATCGGGCGGGGATGCGTGCGAGCACGGGAAACCTCTTTAAAATGCGAAGCGGCAAGGGCAGCTTCATGGCCTGACCTGATGCCAGTGCCGGGGCGATCACCCGGTTTTGGGCTGCGACCTGGGCTGCCTGGGTCAGCTTTGTCGGCCACATGCGGCGGCTCTGGACGGCGGCGAGGTCTTTGTTGGTGAGACATTGTCTGCGCAGAGGATCGTGCAGCAGGTTTGCGGTTGCAACCGCATCCTGAATGGCCAGATTGATACCGACGCCGCCCACCGGTGACATGGCATGGGCCGCGTCGCCGATGACCAGCAGGCCGGGCTTGTGCCAGGTGTGCAGGCGGTCAACGGCGACGGTCAGGAGCTTGATGTCGTCCCAGCTTGCGAGCGCATCGATATTGTCTGCGAGCGCAGGAGACAGGGCCATGATCTCGGCGCGAAAGGCCTCAAGGCCGCGCGCCTTGATGGCATCCAGACCGCCTTTGGGAATGACGAAGGCCGCCTGCCAATACGTGTTGCGGTCAATCAGGATGAGGATGCGGCCTGCGTCGAAGCGGCCGAAGGATTTGGATTGTTCGTCACCGCGCTTGGGGATGTGCATCCACAGGACATCCATTGGTGCGCCGAGGTTCTGCGGCACCATTCCCGCCACCTGCCGCACAGTCGAACCGCGGCCATCAGCGGCGACAGTGAGCGTTGCCTCAATTTTGATGGGACCATCCGCGCTCATGCATTCAAGGCCGGTGATAGTACCGTTGGTGCTCAGGATGTTGGTCGCTTCGGTGCTGCGCAGCAGGGTGAAGTTGGGAAAAGCCCGGGCTTCATCTGCGAGAAAATCGAGGAACTCCCATTGCGGCATGAACGCAATGAAGCCGCATGTGACGGGCAGGTGGGTGAAGTCGGCGACCATCAGGGTTTCGTCACCGAACTGGCCGTGGATGTTGAAGGCTTTTTCGTGCGGGCGAGCGAGGAACCTATCCAGCAGGCCCAGCTCCTTCATCACCTCAAGGGTGGAGGGGTGGATGGTGTCGCCGCGAAAATCGCGCAAGAAGTCGCTGTGCTTTTCAACCACAGTGACATCGATGCCTGCGCGGGCAAGCAGAAAGCCGAGCATCATGCCCGCAGGGCCACCACCCGCAATGCAGCAGGTGGTGGTGATCTTGCGCGGATGCATGGTGCCTTCAGGCATTTTTATCCAGGTGGCGGGGTGCCGCCGTGTGGTGTCAGACTAGTCGTCGACTGCTGAGCTTTTGACGAAGGTGGCTGCATAATACAGGTCGCCGTCGAACAGGATGTCCGGGTCGCCGAGGCCGTCGGTTACCTGAAACTGGCGCGGGGTGATGCCGCCATCCAGCCGGTAGCCTTTTTCCGCCATATGCCGGCGGTGGAACTCCATCGCGGCGGGGGTGAATTCCTTCGCCAGGACGGTGATGCGGTCGGGCAATGTTTCGTCGGACATAACTGAAAGCCTTCGTTGAAAACCGGGTGCGAGCGCGGTTGCCTGCGCTCCTGGAATCCCTCTGGGAAGTTGCAGGGATTATGCGGTTTTGACGGTCAAATGTCGATTCCGGATACGCACCGGGAGGCGGCTATGCGCTTGTGTGGTTAAGACTTTAGACCGGCGACCAGCGTCGCAATCATGCGGGTGGCGAGGGTTGGCCCATCGCCCCAGTCAAATTCGGGAATGGTAATGAGGTTGAGCGCGAGGCCGTTGGCCGCCGTCAGCAGCATGGCCGCGACCTCGTCGGCTGATGCCGCTTTGATCAATCCTGCGGCTAGTGCTTCCTCGGCCGCGTCATGCACAAGGGTAATGCCCTGCATGCTGGGCGAGGTCTGGGCGAAGTAGGTGTCGCCGGGGGAAGTCAGCTTGTCCTCGATGAGGAATATGGCGCGGTAATCGTCAGGGTGATCGAGCCAATAGCCGACGAAGGTAGTGGTGAGACCTTCAAGTCTGGCCACGGGATCGGGGGTTGCGGCGGCGACATCGGCCAGCCTGGCTGCCAAATCCGCGAAAATGTCCTCCCACAACACATGCAGCACGGCGCGCTTGTTGGGGAAGTAGCTGTAGAGGGCCGCAGGCGCACACTCGGCCGCAGTCGCCAGCTTGCGCATGGACATGCCTTCATATCCTTCATGGGCAAAAAGGGCGCGGGCGGCGGCGAAAATGCGTGCCCGCATTTCAGCCTCCTGCTCGGCGGTGCGGCGGGGGCGGCCGCGGGGGCCGGTGGTGCCAGATGCGGCGGGTGGCTGTGTTTCTGTCATTGCACTTTTTATAATAAACGCGTTTAGTAAATTAAAATCAGATCAGCGAGCAAATCGTCGGACCGGCAAAACGGCAAACAGTATGGGAGCAAAATATCATGAGTGATGACCTGTTGGCATCTGTTGATGTGGCGGTGATCGGCGCGGGCATGGCCGGGCTCAAGGCGGCCAGTGAGCTGGAGGCGCGCGGGCTTGACGTGTGTGTGCTCGAAGCGCGTGACCGGGTGGGTGGTCGGCTCAAGCCGGACATGATTGCCGGGCAGGTGATTGATACCGGGGGACAATGGGTGGGGCCGCAGCAAAAGCTGCTGCTGGCACAAGCTGCTGCGCTGGGTATTGAGACCTATGAGCAATATGCGACCGGCAAATCCATTCTGCACTACAACGGTAAAGTCTCGGCGTCCAAGAGCGATATACCGAAGATGCCACTGGTGTCGCTGCTGGAACTGCAGCGGCTGGTGACGAAGCTCGATCGCATGGCCAACAGCATTCCGCCGGATGCGGCGTGGAGCGCTAAGCAGGCGCATGTGTGGGACAGCCAGACATTTGAAAGCTGGATTGGCGCCAATGTGTGGACGCAGGCGGCGGCGGAATTCATGCGGCTGGTGACGCGCTCGGTTTTCTGCTGCGAGCCCAAGCATATTTCGCTGCTGTATTTCCTCGATTATGTGCGCAGCGGCGAGGGCATTGATGTGCTGACCGGTGTCAAAGGTGGTGCGCAGGAAGCGAAATTTTGTGGCGGTGCACACAATATCACCGTGCAAATGGCGGCAACGCTGAAATCGCCGGTGATGTTTGACGCACCGGTGCGCAGCATCATTCAGCATGATGGTGGCGTGGTGGTTGAAACGGATAAGGGCCGGGTGACTGCCAGCCGCGTGATTGTGGCGATACCACCAGTGCTGGCCGGGCAGATTGATTTTGCCGGCGGGCTGACAACCAAGCGCGAACATTTGATGCAGCGAATGCCGATGGGGACGGTCATCAAGGTGCATGTGGCCTATGACAAGCCGTTCTGGCGCAACAAGGGATTGTCGGGCATGGCGGTGAGCGATGTGCTGCCGTGCAATGTGCTGTTTGATCAAAGCCCGGATGATTTGTCGTGTGGGATACTGGTCGGCTTCTTTGATGCGGATGCGGCGGTCGAGTATTCGGCCATGGGCGACAATGCGCGGCGCAGCGCGGTGGTGGATGCGGCGACGACGTTTTTCGGCATGGAAGCCCAGCAGCCGATTGATTATCTCGATCAGGACTGGCTCTCCGAAAAATGGAGCCGGGGCTGCTATGTGGCGCATATGGCGCCGGGGGTGATGACCACCTATGGCGAGGCGCTGCGGGCGCCATGCGGGCGGGTGCACTGGGCTGGGACTGAAACCGCCACCCATTGGGCGGGTTATATGGATGGTGCGCTTCAGTCCGGTATTCGGGCTGCTGATGAAGTGGCGGCGCTGCAGCGAAACCCTGTCTAGTTCAGCTGATTGCGCGGATGAACATAAAGCCCGGCGCGGCCAAGGGCGCGGGCGAGGATGATGGCAGCGTCACAGGCGAGGCGCGCGGTTGCTGGCGGCAGCCAGCCTTCCAGCGCGCGCTCACCGCCGATGACAGCGTCATCCTGAAACGCTGCGATAACATCAATCAGCGCCTGTTCGTCGCGGCCCAGCCGGGTCGGGTGGCTGGCGAAATCCAGATGTCGACAGGCGCCGTGCAGGGCCATCAACATCAGTTCGTCAAAGGCTGCCACGGCGGCGATGTTGCAGCGGGCAAGGGTGAAAGCCTGCGCCAGCATCGTGCGGCTGCCTGTTTCGTTGCCACGATCCCGCCACCATAAGCGGGCCGCCCAGACCACGAGGCGGGCAGCGAAATGCAGGTCATCGATTTGGGTGGGGCCGTCGACCGGCTGAAACGTGGTGCTGGTGCTGGCGGGACTGCTGGTGGTGGGCTGATCGGGGAATTGGCGCATGGGGACTGGGTTTCCTGTCAGGGCGGCGAATCTGGCCGGGCTCGGCCTCCTTCATAACTGTTATTAATAATCGTTCGCAACTAATAAATGCGGACATAGGTGTGGCGTCGGCTCGCGGCAGTGCGGGAGAAAGGCTGTTAGAGCTTCTTTGCAGCGACCACGATGCCGTCGCGGTCGGCGTAGAGCCAGTCGCCGGGGCTGATGGTGTGGCCTGCGAAGGTGACGGGGACATCGTATTTTCCGCCGTCGGCTTTGATGGATTTTTTCGGGTGCAAGCCAAGGGCTTTGACACCGATCTCGAAGGTTTCGATTTCAGCGATGTCGCGGATGCAGCCATAGACGACGACGCCAGCCCAACCGTTCTTTTCGGCGAGTTCGGCGAGATTGCCGCCGAACAGGGCGCAGCGCTCTGAGCCGCCGCCATCCACAACCAGAACCTGACCGTTGCCCGGGGTTTCCACGGCTTCACGCACCTTGGCATTGTCCTCGAAGCATTTGAGGGTTTTGACGGGGCCGTGGAACGTATCGACGCCGCCGAAATCACCGAACATCGGGTCCAGCACGCGCACTGCGTCGCCATGATCGTCGCTTAAATCGGTGGTGGCGGGGCTTTTAGACATGCTGGATGTTCCTTGTCGGCGGGGTGGCAATAGGCGGAATTGTTAGCACGGCGGAGAGCCTGGCGATAAGGGGTTATGCGTAATTGAGTTACGCGTTATTCTATTTCCCGACAAAACCATTGATCGCGCAAATGATCTGGCCCGCCAAATGAGACCGGACGCTGCGCGTGAGGAAACATTCAGGGAGAACATCATGACAGCGGTTCATGATATTGCGGCCTATCGCCAGACGGGAGCGGCCGATGCTGCACCCATGAAGGTGGCGATTATCGGTGCGGGGATTGCCGGCATCTGCCAGGCGATCAAACTGCAGGAAGCCGGCATCGAATTCACCGTCTATGAAAAGGCGGACGACATTGGTGGCACCTGGCGTGACAACACCTATCCGGGCTGCTCGTGCGATGTGCCGCTGCATCTTTATCAATACTCGTTCGAGATGAGCCCGACCTGGCGCAACAAGTTTGCCGACCATGCGCAGATCAAGAATTATCTCGACAAGGTTGTGGAAAAATACGGGCTCAAACCGTTCATCAAGCTCAACTGTGCAGTTGATAGCGCGGCGTTCGACAAGGATGCAGGCGTGTGGCGGCTGGTGACTGAGCATGGCGACAAGGTGGAGGCCAATGTTGTTGTGGCGGGCACCGGACAGCTTAACCGGCCGCAGATGCCGGATATTCCGGGGACAGATGAATTTCAGGGTGTGGCCTGGCACTCCGCGCGCTGGAATCATGATGTGGATCTTGCGGGCAAGCGCATTGCGGTGATCGGCAATGGGGCAAGTGCCATTCAGTTCGTACCGGAAATTGCCAAGAAGGCGGTGAATGTCACGATTTTCCAACGTTCGGCAAGCTGGGTGCTGCCGCGGCCCGAGCGGGTGTTTTATGAGTGGGAAAAGAAGCTCTACGCGCGCTTTCCCCGGCTGATGTGGCTGCAGCGGTCGCGCATGTGGCTCAATGGCGAGCAGCTATTGCTCAGCTTCCGGTATATGGGGTGGGCGCTGCGCAAGGGGCATGTTGCTGAATCAGAGGAATATGTGCCGGATCCGGAGAAACGGGCAAAGCTGCTGCCGGACTATGATCCAGGCTGCAAGCGGGTGCTGTTTTCCAACGAATGGTGGCCGGCCATGGGCCGTGCCAATGTGGACATTGAGACGGCGGGCATAGAGCGTATTACGCCTAGGGGCATTCGTACACGTGACGGTGTGGAGCATGAGTTCGACGTGATCGTCTATGCCACCGGGTTTGACACCAATCACTTCCTCGGGCCGATAGATGTGACGGGGCTCGACGGCCGCGATCTGCGCGAGACATGGAAGGATGGGGCGGACGCGCATCTTGGCATCGGCGTCACCGGTTTTCCGAATTTCTATTTGCTGTACGGACCAAACACGAACCTTGGGCACAACTCCATCATTTATATGATCGAGTGTCAGGCCAATTATGTGCGCCAGATCGTGCGCAAGCTGGGCAAGGACAACCTCGCTTATGTGGATGTGAAGCCCGAAGCGCAGGCGGCATGGGATGACGGTGTGCAGGCGGATAACGCCAAAAGCGTTTTCGCGTCGGGTTGCACCAGCTGGTACAAGACCGCCGATGGGCGCATCACCAATAACTGGCCGAATTCGACGCTGACCTATTGGCGGCGGACTCGCAAAGTGAACTGGGATGACTATGTAGCGGTGGCGCAGCGCGAACAGCGTGCGCAGGTGGCGGCGGAGTAACCGGCTCCGCGATTTAAGCGGAAAGATGCCATGTCTGATGTAAAGCTTGAAGGCGGGTGCCAGTGCGGGGCTGTGCGGTATGTGCTGAACGCGCCGCCGCTGATGGCCTATGCGTGCCATTGCACGGAGTGTCGGCGGATTACCACGAGTGCGTTCAGTGTTTCGTGCGGCATTCTGCAGGACACGATGGAGATCACCAAAGGTGAGCTTGCGCGCCATGACTGGGAAGTTGAAAGCGGCGCGCATCGCTATGGCGAATTCTGCGGTGGGTGCGGTGTGCGTATCCGCCATGGGGATGTGCCGTCGCGCGGCGTCTATTCCCTGCGCGGCGGCACGCTTGACGATCCGCACTGGGCAGAGCCGGTGGCCCATATATGGGTCGGCAGTGCGCTTTCATGGTTCAAACTGCCGCACGGGCATCTGACATTCGACGGCCAGCCGGCTGACTATACGCCGATCATTGAGACCTATCAGAAGCGGCACGGGCTTGGTTAGCGACCGCTGACAGTACTCCCTATCTCTTGCTCAAATACCGGGGAGCATGCCGTCGAACTCGAGGCGGGCGCGGTAGTTGTCATGGGCGTCCTCGCGGTTGCGCAGGTCGTCGCGGTAGCGGCGCAGATCATTGCGCAGGCGATCCCGGTCCTCGCGATTATCTTCCAGTTCAACAATGATTGCGGTGCGCTCGGGTTCGGGCGGGTTGCCGTAGGCCAACCGGTTCTGCAAATCAGTCGAGCGGTTTTCAAGGCTGTCGATTTCCCGCTCGGCGCTGTAGATGGCATCGCGGCTCTGGTTGACGGCGGCGCGGCGATCAAACAGGCCGCGGCCTGCGGTGTAGTTGTTGTTGAAGGTTAGCGCCATGTCGGACGGGCAGATATTGGCCGGTTGAGCACCGCTGTCGCCCAGCTTGAAGGCGTTGATGGGCGCGCAATAGATGCGCGCACCTTCCGCGTGACCGGCTTCATATTGGGCGGTGTTGGGAGTGATGCCGTATTCGGTACAGGCCTTGTAGTGCTGCGCCAGCCGGGTCGGCGGGTTGCCGGCGACCGCATCGGTGTAGCCGAGTTGTTGCCAGTTGGCGGTGGTGCATTCTTCCGCCGTCAATGTGGCGCAGCCGCCGAGAAGCAGTGCGCCTGTGCAGGCGATGATGAGTGACCGCATGATATTCCCCCTGGATGCGAATTGCGGGAAGTGTCGGGTAGGGGTGGGGCTATTTCAACCCCGGCCATCCCCGTTTCGAACAGGCCTCCAGTCAAGCCGGAGGGCCTATTGGGCTAGAGGCAATCATATGTGGCGGAAATCAGCGCCACGCTGCGGGGGTCGCCGATAACAGCGGCACCCATCTTGTTCATGACGTAGCCTGCGGAAAGGCTTGCTTCGGGGTCGAGGAAGCCGCAGGACCCACCCCAGCCGGAATGGCCGAAGGTTTTGGCGTTGGGGCCGTACATGTTGAAGGCATTCATGGCCATGCCGGATGCCCAGCGGGTGGGCATGCCGAGGATGAGGTCTTCATTTTCAATGCGCACGGTGCGCAGCGCTTCCAGCGTCTCACGGCTGATGATGGGGCGGCTATCGGGGGCAGTCGATGCATCCAGCAAGGCATAGAGATGAGCAAGGGCTGTGGCGCTGGTGAAGCCGCCGGCTGCGGGAATTTCAGCAGCGCGCCATGCGCGGTCGTTGGGGGCAATCTGACTGATTGCAGGGTTGGTGAAGGTAAATATCTGGGTCTCGCTGATAGTGGCCAGGGGTTCGGGGGCCGGTCCCTGGCTCAGCGGGGCGACGCGCGGCTCTTCTTGTTCCGGCAGGCCGATGAAGAGATCCAGATTATGCGGCTTGGCGATTTCATCGCGCAGATAGGCACCGACTGTTTTGCCGGTAACGCGCCTGACCAGTTCGCCGGCGAGGAAGCCGAAGGTGAAGGCGTGATAGCCAGAGCGGGTGGTGGGTTCCCACAACGGTTCTTGTGCGGCAAGCCGGTCGGCCATCAGCGCGTGATCATAAATGTCTTCAAGGGTTGTCGGTTCGCGCAGGCCGGAGAGGCCGGACTGGTGGGAGAGCATTTGCGCGACTGTGATGTCGCCTTTGCCGTGGGCGGCAAACTCCGGCCAGTGTTTCGAAACCTTGTCGTCATAGGAAAGTTCGCCGCGATCAACCAGCAGGGCGATGCAGATGGCGGTGATGCCTTTGGTGGTGGACCAGACATTGGCCAGCGTGCCCTGCTGCCACGGCGTGCCCGGGGCGGCGTCGCCCGCCCAGATGTCGACAACGGTTTTACCCTTGTGGGTGACGCAGAAGGACGCACCGGTTTCCTGGCCGTCGGCGAAGTTCCTGGCGAACTGGTCGCGGACGGGTTCGAAGGTTTTGGTGCAGGTGCCGTGGATGGTGGTCATGGTCGTCTCCCCTGAATTTCTTTTGCGGGCAGGCTAGGGGGCAAGGGATGTGCGGTCAAAGAAAAAGGCCGCGGAGATTGCTCTCCGCGGCCTTCAATGTCGTCAGTGTGCTGAGTAGATAATTACTCGGCTGCGCCCTTCTTGAACTGGGCAGCTTCGGTGGAGTCGCCAAGAGCAGTTGTGGAGCTTTCGCCGCCGCCTGCTGCAATGGAGACCATGTCGAAGTAGCCGGTGCCGACTTCGCGCTGGTGACGGGTGGCTGTGTAGCCATCTTTTTCAGCGGCGAATTCTTCCTGCTGCAGCTCGGAATATGCACCCATGCCGCGATCCCGGTAGCCGGAAGCGAGCTGGAACATGCCGTAGTTGAGCTGGTGGAAGCCAGCGAGGGTCACGAACTGGTACTTGTAGCCCATTGCTGCGATTTCCTGCTGGAAGGTCTCGATCGTCTTCTTGTCGAGATTGGCTTCCCAGTTGAAGGAAGGTGAGCAGTTATAGGCCAGCATCTGGTCCGGGTATTCTTTCTTGATCGTCTCGGCGAAGCGGCGTGCTTCGTCGAGGTTCGGCTTGGAGGTTTCCCACCACAGCAGGTCAGCGTAAGGCGCAAATGAGAGGCCACGCTTGATGCAGTGATCGACACCCATGCCCGGCTTCAGGCGATAGAAGCCTTCAGGGGTACGGCCGGCGTCGAAATCGATGAACTCGTGATCGCGTTCGTCGATGTCGGAGGTGATCAGGTTGGCGGATTCCGCATCGGTGCGGGCCATGATCATGGTCGGTGTGCCCATAACGTCGGCGGCGAGGCGCGCGGCATTGAGGTTACGTTCGTGGGCTTTTGTCGGGATCAGCACTTTGCCGCCCAGATGACCGCACTTCTTTTCAGACGCAAGCTGGTCTTCGTAGTGGACGCCGGAGGCACCCGCTTCGATGTAGGCCTTCATGATTTCGAAGCAGTTGAGCGGGCCACCGAAGCCTGCTTCTGCGTCGGCCACGATCGGCAGGAACCAATCGCGCTTTGCGCCGCCTTCAGAGTGCTCGATCTCGTCGGCACGCTTCAGGGTGCGGTTGATCTTCTTGGCGAGCTCGGGGCCGGAGTTGGCCGGGTAGAGGCTCTGATCCGGGTACGTTGCACCGGCGGTGTTGTTGTCGGCGGCAACCTGCCAACCGGACAGGTAGATGGCCTTGAGACCAGCGCGGGCCATCTGCATGGCCTGGTTACCGGAAAGGGCGCCCAGTGAATGCACATAGTCGGTGGTGTGCAGGAGTTCCCACAGCTTGTTGGCGCCGCGCGTGGCGAGCGTGTACTCGATGGGGAAAGAGCCGCGAAGCTTTTCCACATCTTCCACTGAGTAGGTGCGCTTGACGTTGTCGAAGCGGCCCTTGGGGGCGGACGGGACGATGTCGTAGAAGGTCTTGCTCATTTGACGATCCTTCGTTTCTTCAGTTTTTGCGCTGCCGATTTCTCTCAAGTGGCAGGCGCGCGGTTTAACAAATCCTCGGATGCCTATGGCTTAGCTGTCGTAGGTGACGAGCTGGCGATAGGCGGGGAGAGTGAGGAAATCGACGAACTCTTCGGTGGTGGACATTTCGCGGAAGATGGCGACGGCTTCATCGAAGCGGCCTCCGTCAAACACGTCGGCCCCCAGCGCATCGCGCAGCTTGGCCATCTCTTCGGTCAGCAGCTTTTCGAAATACGCTTTGGTGACCTTGGTGCCGTCGGAAAGGTCGGCACCAAACTTGATCCATTGCCAGATCTGCGAGCGGCAGATTTCGGCGGTGGCTGCATCTTCCATGAGGTTGTAGAGCGGCACGGCGCCACGGCCACGCAGCCATGCCTCAATGTACTGGGTGCCGACACGGATGGCTTCGCGCATACCGCCTTCGGTGCGCTCGCCTTCGTGGACTTCCAGCATCATGGCCTGGGTGATGCTCACATCGTCGCGCTTCACATCAAGCTGGTTGGACTGGGGCATCACACGGTCGAACACCGCCATGGCAACCGGGACGAGATCCGGGTGTGCCACCCAGGTGCCGTCATGGCCGTTTTTGGCTTCGCGCTCTTTGTCGGCTGTGACCTTGGCGAAGGCTGCCTTGTTGGCTTCAGGGTTATTCTTGACCGGGATCTGTGCTGCCATGCCGCCCATTGCGAAGGCGCCGCGGCGGTGCGTCGTCTTGATGAGGAGCAGCGAATAGGCGTTGAGGAAGGCCGAGCCCATGACCACCTGGCTGCGGTCCGGCAGCAGGTATGCAGGCTGGTTCCGTAGGGTCTTGATGTAGGAGAAGATGTAATCCCAGCGGCCACAGTTGAGGCCCACAATGTGGTCCTTCATGGAGTGCAGGATTTCATCCATCTCAAACGCTGCGGGCAGCGTTTCGATGAGGATGGTTGCCTTCAGGGTGCCGTGGTCGAGACCAAGGGTCTTTTCGGCGTGGGTGAACACCTTGTCCCACAGGGCACTTTCCTTATGGCTTTCCAGCTTCGGCAGATAGAAGGACGGCGTGCGGCCCGTCTCAACCAGCTTCTTGGCGTTGTGGAAGCAGTAGAGGCCGAAATCCATCAGGCCACCGATCATCGGCTTGCCGTCAACGGTCATATGCTGCTCGGGCAGATGCCAGCCGCGCGGGCGGACGATCAAGGTCGCGACCGTGTCGTTGAGCTTGTATTCCTTGCCGGACTTGGGGTCCTTGTGCTCAAGGGTGCCGTTGGCCCAATCGTTGAGGTTCACCTGGCCGTCGATGAGGTTGGTCCAGGTGGGGGATGTGGCGTCCTCGAAATCGGCCATGAACATCTTGGCGCCGGAATTGAGCGCGTTGATGATCATCTTGCGGTCAACCGGGCCGGTGATTTCCGTGCGGCGGTCGAGCAGGTCCTCGGGGATCGGAGCGACTTTCCAGTCGCCGTCGCGGATCGCTTTGGTTTCTTCGAGGAAGTTGGGCAGTTCGCCTGCGTCAAACTTCTTCTGGCGTTCGCCGCGCGCGGCAAGCAGCTTGTCGCGCTCCGGGCTGAACATCCGCTGCAGCTCGGCTACGAAAGCCAGCGCTTCGGTGGTGAGAATCTTGTCGTATCCCGGTTCCATGGACCCATGGATTTCGAGACCGTCTATGCCCGTGGCTGCGTGTGCGGCCTGACTCATGGGGTCGCCTCCCGTTTCGGCGTTGCAAATGGTCGGTTTAAGCGGTGTCTGCGGCGGCCCCTATAAAGGGAACCGCGGCAGCGCGCGGCACGTCATACTAGGCAGCGGCATGAGAGTCCATGTTGTGGCCGCTACGAAAACGGGGTTGCCGGTGCGTGATTTGAAGGCGCCGCACAACAGCCCCAAGTGATGGCGCACACAATTGACAAAATGGGTGGCCATGTCCAGAACCCGTTGAAAACATTCGGGTGAACGTGTTGACAATTGTGTGGTGTGTGTTTGTAAATCAGTAAAGATTGTAAATAAGAAGGTCAGTATGGCTGCCAAATCAACGACAAGCACCGGATCGCAGGCGGGCAAAGGGCAAAAAGTCTTTGCAGGCCCGCGAGTCCGACGGTTAAGGCGCGACAAGGGGCTGACCCAGGCGGGTATGGCTGAGCAACTCGGCATCTCCGCCAGCTATCTGAATCTGGTGGAACGCAACCAGCGGCCGGTGAGCGCGCAACTGCTTTTGAAGCTGGCGGACGCGTTCGATCTGGATATCCGCGCGCTGGCCGGGGACGACGAGGCGCGCGCCTTTGCGGAGCTGAACGAGGTCTTTGCCGACCCGCTGTTCCAGAATGCCGGGCTGTCGCGGCAGGATGTGCAGGATGTGGCGGCCGCCAGCCCCAGCGTCTCCGAGGCGATTACGGCGTTATATCAGGCTTATCGCGAGCAGTTGGCCGGGCAGGGGCTGGGGCTTGGGCCGGTGGCACCGACCGACATTCTGGCGGACCGAGACAAGAGCGACCATCTGGACGTGATGAAGTTTCCGGTCGAGGAAGTGCGCGACTATATCCACGCCAATCGCAACCACTTTGGTGAGTTGGACGACGCTGCTGAGGCGCTGCACGAATATGGCGGCTTCGCGCAGGATGAACTTTACATCGAGTTGCGGCGGCATCTGGAGGAGGCGCATGGGATTGGCGTCAAGGTGATGCCGGTTGAGGTGATGGGTGCGACCGTGCGGCGCTATGACCGGCATGGGCGGCGGATTTTACTGTCCGAGGTATTGGATGGGCCTGCGCGGGCGTTTCAGCTGGCGTACCAGATTGCATATCTGGAGCATGGCGACCTGCTTGAGAAGATGGTGGCGGCGTCGTCCCTCAAGGGAGAGGAGACGCTGCGGCTGGCGCGGGTCAGCCTGGCCAACTATTTTGCCGCTGCGCTGATTATGCCGTATGCGCGGTTTCACAAGGCGGCGGAGGACAGTGGCTATGACATTGAACTGCTGGCGCGGCGGTTTGGTACGTCCTTCGAGCAGACGTGCCATCGGCTGACCACGCTACAGCGGGCGGGGGCGCGGGGCATTCCGTTCTTTCTCATCCGTGTCGATGGGGCGGGGAATGTGTCGAAGCGGTTCGCCGCTGCCGGGTTCCACTTCTCACGCTATGGCGGCACCTGTCCGCGCTGGAACCTGCATGATGCGTTTCGCACGCCGGGCAAGATCATCACGCAGATTGTTCAGATGCCGGACGATACGACTTACTTCTCCATCGCCCGCACGGTGCGCAGGCCGGGGGCGGGTATTCTGGCGCCGGATCAGGAACTGGCAATCGGGCTTGGCTGCGAGTTGAGTGATGCGTCGCGGCTTGTCTATGCGCGGCAATATGATTTGCAGGCGGCGGAAGCTGTGACGCCAATTGGCGTAAACTGCCGGTTGTGCGAACGGCCCGACTGCGCGGAGCGGGCGTTTCCGCCGATCAACCGCAAGCTCATTGTGGATGAGCATGCACGCGGGCTGTCGAGCTTTACGTTTCAAAAGGCGTGAGGGCGGCGGATACACGTATCCCCGGAGCAAGCCCCGGGGATACGGTAAGTGTTCGCGATTTTGTGAGGCTTAGTAGCCTTCGATCTCGGCGTAGCGCTGGCTGTGGAAGGCGACATTGCCGAAGGTGGCATCAGCCACGCGGGCGCGCTTCAGGAAGAAGCCGAGTTCGTATTCGTCGGTCACGCCGACGCCGCCATGCATCTGCACGGCTTCCGACGATACCTCGTTGAACGTGGCGCCGACGCGCGACTTGGCGAGGGATGCTGACAGCGCAATGTCGTTGCGGCGTTCGTCGATGGCTGAGAGCGCATCGGCGACGACGGACTTGCATAGTTCAAGGTCACAGAACATTTTGGCGGCGCGATGCTTCAGACCCTGGAACGAGCCGATGACAACGCCGAACTGCTTGCGCTCCTTGAGATACTCGATGGTGCGCTCATAGGCTTCAAGCGCGCTGCCGAGCATTTCAGCGGAAAGGCCGATGCGGGCGCGATCCAGTGTTTCATCAAGAATGGCAAAGCCACCATCGACGTCGCCGAGTACGCTTTCAGCCTTCACATTGTTGAAGGTGATTTCAGCGGCGTTGCGGCTGTCCACCATGATGTGGCGGCTTGAGGTGACGCCTGATGCACCTGCATCAACGATGAAGAGCGTAAGGCCCTTGGTGTCGCCCGGTTTTCCTGACGTGCGCGCGGCAACGATGAGCTTTGAGGCTATGTGACCATCAAGTACGAAAGACTTGGTACCGTTGATGACGAAGCTGTCGCCGTCTTTCTTGGCGGTCGCTGCAATCTTGGCCGGGGCGTGGTGTGCGCCTTCGTCCATTGCCATTGCCATTACAAGGGAGCCGTCTGCGATCTTCGGCAGCAGGCCTTTCTTCTGGTCCTCGGAGCCGCCGATCAGTAGGGCTGACGCGCACAGCAGCGATGTTGAAACCAGCGGTGAGGCTGTGAGTGAGCGGCCGGCTTCTTCGAGCACGAGGCCAAGGCCGCGATAGCCAAAGCCGACGCCGCCATATTCCTCGGGGATGATGATCCCGGCGAAACCCATTTCGGCCATCTGTGACCACAATGCGGTGTCGAAGCCGTTGGCATCCTTGGTGTCGCGCAGGCGGCGCAGTTCGGTAACGGGTGATTTTTCAGCAATGAAGCCTTTGGCGCTGTCGCGCAGGATCTGCTGTTCTTCATTGAGTACGAAGCTCATGGGGCTTGTCTCCTAAGCAATAACTGTTGGCGTGTGTCGTTTGGTGCGGCGGATCTAGTCCGGCAGTCCCAGCACACGCTTGGCAATGATGTTGAGCTGCACTTCCGAGGTGCCGCCTTCAATGGAATTGGCTTTCGAGCGCAACCATGAGCGGGTGTTGTCGATCTCGCCCGCCGAATAGCTGTCGTCGGGTTCCCAGCCGAGCATCTTGGTGCCCATGCTTTCGATCAACAGTTCGTATTTGCGCTTGTTGAGCTCGGTGCCGAAGAACTTGAACACGGACGATGTGGCGCTGACATCGTTCGCAGCTTTGGCTTCTTCCTGTACCCGGCGCATGGTCAGCGCGAAGGCTTTCGAGTCCATGTTGTGCTGGGTGATGTGCTGGCGCACGACGGGGTCTGCAACCTTGCCATTGTCCTCGCCGAGATGTTCCTTGGCGGCACCGGCAAGGGTCTGGCCGGTGGCACCTGAAAGTGCGCCGCCAAGGCCCATGCCGGAGATCATTGAGCGTTCGTGCTGCAACAACCGCTTGGCGATGGTCCAACCCTTGTTGAGTTCGCCAACAAGCTGACCGGCAGGCACCTTCACATCGTCAAAGAAGGTTTCGCAGAAGGGCGAGTAGCCGGAGATGAGCTGGATTGGCTTGGTGGAAACGCCCGGCGTCGTCATGTCGAACAACAGGAACGAGATCCCGTCATGCTTCACGGTCTTGTCGGTGCGTACGAGGCAGAAGATCCAGTCGGCGTGGTTGGCGTAGGAGGTCCACACCTTTTGGCCGTTTACGGTGTAGGTGTCGCCATCAAGCACGGCGCTGGTCTGCAGGCCCGCAAGGTCCGAACCTGCGCCGGGTTCTGAATAACCCTGGCACCAGCGGATTTCACCGCGGACGATTTCCGGAAGGAAGCGCTGCTTCTGCTCTTCGCTGGCGAATTCAAGCAGGGCCGGGCCAAGCATCCAGAGACCGAAGGAGTTCAGCGCCGGGCGCGCCTTGATGCGGCGCAGCTCCTGCTGGAGGATCATGTTCTCGTCTTTTGAGAGACCGCCGCCGCCATAAGCTGCGGGCCAGGTGGGTGCGGTCCAGCCCTTGGAGGCCATGGCATCAAGCCACTGTTTGCTTTCCGGGTTCTTGTATTTGGCGTTGCGGCCACCCCAGACGGTTTCGTCGTCGGGCATTGGTGTGCGCATGGAAGGCGGGCAGTTTTGTTCAAGCCAGGCTTGAACATCTTTGCGAAAGGCTTCGAGATCGGCCATAGGGTCACTCCCTGACAGTTTCAGTTTATGTCTGATTTTCTGTCCCGGAATATAAAGCCCTAGGGCGGCTTGGCTAGCCTTTTAGACTCTGCCCGGCGGTGTTAGCGCTGTGGCGGCGGGCCGCCCGGGCGTCCACCGCCCGGGCCACCACCACTTGGGCGGCCTCCGGGTCTGGCACCGCGGTTGCCGGGACCTTTTGCAAAGTCCTTTGACGGGCTGCTGGCGAAGCAACGGGGGATGACCGGCCAGTCGGTGGTCAGGAAATAGGCATAGGTTCCCTCGGGGAACTCTGGCGTAACGGTTACGATACCGTTGCATTCGTCCAGCGTGCCATGGCCGGGGACATAAGTGTAATCGGCTACAAAAGTGCCGTCGTAGAAGCCGGTGGGGGTTTCGCTACGCAACCGCTGACCTGCCACGGCTTCGCGCGCGCCTTCTTTCAGCACATAACCCGAGCGGTGTTCGATGATGGGGGACGCTGCGTCTTGCGGATTTACGTGTCCGTATTGCGCATAAATGGGGAAGCCATCGGCCGCCCAGCCGACGAGCGGGGAATGCTTGTCGCGACTGACGCCGAGCTGATTGAGCAGGCCAACCGGCAGGCCATGATAATGATAGCTGCCGTCAGGCTGCACATGGGCGTTGTTGGCATCAACGCCCAGCGGTACAGCGCCGGACAAGGGCTCGTATTGCCAAGGGCCACGTTCGCCCTTGAACCACTCAGCAGCGCCTGGATCAAACACCACGCCGTTGACGGCGACGCCGAAGGCGCGGCCGCGCGCTTCAACCCTGTTGGCGGTCTCAACCGGATTGGCGTTGAGCACGTAGCGATGGGATTGCGGGCGCACGGCATTGGGGTTGCCGCTGTTTGGGAAAGTGCCGATCAGATGATCCGGAATGCCGTTGGCTGTGATGATGCGCTGGCCGTCCACAACTTCGATTGTGACGGCGTTGGGAGCGGGCGGCTGGCTGGTGGCTGGCTGGCGGTTAAGGCCTGCGGATTGCAGCACCGTATGTTCGCGGGTTTGTCGGCCGATCTGGGCGGCGGCTGTGGCGGCCAGGCCGACCGTCAGAATGAAGGCCATGGCGGGCATGAGGCCCGACTTGGCGAAAGGCCGCACAACGCATTTCATTTTTGCCCCCGTGGGTGGTGAGTAGCCATGTTATCGGGCTTTAACGTCTGCGGGGGTCTTAATCCGTCGCAAATAATAATCGGTCAGCCGAGCACCAGCAGGCAGATGCCCAGCGTGACCAGAACCGCGGCAGCAATGCGTCGCCCGGCGAATGGCTCTTTCAGGAGCATTGTTCCGGCCATGGCGGCGAAGATGGCGCTGGTCTCGCGGGCGGCGGTGACGGTGGCGATGGGCAGTTGTGTCATTGCCCACAGCACAACGAGATAGGAGATCACGCTGCCCATGCCGAGTATGAAGCCACGGCGCGCTGCCGGGCTGGCGATATAGGCCACCACATGTGGGCGGCGGCGGATCACGGCGAAAGCGATGAAAGGCACGCATGTGAGCAGTTCAAGCCATGCGGCATAGCCAAGCACGGTGCCCGACTGGCGGACGCCGAGCCCGCCGAGGAGTGAGTAAGAGGCAATCGACAGGCCGGTGAGAAGCGCAAAGCCGATGGCATGGATGTTTTCGCGAAAGGCGCCTGTGCCCGCGAGAATAACGCCCACCGATACGGTCATGACACCGGCCATGCCGAGCGGCGTCGGCGTTTCGCCGATTACCAGATATGCGGCGAGTGCGACCAGCAGCGGCGCTGAGCCGCGCGCAATTGGATAGACCTGGCTCAGGTCGCCGCGATCATAAGACGCGATGAGGCAGCTGAAATAGACCAGATGCGCTACTGCGCTTGCGATCAGCAATGGCCATGCGGGTGCAGCGGGCAGCGGTGCCAGCGGAATGACGACCAGCGCAAAGACAATGCCGAACAGGCGGATGGCCGCCATGTCCAGCACCCGGTCCGCGCCGGTCTTCAGGGCGGTGTTCCAGGTCGCGTGCATCACGGCGGTCAGCAGCAGGATGGCAATGATTGCGGTGTCGCTCATGATGGCGCGACGCTACACGCTCACACGCTGAGCAACACCCCACATTTATGCATGGCGGATTGTGTCAGGCGGCAGCCTTGGAGCCACGCACCATGATGCGGTCCAGCGGCTGGCCATTGGCGAACCTGTCCAGATTGGCTGCAATGGATGTGAGGCGGCGGATATCGGCATTGGCGGAATGGGCTGAGCAATGGGGTGTAACGATGACGTTATCCAGCTCAGTGAAAGGGAATGCCGAGGGCGACGGGTCCGCAGGCACTTCGCCGGGCGCAAGACCGCGGGCGGGGTAGCGATACCAGCAATCAATGATAGCCCCGGCGATCTCTTTCGATTTGAGTGCTGTGTAGAATGCCTCCTCATCCACGATTTCGCCGCGTCCGATGTTGATAAGGACGGCTGTGTCCTTCATTTTTGCAAACTGGTCAGCAGCAATGAGACCACGGGTCTCATCATTGAGGTCGCAGGCGATCAGCACGTAGTCGGATTGCTCAAGGAGTGTATCGAGGGCGTTGGGGTCGGTGGCAGTTGCGCCCAGCCAATCCAGTTCAGGCGGGGCGTCCATGGGCGAACGTTTGAGGCCCATTGTCCGCATGCTGAAGGCTTTGGCGCGTCTGGCGGTTTTCACGCCGATACCGCCATACCCGACAATGCCCAATGTCTTGTTCCAGATTTCACCATGTCTGGCGACAGGATCCTTGGAGGAGCCGGAATATTTCCAGCTTCCGGCGCGGAAGTCAGCGTCGATGTTCCGGAAGCTGATTTCCCATTCCAGCATGGCGGCGATGGCATACTCCGCCATGGTCACTTCATGACCGCCGCAATTGGTGGCAACTGCCTGCGGTGGCAACAGGTCGGCTGAGAGCCAGTCTGTGCCTGCAAACGGGATCTGCAGAACTTTCAGGGTCTGGCTTGCCTTGAGGCCGCGAAAGAACGCGCCGACAAACAGGGTGTCGGAGCCGGGTACGACAATATCCGCCTGCCCAAGAAGGGCTGTGAGGGCGTCTTCGCCCTCATCAGCCGTCCAGGTGCGGATATCCCAGTCGGTGGTCAGATCGTGCTCAAGCTGAGCGCGACCTTCAGTGGCTATGGAGCCCGTGAGGGCGAGAACCGGTCGATTACTAGGAGGCAAGTCCGAGTTCCTCTTTGGCGAAGCTGGTGGCGCCTTTGTAGTCCGCCTTGCCGTTGGGCGCGCGGAAAGCATTGGCGGCAATCAGCACGCGCTTGGGTGCCTTGTAGTGGGCGAGGTGCTCTTTCACATGCGCGATCAGGTCAGCTTCCATGGCGGACTGCCCCTCGGCAAGTGTGATGATGCCGGTGATGGCCTGGCCCCATTTTTCATCCGGCAGGCCGACAACGAGGGCATCTTCGACGGCGGGGTGTGTCTTGAGGGCTTCTTCGACTTCCTCGGGATAGACCTTTTCGCCGCCGGTATTAATGCAGACGGAGCCGCGGCCCAGCAAAGTGAGCGTGCCGTCTTTTTCCACGGTGCAGAAATCGCCGGGGATGGAATAACGAATGCCGTTGATGGCGCGGAAGGTCTTGGCTGTCTTCTCTTCGTCTTTGTAGTAGCCAAGCGGGATCGGCTGGGCGATGGCGATGACGCCGGACTTGCCGGAGCCGGGGACCACTTCCTTGTCGTTCTCGTCAAATACCTTGCAGCGGGTGCCGATCTGGAACTTGGCGGTCTTCCATTCACCGTCTGCGGTGAAGATGGAAGAGCCGAAACCGATGCCTTCGGACGAGCCGAAGCTGTCCATCAGCATGGCCTGCGGCATGTGCTTGATCATGTCGCGCTTGACCTCAAGCGACCACATGACGCCGGACGAAATGATGCTGATCAGCGATGAGAGATCATAGGCGCCAGGCTTTTCTTCCAGCGCTTTCAGCATCGGCTTGGCAAAGGTGTCGCCGACAATGGCAATCTGCTCGACCTTGTGGTCGTTGACGGCCTGCCAGATGCCATGCGGGTCCAGAGCTTCATTGTCGAGGGTGACGATGCATCCACCATTCATCATGTTGCCGATGGCGGTAAAGAGGCCGGTGCCGTGCATCATCGGGCAGGCGGGGATCATCGGACCTGCGCCGGTGCCGGCTTCCTTGAGGGCAGCAGCTACTTCTTCAAGGGTCTCGGGGACCTCGCCAAGCGCGCGTAGCGCAGCAAGCTGGGCTTCGCGCAGATCATCGGCTGGCCACATCACGCCTTTGGGCATGCCGGTGGTGCCGCCGGTATACAGGAACAGCTGGTCGTCGCCCGAGCGTTCAATGCCCAGCGCGCCGCCATTGCCGACCTGGGTCAGGTCCTCATAGCGTTCGGCAAAGTCATTGGCGGGGGTGCCGGAGGTGACTTCGAGGAAGGTTTTGACCTTGCCAAGCCGCGGCTTCAGCTCAGCAACATTGGCGGCAAATTCCTCGCCATAGACGATGGCCTGCGCGTCGGAATTGTCGAAGATGTAATGCAGTTCATCGGGCTGGTAGCGGTAATTGACGTTCACATGGGTCAGGCGGGCCTTGAAGCAGGCAGCCAGAAGCTCCGCATATTCAGCGCGGTTGCGCATGTAGAACGCCACCTTGTCGCCGGGCTTTGCGCCGCGCTCAATCAGCTGGCGGGCGAGATTGTTGGTGCGGGCATCAAAGTCGGCCCAGGTGGTGATGGCGGACGTTCCATCCTTGGAAATATGGATGAGGGCCGGTTTGTCACCGGGTAAAACCGGTGAGATGGTGTCGAGAATGTCGCCGAAATTCCAAGCCATAGTCGTCTCCCTGACGGTAACTGGGCAGCCGACGATGCGCCTCGTTGGGCGGGCACATTTCGTTAAGCGGCCACATGATGTGTTTTTCGAGGGACACTATAGCGCCGGAAATTGTCACGTCATCATCAAGTAGGCATCCGTTCGTGCGGGCGTGCATTTTCTTTGCGGAGCCGTAGTGGAGGTTTGTCCTACGCAATTCCAAGCATGGCGAATGCCGGGCTGACGGCGGGATTTTGCAGTGCACCGAAAACCAGCACAAGGAACCCACCAACTTCACCGATGATGAGCGCCAGCATGAACACCATCATCTGTATGCGGCTGGACGGCGTGGTGCGGGGTGTGCGGCGGAGCTGGTTGTCGGTCTTCTTGAGTGCGCCCTGCACCAGATAGCTGATGATGGCGGCGGCGAAGAAAATTTGCGGCAGCATGACAGCCCAGACTTCGATCTCCTGCGCATAAATGCTGAGATAGGCGAAGGCGGCCAGCACGAGGCTGGCAAACGCATACATCAAAGATGCGCGGTGGCCGATATCCACATATGGATGCGCTGTGCCGTTTGGGCTTTGCCAGATCTCGGCAAACTTCCAGATGCCGCTGAGGAGACCCGTCAGGAAAAACAGGCCCGATCCCAGCAAAGCGAGGACGACGGACGGTTCGAGCATGGTCTGGATATCTCCGGGTTCAGGTGGTGCGCCGGGCAGCGGTAAGGCGGAGCAGTATGGCGGCAGCGAACAGGCCTGTGCCGATGATGCCGGTCCACACCCGCTCGGGATCGAACAGCCGGCCGACATAACTTTGGGTGAATATGACCCAGAGATAGATCATGCCGAATGTATGCACCCGGGTCCACCACGCGCCCATGGCCCGCTGTGCGGCATTGTTGGATGTCAGCGTCATGAGCGCGAGCAGCACATAGCCGAAGCCACCGCCGAGAATGGCAATTGGGGCCGGGTCTTCCGGGCCGATGACAAAGAACAGGGTGAGTGCACCCAGATGGATGAAGTGGGCAATGGCGAATGCGAGGCCCCAATAGCGCCTGTTGCGCATGATGGGGCCAATCCACAGGGCCTTGCGGCTGCGCCATAGGGGGCCCGCTAGGAAAACCAGCAGAAAGAAGCAGGCGCTAGTGCGCGCCGTCCAGCGGGTGGCGAGTTGCCAGCCGGTGTGTTGCGTGTCTCCGGCAGCAAGGCCTGCGACGACGGCGGCGGACCCCGCAAGCGTTGCCAGGTGCAGGGGAAACCAAGGTGCCGCGGCAAGCGGGGTTGAGGGTGTGCGGGCGGCCTGCGTGCTGCTCATGGTTGATCTCCCGAAATGCGCTCTGATCATACAGTTTGTATGATCAGATTAGGCGGAAAAGGTATATCATACAAGTTGTATGATACTGATGGTATGATAAACTGCCCGGATGAGCTCAAAAAAGGCTGCACCTGCCCAAAAACCCTCGGATAACCGCCGCAAATTGCTGGATGCAGCGCGCGTTCTGATGGCTGAAAAAGGCTATGCGGAAACCGGCACCGAGGAGATTGTTGCTCGCGCCGGGGTTACGCGTGGGGCGCTCTATTATCAGTTTGCCGACAAGCAGGACCTGTTCCGGGCCTTGAGCCAGGAGCTGGCCGAGGCGCTGGTAGCGCGCGTGTTTGAAGAGACGATGGCGCGGATCACCCATGACCGGGAGGATCTGGAGGTCGGACTGCAGGTGATGCTGGACGCGTTTCTGGAACCGGACATTCAGCAGATTTTGCTGCGTGATGGGCCTGCCGTGTTGGGCTTTGAGGGCTGGCGGGCTTTGGTGGAACCGATCAACCGGGTGCTGGTGGAGCATGCGCTGCAACATCTGGTGGATGACGGGACGCTCCAGGAGCAGCCGCTGGAACCCATTGCTGATGTGATGTCCGGGGCGCTGATACAGGCGGGACAGGCAATTGCGGCCTCCGCCGACCCCAAGGCTGCGCGGGCAGCTTACGGCGGCGCGCTTGCAGTGATGGTCGCGGGTATCATGGCCGGTGGCCCTTCGTCAGCACACTGACGTTGCCTGCGCTTCGGGTACAAGCGCGATTTCAACGGTCAGATCAAGAATGGTCGATGTTGTGTCGGCTGTGCCGGCGCAGGATTCAGGCAGTACCGAGAACACGACAGCCTCGTCGGCGACGGGTGCCAGATCGCGGGCGCTTGTAGGTGTCGCTGCGAGACGTTCCAGGGTGGTCTTGAATTCGCCGTCAAAGCGGATGGCGGTGTTGGCGAACATGCGTGGATGCCAGGGATCGCCGATCTTGTGAACGATGCCGTTTAATTCCGTGGCATTGATACCGATGATCCGGCGCTCGCCATTGTGGATCAGTACCAGCGGCCCGCCGGACCAGCCGGCAATCATGTCGCAATCATGGTTGAACTCGCCGGATAAGAAATAGCCATGATGCCAGTGCTTTTTCGGCACAGGCCCGCAATGCTCGGAAATGAGCATTTGCGGGCGCTCACCGTTCTTGCCCACGAGGGCATAGCGGGCACCAGCTTTTACCAGAGGCGCGAGGTCATCGGCATCGATGGTGGCGAGTTGTAATGCGCCATAGGTATCGGACAGACGGCCCGCGACCAGGGCGATGGCCCAGTCGTGGTGCCACGCCTTGTCGGGGCTGAGTGTACCCAGCGCTACATGCAGCACGGGTGTCGCAGCCTCTTTGTCGCCGCCGGGCAGGAAATGGCAGCGCGTCTGCATCTCGTTGCGCCGTCCGCGGAATGTGTGGGCAACCGTCACCACCAACTCAAAATCGCGGTCGCGGGTGAGCGATGGATGATCGACGATGGTGCCGACAGGCAGGCGAGTTGAGTTCTCGCAGGCGATCTGGCCGACGGCGGAAAAACCGTCGGCATGTTCCAAGGGGCGGCGGTCATCGGTGTCAAAAACATTTGCGGATGCGGCGACGGCGCTGAGAGCGCAAAGCACCGGCACCATCGCGAACACAGCGCGGCGGCGCGGATATATGGGCTTTCGTGAGCCGGACTGATGGCCCGCAAGGGCCTCTTGCAGCGTCAATCGGCAGCCTCACACTTAACTCACATAGGAGTCTGTCACCATCGGGAGCGGGCTGCAAATGCGAAAGGGCAGCGCCACCTTGCGCTGCCCTTTGTGGATCGTGGAAATGGTTGGGTGCTGTGGCTTTTTATTCAGCCGCGGCGATTTTGCCCGGCGACGTGAACTTGCCGCCATTGATGCCGAGTAGGAACTTGATGCCGTCTTCGGCGATGTCGTCACCGACCATGCGGTCGCCTTCCTTGCGCAGCTCCTTGATGTTCACAAAGGTTGCATAGTTTTCGGCGGTGCGGTCGGTGATGATGCCGGCATTGAGGAGGGTCTTGATTAGAACGCGGAATATATTTTCCTGCTCCTTCATGTCCTCCTGAATGTTTTCGTCGGTCAGAGCTTCCATGAAGGCACCTTGGACCCACTCCCAGTCGAGGCCCACCTGGGCATAGATGTGTTTCTTCTGCTCCGGGCTGCCGAGATTGTAGAGCAGCACCTGGAACACTTCCCATGCCCAGTCTTCAATCTGGTCGCGCTCTGCGGGCGGCACGTTGGGAACGGTACGATCCGCCCAGATCTTGCCGAACTTATGGTGGAAGGCTTCGTCCGTCATGGTCAGCTGCATCAGCTTCACCAGCAGCGGGTCGCGGCCCCAGCGGTAGAAGGAGGCGAAGGCGCCCATGGCAAGGCCTTCGACCATCATCTGCATGCCGACAATCTTCTTCCACACCAAAGGTGAGTTGACGAGTTCGACCAGCAGGTTCTGCAAAGCCGGACCGCAGGCCACAGGCTTACCCCAGCGGGCCTTGATGTAATTGGAGAAGCCGGTGACGTGGCGGGCTTCTTCGCGGGTCTGGTTGGCAGCGTATTCCTGCGCGCCGGGATCCTTGAGGATATGGCAGAGGGAGGCCGACAGCGACAGTGCGCCAGCTTCACCATGCAGGATGGAGGACAGGCTCCACTGGGTATCGAGATTGACCAGCTTGATTTTCTGCTTCTCGTCGAGCTTGTCGCCGATCGCCGTGCGCAACTCGAAGCTCTGTTCGGGGTCGAACAGATATTCCTTCTCCATGTCATAGGGCGTGGAGAAGTCGATATAGCGGGTGTCCATCGGGTCCCAGAAATGGTCATGGGTCGCCGAGATGATCTTGTCGAAAGCCGATGACCGGGCACCGTACCGGTCCACTTCGATCATTGAGGCGAAGTCGTCGGGGGCGACCGCCTCATAAGCGGGGTCGACGGTGAATTTGGTTTGGTCCTGGGTGGGGTTGCTCATGCCATATCCTCCAGATGGGCGGTCGCGCTGACAGCGAATATCGGGGACATACTGACGCGTCCCTCTTTTTTGATATGGAGAAAGCCTACGCCTGATCTGGGTATTTGTGAAGAAAATGACGAAGCGTCAGGTTCCGACCGTTTGCATTGGCGGGGAACCGCACCATTCAGGCAGATAATTCCCGGATGCGGGCAGCCAGAAGGGCTGCGTCCACTTCGAAGCGGGCGGCCAATGAGCGGGTGACCTGGGTGGCTGCCGCAAGTGCCTGAGCCACCACCTGCCGCTCGGTGCCGGTTGCGAATGCCTGCTCGGGGCAGGGCAGCGCCAGCCCGCTTTCAGCGGAGGTTGCATCGGTTCCGGGAATAAGCGCACGGGCGCGGCCTTCTGCATCTAGCGGCACATTTAGGGCGCCGCCGAGCCCATCCAGCAAATTGGTGCGGCCGGCATAAGCGGTGCGTGCGATGCGGTCGATGTCGCCGCGCAACTCGTCATAGCGTTCAGCCAGTAGCGCTCGCGCGCCATCGCGCATGGCGCCCGTATCATCGTCAGTGTCGCCGAGGGGCTGATCGCCGTCTTCCATTTCGGCAGCTGCCACCAGTTCAGCAGCATCGCTGATGCGGTTGGCGATCGCATCAAGCGACAGGACGGCGGCTTCCAGAGTCTCGATCGCCGAAATGGCTGCGTCCAGATGGGGTGCCTTGGCGGCCGATATGCCTGAAGCGGACGGGGATCTGAGACGCGCCAGCGCTTTGCGGCCTTCGGCAAGGGCTGCCAGCCGCGCGGCTTTGCGGCGCTTATGGACGGCCTTGGGGTTGGTGAAGGATTCGAACGCGTCGCGCGCCGACCGGGCAAAGCTCGGTGTGGGGAGAGCGAAGTCCGGCGCACGGGCGGACATGGATTTGCTGAATTCCATCATGGGGCGCAGCGTGGCTGCATTCGCGTTGCAGCCCGGCTAAAGTGTCAGCGGATAATCTACGAAAATATCCGTCGAATTTGATCAATCTGAAATTCGCTTAGAGGTCGTGCATTTGAACTGGATTTTAACAAACCGCCATCTGAAGCCGGGTGTGCACGGATTGCTGCGGGCCGGGTATGGGTTGAGGCGGCTTTATGCGTCGCTGATGCGGCCGGTTACGCTGGGTGTGCGCGCGCTGGTGCTTGACGACAATGGGCACGTATTGCTGATCCGGCATACTTATGCACCGGGCTGGTACATGCCCGGCGGTGGCGTCAACAAGGACGAGACGCTGCCAGATGCAGCGGCCCGCGAGCTTTATGAGGAAGCGGGATTGCGCGCGACCGGCGAGCTTGAGCTGGTCGGGGTCTATGCCAATTTCCTGCAGCTCAAGTCAGACCATGTGGTGATCTATGCGGTTCCCGATTGGGAGGATGCCGGCCCGGCACCGCATATGGGGTTTGAGATCGCCGAATCCGGGTTCTTTGCGCCTGACGCGTTGCCTGAAGGGACAACGCCGGGCACACGCCAGCGACTGGAGGAATATTTCACGGGCCGCACGCCGACTGTCTATTGGTGACAGGTCTCAGGCTGCGTAGACCGGTGGACGGCGATGCGCCCAGGGCTGCGTGCGTTCAAGTTGGCCGGCAAGCTGGAACAGGGTGGCTTCATCGCCAAACGGGCCGGTGAACATCATGCCGATCGGCAGGCCGTCATCGGTCCAGTGCAGCGGCACGGACATGGAGGGCTGGCCTGTCATGTTGAAGAGACCGGCAAACGGCATGTAGCGCGCATTGACCTCCAGATAGCCGGCAATGTCATCGCTATCCATGTTGACGGTGCCAAGTGGAATGGGCGGCAGCGCCAGAGTGGGTGACAGCAGCAGATCATAATCCTGCATGAAGTCCGCGACCTGACGACCGAACTGGTGGATCAGCAGGCTGCCGCGGGCGCAATCGGGGCCGGACAGGGAGCGGCCGTTTTCTGCAATCGCCCATGTGATGTGCTCGACTTCCTGTTTGGAGACCGGACGGCCAAGCGCTTCGCCGCGCATGTCAAGCGCCAGTGCCGTGGCACTGCCGATCAGGCTGGCCTGGGCAGCAGCCATTTGCGCCGGATCAATTTTCGGCGCGGCCTCGACGACGGTATGCCCCAGCCCTTCAAGCAGACGGACGGTTGCCTCAAGGCCCTGTTGCACGGCTGCGTCGGCGCTGTGGCCGTTGGGGGCGGTGCCGGTCATGGCGATGCGCAAGGGGCGCGGCTCGATGCCGACTTCATCGGCGAAGGGGCGAGCGGGCAGCGGGCACATATAAGGGTCGCCGGGGGCGGGGCCTGCGGTTACGTCCAACATGGCGGCGTTATCGCGCACGGTGCGGGAGACGGCGTGGCTGATGGACATGCCGCCCCAGCCTTCGCCACGATCCGGTCCCATGGGGGTGCGGGCGCGGGTCGGTTTCATGCCGAACAATCCACAGGCCGCAGCGGGCACGCGGATGGAGCCGCCGCCATCTGACGCATTGGCGATGGGCAGGACGCCTGCCGCCACGGCTGCCGCAGCACCGCCTGATGAACCGCCGGGGGAATGCTCCGTGTTCCACGGATTGCGTGTCGGGCCAAAGAGGCGCGGCTCAGTGGTGCCGGCAAGACCGAATTCGGGTGTGTTGGTCTTCCCGAAGATGACAAGCCCGGCCTTTTTGTAGCGTTCGGTCAGGGTCGAATCATGATCCGCCATGTTGTCCTTGAAGGCGGCTGACCCGAAGGTAGTGATTGTGCCCTTCAGCAGCAGATGCAGGTCCTTCAGCAGAAACGGCACGCCTTTGAAGGGGCCGTCGGGCAGCCCCGCATCAATGGCGGTGCGGGCCTCGTCATAATGTTTGAGGGTGACGGCGTTGAGCGTGCCGTTGACGGCTTCAAGCCTTGTGACGGCTTCGTCCAGCAGTTCGACCGGGGTTACGTCACCTTTGGCCACAAGCTCTGCCAGTCCGACAGCGTCATAGGTGTCGTAGTCTTTGAAGCCGGTCATTGTTTGTGTCCCCCCAAGGATGATGTGGTCGCGCGGTGTTGCTACTGTATCTGCGTGTTGCCCCGGCTCATCTTATGGGGAAGAACACAGCAATGACATAGCCCTGCGGTTTCGCACGCCGTGCGCGGGCGCTTAGTATGGGTAAGGTCTTCCCGTATGACCCGGTGCGGTGCCGGTGACTGGCTTTTAGGAAATTTTATGAGCTATGTGATGCTGCTGGGTGGTCTGGTTCTATTGGCAATCGGCGGCGAGGGGTTGGTCCGCGGTGCGGTTGCGTTGGCGGAACGGCTGTCCATATCCCCGGTATTTGTCGGGCTAACGGTGGTGGCCATCGGTACTTCCATTCCCGAACTGGCAGTTGCCATTGACGCTGCGATGAAGGGCACACCGGATATCGCGGTGGGCAGCGTCGTCGGTTCCAACATCTCAAACATATTGCTGGTGCTTGCGGTGACGGCGCTGATTAGGCCGATTGCCTGCGAGCCGCGCATGGTATTCCGCGACGGGCTGTTTTTGCTGGCGATAACGTTTGCGGTCGCCATGGTGGCGCTGACGGGCACCATCACCACCCTGCAGGGCGGGTTGATGTTGCTGCTGCTGTTCTTGTTCCTGGGCTATAGCTATTGGTCCGAAGTAATCCACAAGGCGCCGTCCGCCAAGCGGCGGCTGGAGGAGGTCGAGGAATATCAGGGTGTCCCCGACACCTTCTGGGCGGGCATCCCCTCCATCGTGCTGGGGCTCATTGCTGTTATTGTGGGTGCCGACTATCTGGTGGAAGGGGCGACGCAGATTGCCCGGTCGATGGGGGTTGCAGAAGCCATCATCGGCCTGTCGCTGGTGGCAGTCGGTACGTCGGTGCCGGAACTCGCGGTTTCAGCCCTTGCGGCCATGCGCGGACATGCGGGCGTCGCTGCCGGCAATATCATCGGCTCCAACATATCGAACCTGCTGCTCATCTTGGGGGCGACATCACTGCTGGGCGATATACCGGTTGCGGACCAGATCGCGCGATATGACGTATGGGTCATGATGGCGGCGACAGTGGTCATGGTGCCCGTCATGATCAGCGGTCGGAAGATCAACCGGCGGGAGGGGATATTCTTCCTGGCAGCCTATGTGCTCTATGTGGCGTCTCTGTATACCGGCGTGCCGCAAATGGTGATGGGCATACTTTATGCCTGATTTTGCGCCCATTTAGGCTTCTGCCGCAATTTTGCCCGGAATCATCGTGATTGTGATTGTCCTGCGAAGGTAGCCGTGCCCGGCAATGAGGAACGGCCCGGCGGGGGATGGGCGGACAGGCGCGGCGACGAGCAAATTCACATAATTACAAATACTGACGGCTCTGCGATTGGACCCCCGCAGTGCCGATAACATCTTGTGTCCCATCAACCCGACCGCGGTTTTTGGTGGAACAATCAACCAGGATGCACGTTGTGATCGAGGGATCCGTCACATTTGGAGAATCATAATGATCAACACAAAGAACACTCTGACATCGGTTTTTGCTCTGGCAGCAGGCCTTGCCCTTTCAACGGCAGCGTATGCCGATGGTCATGGAGCCAGCGCTGAACATGATGCAATGGTTGAAACCTCTGCTGAGGTGGATGCAGGCGCAGCCATGGACGCCACCGAAGATGCCGCTGAAGACACTGCAGAGGCAATGGAGGAAGCTGCTGAAGATACAGCTGAGGCCGTTGAAGAAACTGCCGAAGATGCAGCGGAAGCGACTGAAGATGCCGCTGAAGACGCAGCAGAGGCCGTTGAAGCAGACGCTGACGCCGATGCCGAAACCGATGCACATGCCGGCACCGACGGTGACGTCAAAGCCGGTGCGGACGTTTCCGTTGAGGGCGCTGTTTCCGCTGAGTAACGCCGTCTTGTCACCAATGTGACGCAGACAAAGGCCCCGCCGCAGTTTTCTGCGGCGGGGCTTTTCTTTTGGTGGGGAAATTCTCAGGCAGGCACATCCGCCAGAAGGATCTCGGCGGCGGTGTCCCCAACGGTCTCGATCGTCACAGCCGTGATGTCCTTCAATGCGGCCCCTTCGCGGGCGGATACAGGTTCGCCGTTTACCAATACCTCACCGGTAGCGGGCACCAGATAAGCGTAGCGGCCCGGGGCAAGCTGGTGTGTTGCGCTTTGGCCGGGCTCCAGGGTTGCGCCGTATACGGTCGCGTCCGCCCTGATCGGCAGTGCGCCCGTATGGCCCTGGCCTGATGCGAGGGCTACGAGCGAACCCGAGCGGTCGGCTTTTGGGAAACTGGCGGCATCCCAACCGGGTGCACTACCGGTTTCCGACGGCAAAATCCATATCTGGAAGATGCGCGTCGCGCTGTCTTCATTGTTGCGCTCCTCATGCCGGATACCGTTGCCCGCGGACATCACCTGAACATCGCCAGCCTGGGTGCGGCCTTCATTGCCCAGATGGTCACGGTGGCTGATTGCCCCCTCGCGGACATAGGTGATGATCTCCATGTCACGATGGCCGTGCATGTCAAAGCCGGTGTGCGGGTCGATGGTGTCATCGTTCCATACCAGCAGCGAGCCCCATCCATTGCGGCCCACATGACGGTGTGGGCCAAAGTTGAAGTGGTGATAGGCATCCAGCCAGGGCAGGCGGGTGTGGGGGTGGTCTTCAAATTTGCGGATATCGATCATTTGAACCTCCGTCTGGGCGGCCAAACCGTGATGGTCGCCGCCTCGGACATGGTGTTGAAGTTGGCCTGAATGTCGGGTGTTTCCGCCAGAATTAAAGACCCCGCCAGCGCACGAGATTGTGACCGGGTCAGAAAAATGTGCCGGCCAGGGAACCAGTCGAAGGCTGGCTGGTTCTATCTACACACGGCACGCAGCGCCCGCAGCCCCTGTCCCCCCAGGGCCTCCTCATTCCCCCGCGGGACTGCGTGTCGTGATTCATAAGAATTTGAACGGGGACGCAAAACAGCAAGGTGAGCGCTATGACAATTTCAAGTTTCAAGACTTCTTTGGCTATTACCGCGGCAAGTGCATTTGTGATGGCAATGGCGGCAACGTCCAAAGCCGAAGAAATGGCGACCGGCAGTATGTCGGTGGAAGATGAAACTGTGCTCATCGTCGACCTTCCCGACGACGAAGCAACACTGCGCGACCTTGAAATGAAGCATCGCCGGATCATCAATACGGCGCAGCGCCAGTGCACGGTTTCACTGGGCGGTATCAACCGCAATGACCGCGATCCGTGCGTGATCAGTGGTGTTGAAGCCGGTGTTGAGCAGGCTGACGATCCGCAGCTCACGGCCTTTCACACCGCGCTGCCAATGTCGGTGCGCTACGACGCTGACCGACCGGCCAATGTGTGGCGTATCGGGCAGGACGATGAAGCGCCGGATGCGGTCATGACGACCGAGTAATTCAAGCCTATCCAAATGCGAAAGGGCGACCCCATCGGGTCGCCCTTTCTTGTTTCTGCCTGGGTGTGGTTTGTGGCCTAGATCGGTTCCCAGGTGAACACGCTGCCGGTGTTTCCAAGGTCCAGCATATCCGCCTTCATGGCCGGGAAGCCGTGGTCCAGAAGGGTTTCCGGCGACCAGCCTTCGAGCCGCGTCATGCCGCGCAGCGGGCGCGGCTGGCTCATGAGGAAAACCTCGTTGCCGCGAGCAACGAAGATCTGTCCCGATACGTCGGAGGGTGCCGAGAGGCCGATGGCAAGCTGTGCCACCTGGTCGGCGCGCATGGCATTCTTCATGCGGTCGACGCGCTGGGCGCTGGCTTCGTCCTTCACGGGGATCGTGGCGATCATCCGTGTCCATGCAAATGGCGCAATGATGTTGGAGCGCACATTCTTCATGGCGCCTTCCATGGCGATGATGCGCGACAGGCCGGCAACGCCCATCTTGGCGGCGGCATAGTTGGCCTGGCCGATATTGCCGATAATGCCGCTGGTTGAGGTGAACAGCACGTAAGCGCCATCTTCCTGCTCGCGGAAGTGATTGATGGAGGCGCGCGCCACGTTGTAGGCACCGTTGAGATGCACGTTGATGACGGCATCCCAGTCTTCGTCATCCATCTTGTGGAACATCTTGTCGCGCAGGATTCCTGCGGGATTGATCACCACGTTGAGGCCACCGAACTCGTCCATGGCCTGCTCGACCATATGGTCGGCGCCCTTGCGGTCGCTGACGCTGTCTGAGTTGGCAACGGCTTCGCCGCCTGCGGCCTTGATTTCGTTGGCCACTTCCTGCGCCGGGCTGGCATCGCCGGCGTCGCCACCGGCAACACTGCCGCCCAGGTCATTGATGACGACTTTTGCGCCTTCGCGCGCGGCGAGCAGGGCACATTCCTTGCCGATGCCACGTGCTGCACCTGTCACCAGCACCACTTTCCCGTCGAGTACACCCATCTGTCGAACCTCCCGTTTTTGGTCTGAAGATCAATTTCACGGGCAAGCTAGCGGGAACTGCGTCAGGATCAAAGGGTGTTGAGGTCAGACCTGACAAATGGACACACGCTGGTCTGCCAGCGCGGCAGGGCGTGGTGACCGGATGGACGTGTTGCCGGCGGGTTTGGCGGCCACGCGCGGGCCTGCAAGGCGATCGAGCGCGGGGTGGCCCGCAGTATCCTGCGATAGGGGGGATGTGTGGCTTTACCTTTGGCGCGCTAGCGTGATAACAGACCTCTTCTTTTGAGGGGCCCTGTGGATATGCCGGGACCAAAACCGGGATTCATCCACGTGATGATCATGCGCTGCCAGCGACGACGAGCCATGCAGCGCCTTTGCCTGACCAATCAGGCATCGGCGCTCGTGAGCTTCGTGCGCCCTGCAGCCGCCGCGTAACACCGGCACGAGCGGCTCAACCGGGACCGATGCCGCGTTCGTTTGTTGCTACCCAACAGCCGGTTGCTCAGGATACAGTTTCCCATGTCTTCGCCAGTAAATGCGGCACCCACCGCACCTGCCAAATTTGTCGTGAAGCCGCAAACAGCGGGCCATCAACGGCCGGTTCAAAAGCTGCTTAATCTTGCATTCGGGCCGGGGCGCCTTGCCAAATCCTCTTACCGCTTTCGTGAAGGTGTGAAGCCGATCAACGCGCTCTCTTTCGTAGCTGAGTATCTCGACAACACCCACGAGACATTGGCGGGCAGCATCCGCTACTGGCCGATCCTTATTGGTCCGAATGCGGAAGAGAAAATGACTGATGCATTGCTGCTCGGTCCGCTGGCCGTTGCGCCTGATATGCAGGGCAAGGGGGCGGGCATGGCGCTGATGCAGGTGAGCCTTGAAAAGGCAAAAGAGCTTGGCCACAAGATTGTGGTGCTGGTGGGCGACGAGCCTTACTACGCGCGAATTGGTTTTTCCAAGGTGCCGGCGGGGCTTGTGCAAATGCCGCAACCTTACGATCCCGACAGGCTTTTGTGGCTCGAACTTGTGCCTGGTGCCTTTGAGAGCGTGCGCGGTGTCATGACAAAGGCGCCAGCCTAGCTGTGCCTCTAGCGACCTTCGCGCCGCCATGCCAGCATGAAGGCGCCCAATGCCAGCAGCAGAGCAAATTCCGGCTGAATGAGGGTGTGTTCGCTGACGGAACGCACGGCGTATTCGGTGTTGGCGTTGAGGCCAATCCAACCGGACCCGGACGAGGTGCGGCCGCGGCGGATGCGGCGTATTGCCGGTGTGTTGTCGCCATCAAGGTAACGGATGCTGCCGCTGGTTTCTTTGACGAGCTGTGCAACCGCGCTGTCGGTCACACGGACGTCGGCAAATTCTTTCGGGTTGAGGGGGCCGGCGGCGGTAATGGCTGTGTCTACGCCGTCAGTGAGCTGGTAGAGGCCCATCTGGTCGATTTCCATGCGCGCGGTGAAGCGGCCCGGGCCTTCAGCTGCAAGGGTGAGTTTCTGTGTGGTGCCGTCGGGGCGTGTGACGGTGACCGGCGCGACCGCTTCCGCCATGGTCTGCCGGGTGACGGTCAGTGTGCCGTCGGACGCGTGAGCGCGCAGTTTTTCTTCCTCGAGGTCGGGCTCTTTCATCAGCCAATGGGCGAGGCGGCGCAGCATTTCAGCCTGTGGGCCACCGCCTTCATAGCCGCGGGTCCATAGCCAGGCATGGTCCGACAGCAATTGCGCCACGCGGCCTTCTCCGACCCGGTCCAGTATCACCAACGGGCGGTCGCCAGGCCCTTGCATCAGAGTTTGGCCGGCGGTGGTTTCAACATCGATCAGACGGAACCAACGGCCCCAATTTGGTGGCGACTGGTCGGCGCCGGGCAGGCCCGAGGTAACCGGATGGCGATGACCTTCGTTGGTCAAGACCGGGTAGTAGCCACCGGTGTAAATATCGCCGGTGGGTGATCCGGGCAGGACACCCGCCAGCGGTGTGCGGAAGATGGAGAAGGGGGCGGCAAATTCCGGGCCTGCCGCCATGAGCAGCGCACCGCCAGCATCCACATAGTCCGCAACGTTTTGCAGCTCGCGGACCGTGATAACGCCGCGCCGCCGGTAGCGATCGAAGATGACAAGGTCAAATTCGTTCAACTTCTCCAAGAACAGTTCGCGGGTCGGAAAGCTGATCAGCGACAGCTCGTTGATCGGCGTCTTGTCCACTTTCTGTGGCGGCTTTAGAATTGTGAAGTGGACGAGGTCGACTGCCGGGTCGGCCTTGAGCAGGTTGCGCCATGTGCGCTCGCCCGCATGCGGTTCACCCGACACCAGCAATACCTGCAGCCGGTCACGGATGCCGTTGGACATGACGACAGCGCGGTTGTTTGCCAGCGTCAGTTCATTAGGGCCGGGGGCTGCTTCAATCTCGATGACGTTCTCGCCGCCGTGCTCCAGTTCAATGCCGATGGTTTGGCTGCTACCGGTGACGACAATGATCGGGTCCAGCGCCTTGCCGTCGATGCGGATCATGATGTCTGCGGTGGCGATTCCCGGTGAGGTGTCGTCATCGCCCATATCGTCCACCCGTAATTTGAGGGTGGCGGTTTCACCGACAATGGCAAAGGACGGTGCATCCTCCACAGTGAGGATGCGGTCACCTTCGTCGGCGCCGCCGGTCAGCAGGGCATGAAATGGAGCGCCGGTAAGCGCGCGCGGCGCAATGTCGTGGATCTGCCCGTCGGTGACCGCGATGATACCTGCAAGACGCCCGGACGGCAGGGCGGCAATGGCCTCCTCAATTGCCGAGAAAAGACGGGTGCCGCCTGCGTCCGAGGTGTCCGTCATGAGCATGGTGTCGGTGACATCGACGACGCGCAGGTCGAGACCGGGCTCCGCTTCAATGGAGCGGCGCAACTCTTCGGCAACATCCTTTGTAAGCGTCGTGCGGTCATTCAGCCTATTGGATTGAGAGCGGTCGATGGCGAGAACCGCAACATTGTTGACGGGTTCGCGATCCTGTTTCAGGGCCGATGGATTGAGCAGGGCCGTGGCGATGGCCGCATAGGCGACAATGCGCCACCACATGCCCGCCCCACGCCGCCACAGGCCGACGGCAATTAATATGACGGTGAGCGACAAGCCGATGACCAGAAGCCATTCGGGCACCAGCGGGGCAAAACTGATTTGCCAATCTGTTCCCGGCATCATTGGCCCAGCCTTTCAAGCAGGGTAGGCACGTGTACCTGGTCGGCCTTGTAATTGCCCGTAAGAGTGTAGACCACCAAATTGACGCCGAAGCGCTGGGCCATTTCGCGTTGACGCTCGCCGCCGGGCACGGGCTGGGCCATTCGCAGGCCGCGGGCATCAATTGCCCAAGCTGCGGCATAGTCATTGGAGCCTATGAGGAGCGGTGTCACACCGTCCTGGCTGAGGGTGCCGGGGGTGTCACCCGGGTTTCCTTGCGCCTCGACCCACAAAGTGCCGCCAGCCCAACGGCCCGGGAACGTGTTCAGCAGATAGAATGCCTTGGTGAGAACGTGATCGTCGCCAACCGGTTCCAGCGGCGGCAGATCAAGACTGCCGAGCAAAGCGCGCAGGGCTTTGTTGGCGGGCGATGTACCGATGGCGTCGACGCGCTGATGGTCCATGGTGTCGAACAAAATTGTGCCGCCGCGTTTCATATAGGTATCAACGCGGGCGAGTGCCTTGGGGCTCAGATACTTGCCTTCTGGCAGGACTGGCCAATAGATCAGCGGGTAAAAAGCCAGCTCGTCTTTTTCCGGATTAACGCCGTGGGGTTCAGCCGGCTCAATAGCAGTGCGGCTGCGCAGTACCTGACTAAGGCCGGCAAGGCCTGCGCGGCTCATACCGTCGATTGTGGGGTCACCGGTCAGCACATAGGCGAGCCGCGTATCAAGAGTTGCCAGCATGGCGATGTCGTCGCCGGGCTTTGCCGTTTCCGCTTTGGCGGTGTCCATTGCGGCAGGCAGCAACAGGGCGACAAATAGCAGTGCTGCCGTTCCGGTGGTCAGCCGCGTGGGCAACCGCAAACGGCCTGAGAGAATGAGCGCGATAAGCCCATCGGCAATCAGCAGTGCGAGTGCAAGTATCAGTAACCACGGTTTGAGCTCTGTCTCGCTGCTGCCTGTATAGGCGGTGGTTGTATCGGCAAAAGATGTATCCAGCGGTGCGATCATTGTATCGGCGGCAATCACATTGAGCGCGTGGAACGCGTCTGGTGCCCCATAGAGGCCTGGCGGATGGGCGGGGGTGGGACGCGTAGTGCTGATTGTGTTGGGGGCGATGGGTTCTGCCAGTGCGGGCGGTGCAACCAGGTTGCCTCTGCCGTCCAGCGCTCGCCACGGGTTTAGCAGTTGCGCCGTCTGGGCTCCATCATCGCGGATGGTGCCGCGGGCAATGTCCAGAAGCCGGCGCAGCATCTCAACGTAAAGACCGGAGATCGGCAGGCTGGACCAATCGGTATCGGCAGACACGTGGAACAGGATGATCCATCCGCCGCCGCGTTGCGCAGCTGTTACCAGCGGGGTGCCGTCGGTAAGGCGTGCCCATGTTTTTTTCGACAGATCGCCGGCAGGTGCGGCGAGCACCTGCCTGTTGATTTCGACATCATCGGGAATCGCTAGACCCGTAAACGGGCTTGCATCGTCAAAAGGTGCAATGGATTGCGGGGTGGCCCAAGTGAGGGCACCGCCGAGGGCGCGCCCGCCGTCGCGTAGTGCGACGGGCATCAGGTCATCCGTGCCGGCAGCAAGGCGTGGGCCTGCGAAGCGTACCAGCGTGCCGCCTGCTTCAACCCATTTGGTCACGCGATCAGCATCGTCGCCCACGAGCCGGCCGACATCTGCGGTGATGAGCATGGACAAGGGGCGCGATAGCAGGTCTTCGACCTGGGAAGTGTTGTTGCCGGTGCGTGTTTCACGCAGTTCTGCAAAGGGGTTGATGGCGCGGCGCAGGTAATAAAGGTCTGTCAAAAGCGGTTGGGTGCCATCGTCAGCGCCACCGGAGATTAGGCCGACGGTGCGGCGCTGCCAGCGGTTGTCCAGCAGGGAGACGGCACCGGCAGAATGTTCGTCGGCAATTGAAACGCGGGATACCGCGTTGCGCAGCTCCAACGGCATATCCAATGTGACTGTGGTCTGGGTTGCACCAGCCTCAAGGGTAAAGGGCGTTGCCGCGAGCACACGATCATTGGGGCCAATGGCGAAAACCCTGCCTGTGCGCACGCTTCCGCCCGTGGCACGCAGTACGGTTGCTTCGAAGTCCTGCCCCAGCTGTGCGGGAGGCCGGATGGCAAGGGCTGTCTGATCCGCAGCAGGACTGACAAGGGTGATGTCGCCGAGCCGTGCCAGTTCACTGGCAAGCAACTGGTCGCCTTGACCGGCAAGCCCGTCGCTTAGCCAGATGATCTGCCAATCGCCCTGTTGGGGAAGTGCAGCTGTGGCAAGGCGTTCGGTTGCCAGCGCGTAGTTTGTGCCAAGCGGGCTGGGGGCGACGGCTGCCACCAGGGCGGTGGCGGCGTCCGCTGTGAGAATATCGAGCGGTTTGGCGTGTGGTTTTGGCGTGGTCTGTAGCAGAACAACGTTGCGTTCCGCGCGGCGGGCACGGGCAAGAATACTGTCCAGCGTGGCGGTGCGCTGTGACCATGTGGGGGCTGCAGCCCAGCTGTCATCGACCACCAGCAGCAGCGGCCCTGTGTCCTGATCCTGAGCGGCCGGATTGGCGATGGGGTCCGCGAAGGCAAGGATGAGAAGCGTTGCTGCGGTAAGCCGCAGGGCCGTCAGCCACCACGGGGTTTGTGCAGGTGTTTCGTCCTCATTGGTGAGCCCTGCCAACAGATTGATCGCGGGAAAGCGCACCCGGTTCGGGGCGGGCGGTGTGACACGCAAAAGCCACCAGATCACCGGCAGGGTGATAAGGCCGATCAGGATAAGGGGGGCGGCAAAGCCCAGGGGACCCAGTGTCAGCATCGCGTTATCCGGCCAGCGGGGCGTTGAGGCCGGGAATAGGCGTGCCGGACAAGGCTGCGTGCAGCGCCAACACAGCGGTTTGCGGTGGGCGGTCGGTGCGATGGGTTGTGAATGTCCAGCCAAAGCGGCGGGTCGCCGCGCGTAGCGTGCTGCGATGATGTTCCAGCCGCGCGTGGTAGGCGTCGCGCACGGTTTCGACGCGGCCGAAGGTCAGCTTGCGCTGATCCTCAAGACCTTCAAATTCAGTGCGGCCATGAAACGGCAGGTCTTCTTCGGCGGGGTCCAACACCTGTAGCAGGTGGCCGCGGACGCCTGCGACCGCATGGCGTTGAATGCGCGCGGCGATTTCATCAGCATCCGACAAAAAGTCGCTGACCATGACGGCGCGTGAAAAGCGTGGCAGTGCCTGAAAGGGAATGTCGCTGGTGGCATCGGGCGTTGGCGATCCATACAGGCTGGCAAGGCGGCGCAAGGCTGTGCGGCCTGCGGCAGGCGGCAAGGGCTCACCGAGGGCTGCAATGCGTTCACCGCCACGTATCAGTAGTGTGGCGATTGCCAGCGTAATGACGGTGGCGCGGTTCTGTTTGGTGGGAATGTTTTTTCCCGAGGCGTAGTTCATGGATGGGGAGCCGTCGCGCCATAGCCAGACTGTCTCGGCGGCTTCCCATTCATGCTCGCGGACATAGAGACGGTCGGTGCGGGCGGATTGGCGCCAGTCCACCAGATGAGCGCTGTCGCCCTGCTGGTAGCGGCGGAACTGCCAGAATGTTTCACCGGGGCCTGTGCGTTTGCGGCCATGCATGCCCGGCGCAACCGTGGCGGCAATGCGTTCGGCCTCTACCAGGAGCGGTGGCAGGGCGTCGGCAAGTTCCTCGGCTTCGCGGCGCTGTGGCGTGCGGCCATGGGCGGAACCATCGCGGCCTGATTTGGCTGGCTGTTCCCTGTTGGCCGTGTTGCGGGCCATTTTTTACTCCTGCCCTAGCGGAACGACCGGCAGAGCCGGTCGATTACGCCGGAAACAGTTGTGCCTTCGGCCCGTGCTGCAAAGGACAGGGCCATGCGGTGGCGCAGGATCGGGTCGGCCAGTTCCACCACGTCATCAACGCTGGGCGCGAAACGGCCATCCATCAATGCCTTGGCGCGCACGGCCAGCATCAGTGCCTGGCTGGCGCGCGGGCCGGGGCCCCATGCAACGGTCTGGCGGACTTCTTCAAGCTCGGTTTCTTCCGGCCGGGCGCTGCGCACGAGTTTCAAAATGGCATCGACGACACTTTCGCCCACCGGCATCCGGCGCACGAGGCGCTGGGCGGCTTCCACTTCATCGTCGCGCATGACGGCGGACGCTGTGGCTTCCGCGTCGCCGGTGGTTTCCAGCAGCATGCGGCGCTCGGCTTCAAGGTCGGGGTAGTTGACGTCGATCTGCATCAAGAAGCGATCAAGCTGGGCCTCGGGCAGCGGATAGGTGCCTTCCTGTTCCAGCGGGTTTTGTGTCGCCAGCACATGGAAGGGGCGGGGCAGCTCATGGCGTTGGCCGGCCACCGTCACATGCCGCTCCTGCATCGCCTGCAACAGGGCTGACTGGGTACGCGGACTGGCACGGTTGATTTCGTCGGCCATCAGCAGCTGGGCAAACACCGGGCCCTGAATGAAGCGGAAGGAGCGGCGGCCGTTTTCGCCTTCCTCCAGCACTTCGGAGCCGACAATGTCGCCGGGCATGAGGTCCGGTGTGAACTGAATGCGGCGGTCGAACAGGCCCAGAACGATGCCGGTGGTGTGGACCAGCCGGGTTTTGGCGAGGCCGGGGACGCCCACCAGCAGCCCGTGGCCGCCGGAGAGGATGGTTACCAGGACCCGCTCGATTACCTGTTCCTGGCCGAAAACCAGCCTGCCGATGGCGTCCTTGACGCGGGCAATCTGGTCGCCGGTTTGTTCAACTGCGCCGATAACGTCGTCGTTCGCTTCACTCAGTGAGGTCATGACCCTACATATACTCTGACATGTACATTTTTGTACGGGATGGCGATTAGTCCAGAACGCCTGTGTTCAGATTATGACCCTAACTCAAAAGCGGGCGATATGACTGCATCGACTGACAAAGACGGCGTTGAAATTGCTGTGATGGGGCTGAAAGAGGCGGAAGAAGCCTCGAAATCGGGCCTGCCGCCGGTGGATAAGTGGCATCCGGCGCGCAAACACACGATCGATATGCGAATCAAGCGTGATGGATCGTGGCACTATCAGGGCTCGGTAATTGCCCGCAAAAAACTGGTGAAATTATTTTCATCCATTCTGCGGCGCGACGAGGATGGCGGTTATTCGCTGGTGACGCCTGCCGAACAGGCTGTCATCGAGGTTGAAGACGTGCCCTTCGTGGCAGTGTCGCTGGATGTTGCGGGCGCGGGTGATACACAGACCCTCGCCTTCACAACCTCGGTGGGCGATGTTGTGGTTGCGGGTCCCGATCATGCGATCCGCTTTGAGCTTGATCCGCAGACGGATGAACCGGCACCTTATATGCATGTGCGCGGGGTAGGTGCGGGTGGACTTGAGGCGCGGCTGTCGCGTGCGGTCTACTATGAGTTGGTCGAACTGGGCGTTGAGCATGATGTGGATGGCGACATCTGGTTCGGCGTTTGGAGCGACCAAGTATTTTTCAAGATGCAGCGCGCTGCGGAACTAAACGGATAAAGAGTATGATGCCGTCGGCTGATATGCGTGCGCGGATAATTGCGGGGTTGCGAACGCGCGCGCCTGAAATGGTGTTGGCGGACGAGCGGATGAACGGTGATTTCCGCCTCAATGAGCCCGAAGAATTCGAGATCGGCGGCGAGGTGCGCCATGCGGCGGTGCTGGTGCCGCTGGTGGAACATCCTGACGGCATCAGCGTGTTGCTGACCGAACGCTCGGGCGATCTTTCAAGCCATGCCGGGCAGGTGGCGTTTCCCGGCGGGCGCATCGACCCTGAGGACAAGGGTGCCGAGGACGCGGCCTTGCGGGAGGCGGAAGAAGAAATCGGCCTTGATCGCAGTTTTGTGGATGTTGTGGGATTTCTCGACCCCTACGCCACCGGTTCGCAGTTTCGTGTGGTGCCGGTCGTCGGCTTTGTGCGGCCGGGCTTCACCATGACGCTCAATCCCGGGGAAGTGGACGAAGCCTTCGAGGTGCCGCTGGCCTTTTTGATGGACCCGGCCAATCACGAACGCCACTCGGCCATGTGGCAGGGCAAACGGCGCACCTATTATGCCATGCCCCACGGTGGGCATTACATTTGGGGCGCAACTGCAGGCATGATCGTGAACCTGTACGAGCGCAGCTTTGCACAGCGGCACGATGTGTCGCAGGGTGCGGGATAAAAGGGGTCTTTATGCTACGGATAGCCATCATAGAACTGGCGCTACTCGCAACGCCGCTGGTGCTGTGGACGGTCTATGCCTGCGTGACACGGCGGCAAAGGGTGGCGGTGGTCCTTGATGATGCGCCGATGCCGTGGCTGATGGTTGCAGGCATCGGGCTTGTGGTTATCGGGCTTGCGTCCTTTGCCGTGTACTCGGCCGATCCGGCGGGCGAAGGTAAGTATGTGCCGCCGGTCTATCAAGACGGGCGCATCGTGCCGGGGCATGTTGAGCCGGGTACAAACTGAATAATGAAAAGACGTCAGCGGGAGTAACTCTGACATGGCTGCTGCAATTCCATCCATCGAAAACCAGCTATGGCTGCGCGAGGACGATACGAAACGCGTGATGGCGGCGCTGAATGACGGCGCGACGGCGCGCTTCGTGGGGGGCTGCGTGCGCAATGCGCTGCTGCACATGGATGTGGCCGACGTTGATATAGCGACCAGCGATGAACCGGCAGTGTCCACCGCCAAGCTGGAGGCCGCCGGCTTCACGGTTGTGCCTGTGGGGATCGACCACGGCACGGTTCTGGCCGTCGGCGAGAACCGGCAGTTTGAAGTGACAACGCTGCGCGCGGATGTGGCGACCGACGGACGTCATGCGGATGTGGCATTCACCGGTGATTGGCTGGGAGATGCAGAGCGGCGCGACTTCACGATGAATGCGCTGTATGCGGATCCCGACGGCACTGTGCATGACCCGCTGGACGGATATGGGGATGTTGCCGCGCGGCGGGTGCGCTTTATCGGCGATGCTGCGGCACGCATTGAAGAGGACTATCTGCGGATATTGCGCTTCTTCCGGTTTCACGCGGCCTATGGCGCGGGTGAGCTTGATGTGCAGGGCCTTGCGGCCTGCGCTGCGCATGTGGATGGGCTCAAGAAGCTGTCGGCCGAACGTGTGCAGGCCGAATTGCTGAAGCTGCTGGGTGCCGACGGTGCGGTGCCGGTTTTGCGGGCCATGGCAGCGGCGGGGATCCTTGGGGCGGTGCTGCCTGAGGCGGCCAGGCTCGACAGGTTCGAGCGTGTGCTGGATATCGAAGTGACCCAGCTGTTCAGCAGTGACCCCGTGTTGCGGCTCGGGGCGCTGGTGGAAGATGCGGATGCGGCGGAACAGGTTGCCGCGCGCCTCAGGCTCTCAAACGCGCAAGCGGCCCGCGTCAAGGCCATGCATACGGATACCACCAAGATCGTCTGCTACCTCTCCACACGCGAAGTGCGCCGGGCGCTCTACAATCTGGGGCTGGCGCTGTTCAAGGACCGGGTGATGCTGGGCTGGGCGGATGACGGCAAGAGCAATAACGCGTTCCAGTGGCGTGCGTTGCTGGCGATGGCCGATAGCTGGCACCGCCCGGAATTGCCACTGACGGGCTCCATGATCATGGCCGCCGGTGTGCCCGAAGGCCCCGAAGTCGGCCGGGTGCGCGCTGAGGTGGAGGAATGGTGGATCGATGCCGACTTCACCGAAGATGAGTTCTCGATCATCGAACGGCTTAAAGCTGTGGTGCAGGCTACGGTTTACTAGGCGGCCACCCAAGCCCTGCCTGGCTGACCTATTCGGCGGCGCTGGCTTCGCGCGTCGCGCCTGGCTCTTCCAGCCATTTGCTGACCATTTTTGTCAGGTCGTCGACTGACAGGGGTTTGGAGAGATAATCGTCCATGCCTGCATCGATGCAGCGTTGTTTGTCGCCGGGCATGGCGTGGGCCGTGGTGCCGATGATCGGGATCCGGGGAGAGTTTGTGCGCTCTTCAAGGCTGCGGATGGCGGCGGTCGCGTCGTAGCCGTTCATCACCGGCATCGATACATCCATGATGATCATGCGCGGGCGCGTGGTTTCGTAGGTGGTGATGGCTTCTCCGCCGTCTTCGGCACTTATGTGGCTCAGCCCCATGTTCTGCAGGATGTGGGTTACCAGCGTGCGGTTGACGGCGTTGTCCTCGACAATCAGCACGTCCGGGTTGCCGGCGGCAGACTGTGCCGGTTCGGCGGTGTCTGATGCGCTGGCAATGACCGGTTCGGGTCTGCCGTCGGGATCTGCCAGCGCCTGGGCATCCGCACTCAGCGTATCCATGATCTGGTCGAGCAGGGCGGAGCTTGCGGTGGGTTTCACCATGCAGCCGTTGAGGCCAAGATCTTCGCGGCAGCGGGCGAGGGAGTTGTGCTCCAGAATGGAGGTCAGAATGATCACTGGAACGGTGGCGCATTCCTCGGTCTGCCGCAGGGCGCGCAACACGTCCTCGCCATCCATGCCGGGCATATGATGATCGAGCAGCACCAGATCGAATGGGCGGCCCTGGGCGGCTGCACCGATCGCTTTTTGCAGGCCTTCATGGCCGCTTGAGACAAGTACTGCGTCGAACCCCCAGGACGATAGCAATTCGTCGAAGATGAGGCGGTTGGTGTTGTTGTCGTCAATGACCAGTATGCGGCAGCCGCGCACTTCCACTGGCAGCGGTTTGCGCTGCGAGGTGGCGTCCGCGTCGCGGCGCAAGGGCACGGTGAACCAGAAAGTGGAGCCGCCGCCGACCTTGGATGTGACGCCGATCTGGCCCCCCATCTGCTCAATCAGGCCGCGGCTTATCGCAAGGCCCAGGCCTGTGCCCTGGTGGGTGCGGGTTGAGGAGGAATCTACCTGTGAGAAACGTTCGAAGATGCGGTCCAGGTCCTCGGGCGGGATGCCATAGCCGGTGTCACGCACTTCCACACGGATGGTGACTTCATCTTCGGCGGCGGCCTGATCGTGCAGCCGTGTCGCATCATGGCCAACCACAGATATATCGATGACCACGTCGCCACTGTCGGTGAATTTGACGGCATTGCCGACCAGATTGGTGATGACCTGCCGTAGCCGGTCAAAATCGCCGATAATCTGACGCGGCGCGTCGGGGGCTGTGCGGGTGACAATTTCAATGCCTTTGGCTGCGGCGGCGCTTGTCAGCAGATGTGCCGGTTCGATGGCCAGACGGCTGAGTTTGAAGGGACGGGGTAGCAAGGTGAGTTCGCCCGCGTCGATTTTTGAGAAATCGAGAATGTCGTTGATGATTTCCAGCAACGCGCGGGATGACGACTGGATGATGTCGATGAACATGCGCTGGCGGGAATCAAGCTGGGTGCCGGCCATCAGCTCCGACGTTCCGATGACGCCGTTCATCGGGGTGCGGATTTCATGGCTCATGGTTGCCAGAAATTCGGTCTTGGCCTTTTCCGCGATCAAGGCCTTGTCGCGGGCGGCTTCCAGTTCGCCGTTCTTGCGGCGGAGCTGAGCCAGCATGAGGAACAACACTGTGGCGGGAATGGCGATGATGGTGAGCATCATCAATGCGAAGGCGGTCTGAAATTCCAGATAGCCTTCCAGCAGGTTGGCTGATGCCTCTGTCTGGTCAATATAGGCTTCGGCGATGCCGATGACTTTGCCGTTGCGGATGATGGGCACGTAGCTTTCCGCATACACGTCCGGTCGATCAGGCTTGGCCGTGCCGTCCTCGACAGCCGTATAGGGCTCACCGGTTGACATGACGCTGAACGCCTTTGGGTTGTGGGCGCGCAGCTCAGAGCTGTCGACCGTGAGGCCTGCGGTGTCCGAGATGATCAAGAGATGGCCGCCTGCGTCGAACAGCTTGAAGCGGAAGACGTCGGAGAAGCTTTTCAGACGTTCAATCTGCGCATGCTGGGCATCGGTGATGGGCGCGCCTGTGAGCAGGGACTCGATGTCTTCAACCTGGCCGCTTAGATAGCGTGCCCAGCTTATAGACATGCGCTCGGCGTTGTAGATGACCGCGTCCTGCGCACGGTTCTGGATCATCACATAGCCGGTGGCGGCGACGGCAAGGAGGCCCAGCAGGCTGAAGGCTACAAGGCCAAGGACGCCATAGCGCCGGCCGAACAGGGACCCTGACAGTCGCGGTGGCGCGGTCTCGGCCATAAAGGGTCCTTGCGATATCCGTTGCGCGATTTTCGGGGCCTGGTTCCCGATCGCGCGAGGATCGTCTGTGAAAAAGGTGGCTTCATTAATATTGCATCTGATTACCTAAGGTTGTGTTTATGCCTGTGACCACACGGCAGACCCGTGGCGTATAGACGGAATCAAGGTGCGCGGCGGCATTGCTCAATGAATAGGCCACGTGTGTTTGCGCCCATTTTGTAGTCAAAATCACTATTTTGTTGCGCTGCACTTTTAGGCAGGCGGCATTGATTGTTCAATGCTTATGCAATTTCAAGCGTAGCCCTACTTTCTGGCAAATAAATAAGCGTTTATCCCGTACTTTTCTGTTGCGAACAGCGTAAATATTGCCAACATGACTATTGCGGACTTCCAAAGTACTTCTTGCGAGCCGCCGCATCGGGCATGCGTCAAAAGCTTATGGGCCGGTGGGCCTGATCCAATGGGTCGAGCTCATCGATTTGTAGCAACTGTGGCGTGACGTCTGGTGACCCCGACAAATGGGACCCTCACCACAAAGCCGCATCGCCACCTTGTTCTGCCGGATATGCAGGGCTTGATGTTTCGCAATCCTGTTCGGGCCGACACGCAAGAGGCGTCCGGGACCAGCATGGATGATCGGAGTGAGAGAATGTCTGAAAAAGAAATCTATCGCGGCATGGAAGTGCACAAGGGCAACAAGACCATTGAAGCTCACCATGACTACAAGGAAGGCGAGAAGGTCAACTATCGCGGTGCCAGCTACAAGGCGCACCACGAAGATGCTCAGCACGGCAAGACCCTCAAATATCGCGGCGCCGACTACAAGGATTAGGACGGTCTGTCGTCAGATTGTCTGA
>CAZEHX010000002.1:210098-274520 GCA_964511745.1 uncultured Parvibaculaceae bacterium
GCGTTTCCGGCCCGCTAAGCATGGGTCTCTCAACCCCTAAAACCAAGGGACCCCAATTGCCCATGTGCGGCGCTCCTCACCGGAACAAGGTGTGACGTCGGCCCGCCGATGTTGTGCCACATAAAAGGGGACGGCCCATTACCCCCGGACCGTCCCCTTTGTTATGTCTGCTGTCTGGTTGCCGATGCGTATGCCCTAGGGCCACTTCACTTCAGGTGGCATGGACGACAGGATCGAGTTGACGTTACCGCCGGTCTTGAGGCCAAACGTAGTGCCGCGGTCATAAAGCAGGTTGAACTCGACATAGCGGCCACGGCGCACAAGCTGTTCCTCGCGCTCTTCATCCGTCCACGGATCATTCATGCGCTTTTTCACCAGCGCAGGATAGATCGCGCGGAAAGCACGGCCGACATCTTGGGTGAAGGCAAAATCCTTGTCCCAGTCGCCGGTGTTGTGGCGGTCATAGAAGATGCCGCCGATGCCGCGCGGCTCATCGCGGTGGGGCAGGTAGAAATATTCGTCACACCATTTGGAGAAGCGCTCGTGATAGTCGGCGCCGTGCGGGTCGCAGGCATCCTTCATGGCGGCATGGAACTCGACCGAATCTTCGAAATCCTGCGTGCGGTAGCGGTTGAGCACGGGGGTCAGGTCTGCACCGCCACCGAACCAGCCTTTTGTCGTCACCACATGACGGGTGTTCATGTGGACGGCGGGCACATGCGGGTTCCACATATGGGCGATCAGCGAAATGCCGCCGGCCCAAAAGCGTGGATCTTCCTCGGCGCCGGGGATCTGGCTGCGGAACTCTTCGGAGAATTCGCCATAGACCGTTGAAATATGGACGCCGACCTTTTCAAAGACGCGGCCTTTCATGACCGACATTTCACCGCCGCCCTTGTCTTCGCTGCCGGGTTCACCGCGCTGCCACGGGGTGCGCTCGAAGCGGCCTGCGGGCTTATCGACATTGGTGCCGGTCAGCGCATCTTCCAGCGCTTCATAATCGGCGCAGATGCCGTCGCGCAGCTCTCGGAACCATGCGGCGGCGCGGGTCTTGTGGTCTTCGCTCACGTAGTCGGTCACGGGAATCCTCCGGAGGTAGTCACGAACGACCTGGAAACAGGCCTGTCTGGCGCAATCCTTCAGCCAGCACCATTGAAGCTGCGACGGCCACATTGAGGGAGCGCAGGGTGGGGTTGTCGCCCAGTGGAATGCGCACGCTGAGATCCGCTGCTGCACGAACGGGGTCAGGCACACCGGCGCTTTCACGGCCGAGCATCAGTATATCTGTGGGGTGGTAGGTTGCCTCGTGGTGCAATGTCTCACCCTTGGTGGTGAGCAGGACGAGGCGGCCTGTTGGCCGATCGCGGCAGAAAGCTTCGTAAGAATCATGAACCGTCAGATCCAGTTGATCGAGATAATCCATGCCGGCGCGCCGGAACCGCTTGTCTGACAAGGTAAAGCCGCACGGCTCTATGATGTCTACGCCCACATCAAGGCAGGCGGCCATCCGCATGATCGTGCCGGCATTCTGGGGGATGTCGGGCTCGTAGAGCGCCAGGCGCATTGGGGGAATCCGTTATAAAGTGTGCCCATCGGGGGGCTTTTGCCCGACATATCAGTGACTTGGCCCCAAAAGCTTGCGGCATCGTGCCACATACGGGGCAAGGGGTTGCCAATTTAGCTTCCTCGGTGGCAAAAGAACGGCGCGGCGCGTGCGCTTTTCCGGCGTATTGTTTGATTCACACCACCCTAATCAGCGCCCAATCCATCGCAGGCATGCGGGGCTGGCATGCAAGACCGACTGGCACCATTATGGGCCGGCGGCCAAGACCTAAAGTCCGGAGGACCATCCGTTGGCAGACGCGAACACCCAAACCGGCGCAGGCGGCGAAGAACCGACCCGGCGCGACTTTCTTTATGTCGCCACCGGCGCCTTTGCGGCTGTCGGCGGCGTGTTTGCCGTGTGGCCGCTGGTTGCACAGATGAACCCCGATGCGTCCACTCTGGCGCTGGCCTCTACCGAGGTCGACATCAGCAACATTGCTGAAGGTCAGGTGGTGACGATCATGTGGCGCGGCAAGCCCGTATTTATTCGCAACCGTACCGATGCCGAGATTGAGCAGGCGCGGTCGGTGGCAATGGACGAACTCCCGGACCCGTTCGCGCGTAATGCCAACATACAAGACCCGGAAGCTGACGCTGAAGACCCCAACCGTGCCGCTGAGCCGTCTGAGAAGTGGCTGGTGCTGGTTGGTGTGTGTACGCATCTTGGTTGCGTGCCGTTGGCACATCAGGGCGATTTTGGTGGCTGGTTCTGCCCATGCCACGGTTCACACTATGACGTGGCAGGGCGTATCCGCCGTGGCCCGGCACCGGAAAATCTGCCGGTCCCGCCGCTTGAATTCCTGTCCGACACACGCATCCGCATCGGTTAATCCCGCTAAGCTCAAGGCTGAACGAGGCATACATGGCTCACGAATCGACATATCAGCCGTCCAACGGCTTCGCGCGCTGGATGGACGACCGGCTACCGCTGATGCGGCTGGCACATGATTCATTCATCGACTTCCCGACCCCGAAGAACCTGAATTACTGGTACACCTTTGGCGGCATTCTGACGTTCTGCCTCGTTGTGCAGATCCTCACCGGCATTATCCTCGCCATGCACTATACAGCGCATGTGGATATGGCATTTTCCAGTGTCGAGAAGATCATGCGCGACGTGAACTTCGGCTGGCTGTTGCGCTATGTGCATTCCAACGGCGCATCCATGTTCTTCCTGGCTGTTTATCTGCATATGTTCCGCGGGCTCTATTACGGCTCATATAAGGCCCCGCGCGAAGTGCTCTGGATTCTCGGCGTTGTCATCTATCTGCTGATGACGGCAACCGCCTTCCTTGGCTATCTGCTGCCCTGGGGCCAGATGAGCCTGTGGGGTGCGAACGTCATTACGAGCCTGTTCGGTGCCATTCCGGTGGTGGGTGAATCCTTGCAGACATGGCTTGTGGGCGGCTTTGCCATCGGCAACGCCACGCTCAACCGCTTCTATTCACTGCATTACCTGTTCCCGTTCATGATTGCGGGTGTGGTTCTGCTGCATGTGTGGGCGCTGCACGTACCGGGGAACAACAACCCGGCTGGTGTTGAAGTGAAAGACAAGCAGGACACGGTGCCGTTCCATCCGTACTACACGATGAAGGACGGATTCGCGCTGACCCTGTTCGCGATCCTGTTTGCGTATTTCGTGTTCTTTGACCCCAACGTCATGGGCCACGCCGTCAACTATGTGGAAGCCAATCCGCTGGTGACGCCTTCGCATATTGTGCCGGAATGGTATCTGCTGCCGTTCTACGCCATCCTGCGCGCCATCACTTTCGACGTCGGTCCGATCTCCGCCAAGCTGGGCGGTGTGATTGCCATGGGCGGTGCCATTGCGGTGCTGTTCTTCGTGCCCTGGCTCGATACGTCCAAGGTCAAGTCGGCACGCTATCGGCCACTCTATAAGCAGTTCTTCTGGATCTTCGTGGTTATCTGCATGATCCTTGGCTGGCTCGGCGGGCAACCTGCGGAAGGCGGTTACATCACCGCGGCGCAGATTTTGACCGCGGCGTATTTCGCCTTCTTCCTGATCGCACTGCCGGTGCTTGGACTGATTGAAACACCCAGGCCTGTGCCGGTAAGCATCTCAGATGCGGTGCTGTCGGAAAAGGCGAGCCACGGCGACGGATCGTCAGGCGGCGGTGCCACACCGGCGGGTGCAACCGCGTCACCTGACCGTAATGTTTAAGAAGATGAAAGAGACGCAAATGCGCCAGTTCTCATCAAAAATTGCCGGTGCCGCCGTTGCGGCTGTGCTGATGTTCAGCGGTGCAGGTATTGCGCAGGCCGCCGGTGATGTTGAGCATCCCCATGACATGGCATGGAGCTGGGAAGGGCCGTTTGGCACTTTTGACCGGGCTTCATTGCAGCGTGGCTTCCAGGTTTACAAAGAAGTCTGCTCTGCCTGCCACAGCATGAAGTTTGTCAAATACCGTAATCTTGGCGACGACGGTGGTCCTGGTTTCTCGGAACCTGAAGTGAAGGCCATTGCAGCGCAATATCAGATCACGGACGGGCCGAATGATGAAGGCGACATGTTCGAGCGGCCGGGCCAGCCCAAGGACACCTTCAAAGCTCCTTTCGAGAATGAGCAAATTGCCAAGCTCGCAAATGGCGGCGCACTGCCGCCGGATCTGTCGCTGATGACCAAGGCGCGCGATGGTGGTGCGGATTACGTCTATGCGCTGCTGACAGGGTACGACGAAGCTCCGGCGGACGTGGTCGTGGGTGCCGGTCTGAACTACAACCCGTATTTCCCCGGCCACCAGATCGCCATGGCGCAGCCGCTATATCCGGATTCTGTCGAGTATGCGGACGGTACGGAAGCCAGCGTCGAGCAGATGGCAAAAGACGTGACGACCTTCCTGCATTGGGCCGCTGAGCCGAAGCTGGAAGCCCGCAAGAGCATGGGTTTCATGGTCGTCACCTTCCTGGTGATCCTGGCGGGCCTGCTGTATTTTGTGCAGCGCAAGATCTGGTCGGACCAGCACTAAGGAATTGCACGCAGGTTCAGTGCATCGGTAACAAAGGCCGCCTGGTATCTCGGGCGGCCTTTTCTTTTGAGGGCATCACATGGAGACTGTTCTGGGCATTATCGGCGGGTCTGGGGTTTACGATCATCCCGGTCTCAAGAATGCCGAATGGACGACCATCAAGTCGCCCTGGGGTGATCCGTCGGACCAGCTCAATATCGGTGAGCTTGAAGGCCAGCGGGTGGTATTCCTGCCGCGGCATGGACGCGGACACAGACTGTCGCCTTCAGGCATCAATTACCGCGCCAACATCGACGTCCTGAAGCGCGCCGGCGTTACCGATATTATTTCGATGTCCGCCTGCGGATCATTCCGCGAGGACCTGCCGCCGGGTAGTTTTGTGCTGGTGGACCAGTTCATCGACCGGACCTTCGCGCGGGAAAAATCATTCTTCGGCAACGGCCTCGTCGCGCATGTGTCGATGGCGCACCCGGTTGCGGCACGTTTGCAGGATCTTGCGCAGGCGGCGGCAGAGGCTGTGGGCATTTCCGTTACCCGCAACGGGACTTACCTGTGCATGGAAGGCCCGCAATTTTCCTCGCTGGCGGAGAGCAATCTCTACCGGCAATGGGGCTGCGACGTGATAGGCATGACCAATATGCCGGAAGCCAAGCTGGCGCGTGAAGCCGAGATTCCCTATGCGACGGTTGCCATGGTGACAGATTTTGACTGTTGGCATCCCGGCCATCAGGCCGTTGAAGTTGCGGATATTCTGGCGGTGATGCAGGCCAATGCCACCAATGCCCTCAATCTGGTGACGCATCTGGCGCGCAATTTTCCACCTCGTCGCGACGCCTGTCCGTCGGGTGCGGATACGACGCTTGATACAGCTCTGATCACGGCGCCCGACGCACGCGATCCGGCGCTGATTGCCAAACTCGACGCTGTGGCAGGGCGTGTGTTCAACTCCTGATCCCAGCCTTTTTTAAGACGACCTTTTTCGGGGCCTACCATGAATATCAAAGACCTGATCCGCACTATTCCCGACTACCCCAAGCCGGGCATCATGTTCCGCGATGTGACGACACTGCTGAATGATGCGCGTGGTTTTCGCTGCACGATTGACCAACTCGTGCAGCTCAATGTGGTGGGCAAGGTGGACGTGGTGGCGGGTATCGAGGCGCGCGGCTTTATCTTGGGCGGCGCTGTTGCGCATCAGCTCGGCAAGCCGTTTGTGCCGATCCGCAAGAAGGGCAAGCTGCCGGCGGAAACCATCGGCGTCGAATATGCGCTGGAATACGGCACCGATACGGTGGAGATGCACATTGATGCCCTCACCAAGGGCCAGCGGGTGCTGGTGGTGGATGATCTGATTGCCACCGGTGGCACGGCGGAAGCCGCCATCAAGCTAATCCGTCAGGCGGGTGGTGAGGTGATCGGGGCCAGCTTTGTGATCGACCTGCCGGATCTGGGGGGCATCAAGCGGTTGCAGGATATGGGTGTTGAAACCCAGACCCTGTGCGCTTTTGAAGGCGAATAGCTGCCACCAGTTGGGCTAAGGGATTGCGCAATGGTGGGCGGCTGCTGACATTATTGAGCAATGCCTTAATCGGTATGGAATATGCTGAAGTTCAGAGTCGAGGCTAGCAGGATAGGACGAACGGATGAGCGGTTTCGCGCTGGATAAACGGCTCGCGGATGAGACGGTGCTGATCACGTCATTGCAATTGTGTGATGTGCTGCTGCGTGACGATGCGCGGTTGCTGTGGGTCATTTTGGTGCCGCGCCGCGAAGATGCCGTCGAGCTGCATGATCTTGATACCTGGGATCAGGTGGAGCTGATGCGCGAAACGGTGGCTGTGTCCGAGGCCGTATCTGCCATTGCCGAACCGACCAAGATCAATACCGGTGCACTCGGCAATATCGTTCGGCAACTTCACATTCATGTGGTCGCCCGCCACGAGGCCGATTTTGCATGGCCGGGACCGATCTGGGGCGTCGGCAAGCGTATTGCGCTGACGCCGGAATCGCGCGACGGGCTGATGCACAAGCTGCGCAACGCGCTTTTATAAATCGGCCATTTCAAACAGTTCGAGGGTCCGCTCGCGGGCTTCCATGGTGGCGTTTTCGTCGTAATTGGTGCGGCGGTCAGAGTTGAAACCGTGATCGGCGTCGTAGACATAGACGCGCACGTCCGGATGGGCGGCTTCTATGTCGCGGACCCAGTCCATGGGGATCGATTCATCGCGTTCGCCAAAATGCAGAATAGTCGGACATTGGGGCTCGTCATCCACATGATCGATGATATGGCGGCCGTAATAGCCCGATGCTGACGTAAGCCCGCGGCAATGACACGCGGCGATCCATGCAACCGAGCCGCCATAGCAATAGCCGGTGATGTGAACACGCATATTGCCCTTCACGTGCAGCGCATCGATGGCAGCCTGAATGTCGCCTTTGGTGTGGGTGAAGCCAGCTGCCTCGCGCAGCTTCAAGGCGCGGGCGATGTCATCGTCGGAATAGGTTGCCTCGAAGCCGGGTTCCTCGCGGTCATACAGGGAGGGGGCGATGACTTCGTAGCCGTCCGCTGCAAAGCCGTCGCACAGCTCGCGGATATGGTCGGTGACGCCGAATATTTCCTGTACCAGCACAATGCCGCCCTTGCGGTCACCTGATGGTCGGACGTGATAGGCGGAAATCTCGGCGCCATCGCTGGCACTTTTCAGCTTAATGGTCTCGCCTTTGATCGGCATCCAGTCGGCTCCAGCTTGTCAGCCGGGCAACTTCCTACTCAGGAAGAGAGCTACCCGGGTCACGGCGGGGCATCAGGCCCTGCCCGATGAAATGGAACACCATTTTACCGTCCTGGTTAAAGCCCTCATTGCGATGACGCACGATACCCCATTCCGGCCGTGACTTCAGGGGCACCAGTTCAACGCATTCAGCGGAATAGGTGATGGTGTCGCCAACGCGGACCGGATTGGGCCAGCGCATGTCGAAGAATCCGGGGGAGGGGCCGCCCTGCGGGCTGTCGTCGCCATCATGGCGCGGCGTGCTGTTGCGCAGGCCAACCATCAGTTTCATCCAGGTGGCACTGGTGTGCCAGCCGGATGCAATGAGGCCGCCATAGGGGCCGTCTTTGGCCGCGACCGGATCAACGTGAAACGGTTGGGGGTCGTATTTCTTGGCGAAGCGGATGATCTCCTCTTCGCTGAAGGTATAGGAGCCAAGCTCCATACGGGCGCCGATTTTGAAGTCTTCAAACCACATGATTTATGCCCCCGCCTTTTCAGGTGAGCGGCATTCGAACATGGCCCAGCCTTCCATCGTCATCTTGAGGTCGCCGTGCTGGTTGAACATTTCCCAGCCAAAGCGCACCAGGCCCATGCCGGGGCGCGACTTGGAGCGGCGGGTCTCAAGCGTCTTGCGTTTCATGGAAAGAATGTCGCCGGCATAAACTGGTTTGCGCCAACGGACTTCTTCAACGCCCGGTGCGCCCATGGAGGCTGATTTGTGCAGATAGCCGTCCCACATGATGCGCATGGCGATGGCGCAGTTCTGCCAGCCTGACGTTGCAAGGCCGCCCAGCAGCGAGGTCTTGGCAATCTCTTCGTTGAGATGGAAGGGTTGCGGATCAAATTCTGAAGCGAATTCAATCATCTCAGACTTGGTCACCGGGTAGTTGCCGAAGGTGGCCTCTTCGCCGATGGGGAAGTCTTCCCAGTAGAGCTCGGGTTTGGTTGTCATGATTTGCCTTTTCTCCCGCAGCTTACCTAGTTCGCGAACCGGAAGTGAAGGACGTCGCCGTCCTGAACCACATATTCTTTGCCCTCAAGGCGCATTTTGCCTGCTTCGCGGGCCGGTGTCTCGCCGCCAAGGGTGACGTAATCGTCATAGGCGATGGTTTCTGCCCGGATGAAGCCTTTTTCGAAATCCGTGTGGATGACCGCTGCGGCCTTGGGCGCGCGGGTGCCGGTGCGGATGGTCCAGGCACGGGCCTCTTTGGGGCCGACGGTGAAATAGGTGGCGAGGCCAAGCAGGCCGTAACCGGCACGGATCAGCCGGTTGAGGCCCGGTTCTTCGAGGTCCAGGCTCTCCAGATATTCAGTCGCTTCCTCATCGGCAAGTTGCGCCAGTTCGGCCTCGATCTTGGCGGAGATGACGACGAAGGCGGCGCCTTCCGCCGTTGCACGTTCGGCGACTTTTGCTGAGTAAGCGTTGCCGTGTGCAGCGGACTCCTCGTCAACGTTGCACACGTAAAGCACGGGCTTGGCGGTCAGCAGTTGCAGGTTGCGCCACTCGGGTTTTTCTTCATCTGAAATATCGGCAAAGCGGGCAGGTTTGCCATCGCGCAACAGCACCACGGCCTTTTCCATCAGCGCCAATTGCGCCTTGGCTTCCTTCTCGCCGGACTTGGCCTTCTTCTCAAGCGGCACCATGCGGCGCTCAAGGCTTTCAAGGTCCGCGAGCATCAACTCGGTTTCCACCACGTCGGCATCGTCCAACGGGTCGATGCGGCCTTCGACATGGGTGATGTCGTCATCCTCAAAGCAGCGAAGCACATAAGCTACTGCATCAACTTCGCGGATCGTGGCGAGGAACTGGTTGCCGAGGCCTTCGCCCTTGCTGGCACCCTTCACAAGGCCCGCAATGTCGACAAAGGTCAGCCGCGCAGGGATCACTTCCTTGGAGGTTGCGATACCTGCGAGCTTTGTCAGGCGTGGTTCTGGCACTGCCACTTCGCCCACATTCGGCTCAATGGTGCAGAACGGATAATTTTCGGCCTGAGCTGCCGCGGTCTTGGTCAACGCATTGAAAAGCGTTGATTTGCCCACATTGGGAAGCCCGACAATACCGCATTTGAAACCCATCAGGCCTCGTCTCCACTCTCGTTTTTTGTGTTTTTGGCTTTAGGCGGCTTATCGCCGAACCCTAGGTCTTTCAGATAAAGCGCAACCCTGTTCATGAACTCGGAATCGCGCTCTTGCGCAAGATGCACAATTGCATCGCTGACCGCCTCTATTACGGTCTCTACCCATGGCAACTCTGCCTTGGCGAAATCATGCAGCACGTAGCCGGGCACTTTGTTCTTGTCGCCGGGGTGGCCGACGCCCAGCCGCACGCGCATGAAATCCTTGCCGAAATGGGAGGCAATGGAGCGGATGCCGTTATGGCCGGCCGCGCCGCCGCCTGCCTTGACCCGCACTTTCAGGGGCGCGAGGTCGATCTCATCATAAATCACATAGACTTCGTTGGGGCCGAGTTTAAAGAAATTGGCGGCTTCCGAGACTGAAATGCCGCTGTCATTCATGAAGGTTCCCGGCTTGAGCAGCAGCACTTTCTGGCCGCCCAGATGGCCTTCGGATACCAGCCCGTGAAACCGCGCTCGCCACGGGCCAAAGCCGTGCTCGCGTGCAATCGCGTCCACGGCCATAAAGCCGATATTGTGGCGATGTTTTTCGTATTTGGACCCGGGATTGCCGAGCCCTGCGATCAACAGCATGGGCGGCGTCCTTGTGGGGGAGGGGCTGAAGGTGTGCCGGGCACGCGCAGATCAGTCGATCCACCGGCCCGGCACATTTCAGATTGCCTACTAGTCGTCGCTTTCCTTGTCGTCATCGGCGTCGCCGCCGTGCTCGGACTCAGGTGCGTCGGGTTCTTCAGGCGCTTCATCTTCCACCGGCGCGATTGTCGGCGCGGCGATGGTTGCGATTGTGAAGTCGCGGTCGGTGATGGTCGGTGTGGCGCCGGCCGGCAGGGTCACTTCGGAGATGTGAATTGAATCACCGATTTCCTTGCCGGTGAGATCGATGACGATCTCGTCGGGCAGTTCCGTTGCCGGGCAGCGCAGCTCAACTTCGTGGCGAACCACGTTGAGCACGCCCTTGTGCTTCTCGATGCCGGGGCACTCTTCTTCGTTGATGAAGGTCACCGGGATCAGCACGTTGATCTTGGCACCCTTGCCCAGACGCAGGAAATCCACATGGATCACCCAGTCGCGGACGGGATCAAGCTGCACGTCACGTGCGATCACGCGGGTGGTTTCACCTGCAACATCAAGGTCCAGCAATGTGGACATGAAGTGGCCGGTGTTCCAGAGCTTGGTTACGTCACGCGTCTGAATGTTGATAAGGGTCGGTTCTTTCTTGTCGCCGTAAATCACCGCAGGAACTTTGTCCTCACGCCTTGCAGCCCGTGCGGCCCCCTTGCCGGCACGGTCGCGGCGCTCTGCGGTCAACTCCATGGTCTTGGCCATTGGATGTCTCCGTTTGTGTGAGCGTCAAAACAAAAGGACGGCGCGTGGCGCTTCCAGCATGGAAGCCGTGCCGTCCTCACCCACGCCTTGTCCCCTCCAGGGGTGCGGAAAAGGCGTGCGGTGGCGGGGTTTTAAGCGAAAACGGAGGGGAGGGCAAGCGGGACAAATGCCTGCCTTGGCTTAGATCCTGACCTGCGCTAATCCCGAGTTAGGCTCTTCCGCCGAGGGAAATCACTTTTTTCGTGCTCCCGCAGATGGAGCAGACATCAATACGCCTGTCAAAGCCGGGCATTTCTGCAAGTTCCCGGGTCTTGTGGTTGGCATGTTGGCGGACTGAAAGACCAAGTTTGTCAGTGATGCAATCATCACAAACAGGTCTTGTTGAGCGCGCCTCTATGAAGCTTCGAACGTCGTCTAATACGGTCACTTGAGCCTCCCTGTGCAATGCAGGTTACAATTCTGCCTGCCATTGCTGCTCATGTCTTTGCATGGGGGCCGTTTTCGGTTTGAGCGGTGTTTTTTCCACCGCGCCTACCCGCCCAACCTAGTCGAACAGGCTCGAAACTGACCGTTCCTCGGCGATGCGGTGCATGGCTTCGCCGATAAGCGGGGCAATCGAGACCACGCGGATATTGTGGCTGACGCGGATCGCCTCGGTGGCCTGAATTGTGTCGGTAATGACCAGATTCTTGAGCTTTGAGGAAGAGACGCGGGCGACCGCGCCGCCTGAAAGCACGCCGTGGGTGACGTAGGCGGAGACTTCCTTGGCGCCTTGATCGAGCAGGGCCTGGGCGGCGTTGCACAGGGTGCCTGCCGAATCGACGATATCATCCATCAGGATGCAGGAGCGGCCCTCAACATCGCCGATAATGTTCATGACTTCGCTCTCGCCGGCGCGTTCGCGGCGCTTGTCGACGATGGCGAGGTCGGCATCAATACGCTTGGCGATGGCGCGGGCACGCACCACGCCGCCAACATCGGGGGACACAACCATCAGGGGTTCACCGTTGAGGTTTTCCTTGATGTCCCTGGTGAGGACGGGGGCAGCGAACAGGTTGTCGGTCGGGATATCGAAGAAGCCCTGGATCTGGCCTGCATGCAGATCAACGGTCAGGACGCGGTCGGCGCCTGCATTGGTGATGAGGTTGGCGACCAGCTTGGCGGAGATGGGCGTGCGGGGGCCGGGTTTACGATCCTGACGCGCATAGCCGAAATAGGGAATCACCGCCGTGATGCGCCGGGCACTCGCGCGCTTCAGCGCGTCGATGCAGATCAGCAGTTCCATCAGGTGGTCATTGGCGGGGAAGGAGGTGGACTGGATGACGAAGCAATCCTCGCCGCGCACATTCTCCTGAATCTCCACAAACACTTCCATATCCGCGAAACGGCGGACGATGGCCTTGGTGAGCGGTACGTTGAGATAGGCGGCGATGGCTTCGCTCAGCGCCCGGTTCGAGTTACCGGCAAGAAGCTTCATACGGTCCCGTGTCCCGCGTCTGATGGCGGGCCCCCTGTCAGGCGGCAATGTGGCGAGCAGTGGATGACACTTAAGTGACGTCGTGTCAGCGGGCGGGTTGTATCAATTCGCATCCGGCGGTGTAAAGCCGCGAAGCTCTTTTAAAGCAGCCGATGTGGCCCTTGTGTCGCGATCAGGCGCAACGAGGGCATAAACGGCGCGGGCTGCGTCATCTGCAGCGGCAATTCCAGCAAGGCCCCACTGGGTTTCAAGCTCGCCTGCGCCGAAAAGCCGCTCCTGCACGATAGAGCCCACCGGTGCACCGCCGGCACGGGTTACATCCCATTGCAGTGTCACCATATCGCCGCCCGCAGAAGACGGGCGCACGACCATGGAGCCGGTGACCAGCAAAATGCCGGGTTCGGGTGCTGCCACAAAATGCGCACCCTTGGCCTGCAGGGCAGTCCGCAATGCGGCACCCAGCACCGGGGCTGTTGCTTTGGGTTCGCCCGCCACATCACGCATATGCAAGGTGATGGGGCCTGTCAGTTCCACTGGTGCCTGTTGCTGGGGGGGAGCTGACGGGGGCAGGGAGGCGGTTGTGATGCTGGACGCTGTCCCATAGGGCGTGCCGTCATCGGCAGGCATGACGGCAGGGGCCACCAGCGCCATTTGCTGGCCATAGAAGCCTGCCAGTTCGTCAGCCACCTGCGCGGCAACCTTCGATAGCGATACGTTGCCTGCCTCGCTCCACGCCACCTGTGGCGAGCGTGTGGGTACGACCTGTGTATCCACGAAGCGGCGCTGGCGGATGCCGTTGGCGTCGGTCAGATCCCATGCAAAGGCAATCACAGTGCCTTGCGGTGTCTGCTGCGCGGACGCGGTGCCTTCCAACACATAGTCAAAGCCTGCCGCCTGATTGTCGCGCGCCAGCGGTACGCCGCGCGCCTTGGCGGCATTTGAAATGATCTCGGTCAGCCGGGCGCTTGCATCTATCGGTGCGCCGAGCACCGGGGCGATGGCGAGGCCGGGACGGCTGATTTCAAGGGTCGTGGTGTCGAGCGGCATCGACGCTTCGTCGTCCCAGGACGCGCAGCTGCCGACCGCAAGAAGCAGTGTGGCGGCGAGCAGGGATATCTGGGTCGGCGTCATGGAGATCTTGTAGAGCCTGATGCGTCGTGACATCGCGAAGGGGCGTCACTCTCGTATGTGTCCAAAGGGAATCGAATCATGTTTCCCGTCCTACGCAAAGTATAGGGCATCCGTCAGCTGTGGGACGGGTCTGCCAGCATTATCGCGGAAATCTGCCGCCCGTAATCCTTCTCACCGCGATGGGTGGTGCGGCGGAAGCTGAAAAAGTGGGTCTCATCCGCATAGGTGCATTCGCCTGTAGCCGAGACTTTACCGGTGCTGGCCGCCTTGAGACGGTGGACGACATAGGCATCAAGATCGAAGCGCCAATGGTCGGGCTTGTCGGTTGGAAGAAAGAAGTGAGCATTGCCGGCGTCATCGGCCAGCACCTGATCGCGCAGGTCCGCGCCCACCTCATAATGCTTCTGGCTGATGGCCGGGCCGACGACGGCGGTGATATCGGCGCGATGAGCACCCAACTTTTCCATTTCGTCCAGCGTTGCTTCGACAACGCCCGCGACGGCACCGCGCCAGCCTGCATGGGCTGCGCCGATGACTTTTGCCTTGGGGTCGGCGAACAGCACCGGCGCGCAATCGGCGGTGAGGATGCCCAGCGCGATGCCCGGTGTGGCGGTCGCCATGCCATCGGCCTGCGGGCGCGCGTCATCCGTCCAGGGTTCGGTCACGGTGAGCGCCTTGGCGGAATGTATCTGATAGAGCGATAGCAGATTTTCAGGGGCGACACCCAGCGCTACGGCGACACGGGCGCGGTTGAGTTCAACGGCGGTCGGATCATCATTGGAGCCGGGGCCGCAATTGAGACCTTTGTAAATGCCGGTTGAGACGCCGCCGGTACGGGTGAAAAACCCGTGCGCGATGCCTTCGATGGCTTCGAGGTCCGGAGCCTTGATGGGACGGGTGGGCATGGCGTTTTAAAATCCTGCGGGCTCGATGCGACCGGCTGTGATCGCCAGTACTTTGAACAGCGTCCCCATTGCATCGTCATCGGTCAAGCGGTGCACGGCGGCGTCGATTGCGGTGGCCTGTTCGGGAGATGCCGTCTGCGCAAGCATCTGCGCGCGCTGGGCGAGGCCGAGCTGCAACAGGAATTGCCCCTGTGTGGTGGGAGGATGGGCCGTGGTACCCGGCCCGGCGCATTCGCCCAGCGCCTGAAAATCAACATGCGCTGTGATGTCTGCACTGCCGGGATCGCTCAGCACGGGGACGAACTCTCCGCCGCGCATTGCCTGCAATGTGTCACCGGCGGCACTGCGTGTGTAGCCATAGTCGATAATCAGCGCCGCGCCACTTGTGTTGGCGATGCGCTGGCACAGCTCGGTGGTGATGGCGGTTGCGGCGGGGCACAGTTCGGCGATGGTCCCCGAGGGCGCATCACGCAAGGCTTGCGTCAACATAAGTCCGTCGGGCAACGGCGCGGGGGCCGGTGCAAAAGCCAATGCGCCGTCAGCTTCGACCACGCAGTGTTCGCGCCAGCCGTCATCGGTCTTGACGAACTGGCGGATGGGCAAAGCGTCGAAAAATTCGTTGGCGATGACGATGAGCGGGCCGTCGGCCAGCTGGTCAACCGAACTCAGCCATTCGGGTTCGGTGTAGCTATATTTCTGGGTGACCGGCGCGAGGGCGGCCTGCTGAACCCGGGTCAATACCGGGCTGGTTTCCACCATCTGGATGCGGGCGGCTTTCGCAAAGCCGGGCTGGCCTGAGGCGGCGCGCAGGGCATCGGCCATCAGGGTTGCGCGCCCGGGGCCAAGCTCGACCAGCGTGAACGAGACGGGGGAGCCAATCTGGTGCCAGACATCTGCGACCCATGCGCCGATCAGCTCGCCGAACATCTGGCTGATTTCAGGCGAGGTGGTGAAGTCGGTGCCCAGCGGGTCACGGCTTATGTAATAGCCATGGTCCGGGTGACCGAGCGCAAGCGCCATGAAGCGCGCGACGGGCATGGGGCCTGCCTCGCGGATTTCGTCGCGGATGATTTGATCGAGTGACGTCATATCTCAGGAATTCTTGTTTGCTTCGGTGCCAAGCGGCGGCTCGCTGCGGGCGCGCCAGATGAACCAGACGCCGATGACGATCATAGGTAGTGACAATGTCATGCCCATAGTCAGCCAGTTGCCGAGGAGGTAGCCAAGCTGCGCGTCGGGCTCGCGGAAGTTTTCAGTAAAGAAGCGTGCGCAGCCATAGCCCGTCAGGAAGATACCGATGGTGAGGCCGGGTCGCTTCAGGCTTTTGAGCCAGAAGACAGCGACAAGCACGATGGCAAACAGCAGCGCGCCGTCGATGGCTGCCTGATAGAGCTGGCTTGGGTGCCGGGCGATGCCGAGATTGTCGCGCGGGAAGACCATGGCCCACGGCACATCTGCCGCGCGGCCCCACAACTCACCATTGATGAAATTGGCGATGCGGCCGAAGAAATAGCCAAGCGGCGCAACGGTGGCGATGAGGTCGCCCAGCGAGAACATGTTGATGCCGCGGGATCGGGCGAACAGAACGATGGCGATGATGACACCCGCTAGCCCGCCGTGAAACGCCATGCCGCCCTGCCACACATAGAAAATCTCGATGGGGTTCTCGAGGTAATAGGGAAGGTTGTAGAACAGCACGAAGCCGATGCGACCGCCCAGAATGATGCCGAGCGTTGCCCAGACCAGAAAGTCGTCTATGTGGTCGCGGGTCAGCGGGGCTGTGGGTTTGGCATGTTTCCGCTTGGCCATGTTGGCCGGGTAGGGGTAGCCCTCCCACAATGCGGGCGTTGAAACCATGCGCAGCGCCAGCCGCCAGCCGCCGATGATACCGGCGATATAGGCCAGCGCGTACCAGCGGATGACCAGTGGGCCGATTTCAAACAGCACCGGGTCGAATTGCGGGTAGGTGATTTCATACATTGGCGGGGGCCTTGAAAAATGCGTCGATGGGCGTGCTTTGGGGGCGTGCGCGGGCGAGGGTTCTTTGTGGGCGGCTGCATGTCAAGGATGACTGTTTTGCGGGCCATTTGCCGCGCTTGCCGTACCCTTGCCCAGGTGGGGTGCCCCGCGCGATAGTGCGGCCACAGGAGCAAGTTTGATGACCCAGTACGAAAACCGCATTCTTGATGACATTGCCAAGCTGATGACCAGTGCCGCCGGTGCCGCGCAGGGGATGCGCAGCGAGGTAGAAACGCTGATTCGAGCGCAGGCAGAGCGTCTGGTGGCCGATCTTGATCTGGTGCCACGTGAGGAATTCGACGCCATGAAAGATCTGGCGGTGGCCGCGCGCACCGAGGCCGAAGCCGTCAAAGGCCAGCTTGAAGCGCTGGAAGCGCGGCTTGCAAAGCTCGAGACGTCCGGCTCTTAGCGCCCTTCCGGCAGACCATTATCTGTGTCGCGCAAGATTCATGGATAGGGCCTTGCGCCGACTCAATCACGTAGGCAACGTGGTGCTAGTGTGTCGCATGGCTTCCGACACAAAATGTGCCGCCAAGGTGCATGGCTGTTGGTAGCGATACGGCGTTCTAGCGTGTCACCACTTTTATGAGTGGGGTTGGTGATGCCGGTTTGCTGAGCTTCGAGGCCAACGGGCATTTCAGCGCCTCTCGCAACGGGAAGGCCTGCCATGTCAATGTCCGCTGCTGATACCGCCACCCTTATCGACAATCCGATTGATGTGCTTGAGCACATTGCCACTGCCCAGAACTGGCCGTTCGACCGCTCGGCTGAGGATGAGCTGTCGCTCGCCGTCACTGGCTCGTGGTGCGATTATGATCTGTCATTTACATGGCGTGACGATCTCAACGGGTTGCATCTGGCCTGCGCGTTTGATCTCAAATTCAATGCAGCGAAAACAAACGAGGTGCATGCGCTGCTGGCGCGCATCAATGAACAGCTGTGGCTTGGGCATTTTGATATCTGGAAGGATGAAGGCGTCGTCTTGTTCCGGCACGGCTTGCTCCTTGGTGCAGGCGATGCGGCGCCTGAGCAGTGCGAGATGCTTTTGTCGCTGGCGGTGGAGGCGTGTGAGCGCTACTACCCGGCCTTCCAGTTTGTGCTATGGGCTGGACAGACGGCGGAGGACGCCATGACCGCCTGCATGTTTGATACTCAAGGGACTGCCTGAATTTCATGACCGATACGTCTAAGTCTAACCGCAGTCTGGTGCTGCCCGGATTACTTGTGCTCGCCGGTGCGGGCAAAATGGGCGGGGCCATGCTGCGTGGCTGGCTGGACGCAGGAGCTGACCCCTCACAAGTTGTAATCGTTGATCCCGCGCCCTCTGAGGAGATGCAGGCATTTGCGACGGCGCACGGCGTTGCTGTTCATGGTGATGCACAGGCGCTTGGGGCGGTATCCGTCCTGGTGTTGGCGGTGAAGCCGCAGATCATGGGTGATGCCGCAACAATGTTGCAGCCGGTGATGGCGTCACAGCCCCTGGTGGTGTCGATCGCCGCGGGTAAATCGGTTGCGGATATTGCATCGGCATTTGGAACGGTGCCGATCATCCGTTCCATGCCAAATACGCCGGCATCCGTTGGCCGTGGCATCACGGCGGGTTTTGCGGGTGCAGGTGTGTCCGGCGAACAGCGCGAACTGGCAACACAGCTTCTGGCTGCAGTCGGCGAAGTTGTGTGGCTTGAGGACGAAGATCTGATGGATGCGGTCACGGCATTGTCAGGTAGTGGTCCGGCTTATGTGTTCTTGCTGGCCGAATGCATGGCGGCCGCAGGGCGCGAGCTTGGGCTGCCGGATGATATGGCAGATGCGCTGGCGCGTGCGACTGTCAGCGGGGCAGGTGAGCTCATGTATCGATCCGACCAACAGCCGGGCACGTTGCGCGAAAATGTGACGTCGCCGGGTGGCACAACGGCTGCGGCTTTGTCTGTGTTGATGAGCGAAGACGGGCTCAAACCTTTGATGGCGCGGGCGCTGAAGGCGGCACGGGACCGGGCGCGCGAGCTTTAAAGATGCCTTTGTGGAAGCTTAAGGCTTGATGGCCTAAGCTCTTTTGTATGAACGCGCACAATGAAACCAAGCCCCGCAAGAAGCTGAAAAAAGGCGGCAAGACCAAGATGCGGTCGCGCCTTGTGGATGCTGCCCTGACGCTTGCGCAGGAAAAGGGCTGGCGTGATCTGTCGATGGCTGAAATTTCAGCAGCCGCCGGTGTGCCGCTGTCGGAGGCGCTGCAAGTGACGCCCTCCAAGACGGCGATCCTGCGGGCGTTCTCGCAGATGATCGATGCCGAGGTTCTCAATAATCTTGACGATGAAGACGGCGACGAGCCCGCACGTGACCGGCTGTTTGACGTGCTGATGAGCCGCTATGACGTGCTGTGGCGGTATCGTCCGGCCATGCGCGCCATATTGCGCGATCTGCCTGGTGATCCCGGCGCGTTGCTGGCGGCGGTGTCGCCAGCGCTTGAAAGCGTGCAGTGGATGCTGGAAGCCGCCGACATTGACACAAGTGGTGTGCGCGGTGCGCTGCGTGTGCGCGCTGTCGGCATTATCTACGCGGCCAATCTGCGCGTGTGGCTGAACGAGGAAAGCCACGACATGGCGAAGACCATGGCTGATCTGGACCGCCGGTTGCGACGGGCGGAGGGGTTGGCAGATCAGGTGAGCGGCATGACCCAGAATGTGTCGGGTCTGTTGCGCGCCTCTATTGAGACGATTGCAAATCTCGGCGGCCAGCAGCGCTAGGCGCTAGATCGGCAACTGCACCAGCGCCCGCAATCCACCAAGCGGGCTTTCCAGCAACAGGATATCACCGCCATGCCCTCGCGCTACGTCGCGGGCGATGGCAAGGCCGAGGCCCGAGCCTGAACGGTTCTGGTTGCGGGATTCATCCAGCCTGTGGAATGGGCGAAACGCATCTTCCATTTGCTCGGCAGGAATGCCCGGGCCGTCATCATCGATGGTGATGTCCACCGTTGAGCCGTGGACCCGTGCGCTGACCAGTACATGGGTGCCGTGGCTGGCTGCGTTTTCCACCAGATTGGTGATGCAACGTTTGAACGCAGCGGGGCGGACGCGCAGATCCAGCGGGCCATCCATATCAAGGCGGATGTCGGTGCCCTTGCGTGCGGCATTGACGCGGATGTCTTCGAGGAATGATTCCAGCTCAATATCGGACGCGCTCTCGCCGCCCTGGCCGCGGGCGAAAGCCAGATATTCGTCGAGCAGGTGTTCCATGTCGGCGACGTCGCTGCGCAGGTCTATGATTTCCGGGTCGTCGCCCATCATCGCCAGTTGCAGCTTGAAGCGGGTGAGAGGGGTTTTGAGGTCATGGCTGACGCCGGCCAGCATGGCTGTGCGCTGCTGGATCTGCCGTGCCAGTCGGTCGCGCATCACTACGAGCGCCTGTGCTGCGCGGCGTACTTCGGTGGCGCCGGTCGGCTTGAAGTCCGGCATGTCGCGGCCAAGGCCGAAGGCTTCCGCTGCATGGGCAAGCCGCTGGATCGGGCGCACCTGTCCGCGCAGAAACAGCACGGCGACGATCAGCAAGATGATTGAGGTGCCGACCATCCATGACAGGAAGATATGGCTGTTGGTGGCGGAAACGCGGCTGCGCAAGAACAATGCCCGCACCACGCCCTGGTTCACCTGGACGCGCACGTCCACGTATTTTTCGTAGGTTACGGTATCAACCCAGACCGGGCGGTCGAAGCGGCTGGTGAGTTCGGTTTCCAGCGTGTCCTGCAGCATCGGGAACAGGCCCGGATCAACTTTCGGCGGCAGCTTTTCGCCGGGCCAGATGGCGATCTGCACTTCGATGGTGCGGCGGATCATGTCGGCGAAGGCGTCATATTCGCGCTGGTCACCGATATTGTCATAGAGCGTCATGATGAGCGCCATGTCGTTGGCGGCCATATAGGTGAGCCCGCGCGTTACCTTTTCCCAGTGCCGGTCGAGAAAGACGAAGCTGGCAACGATCTGCAGCAACAAGATAGGCGCGACAACGATGATGAGGGAGCGGGCGAACAGGCCGCGTGGCATCCAGCTTTTGAGGATTACCGATGGATCTATGGCCGCCAGAATGCGGCGCGCCGGGGGGCGTGTCAGGGATGTGTCGGCCATCGTCAAAACTCCTGCGCAACAGTGCGGCCCGCAACTCTATCCCATCACGGCCTAGTCGGGGATAAACATGTAGCCTTCGCCGCGAATGGTCCGCAGATAGCGCGGTTCTCTGGGGTCGGGCTCTATCTTGCGGCGCAGGCGATTGATCTGCACGTCCACCGCCCTGTCTGAAATACCTTCATCGCCACCGGTCAGTTCCTCACGCGGCAATGCGCGGCCAGCCGCACGGGCAAACAGCTTCATCAGTTCGATTTCGCGGGTCGTCAGCCGCATCGGTTGCCCGTCGCGGGTTATCTCACCGCGCTGTATATCAAATGCGAATGGTCCAAATGTGACCTGCTTCTTCGGCTCTGGGCGCGTATTGGTGCGCCGCAGGATCGTCTTGATGCGCAACAGCAGTTCACGCGGTTCAAAGGGTTTGGGCAAATAGTCATCGGCACCGGCTTCCAGACCTTCTATGCGGTCCTCAGTTTCGGTGCGCGCGGTGAGCATCAGCACCGGCACCTGAGATGTGGTGCGCAGCGACTTGGCGAAGGTCACGCCGCTTTCGCCGGGCATCATCACGTCGAGGACGATGAGGTCAAAGGCCAGTCCTGCCAGTCTGCCGCGGGCCTGTTCTGCATCCTCCGCAGTGGTGACGCGGAAGCCCTGTTCGCTGAGATATTTTTTCAGCAGTTCGCGGATGCGGCGGTCGTCATCCACCACCAGCAAATGTGCCGCATCGTCGGCCGGGCTGGCTGAAGCACGGCGCGGGGTGGATGTGGTGGCGGGCAGGTCAGTCATCGGATCCGATTTCGTTTGATGCGGCTTCGTCTGTCAGGTGGTCTGCGCCTGGATGAAGTTCATTGCGGCTGGAGCGGTCGAGGAGGGCATCCATTACCTGCCGCCATGCGGAAACCGCTTCCGGACCAGCTTTCGCGAAGGCGCGCTCAAGTCGCACCCGTTGGGGGGCCTGAAGCTGTTGCCACAGGGCGTTGCCTTTGTCCGTCAGATGCAGATGCCGCTCGCGGCGGTCCTGCGCGCCGGTGCGTTGTTCGATCTGGCCGTCCTTCACAAGCTGGCGCAGCACGCGGGCGAGGCTCTGTTTGGTGATGCGCAGGATTGCCAGCAGGTTCTGCACGGTGATGCCGGGATTGCGGCCGACGAAGTGCAGCACGCGGTGATGGGCGCGGCCGAATTTATGGCCCTCCAGAATAGTGTCCGGGTCACCGACGAAATCCCGATAGGCAAAGAACAATAGCTCCATCGCCTCGATCAGCTTGGCTTCATGCGCCAGCGCTGGGTCAGGGGATTGGGGGTCCGCCGCGGGGGTGGTCTCGGGATTGGAAGAATTTATGTCAGCCATGTTGACTTATATGGGTTAGATTGTTACTTGTATCGGCGTTGAAACGACAGGATCAGTCTTTTTTCTGGTCAATTCTCAGACCAACATCCGCGAATCGGGTGGAATTGACTGATCCCGGCGTCACGATACGCCTGACCAGACCATAATGCGCCCAGACCGGCGCTCACAAATGCCCGCGCTTTGTAACGCTGAAGGGCAAAACCTGAGGGAGCGGCTTGCCATGGCCTCGACACCTTTTGACGATCGCGATGGATCAATCTGGATGAACGGCAGTTTGCGCCCGTGGCGCGACGCCAAGATTCATGTGCTGACCCATGCCATGCACTATGCAAGCTGCGTGTTTGAAGGCGAGCGGGTGTATGCGGGCGAGATATTCAAGCTGCGTGAGCATACCGAACGGCTTATCAACTCGGCAAAAATTCTCGGCTTCGACATTCCGTACACGGCGGACCAGATTGATGCCGCTTGCAAGGAGACTGTTGCAGCCCAGGGCATGGCAGACGCCTATGTGCGTCCGGTCGCATGGCGTGGCAGTGAGATGATGGGCGTTTCGGCGCAGACCACGAAAATCAATCTTGCCGTTGCCGTGTGGGAATGGCCGTCCTATTTCGATCCGGAAGAACGCCTCAAAGGCATTCGTCTTGATCTTGCGCAATATCGCCGCCCGGCACCGGACACGGCACCGTGCAAGAGCAAGGCTGCGGGTCTCTACATGATCTGCACCATCTCCAAGCATGCCGCCGAGAACAAAGGCTATGCGGATGCGATGATGCTGGACTATCGCGGCTATGTTGCCGAAGCGACCGGCGCCAATGTGTTCTTCGTCAAGGATGGCGTCCTCCATACGCCGACGCCTGACTGTTTCCTTGATGGCATCACCCGCCGTACGGTCATGGATCTTGCGAAGAAGCGCGGCATTGAAATCATCGAGCGGCACATCAAGCCTGAAGAGATGGCGGATTTTGAACAGTGCTTCATCACCGGCACGGCGGCGGAAGTGACGCCGGTTTCTGAAATCGGTCCGTACCGGTTCACGCCGGGCAAGATCACCGAAACCCTGATGAACGACTATATGGCACTGGTAAACCGCACAAGCGTCGCTGCTTAATCCCGCTGCCAGCGCGCGGTGGCGTCATCGTCGGTTTTGCGGGCATCCACCCAGGTCTCTCCCTCGGGGCTGCTTTCCTTCTTCCAGAAGGGGGCGCTGGTTTTGAGGTAGTCCATGATGAAGCTCGCCGCATCGAATGCGGGCTGGCGGGACTTGGATGTGGCGATCACCAGCACGATCGGGTCGCCGGGGTGTAGCTCGCCATAGCGGTGGATGATCTCAAGGTCGGTGACGTCAAACCGCTCGCGGGCCTGCATTTCAATGCGCTCAAGCTCAGCCTGCGCCATGGCGGGGTAATGCTCCAGCGTCATGGCATTGAGCTTTGTGCCATCTGAAAACTCACGCATCTGACCAACGAATGTCACGCTGGCGCCAATGTCGCCGCGGCCCTGCGTCAGTGCGGCGAGTTCGGCACCGGCGTCAAAGGCATGGGGCTGGATGCGGACCGGCATTGATTTTAACCGCCGGTGACGGGTGGGAAGAACGCCACTTCGTCGCCCGGTTTGATCGGCGTTGTGGGGTCGGCCTGCTGCTGATTGACGGCAATCTTGATGTCGATGCCATCAAACGCGGTGCGCTTTGCCTCGTCATTGGCGGCCAGATGCGCCAGCAGGCTTCCGGCGGTCATGCCGACTTGCGGCAGGGAGATGCGTTCTTCGGGGATGCCGACTGCTTCGCGCAGCCGGGCAAAATACAAAATGGTGATTTCACCACTCATGTGTTGTGGCTCACTTGTTGTCGGCTGCGATGACGTGATGCATCCCGGCGCGGAAATAGTCGTAGCCGGTGTAAAGCGTCAGCAAGGCAGCAATCCATAATGCGGTTATGCCGATTTCGCTGGTGAACGGCAGAACCTTGTCGCCTGCAGGCCCGGCCAGCAAAAAGCTGATGGCGGTCATCTGCAGGGCAGTTTTCCATTTTGCCAGCTGCGTGACGGGAACGCTTACCTGCAACGTCGCCAGATATTCGCGCAGGCCGGACACGAGAATTTCGCGCGACAGGATGATGACGGCGGCAAACAGGCTGACGCCGGCGATGGTTTCATTCGCCGCGAGAAGCAGCAAAGCCGCGGCGACCAGCAGTTTGTCAGCAATCGGGTCCAGCATGGTGCCAAGGCCTGATTGTTGTTGCCAGGCGCGGGCGATGTAACCGTCCACAAAGTCAGTCACGCTGGCGACGATGAAAATACCCACGGCAATCCAGCGGGCCATATCGCCGGACACAAAAAAGGTCATCACCAGAACCGGCACCAGCGCGATACGCGCATAGGTCAGCAGGTTGGGAATTGTCCATGCAACGGACTCGGTGCGGCTTGTTGGCTGAGTGGTCATGGGTTTCATCTTACACGAGGCGGGCCGGGGGTGGAGAGGCGCAGACGCAACTCTGGTTCACATTCACGCGTGTGTGCTTTTAAAGCCTACAACCATGAAGTTACTTAACTCCTTCATGGAAATGGTCATAGATCGTGCGGGCCACGGCGGTTGAAATGCCGTCCACAGCCTCAAGATCGGACAATCCGGCGGCTGCGACGGCGCGCGCGGAGCCAAAATGGTTCAGCAGCGCGCGTTTGCGCTTGGGGCCAATGGAGGCAACGCCATCCAGCAGTGATTTTCCGATGCCCTGCTTGCGCCGCGCCCGGTGGCTGCCGATGGCAAAGCGGTGGGCTTCGTCGCGCAGGCGTTGCAGGTAATAGAGGACCGGGCTTTTGGCTTCCATCATGAAGGGCTGGCGCCCGGTCATGAAAAATCGCTCGCGGCCTGCGTCACGGTCCGGTCCCTTGGCGATGCCCACAAGGGTCACCCGGTCGATGCCCAGTTCGTCGAAAACCGACTGCACGACAGACAATTGCCCGGCGCCGCCGTCGATCAGCACCAGATCGGGCCAATCCGGATCGGTCGCGTCGGTCGTGTCCGTTTCCGCATTGTCGAGGGCAGCCTGATCCTTCACCAGCCGTGCGAACCTGCGTGTCAGCACTTCGCGCATCATGGCGTAGTCGTCGCCGGGTTCTGTGTCCGGGTTCTTGATGTTGAATTTGCGGTACTGGTTTTTGCGAAAGCCCTCAGGGCCGGCCACGATCATGCCGCCGACGGCATTGGTGCCGGAGATGTGGCTGTTGTCGTAAACCTCGATGCGCTGGGGCGGGGCATCCATGCCGAAGGCTTCCGCAAGGCCTGCCAGCAGTTTGGTCTGGGTTGATGATTCCGCCATGCGGCGGGCCAGTGCCTCGCGCGCATTATCGAATGCATATTGCACAAGCTCGCGCTTCTCGCCACGATGGGGCCGGCCCACCGCCACCTTGCGGCCGCGCTTGATGGTCAGTGCCTGACCAAGAAGGTCGGCGTTTTCTACGTCCTCATTCAGCAGCACCAGACGCGGAGCGGGGCGCTCCTCATAAAATTGCGCGAGAAACCCGTCGAGAATTTCCGGGGTTTCCATGTCCTTGTCGTGTTTTGGAAAATAGGCGCGGTTGCCCCAGTTCTGCCCGGCGCGGAAGAAGAATACCTGCACGCAGGCCTGGCCGCCCTCGGCATGAATGGCGAAAACGTCGGCCTCTTCCACGGTTTGCGGGTTGATGCCCTGATGCGACTGGATGTGGCTGAGCGCGCGCAGTCGGTCGCGATAGATCGCCGCCTTTTCAAAATCCAGATCGCTGCTGGATTGCTCCATCTGGATCGCCATGCGCTCGCGTATCTTGCGGCTTTTGCCGGAGAGGAAGCTTTCAGCCTCGCCCACAAGAGCTGCGTAGTCTGCATCGCTGATCTCGCCGGTGCAGGGCGCTGAGCAGCGTTTGATTTGATAGAGAAGGCAGGGGCGCGTGCGCGCCTCATAAACGGTGTCGGAACATGAGCGCAGCAGAAATGCTTTTTGCAGCGCGTTGAGGGTGCGATTGACCGCCCCGGCTGACGCAAACGGGCCGAAATAATCCCCCTTGCGGCCGCGCGCGCCGCGATGCTTGAGAATCTGCGGCACATCATGGTCGCGGGCGATCAGGATATAGGGGAAGGATTTGTCGTCGCGCAGCTGCACATTGTAGCGAGGGCGAAGCTGCTTGATGAGGTTGGCTTCCAGCAGCAGCGCCTGAGTTTCGCTCTCGGTGACCACAAACTCCATTGCCGTGGTCGAGTTGATCATCCGGGCGATGCGGTTGGTATGGCCGATAAGGCGGGAATAGCTCGTTACCCGCTTTTTGAGGCTGCGGGCCTTGCCCACATAGAGCACGTCGCCATCGGCCCCGAACATGCGATAGACCCCCGGCGCATTGGGCAGACGGGTGACGTAGTCCGCAATCAACTCGGCGCCGGTCAGCGGAGCCGGTGTCTCAACCTGCGTATCTGTTGGGGTCGTGTCGCTCATGGGGTCAATATGTGCCGGGCAAACCTGCGGCGCTACCGGGGGGCTTTTCGGTCTGTGGATAACTCTGTTGGTAACAAGTGGGGCGCCTGTTTTTGCCAGTATATCGGCGGGGTGCCACCGATCATGAAGATTGTCGTCACGAATTGTTTAAGTGACTGATTTTATAAGGTTTCCCTGTTGTTGGGAATTTCCCGAAGCGGTGATGCAGGGCGTGAATAAACCCGGCCGATTCCATTTAGGTGCACCCAGTGCGCATGTGCACAATCGTTCATCTGTCGTCTAGGTTTGCCTGCTGCACAGGCTGTGGAACCGGGTCAGTTGCCGGACAGGGGGCGCAGCCGCTCAATCTCAATACCGACGCTGTGTGCTTCGGCAATGGCGTCCAACTTTTCAATCCGCACCCGTGCGGCCAGAACCCGCTCATCGGTAAAGCAGTCCTCGGCAATGCGTTCAGCCAGGGTTTCGACCAGCCGCACATGGCCCTGATCGACCAAGTCCTTGATGTTGTTCACCACCCGCTCGTAGCACACCACATTGGCAAGGCTGTCGTTCAGGTGTTCTTCGCCCTCGGTCACGGTCAGGTCCACATTGACGATGATCGCCTGGGGGCGGTCTTCCTCATGGCGGTGGACGCCGATATGGGCATCCAGGCGCAGATCCCGCACGAAGACGTGTCTTGTGAGCCGTGCCGCATCAGCAATCCGCAAGGGAGTTACGTTGCCGGTCGCTGAATTGGTCATGGGGGCGTTACTCCTTGCCCGTGGCGTCGGGTGTCTGCCAGGCCAGATGCTGGCCGCCGTCGAGCGCAAGCATTTGGCCCGTCAGCGATTTTGTTTCAACAATAAACCGCACCGCGCGCTGAAAATCCCGCAAATCTGGGGCTTGCTGCAGGGGGATTGCATCGACCTGCGCTGCGAAGTCGGCTTCGTCCTGCCGGTCATTGCGCAGGGTCGGGCCGGGGCCGATGGCGTTGACGCGGATGCGCGGGGCGAGGGCCTGTGCAAGCGTTTGGGTGACGGTCCACAGGCCGGCTTTAGATGCGGTGTAGGACATGAAGCGCGGGTTCAGCCGCCAGACGCGCTGGTCGATAACATTGATGATGTTGCCCGTGGCGTCATCCGGCAGCCGGGCGGCAAACGCTTTTGCCAGCAGCAGCGGCGCGCGCAGATTGACGGCTATATGCGCGTCGAAGCTTTCTGCGGTGATGGTGTCGGCGGTGTCATCGTTAAAGATTGACGCGCAATTGACGAGCAATGTCAGCGGGCCAATGGCGGCGGCGGTCTCGTCCAGCAGGCCGTCCAGCGCGGAGGCGTCGGCAAGATCTGCTGACAGGGCTGCGGCGCGGCCGCCGGATGTGCAGATGTCGTCCGCAAGCTGTTCGGCGGCGCCATCTGACTGGCCGTAATGAATGCCGACTGCCCAGCCGTCGGCGACGAGGCCTTCCACAATCGCCCGGCCGATCCGCCGGGCGCCGCCTGTGACGAGGGCTGATTTGGCGGGATGGGTCATGCGATGTGGAACACCGCCACGAGGAAGCCTGCATAGAGCGCCACGAAGATGGCACCCGCCAGCCGGGTGATGGTGGCGCGCATAAAGGCGAAGGGGACGACCAGCAGGGCGGTTGCCAGCATCACCCACAGATCAAAGCTCATGAAGTTTTCAGCGACGGGCAGCGGGCGGACCATGGCGGTGATGCCGCCGATCGCCAGAATGTTGAACAGGTTGGAGCCGATTACATTACCGATGGCCACATCAGCCTGACGCCGCAGGGCTGCCACGAGGGTGGTTGCAAGTTCCGGCAGTGACGTGCCCATGGAGATGACGGTGAGGCCGATGGCGGCTTCGGAGACGCCAAAACGGCGGGCGATTTCGGTGGAGCCGTCGACCACGAGCTCAGCGCCCAGCGGCAGGCCGAGCAGGCCAATCACCAGGAAGGCGCAGATTGCCCAGACACGCTCGGGGAGGCCTGAGATTTCTTCCAGATCATCCTCGATGCCGATTTCCGGGTGCTTTTTGGCGCGCAGGCCAGAATAGGCGAGAAAGCACAGCACCAGGGCAAACAGGATGGCACCGTCCATGAAGGTCAGCGTGCCGGTCATGCACAGGGCCACAAACAGCATGGTGGCGCCGACCATCATGGAGGTATTGCGGCGGATTGAGGCCTGATTGCACAGGGTGGGATAGATGATCGCCGGCAGGCCGAGCACCAGCAATATGTTGGCGATGTTGGAGCCGACTATATTGCCCAGCGCGATACCGGGCGCATTTTCCAGCACCGCCTTGACCGACACCATGAGCTCCGGCGCCGAGGTGCCGAAGGCCACCACCGTCAGCCCGATGATCAGCGGATGCACGCCGAACCGGCTGGCCAGAGCCACTGCGCCGCGCACCAGAAGATCACCGCAGAACAGCAGGATGATTAGGCCACCGGCGAGGGCGAGATACATCATGGAAAAAGAATGCCGATCCGGCTTGCTAGATGAACGCTAAGCCCGCAAAGCGGGTGGGAAGGGTGGTCGGTGTGCCGGTCACTGAAAATCAGGCCCGGCTGTGTCGTGTCCAAAGATGGGGCCGCACTGCCTGCAAACGAAGCATCCGATGCGCACCGACCATGTCTGGTTGGATTTTTATCGTTTTTTCGCCCACAGACCACGCCCCCCGGCATATCCGCGCGCTGATCCTCTGATATATAGGGGCAGGCGGTGCGTTGCAAAGACAGTCATTAGTTACAGGGCATTCATAGCTTGGAACCGGATACGATCGCAGAAGTGGCACGGCAGGCGGCGGACATGGCCGCTGTGGCCAGTGACGTAGCGTCAGGCGGGGATCATGGCGGCGGCCATGCCACCGTGCCCTATATCCGCGAGATCATTTTGTTCCTGGTGGCCAGCGTCTTGCTGGTGCCGCTGTTCAAATGGTTCAAGGCCAGCCCGGTGCTCGGCTATCTGTTTGTCGGCGCCATTATCGGCCCGTTCGGCTTTGCGTTCATTGATGATGTCGACGGCGTGTCGCGGATGGCGGAGCTCGGCGTCGTGTTCCTGCTGTTCATGATCGGGCTGGAGCTGTCGGTCGAGCGCCTCAAGGCGATGCGCACCATGGTGTTCGGGCTGGGCTTCGCGCAGGTGCTGGTATCCGGCGCGCTGATCGGCGCGGTGGCGCTGTGGTGGGGCAACACCATGCAGGCCTCGATCATTATCGGCCTGTGCCTGGGGCTGTCCTCCACCGCCGTCATCATGCAGCTGTTGATGGAGCGCGGGGAGTTCGCCTCGCGCATGGGGCGGGCGTCGTTCGCGGTGCTGCTGGCGCAGGATCTCGCGGTGGTGCCGCTGCTGATGCTGATCACCATTTTTGCCGCCGACGGCAGCGGCCATGTGGCGGAGCTTGTCGGCACCGCCCTGCTGCGCGCACTGATCGCCGTCGTCATCATCATCTTCGCCGGCCGCTGGCTGGTGCGGCATCTCTATCGCATGGTCACCTGGACCCAGAGCCCGGAACTGTTCATGGCGCTGACCCTGCTGGCGGTGTTGGGGACCGCGTGGTTCACCGGCTATGCCGGGCTGTCGATGGCGCTGGGCGCGTTCCTTGCCGGGTTGTTATTGTCGGAGACTGAATTTCGCCATCAGGTCGAGACCGACATCGAGCCCTTCAAGGGGCTGATGCTGGGGCTGTTCTTCATCTCCATCGGCATGGGCATCGATTTCGGTGTGCTGGCCAGCGACTGGCTCAATGTGCTGATCGGCGTCAGCGGGCTGGTGGCGCTCAAGGCGGTCATCCTCGCCGGTCTGGCGCTGGCCTTCCGCCTGCCGGTCACAACCTCCATCCGCACCGGCCTGCTGCTGTCGGCGGGCGGTGAATTCGCCTTTGTCGGCGTCACCGCGGCGCTCGGCTCCGGCGTCATCGTGGATGCGACCGCGCAATATGTTCTCATCGTCGCCGCGGTCTCGATGGCGCTGACGCCGTTCCTTGCTGATCTTGGCTCCTGGCTCAAGGACCTGATCGAGGCGCGCACCGGCGGGGAACCGATTCAGGCGGCGGGCGGTGAAGCGCGCGGGCTAGAGGGCCATGTCATCATTGCCGGCTACGGCCGCGTCGGGCAGACCGTCGCCAAGATGCTGGGCGATCTCAAGCATCCCTATATGGCGCTCGACCTCAACGTGCCGCGCACCCGCGACTGCCGAAGCAAGGGCGAGCCGGTCTATTATGGCGACGCCTCCAAGCCCGATGTGCTGGAGCGGGTCGGCGCCGACCACGCAGGCGCCGTCGTCGTCACCCTTGATAACTTCGCGGCTGCCTCGCGCGCCGTTGAAAACATCCGCGGCCGCTGGCCGGCGATCCCGATCTTCGTGCGCGCCTGGGATATGACGCATTCGGAGGAACTGTTCAAACTCGGCGCCACCGGCGTTGTGCCCGAGACGCTGGAAAGCTCGCTGCAGCTTGCAGGCCAGGTGCTTGAAAGCCTCGGCACCCCGCGTGAAGCCGTCGCCGACATCATCACCCGCATCCGCGACAAGGACTATCGCGGCCTCGAAGCGCCGGGCGCCGAAGACGGCAACCCGCTCCCCATCTCCAAGGCCACCCGCGACAAGGCTGCGGCGGAGTAATACAGATTATTCCGCCGCCGCCCCGGACCTGATCCGGGGCCCACTCGCTTGGTCCCAGCAAAAGCCTCAGCGCCACCGCACCTCAGCACCCCCACCCGGTGCGCCCGCACCGACCTCCCCACAAGGGGGAGGTGAAACTGTCCGTCACCGCCTGCGGCCCCTCTTCTCCCTCCCCTTGAGGGGGAGGGCCGGGGTGGGGTGCCACCCTCATCCCCCGTATCCCCGGACTTGATCCGGGGTCCACTCGCATTTCCCCAGCAAAAGCTTACAAGCCATCGCACTGCAGACTCCCCGCCCGCTGAAACCCCATCCCCAGATTCGCCAAGGCCCACCCCCGTCTCTCCTGCGAGTAGGCTCCGGATCAAGTCCGGAGCTACGGTAGATGTTTGCCCCCACCTAAATCCGTATCCCCGGACCTGATCCGGGGTCCACTCGCATGTCCCCGGCAAAAACCTGTGCGCCATCGCACTGCAGACTCCCCGCCCGCTGAAACCCCATCCCCGGATTTGCCAAGGCCCACCCCGTCTGTTCTGCGAGTAGGCCCCGGATCACGTCCGGGGCAACGGAGTAGGGAGGTCGCCCCCAGCACCTCCCAGCACCCCCAAGCACCAAAAGCCCCGCAGGCGAAAACCGGCGAAGGGGGAGGGCTGATCTCAACAACTCCCACCCCAAAAAAGGGAGGGAGCGGGACGTGCCGCAGGCGGCTATCCGTATGACGTCAAATAGGGCCGCCCGCAGGCACGTCCCGCACGGCAAGCTTCGGCGAACCGTTTCCGCCCACCCTGTTCAAACGCCGCGCCGTCATTACTCGCACGCAGCATTAGGTATAGTGACCCACCCGCCACCGGGCATGGGCTGGAACGCTGCCTTGGACACCCACCGGGCCGATCGGCCGGCCCCGTGCGCCCCTGACAGCATCCGGGCCCTGAGACGCCGGCAGCCGCAGCCGCCGGGTCTTGAGAGACCCGCCCATTCCCTGCGCGCTAAGCCACCCGCGCCGGTTCACCGCCCGTTCCAGAAGGCCCGTTACTCCTTCCACGCGGCCCGGCCGCATCCACCGACGGATGCCACCGGCCCCGCTCCGGGCGCCGCCCTTCCCCCAGAGCCCGGACGGCCCGGGATGCCCTCAGTGAGAAGGTCCGAACAGGATAAGGGCGGTCAGGGGGACCGGGGATAAGTTTTTTCAATCTCACCCCACCTCATATCTGTAGTAGAGTTGTGGGCGCATAGTGATTGGCTCAAACGATCGGGAAAATTAAGCTTCCTGACGGTTGAAGTGGAGGGAAAGCGAATTGGTCAAAATAAAACCTGCCAGTTCAGAAATAGAAATAGACTCTGACACCGAGGAAATAATCAATGAGTTCGTCGATTCCTTTTCACCTTTAGAGAAGGGAACAATTTTCATAATTGAAGATAGAAGAACAGGAGCTCTTTTCACAGAGTGCCATGTAAAGGCTAGCTTCATTGTGGAATTGGGTACAACTGATGTCGCGTTGGACCCTGAAAATCAACCGGATCTAAGAGCTAATCGTGATATTGTCGAAGACCATGCCGCATATCAGCGAATGCGAGAAGATGCTGAACAAGGAAGAGTTTTCAGCAACCTTGTTTGCGAATTTAATCCGGAATCGGAACCTCCATTGCAGGTGATTGGTGGTCAGCACCGTTTTGAGTCTATTCAAACTGCTTTAAGTAATGATGTAGATGAATTTCATGGAATTAAGGTGTATTTTGGACTTAACACTGATCAAAGGCTTGATGTTCAAGTAATATCAAACACAAATATCGCAGTTTCATCTGATTTGCTGGACCGAATGTATGAGCAAGTTTCGGGTCCTGATCTCCGCAATTGGGCCATCTCTGTCGGCCTTCTAGACAAAGATGAAGATTTTTCTGATAAGAAGGCCAGAAGCAAGCCAGTTACAGTGAGCGAAGTGCGAACGTTTATTGTCAATTTCTACAAAGGTAGATCCGTGGAATTTGGTGATTTTCAGAATAGTGAAACTACGCCAATCATTGTTAAATCTGGAGTTCAAAATCCGACGGAGTGGCAAAAGGTTAAAGAAGAGCACTCTAACTGGACAAAGGACAAGAACCTATCGAAAGCGGCTAAAGAGTTTGTGCGATTGGATGACGCGCAATATGAGTCAATTCTGGATGGGGCGCCGCGGAAAAATCGGGCTGACTATGCAGCCAAAGCTCAGAACACGGCAGTTCTTTCTAGTTGGGCATTTGTGGCAGGTATACTCACGGGCAATGCTGTGCGGTTGAAACGGCATTTTTCTTTGGCAGATGTAATAAAAACTGACCCGCTGAATGCGAGTGTTCTTGCCCAAGGGAAGCACTCTACCGATTCCGATAACTATCGTGGTTTGGGATTTCGTACGGATGCCAAGGAACGCGGCCGCTTTGTGGAGATATTTTGGCTGCAAGCTGAGAAAGGAGAAGGAATAAAGAAATCTCTCGTCAATGCTGGAATTGCCCAATTTCATGCCAAAGAGGCAGTGCTAGCAGCGAATAAGGCAAAGGAAAAAATGTAGATGGTGGATGACTACACAGATTATTGCCTAACCATTCTTGATTCTGCCAAGCGTTTTCTCGAGAAGGCGGATAAATTGGATTCTGGTTCAGAGAAATCTGCATTTATTAGAGCATCTATACAGTCAACGTTCTCATTTGTCGAAGCGACATTGCATAACATCGTGCTGGGTTTGGCTAGTCAGAAGGATTTTTTTTCAGCAGCAGAGTTGGGAGTCATCGAGGAGCGTCGTGTTAACTTGAACAGGGGGGTGTTTGTTTTAACAAATACAAGACAGTTTCATGCTCTGGAGGACAGGATACTTCTGTTGTTGTGCAAATTTAACGGGAACCCAAATGAATCTTGGGTTTCGAAATTTAGTTATGCGATCTCAGTTAGAAACAGGATTACGCATCCTCGCGGCACCACTGAACCCACGGTAAGCGATTGCGAGCAATGTATTGAATCGGCGATGGACGCGCTAAACGCATTGTTCTTGGCCGTACATAATAAGCCGCACCCAAAGCATGGACGTGGATTGCAGTCAGAATCTGACTGGTAGGCGCCGCTATTTATAAGTGAGGTGGCCTACCGATGGCTGGGATGTCTCACGTTTTGCTGTCAGAATACCTCGTTCGTCGCTCTCAAAGCGTCACCGGCGCTTTGAGCTGCGTCCGCGCTTGGGGCGCGGGCGGGACTGCTCCTCACCCTGCAACCGTTTGATCTCATCCTGCCGGATCATTGGATCATCTGCGATGGCCAGCTCGTTCGTCGCTCTCAAAGCGTCACCGACGCTTTGAGCTGCGTCCGCGCTTGGGGCGCGGGCGTGACCGTTCCTCACCCTGCAACCGCTTCAACTCATCCTGCCGGATCATTGGATCATCGGCGATGGCCAGTTCGGTCTCCTGAAGCTTCTTCAACTCGTCGCGCAACCGTGCGGCTTCCTCGAATTCGAGGTCGGCGGCGGCGTCTTTCATGCGGGTTTCGAGGTCCTGCATGTGGGCCTTGAGGTTGTGGCCGGCCAGCAGGATGGTTTCGCCGTCCTTGCCGGTGGCGCCTTCGACGCGGACATGGTCGCGTTCATACATGCTGTCGAGCACGTTGGAGATATTGGCCTTGACGCTTTGCGGGGTGATGCCGTGGGCGGTGTTGTAGGCCATCTGCTTTTTGCGGCGGCGGTCGGTTTCTGCCAGCGCGCGGTCCAGCGAGCCGGTGATTGTGTCCGCATACAGAATAACCCGGCCGTCGACATTGCGCGCGGCGCGGCCAATGGTCTGCACCAGCGAGGTTTCAGACCGCAAAAAGCCTTCCTTGTCGGCGTCGAGAATAGCCACGAGGGCGCATTCGGGAATGTCGAGGCCTTCGCGCAGCAGGTTAATGCCCACCAGCACGTCAAACGCGCCAAGGCGCAGGTCGCGGATGATCTCGATGCGTTCCAGGGTGTCGATGTCCGAATGCATGTAGCGCACGCGCACGCCCTGTTCGTGCATGTATTCGGTCAGGTCTTCGGCCATGCGCTTGGTCAGCACGGTGACCAGCGAGCGGTAGCCCTGTTGGGCGACCTGCTTCACCTCGTCGATCAGGTCTTCCACCTGGGTTTCGACGGGGCGGATTTCGGTGACCGGATCAATCAGGCCCGTCGGGCGGATGATCTGCTCGGTGAAGACGCCGCCGGTCTGGTCCAGCTCCCATTGCGCCGGGGTGGCGGAGACGAACACGGTCTGCGGCCGCATGGCGTCCCATTCCTCAAACCGCATCGGGCGGTTGTCGACGCAGGAGGGCAGGCGGAAGCCGAATTCGGCCAGAGTTGATTTGCGGCGGTAATCGCCCCTGAACATGCCGCCGATCTGCGGCACGGTTTGATGGCTTTCATCGACAAAGATCAGCGCGTTGTCGGGCACATACTCGAAAAGCGTGGGCGGCGGCTCGCCGGGTTTGCGACCGGTCAGCCAGCGCGAATAGTTTTCAATGCCGGCGCAGGAGCCGGTCGCCTGCATCATCTCAAGGTCAAACTGGGTGCGCTGCTCGATGCGTTGCGCTTCCAGCAGCTTGCCCTGCGCGGTGAGTTCCGTCAGGCGCGCCTTGAGCTCGTTCTTGATGCCCTCGATGGCGCGGGTCAGGGTCGGGCGCGGCGTCACATAGTGCGAATTGGCAAACACCTTGATGCGGTCGAGCTTGGCGGACTTTTGGCCGGTGAGCGGGTCGAACTCGGTGATCTCCTCGATCTCGTCGCCAAACATCGAGACGCGCCAGGCGCGGTCCTCATAGTGGGCCGGGAAGATTTCCACCGTGTCGCCGCGCACCCGGAAGGTGCCGCGCTGGAACGCTGTGTCGTTGCGCTTGTACTGGATGGCGACCAGGTCCGCGAGGATCTGGTTGCGGTCGATGCGCTGGCCTTTTTTCAGCTCGAAGGTCATCGACGTATAGGTTTCGACCGAGCCGATACCGTAGATGCACGAGACCGAGGCGACGATGATGACGTCGTCGCGCTCCAGCAGCGAGCGGGTGGCCGAGTGGCGCATCCGGTCGATCTGTTCGTTTACGGAGCTTTCCTTCTCGATGAAGGTGTCGGTGCGCGGAATATACGCCTCCGGCATGTAGTAGTCGTAATAGGAAACGAAATACTCGACCGCATTGTCCGGGAAGAAGTTCTTGAACTCGCCATAGAGCTGGGCGGCCAGGGTCTTGTTGTGGGCCAGCACCAGCGCCGGGCGCTGCGTCGCCTCGATGACCTTGGCCATCGTATATGTCTTGCCGGAGCCGGTGACGCCCAACAGCACCTGATTGCGCTCGCCCTCTTGGACGCCGCCGACAAGGTCGGCGATGGCGGTCGGCTGGTCGCCGGCGGGCTCATAGTCGGAGACGACGCGGAACGGCTTCGACAGCCCCCCTTTTTCCGGCCGGGCCGGGCGGTGCGCCTCAAACGGCACGTCGGGCAGATATTTGAGCCCCGCGCCCGAGCCGTCCAGCTTGAAGGCTTCCTTGGGGTCGACCTCGGCGGCGGGCAGGAAGGATGCGCCGGGTGCCTCACTCAGCCCTTTGGGCTCGGCGGGCATCTGATCAGCGGGCAGCGGATACGCGTCATCCTTCACCGGGACCTTGTTGTCCCGCGTCGTGGATTTAGGTGCGGTTTTCGCGCGTGTTTTTCGAGCCGTCGCCATGAGAACGAATATGGTACGCTTGAGGCGGAATTGCGAGTCCTAGCGGGCGGAATCCGACGGGGCCGGGTCAGGTGCCGGCTCCTCGTCCTTAGCCGCGCCAACACCTTCCACGAACACCGTCTGGGTCGGGTAGGCGAAGTCGATGCCGTCATCCTCGAACGCCTTGTGGATGCCGAGGTAAATCCGTTCCTGGATCTCCATGTATTCGTTGTAGTCGGCGCTGGTGACGAACCAGACGGTTTCGAAGATCAGGGCGCTGCCGCCATATTCTGAGAAATTGGTGCGGTCGAGGCGGGCACCGTCGGTGTCGTCGATGATCGCCTTGATGAGCGCGGGGATCTTTTGCAGGGTCGCGTGGCTGGTCTGGTAGGTGACGCCGAGCTTGAAGACGATGCGGCGCTGCCACATGCGCTTGTAGTTGTGGATGCGGGTGGTCAGCAGGTCGGTATTGGCGACCACCAGTTGCTCGCCCGACAGCGAGCGGATACGGGTGGTCTTGAGGCCGATCTTTTCCACCGTGCCCATGTGCTCGTCCGACAGCACGATGAAATCGCCGCGCACAAAGGGCTTGTCCATGACGATGGCGAGCGAGCCGAACAGGTCGCCCAGCACGTTTTGCGCGGCAAGGCCGATGGCGATGCCGCCGATGCCAAGGCCGGCCACCAGCGCGGTGACGTCGATGCCGAGATTGTCGAGGATCAGCAGCAGCACGATCGACCAGACAAGCACCCGGCCGATCAGCCGGATGATGGACAGTCCGGTGGTTGCCTGCGGGTCATCCTCGCCGTGGCGGGCGGCGTAGCGGTCGACAAAGCCGGTCAGCAGCGTGCCGGTCCAGGCGCCGATCTGCAGGAAAAACAGGATCAGCACCATCATGCGCAATGTGGGGATGATGTTGTCGGGCAGGGTCAGCGTCGCCGCCCCGGTCAGCACTGCGAGCAGGATGAGGTACAAGGTCCATGTGCGCCCGACGACCTTGGCGGCGATGGCGCGGCGGGTGTGCGGGCGGTCCTTGGCACCCCGGCCCAGCACGAAGCCTAAGCCGAATTTTACGCCGAACAGGATGGCGAAAACACCGGTGCTGATGCCGGCGGCCAGCAGATAGTCGTTCAGGGCATTCTCAGCCAGCGCCGATGTGATGGTTGCCGACAGGCCGTCGAGCCATGGTGTGCCGCTGGGCAACAGCGCCTCTGCGACTTCGGATAGGGGGCTGGTCTCTAGGCCGTCGGGGGTCTGTGTCATGCCTGCTATTTGCTGCCAGTTTCACAAGGGGGTGTCACGAAGGAGTGTGTCACGAAAGGTTTGGTGGACATATAACCCCCGCGGATCGCCTGGCAGGATAACTTTCAGCGCTTGTAATTGTTCCCGTAATTATTCCCGCGATGCCCGCGGTCAGGGTGGGCATGTGCGTGCGGTTTCACGACGGGCAGGCGGTGCGTCAACGGGTGACCCCGAGCACGATGGCCAGCGCGACCGCTGCGGCTATGGTGGAAATGATCAGCACATTACGGACATTGGTGCCGGTTTTGCCTTGGCGGGCGTCTTCACGGTCCAGTTGCGGGCCGGTCATGGGAGGCTCCTTGCTTGTTCAGGTGTGTAGGACTCTAGATGAGGCGGCACGCACAAAGATCAAGGAGGTGGTGGCTTGTTGGCCGAAAGCGCGCGGGTTTTTAGGTGATTACCAGCAGCGCGACGCCGATCACCAGCATCGCAATGCCGCCGCAGATGTGCAGGACGCAGGCGCGGCTTTCCGGCTTGAGGGAGCCACGCTTTGCCGTGTCACCGGATGAATTCTGGGCGCTACCGGACTGGGCCAGGCTCGACGTGTCAGTATGGCTGGTGTCGGCAACGCTCACGGATCATCTCCCTGTGGTGGTAGGCTTTTGATATTTTCTCGCACACCGCACTTGGTGCGTCAACGGGACGATTTCAAGCGATTCGGCATTAGAAACGGTACGTTAGCGGGTGCAATCTGACCACAAGGTGAACGCAAGGTTAAGCCGCGCTGCGGTGCGGGTGCTGATGCCTGCCGAGTGGGTGCGCGCGCGTGCGCGGTTGCATCGCAGCATCTATCGCCCGGCGATCGGCGTGCTGCTGGTGTGGGGTCCGCTGCTCGTCTGGGCCTGGCTGGCGGGGCTTGATCTGGTGGCGCAGCTTGCCCTTGTCGTCGTGATGGTCGGCGCGCCGCTTTTGCTTGGCTGGGCGTGGCTGCGGGCACGCACAAGTTTTGTGTTGCTGACGGATCAGCGGTTGATTGCGGTCAACGGGCCGGTTCCCAGGCGGGTCACGTCACTGCCGCTGGATATCATCGATAGCGTGCGTGTGCGCCGGGCGCGGCTGGGGCCTGCGGCGACGCTATATGCCTCGCCGTTTATGGATGCGGGCGTTGAACCCCTTGAAATGCACGACCTGGCGCAGGCCGAGGCATTTGCATCCAAAGTCCGAGCCGCTATGGGCGCCAGGCGTCCCTAGGTCTCGCGCATCGCGCCGGCGGCGGCTAAGCTTCGGGCAAATGATAAAAGGGAGAGGCGCAATGCTCATCGTGGCGGGAACAGCCATGTTCAATTCGGATGCGGACATGGAAAAGGTGCTTGATGCCGGGCGGAACATGATCGCCGCCAGCCGCACGGAAGCCGGGTGTCTCGACTACACCTATTCGCGCGACATTGCCGCTGAGAAATCCATGCGGTTTTTTGAGCTGTGGGAAGATCAGGCCGCGCTCGACAGGCATTTCAAGGAGCCGCATATGGGCACCTTTCAGGCGGTGCTCGGCGAAATCAAATTCGCATCGCTCGATATCAAGATTTATAACGTATCGGGTTCGCGCGATATGTTCTGATTAATCCTTATACTGCGCAAATAATAAAATTGGGGGAACGACTATGCCATTGGCAAAAATTGACGTCAGCGCCATGCAGAAGATCGGGCTGGGCGTCAAACGGCCCGAAGATGTGGTGGTGGGGCGTGACGGCCGTGTTTGGGCATCGGACCAGGCATCCGCCTGCGCTGAGATTTTGCCGGACGGCACGTTTCGGGGCGTCGGCAAAGCGGGCGGTGCACCCAACGGCATCAACATGGATGCAGCGGGCAACATCATCATTGCCAATTTCGGCGTCTATGAAGGGGAGGCCGGGCCGCTGCAGCGGCTTAATATCAAGACCGGCGACATCGAAGTGCTGGCCAGCGAAGTAAACGGCGTCACGCTCACTGCCTGCAATTATCCGATTGTGGCGCGCGATGGCACCATCTACTGCACACACTCAACCGGTGCAGAACAATGGCCGCAGGCGCTGGACGGGCGCACCGACGGTTTCGTGTTTCGCGTGACGCCGGATGGCCGCGCCGAGCATCTGGCAGACGGGCTCAAATTCGCCAATGGCTGCTGCCTCGATGAGGCGGAAGAGTTTCTCTACGTCAACCAGACGTCGGGCGGCAACGTGGTGCGCTATCCCATTCTCGGTGATGGCAGGCTTGGCCCGCGCGAGGAGTATGGCCCAATGCTGGGCATCATTCCGTCCGGCGAGACGGACCCCAACAATCTGCCGTCGCCGCAGGAGATGGCCAACTGGGCGTATACGGATGGCAACGGCTTTGATGTCGAGGGCAATCTGTGGGTGACCTTGCCGGTTGCCAACAAGATCGTCGCCATCACGCCGGCGCGTGAGGTTTTCACCATCGCGCATGACCTGACTGGCGACATCCTCGACCACCCCACGAATGTCACATGGGGCGGTGAGGACATGAAGGATGTGTATTTCGGCTCAATCCGGTCTGACTATGTGGTGAAAGCCCGTAGCCCCATCGCGGGCATGAAGCTCATTCACCAACGCTAAGGAACAGGGACAAACCCATGCCAAGACTGAAACAGGCCGGGCGTGAAGCCGGCCACGGATATGCCAATGCGATCTTCGACATGCTGTTCGGCGACCGCGATCCACTGATGGAGCCGGGCACGGCCACGGGCACGCCGGGCAACTGGTGGACGGTCTTCAATATCGTGCCGGATGCGTTTGCACATACGACAGACGGTTTTAAGTTTTACCGTGATGAAGCGCGCGTCATAGATCCCAAGCTGCGCGAGCTGGGGCAAATCCGCGCCGGCTATACGGTGGGGTCGCAATTCGTGTTCTCGCAGCACTGCAAGGCGTGCCGCGATGTGGGGCTGACCGAAGACCAGATTGCAGCCATTCCCCATTGGAGCGTTGCTGATTGTTTCAGCGGTGTTGAGCGTGCGGTGCTGGCATATACGGATGCTTTGGTGCTGCAGCGTGGCCGCGTGCCGGACGGTGTTTTTGCAACCTTGAAAAAACATCTCACCGACGAGGAGATACTCGAATTCACCTACATCACCTGCACCTACATGATGCACGCGATCATGAGCCGGGCGTTGCGGCTTGAATATGACGATGTCGACGACCGCATTGTTGAAATCGCAGCCCCCGAGGGCGGCGACAATGATGTGATGTCGATGGTCGATAAATAGAGCGGGCGGACAACGGGCGATCACGGCGTCGCACCTGCTGACATGAAGCTGTGAAAAGCGGCGGGGTCCCGGCTGCGGCCTGCGGTGGTAATGCGGTCGCAGATGGCGCAGTCTTTACGTGCATAAAACTTGGGGGAGCGCGCTATGTCCGACATGATTGAATTTGACGAACGCGCGGCGAAGGCGACCGAGGCGATGTATATGACGCCCGATGTCGTCGGCCAGCGCACCCATGTAATGGCGGCGATGGGCCTGCGACCGGGGATGTCGGCGCTCGACATTGGTGTTGGGCCGGGCTTGCTGGCCTATGACATGGCCAAGGCCGTCACCAAGACCGGACAGATCACAGGCATCGACATGTCGCGGCCGATGGTGGCGATGGCCGCCAATCGCTGTGCCGATATGCCGTGGGTATCCATGACCCATGGCAAGGCTGAACGGCTGCCGCTTGATGATGAAAGCGTCGACGTGGTGGTCTCGACGCAGGTTTATGAATATGTGCCCGACATGATGGCGGCGCTGCATGAGGCAAAGCGCGTGCTCAAGCCCGGCGGGCGACTGGTGGTGCTGGATACGGATTGGGATTCCATCGTCTGGCATTCCTCCAACCGGGAGCGCATGGAGAAAGTGCTCAAAGCATGGGACGCGCATCTGGCGGACCCGCATTTGCCGCGCAAGCTGCCGCATCTGCTGGCCGAGGCGGGGCTTACGGTTACCCGCCGCGAACTCTTTCCAATGTTCAATCCGGACTGGAACCCGCACAGCTATTCCGCCGGCATCATGCGCGCCATTCAGGGCTTCGTGTCAGGCCGTGACGGTATCACCGAAGACGACGCCAAGGGCTGGGCTGCTGATCTCATCACGCTTGGCGAAGAGGGCCGCTATTTCTTCTCCCTCAATCGGTATTTGTTCGTCGCGGTAAAATAGAACGCTTGCCCTAAAAACACCGGCGGCGGCCTGTTGGGGGCCGCCGCCGGGCTTTCGCGTTTGGTGCTGTATGCGGTGCGGTTTGTCTGAGGGCGGGTCCCGGGGACGATGGCCCGGCCCCTCGCGAAGGGGATCCGGGAAAGGGGTGAGCCACCGGCCGGTTTTTGTCCTCAGTGCACCATCGGCACCTCCGGCGAAAGCTGGGCAAGGCCGGGCGCTGATGGCGCGGCCTCAATCTTTTCTCTGTCGATCTTCTGGGCCATCACGACGTAGCGCAGCGGGCCTGAGACGCGGGCGCTGAACGGGTAACAGGTGACAAGCGCCAGATGTTTGCCGGGGGCGACCGGATCGATGCTGGACTGATCCCAGCGCACGACTTTGCTGCCGGTGACGCGAAAGGCGTGGGTGCTGCCGTCCGCATTGGTGACAATGATTGTCTCGCCGGGCACCACATGCTCAAGAAATGCAAAATGCGTATCGCGATGGGCGGCGATGATGGCGGTGCCGTTGTCGCCGGGGGTGGGCGTGCCCGCCATGTGGCCGGGCCCCCATGCCATGGCTTCGCCGCTGGCACCGGCAAGCACAATCGCGCTTTCATCATGGGTAGGTGCTGAGACACGGGCGACGGGCCATGTATCGGCCCAGTCCCACGGCTTTACCGGCTTGCCACTTTCAAGTGTCTTGGCAAAGGCGTGCTCCAGCAGCACCTGACCGACCAGTGCCTTGGCGTCGATGTAAAGGCTTGCGCCGATCGCTGCCATGCCGCTGAGCAGCAGAACGCCTGCCGCGATGCCGAGCACTCCTTTGCGGGTCATCAACTTCATGCCGCCGCCGTGGTGGTGGTGCGCCGGTAGAGGACCAGCAGCAGCACGCCGAGTGCGAAGATGATGAGGCCCATCAGCATCAGCAGCGGGGCAGGTGTCGCGCCTGCGGGCAGCGGCACGCTATTTTTCGGGTCAGCCGGTGCGGGCGGCGCAGCAGCTACCTTCAGCACCTGCCATGCGGGGCTTGGTGCCGCCATGGCGCGGGTCTGCATGGGAGCCGGGGCGCTGCCGAAGACTTTTTCAAAGTCCCAGCCATCGGGCAGGTTTACCGGCATCTCAGCGGTGGCAAGTGGTTTGCCGTCCGGGCGCGACGGGGTGACGTCCACTGCCACAAGGCTTGTGAGGCGGCTGACGAGATGATGATCGAGGGCAACGCCGAGAATATCCTTGTCGATTTTCTCCCAGTCGCCGCCGGAATAGCGGAAGCCTTCAAGGCTGGCGATCTTGCGCCGGGCCCACAGCTTGCCGATGCCTTCGCCTGTCTCGGCTTTGGCCAGTGGCAGGCGCACGAGCCACGGGTCGCCCGCAAATGTCCCGCCGACTTCCAGCAATTCGCCGGGCTTGGGTGCGCGGTTGAGGCGCGCGGTCATCACAATCGGTTCGCCCTTGTAGAGGTCGGGCAGCGGGTTCGGCCATGCTTCGCCCAGCACGCGGGCGGGCCAGTCCATTTCAAGGCCGGTGATGACGGGGGTTTCGAGCTTCTCAAAGAGCTGCGCCATGCGCGGCACGATCTGGTCTGCCGACCCAATATGCGTGAAGGCACCGCGGCCGACTTCGGCGGCGCGCGTCATGAAGAACGAGTTGGGGGCCGAGCCGATGCCGACGGTGAACAACCGCGAGCGGCCAAGCGACTGCGAGATGGTTTCAAACAGTTCCACTTCATTGCCGATGGCGCCGTCGGTGAGGAAGATCACCTGCCGCAACCGGCTGGTGTCATGGGGCGTTGCGTCGCGCAGGGAGGCCTGCAGCGGCGCCAGCATTTCAGTGCCGCCGTCGGCGGTCAGCTTGCTGACAAAGGCTCGGGCGATATCGAGGTTTTCCTTGTCGGCGCGCACCGCATTGCGAAACACCTGGTCAAACTCGTTGTCAAAGCGGATGACGTTGAACGTGTCGTCCGTGTCCAGACGGTCCAGCGCCATCAACAGGCTTGCCTTGGCCTGATCCATTGACGGCCCGGACATGGAACCTGAGTTATCGATGACGAACACCACTTCGCGCGGGCCTGCGTCGGGCAGTGATGCGCCGGTTGGCGGTGTCAGCATCATCAGCAGATAGGGCGTCTTGTTGCCAGCTTCATCCTGTGTGGTCTCAATGAACAGGGCAACTGTCGGGCCTGCGCCGTCTTTGGCTTCCCATGTCAGCTCAAAATCCTTGTCCGCAGGCACCTGGCCCTTGGGCGCGTCCAGCGTCAGGGTTGCGGTTGTCTCGTTGCGATCAAGTTTCACCTTGTGGTGATGGCTTTTGATGTCGCCCAGTTGAAAGCCTGCATCCAGATTGACCGTCAGGGTCACAGGGTTTGTCTTGCCGTCGGTTTGCGGGTTCAGCACGGGCGGCGAGATGCGGTCACGATCCGGCACCGGGTCGGACACTGTTGCAAAGCCTGATGCGGTCCCATTAGGACCAGGGGTGAAATCAACCATGTGGACGGTTGGCTGCGGCATGTACCGCGGGGCGACAACCATCGGGAACCGCATGGCGTATTCGCCTGCATCCACGGTCACCGATTGCTGATAGGTGATCTGCACGGTGATCATTTCGCCGGGGCCGATATTGGCGACCGAGTTTGTGAAAAGATTGGGGCGCTGCTGTTCAACCAGCGACGCCTTGATGCCGTCCGCCTTGGCGTCTTCGTAGATCTGCCGGGCTTCCTGTTTCTCTTTTACCTTGCCTTCGATGAAACGGTCGCCGATCTGCATACGCAGGCTATCGACGGCGGCGTCATCGGGCAGTGGGAAAACATATTTGCCTTCGACCCATCCGTCGCTCGGGTTGAGGAAGCGCTGGGTAACGGTGCCGCGCGCGATGATGCCGGTGACGTCGAGAGTGACGTCAGTTGCAACAAGCGGCGCCTGCACATATTCGCCCGGCGTCTGTGTCTCAAACAGTAGCGCGCCTGCATTCATGTCATTGGGTTTGACGATTGCCAGCCTTGCGGCAGGGGCGGCAGCTTCCTGTGCATGGGCCTGCATGGAGAGGCCGCCGGAATGTAGCAGGGCGGCGAGAATGAAAGCGGTGAGGATTGCGAGAGCACGCAACACATACGCCGAGCTCTCCAGGTAAAAGGCCACCCGGGTCGGGACTGCGTGTGTCGTCGTCATGATGTCTTCCCCTCGATCAAACCGATGCGGCTTTTGGGCCGCTGGTGGATTGACCTTCCGGTCAGCGGCGGTGTGATCAGGAGTTGGCCACGTCAATGGGGCGACAAGGCGCGGCCAATGGGGCAGGCCCGCGGGTATTGTGAGGCAAGTTTGTGGCGGGGCCGTAGAACGGGTGGTGCGATGCGCCACCGTTCACCCCCTCACCCTGTCCCTCTCCCCGGCGGGGAGAGGGCACCGGATGCCTACGACCACGTGACACATTCCCTCGCCCCTCTGGGGAGAGGGAGGGGCCTGCGGCCGGTTAGGCCGTGGGAGGGTGAGGGGCTGGGCCGCTGGTCTTCGTTCAGCCCGCCAATGTGTCGGCAACCATCTGCGCCGCAGGGCTGACATGCCGCTCTTCAACCGCTGCAAATCCAAGCAGCAGGCCGGGGCGCAGGTTTTTTTCATCCAGCGTGTAGCGGCTGAGGGGGGCTGAGATGATGCCGTTTTTGGCAAGGGCTGCGGCCACCTCCAGATCGTTGCGCTTTTTCTTCAGCAGTGCGGGCATTTGCATGCCGGCTTCGCGGATCAGGGGCGTCAGATATTTCGAGGTGTGTGTTTCAAGCGCTGCGACAAGCGCCAGCCTGCGCGAGTCATAGAGTTTGCGCATGCGGCGGGCGTGGGCTTCGTAATGGCCGCCGGTGAGAAAATCCGCCAGCGCGATCTGTGGTAGGCCGGGCGCTGTGTGGCCGGTATTGCGGATTGCCGCGCGGAAGGATGCCGCATGTGCCTTGGGGGCGATCAGGTAGCCGATGCGCAGGCTTGGGAAAAATGTCTTGGAAAATGTGCCGACATATAAAACGCGCCTGCCGCCATCCAGCCCCTGAAGCGATGAGAGCGGGCGGCCCTGATAACGGTACTCGCTGTCATAGTCGTCTTCGATGATCCATGCGTCGGCATCGTCGGCAAGCTCCAGCAGCGCCAGCCGCCGGGCAAGCGACATGGTGACACCCATGGGGAACTGATGCGACGGGGTGACATAGACAAGACGCGGGCGGCTGCTTGTGCGCCGGGCCGCATCAATGTCCAATCCTTCTTCGTCCAGCGGTACCGGCACCAGATTGGCGCCGGCACCGATCAGGGCGCCGCGTGCGCCGCCGTAGCCCGGGTCTTCCACCCATGCTGTGTCGCCGGGGTCGAGCAGCAGGCGGGCCGCGAGATCAAGCGATGCCTGCGCGCCTGCGGTGACAATCACCTGATCCGCATCACACACAACGCCGCGCGCCAGTTTGACGTGAGCGGCAATCGCCGCGCGCAGTTGCGGCATGCCGCCGGGATGGGAGTAGTCGCCCACTGCAGCCACATTTTTTGCGGCGCGCGCGGCGATGCGGCTCCACATGGCCAGCGGGAACGCATCAAAGGCGGGGACGCCGGGCTGAAACGCGTAGCCGAACTTGCCCGGCGGCGGCGGCACCGGGCGCAGGGCCTGGGCCAGCGCCTCGCCGCGTTGAGAGAGCGGCGGCGGGATTTGCTCCTGTGTGTCACCGGTGCTGGCACCTGTGGCCAGCAACGCGTCCGGCGCGATGGATGCGACCCGCGTGCCTGAGCCGACGCGGGCATCGAGATAGCCTTCCGCACTCAACTGGTCATAGGCATCGGCCACCGTGTTGCGGCCCAGCGCCAGTTCCGCCGCCAGCGCACGGGTGGCGGGCAGGCGGGTGCCGGGCGGCGTCTGGCCGGTGAGAATGGCTACGCGCAGCGCCTGCGCCAGCTGGGTATGCAGCGGCACATCGCTGTGGCGATCAAGGGTGAGGCCGGGCAGGGCGGCGGCAATGCTGTCGGCCATTATGGTGGCTCCTGATAAATGGCCCTGCCTATTCTCCATAATTGGCGCTTCATGCCAAGCCAATTATGCGACATCTCTCCCATCCCAATCTAGGAGATGGCCATGCCAAAAGATCACAGCACCCAGCCGACAGCCGCCGATTATGGCCGGACCAACCGCACCAAGCTGCGGGTTAACAAGCGCGCGCATTACGACCGCGAGACGGTGCATGCCATTCTTGATGAGGGGTATGTGATGCATCTGGCCTTTGTAGAAGCCGGTGTGGGCGCGGGCGCGCCGGTGGTGATCCCCACCTTTTATGTGCGTGATGGCGACAGCATCCTCATTCATGGCAGCCGCAAGACGCGGATGTTCAAGACGCTGGCTGAGGGCGTGCCCCTGTGCGCCTCGGTGACCTTGCTCGACGGGCTGGTGATGGCGCGGTCATGGTTTCATCACTCGATGAATTTTAGGTCCGTGGTGGCGCATGGGGCCGCGCATCTGGTTGAGGATGAGGCGGAATGCGTTGCGGCATTGGCCTTATTTATGGAGCGGGTGGCGGCAGGCCGCTCGCAGGGGTCACGGCCGCCCAATGCCGTTGAAATGAAGCAGACCATGGTGCTGCGCATCCCGCTTGAGGAGGTGGTGGCGAAGGTCCGCACCGGCGGCCCCAATGATGATGAGGAGGACCTCGATTTGCCCTATTGGGCGGGCTGTGTGCCGATGCAGACCCGGCACCTGATGCCCATTACCTCGCGCAGCATGACGCAGGATGTGCCGGTGCCCGATGCCATGGTGGCGCTGGTGGGTGATGTGCGAAAAACGGGCGGCTGACCCTTCCGGTTTGATGGTTGCGGGCGGGCGGGGGCGGCTATACGGTCGGCCCCGTTCTTCGTCCTAAATCCATCTACAAGTCCGGAAAGATCGCATCATGGCGCTGCCCGAAAACTTCCTGTCCAAATCCCTTGCCCGCGTTCAGCCCTCGGCCACCATCGCGGTGACCCAGAAGGCGCGCGATCTCAAGGAACAGGGGCGCGATGTCATCGGCCTTGGCGCCGGCGAGCCGGATTTCGATACGCCGGATAACATCAAGAAGGCTGCGATCGACGCCATCAATCGCGGCGAGACCAAATACACCGCCGTTGACGGTATCCCCGAGCTCAAAAAGGCCATCGCCGCCAAGTTCAAGCGCGAGAACGGTCTCGACTATGCGCCGGACGAATGCTTTGTCGCGCCCGGCGGCAAGCCGATCATCTTCAATGCCATGATGGCGACCTTGAACCCGGGCGACGAAGTCGTGATCCCGACGCCCTATTGGGTAAGCTATCCCGACATCGTGCTGCTGGCCGGGGGCAAACCTGTGTTTGCGCCCACCACCATTGAAACCAATTTCAAACTGACGCCTGAAGCGCTGGACGCTGCGATCACGCCGAAGACCAAATGGCTGATCTTCAACTCACCGTCCAACCCGTCAGGTGCCGCCTATTCGCGCGCGGAACTCAAGAAGCTCACAGACGTGTTGCTGAAGCACCCGCATGTGTGGGTGCTCACGGATGATATGTATGAGCATCTGGTCTATGACGATTTTGAGTTCGTGACGCCGGTGCAAGTTGAGCCGAAGCTGCGCGACCGCACGCTGACCATGAACGGTGTCTCAAAGGCCTATTCAATGACCGGCTGGCGCATCGGCTATTGCGGCGCGCCGAAGGAGCTTCTGGCGGCGATGCGCAAGCTGCAGTCGCAGTCCACATCCAACCCCACGTCGATCAGCCAGTGGGCGGCAGTGGAAGCACTCAATGGCACGCAGGATTTCATTCCGAAGAACGCTGCCATCTTCAAAGAGCGGCGCGACCTTGTGGTCTCGATGCTGAACCAGGCAACCGGCCTTGAATGCCCGACACCCGAAGGCGCGTTCTACGTCTATCCCACCTGCCGCAAGCTGATCGGCAAGAAGACCGAAGACGGCAAGGTGATTGATAGCGATGAAGCCTTTGCAACAGCATTGCTGGAGCAGGAAGGCGTTGCCGTCGTGCATGGCGAAGCCTTCGGCCTGTCACCCTTCTTCCGCATCTCCTATGCAACGTCGACCGAAGCACTGGAAGAAGCCTGCGCCCGCATCCAGCGGTTCTGCGCGAGCTTGAAGTAAGCATCCCGCATTGGTTGCATGTATCCCCCGGTCAAGCCGGGGGATGGCGGTAGGTTTTGGGGCCGGGGAAACCCAGCCACGCCATTGTCCGGTTTAGCCGGACAATCCATCGGCCACCCGATCACCTCACCACCTGCCAGCCAGCACGCCAGCGGCGCCCTGCCGGACGCATCGGTTTTCGAGCTTGCTATTGTAATAATATAACATTACGAGTCCTGCCTTCACAGACCTGGATCAGAGTTGAAGGAGGGGGTTATCCATGACATCGGACACAATCGTGAGGCGCGCACTTGGAGGCGTGCTGGCGGGGGCCATGCTGCTGGCGTCTGCATCAGCGCATGCCGAGGGCGGCATTTTTGAGGTGATCCATCCGGATGTGGTGGAGGGTGGTTTTGAGTTTGAAGCCCTCAACACCTATTTCACGGACGATCTACCGGCAGGCGAAGAACGCTCGGTGCATGAGATTGCGCTGGGGTTTGGGATCACCGATTGGTGGAAGACTGTTGCGGCTTTTGAGATTGCCAACCCGCAAGACGAGACCGCCGAGCTTGAAGCCTTTGAGTGGGAGAATGTCTTCATTCTCTGGCGGGGCGGTGAAGGTGGTCATGATCATGGCCACGGTCACGCGCATGGTGGTGGCCCGGTGATCGGTTTTTATGCGGCGCTGGAAGTGCCGAACAAAGACGGCATCAGAAAGGGTGCGCTTGCCCTTGGGCCGATTGCTGAATTCGATATTGGATCCGTATCAATGATCGGTAATCTTTTCGTCGATGTGCCGTTTGAGGATGGGACGGATGCGGGGCTTGGCTATGCGCTCAGCGCCAATACGCCGATTGCCGATAGCTGGAAGATCGGTGTGGAAGCCCATGGCACCATTGAAGAGGCATTCGGAGATGCGCCGGACTTTGAGGACCAGGCGCATTACTTCGGGCCGGCGATCTACAACAGTGCGGATATTGGTCGTGGGCGGGTGCTTGAAACACGGCTTGCCGTGTTGCCGGGTCTGACCGGCAATGGCAGCCGCGATTTGGCCTTGTCATTCAATGCAGAGCTAAAATTCTGACCACTGTCGGACGCAGACGCAGATGGGCTAATAGCCCATCTGCGCGATCTGCTGGCGCAGCGCTGCTATGCGGGTTGTCGGGTCGGGGTGGGTCGAGAGGAATTCCGGCGGGCGGCTGCTCGCCCCTTCGCGGGCCATCTTCTCCCACAAGGCAACAGACTGGTGCGGGTTATAGCCGGCCCTGGTCATGTAGCCGAGGCCGATGGAATCCGCTTCCAGCTCATGGCTGCGTGAATAGGGCAACAGCACGCCGTATTGCAGGCCGAGGCCAAGTGCTGAAATAAGCGGCGCGCCGTAGCTGACTTCTGACGCTGAGACGGCCACCTGTGCGGCCGTCATGCCGACCTGGCTGGCAATGCCCTGGCTGTAGCGTTCCGCCCCGTGGCGGGCGTGCACATGGCCGACTTCATGACCCATGATCGTTGCAAGCTGCGCGTCATTGTCCACGAAATCCATCATGCCGGTGTAGAAACCAACTTTGCCGCCGGGCAGCACGAAGGCGTTTTTGTCCTTGGATTCAAAGGCCACATATTCCCAGTTCTGGTTCGGTATGTCGGCGACGGCGGTGATCTTGCGGCCGACATTGCGCAGGCGGTTTGTGTATTTGGGATTGTTGGAGATCTTCTCCTTGCGCTTCATGTCGCTCCAGGCCTGCGCAGAAAGAGATGCCATCTGCCCATCGCTCACCAGCATCAGCTGGTTGCGGCCAAGCTGCTCGTTATAGGCGCAGCCGGTGAAGGCAACGATGGAGCCTGCGGCAAGACCAAGCATGATCTCGCGCCGGTTCATGCGGATCGGCTTAATGGACCGGTCGAGGGTGATGATCGGCTGATTTTCGGGCTGGTTGTTGTGTGGCGGCATTTTAAAAATCCCCTGTAGCTGCACCTGGGCGGCACGCGGCTTTGGATCAGTATAGCGGTTAACCCTTTTGGGGGCGATTCCAAGCTTTCTGGCAATGCCGGGGGCGGATACGGCATGAACAGGTCATTGGAACACGGCCCCCTCGCGCAGCTGTGATTTGCTCCGGCGGGCACTTGCGTCATCTTCTCAACCTTCCAAGTGGTGCACCCTGCAACAAAGGCCTGACCCCAATGCTGATAAAGACCCCGCGAAGCTGGGAGATTTCTGAAAACCTCGTCACCCCGGAGCGTGTTTTTTTGAACCGGCGTGCATTCCTCAAAGGCACGACTGCCAGCATTGCCGGCGCGGCGGCATTGACGGTTGCAGGCTGCGGTGAAGCGGCGGAGACGCCGGTGGCGACAGGGCCGGGTGAAGATGAACTGACGGCAAAGGCTGCCGAGCTTTTTCCCTACCCAAAGAATGATGCCATCGCCATTGACCGGCCGGTGACGGACGAAAGCGTTACCTCCACCTACAACAACTTTTATGAATTCGGGTCCCACAAGCGTATTTCCAGCGCGTCGAAGGCGTTGGTCTCGCGGCCATGGCGCATCGAGATTGCCGGCGAAGTCGAAACGCCGTTTGAAGTCGATATTGATGAGCTGATCGCGCAGATGCCGCTTGAAGAGCGCATCTACCGGCATCGCTGCGTCGAGGCATGGTCGATGACCGTGCCGTGGTCGGGGTTTCCACTGGCAGCGCTGGTTGATCTGGCGAAGCCCAAATCCACCGCGCGCTATTTGAAGATGCAGACCTTCATGGACCCCAAGGTTGCCACCGGTCAGAAGCAGCGCTGGTATCCGTGGCCCTATACTGAAGGGTTGACGATGGCGGAAGCCCGCAACGAGATGGCGTTCATGGCCACGGGCATTTACGGCAAGCCCTTGGGCGAACAGTTCGGCGCGCCGATCAGGCTGGCGGTGCCATGGAAATATGGCTTCAAGTCGATCAAATCCATCGTCCGGTTTGAGTTCACCGGCAAAAAACCCTTGAGTTTCTGGGAAGAGATCGCACCCAAGGAATATGGCTTTTGGGCGAACGTAAACCCCGAAGTCCCGCATCCGCGCTGGAGCCAGGCATCCGAAGAAGTGCTGGGCACCGGCCGCCGCGTGCCGACCTTGATGTTCAACGGCTACGAAGAACAGGTGGCGGGCATCTACAAGGGGCTTGAGGGGCAGAACCTCTACCGCTGACGATCTGCGTATTCCGGGGCTCTACAAAACCGGTCGCAAATCTGGGTTGCGCAAATCCGGGTTGCGGATACGCGCTGCAGGCATGAGTGTGTGGGCCGGTCTATTCTGGCCGTGCCAGCAGTCAGCGTTTCCTCATGTCGTCTTCCTCCTTTTCCTCCCCCCCTTCATCACCTTCACCCGCGTTGGCCATGCCGCGCTGGGAGCTCGTGGGCATGGTTGCGGCCCTGATGGCGCTCAACGCGCTGGCCATCGACGTGTTCATTCCCGCCCTGCAGGACATTGGCGAAGCGCTCAGCGTGGTGGATCACAACCGCCGCCAGTTCGTCATCTCCGCCTACATCATGGGCTTTGGCATCGCGCAGCTTTTCTACGGCACCCTGTCGGACAGGTTCGGGCGGCGGCCGATACTGCTGTTCGGGCTTGCGGTCTATGTGGCGGCGTCGGTGGTGGCGTCTTATGTGCCTAATTTTGAGTCATTGCTGATCGTGCGGTTCGTTCAGGGCATCGGCACGGCGGCAACGCGGGTGATTGCTGTCTCTGTGGTGCGCGATACGTTTGGTGGCGCGCGCATGGCGTCGGTCATGTCACTGGTGATGATGGTGTTCATGGCGGTGCCGCTGATCGCGCCCAATGTCGGGCAGGTGATCATTCTGTTTGGCAACTGGCAGTCGGTGTTCTGGGTCACGGGTATTCTGGGCGCGGTCATGGCGCTGTGGAGCTATTTCCGCCTGCCGGAAACACTGCACCCGGAGTTCCGCATGCCGCTTACCTTCGTGCGGGTCTCGTCCGCATTCCGCGTTGTCGTCACCACGCGCACATCATTTGGATATGCACTGTCAACGGCGCTGACATTTGCGGTGCTGTTTGCTTTCATCAATCAGGCCGAGCAGCTGTTCACCCAGACCTTTGAGCTGGGTGACTATTTCACGCTGGCATTCAGCGGCATCGCCGTTTTTATGGCGGGCGCGAGCTTCATGAATTCGCGGCTGGTGGAGCGGATGGGCATGCGGCGGCTGTCGCATACAGCGCTCATGTGTTTCGCCGGTCTGATTGCGCTGGCGCTCTCTTTGTCGCTGGGGCTTGGGGCGCAGTTTCCGTTCTGGCTGTTCTGCATCCTGATGGCGCTGATTTTTGCCTGCTTCGGCTTCATCGGCACCAATTTCAATGCGTTGGCCATGGACCCCTTGGGCCACGTGGCAGGCACTGCATCCTCCGTGCTCGGCTGCCTTCAGACCTTTGTGGGCGGCCTGCTGGGGGCCGCCATCGGCTACGCCTATGACGGCACGGTGGTGCCGTTGTTTGCGGGCTATTTGATGTTGGCGCTGGGCGCAATTGCCTGCGTGGCCATGGCAGAGGGCGGGCGGCTGTTTGGCGCCGACGATGACCTGGCAATCGCACCTGCTGCGCGTGAGGCCGACTAGGCGTTTTCATCCTCCGGACAAGAAAAAAGGCCGGCCCCGCATTTTTCAGCGGGACCGGCCTTATCCTAGGGCAGCAGGCCATGGGGGGGTGCCTTGCTGCCGGCGCATGCGGTGGATCTCAAGGGGAGGAGTGATCCGGTGCATGCGGCCCCGATGCAACGTCTTGGGAGAGGACGCATCGAAGGATTGCAGTTTGTTAACTGCTGATGGCGAAGAAATAGGCTTTTGCTGCACTGCATTCAAGCAGGCTGCCTTCAATGCAACCATGCACTGGGTGCATAGCTCGCCAGGCGCGCGTGCCATTTGTGCAGTATGTTGAATTTGCAGGCTTTTCCGGCACCAGGCGGGGGCTAGAACGTCCACTCGCGGGATTTTGCCACCAGGAAGTCGCGCATCACGGTGATCCGCTTGGTATCGCGTAATTCGGCCGGATAGACGAAATAGGTATCGAAATGCGGCACGTCGACGTCCGGCAGCACCTGCACCACGTCGGGGTGGTGGCGGATGATGTAATCGGGCAGGGCGCCGATGCCGAAGCCCGATTCAACCGCCTTGAGCACACCATAGATATTGTTGACCCGGAAAAACGGCTCGCGCGGGCGGCCGTTCTCGCGGCCGGCGGTCTGTAGCCAGTTCACATCCTGCAGGGCAGCCGGGGCGGCGTCGCCATAGACGACGATATCGTGGTTATCGATGTCGGCCAGCGTTTTGGGTTCGCCCTTGCGCGCCAGGTAATCCTTGGTGGCGTAGAGGTGATAGTGGACGCGGAACAGCTTGCGCTGCACCAGATCCTGCTGCACCGGCGGGTGAAAGCGCACCGCCACATCGGCTTCGCGCATGGACAGGTCCAGCTCGCGGTCGTCGACGATCAGCTGCAGATTGATCTTGGGGTAGCGGTCGGTGAATTCCTTCAGCCGCGGCACCAGCCAGTTGGCGCCAAAGCCGACCGTGGTGGTGAGCTTGAGGTCGCCTGAGGGTTCGCCCTTGGTTTCGCGCAACCGGCTTTCGGTGTCGGCCAGCCGGGTAAACACCTCGCGGGTGGTGCCGTAGAGCACTTCGCCGGTTTCCGTCAGCAAAAGCCCGCGGGCATGCCGGTGAAACAGGGTCAGGCCCAGCGACTCTTCCAAAGCTGAAATCTGGCGGCTGACAGCGGACTGGCTGAGGTTGAGCTGCTCACTCGCATGGGTGAAGCTGCCAGCCTCGGCGGCCGCATGAAATATGCGCAGCTTATCCCAATCCATCGCCCAGCGTCCCCAGCCCAAAGTCTTCAAGCCCGCGTTCCCCGGCCTTCGTGACAGGGTTGCTGGCCCTATATCCGATGCGTAGTGATTCGGCGCAAGGGCAATGCCTGCCAAATATGACAGTCATTTGCAGGACCATATGCAATGCCCGGCAATCACATTTGACTGGCAGGGTAAGGCGCAAGGCTCTAAATCGCGGGTCATGGCACATCTTAAAGACATTTCACCTCCCGAACTTGTGATTTTCGACTGCGATGGCGTGCTGGTGGACAGCGAGACCGTGGCCAATGAAATGCTGGCGATAGCGGTCACAGAGCTTGGCTGGCCGACGACCACGGCGCAAAGCCATCAGCGGTTTCGCGGCCGCTCGATGAAGTCCTCGCTGGCCATCATGGAGCAGGAGGGCGGCGTCAGGTGCACGGATGAGTGGCTGGCCGAAACACGCGCCCAGATCCGTCAGGCGGTGATGGAAACGGTCACGGCGATCCCCGGCATTGCTGATGTGGTGGCGCGTGTCGCCAGTGCCGGTCTGCCGCGCTGTGTGGGATCTTCGAGTGATCCGGACTATCTGTCGCTGGTGCTGGCGCGCACCGGTCTGGCCCCGCATTTCGGTGACTCCGTCTTTAGTGCGCATATGGTGGCCAATGGCAAACCGGCACCGGACCTGTTCCTGTTTGCCGCGTCGCAGATGGGCCATGCGCCGCAAAATGCTCTTGTGATTGAAGATACTGTTCCCGGTATCGAAGCGGCCATAGCCGCTGGCATGCGCGTTATTGGCTATGCCGGTGATCCGCATACGGATCCCGATGCGCTTGCTGCTGCCGGTGCACAGGTGGTGCGCGATATGGGTGAGGTGCCGGTGTTGCTCGGGCTCTGACCCCTCACCCTCCCACGACCTGATGGTCGCGGGCCCCTCCCTCTCCCCAATGGAGCGAGGGAATGTGTCACGCGTAGTCTTCCGCATCCGGTGCCCTCTCCCCGCCGGGGAGAGGGACAGGGTGAGGGGGGGGCGGCAAAGGCTATTCAGCCGCTGCCTTCTTGGGACCCGCGGCTTCAAGGCCCGCGAGATATTTTTCAGCTTCAAGCGCTGCCATGCAGCCCATGCCTGCCGCAGTCACCGCCTGCCGGTAGGTTTCGTCGGTCACGTCGCCCGCCGCATAGACGCCGGGGATGTTGGTGGCTGTCGAATCCGGCTGGGTGATGATGTAGCCGGACTTCTTCATGTCCACCTGGCCGTTGAATAGCTCGGTAGCGGGCTTGTGGCCGATGGCGATGAAGATGCCGTCGGCTTCGACTTCCTTGGTCTCGCCGGACTTGGCGTCCTTGAGGCGAATGTGGGTGACGCCGTTGATCTCACCCTTGCCGAGGATCTCATCGACTTCCTGGTTCCACTCGACCGAGATCTTCTCGTGGGTGAACAGGCGTTCCTGCAGGATGCGTTCAGCACGCAATTCGTCGCGCCGATGCACCAGCGTCACATGCGACGCGAAGTTGGTGAGGAACAGGGCTTCTTCGACCGCCGTATTGCCGCCGCCGACCACGACGACCTTCTTGCCGCGATAAAAGAACCCGTCGCAGGTGGCGCAGGCAGACACCCCAAAACCCTGAAACTTTTCTTCCGAGGGCAGGCCAAGCCACTGGGCCTGTGCGCCGGTGGCGATGATGATTGAGTCAGCCGTATAGATCTGACCGGCATCGCCCACAGCACGGAACGGGCGGGCTGAGAGATCAACCGATGCAATCGTGTCGTCGATCATCTCGGTGCCCACATGGCGGGCCTGGGCTTCCATCTGCTCCATCAGCCAGGGGCCCTGGATGACGTCGGCGAAGCCAGGATAATTTTCGACTTCGGTGGTGATCGTAAGCTGGCCGCCGGGCTGGATGCCGCGCACCATGACGGGCTCTAGCATGGCGCGTGCCGCATAGATGGCTGCGGTATAGCCTGCGGGGCCCGCGCCAATGATCAGGACTTTTGAGTGTTTGGTCTGTTCGTTGGCCATTTTGTGGGCCTCCGCCTTGTTCTGCTTATCTCCGGCCGCCGGGCGAATCCCGGCCAGCCGCATGATTGATTTCAACATGGACACTGCCTGCCTTGTGTCAATTGCCGCGGTAAAATTAGACGCAGCAAGGCACGCGGATATGACAGGCAGGTGCGGCAGGGCCTGATTTTGATGCCTTAAAGGGCGTCTGCGTGCTTGCCGAGATAGGCGGCAACGCCTTCTGCGGTGTCCTTCATGCCCTCGTCGCCCTTGTTCCAGCCGGCGGGGCAGACTTCGCCCACTTCCTCGTGGAACTGCAGGGCTTCGACCATGCGCACGGTTTCGTCCGCATTGCGGCCCAAAGGCAGGTCGTTGACGAGCTGGTGGCGGACGATGCCGTCCCGGTCGATCACGAAGGTGCCGCGCAGGGCCACTTCGTCCTGATGCAGGATGCCGTATTCACGGGTGATCTGCTTGGAGACGTCGGCCACCATCGGGAACTTCACGGGGCCAAGGCCGCCATCATTGGGAGCGGTATTGCGCCATGCATAGTGGGTGAACTGGCTGTCGACCGAAATGCCGACAACCTTGGTGTTGATTCCGGCCAGCTTCTCGACCCGGTTTGAATAGGCGAGGATCTCGCTGGGGCAGACGAAAGTGAAGTCGAGCGGCCAGAAGAACACCACGCCATAGGAGCCCTTGAGATGCTCCATCAGGTGGAAATCATCCTTCATGAAGCCGTCTTCCATGACGGCGGCAGCGGTGAAGTCAGGGGCGGGTTTGCCTACGAGAACGGTCATTTATGTGTGGCTCCTTGAAAGCAACTTGGAGGTCAAAAAGGGGCGGAAGGCGTCCCGGCCGGGGGGTGGCCGGGAGAGGTCTGACGACCGCCGCATTCCGTATGTTGCAATTTAGAATTCTTCCAAGGAGATGCAAGGGGCTGTGGGTGGTCATCTGGTCGCATCTGCCATGCATTTGCGGGCAGGCTGTGGATAGCACCAAAATCCAGAGTCCCCGGCCCGCTTTGAGGGGCGGGCTTGAACCATTTGAATCGGGTCGGGTGTGACGCGGTGGGGCCTGTGGATAACTCAAAACCGTGAGTCATTAGAATCCCTTGCGGGCAGGTCCTGCGGTCCTGCTTTGCGGTCCGGGGCGGCAAAATGTCCACGGATTTCAGGTCTGTGTACGGACGTGTGGATAACTTGAAAATCCGAGTCCGGAGAGTCAGTTAGCGGACGGAATTCATCCGCCTACTGAATCGTCTATTTCCCAAGTGAATATTGGTTATCAGCGCGCGGGCGGCAGGTTGAAGCCGCGTTCGGCCATGCGTTTGCGGATTTCCGACGCGGCTCTGCGGGTCTCGTCCAGCGGCGTGTAGGTCCAGTTTTCAAGCTGCGGACTCAATACGCGGGCGATGTTGCGGGCTCTCAGCATGTCGTGAAAATGATCGAATTTTTCCGACCCGCCCTCCAGCGGTGCGATGAAAAGCGGCTTGCCGCTGGCCGCTGCTTCGGCCGCCATATTGACGCTGTCGGCGGTGACGACGATGGCGTCCGCCAGGGCGTAGAGGCCAAGAATTGGGCTGGGGCCCGTGCCGTCCCAAAGCCACGCGCCGAGCCGGTCGGCATGGGTACGGATGCGAGTCTCATTGTGGGCGCCGGTGCGCCGCGATGTGGTGATGGCAAGAGAGCCGCCGGAGCGTTCCTGCATCTCGCCAAGGCAGGCAAAAATCGCCTCAATGTCCTCGCCGGACATGTCATAGGCCTTGCTGGGGCCGCCGATGGCGACGGCGATCAGGGGCTTTGCCATTGGGGCAAAAGTGTCCTGCCAGTCGTGCGCCGCTGCCTCCAGCCGCCAGGGCAGCGCCAGATTGGGCGAGCCGATGACCGGCACCACATTGTCGGCGGGCACCATCATGTCGTGTTCCGGCGGCACCACCATGTCGAAGAGGTGTGGTGACACGCGCGGGTCCTGGCACTGCACCACGAAAGTGCGGCCGGCGGAGGCGCGTTTGATATGGATGGCAAGGGGAACCGAGAGGCGCCCGCAAGCGACGACCAGATCGGGCCAGTTTGCGGCCAGTGCCTGCTGGTTTGCCGCCGACAGCCGTTTGGGTGCCGTGCCCCATAGCGGCCAGGCGAATTCCGGCAACCAGCGCCATGGGGCCTTGGCCTGCAGCTGTAGCGGCTGCGGCTCATATCCGGCTGCTTCCGCCAGCGCCATGCACTGGTTTTCCATGCCGCGTGCACCGCTGCTGATCGCCCAGGCGGTGGGCCGTGGAGGTGTCTGACGTAGCGTCTGATCGGGTTTGGAGGGGCTTGGGGACATAATCGTTCGCCGATGCGCAATTATATTGCGTGTGAGCCGGGTGCTGGGCTATGAGTTCGCTGGCTTTCAGCGAGTCACTTTCATCCACTCTTCTAGCAGGAGCACGCGCATTCATGCAGCGGGTAAAACTCGACGCGATTGACCGCAAGATCCTCGCCGAGCTTCAGGCCGATGGCCGCATGACCAATGTGGAGCTGTCGAAGCGCGTCGGCATTTCAGCACCTCCCTGCCTGCGCCGCGTGCGGGCGCTGGAGGGGGCCGGGCTGATTGAGGGCTACCACGCCCAGCTATCCGAGCGTTCGCTGGGGTTTGACGTGACGGTGTTCGCCATGGTCGGCCTGCACAGTCAGGCGGAAGCGGATCTCAAGGCATTCGAGGCGCGCGTCGGCGACTGGCCGCTGGTGCGCGAGTGCCACATGCTCAACGGCGAGATCGACTTTATCCTGAAATGCGTGGCGCCGGATCTGGCCACCTTCCAGAGCTTTCTAACCGAAAGCCTGACGCCAGCACCCAATGTGGCGCATGTGCGCACATCGCTGACCATCCGCCGCTCCAAATATGACCCCGGCGTACCGGTGGACATGATGGAGCCTGCGGAGGCGTAAGGCGCTTCCTACTTGAAGGTCACTTTGAGGATTTCGTAGCTCTTGCCGCCACCCGGCGTTGCCACTTCCACGCTGTCGCCGGCAGTCTTGCCGATGAGTGCGCGGGCGATGGGGGAGGAGATCGAAATCTTGCCGTCCTTCACGCTGGCTTCGTTGTCGCCGACGATCTGGTAGGTGACTTCATCGTCGGTGTCTTCGTCGACGATTTTCACCGTCGCACCAAATGTCACGTTCTTGCCGGACAGTTTGGAAACGTCGATCACCTCGGCGCGCGCAATGGCGTCCTCAAGTTCGGCAACGCGTGCTTCATTGAGGCCCTGCTGCTCTTTGGCGGCATGGTATTCAGCGTTTTCAGACAGATCGCCGTGCTTGCGGGCTTCTGAAATCGCCTGAATGATCTGCGGGCGTTCCACAGATTTCAGCTGTTTCAGCTCTACCTCCATGGCCGCATATCCGGCGGACGTCATGGGAACCTTATCCATCTGGTCTATCCACTCACAAAATAATACCAACCTGCCGCTGAGGCGTACCGGCGAATTCCGGCAGCGTTTGCGTCAGGTTCAGCGCCTGTCCCCCTTCCCGGAGGGACATGGTGCTTCGCAGGAACTTGCGAAAAGACCGTCGGGGCCCGCCTGGTGCTGCGCTGACTTAGCTGCGCGCGCCCGGCCGGGAGGCCCCTGCGGCCGATAAATAAAGACGCCGGGGCATGGCCCCGGCGAGGGCACGTACTTCAAGACAAATCGGGCGCTGCGTCAACACCCAGCTTAACTTTGATTAAATGTCAGCTTTTCAAGCTATTTGGCGGCGGCCGCCATGTAGCTTTGCAGGGATGCCACGTTCAGCTCGCCGCCGCGCATGGCGGCGATGGCTTTGGTGGCGGCAATGGCGCCTGACAGGGTCGTGTAATAGGGCACCTTGTTTTGCAGGGCGGCGCGGCGCAGCGAGGCTGAGTCCGCCAGCGCCTGTGCGCCTTCGGTGGTGTTGAACACCAGCTGCACGTCGCCATTGGTGATGGCATCCACAATATGCGGGCGGCCTTCCAGCACCTTGTTGATGAGGGTCACCTCCACACCATTTTCGGTCAGGAGGCGGGCGGTGCCGCCGGTGGCAAGCAGTTTGAAGCCCATCTCGCGCAAATGGCGGGCGGGGGCCACAATGCGGTCCTTGTCGGCATCCTTGACGGAAATAAATACCGTGCCTTCTTCCGGCACTTTGGTGCCACCGCCGAGCTGGCTCTTGGCGAAGGCCACGCCGAAGCTTGTGTCGAGCCCCATGACTTCGCCGGTCGAGCGCATTTCCGGCCCCAGAATGGTATCGACGCCGGGGAAGCGGGCGAATGGGAACACAGCCTCTTTCACCGCGATATGGTCATACGGCTTTTTGCTGAGGTTGAAGCTTGCGAGCTTCTCACCGGCCATGATGCGCGCAGCGATACCGGCGATGGGCGCGCCCAGCACCTTGGCCACGAACGGCACTGTGCGGCTGGCGCGCGGGTTCACTTCAAGCACATAGATGTCGCCGTCCTTGACCGCGAACTGCACATTCATCAGGCCGATGACGCCCAGCGCCAGCGCCATGGCCGCGGTCTGCTTTTCAAGCTCTTCGATCATGTCCTGCGACAAAGAGAAGGGCGGCATGGAGCAGGCACTGTCGCCTGAGTGAACGCCGGCTTCCTCGATATGTTCGAGAATGCCCGCGACAAACACATCGGTGCCGTCGCACAGCGCATCCACATCAACTTCGGTTGCGTCGCGCAGATAGCTGTCGATCAGAACCGGGCTGCTGCCGGAGACAACAACGGCCTCCTTCATGTAGCGCTCAAGATCAGTGGTGCCGTGGACAATTTCCATGGCGCGGCCGCCGAGCACATAAGACGGGCGGATCACCACCGGGTAGCCGATGTTTTCGGCAATGACGCGGGCCTGTTCAGCCGAACGCGCAATGCCGTTGTTCGGCTGGCGCAGTTTCAGATCATCCAGCAGCGCCTTGAAGCGGTCGCGGTCTTCGGCAAGGTCGATGGCGTCGGGCGGCGTACCCAGAATAGGAACGTTTGCATCTTCCAGCGCCTGCGCCAGCTTCAGCGGCGTCTGGCCGCCAAACTGCACGATGACACCGGCAAGCGTGCCTGCCTGCTGCTCGCGGGTAATCAGCTCCAGCACGTCTTCCGCAGTCAGTGGCTCGAAGTAAAGCCGGTCCGAGGTGTCATAGTCCGTGGACACCGTTTCCGGATTGCAGTTGACCATGATCGATTCATAGCCCGCATCCGCCAGCGAGAACGCGGCGTGGCAGCAGCAATAGTCAAACTCGATGCCCTGGCCGATACGGTTCGGCCCGCCGCCGAGGATGATCGCCTTCTTGCGGTTGGACACACCGGCTTCGCATTCAACCTCACCGTCAGGGCCGGTCACTTCATAGGTCGAATACATATACGGCGTCTTGGCGGCGAATTCGGCCGCACAGGTATCAACGCGCTTGTAGACCGGCCGCACATTCATGGCGCGGCGTGTGGCGGAGACTTCGGCCTCAGTCTGGCCCGACAGATGCGCAAGACGGGCATCGGAGAAGCCCTTGCCCTTCAGCATACGGAGGGTTTTGGGTGTCGTCGGCAGTCCGTGCTCAATGATGCGGGCTTCGGTTTCCACCAGATCGCGGATCTGTTCGAGGAACCACGGATCCATCTTGCACAGATTGTGGATTTCGTCGTTTGTCAGGCCGTGCCGCATGGCCTGCGCCACCGTCAGCACGCGATTTGGTGTCGGCTGGCCAAGGGCTGCTCTGATTGCGTTCTTGTCGTCGCCTTCGCCAAGGCCCGGCACGTCAATTTCCGTCAAGCCGTCAAAGTCGGTTTCCAGCGAGCGCAGGGCCTTTTGGAAACTTTCCTGGAACGTCCGGCCAATGGCCATGGCTTCACCGACCGATTTCATGGCGGTGGTGAGGTGTGGCTTGGCACCGGGGAATTTTTCAAACGCGAAGCGCGGGATCTTTGTGACCACGTAATCAATGGTCGGTTCAAAGCTCGCGGGCGTGACGCCGGTAATGTCGTTGTCCAGCTCATCCAGCGTGTAGCCGACAGCCAGAAGGGCCGCGACCTTTGCAATGGGGAAGCCGGTGGCCTTGGACGCCAGGGCGGATGACCGCGACACGCGCGGGTTCATCTCAATCACCACCAGACGCCCGTCCTTGGGGTTCACCGCGAACTGCACGTTGGAGCCGCCGGTCTCGACGCCGATCTCGCGCAGACACGCAATGGATGCGTTGCGCATGATCTGGAATTCTTTGTCGGTCAGGGTCAGGGCCGGGGCGACGGTTATGGAGTCACCCGTATGGATGCCCATTGGGTCGATGTTCTCGATCGAGCAGACGATGATGGCGTTGTCGTCCTTGTCGCGCACCACCTCCATCTCGAACTCTTTCCAGCCGAGCACGGATTCTTCGATCAGGATTTCGGTCACCGGAGATGCATCCAGCCCGTAGGCGACCATCTGCGTGAACTCTTCCTTGTTGTAGGCAATGCCGCCGCCGGTGCCGCCCATGGTGAAGGACGGGCGAATGATCGTCGGCAGGCCCACCTTCTCAAGTCCAGCAAGCGCCTCTTCCAGCGTGTTGGCGAGGTGGGAGCGCGGGCTTTCAAGGCCGATCTTGTCCATCGCCTCGCGGAACAGCTGCCGGTCCTCGGCCTTTTCGATTGCCGCCTGGTTAGCGCCGATCAGCTCAATGCCCAGCTCGTCCAACACACCTGAGTCAGCCAGTGCCAGCGCACAGTTGAGCGCGGTCTGCCCACCCATGGTCGGCAGGATCACGTCGGGCTTTTCAAGGCGCAAAATCTTCTCGACGACTTCAGGCGTAATCGGCTCGATATAGGTGGCGTCGGCAAGCTCGGGGTCGGTCATGATCGTCGCCGGGTTCGAGTTCACCAGAATGATCCGGTACCCTTCAGCCTTCAGCGCCTTGCAGGCCTGGGTGCCCGAATAATCGAACTCGCACGCCTGCCCGATAATAATCGGCCCGGCCCCAATGATCAGGATGCTCTTGATGTCAGTACGTTTGGGCATGGGCTACTCTTCTGGGGGCGGTTCGCGTCGCGCCTGCAACACACATACTATGTGCGTTGTCGGCAGCATCCGGTTCCCTCTCCCGGACGGGGAGAGGGATAGGGTGAGGGGGCTTATGAAAAGAAAAAGCACAGGCACGGCGAAAGCACTGCGCAAGCGCATGACCGATGCCGAAAAACTTCTGTGGTTGCGCCTGCGTAACCGGCAGCTTGAGGGCGCCAAGTTCCGTCGCCAATGGCCGGTGGGAGATTACATCGCCGACTTTGCGTGCATTGAGGCAATGCTCATCATTGAAGCCGACGGCGGCCAGCACACGCCCGAAGGTGATACGCACCGAACGGCGGCGCTGGAAGCTGCGGGCTACAAAGTCATCCGCTTCTGGAACAACGACATCCTGGCCAATATTGATGGCGTGCTCGAAAGCATCCGGCAGGAGCTGATACGCCGCGCCCCTCACCCTCCCACAACCTGACGGTCGCGGGCCCCGCCCTCTCCCCAAAGGGGCGAGGGAAAGAAAAGTCACCTCTCCCCTTGGGGGAGAGGTCGGTGCAAAGCGCCGGGTGAGGGGATG
>CAZEHX010000002.1:274530-390958 GCA_964511745.1 uncultured Parvibaculaceae bacterium
GCCCCCCCCCCCCCCCCCCCCCCCCGGGTTTCTTCCCACCCAACCCCCCCCCCCCGGGGGGGGTTCGGGGGGGGCCCCCCGGCGGGGCGGGGGCCCTGGGCGTTGGCGGTCACTTGCTTTTCGCCTTTGCCATGCGCTCCGCAAAGCGCGCGAACAGGTAGTGGCTATCCTGCGGACCGGGCGATGCTTCGGGGTGGTGCTGCACCGAGAAGATGCGACCGCCATCGGCTTCGAGGCCGGCATTCGATCCGTCAAACAGCGAGCGGTGGGTTTCCGTTACGCCGTCGGGCAGGGACGACGCGTCCACAGCAAAGCCGTGGTTCATCGAGGTGATCTCGACCTTGTGGGTCGTGAAATCCTTGACCGGATGATTGGCGCCGTGGTGGCCCTGATGCATTTTCCTGGTGGTGCCGCCAAGCGCGCGGCCCAAAAGCTGGTGGCCGAGGCAGATGCCGAACATCGGCTTGCCCGAGTCGATCAGCTTTTTGATTTCCGGCAGCGCATAGTCGCCGGTGGCGGCGGGGTCGCCGGGGCCGTTGGCGAGGAAGATGCCGTCCGGGTTCATCGCCAGAATGTCGTCGGCGCTGGTGGTGCTGGGGACGACCGTGACGGCGCAGCCCTGATCGGCGAGCAGCCGGAAGATGTTGCGCTTGGCGCCAAAGTCCATCGCCACGACTTTGTATTTGGGTGCGCCGAGGAGGCCGTAGCCTTCGCCCCATTTCCAGCTTGTCTCGTCCCACTGGTAGGTCTGGCCGCAGGTGACTTTGCCCGCCAGCTCCATGCCTTCAAGGCCGGGGAATTTTTTGGCTTCGGCTTTCAGCGCTTCAATATCGAACTTGCCGTCCGCTGCATGGGCGATGACGCCGTTGGGCATGCCCTTTTCGCGGATCAGATTGGTCAGCGCGCGGGTATCAAGGCCGGATATGCCCATGATGTTGCGCCGCTTGAGCCATGTATCCAGTTCCAGCGTCGAGCGGTAATTGGCGGGGGCGGTGATATCCGCCTTCAGCACGCAGCCGACAACCCCGGCGCTGGCGGCCAGATTGGTTGTCTCGATGTCTTCGTCATTGGTGCCGACGTTTCCTATGTGAGGGAACGTGAAGGTGACGATCTGGCCCGCATAGGAGGGGTCGGTCAGCACTTCCTGATAGCCGGTCATGGCGGTGTTGAAGCAGACCTCGCCGGGGGCTGAGCCCTCAGCGCCAACGCCATGGCCTTCGAACACGGTGCCGTCAGCAAGCACGAGGCGGGCGGTGGTGGGCCTGTCTTCCTGGTCCCAACCGGGTGTGCCGCTCGCTGAGGCTGAGCCTCCTGCGACTCCCCCCATCCCGGTTTCGGGCGGGCGGGCGTCAGGATTGGGCTCGGCCATTGGAAGGCTCCCTTAGGGTCGGTTGGCTGCGCTTGGGGCGAATCCGGCAAGATGCGCGCGGCAGTGATAACAGGGTTTTGCGACGAGGGGCTTGAAATCATCTCAAGTGTGCGCAAATTGGCGCGGAAAATAGCCGCGCCGCTGCGCTGCGTCAACCCGCGAAATGGGTCAATTTTTGTATTAAAATCAAAGGGTTAAAGATACCCTCGGTGCATTCGTGCCGATTGGTGATATTTAGGCGTTTGGTGCTTATATGCACAAAAGAGCGTGCGCCCCTCAGGTTCAACTGGAAGACAAACTCATGCGCGACATATTCAACGCAGCCCTTAAAGAGGCCATGAAGGCCGGCGACAAACGCCGCCTTGCGACGCTCCGACTCATCACCGCCGCGGTGAAGGACCGGGACATCAATGCCCGCAGCGAGGGCAAGGATGCGGTGAGCGATGCTGAAATCCTCCAGATCCTCGCCAAGATGATCAAGCAGCGCCGCGAATCAGCGGACACCTATGAGCAGGCCGGCCGTCTTGAGCTGGCCACTCAGGAACGCGAGGAAATCGCCATCATCGAAAGCTTCCTGCCGCAGCAGCTTGGCGACGAAGAAGTGCAGGCCGCCTGCAAGCAGGTGATTGCAGAGCTTGATGCCGAAGGCCTCAAGGACATGGGCAAATGCATGGGCGTACTTAAAGAGAAGTATGCGGGCCAAATGGATTTCGCGCAGGCCAGCAAGGCGGTGAAGGAAATCCTGGGCTAGCTAGGCACGTTTCTTCTGGTGGGCAACATAGCTGCGCAGCACATCGTTGATGCGCGTCTGGTAGCCGCGTCCGTCTTCCTTGAAAAAGTTCAGCACGTCCTCATCCAGCCGGATGCTTACGGCCTTTTTCTGGCTTGGCATGATGAGGACGGCATCGCTCCAGTCCATGTCGATGGCAGCGGCGTCCGGGTCATTTGCAACGGCGCGTGCAATATCCTCATCGGACTGCGCGTCTAACACCGCCCAATCGGTCATGCCTTTGCGAAGTTCATTGCGCTTGCGCTTGATGATACGCTCTTTGCTCATTCTCTCTCGCGCGGCGTGCCGAAATGATCCGGCAGCGCGCACCTCTCATGGTGAAGACTACTGTTATCAGCCGTTTGCTGACGCACCCTATGGCCAGAAATCGCGACTCACTTTTGTGGCCGGAGTCGATGACCAGAGCAGGTGCATCAAACAGGGCGGCGGCGTCTTCAAAATCAATCTTGTGTTTCGCGAGGTTTATCCTGCGCTTATTTTCGTCCCACTCGCATTCATCGAACGAGAGTGTTGATAGTTGCTGTGAAGGAGGCATTGAAGCGCTTTCCCAGTGAATATGTTTCTAATCCTAATTTCAGTCATTTCCATGACTCCGTACGAACGTATCCCCGTTTTAAGGATGCCGATTTGGCATGACGCAAAGGCGTTTAGGGATCAGGAACTTTGCGTGGCGTATAATTACATTTGTATATACGCTTGGCAAGCTGAATTGCATCTGGCGCCCCTTAGTTGCCTATGCCACTTTCCAATCCATGCGCTATTCAGACCAATTGCTGGACGAAATCCGCACGCGTGTTCGTGTGTCGGAGATTGTTGGCCGCAAGGTGGGGCTCAAGCGCAAGGGGCGCGAGTTTGCCGGGCTGTCGCCATTCAACAGCGAAAAGAGCCCGAGCTTTTTCGTGAATGATGAAAAGCAGTTTTATCACTGCTTCTCCTCCGGCAAGCATGGCGACATCTTCACGTGGCTGATGGAGATGGAAGGCTTGTCCTTTCCCGAGGCCGTCGAGCGGATGGCCGGGGAGGCGGGCGTCGAACTGCCCAAAGCCACACCGCAGGACATGGAGCGCGAGAAGAAACGCGCCGGGCTGATCGACGTCATGGAGATGGCGGACGCGTTTTTCCGTGATCAGTTCAAGGGCGGTCGGGCAGCGGACGCACGCGCCTATATCGAGCGGCGCGGCCTCAAACCTGAAACCATCGCCACATTCGGTATCGGCTATGCGCCTGCGGACCGGCAGGCATTGCGCGGGCATATGTCGGCACGCGGCATTACTGACGCGCAGATGGCCGAAGCAGGCCTGATCATTTCCGGCGAAGACATCCGCGAACCCTATGACCGGTTCCGCGACCGCATCATGTTTCCCATTGGCGACGTGCGCGGGCGCACCATTGCGTTTGGCGGGCGGGCGCTGGCAGCGGACGCGCAGGCCAAGTATCTCAATAGTCCGGACACGCCGCTTTTTCACAAAGGCTCGATTGTCTATAATTTCGCCCGTGCGCGGAAGCCGGCCTTTGACAGCCAGTCGGTGCTGGTCGCCGAGGGTTATATGGATGTGATCGCGCTGTCGCAGGCGGGGCTTCCCCATGCGGTGGCGCCACTGGGCACGGCACTGACGGAAGATCAGATTGCGCTGTTGTGGCGGTTGGCACCTGAGCCGGTTCTGTGTTTCGACGGCGACAGGGCGGGGCAGGCGGCGGCCTATCGCGCCGCTGAGCGGGCATTGCCGGTGCTCAAGGCGGGGCATTCTGTGCGCTTTGCGTTTTTGCCCGACGGCAAGGACCCCGACGATCTCATCAAGACCCAGGGTGCCGACGCGATGCGGGACCTGATCGCGCAGGCGCAGCCGCTGTACAAAGTGCTGTGGGAAAAGGAAGTCACCGACCGGCGGATTGATACGCCGGAGCGGCGCGCCGAATTTCAAAAATCAATCCGCGCCATGCCGCGCGTCATTCGCGATGAATCCGTGCGCGAACATTATGCGCAGGTTTTTGAGGAGCAGTTGCAGGCCTATCTGGGGGGCCGCCAGGGCAATCTGCGGCGCGACGGGCGTCAGGGCGGCAACCGGCGGATGGACCGCAAGGGGGCCGGCGGGCGCAGCAGGCTTGGTGCGCTTGGCGCCACGCCGTCGCTCAAGCGCAGTTCTTTGGGCCGTCAGTCGGGGCCTGTGGTCAGCCGGGCGCATGAATTACTGCTGCTCACCATGCTCAATCACCCGTGGCTGGTGGCCGATCATGCGGAGCAATTGGCGGGGGTTAGCATCGCTGACCCGTCGCTTGACAGTTTGCTCAATGAAATCATAGATGTAGCGACGCGAGGGGACCATCTTGACAGGGCGGCGCTGCACACCCATTTGGAAACACACGGATTAAGCCATGTGGCGCATCGGCTTTTGGCCGATCCGGGGCTGAATACCGTGGCTTTTTCACGTGGTGAGGCGGATCCGGCTATTGCCGAAGAGGGCTTTGACGCTACGTTGAAGGAATGCGCTGCAGGTGGCTTTGAGGCCGATCTTGCCCGCGCGCAGACCGATTTCGAGGTGGACCCGAGCGAAGAAAATTGGTCCCGGTTGGAGCAGCTCAAGCGATTGATGCTCATGCAGGGACTGCAGGATAAGGCTGGATAGCCTGTTTTTGGCGCTAAGCGGCGCAAAAAGAGCAGGCAGACCGGTCTGGCGGGTGGACATGTATTGGCGCGGCGCATTTGGGGAAAAACCCGGTGTGGCATGCGGCTGGCATGTCCTGCTCGCATTTTGTTATGCCGGAGAGTGCCATAGTGGTGGCACCGGCACGTCGAACATGCGTTTTGGGACCTGTTCCCGACGCTTTATCTATTTGGACAGGGGTGGCCACGGGGCCATCCGGTCCATGGTGTATCCAGGAGCGGCACGACCACATGGCGAGCAAAGCGGCAGCAGCAGAACCCGAAACAGATGCAACGGCAGAGGGTTCAGACGGACCGCTGCTGGATATGTCGGATGCAGCCGTCAAGAAGATGATCAAGGCCGCCAAGACGCGTGGCTTTGTCACTTATGACGAGCTCAACAAGGTGATGCCATCGGAGGAGGTTTCCTCCGAGCAGATCGAAGACACGCTCTCGATGCTGTCCGAAATGGGCATCACGGTTGTTGAGAACGAAGACAGCGAAGACGGCGACGAGGCGGACGAGGGCGAGCCGACCGGTACGGATATCGAAGCTGCCCCCAAGAAGACCACCGCCGTTGCCGCAGGCACGCGCACCAGCACGGCGCTTGAGCGCACCGATGATCCCGTGCGCATGTATCTGCGCGAAATGGGCTCGGTTGAGCTGCTGTCGCGCGAAGGCGAAATCGCCATCGCCAAGCGCATCGAAGCCGGCCGCGAAACGATGATCGCCGGCCTGTGCGAAAGCCCGCTGACCTTTCAGGCCATCATCATGTGGCGCGAAGAGCTGAACGAAGCGAAAGTTCTGCTGCGCGACATCATCGATCTCGACGCCACATTTGCAGGCCCCGACGCGAAGAAATCCGTGCCGCCCGGATCACCCGGCATTCCCGGTGACCCCTCGGCTCCCGGCTCGCCCGCGATTGAAGCCAAGCCCCGCAAGCCGATTGGTGAAGACGCTGACGGCAAGGCGACGTCTGCCGACGATGACGATGATGATGATGACGACGAAGAAGACGAAGGCCCCAACATGTCGCTTGCGGCAATGGAGGCTGAGCTTCGTCCGCAGGTCATGGAAATCTTCGACAAGATCGCCGCTGACTACAAGAAGCTGCGCCGGTTGCAGGACCAGCTCGTGGAAGCCCGTTTGAACAATTCAGACCTCTCCGCCAGCCAGGTGAAGCGCCTCAACAAGCTGTCCGCCGACATCATTGAGCAGGTGAAAAACCTGCAGCTCAACAATGCGCGTATCGAAGCGCTGGTTGAACAGCTTTACGCCATCAACAAGCGGCTGGTGAGCCTTGAAGGCGGGCTGATGCGCCTTGCTGAAAGCCACGGCGTGCCGCGCGCTGAGTTCCTCAAGCAGTATTTTGAAAACGAGCTTGATCCCAACTGGGCGCGCCGGGTCGGCCGTCTCAAGGGCAAGGGCTGGAAGGATTTCGTTGGCGAGGAACGCGATTCAGTCCGCGACATCCGCACCGAAATTCAGGGTCTGGCGCAGGAAACCGGTGTGGAAATCACCGAGTTCCGCCGCATCGTCAACACGGTGCAAAAGGGCGAGCGCGAAGCTGCCATCGCCAAGAAGGAAATGGTCGAGGCCAACCTGCGTCTGGTGATTTCCATCGCCAAGAAATACACGAACCGCGGCTTGCAGTTCCTCGATCTCATTCAGGAAGGCAATATCGGCCTGATGAAGGCGGTGGATAAATTCGAATACCGCCGCGGCTACAAGTTCTCGACCTATGCCACATGGTGGATCCGGCAGGCGATCACGCGCTCCATCGCGGATCAGGCCCGCACCATCCGTATCCCGGTGCACATGATCGAGACGATCAACAAGCTGGTGCGTACCTCGCGCCAGATGCTGCACGAGATTGGCCGCGAGCCGACACCTGAAGAGCTGTCCGAAAAGCTCTCCATGCCGCTGGAGAAGGTCCGCAAGGTTCTCAAGATCGCCAAAGAGCCGATCTCGCTGGAAACCCCCATCGGTGATGAAGAAGACAGCCATCTGGGCGACTTCATCGAGGACAAGAACGCGATCCTGCCCATCGACGCGGCGATCCAGTCCAACCTGCGCGAAACAACGACCCGGGTTCTCGCCTCGCTCACGCCGCGCGAAGAACGCGTGTTGCGCATGCGCTTTGGCATTGGCATGAACACGGATCATACGCTGGAAGAAGTCGGCCAGCAGTTCTCGGTGACCCGCGAACGTATCCGCCAGATCGAAGCCAAGGCGCTGCGCAAGCTGAAGCACCCGAGCCGGTCCCGCAAGCTGCGGTCGTTCCTGGATAACTAGGCACCGCTACGCCGACACCTGATACTGAAAAGCCCCGGCAGATATCTGCCGGGGCTTTTTTTGTCGGTTTGTCCGCGGCCCGTCAAATCGTCGAGGTGAGCGCAATCGGTTTCCGGCCATTGGCAACCCAAAAGGACACGAGGCCGGAAATCAGGATGATGGTCAGGCCGGTGAAGGCGATTGTGTCGGGCCACTCGGAAAACACAAGATACCCGGCAGCGGTTGCGGCAATGAGTTGGGTGTAGATCAGCGGTGCGATGATGCTGGCCGGGGTGGTTTTGTTGGCGATGACCAGCAGGTAGTTGCCGGCAGCCGAGCCGATGGCACTGGCGGCGATCAGCCAGATTGCGCTTGTGGTGAAGTCGCCCGTCTGTGCGCCGATGCCGAAAGGCGAGATCAGCGCGGTGCCGATCAGCAATTGCGAGATCAGCAGCAGCCGGGGCCGGTAGGTGCCTGCCAGCCAACGTGTGGCTACCAGATAGGAGCCGTGCATGCAGCCCGCCAGCACAGCGAAGCCCATGCCCGCCGTGGCGCCGAAGCCGGGTTTGACCACCAAAAACACGCCGAACAGGCCGCAGAGCAGCAAGACTGTGCGGGTGGCGGTGATCTTCTCCTTCAGCAGCAGGGCCGCGAGAAAATAGGAGACGACCGGGCTCACAAAGAACGCGCCGAACACATTGGCGATGGGCTCGGTCTCAAGCGCTGTCAGGATCGCGCAGATGGCGCAGACGATGAGGGCCGAGCGTAGCAGCACGCCGGGGGAGACAAGCGTGCGCAGCTCGCTGAGCCTGAGGCTGCTGAAAGGCAGCAGCAGGGCCGCACCGATGGCGAAGCGCAGCCACGCCACCAGATAGGGGCTGAAGCCCTCGGCGATGAGCAGCTTGCCGGATGTGTCGCCGACAACGATCAGGCACAGCGCGGAAAAGACGACCGCGATGGGCCTGACGAGGGAGGAAAGATGCAACTGACTGTTCCGGCAAATACGCTGGCGAAACGCTCATTTACAGGCTTCGCCATGGGGCGGCAATCCAGCCACCGGCATTGCAGACCCCCAGATGCGTGAGGGGCCTTTGGCCCGGTGGCCGGACTAAAGAAACGCCATCAGCAGCGTCGCAATCCCCAGGAATGAGAAGAAGCCTGCAATATCCGTCACTGTGGTGAGGATGATGCTCGATGCCGTCGCCGGATCCTGACCCAGCTTTGTCAGGATGATCGGGACGACGGCACCGGCGAGGCCCGCCATCACCATGGCCATGACCATGGATGACATGATGACGGCGACGAGGCCGAAGGACCCGCTCCACAGATAGACGCCGATGCCGCAGGTGGCGGCAACCGCAAGGCCGTTGATGAAACCCGCCAGCGCTTCCTTGGTCATCACACGCTTCCACTGGCGCAGGGATATTTCGCGCAACGCCAGCCCGCGCATGGTGACGGCAAGCGCCTGTGCGCCTGTGTTGCCTGATTGGCCGGCTACCACCGGCAGCAGCACGGCAAGGGCCGTGAAGGCTGCAATGGTTTCTTCAAACAGGCCGACGACTGCGGCTGCCATGAAGGCTGTGAGCAGGTTGATTTGCAGCCAGGGCAGGCGCTTTCGAACCGCAAACATAGGCGGCGACAGCGCGCGCTCGTCGGCGCTGGCACCCACCATGGTTTGCATGTCGATGGAGGCATCTTCCGCCACCGCCTGCACCAGCATGTCGTGATAGATCATGCCGACGACGCGGCCGTCAAAATCAGTAACCGGCAGATCGGCGGCGTGGGACTGATCGACAATCGTCACGACCTCGTCGCGCGACATCAGCACGTCAACGCTGGCGATCATCGGCAACGCGATATCGCGCAGGGGTTCCAGCGGCCGGGCGATGGCAAGATCCTGCAGGGTGATGCGCGAGGTCAGGCGGTTTTCTTCATCCACCAGAAAAAGACTGCGCGTGGTGCGCAACCGTTTGTGGCGGATGGTTTCCAGTGCCTGCCCGACAGAGTCGGTTTCGCGGAACACGGCGAAATGGGTGTCCATCAACCGGCCTGCACTGTCGGCGGGGTAGGTCATGGTGCGCTCAATGTCGGCGCGCACAGCGTCATCAAGATGCGCGAACAGCGCCTCGCGGTCCTTGTCGTCCATCTGCCCTGCGATGACGGCCGCGATGCCCGGTGACAGTTCGCTCATCAGCCCGCGCTGAATGCTTTGCGGCAACTGGGTGAGGAGCTCAGCGCCGTTATGGGCCGTCATATAGGTGAAGACATGGGCGAGGGTGTCGGCGCTTTGCCCGTTGAGGCTTGTGGCGGCTTCGAGCGGTTCCAGCGCCTCAAGCTCGCGGGCGGCTTCCACCGGGTAGTCCAGCAAATAGCGGTGGGTCAGTTGGCTGATTGCATGGGCTGCACTCATGAGCTTGCCCTCCGCGACGGGGGGGTGTCGGGTTGGGTGACCACCTGCGGCGCAAACAGCGTGCCCGCCAAACCTTCCATGGTTGAGAAATAGGCACCCACCAGGCCCGCAAGCACTGGCTCCCGGGCGCCGTCTGTCTGTGATGCACCGGTAAGGCTTGCGACGGCGCGCACCAGGTCGCGATGGCTGAACCCGCCAACCAGTTCGCCGGACCGCGCGGTCACGGCCAGCACGTCGCGGCTGCCCCAGCGCTCATCCATGGCGGCGCTGGCAACCGGCATGTTGGCGGGAATGGTCGCGGCATCGCGCCATGGTAGGTCCGTCAGGTCCGCGTCATGCGGGGCGCGGATCAGGTCGATCAGGTGCAGTTCGCCCAGCACCTTGCGCTTGTCGTCCACCACATAGATTGCCTGCGGTGCGCGGGCGCGGCTGGATTTTAGAATGTCGAGGCATTCCTGCACGCGGCGGTTGCGTCCAAAAGCCGGTTGGGATCCATCCGTCCATGCGCCCACGGATGAGGGTGGCAATTGCAGCGCGTGGCTCAGTTGCCGGGCTCGGATGGCGGGGAGTTCGGCGTGAATGGCAGCGCGCTTTTTTGTGGAAAGCAGCCGCAGCAGGCGGACGGCGGACTGGAATGGCACGCCGCGCACAATGGCGGCGGCGTGGTCCGCCGTCATGCTGCTCAGGGCCGCAGCCGCAATCGCCACGGGCATTTCAGCAAGAATGGGTGCTGTGCGGTTGGCGCTCAGACCATTGAAAAAATGCGTGATGTCTTCGATCGGCAACCGCTCCAGCACGCGGGCGGCTGCGGCGGGGTGCCGGTCGGCAAAGTTGAACGCGATTGACGGGTTGGTGTTCATGATGCGTCTCCACCAACTGACGCATCGCTCGGCCCGCGTGGCGGCAGGAGCAGCGTGCTGGTGGCGCTGTATTTCTGGCCGGGGATGGTGAGGGTGCCATCGTGGGTATCAATCACCACGGCGGCTGGCGTGAACTCAAGTATTTCACCTTCAATGCCATCAAGCCGGACGCTCTGACCGGCAATGAAGCGGCTGCGCATCTGCTGGATGCCGATGAGGTTGGCCACGAGGTCTTGCGCACCCAATGCGAAGGCGATGGCGAAGGAGACCAGCACGGACCCAAGCGCAATGGCGGTAATGATGGTGAGGAAGGTGACATCGACGCCGATTTGCGACACGCCGATGATGATGCTGGTGGCAAGCACTGTGGCCTGCGCGGCCATGCCCACAAAGCTTGCCTGCGCCAGTCCGGCGGCGGCGAGCGGTGCGGTCACCGCATCGCGGGCAAGGCCTGAGAGGATATAGCCCACCAGCACGATGATGGCGGCTGCCATTGCGCGCGGCATGAAGGCAACCAACTGGTCGAGCCAGGCGGACAGCAGCGGCAAGTCGGCCGCTTCCGACGCTGCGGCCACAAACAACAGCAGCACCGCCCAGAAACCGATCTGGCCAAGAATTGAGAGGGCATTGGGGGAGGGCATCAGCCGGTGCGCTGTATTGCGCGGCAGAATGCGTCCGGCAGCCGAGGCAACAGAGCCGCCACCACGGACCAGAACAAGCCGTGTAAAGCGCGCTGCCAGCCAGCCGACCAGCAGCAGCAAAAGGGCGCCTGCAAGCTGGGGTACGTAGGCGATCACTGCGGTCAAAACATCGCGGGTTGCAGCCTCAACGGCTTCAGCCCAGGCAAAAATGCCGTCCTGCATGATGGCTCCCCTTTTTTTTGGAAGGCTACGCAGCCGCATGGCGTGCATAGAATCACCCGTTTACCATTACATGGCAAACGCTCACCCATACTTGTGGTTGCAATTGCGGATAAAAAAAGGCGGAGTTTCGGGCTTCTGTGCCGACCCGTCATGCAGCTGCGCATGTGGACTTGGGTCGGGACCCCATGTAAAACCCCGCCATCTTCTCGCATCTGCGAGATCAGTGCTGCGGAGCGCGTACCATGCTGCTGACCATGTTGAAGGCCAAACTGCATCGGGCCACCGTCACAGGGGCCGACCTGAACTATGAAGGCTCGATTGCCATTGATCGTGACTTGATGGATCTGGCTGGTCTGTATCCCAATGAGCAGGTCGATATCTACAATATCGACAATGGCGAACGCTTCACCACCTACATCATTGAAGGTGCGCGCGGCTCCAAGGTGATTGCCCTCAACGGTGCGGCCGCCCGCAAGGTGTGCGTTGGCGACAAGGTCATCATCGCCGCCTATTGCCAGATTGAAGCGGATGAGGCGCGCAATTATGCGCCTGCCGTGGTGTTGCTTGGCGACGGCAATGAGGTTCAAACTGCGGCCTGACACATTGTCTCCACCTCCCAGGGAGGACGTCGCATGGGCCGTCTTTTTCAGCTTTTAGCTTTCAGTGTGATTTTGTCGGGTGGTGCCGTTTCGGTTGCTGCCGCAGCGGATGACGCTGATATCAAACCTGCCTACGCAGCTGCCTATGCGCCGGAGGCAGCGTTTGAATCCTGCCGTGCCGCGACGGCGGTCAAGGCCGTTGACTGTGCGGTGAAGGCCTGCGGTGTCAGCAGCGGCAGTGTTGATGACTGCTATGTTCTGGCCGCGTGCGAGGGCGGCGGCTGGGCCGGTGTCATGGGGGTGATGGTGACGGAAGTGCATTTCACCACCGTCACCTGTGGGTCGCCGACGCGTGAGGCTGTGCTGGCCGAACTCAAGGCGCGGTGTGCCGGACATCTGCCCTATATGCAGGAATGCTGGGTGGCCGAGCTGATCCCGCTCCATAAGCCAGAGACAGATGTGGAATCAGTTGAAATCAGCTGGACCGCCGAAACGGTTCTGACCGACTAAAGCCCGGTTACGCCGCTTCAAACCGTGCGCCGAACGCTTCCATGTCCAGGTTGAACGCCCGGCAGCAAAACGAGATCGTGTGGTAGTAGCCTGCCAGCACGATCAATTCGATCAGCTGCTCGTCGCTGAACTGTGCTGACAAGTCCTGCCACAGCGCGTCATCGACAGTGCTGGTGTTGTGCAGGCTGTCCGCGAGTTTCAGGATCAACCTGTCACCCCGGTCAGTCCAGCAGGTGTCGTCGGCATTGCCGTGGGTGATGGATTTTGATTGTGCAGGCGTAATCTCCACCCGCTCGCCAAAAAACGTCATGTGCACGCCCCACTCATATTCAGCGCCGCAACGCGCGGTGGTGCGGTCGATCATTATTTCACGCTCACGCAAAGTGAGCGTGCCTTTGTCCAGCAAACCTCCAGCCATCATTTTCGCAAACACACGCGGATTGCGGGCGAGCGTCGTGAACAGGGTCAAAGGCGGCACGCCGTCGGGCATGATTTTCGTCAGGGTCTTGTCGATGTCGGCGGGATAGGGCGCGTCAATCGGCGCAATGCGTTGAGCCATCGGAATACTCCATGTTAGGGTGCTACGTATTTTGTAGCGTGCTATGAAAATAATAGCGCCCAATCTGATTGCAAGGAGTTTCTGTGGCCCCGGCAGATAAAACCCGTCCGACCCCCGGCATGCCGGTGCGCGGCTCGCATACCGGGCGGCCGATCATGGCGCTGCTCGACCTGTTGGGCAGGCGCGGCGCGTTGCGATTGATATGGGAGTTGCGGGACGAGGCGCTGACGTTTCGCGCTTTGCAGGAGGCCGCCGGGCTCAACCCCTCGACGCTCAATGCGCGGCTGAAGGAGCTTCGCAGCGCCCGCATCGTCACCCTTGGAGATCAGGGCTATAGCCTGACCCCCAAGGGTGATGAGTTGCTGAAAGGCCTTCTGCCGCTTCACATGTGGGCCGAGGATTGGGCAGGGTCAAATTAGCGCGAGCAGCCAAAAGGTCTGTGATACAAACATTTGGTGAAGGCTACTCTTCCGAGCAACCTACTTTCTAAAATGTCGAATTTTTCAAGGGGAGGTTCGATGCGAAGTCCATTCTTAGTCGCATTTTCACTACTGATTGCAGTATGCGTGTTGGCAAACCTTTCAGGTGGATCAGCATATGCCGCCGGGCATTGGCGAGTAACTTGTGAAACAGATGAGTTTGATGATTCTCATACTTGTAAAATACAAAAAGGCGGTCTCGCAGTTATTCTACTAAGTAGTGGCAGTAAGCTCATAACATTCGGATTTGACCACTACCCAGGAACAAGCATGGATGTGCGGGTGGATCACAATAAAGGTGTGTCGTGGAAATCAGGTGATTTCCCGCAGAAAACCTTTGATCAAGTTCTCAATCAAATGAAGTCCGGCAGTGTAATAAAAATGCGCTACTGGCGATGGCCAAGTTACGATGAGCACACTGGAAGCGTCTTGCTGGAAGGATTTGCTGTTGCATATGAGGACGCGATGACGCGTCTGGATTCACTGCGATCAGATAGTGAAAGCGCTATCTAGTATTTGGCGTCATCACCCTCAAAAAGAAAACCGGTCCGCCAGCTGTTGGCGGACCGGTTCGAAAGTGTTCGTGTCGTGTCGGAAATGTCTATTCTAGTCCAATCACCAGATTGACGCTGGTGGTGATTTCCTGCGTGCCTGGAGCAACCGGCACGGAGCCACCGGCATCTTCCATGGCCATGGAGCGCATCATCATCGGCTGCGGGCGATAGCCGCCGTTTTCGGAAATCGTCATGACGGGCCCGAGATTGGCACCTGCGGTGCCGGCCAGAATGGTGGCGCGGCGCAGGGCGTCTTCAACGGCCTTGCGGCGGGCGTCGTCCATCAGGGACTGCGGGTTGTCGATGAAGAAGGAGACGCCGTTGACGCTGTTGGCGCCGGACGACACAACTTCATCAAGCACTGCGCCGACCTTGGCGAGGTCACGGATGATGACGCTCACATTGTTGGAGGCACGGTAGCCTGTGATTTTGGGATCATCCTGCGTGCCGTCGGGCTTGCGTTCGGAACGCGAATAGACCGGGTTCACCGAAAAGCCCGATGTGCGGATGTCGTCCTCTGAGATGCCTGCGCCCTTGAGGGCATCAAACACGGTTTTCATGTTCTTGGTGTTGGCGCTCAGGGCTTCGCGGGCGGTCTTGGCTTCTGCCACAACGCCTGCATTGACGCTGGCGGTGTCCGGCTTGGCGCTGACGCTGCCTTCGCCCTCGACGGTGATAGTGCGCTTTTGCTCGGCGGTCTGCGCATGGGCTGCGGGCAGGGCCATCAGCAGGGCGGCGGCGATTGCGGGAAAGGCTATCAGACGGGCGCGCATGGGCGGGCCTCCTTGGTTTGATTGTGGGCCGGGCACCGGCGCTCGTGAGTCGCACCATCGTGCCTGATAAGGGCTATAATACGGCTGAAAATGCCGATTAATCATGACGGTTTCACGCAGGTGCCGTCATCTGCTATAGGCGCTGTCAGTGCGGTGCATCCATATGGCCCGCCGCACGCGGTGGGGCCGGTAGCTCAGCTGGTTAGAGCGGTCCGCTCATAACGGATTGGTCGCAGGTTCAAGTCCTGCCCGGCCCACCATTTCTGCTTGTGGCCGCCCATCACCCAGGAGCCAAAATGGCACTGCAGCTTGTCGAAGTAACGGCCGATCACGGGCATGTGGATACGCTGGTGGCGTTGGGCGAGCAGCAGGGCGCGCTGGATGTTTTTGCGGATGAGCATGGCGAGGCGAACCGCTGCCTTGTGCGCATGGTGATCTCCACCAAGCGGGTGCAGGATTTGCTGGATGCGATTCAGGCAGCCATGGGCGCACAGGCAGATTGGCGCGCCGTGGTGCTGCCTATTCAGGCCAGCGTTCCGGGGCCGGGACCATCGGTCAAGTCGGTGGCGGATGAGGAGCCGCGCAAGTTTTCCTTTGCCTCCATCACCGTCAGCCGCGAAGCCATTTTTACCGAGGTCAATCGCGGTGCGCGCCTGGACCTCAATTTTATCATTTTGACGGTGCTCTCCACCATCACGGCTGCAATCGGTCTGTTGACGGACAATGTGGCGGTGGTGATCGGTGCCATGGTGATCGCGCCGCTGCTCGGCCCCAATCTGGCTTTTGCATTCGGCACAGCACTTGGTGACCGCACGTTGATGGTTCGGTCGTTTGGCACCAATGTGCTGGGTGTCTCCATCTCGCTGGCGCTGGCTTATGTCGTGGGTGCCCTGTGGACGGGGCCGCTGGATTCGCCAGAGCTTGTCAGCCGCACGGTTGTCGGATTTGAAAGTGTGGCGCTGGCACTTGCTGCGGGTGCTGCTGCCGTGCTGTCGCTGACCACCGGGCTCTCTGCCACTTTGGTGGGGGTGATGGTTGCCGTGGCGCTTTTGCCGCCTGCCGCGACCCTCGGCATCATGCTTGGTGCCGGCAATATGGCAGCTGCGGCCAGTGCCGGGTTGCTGCTTGCGGTCAATATCGTCTGCGTCAATCTGGTGGCGCAGCTTGTATTCGTGCTCAAGGGTATCGGCCCGCGTACCTGGGCGCAGAAGCAGGCTTCACGACCGGCCCGCTACATAAATGCAGTGAGCTGGTTCGTGTTGTTGCTCAGCCTTCTGGTTGCCATCTGGTATGCGCGCCAGTCGGGGGGCATCGCGCCGGATCAGGGGTTTACGGATCTGACGCCGGAATTTCTCCAGAGCGAGTAGTGCGCGTCTAGGCGCTAAGGGCCTTGGCCCGGGCAAGATAGCCACGTGACATCGGGCTCAAAGGCTTTTGCGCCACGCGCTCATTGGCGAGCCCCTGTGCGGCGTCACGCATGTTGCCGCGCAGAGCTGCTGCCATCAGCGTCCAGTCGATCACATCACGCTGGGCATGGCTGCCGCCAAAGGCATTTGCGATGTAGCGTGCGCCGTGCAGCTTTTCGACGGCGGTTGCATGGTCGCCGGTCCAAAACGCCTTGAAGCCTTCAATCAGCGGGACACCATAGGTGCGTGCCCATTGTCCAGTTTCCGAGGCAGCGGTGCTGTTGGCTTTGAAACCCTCCAGCAACCTGTCCACATCCGCCATATGACCGGCACCCAGATACGCCATTGCCGCATGCAGGTCGTTGAAGGCGTAGAGCTTTGAATCCGCGTGGGTCTGCCAGGCGTCGGCGACTTCGGTCCAGCGGTTGCCGGTGTCGATGCCGATCAGTTCAAACCGCCACAGCAGGGCTGAGGCATCGACCAGATCAACGGCGATCGGGCTTTGTTCAGCGCGCACCGCATCATCATACAATGCCAGAGCCTTGTCGTTTCGCTGCAGGTCCAGGTGAAACAGCGCCCGGTGCCACCAGTTGTGGATCTGGAAGAAATTGCCGTCATTCGCCCAGTGCGGTTCGCGGGCAATCATCCAGCCGATGCCATCTTCGGCGCGGCCCTGCATTTCCATTACATGAGCAACCGCGTGATGCGCCCATGAGTCAGCGGGGTTGAGCGCTAAAGCTTCGCGTCCGCACGCTTCTGCGCGTGCGTAGTTGCCGGATTCTTCCAGACCAAAAGATTGCATGCCCAGCACGAAGGAGCGGCCCGGCATGTCCTGCGGCCACAAGGGCAGGGTGCGGGCAATACGGTCGCGCAGGTTGCGGGCATTGCCGCGGAAGAAGTCGATAAGATGGCCTGCCTGCAATGCCACGATGTCATGCGGCCATTTCATGTTGTGATGATCAAGCGTGGTTGCAGCTTTCGTCCAGTTGCCATCAACCACATGGGCAATGGCAGTGGCATGGCTGGCTTCGCGCTCGTCGAGCTTCATGGTCTTCAAATGGGCGAGCATGTCGACGACGGCTGCTGTCGCTTCAGGCTCGGTGGCCGTTGCATACAAATGCGCCTTGAGGATATGCGCCATGGCGAAATCCGGTGCCAGCGCGATGGCAGAATCAACCTCACCAACCGGGTCGCCCGCATAGCGGTTGAAGGCATCTATGGCGTTGATGAAATGGGCGGCGGCCTCTGCAGTGGCGCCATTAAGGGTGTTGCCCTGTGTGTCGGTATGCATCGTGTCGATCCTGTCTTTCGATTGGGGGAGGTCAGGGTGGGCGGCTTATGTCGTCGCCCCGACAACCACATCCAATTACCTGGAAGGTTAGCCTTTCGGCCCAAACAGCAGCCAGGCGATCAGACCGATCAGCGGCAGGAATAGCAGTACGGCGATCCAGATGGCTTTGGAGAGTGCGCCTGCATTTGACTGGGCGGTCTTGATGATGGCCCAGAGAATGACGATGAACCAGATAAGGCCGAAAAATCCTGAAACTTGGAAGTCGAGCATTGGTGGGTCCTTTGGGTTTGCGGTTAGGCGCGGCTATGCTTCGTAAAACATTCAATAACCTATGTAGGAAGCACCAGCATGACGCACCAGCGGCAGGATATCTCTTTTCAGAGTGACGGGCTTACTTGCCGGGGCTGGTTGTATCTGCCCGACGAGGTCTCAAACCCACCGGTCGTGGTGATGGCGCATGGGTTCTCCGCTGAGCGCACATTCCGGCTGCCGGCCTTTGCCGAAGTCTTCGCCGCGCAGGGCATGGCGGTGCTGCTGTTTGACTACCGCAATTTTGGCGACAGCGACGGCACCCCACGGTTTCTGGTGGACCCTGACCGGCATGTGGACGACTGGCGGGCGGCGGTTGCTTATGCCCGCACCTTGCCGCAGGTGGATGGGTCGCGCATCGCCCTGTGGGGGACTTCCTTCTCCGGCGGCCATGTCATCACGCTTGCAGCTGAGGACAAAGACATCACCGCAATTGTCGCGCAGGTGCCATATGTGGGGGGCATTGAAGTGAAGCTGTCACCGCTCAACACCTTCAAGGCCGTCGGCAGTATTCTGGCTGACAAGGTGGCATCGCTGTTTGGTGGGGCGGTGACGGTGCCGATCGTTGGTAAGCCGGGCAGCTTTGCCTGCATGGCAGCGCCTGAAGCGATGGCATTTCTGGATATTGTCGACGACGCATCGCAGTGGAACAACCGGGTCCCGGCCCGAGCGCTCATGGGTCTTGCGGGCTATCAGCCGCGGGAGGTTGCGCCGCAGGTTTCATGCCCGGCGCTGATCGTGGTGGGCACGAAAGACGAAACAACACCGCCGGATCTGGCCCGAGGCGCGGCGGCGCTTATGCCTGACGCGGAAGTGGCTGAATTCGATGCGGGTCATTTTGAGGTCTATGTGCCGCCATTATTCGCGGACGTCGTGGCGCGCGAAGCAGCGTTTCTCCGCACCCATCTGGGTGCTTAAGTGCCCACCCCGGGCGGCCGGTCATCTGGGACAAGCCGCCCGGTAGGACGTGTTGGGCCAGCTTTTAGCGGGGCCCTGCCACCAGCCAGGCAATGATGCCGATCACCGGGAAAGCGATGACAACCAACGCCCAGATGATCTTGGCGACCGGGCTGGCGCCAGACTGAACGATGCGGACGAGGGCCCAGATGACAAGAATGGTCCAAAGCAGGCCGAGAATTCCATATTCCATCGTATGTTCCTTCGCGCATTTGATTATTTTTGACGGCGTGTGCCGCTGAAGCTCGGTGTAAGAACCCATTTATGCCCTTCGGGTTCCCAGAATGCCTGAAGACGGGTCTCCCTAATGATTGAAGGCGGGCGCCCGTTCGGATAGAAAGCCCCTCAATTCCAAGTAACAGGACGCGCCCCGCATCGCAGCGCGGTGAGCCTGCCCGCAGATGGCAGGCTGGACGGCGTCCTTCGATTTCCCCTGAAAGGGTTATGAACGCGATGGCGGCCTATCAGTATGTTTATGTGATGGATGGTCTTTCCAAGACCTATCCCGGCGGCAAGCAGGTTCTTAATAATGTCCGGCTGTCATTCCTGCCCGGCGTTAAAATCGGCGTTGTCGGTCTCAATGGTGCCGGTAAATCCACACTGCTGCGCATCATGGCGGGTACTGACAAGGAATATCAGGGCGAGGCATGGGCAGCGGAAGGCGTGCGGGTGGGCTACCTCCAGCAGGAGCCTGAGCTGGACGCGACCAAGAATGTCCGTGAGAACGTGATGATCGGCGTGGCTGAGCAGACTGCCAAGCTTGAGCGCTACAACGAACTCGCCATGAACTATTCCGAAGAAACAGCGGAAGAGATGTCGTCGCTGCAGGATGAGATCGACGCGCAGAACCTGTGGGACCTGGATGCGCAGGTCGATATGGCGATGGAAGCGCTGCGGTGCCCCGAGTCCGACGCGGACGTGACAAAGCTCTCAGGTGGTGAGCGCCGCCGGGTGGCGCTGTGCAAGCTGCTGCTCGACAAGCCGGACCTGTTGCTGCTCGATGAACCGACCAACCATCTTGATGCAGAGTCGGTGGCGTGGCTTGAGAACTATCTCAAGGAATATGCGGGCACCGTGGTGCTCGTGACCCATGACCGCTATTTCCTCGACAACATCACCGGCTGGATTCTGGAAATCGACCGCGGCAACGGCATTCCCTATGAGGGCAATTACTCCTCATGGCTGGAGCAGAAGCAGAAGCGGCTGATGCATGAAGCCCGCGAAGACGTGGCCCGCCAGCGCACGCTGGCCCGCGAAGTGGAGTGGGTGCGGTCGAGCCAGAAAGCACGGCAAGCCAAGTCCAAGGCGCGTATTCAGGCCTATGACGAATTGCTCAATGCCGATACGCGCGATCAGGAAAAGAAGGGCCAGATTGTCATTCCGGCTGGCCCGCGTCTGGGCGGCAATGTGGTTGAGGCCAAGCATCTCTCCAAAGGCTTCGGTGACCGGCTGCTGATTGATGATCTGAACTTCACGCTGCCGCCGGGTGGCATTGTGGGCGTCATTGGCCCCAACGGTGCGGGCAAGACGACATTGTTCCGTATGCTGACGGGGCAGGACAAGCCTGACGATGGTGAGCTCAATGTGGGTGAAACGGTCGTCATGGGCTATGTGGATCAGAGCCGCGATACGCTGGATCCCGACAAGAATGTGTGGGAGGAAATCTCGGGCGGGCTGGACATTGTGCAGCTTGGTGCCCGCGAAATGAACTCACGCGCCTATGTGGGTGCGTTCAACTTCAAGGGCGGCGACCAGCAGCGCAAGGTCGGTGTATTGTCCGGTGGTGAGCGCAACCGCGTGCATCTGGCCAAGATGCTGAAGTCGGGTGCCAACCTGCTGCTGCTCGATGAGCCGACCAATGATCTCGACGTGGACACGTTGCGGGCGCTTGAAGATGCACTGGCGAACTTTGCCGGTTGCGCCATTGTCATCAGCCATGACCGCTGGTTCCTTGACCGTATCGCCACCCATATCCTGGCGTTTGAAGGCGACAGTCATGTGGAATGGTTCGAGGGCAATTACGACGACTATGAGGAAGACCGCAAACGCCGTCTGGGCGAGCAGGCAGCCGTGCCGACGCGCATCAAGTACAAGCGATTTGCGCGGGCCTGATTATCGACCGCAGTAAAAAGGCCGGTTGCCCTACAAGGGGGCAGCCGGCCTTTTTTATTGGAGGTGGCAGCGCCGGCTAACCGGCGTCGGCGGTGTTCTGGCCGGAGGACGCCTGACCTGCCTGATGCCGCAGATGGTCGAGCAGGGAATCAAACTTGCCGCCATTGTTGCGGATATGGGAGGTGAAGGTGCCGCGTTGCTCCTGAGCCATCCAGATGCCGGCCACGTTCACGTCGAACACGCGAAGGTCACCTTCTTTGCCGCGGATGAGCCACCATTCGACCTTCAGCGGTTCGCGGCCGTCGGCAAACCTGATTTGGCTGGCGACGATGACCTCGCGGCCCTTTTTGCCTTTTTCCTGGCTGCCTGTGACCACGAACTGTTCATTCGAGTAGCCCGTGAGGCGCCCCAGATAGACTTCAACGATGAAGTCGCCCAGCAGGTCGAAATAGGCTTCTTTCTGCTCGGCTGTCGGCAGGCGGGCATATTGCCCAAGTGCGAACAGGCCGACGCGGCGGATGTCGAGCGCGTCCAGCAGCAGGCTGCGGAACTTGGATTCCATCTGGTCCTGGGTCAGGCTCTTGTCGCCCAGAACACCGATGGCTTCTTCGCCCAGAGTGGCCACATAGGCGCGCGGGTCTGCCTCGGCATGAGCCGGGGCGGGGGTGGCGACTGCAATCGCCAGCGCCAAAAGCGGGAGTGCCAGCATCACGTGCCAGAGTTTGGATGGTTTGCGCACGCGGCGGGCGGCATTTGTTGAGCAGGCTGTCAGAGACATTGGAGCGCATCCTCAGAAAAGCAGGTTGCGGAATGACATAGATTAGTCGGTCCGTGTGTGAACATCACATGACGCGCGGTCGACATAGCTGGCCCACACAGGGCAAAACCGTCAAGAACCATGGCAAAGCCAGCCCGCCAAGTGCAAGAGCGTTGGTTTAAATGCCTACGTTTGAGCCGCTTGCGGGAGCAGGTTGTGTCTCAATGGCATCATTGCCCGCATCGGTGCCGGATTCTTCCGCGTCATAATCGTATTCGTAATCGATATCGGAAATATCAGGCAGGCGGTCTGGGTCGATCTTGCCGTTGGCAATTTCGTTTTCGCGGCTCTGGCGGTAGAGGCTGCGCAGGGCTGCATAGTAATCCACCGAGGTGCGCTCAATTTCATCGAGCGTGCCCAGATTGCGGGCGCGCAGGTCGAGGCCGTTGACCACAAACCGTGCCGGCGGAATGATGCTGTCGCGGTTCCAGAACACATAGGTCAGCGGATCAAAAGCCTGATCAACCACGAAACCCGCAAGGTCGCGGGGTGGGGCGGGGCCGAGCAGCGGCAGGAAGAGATAGGGACCTTCGCCGGTGCCCCAGACAGCCAGTGACTGGCCGAAGTCTTCGCCGTGGCGCTCATAGCCCCAGCCGGTGGCCGGGTCGAGCAACCCGCCGACGCCGGCGGTTGTGTTGATGCCGAAGCGGGTAATTGTCGTGCCCGCGCGGTTCCATTCGCCCTGCAGCATATCATTCACCAGAATGACCGGTGTGCGCAGATTGTCGAGGAAGTGGCGGACTGAATCCTTGGCGAAGCCGGGCAACACCGTGTCATAGCCCTGAGCGGCGGGCTTCAGGATCAACCCGTCGAGCAACTGGTCGTTCACGGCGAAGAAGTAGCGGTTTAGCGGCTCAATCGGGTCATTGGCTTCTTCATAACCGGCAACAGCAGCCTGATCACCGGGGTCAGGCCGGGTTGCGCAGGCGCCAAGCGTCATGGTCATCGCTGCGACAAGGCCCAAGGCCAGTCCGCGCGTGCTTGCGCCGAAAAATTGATTGTCCACTTCAAACGTCACGCCGATCCGCCTCCAGGTTGCACGGTATATTTGGGTACCCGCGCCATTTGCGCAATCTTGCAGCAAGCCCGATTACGCAATCGTGTACGCGGGGGCCTCTTTGGGCGGTTTTTTGGGGAAAAGCTGCCCAAATTGCCGATTGAGGCCATCAATACGCACGCGAGGCGTCTTGTCATAGGGTTCGATAGGCTAGTTGCCCGCAGCACCTGATCCTGGGGATTGATGCATCAGACCTTTTCGCCATGCCGGGCTGCCGACCGGCCCTTTGACAAATTGAGGCTCGCCGCAAAAAACTGCGACGATTCTTAGCTATCACAGGCAGGCCAAGCTCGCCATAAACGATGTTAGGGCCTTTAGTAACCATGTGGATTTGTGGCGCAAATGTCGCTTTCGGGTCACGCCTGGGCGGCATAACTGCCTTAAAAACAGGCGTATTTGCATAGGATTGCAAAATCCTCCGCCTTTCAGAGCCGTGTGATATTTGGCGCTGGCTTTGGACATGCACATATCTTTATATTGGATTTGGTGTTGGCCCGCGCGGATGCCGCCTCGGGTGGCGTTGCGGTTTTGGAGTTGGTGATGGAAACCCTGTTGCAGGTATTGCGCGCCGCCGGTGAGACGACCCGCCTGCGGCTGCTTGCGATTCTGGGCGAGAGCGAACTCTCCGTCTCTGAAATCACCCATGTGCTGCGACAAAGCCAGCCTAGAGTGAGCCGCCACCTCAAGCTGTTGTCGGATGCCGGGCTGATCACGCGGTTCCGCGAGGGGAGCTGGGTCTTCTACCGGCTGGAGACGCGCGGCGCCTTTGGCCGGCTGGCGCATACGCTGCTGGATTTTCTGCCTGCCGATGATCCTGTCGTCATGCGTGATCGCGAACGTCTGGCGGATGTGCGTGCCGAGCGGGCGGAGCAGGCGGCCGCGTATTTCCGCGCCAATGCCGCGCAATGGGGTCAGGTGCGGGCGCTCTATGTGCCAGAGCTGCAGGTTGAAGCGGCAATTACCGAAATGATGGGCAAAGAGCAGGTGCCTGTTCTCATCGACCTTGGCACTGGCACGGCGCAGATGCTGGAACTGCTGGCGGGCATCGCCGACACCGCCGTTGGCTACGACATCAGCCATGACATGTTGAATGTGGCGCGCGCCAATCTGGAGCGCAAAGGGCTGACCCATTGCCATGTGCGCTATGGAGATATTCTGTCGCTGCCGGAGCCTGCGGCGTCAGCCGATGTGGTGGTGATCCATCAGGTGCTGCATTACCTGGATGATCCACGCGCGGCGGTGCAGGAGGCAGCACGGCTGCTGAAGCCGGGTGGACGGCTTTTGATTGTTGATTTTGCACCGCATGACGTCGAATCCCTACGCGACAGTCACGCGCATCGGCGGCTTGGCTTTCCGCGGTCCGAGATGGCAGATTTCGTTAGTGGGGCAGGGCTTGAAATGGCAGCGGTGCGCGATCTGCCGCCAAAGATTGAGCATGGCACCGACGAGAATGCGCAACTCACAGTATCAATCTGGCTTGCGGCCATGGCACCCGGTGCCGGTCTGCCGCGCAGTGCCCACAGGCAGCCGGATACCAAATTGACAGGTAAACAGAAGGAGAGCGTTTGATGGCGACGGAGACAAACGGCGGCGCGGACGCTGGCGGTACGGATATCGAAGTCTCATTCGAATTCTTTCCGCCCAAGACGGAAAAGATGGAAGAGACGCTGTGGCAGTCGATCAAGAAACTTGAGCCGCTGCATCCGCGCTTTGTGTCCGTCACCTATGGGGCCGGCGGCTCGACGCGTGAGCGCACGCACGCCACCGTCAAGCGCATTATCGATGAGACGGATCTTAAGCCGGCAGCGCATCTCACCTGTGTGGATGCCACCCGCGAAGAGATCGATGAGGTGATCCGGGATTACTGGGAAGCGGGCGTACGTCACATTGTGGCGCTGCGCGGTGATCCGCCGTCCGGCATTGGCGAGAAGTACACGCCGTTTGAGGGCGGCTATGCCAATGCGGCAGAGCTTGCGGCGGGCATTTCCAAGATCGCGCCGTTTGAGATTTCTGTTGGCTGCTATCCGGAGAAGCATCCCGAAAGTGCATCCTTCGATGCCGATCTTGATTTGCTGAAAGCCAAGATCGACGGCGGTGCAACGCGCGCCATCAGCCAGTTCTTCATCGAGCCGGATGTGTTCCTGCGCTATGTGGACCGCGCGCGCGGTGCGGGCATCGAGATCCCGATCGTGCCGGGCATCATGCCGGTGGGAAATGTTGCGGGTTATCTGCGTATGTCAGAGGCAACCGGCACCAGTGTGCCGGACTGGTTCCGCGAGCGGTTTGAAGGTCTGGATGATGACCCGGAGACGCGCCGCCTGGTGGCACTCGCAGTGGCGGCGGAACAGGTGCAGAAGCTGGCGGATCAGGGGATGCGGCAGTTCCACATCTACACCCTCAACCGGGCGGAAACTGCCTACGCGCTATGCCATATTCTTGGCCTGCGCCCGGACAAGCCGCTCGCTGCGTAAGTGCAACGAGCGGACCTGCCGGTTTGAAGAATGTGTGTGTCAGATAAGTCCGAACACTACGGCACCGACAAACGCAAAACTTGCACTGGTGAACAACCAGATTGCCGCGTGTTGGGACGCATGTCTCGAAGCGCGTGCAGTCATTAGGGCCTCCCCGCATCTGCCTCGTTGGGACTCAGACCCTGACAGCACCCAGTGCGCTTGGGAAGCCGGATTCGTCGCTGCACCGCACCGTTAAAGTGCAGGTGCGAAATGTTGGCAAGTGTGCCCCGCTGGCCCGGCTATCGCGGCCTACCAGTCGTGCGCTTCGCCATTCCATTTTATGAAGCTGCCTGTTTGCTCAAGTGCGAGCCCCTCAATCACCTTGCGGATGCCGGAGGCGCTTTCGCTGGGCGTAATGTCTGCGCCGCTGCCGCCCATATCGGTTTGCACCCACCCCGGATGCATGGCGATGCAGGTGATAATTCTGGGTTTCAGGTCGAGGGCCATCAGTTGAACGACCTTGTTCACTGCGGCTTTGGTGCTGCGATAGGCATATGCACCGGCGGAGTTGCGAGCCATTGATCCCATCTGGCTGGAAATCGTGATGACCTTGCTGCCTTCTTTCATGTTCAGGGCCACCGCTTCGGTCACCCGCAAAGGCCCTTGCGTGTTCACGGCAAAGGCATGGGCCCATGCATCATAGTCCATGTCGTTGAAACTCTGATTGCCGCCCATGACACCGGCATTGTTGATCAGCACGTCAACAAACTTTCCTGACAGGGCGGCGGCGAATCCAGCGATGGATGCGGCGTCGCTAACATCGAGCTGAACCACACGCAGATCAGCAGAAACTGCAAGCTTGTTGAGTGCATCTGCTGTGCCGGGGTTTCTGCACCCGGCAACGACGCTGTCGCCGTTGGCCGCATATTGTGTTGCAAGCTCAAGCCCGATGCCACGATTGGCGCCCGTGATTACGATCATCGCCATGTGTTAGTCCCTTTCAGTTCCCCCAAAGCCGCCGCCGCCGGGTGTGCTGATCTGGATGGTATCGCCAGCCGCCATCTCAACGCGAGCGCAGGCGGGAAGATTTTCAGTGGAGCCGTCCGCGCGCTGAACAATATTGGCACCGGCCCTTGCGTTTCCACCGCCGGAAAGACCGAAGGGCTGGGTGGTGCGCCGGCCTGAAAGGATCGACACGGACATCGGTGCCCGGAACGTGATTTCGCGAATCACGCCGTCGCCGCCTGTGTGTGTACCGCTGCCGCCGGAGCCTTGCCGGATATCGAATCGCCGCAGCAACACCGGAAAGCGGCTCTCCAGCACTTCGGGGTCTGTAAGCCGCGAATTGGTCATGTGCGTCTGGACGGCACTGGCACCGTCAAATGTTGCGCCTGCTCCGGCACCGCCGGCAATCGTTTCATAATACTGGTAGGCGTCATTGCCGAAGGTGAGGTTGTTCATGGTGCCTTGTGCTGCTGCCATGACGCCAAGCGCACCGAACAATGCATCCGTCACCGCCTGACTGGTTTCCACATTGCCTGCGACCACAGCAGCGGGGTGTTGTGGCTTGAGGAAACAGCCGTCCGGGATCACCAGATTGATTGGTGCAAGGCAACCCGCATTGAGCGGAATGTCGTCATCCACCAGACAGCGGAACACATAAAGCACGGCGGCGCGGGCAACAGCATCGGGGGCGTTGAAGTTGCTGTGCAGCTGCGCGCTGGTGCCAGTGAAATCAATGGTCGCAGCGCGGGCGTCTTTATCAATGTGGATAGCAAGCTTGATGACCGCGCCATTATCCATCTTCAACTCAAAGGTTGATGGCTTCAGCGTTGTGATGACACGGAGAACGGCTTCTTCCGCGTTGTCTTGCACGTGCCCCATATAGGCGCGCACCGCATCAAGGCCGAACTGCGTTGTCATCTTGCGCAATTCCTGCGCGCCTTTTTCGCAGGCGGCTATCTGTGCGCGCAAATCGGCGATGTTCTGGTCCGGGTTGCGGGCAGGGTGGGGACCGGCGGTGAGGATCGCGCGCATTTCCTGCTCGCGGAAGCTGCCGCGATCCACAAGCTTCACGCCGTCGATCAGAATGCCCTCGTCATCCACCGTCTTTGAGTTGGACGGCATAGAGCCCGGCGCGATGCCGCCGATATCCGCGTGATGGCCGCGGGCTGCCGTAAAGAACAGGCGCTCCTTTCCCAATTCATCAAAGACCGGCGTTACAACAGTAATGTCCGGCAGATGCGTGCCGCCATTATAAGGCGCGTTCAGCACGAACACGTCACCTGGCGCCATGTCCGGGTGTTGCTCGATCACGCTTTCAACGGTCGCGCCCATGGACCCCAGATGCACCGGGATGTGCGGCGCGTTGGCGACCAGGTGCCCGCTGCCGTCAAAGATCGCGCAGGAGAAATCCAGCCGCTCTTTTATGTTCACCGAATGCGATGTCTTTTCCAGCGTGAAGCCCATCTGCTCGGCAACCGACATGAAGAGGTTGTTGAACACTTCAAGCATTACCGGATCGGCGCTGGTGCCGATGGCGGTGTTGCGGGCTTTGGCCTCGGTGCGTGTCAGGATCACGTGATTGCGTGCTGTCACGTCAGCGCGCCAGCCCGGTTCGATGACGATGGTCTGGTGCGGTTCGATGAGAATCGCCGGGCCGGTTACATACGAACCGGGTGGTGCATCGGTGCGGCGGATCACCGGCGTCTCGTGCCATGCGCCTTCCATGTATGTGCGGGCGGTTTCGAATGGCTGTGCTGGTGCCGCCGCGGCACCTTCCGCGATGGCTTCTTCTTCTGGGCGGGGCTCTGCGCCAATGGCTTCCTGCGCGGCAGCCTCAATGATGATTTGTTGTCCCGGGGACGAAAACCCGAAGCGGGCGCGGTGTGCGTGGTCAAAGGCCGCCGTGATGTCGTCAATGCTGCCGAAGGCGACTTCCAGCGACGTATCGGTGCCCGCATAACGGGCGTGGACTGTCGGCACGCGCGAAATATGAGCGGCGTCCACGCCTTGCCCCGCCACTTCGGCAAAGGCGTTGTCACCCAGACGTTTCAGCAGTGCTTCAAGCGCCGCATAGCCGGATGCATCAAGCGGTTGGTTCAGAGCTTCGGCGCGGGTGGCGCGGATATCAGCAAGCCCCATGCCGTAGGCTGATAATAGTCCGGACATGGGATGAATGAGGCAGGTTGTCATGCCCAGCGCATCAGCAACGAGGCAGGCATGTTGACCGCCGGCACCTCCAAAACTTGTCAGCGCATATCTGGTGACGTCGTAGCCGCGTTGCACGGAAATCTTCTTGATCGCCTGCGCCATGTTCTCGACGGCGACCTTCAAAAACCCTTCGGCGATTTCTTCGGGCGGTGTTTGCCTGCCGGTTGCGGCGGCAATCTCGCGCGCCATGTCGGCAAACTTTTGCGTAACCGCATCCGCATCAAGCCGCTCGTCTGCATTGGGACCGAAGATCGCCGGAAAATGATCGGGCAGCAGTTTGCCGGTCATCACATTGGCATCGGTCACAGTCAACGGCCCGCCGCGCCGGTAAGCGGTGGGGCCGGGGTCGGCGCCTGCGCTGTCCGGGCCAACGCGCATGCGGCTACCGTCAAAATGCAATATCGAGCCGCCGCCTGCCGCCACCGTGTGAATGCGCATCATTGGCGCGCGTATCCGCACGCCTGCGACCTCGGTTTCAAAGGCGCGCTCGAACGTGCCGTCATAGTGGCAGACATCGGTGGAGGTGCCGCCCATGTCGAAGCCGATGATCTTGTTGTGTCCAGCAAGGTGACTGGTTTCCACAGCGCCGACGACACCGCCTGCGGGGCCGGAGAGGATCGCGTCTTTGCCCTGAAACAGATCCGCGTCGGTCAGCCCGCCGGACGACTGCATGAACATCAGCCGCGTGCCAATACCTGAACTGGTGCCGTCACGGTCCAGTGCGCTGGCGATCCGGTCTACATAGCGGCGCAGGATCGGCGACAAATAGGCATCGACAACGGTGGTGTCGCCACGGCTGACGAATTTCATCAGCGGGCTGGTGCCGTGGCTGGTTGAAATCTGTGTGAAGCCAATCTCTTCGGCGATGCGCGCCAGCGTCTTTTCATGCGTTTGATAGCGGTAGCCGTGCATCAGGCAGATGGCGGTGGCGCGAAAGCCTGCGTCATAGGCCTGCTGCATGTCGCGGCGCGCGGCGAGTTCATCAAGCGGCGTTAGAGTCTCGCCGTCAGCCGACACCCGCTCATCGACTTCAATCACCTGAGTATAAAGAAGCTCCGGCAGTTCGATTGCCAGTTTGAAAATGCTCGGGCGGGCCTGATAACCGATGCGCAAGGCATCCTTGAAGCCTTTGGTGGTGACAAACAGCGTGCGCTCGCCTTTGCGCTCCAGCAGCGCATTGGTCGCTACCGTCGTCCCCATCTTGACGGCACCAATGCGGTCGGCGGGGATGGCATCGCCCGGTGCGACATCCAGAAAGCGGCGGATCGCTTCGAGTGCTGCATCCTCATAGGCTTGCGGGTTCTCCGACAGCAGCTTGGCGGTATGCAGCGTGCCCTGGGGGTCGCGGGCCACCACATCCGTAAATGTGCCGCCGCGGTCGATCCAGAAATCCCAATTTATGCTGCGTGTTGTCATTTCAGGGATTTGATACTGCGTTTCGGGGCGGGGGGCGAGATCACGAGCCTGTTATGTGGGGTGCGCGGCAGTGTGTGCCATGTCGCATATGTGCATTTGTGCCTATAAACTCGCCCCCATGAGTCTCTGGGATCGCATAACAGGCACGGCGCAGTCCGTGCTGGAAACGCTCAAAAGCGTCGTCAGCAATGGCGAGGCGGCGTCGGGCGTTGCCTTCACCATTGCCGTCATCGCGCTGGCCGCCAAGATGGCGAAGGCCGACGGGGTGGTGACGCCGGATGAGGTGGAGGCCTTCTCACAGGTTTTTTCCGTAGAACCGGGTGATGAGACCCATGTGTCACGTGTCTTCAACATGGCGCGGCAGGATGTGGCCGGGTTTGACAGCTATGCCCGTCAGATTGCCGGCATGTTCCGCGATAACCCGGGCGTGCTGGAAGATTTGATGGACGGTCTGTTCCATATTGCCCGCGCCGACGGGGTGGTGCATGCGGACGAAATTGCCTTTCTTCACGAAGTCGCCGGGATTTTCGGTTTCTCGGATTTCGAGTTCGCCCGCATCCGCGCCTCAAATACCGGCGAGGCGGTTGCGGACCCCTATCTGGTGCTGGGGGTGACGCCGGATGCCTCCGACGCTGACCTCAAAAAGGCCTATCGGCGGGCGGTCACGGAAAATCACCCGGACCGGCTGATGGCGCGCGGTGTGCCGCCTGAGTTTGTGGCGCTGGCCAATGACAAGCTGGCGGTCATCAATATCGCCTGGGGCGAACTCAAGAAGCAGCGGAAAATCACCTGATTTGGTGGGCAGACAACACTGCGTTGCGAAACTGTTGGTCGTGCTGGTCGGCTCCGGCGTGCTAGAGGGCTTGCCATCATGACCCCGCCGCATCTTGCCCTCATTTTTCTGGTCTGCCTCGTTTGGGGGTTCAACTTTGTCGTCGGCAAGGTGGCGGTGGAGGAAATCTCGCCGATGATGCTCACCGGCGCGCGCTTTGCGCTGCTGACGGTGGCGCTATTGCCGTTCCTCAAGATTGTGCCGGGGCAGATGAAGCGGATCGTCGTGGTGGCGATCACCATGGGGGCCGCGCATTTTGCCTTCATGTTCTCGGCGCTTGAGATTTCAGACAATGTGTCGGTCGTCGCGATCGGTGTTCAGCTCAATGTGCCGTTCGCCACATTGCTCTCCGTATTCGTGCTGCATGAATCAGTCGGCTGGCGGCGCTGGCTTGGCATCGGCTTTGCCTTTGGCGGCGTCATGGTCATCAGCTTTGATCCGGCGGTGTTCAACGCGCTGGAAGGGATGGGGCTGGTCATTATTGCAGCCTTCATGGCGGCCGTGGGCATAATCACCATGCGCCAGCTTGCAGGCGTCGGCGTCTTCACGTTGCAAGCATGGGTCGCGATCCTGTCCTGGCCGCCTTTGTTCCTGCTTACGCTGATGTTCGAGCCGCAGGAGTTCGGCCGGATGCTGGATGCAAGCTGGCTTGCCTGGAGTGCCGTTTTGTATACGGCGGTGGGCGCGAGCCTGATTGGCCATGTGGGCATGTATTACCTGCTGCAGCGCTATGAAGTGTCGCTGGTCTCTCCCATCACCTTGCTGGCGCCGGTCCTCGGTGTTGTCTTTGGCGTTACCCTGTGGGGCGATGAACTCACCACCCGCATTATCATCGGTGGTGCAATGACGCTGGCGGGTGTGCTGGCTATTGCCTTGCGCAAACCGCGTGCACCCGCGGTGGAGGCATAGGTCAATGACGACGCCGCATCTGGCCTTCATGGTGCTGATCAATTTGATCTGGGGTTTCGCGCTGGTCGCGGGCAAGGGCTCGCTTGAGCATTTCCCCCCGTTCCTGTTCATGGCGCTGCGCTTTGGCATGGTGGCGCTGGTGCTGCTGCCATTCCTGTCCATTCACTGGGGACGGATGTGGGCGGTGCTGTTGATTGCCCTGTGCGCTGGTCCGGTCGGTTTCGGTTTCTTCTTTGCCGGGTTGGCCATTGCGGACGCATCTGTCGTTGCCATCGCCTCGCAGCTCGGCGTACCCATCGCGACGATATTCTCGGTGATTTTTCTAGATGAGAAAGTGCGCTGGCGGCGCTGGCTGGGTATCACGCTGGCGTTTCTCGGGGTCATGGTCATCAGCTTTGACCCGCGGGTATTCGGCTTCATTGAAGGGCTGATCTTTGTTCTGTGCTCGGCCATTGTCGGCTCGTTCGGGACGATCCTGCAGCGGCGCATCAAAGGCGTGGGGACGTTCGAGCTTCAGGCCTGGATCGCGACCATTGCGTTTCCCTGTTCGCTGGCGGCCACCTTCTTTCTGGAGCCCGGCGACCCGATTGCGCTGATGGAAAGTGCCGACTGGCAGGAATGGGGCGGTGTCATCTATGTGGCCTTTGCCTCCAGCCTTGTGGGCCATGCGGGCATTTACTGGCTGCTGCAGCGCTATGAGGTGTCGCAGACGGCACCCTATACGCTGCTGGCGCCGCTCTTTACGGTCACTTTCAGTGTCTGGCTGCTGGATGATATGCTCACCTGGCGGATGGTGATGGGCGGAGCGATCACGCTGGTCGGCGTGCTCATCATTTCCATGCGCGAAGAGCAGTTTACCGAGCGATTGCCGCGCGGGGCCTGATTTGCGGCGAGGACGATGTGATGAAGATTTCAGGCCGCTGGTCGCCCAATTTTGATACCCGGGCGGATAATTGCGCGCCGGACATGGTGGTGGTGCATTACACCGGCATGGAGAGCGCTGAGGCTGCCCTTGAGCGCATGTGCGACCCGGAAGCCAAAGTTTCCGCCCATTACCTCATAGACGAGCAGGGCCATGCCTTTGCACTGGTGCCCGAGCCCGAGCGCGCGTGGCATGCAGGCGTTGCCCTTTGGGATGGCGACACGGACATCAACTCGCTGTCCATCGGCATTGAGCTTGCCAATCCGGGGCATGAGTTTGGGTATCCCGATTTTCCCGACGCGCAGATTTCGTCTTTGCTGGAGCTGATGACCGAGATATTCGGGCGCTGGCCGATTGTGCCCGCCCGCGTTGTCGGTCATTCGGACATCGCGCCAAGCCGCAAGGCGGATCCGGGAGAGAAGTTCCCGTGGGCGCGGCTGGCGGATGCCGGCTATGCGGTCTGGGTCGATCCTGCACCGATTGTTGCCGGGCCGACGCTCGGGCCGGGCGACAAGGGCGACAGCGTGCGCGACCTGCAAACCGCATTGGCGCTGGCGGGATACGGCATTGAGCCGGATGGTGTGTATGGTGCGACCACACGGGCTGCCGTCACGGCATTTCAGCGCCGCCAGCGCCCCCAAAGTGTCGACGGCATTGCCGATCTTTCAACTTTGAAGACGCTGGTGTCGTTTATTGGAGCGCTCTAGCAGCGTATGATAATTTGCGTACTGACTTGTCTAGGGGATTTGGATGTCGGATCAGCTGCCGGAATCAGACGATTTGCCACGGCGCGTTGCGCGCCCTGAGGCACCGCCGACCGGTGGCCTGCATGGGTTGCTGGCACAGATAAGCCGCCTGCCACGCCGGTGGCTGTTGCTGGTGCCGGTTATTATGGTCGTCATGATGACCGGGGCTGTTATCGGGATTTATTTTCAGCCACCGGGCCTCAAGGCTATTGTCAGTCTGACCGGACTTAAGCCCGGCGGCGGCACGGATACGCCGATCGCCGTTGCCGTTGATCCGTCCGTATTCGCGTCGACCAACCCCGACGAAGACCTCACGCCTGCAAACCGCGTCGTCGGGCTGGGGCGGCTGTTGCCGGAGGGCGACGTCATTGTCATCGCGCCACCTTATGGGGCGGGGGACGCACGTATCGCCGAAATGCGGGTGCGCGACGGTGACCGGGTCGAACTGGGTGAGACGATGGCGGTGCTCGATAATGCCCGCCAGCTGCAAAGCGCCCTTGAGTCAGCAACGGCCACCGTTGCTGTGCGCGAGGCATCGCTGGTGCAGATACGCGACGCGACGCGGGCAAGCCTTGATGAGGCACGGGCGTCACTTGCCACCACACAGGCCAGCGCCGAAGTCACGCGCCTTGAATTTGATCGCAAGCAGACATTGTTTGACCGTGGCGTGGTGACCAAATCAGCGCTCGATACCGCGCGGGCGGATTATACGCGCGCCAAGACTGAGGTTGAGCGGGCGCGTGCGACAGTCTCGCGCTACGCTAATACTGAACCGGATGTGCAGGCCGATGTGCAGGTCGCAATCCGCAATCTGGAGGCAGCGCATGCTGATCTTCAGCGCGCTCAGCACGATCTGCAAAAGGCTTTCGTGATAGCCCCGATTGCCGGCACTGTTCTCGACATCAATGCGCGGCCCGGCGAGAAGCCGGGGGCAGAGGGCATTTTGAACCTTGGTAACATCGATCGGATGATGGCCGAGATTGAAGTCTATCAATCCCAGATCGGCATGGTAAAAATCGGAAATCCGGTCGAAATTTCCGCCACTGCGCTGTCGCAGCCGCTGTATGGCCGGGTGGTAAAAATCGGCCTTGAGGTTGGTCGCCAGACGGTCATTGGTGATGATCCGGCAGCGAATACGGATGCGCGGGTAGTCAAGGTCATGGTGGCGCTTGAAGCAGCGTCGTCTGACATTGCGTCGCGTTTCACAAATCTTGAGGTGGTTGCACGGATTGCCAGCGACGAGCAGTCGGCGCGGGCGATCACATCCAAACCTGCAGGCGACTGAGGGTGGTCGAGCTTCTCACCCGCATTCTTGGCCGTATGCCGATTGGCTGGCTGCAACTCTTCCACAGCAAGGGGCGGCTGGCGGCGGCGCTCGCCGGTGTTGCCTTCGCCAATGTGCTGGTGTTCGTGCAGCTTGGGATTCTTGGGGCGCTCAACACCAATATCGTGGCGGGCTACAGCCTGTTTGATGCTGACATCATGGTTTCGGCGAGTGATGCCAACACGATGACAGATGGCAGCAATGTGCCCCGCCAGCGGATGTTTCAGGCGCTTGCGGTGCCCGGCATCGTGGATGCGATGCCGCTTTACATCGGTGTTGCCGACTGGGTGCAGGCCAATGGCACGACAATCAGTTTTCGGGTTTATGGGGTCGATCCGCTGGCGGGCAATTTTTTGTCGGCCAAAGTTGGTGCGGATGTATCCCACCTGCAATTGTTAGGTACAGCCCTTCTGGACCAACGCACGCGTGGTGTCAGCGCGGATTTTCTTGGTGGTTTCGGGCCATCAAACCCGCTGCGGTTTGAAATGCGGAACGAGACACTGACTGTGAAGGGGCAGTTTACCCTTGGCAGTGGATTTTCCGAGGACGGGAACCTCATTGTGTCGGACCAGACCTTCCTGCGGTTGTTTGACAATCGCGCATCCGGCGCACCGAACCATATATTCCTCAAGGTGCAAAAGGGCATGAACCCGCAACATGTGATTGAGCGTTTGAAGCAGGTGCTGCCGACGGATATCACCCGCATCCGCACGGTGGCCGAGGCAGCCAGTGAGGATCAAGTTTATCAGACCACGGAGCGTCCCACAGGTCTCATCTTCGGCTTTGGGGTTGTTGTCGGCGTGTTGGTGGGATTCGTCATTGTCTATCAGGTGCTGTCCACAGACGTGGCCGACCATCTCAAGGAATACGCCACCTTCAAGGCGATGGGGTATGAGCAGCGTTTCTTCACCAGTATCGTTCTGGAAGAAGCGGTTATTCTGGCGGTGCTTGGGTTCATTCCCGGCTACATCATTGCGCAGACGCTCTATATCGGCCTTGCGAGCATGACAGGGCTACCGGTGGCGATGACGCTGACGCGGGTCATTTGGGTGTTTGCAGGCACTGTCATTGCGTGCGCAGCGTCGGGCATCTTTGCAACACGGCGGCTTGCTGCGGCCGACCCTGCCGATTTGTTTTAGGGGGCGGACATGCAGAACAATGCAGATCAGGCCCCGATAAGCGTCACCGGTCTCAATCACTGGTTTGGCACTGGCGACGCGCGCAAGCAGGCGCTGTTCGACATCAATATGGACATCGAGCCCGGCAAGCTGACGGTCATGATGGGACCATCAGGCTCCGGCAAGACGACGCTGCTGACGCTGATGGGCTGTCTGCGTGAGGTGCAGGCGGGCAGCATTAATCTGCTGGGTGAGGAACTCAACGGCGCTGGCACCGCACTGCAAGTGGCAAGCCGCCGCAAGCTCGGCTTCATTTTTCAAGCGCATAATCTGCATGAAAGCCTGACGGCACTGCAGAATGTCTGCATGGGCCTTGAGGTTCAGGGCATCATGGATCGTGAGGTGCAGCGCGAGGCCTCAACCCATCTGCTGACGCTGCTCGGGCTTGGCGCACGCGCCGACTATCTGCCGCAGAACCTTTCCGGCGGGCAAAAGCAGCGCGTCGCCATTGCGCGGGCGCTGGTTGCTAATCCATCAGTGGTGTTTGCGGATGAGCCGACGGCGGCGCTGGATAAAAAATCCAGTGTTGATGTGGTGGGGATGCTGAAGAGGCTGGGGCAGGAGCGTGGCACCACGACTGTGATGGTCACTCATGATGCCACGATTGTCGGATTGGCGGATCGCATCGTGACGCTGGAAGAGGGCCGCATCGTTAAGGATGTGATACCGGACTGACAGGTCTGCCGCCAGCCCGGTATTGATCCGTTTACGGAATAAGAAGTACGCGGCCGAAAGCCTTGCGGCTCTCAATGTGTTCATGGGCCTTGGCGGCGTCCTTCAGCGCGTATTCGCTGTCGATCACGACTTTCAGCTCGCCTTTGGCAACGGAGGCAAGGTGACCGGCCACCAGATTGTACATCCGCTCGGTGAAGATCTCGGCGCCCTGGAAGACGCCGGTGATGGAGCGATTGCCTTCGCGCAGGGTTGAGAGATCAAACTTGATGAACTCGCGGCCTGCATCCCCCACGGTGGAGACGCGACCGCGATAGCCAAGCGCGTAGATACTTTGCTGCAATGTGTGCCCGCCGACGGGGTCCACGACCACATCGACACCCTTGCCGCCGGTCAGCTTCTTGGCTTCTTCCACCAGATCCTGCTCGACATAGTTGATGCCGTGGTCGAGCCCCAGATCCATCAGGCGATCCAGCTTGGCTTTGCTTGAGGCGGTGGCGATGACGGTTGCCCCGGCACGCTTGGCAAGCTGGATGGCGGCGATGCCAACGGCGCTGGCGCCGGCCTGAATGAGGGCGGTTTCGCCTTCCTTGAGGCGGCCAAATTCAAACAGGCAGTCATCCGCGGTGCCGAAGGGGATGGGGACGGCTGCGGCTTGCTTGATGTCCATGCCCTTGGGGATCTTCCAGGCGGTCTGCGGGAAGGTTAGGCGCTTTTCAGCGTGGCTGCCGTTGAAGTTGATGCAGACCACTTCGTCGCCGGGCGCGAACCCTTTGACGTTCTTGCCCACTTCGAGCACCACACCGGCGGACTGGTAGCCGACAATATGGGGGTTGGCGGTGAGTTCGCCCTGCAGACGGTTGAGGGTGTCGCCGCCTTCAATGGAGATGACCTTGTTTTCCACCAGCATGCCGTCGTCGAACACGGCTGGATCAGGCACATCCTGATAGGTGAGGACGGAGGGCGGGCCGTTTTTTGTATAGACAGCGGCTTTCATGGTGAGCGTTTCCTGTTGTTTTCAATTGTCTGAACTAGGGTCAGATGGGGGCGGGCCGGTCAAGCGCAAGAGGCGTTGGTGCTTGACCGCGGCTAGCTGCCTCTGGCTTATACGGCTCACGCGCCAGATGGCCGGATGACCGCTGTTCTGCTTGCAGGGTAGAGGAAAGTCCGGGCTCCACGGAAGCACGGTGCCGGATAGCGTCCGGCGGGGGTGACCCCAGGGAAAGTGCCACAGAAAGTAAACCGCCGCCTCTTGAGGCGGTAAGGGTGAAAGGGTGCGGTAAGAGCGCACCGCGTGGCTGGTAACAGTCGCGGCACGGTAAACCCCACCGGGAGCAAAACCGAATAGGGATGGCATATGGCCTGTTTCCGGGCCGCTATCCGGGTTGGTTGCACGAGGCGTCCGGTAACGGGCGTCCCAGATGAATGGTCATCCATCGCAGAGATGCGGGGACAGAACCCGGCTTACAGGCCATCTGGCGCGTATATCTCACAGCGATCACCGCAGCGGTGAAATTGGTTCGCAGGGCGTTCAAAGGCGTTTGCGTGCGACCAGTTGCGCTTTGTTCCCATTACGTTCACGTTCCAGTTTACGAAGTATTAAAGTCTAAGGATAACAATGCCTTAACGCGTTAATACTTTTGGCCGCCAAGGCCCCGGAAAGCCTCTTATGGCGTCCCCAATTCATTGACGCCCATATGATCCCATGTTATCCCATGATGTCCCGTATAGCTCCCTTGGGAGGACTGTGCGGGATTGGTCTGAGCCGCACTGTCGGGGTCAGGCAAGCGATTAGGGGAGCGCTGCCGGAGGCCTTGTGGGGCGTGGCAGATCATCAAGGGGCGATAAGCTGTGGCGCTGTTCGTTTCGACCTATGAAAACAAGGTCGATAAGAAAGGACGAGTTTCCGTGCCGGCGGCATTCCGCAAGGCGCTGGAGGCTGAGTCCTTCGATGGCATCTATTGTTTTGAATCCCTTTCCAAACCCTGCATTCAGGGCGGCGGGCAGAGCTATATCGAGATGCTGCAGCGCGCGATTGAGCAGGTTTTTGATCCGCTGACCGACGACCAGGACGATTTTGCGACCACACTCCTTTCAGGCTCAACACCGCTGGCGCTGGACGGCGACGGGCGCGTAACCCTCACAAAAGACCTCATCGAGACAGGTGGCTTTGGCGACTCTGTGATGTTTGTGGGCATGGGCGACAGTTTTGAAATATGGGAGCCCAAGGCCTTTGCAGCGCACAAGGCGCAGGCGCGTGAGCGGGCTGCTGCCAAGCGCGCGCTGCTGCTGCGGCCGCGCGGGACGACACCTTCACCATCGAGTGGGGGTGCTGAATGACGCAGGATATCCCGGCGCAGGATGGTCCCCATACGCCTGTCATGCTGGCGCAGGTGCTTGAGGCGCTCAACCCCCATGACGGCGGCATCTATGTGGACGGCACCTTCGGGGCGGGCGGCTACACCAGCGGCATATTGGCTGCGGCCGAGACGCGTGTTGTTGGCGTCGACCGCGACCCGACGGCCATTGCAAATGCCAAACCGCTGATGGACGCCAATCCGGGCCGCCTTCAGGTGGTGCTTGGCTGCTTTGGCGATATGGATGATCTGGTGCCGCCGGCACTTGCTGAATGGCAAGCGGCTGCACCCGACGGCATTGCGCTTGATCTGGGCGTTTCGTCCATGCAGCTCGATCAGGCCGAGCGGGGCTTCTCGTTCCGCCATGACGGCCCGCTTGATATGCGCATGGATGCGGGGGCCGGTGATACGCCGAGCGCTGCTGATGTGGTGAACAGCTATGAGCCGCATGATCTGGCGCAGATATTCAAGGTGCTGGGCGAGGAGCGGCATGCAAAACGTGTGGCGCAGCACATTGTGCGCCGCCGCGAGGAGAAGCCCTTTTCGCGCACGGCTGATCTTGCCGACGTTGTCGCGCGCGCCATTGGCGGCAAGCCGCAGCGCATTCATCCCGCGACCCGCGTGTTTCAGGCGTTGCGCATCTATGTGAATGACGAATTGGGTGAGCTGGCGCGTGGGCTGATCGCTGCTGAAAAACTGCTGGCGGAAGGCGGGCGGCTTGCGGTCGTTTCGTTCCATTCGCTGGAAGACCGGGTGGTGAAGCGCTTCTTTGCGTCGCGCGCCGGTGCTGTTTCAAATCCGTCGCGGCATATGCCCGAAGCCCAATCCGGTCCGGCGCCGTCCTTCAGGCTCGTCATGCGCAAGGCGCAGGAGCCGGGCGAAGACGAGATCAATGCCAATCCGCGAGCGCGCTCTGCCAAGCTGCGTGCTGTCGAGCGGACAGCCGCGCCGGTTCATGTTGTTGATGAAAGTGATGCAGGGCTTGTGGCTCTTGGCCTGCCGCGGATGCTGTCCGGCACGCTGAGCACTGGGGGTGGAGCATGATGCGCGTCGTCAATACAGCCGCCGTCATGGTTACGCTGGCGCTGGCTTTTGCGCTTTATCACGTCAAATACGAAACCCAGGCCGAGCAGCGTGAAATGCGCCGGCTGACGGCGGAGCTTGCCATTGAGCAGGATGCCATTCAGGTGCTGCGCGCCGAATGGAGTCTTTTGAACCAACCCGAACGGCTTGAAGATCTGGTCAAGCGGCATACGAATTTGCAGCCACTTGCGCCTGCACAGATTGTCACCCTGGCTGACCTGCCGGCGCGTCCGAGCACTGTGCCGGGCTTGCAGTCTGACCCGTCCCTTGGCGGTTTTGCGGGCCTTGCGCCCAATACCGGCATTCAGTAGGGGCGCGCATGACCATATCATCATCAGGATTTTCGGACTGGGTGACGATCGATCTGGATGCACCTGCATCATCGACAGCATCGTCAATGCCCAAGCAGGGCGGCAGCGACGCCGCATCCGATGGCTTCGACATTATCGATCTTGAGTTTACCGGCGTGCGGGCGCAGGCGGTTGAGAATGGCCGCAACCGCATGGCGCTGCTGGCAGCATGCTTCGTGGCGGCCTTTGTCATTCTCGGTTTGCGGGTCATGGAACTGACCCTGACCGATGGGCCGGAACTTGTCGCGCAGGCATCGGCAGTTGAGGGTGGTCCTGCACACCGTCTCACGATTACCGACCGCAATGGTGATGTGCTGGCAACCGATGTGGTTGTGCATTCGCTTTATGTGGATGCACGCAAGGTGATTGAGCCTCTGGCAACCGCAGATGCATTGCTCAGTGTACTGCCGGATCTGAACCGCGAGGATCTGGTTTCACGTCTGACAAGCGGGCGCGCCTTTGAGTGGATCAAGCGCAAGCTCGGGCCACGCCAGCAGGCAGCCATTCATGCGCTCGGACTGCCGGGCATCGCTTTTCAGCGTGAGCCACAGCGGGTGTATCCCAAGGGGCATTCGGCAGCGCATGTGCTTGGCTATGTGGATACGGATAATCACGGCATTGCCGGGATCGAGAGCGGGCTGGATGCGCAGATAGATCGGGCCAGCGCGGCGGATACGCGCAATGTTGCCCTGGCGCTGGATATGCGGCTGCAACATGCGGTGGAAGATGAGCTTGCCAATGCGATGAGCACATACAGTGCGCGCAGTGCGGCGGGTATCGTGCTTGATGTGCATACCGGCGAGGTCCGTGCGCTGGCATCGCTCCCCGACTATGACCCTAATGCGCCAATGGCAGCGGATGATGCTGCGCGGTTCAATACCGCAACGCGCGCTCTGTATGAGATGGGCTCGACGTTCAAGGTTTTCACGGCTGCCATCGCGCTTGATTCCGGGGTGGCGACCATGGCGTCGCGCTATGATGCGCGCCAGCCGCTCAAGGTCGGCGGTTTCACCATTCATGACTATCACGCAGAAGCGCGCATTCTCTCGGTAGCGGAAGTGGTGATGCATTCCTCCAATATCGGGTCAGCCAAGATGGCGCTGGATGTCGGCGTGGAGCAGCACCGGGAGTATCTCACGCGGCTGGGACTGCTGGAACGTCCACCGCTTGAAATTCCCGAAGTGGCGGAGCCTTTGTTGCCGTCGCGTTGGAAGGAAATCGAGACCATGACCATTTCATATGGCCATGGTCTTGCGGTTTCTCCGCTTCAGATTGCAGCGGCCGGTGCCGCCATTGCCAATGGCGGCTATCGTGTGTCGCCGACGCTTTTGTCCATGCGCGACAAGGTGCCGGAGCGTGAGCGGGTTCTGGCCGCGGCCACCACGAAGAATGTGCTGACGCTCATGCGGCGTGTGGTTGCCGAGGGGACGGGCGGGCAGGCGGATGTGCCGGGTTATGACGTGGCCGGCAAGACCGGTACCGCTGAGAAACCTGGGCGCGGTGGTTACGACAAGAACAAGCTGGTGACATCCTTCCTGGCCATTTTTCCGGCCCGCGCGCCGCAATATCTTGTGCTGGTATTGCTGGATGAACCGCAGGCGACCAAGGAAACCTACGGCTATGCGACCGCGGGTTGGAATGCAGCGCCGACTGCTGGCCGCGTCATCCGCCGCGTTGCGCCCATTCTGGGTGTGCGTCCTGTCACAGGGCCGATGCCTGGACCCGCCATCGTTGAAGCCGGACTGGTGAGGTAGGGCGATGGATCTGGCACATATTCTCGGCGCACGCGTTTCCATCCCGCAAGGGGCGGGCACGCTCGATATTACGGGGCTTACGGAAGACAGCCGCAAGGTTGAACCCGGCTATCTGTTTGCGGCACTCTCCGGCACCCAGGTGGACGGGGCCAAGTTCATTGCCGAAGCCTGCGGGCGCGGCGCTGCTGCGGTATTGTGCAAGCCGGGTACGTTGCCGCCCAAGGATTTCCCGGATATTGCGCTCATCACGGACCGCAATCCACGCCGCCGTTTTGCGCTGGCTGCAGCCAATTTCTATCACGCGCAGCCAAAGCTCGCGGTCGCTGTCACCGGCACCAACGGCAAAACCTCGGTTGCATCGTTCACGCGGCAGATATGGCAGCAGCTTGGCATTGATGCCGCCTCCATCGGCACGCTGGGTGTGATGACCGCGACTGAAACCCTGAAGCTTGCGCACACAACGCCGGGCCCGGTGACGTTGCACAGCGCATTGGCTGATCTGGCGGGGGCGGGCGTTACGGCGGTGGCAGTTGAAGCCTCAAGTCACGGGCTGGCGCAGCACCGGATTGACGGGGTGGAGCTGACGGCAGCCGCCTTTACAAACATCACGCGCGACCACATGGACTATCACGCAGACTTTGAGGACTACGCCTACGCCAAGATGCGGTTGTTCGGCGAAGTGCTGCCTCCGGTTGGCACGGCGGTGCTCAATGCGGATGCGCCCCTGTCCAAGGAGATTGCCGCTGTTTGCTGGGCGCGTGCACAGAAGGTTTTGTCGGTTGGCGAAGCGGGCGAGTTCCTCAAGCTGATTTCCGCCGAACCATCCGCTCACGGACAGACGCTGAAAATCCAGCATACCGGCCGCACCCACGAAGTGCCGTTGCCGCTGGTGGGGGATTTTCAGGCGTCCAATGCATTGGTGGCAGCCGGGCTGGTAATTGCGGGCGGCGCTGAGCCTGACCGGGTTCTCGCGGCGCTTGCATCTCTTCAAGGCGCCATCGGGCGGCTGGAGATGATGGGGCACGCAAAATCAGGTGCGACGGCCTATGTGGATTATGCCCATACGCCGGATGCCCTGGAGACGGCACTCAAGGCGCTTCGCCCCCACACCCAGGGCCGTTTGGTGGTGGTATTCGGTTGCGGTGGTGACCGGGATACCGGTAAGCGGCCGCAGATGGGCGAGATCGCAGTGCGGCTGGCGGACCATGTCATCGTCACCGACGACAATCCGCGCAGCGAGGATGCGGGTGCGATCCGGCAGGCGGTTCTGGTCGGTGCACCAGGCGCGCAGGATATTGGCGACCGGGCGCAGGCAATCCGCGCCGGGCTCTCAGGCCTTGGTGCGGGCGACGTATTGCTGGTTGCCGGCAAGGGCCATGAAACGGGCCAGATTGTGGGCGATGAAATTCGTCCTTTTGATGATCGCGCGCAGGTTCTGGCCGCGCTGCAAGATGAAACGGAGGGCGCGTAACGCTGATGGCGTCTGCCTCCACCATACCGCTTTGGACTGCCGCTGATGCGGCTGCCGCCATGTCCGCCGCCCTGCGTGGCCGTGACGACTGGCAGGCGACCGGCGTTTCCATTGATACCCGCACGCTAGAACCGGGAGACATGTTCGTGGCGCTGATTGGCGAAGCGTCGGACGGGCACAGCCATGTGCTTGACGCGCTGGCCAAGGGGGCGGCCTGTGCGGTCGTATCCCGTCCGATTGAAAACGCGCCCGCCGATGCGCCGCTTGTGGTGGTGGACGATACGCTCAAGGGGCTGGAGATGCTTGGTGTTGCATCGCGCGCGCGCAGCTCCGCGCGTATCTGCGCTGTCACCGGGTCCGTCGGCAAGACGGGGACCAAGGAAGGCCTGCGTCATATCCTCGAAGATCAGGGCCGCACTCATGCATCAGCTGCGTCCTACAACAATCATATCGGGGTGCCGCTGACCCTCGCGCGCATGCCTGCGGATACCCAGTTCGGCATTTTTGAAATCGGCATGAACCATCCCGGCGAAATCTCGCCGCTTGCCGGCATGGTGCAGCCTGAAGCGGCTGTCATCACAACGGTTGCCGCTGTTCACATCGAGCATTTTGGCTCTGTGGAAGATATTGCCGACGCCAAGGGCGAAATCTTCGAAGGACTGCAGCCGGGCGGCACTGCCATTCTCAATCGCGACAATGAGCACTTCGACCGGCTCAAGGCGCGCGCGCTATCGTGCGGCGCCGGGCGGATCATCGGCTTCGGGCATCACGAAGATGCCGAGGCGCGCGTTGTGCGAATGTCGCTGAAATCGGATGCGTCCTATGTCACCGCGCATATTTGCGGCCACGACATGACCTACAAGCTGGGTATTCCCGGCGAACACATTGTCATGAACTCACTGGCGATGCTGGCCTGCACCCATGTGCTTGGGGCAGATATTGCGCTTGCCGGATTGGCGCTGGCGCGGCTTCAGCCACCAGCCGGGCGGGGCAGCCGTATTGGCATTTCGCTCAATCATGGCTCGTTCCTGATTATTGACGAAAGCTACAACGCCAACCCCACCTCCATGCGGGCTGTGTTGCGGGCGCTTGGGCATACACCACCAGGGTCGCGCGGCCGCCGCATTGCGGTCGTTGGCGACATGCTGGAACTGGGTGCGCAGGCACGCGCTGACCATGCGGGTCTCGCAGAGCCGATTGCGGCAGCGGACGTTGATCTCGTCTTTGCCTGCGGGCCGTTGATGGAAAGCCTTTGGGACAATCTGCCGCCGGGCAGGCGCGGGGCCTACGCCGATACATCAGTTGAACTTGCCCAGCGCGTGGCGGACGAAATCGCACCCGGTGACGTGGTGATGATCAAGGGATCACTTGGCAGCCGTATGGCGAAAGTGCTCGAAGCGCTCAAGGGTCTCGGCGAACAGGTTGAAACCGCTCATTCAGAAGAACAGGAACCGGTCTGATGCTTCATATGCTTTTTGCCGATATGGCCGACCAGGTCTCGTTCTTCAACGTGTTCCGCTACATCACCTTCCGTACCGGCGGGGCCACCATGACGGCGCTGCTGGTGGCGTTTGTCGTCGGCCCGTCATTCATCCGCTGGTTGAAAAAGAAACAGAAAGAAGGCCAACCGATCCGTGAGGACGGGCCGCAAAGCCATATCGTCGCCAAGGCGGGCACGCCCACCATGGGCGGCGGGCTCATTTTGATGTCGATTATTGTCGCGACATTGCTGTGGGCCGATCTCACCAATGGGTATGTCTGGGTGGTGCTTGGCGTTACCGCAGGCTTTGGTCTTGTCGGGTTCGCAGACGATTATCGCAAAGTCACGCGCTCCAGCCATGAGGGTATTTCGGGCCGGATGCGGCTGGGCATTGAATTTGCCATCGCCTTTATCGCCATCTGGTTCCTGATGCAGCTTTCCAGCGACGATATGAGCGGCGCTGTTGCGGTGCCATTTTTCAAAGACATGCTGGTCCAGCTTGGTTTCTTCTACATCGTATTTGGCGGGCTAGTGATTGTTGGGGCGTCCAACGCCGTTAATCTGACGGACGGGCTGGATGGTCTGGCCATCGTGCCGGTAATGATTGCGGCGGCCAGCTTCGGCCTCATTGCCTATCTCATCGGTAACGCTGTGTTCGCGGACTATCTGCAAATTCACTTTGTCGCCGGCACCGGCGAACTGGCGATCATCTGTGGCGCCATTCTGGGTGCCGGTCTTGGTTTCCTGTGGTTCAACGCGCCTCCGGCAATGGTGTTCATGGGCGACACTGGGTCGCTGTCGCTTGGCGGTGCCATTGGCGCGATGGCGGTTGCCACCAAGCATGAGCTGGTGCTGGTCATCATCGGTGGGCTGTTCGTGGTCGAGGCACTGTCGGTGATTGTGCAGGTTGCGTCCTTCAAGCTCACCGGCAAGCGCGTCTTCAAGATGGCACCGATCCATCATCATTTTGAACAGCTTGGCTGGGCAGAACCCACCATCGTCATCCGTTTCTGGATCGTTGCGATCATCCTCGCAATGATCGGTCTGTCCACCCTCAAGCTCCGTTAGAAGGTCCCACGTTTCAATGATCCCGGTTCCCGGCTTTGAAAATCAGCGCGTTGCAATGTTCGGCCTTGGCCGCACAGGGCTTGGCGTTGCGCGCGCGCTGGAAGCGGGCGGGGCCGAGGTTCTGGGCTGGGACGACGGCGATGCGCGCCGTGAAGAAGCCAAAGCGGCCGGTGTGGCCCTGCATGATCTTTATGCAGAAGACTGGGAAAGCATCTCCGCTCTTATTGTCAGCCCGGGGGTGCCGCTGACGCATCCGGCCCCTCATCCGCTGGTGTTGGCCGCACAAGCTGCGGGCGTGCCGGTCATGGGTGACATGGAGCTGTTCCAGCGCGCGCTTGATGCCTCGGGCACCCGCGCACGGATGATTGCGGTCACCGGGACCAATGGAAAATCCACAACGACGGCCCTGATCGGCCATCTCATCCGAAGTGTGGGGTGTAATGCGCAGGTCGGCGGCAATATAGGCCGCGCGGTGCTGGACCTTGATCCGCCGGATGACCAGACGATCTATGTGATCGAGGTTTCGTCCTATCAGCTCGATCTGACGACAAGCTTCAGGCCGGACATTGCGGTGTTGCTGAATATTTCGCCGGATCACCTGGATCGGCACGGCGACTTCGACAATTACGTGCGCGTCAAGGAGCGCATTTTTGCCAATCAGACCGGGCGTCATTATGCGATCTTCGGTGTGGACAGCGAGCCGGTCGCGCGGCTTTGCACCAGCCGCTGCGGCCAGCAGGCGCAGGCCGGATCGACCGAGGGCGGCCCCAAGGTCATACCGGTTTCCACCCGCAAGGCGCTGGGCCGGGGCGTCTATGTGCTGAATGGCAAGATTTATCATTCGCGCTCAAGCCGGGTTGAAGAAGCTGCGGACCTTGCCGGCGTCACCACATTGCAGGGCGCACACAACTGGGAAAACGCGGCAGCTGCTTTCGCGGCGGTGCGCGTGCTTGGCATTGATGCCGAAAAGATCGCCGCCGGGTTGAAACGCTTCCCAGGTCTGGCGCATCGCATGGAGCAGGTCGCCGAGATCGGCGGCGTGCGGTTCATCAATGACAGCAAGGCGACCAATGCGGATGCGGCCGCCCGCGCGCTTGCCACCTATGACCGGATCTACTGGATCGCCGGCGGCGTTGCCAAGGCGGGCGGCATTGAGTCCTTGTCCGGCTATTTCCCAAAGATTGCCAAGGCTTATCTGATAGGCGACGCGGCCACCGCTTTCGCGCATACGCTTGACGGCACTGTCACCTATGAGATGTGCGGCACGCTGGATGAAGCCGTCAGTCAGGCTGCGGCAGATGCGGCGGGCGATGACGGTGCGGTGGTGCTGTTGTCACCGGCCTGCGCCTCGTTTGATCAGTTCAAGGATTTTGAGGCGCGTGGTGACGCATTCCGCGCTCATGTGCGCGCTGTGCAATCCGGCGATGCTGCGGCGCTGACAGGCGGGGGGACGGCTGCATGATTACGCTTGCCCGCACAGACAGAAGCGCAGTCGGCCAATGGTGGTGGACCGTCGATCGCTGGACATTGTCAGCCCTCGTGCTGCTGCTGGTGCTCGGCACGGTCATGTCACTGGCGGCAAGTCCCGCTGTTGCCACGCGGCTTGGGCTTGATCCCTATCATTTCTTCTATCGGCATCTGACCTATCTGGTGCCTGCGGTTATTGTGATGTTTGGCGTTTCGCTGCTCAGCCCGCGCAGCGTGCGGCGGTTGGCGTGTCTGATGTTTGCGGGTGCCTTCGGGTTGATGATCCTGACGCTTCTGTTCGGCCCTGAAATCAAGGGCGCGACGCGGTGGTTGCATGTCGGCCCGTTCTCTATTCAGCCGTCGGAGTTTGTGAAGGCAGGCTTCATTGTCGTGTGTGCTTGGATGTTTGCGGAAGGCAGCAACAAGCAGTCCGCAATTCCCGGCAACATGATTGCCGCTGGACTGTGGCTGGTGCTGGTCTCCGTATTGGTTCTGCAGCCGGACTTCGGTCAGGCACTGCTGGTCACAGGCGCATGGGGCGCGCTGTTCTTTCTGGCGGGCATTCCGTGGATATGGATTGCGCTTCTTGCAGGGCTTGCCGGGGCGGGTGCCTATGGCGCCTATGTGCTGATGCCGCATGTGGCCAGCCGCATCGACCGGTTCCTTGATCCCGCATCCGGCGACACTTATCAGGTGGATACGGCGTTGGACGCGTTCTCGCGCGGTGGCTTTCTCGGTATGGGACCGGGCGAGGGGACCATCAAGCGCATCCTGCCAGACGCGCATACGGACTATATCTATGCGGTGACGGCGGAAGAGTTCGGGGCAATCATCTGCCTCGTGGTGCTGGCCATATTCGGCTTTATAGTGCTGCGCGCCTTTGCGCGGGTGATCGGTGAGACGGATCGCTTCGTGCAGCTTGCAGCCTGCGGACTGGCCGTCATTTTCGGCATCCAGTCGGTCATCAATCTGGGCGTCAATCTCAACCTGCTGCCGGCCAAGGGCATGACCTTGCCGTTCATTTCTTATGGCGGCTCCTCGCTTCTGGCGCTGGCCATGGCCATGGGCATGTTGCTGGCACTGACGCGTCGGCGTGTGCGCGGGCCTGCGGGGCTGACTGCGCGGGCGATACCACCGCTTCGTCGCACGGAGCACAATTTTGCGGAGGGGCTGGCATGAGCGGTCCCATCGTCATTGCAGCGGGTGGCACCGGCGGGCATCTGTTCCCCGGTCAGGCGCTGGCGCAGGAACTGGCGCGGCGCGGGCAGAGCGTTGCGGTCATGACCGATGAGCGGGTGTCGGGTGTCGCCGCACGGTTCCCGGACACACAAGTATTTTCCATTCCCTCAGCCACGCCGTCGGGCGGTGGCATCCTTGGTATGGCGCGCGCGGTGGTTCCCATCCTGCGCGGCATCCTGGCTGCACGAAAATTGCTGATTGATCTCGATGCGCGCGCCGTCATCGGCTTTGGCGGCTATCCAACGTTGCCGCCGCTGGTGGCCGCATGGCTGCGCGGTATTCCGACAATCGTGCATGAACAGAATGCTGTGTTAGGCCGGGTCAACCGGCTGATGGGGCCGCGCGTCACGGGTATCGCATCCACGTTCGAGGCGCCAAAATATCTGTCGGCGGCGGATGCGACCAAGCTGACACTGACTGGTAATCCGGTGCGCGACCAGATCATCTCTATTGCCGGGACGCCTTATGTGGCTCCTACCGGTGATGGTGTGTTCAACCTGCTGGTTTTTGGTGGCAGTCAGGGCGCGCGCGTCATGAGTGATGTGGTGCCGGATGCCGTATTGCAATTGCCTGATGAGCTGCGCAGCCGTCTTCATGTTGTGCAACAGGCGCGGCAGGAAGATGTCGCGCGGGTCGAGGCTGTGTATGAAAAAGCGCATGTGTCCGTCGAGGTCGCGCCTTTCTTTGAAGACATGCATGAGCGTATCGCGCGCGCGCATCTGGTCATTGCGCGGTCAGGCGCCTCCACGGTGACCGAGCTTGCGGTGGTGGGACGGCCCGCCATTCTGGTGCCGCTGCCCCATGCCATTGATCAGGATCAGCTTGCAAATGCGCAGGTGCTGAGTGACACAGGCGGCGGCTGGCTGATGCCGCAAAACGGATTCACACCGCTGGCGCTGGCAGCGGAACTGTCGGCGCTGATGACAACACCGCAGCGGCTTGTTGATGCCGCGGCAAAAGCCAAATCAGTAGCCCGCCCGGATGCCGCAGCGCGGCTGGCGGATATGGTTGAGGCGCTCGCTTTAAGGAGTACTGCATCGTGAGCGATCTCGCGCGCAATTTTGGCACCATTCACTTCGCCGGTATCGGCGGCATCGGCATGAGCGGCATTGCCGAGGTCATGCACAATCTTGGTTATACGGTACAAGGCTCTGACCTGGCGGATAACGCCAATGTCAAACGTCTGCGCGACCTTGGCATCCACGTGTTCATCGGACAGAAGGCGGAAAACCTTGAAGGTGCGGCCTGCATCGTCATTTCGTCTGCCGTGAAAGATGACAACGCGGAAGTGATTGCCGCGCGCGAAGCCAAGCTGCCGGTGGTGCGCCGTGCCGACATGCTTGCTGAACTGATGCGGCTTAAAAGCTGTGTCGCCATTGCGGGTACGCACGGCAAGACGACGACCACATCGCTTGTCTCGTCGCTGCTGGATGCGGCGGGCTATGATCCGACGGTTATCAATGGCGGCATTATCAATGCGCACGGCACCAATGCCTATCTGGGGCAGGGCGAGTGGATGGTGGTTGAAGCGGATGAATCCGACGGCACCTTCATCAAGCTGCCGGCAACTGTTGCGGTGGTCACAAATATCGACCCGGAACACCTCGATCACTATGGCGACTTCGATACGCTGCGTGCGGCCTTCCTGTCCTTCGTCGAGCAGGTGCCGTTTTACGGGTTTGCAGTTTTGTGCATCGACCACCCGGAAGTGCAGGCACTGCTGGGCCGCGTGCGGGATCGCCGCGTTGTGACCTATGGCACAAGCCCGCAGGCGGATGTGCGCATTACCAACCTTGATTTTGTCGATGGAAAATCAGTTTTCTCTGTGGAACTGAGTGAGCGCGTCAAAGGCGAAGGCCGCCGGATTGATAATCTGGCGCTGCCGATGCCCGGCAAGCACAATGTGCTGAACTCGGCTGCCGCCATTACCGTGGCGCGTGAAATGGGTGTGCCGGATGAAAAGATCATTGAAGGTCTTGCGCGCTTTAGTGGCGTCAAACGCCGCTTCACGCTGACGGGCACCTGGAATGGTGTGGCCATCTATGATGATTACGGCCATCACCCGGTTGAGATCGCTGCCGTGCTTGCTGCGGCGCGGTCAGCCGCCAAGGGCCGCATCATCGCCATTGTTCAGCCGCATCGCTACACGCGGCTGCGCGATCTGTTTGAAGAATTCTGCACCTGTTTCAACGATGCGGACCACGTGATCGTGGCCGATGTGTATCCCGCAGGTGAGCAGCCTCTTGAGGGTGTTTCCGGTGCGGCGCTCATGCAGGGGCTGATCGATCATGGGCACAAGAATGTGGAGACGCTCGGCTCCCCTGATGATCTGCCGAAGATGATTGCCGCCATTGCCGAGGAAGGCGACATGATCGTGTTCCTTGGGGCCGGCAACATCACCCAATGGGCCAACGCATTGCCCGAACAGCTTGAAGCACTGGGAGGTGGCAAGTGACGCAGGCAGCAGCCACATCAGCGCTAATCGACCGGCTGCCCAGCGTGCGCGGGTCGCTGAAGTTTGAGGCGCCGCTTGCGCCGATTACGTGGTTTCGTGTCGGTGGCAATGCGGATGCGCTGTTCGTGCCGGCAGATGCTGATGATCTTGCGGCTTTCCTGGGCCATTGTCCGCCGGATGTGCCGGTTCTCATGGTGGGTGTCGGATCCAACCTGCTGGTGCGTGATGGCGGTGTTTCCGGTGTGGTTATCAGGCTCGGTGCCGGTTTCACGTCGATAGACCGTGTGGGTGATACGCAACTGCGCGCAGGCTGCGCGGTTCCCGACATCATGGTTGCGAAGGCAGCTCTGGATGCGGGTCTGACGGGGCTTGAGTTTTTCCGTGGCATTCCCGGCGCCGTGGGTGGCGCATTGCGGATGAATGGCGGTGCTTATGGGCGTGAAACCAAAGATGTGCTGGTCGAAGCCAATGCGGTGACGCGTACCGGCAAGAAGGTGACGCTTTCCAATGCTGATTTCGGCTATTCCTACCGGCACAGTGACGTGGCCGAGGATCTGATTTTTGTGTCGGCGTTGTTTCAGGCAGCGCCTGGCAATCCCGACGAGATCAAGGCACGGATGGACGAGATCACCTCATCACGCGAACAAAGCCAGCCGATCCGCAGCCGGACAGGTGGGTCCACCTTCAAGAATCCGGGCGGCACCAATCCTGACGGACCCAAGGCATGGAAGCTGATTGACGCTGCGGGCTGTCGCGGGCTGAAGCGTGGTGGAGCGCAGGTCTCCGAGCAGCACTGCAATTTTCTCATCAATACGGGTGATGCCACCGCTGCGGACCTTGAGGGTCTGGGGGAAGAAGTGCGCGCGCGGGTGAAAGAGACGAGCGGCATTGAGCTTGAATGGGAAATCAAACGCGTTGGCCGTGAGGTGCAGGCATGAGCCGGGCGGATAAACATGTGGCGGTGCTGATGGGCGGCTGGTCCGCCGAGCGCGAAGTGTCGCTTTCGTCGGGCAAGGGCTGTGCATCAGCTTTGCGCGAGGCAGGCTATCGCGTCACTGAAGTGGATGCGGGGCATGACCTTGCGCAAGTGCTGGCTGAGCTTAAACCCGATGTTGCGTTCAATGCGCTGCACGGCCCGTGGGGTGAAGATGGCTGCGTGCAGGGCCTGCTGGAAGTGCTTGAGCTGCCTTACACGCATTCAGGTGTGCTGGCGTCAGCGCTGGCAATTGATAAGCAGCGTGCCAAGCATCTGCTGGCCAATACCGGTATGCCGGTTGCCGAAGGCAGGGTCATAACGCGCGAAGAAGCAGCAAGTGGTCACGCCATGGATGTGCCTTACGTGGTCAAGCCCTTGGACCAAGGGTCCAGCATCGGGGTTTTCATCGTGCGGGAAGGGGACAATCGCCCGCCTGCTGAACTGTCCGATCCCAAATGGAACCTTGGCGACAACATGCTGGTCGAAGCCTTTGTGACAGGCCGCGAGTTCACCTGCGCTGTCATTGATGACAAGGCGTGGGAGGTGATCGAGATCAAGCCGAAGACGGCGTTCTATGATTACGAAGCCAAATATGCGGCGGGCGGCTCCGACCATCTGCTGCCTGCGCCGATTGAAGAGACACTGGCGGATCGCATTCGTGAACTGTCATTGATGGCGCATCACGGCCTTGGCTGTCGTGGCGTTTCGCGGTCCGACTTTATTTTCGACGAAGCACGGGGTGAACCGGTGTTTCTTGAGGTCAATACACAGCCCGGCATGACACCAACATCCCTGGTGCCTGAAATCGCCGCGCATGGGGGCATGACGTTCCCCGAACTTGTGTCATGGATGGTGGAGGACGCGTCATGCCGACGGTAAGTTCACGTTCGCGCAAGAAGCCTGCAACGCGCAAACCGGCATCGCGCAAGCGGGCACCTTCTGCGGCGGCACGCCGGGACCGGACTTTCCAGTCACCAAGCCGCGCGCACAAAACATTCGGCAAGCGCGGCGCTGCGCCCACCGGGTTTGTTGCGCGCATGGGGGCCATCTTCAACGCAGGCCGGTTGTTTGGTGTCACAGCCCTTTTGTTGCTGGTGCTTACGCTGGGCTTTGGCCTTTACATGGGCGGACATGTCTCAGCATTCGCCAATGGTGTTGTTGCGCAAAGCAAGATGCTGGTCGCGGGGCTTGGTCTGCGGGTGGATGAAGTGACGGTTGTGGGGCGCAACCGCACTGAGGCAGGCGACGTGCTTGATGCGTTGGGCGTTTCACGCGGCGAGTTCATTTTCGATATTGATCTTGAAGCAGCGCGTCTGCGGCTTGAGCGGCTTGAATGGGTGGAACGGGCAACCGTGTCACGGCATCTACCGGGCACCGTGCATGTGCAGCTTGTGGAGCGTGAACCGTTTGCCGTGTGGCAGCGTGGGGGGCATCTGTCGCTTGTTGACCGCACCGGCGCGCTGATTACCGACGACAATCTGCAGGCTTTTGCCCATCTGCCACTGGTGGTGGGGCATGGCGCACAGCGCAATGCAGCGGCATTGATGGCGGAGCTGATGGAAAAGCCGTCGTTGGCGTCGCGCCTTCAGGCCGCCGTGCGCGTTTCGGATCGCCGTTGGAACCTCAAATTGCAAAATGGGATCGAGGTTCGGCTGCCTGCGCGTGGCATTTCGGACTCACTTAGAAAATTGGCGCGTCTGGATGCGAAAAATGGGGTTCTTTCGCGTGATATCCGGGCTGTGGACCTACGCGTTCCGGGAAGAATCACTATACTGATTGATTCGGAGTCAGCGGCTAAACGGCGCGCTGCATTTTTGGCGCGTTCGGTAGAGGGGGGGCGCGACGCATGAACGTAATGACGACGCCCGCTCAGGTAAAATCGGGCGCTAAAATCCACAATAAGTCACGTGGCAAGACACCGCCGCGCGCCACTGGCCGTGGCTCGGGCAAAGGTGGCGTTGTTGCCGCGCTTGATATCGGCAGCTCCAAGGTTTCGTGCTTCATTGCGCGTGTGGACGCGACAGCGGAAACAGGTGCGTCAGCGCCGCCGGTGCGCGTCATCGGTATCGGCCAGAAGGTTTCACGCGGGGTCCGTGCCGGCGCCATTGTCGATATGGACCTGGCCGAAGAAGCCATTCGCGCCGCCGTCGATCAGGCAGAGCGCATGGCGGGTCTTACGGTCCGCGAAGTCCTTATTACAGCATCCGCAGGCGGTCCGCGCAGCCACAGGCTGTCGGTGCGCGTAGCTATTGGCGGGCAGGAGGTCAGCGAAGATGACCTGTCGCGGGTGCTCAAGCATGGCCAGTCCCATTGCCTGACCGATGAGCAGGCAGTGATGCACGCCATTCCGGTTGGCTACACAATTGACGGCAGTGCGCGCATTGCGGACCCGATAGGCATGTTTGGTGACCGGCTGGGCGTCGATATGCATGTGGTCTCGGCGGCACCCGGCCCGTTGCGCAACCTGTTGGTCTGCGTCGAGCGGTGTCACCTGGAGCCTGTGGGCGTTGTTTGCGCGCCCTATGCCAGCGGACTGTCATCGCTGGTCGAAGATGAAATCGATCTTGGTGTCGTCTGCGTCGATATGGGCGGCGGAACCACATCCATTTCCGCCTTTGTTGATGGCAGCATGTTGCATGTGGATGTGCTGCCGGTCGGTGGCCAGCATGTCACCAACGATATTGCGCGCGGTCTTTCAACACCGCTGGCGCATGCCGAACGCATGAAGACACTTTACGGCTCTGCATTGGCGAGCCCGTCTGACGAGCGTGAAATGATTGACGTGCCGCAGGTGGGTGAGGATGCGGGTGACGCTGCCAATCACATTCCCCGTTCAATGCTGACGGGCATTATTCAACCGCGCGTTGAAGAAACACTTGAATTGGTGCGTGACCGGCTGATGGCATCAGGCATCAGCGGCATGGTGGGGCGGCGCGTCGTTTTGACGGGCGGTGCCAGCCAATTGACCGGTATGCGGGATATTGCGGCGCGTGTTTTAGACAAGCAGGTGCGGCTTGGTCGTCCCTTGCGTGTTGCGGGACTTGCTGAAGCAACCGGCGGTCCGGCCTTTGCGGCTTGCGCGGGGCTTTTGCTCTATGCGCGCGGCCATCAGGCGGAACTTGCAACGCCACATACACTTGAAGACGACATGGCCCTGCATGAAGGCAATTCAGGACGCTTCTCGAAAATCGGGCGGTGGCTGAAAGAGAATTTCTAGAAAATCGTTCTTTTTGTTCATCGGCAGACGAGCAAAGGGAATACAAAACGGCGAATACGATTAAGATGAATTCAGACGAATCGCGTAAAACTGACATTAGATCGGTTGCGAGAACTAAGCGGACCCAGAACAAGGGAATGCATCAACAGCGAGGCCGAGCGGAAACAAAAGCGCTGATAGCGCATCCAATGGAGGCCCTCCAATGACGATCAATCTTTCTGTTCCCGAACAGACCGAACTGAAACCACGTATTACAGTCTTTGGCGTCGGCGGTGCCGGCGGCAACGGTGTCAACAACATGATCGAGTCCGGCCTTGAAGGCGTGGACTTTGTTGTTGCCAACACGGACGCACAGTCGCTGGCGCAATCGCTGGCTGACCGTCGCATCCAGATGGGCACCGCGATCACGCAAGGCCTGGGTGCAGGCTCGCGCCCGCAGGTGGGCGAGGCGGCTGCCGAGGAAGCACTTGACGAAATCGCCCAGCACCTCACCGGTTGCCACATGGCATTCATCACGGCTGGCATGGGCGGCGGCACCGGCACTGGTGGCGCACCGGTTATCGCACGCGCGGCCCGCGAAATGGGCATTCTCACCGTTGGTGTTGTCACCAAGCCGTTCCAGTTTGAAGGCGCGCGCCGTATGCGCATCGCCGAGGAAGGCATCGAGGAACTTCAGCGCTACGTCGATACGCTGATTGTCATCCCGAACCAGAACCTGTTCCGCGTTGCCAATGAAAAAACGACTTTTGCCGATGCGTTCAGCATGGCGGATGAAGTGCTGCATTCAGGCGTCGCAGGCATCACCGACCTGATGGTGCGTCCAGGCCTTATCAATCTCGACTTTGCGGATGTGCGCACAGTGATGAACGAGATGGGCAAGGCAATGATGGGCACCGGCGAAGCGTCGGGCGAAACCCGCGCTATCGAAGCTGCCGAAGCTGCGATCTCCAATCCGTTGCTGGATGAAGTCTCGATGAAGGGCGCCCGTGGCGTTCTCATCAACATCACCGGCGGTCCGGACATGACCCTGTATGAAGTTGATGAAGCCGCCAATCGTATCCGCGAAGAAGTGGATCCTGAGGCGAACATCATTGTTGGCTCAACGTTTGATGTGGCGCTTGAAGGCTCCATGCGGGTGTCTGTTGTGGCAACCGGCATTGACGCCGAAGCCGCTGTTGAACAGCCGCCTGTGATGCAGCGTGCCGCTGAACCCGTTCGCGGGTTCCGCCTCAAGAGCCAGCCGGAAGTAGAAGCTGAAGCGGCATCGGTTACCGGTGCATCTGCAGCGGCGGCGTCCGCTGCTTCGGTTGAGGCTCCTGCTGCGCCGCTGCCGTCAACAGCTGGCTTCAACCGTTCTGATTATGAAGCCGAAGTCATCATCCACAAGCCGCAGGCCACGCAGGCCAAAGCCGAAGAGGCAGCCCCTGCTGAGTACCGCGAAAATGAACGCGAAACCCATGCCGCTCCCGCCCCGCGCGGCGCGGTGGTCGCGCGCGAACATGGTGCCGCCTATATTGCACCTGAGGCCCGGCGGCTTGAGGCGCGTCCGCGCAAGAAGGCGCCCGGGTTTTTTGAACGCATCACCGGTGCGGCGCTTGGCCGTGACGAGAATACGGATGAACGCGGTGCAGCGACGCCTCTGCGTGGTGCACAGCGTCAGCAACCGGCGTCACGCGTAGAACCGCGGGTGAGCCAGCGTCCAGTCAACCGTCCGATGGATGACATGCCGCGACAAGCTGCTGCGTCAGGTCAGGCTGGCCCGGTGCGTGAGCTTGCGCCGGACCCGGTCGAAGAAGAACAGCTGGAAATTCCGGCCTTCCTGCGCCGTCAGGCAAACTAAAAAAGAGACCCCGCGGCTTTGTGTGCCGCGGGGTCTCATATCTTGTTTCCGCTATAGACGGGTCCTGCCTTAGAAAAGGCAGGACCCGTTTGCGTTTTTGCTTCGGAAGTGCCGACTAGGCGGCTTTGGTCTTATCGCCGCTGTATTCGTCAGTGATTGAGTCGAGTGTCTGCACAAGCTCGCTTTCCAGCGTCGCGACGGCGGAAACCACGGCGTCTTTTTCCTGCCGGACCGCGTCTGACTTGGTGCGGCTTTCTGAAATCGAGTCCGACACTTTGTGGATCGATTCCGTCACACTCTGGGTGCCGGTGGCAGCCTCGTGGATGTTGCGGGAGATTTCCTGCGTAGTTGCGCCCTGTTCTTCAACGGCAGAGGCAATGGCACCGGCAACCTGACTTACTTCGCCGATGGTTTCTGCAATCTTGCTGATCATGGTCACGGCACCACCGGTGGCCTCTTGGATTGATTCAATCTGACCGCTGATCTGGTCCGTTGCCTTGGCTGTCTGGGAGGCAAGTGACTTGACCTCCGATGCCACAACGGCGAAGCCCTTCCCGGATTCGCCGGCGCGGGCTGCTTCAATGGTTGCATTGAGGGCCAGCAGGTTTGTCTGGTCTGCAATGTCGGTAATCATCGCCACGACCTGTCCGATTTCCTGTGCGGCATCGCTCAGGCCGGTGATCTGAGTCTGTGCTTCGTCGGAAAGTGCCTTGGCGCGGTCTGCAACGACCGCCGACTGGCTCGACTGTTCTGCAACTTCGCGGATTGCGGCGACCATCTCTTCGGTTGATGAAGACACGGACTGAACGTTCACCGTGGCTTCTTCTGCCGCGGCCGCGACCGTTGCGTTTTCGTCCATCACATTTGCATTGATATTGTCCATGCCATTAACGGCATCCGTCATCGTGTCGGCGTTCTGACGCAAGGATGAGACAGCGTCGGACAGGCGTTCGCGGATCGTATTGGTCATGGAAAGCACGGTGCTGCGTGTTTTTTGCTCCAGCTCGGCTTCAAGCTGCTTCTGGCGTTCGGCCAGCTCTTTACGCTCAATAATCTGTGTGCGGAAGTGTTCCATCGCCTTGGCGAGGGAACCTACTTCATCCTTGCTGGATGCATCAATGGCGATATCGGTATTGCCGGCGGCAAGTTCTTCGACATTCTTCAGCATTGCTGTCAGTGGGCCGGCTGTGATGTTGCCAATCAGGTAGCCGATAGCGACCATGGTCAGGATGCCGGCAGCACCAGATATCCAGATCAGCTGTTCGGCAGACTTCTCATGCGCCAGGGCCGAGTTGGCTGAAGTCTGGGTGAAACCATTAAGCTCTTCGAGCAGCGCTTCTACTTCGTGGTCCAGCTTGTCTTCTTCGGCATGGATGATCTTGGATAGTTTGTCGGCATTGGACAGATCGCCTGCCTTGAGGACTGCAAACAGCTGGTGAGCGTGCTCCTCAAAACTTTTATGATCAGCCTCAATCAGCTTGAGCCTATCGCTGACACGTGTGAATTCCGCGCGCGCCTCGTCGGTGTGGGCGACCTTGGCCCCATGCTGCGCAATCTCTTCAGCGGCCAGAATCTCGCCATTGATTTTGGCAGAGACTTCATCGAAGTGCTGGATGGCATTCTGCATATCTTTGCCGCCGCCGTGGCCGGATGCCACTGAGTAACCGGCGGCAAGGGCCCGCTCGACACTAACTACCTGTTCAAGCTGATGAATTGTTACCTTCGTCACCATGTTGGTGAGCGGAATGTCTTCCTTGGTGATTTCAGCAATTTCGGCGCCAATGGCACTCATCTGCATGTTGGCGAAGATCACCATGCCACCAAGTGTCAGGGCACCAATGGCTGTAAAAGTTGCCATCTTGAATAGAAGGGGCAGGTTCTTGAAGTGAGTTAGCATGGAGTTGTCCCTCATGGGTGCCATTAAAGAGTGTGGACCGTGCGGTATAAAACCTAAGGTTTAGTTGACTTCGAACTAAATGCGCCGATGTGCCGGATTAGCGTTAAGCCTTGTTTTCCTATTTGGTTGTGCACACAGAAAACCTTAACAAATTCAAGTGGTTGAGGTGTAACACTACGAAACACCGTGTGATTTGTTGCAGTGCACAGGGGTTGATAGAACAAAGCTGCATAAAATCGCGTCTGTCTTGTTATGCAGCCATTTGTGGGATTTGGGGATCCGGCAGCCGGTTTGCGGGTTTAAGCAGAAGCGGGTCCGGCCTGGGGAGGTCGGGTGTCTGTGCATATCGAGGGGGATTGTTTCATCGTGACTTTCCATAACAACGTGACTCACAACAGCGTCACAGTGACGGACGTCAAAACCAGCGCAGCGGCGCAGGATACGAAGGCCCAAAGAGCAAGCATGGCGAAGAGCAAACCGCAGCAAACCCTGAAGACCAGCATCAGTTGCGCGGGCGTTGGCCTGCATACCGGGACGATGGTCAACATGACCATGCATCCGGCGGCCCCCAATACCGGCATTATTTTCCGCCGCACAGACCTCGATGTATCGCAGGGCGGTGGTGCGGACATCAAAGCCTACGCGCTTGGCGTCGGCGACACGCAGCTTGGCACCACGATCTGTGCTGAGGGCGAACATGCCGCCAAGGCAACCATTTCAACCATTGAACATGTCATGGCCGCGCTTGCGGGCTGCAGCATCGATAACGCGATTATCGATGTGGATGCGCCTGAAGTGCCGGTGATGGACGGCTCATCGGCTCCCTTCGTGCGCCTGATTGAATGCGCCGGTGTTGAGCAGCAGGGCGCCCCGCGCCGCTATATCCGCATTCTGCGCCCGGTGGAAATCCGCGGTGAGGACAAGCACGCGGTGCTTGAGCCGCATGACGGTTTTGCGCTGCATTTCGAAATTGATTTCCCGTCTGCGGCCATCGGCCGTCAGGAAATTGCAATCGAAATGGGTGATCCCTGCTTCAAGGACGACATTGCTGCTGCCCGCACCTTCGGTTTCGTGAAGGATGTGGAGATGCTGCGCAGCATGGGTCTGGCCCGTGGTGCGTCGCTGGAAAACACCGTTGCCATTGATGGCGATACTGTCGTGAACGACGATGGGCTGCGCTTTAAGGACGAATTCGTGCGCCACAAATTGCTGGACGCGGTGGGCGACCTTTATCTGATCGGCGCGCCGATCATCGGCCGCTATCGCGGTGTGCGGTCGGGTCATGCGCTCAACAACCAGCTTGTGCGTGCCCTGCTGGCTGATCCGGACGCTTACGAGATCACCACGGAAGCGCCGTCGACCGAGCTTCGCACGGCGCATCAGGCGGGCGGGGCAGCTGCTGTTGCCTCTGTGGCTGCTGCACCGGCGTAGAGCCATCTAAAATTCTCTGATTTCTCCGGATTTTTCAGGATTTCTTGCGATTTGTCGCATTAATCCCCTGTCGGTGCCGCTGCGCATTGCGGCGGTGGGCCGGTGTCGTTTATTGTCGGCGCGCGCTGTGCGCATGGTCACGACTCGCCGGATTCGCCTGCATCTGACCGCAGGTGGCCCGGCCTACCAGACAACCGGACAAAAAATGCATTCTCCTGCTTCCACGGCTCTGGCTTCCCTTGCACAGGCCACTGTGCCCGGCTCAACCTGGCGCCGTATCGCCGGCCATCTGGCGCGCGGATGTGTGCTTGCCGGGGCGCTGGTTCTGGCTGCTTGCGGCGGGGATAAAAGCGAGGATCTGGCCTATGTGGAGCGGCCGGTCAACGAGCTTTACAACGAAGCCGTGGACGAGCTCGAGCAGGGCAACTACCGCGCGGCGGCCCCGCTGTTTGATGAGGTCGAGCGCCAGCACCCATATTCCATCTGGGCGCGCCGGTCGATCCTCATGGCGGCTTTCTGCCATTATCAGGTGAATGAGTATGACAGCGCGGTCATCTCCGCGCAGCGCTTCATTGCCTTGCATCCCGGCAATCCCAATGTGGGCTATGCGTATTATCTGGTGGCGCTCAGCTTCTATGAGCAGATCACCGATGTGGCGCGTGACCAGCGCACCACCGAGCGCGCCCTGCGGGCGCTTGAAGAAGTGGTGCGGCGGTTTCCCGAGAGTGAATATGCGCGCGACGCCCGTTTGAAGGTTGATCTCACCTATGACCATCTGGGCGGCAAGGAAATGCATATCGGCCGCTGGTATCTGCAGCGCCATCAATATGTTGCCGCGATCAACCGTTTCCGCACGGTTGTCATCAAGTTCCAGACCACGACGCATACGGCTGAAGCGCTGCACCGGCTGACGGAAGCCTATATGGCACTCGGCGTGCCGCATGAGGCGCAGACGGCAGCAGCCGTGCTTGGCTACAACTATCCGGGCAGCGACTGGTATCGATACTCCTATGCGCTGTTGGCCAATGACGGGTTGCAGCCGCTTGAGGATGAAGCATCGTGGATCAGCCGGGCCTGGAACAGCGTCTTTTAGGCGGACCCATGAGTAACCGTGTGGGCGGTACCAAATGCTGACCGCGCTATCCATTCGCAATATTGTTCTGATCGAGACGCTTGATCTGCGGTTGCAGGGCGGGTTGACCGGCCTGACCGGTGAAACCGGCGCGGGCAAATCCATTTTGCTGGACGCGCTGGGGCTTGCCACCGGCGGGCGGGCCGATGCGGGGCTGGTGCGTGCGCAGGCCGATCAGGGCAGTGCCACCGCAATTTTTGAGCTGCCGGAAAAACATAAAGCCCGCACCATGCTGGATGACGCCGGCATCGAACATGAGGGCGACCTCATTTTGCGTCGCGTACAGACCGGCGACGGGCGCACCCGCGCCTTCGTCAATGACCAGCCGGTGTCGATTGCGCTGCTGCGTCAGCTTGGCGACATGCTGGTGGAAGTGCACGGGCAGCACGAAACCCATGGGCTTCTTGATACCGCTACCCATCGCGGTCTGCTGGATGCGTTCGGCAAGCTGGAAGGCGATGTGAACAAAGTGCGTGGGCTGCATGCGGTGTGGCGGCAGGCGCGTGCGGACCTTGAACGTCTGACCGAAGAAATTGAACGCGCGCAGGCGGATGCGGATTATCTGCGCATTGCCGCCGGCGAACTGAATGAACTGGCGCCGGTGCAGGGTGAGGAACCCTTGCTGGCGCAGGAACGCACCTTGATGATGAGCGCAGAGAAAATCTCAGCTTATTTGAGTGATGCGCTGACCATTCTTGAAGATGACGGCGGCATCGAAAGTCGCCTTTCCAGTGCTCTGAAGCGGCTGGAAAGCCAGCGCGAAAATGCAGCCGGCCGGCTTGATGCTGCCGTTGCATCGCTTGATCGCGCTTTGGTGGAGGCGGGCGAGGCGCGAGATCAGGTCAGCCACGCGCTTGGTGATCTTGAGTTTGATCCAGAGCGTTTGGAGGAAGTTGAAAAGCGTCTCTTCGCGCTGCGGGCAGCTGCACGCAAGCATAGCTGCACCGTGGATGATCTGCCGCGCATTGCAGCGAGCATGACGGCACGGCTTGGCGATATTGATGGAAGCGAAGACCTGCTGGCAAAGGCCCGCCAGGATGCGGATTCAGCGCGCGAAGCTTATGGAGTGAGTGCGCGGGCCCTGTCCGCTGCGCGGCGGACAGCGGCGACCAAGCTGGACAAGGCTGTTGCCCGCGAATTGCCTCCGCTGAAACTCGACCGGGCACGCTTCCGCACGGAAATAGATGTGTCGCCGTTTGAAGAGGGCGGGCCGGAAGGTATCGACAAGGTGCGTTTCGAGGTGGCGACAAATCCCGGTGCACCTTTTGCGTCGCTTGCGAAGATTGCGTCAGGCGGTGAGCTTGCCCGCTTCATGCTGGCGCTCAAAGTGTCACTGGCCGCCCGGGGCGGCGCGCCGGTGCTGGTGTTCGACGAAGTGGATGCAGGCGTCGGTGGTGCGGTAGCGCAGGCGGTGGGTGAGCGGTTGGCCGCATTGGCGCAGCAGGTGCAGGTGCTGGTCGTCACCCATAGCCCGCAGGTGGCCGCCCGCGCGGACAATCACCTGAAGATTGAAAAGCGCGTCAGTGGCAAGGCAAAATCAACATTGCCCGCAACCCATGTGGCACCACTGGACCCCAAGGAGCGGCGCGAGGAGATTGCCCGCATGCTTGCTGGTGCAACAGTGACGGATGAAGCCCGCGCGGCAGCTGACCAGCTCATTGGGGCGGCCTCGTGAGCAAGGCGCACCCGACCGAGTCCGAAAACGCAAAACCGGATGTGTGGGACCTGACGGAAGAACAGGCGCGCGATGAACTTGCACGCCTTGCTGCCGAGATAGCTGCGCATGACGAGGCATATCATCAAAACGACGCGCCGGTTATTTCGGATGCCGACTATGATGCCCTGCGCAAGCGCAACATACAGATTGAAAGCCGGTTTCCGGAGCTTGTGCGTGAGGACTCCCCGTCCGGCAAGGTGGGCGCGGCACCGTCTGAAAAATTTGAGAAGGTGCGCCATGCGGTGCCGATGCTGTCGCTCGGCAACGCATTCGACGATGAGGACGTTACCGACTTCGCGCAGCGCATCCGGCGCTTTCTTGGTCTGGACGACGATGACGAACTGGCTTTTACGGCAGAGCCCAAGATCGACGGGCTCTCATGCAGCCTGCGATATGAGAAGGGTGAGCTTGTGCTTGCGGCGACGCGCGGCGATGGCGCGGAAGGTGAGAACGTCACCCGCAATGTGCGCACCATCAAGGACATTCCGCATAAGCTTGACACCAGGACGCCGCCGGATGTGTTCGAGGTGCGCGGCGAGGTCTATATGAGCCACAAGGCGTTTGCCGAGCTGAATGAGCAGCAGGCGGCGGCGGGCAAGGACAAGTTCGCCAATCCGCGCAATGCTGCCGCAGGGTCTTTGCGTCAGCTTGATGCCAGTATCACGAAGGCGCGTCCGTTGCAGTTTTTTGCCTATGCATGGGGCGAAGTTTCGGACATGCCTGCGACCACGCAGCATGAGGCTGTTGGTCTGCTTCGGGATTTTAGTTTTCAGGTCAATGATCTGATGCAGCGCTTTACCAGCGTCAGCGAGATGATCGCGCATTATCACAGCATCGAAGAACAGCGAGCCTCGTTGGGCTATGACATTGATGGCGTGGTCTACAAGGTGGACCGGCTGGATTATCAGCAGCGGCTTGGCTTCGTGTCGCGCAGCCCACGCTGGGCCATCGCGCACAAGTTTCCTGCCGAGCAGGCAATTACAAAACTCAATGATATCGAAATACAAGTGGGCCGCACCGGTGCGCTGACGCCGGTTGCCAAGCTGGAACCGGTAACGGTTGGCGGTGTGGTCGTGTCCAATGCCACCTTGCACAACGAAGATGAGATCGCCCGCAAGGACATCCGCATTGGCGACATGGTGGTGGTGCAGCGGGCGGGCGACGTTATCCCGCAAGTGGTGCGCCCGTTGGTAGAAAAGCGCACGGGCAAGGAGAAAAAGTTCAAGCCGCTGGAAAAATGTCCGGTATGCGGCAGTCATGCGGTGCGCGACGTCAATGAGAAGACCGGCAAGCAGGATGTGGTGCGGCGCTGCACCGGCGGGCTGATCTGCGAGGCGCAGCTTGTGCAGCGGCTCAAGCATTTCGTGGCTCGCAAGGCGCTGGATATTGACGGGCTGGGCGCCAAGCAGGTGGATGCATTTCATGCGCTGGGCTGGCTGCATGAACCTGCGGATATTTTCAGGCTGGCCGATAAGGCTGACGAGCTGAAAAAGATGGACGGCTGGGGCGAAACGTCAGTCGCAAATCTTGTTGCCGCCATTGATGCGAGCCGGACGCCTGATCTGGGCCGACTGATTTATGGTCTCGGCATCCGTCATGTGGGCGCGACGACAGGCCGCCTGCTTGCCCGCAGCTATGGCAGTTTTGAAGCCTTCCGTGATGCGATGATGGCTGCCGAAGGCGGCGAGGGCACAAGTGCCTATGACGATCTTGTGGCAATTGATGGCATTGGTGGCGTGGTTGCCGATGCGCTGGTGGAATTTTTCCGTGAACCGCATAATCAGGCCGTCATTGCGGCTCTGCTGGATGAAGTGACACCGCAGGAAGCCAAACAGATTGATGCGTCGGGTTCACCGGTTGCGGGCAAGACGCTGGTGTTTACCGGCACACTTGAAAAGATGACGCGCGCAGAAGCGAAGGCACGGGCCGAAGCCATGGGTGCCAAAGTGGCAGGATCGGTCTCCGCCAAGACGGACTTGCTGATTGCAGGGCCGGGCGCAGGCTCAAAGCTCAAAAAGGCCGAGAGCCTTGGCGTTAATATCATCAGCGAGGATGAGTGGATCGAATTGGCGGCACGCAGTTAAAGCGGCTTTGTGGCCTGTTCGAGCCATGCCTGACCTTCCGGCGGTAGCTGTGACGATACTTCTTCCACCACGCGGGCATGATAGGCATTGAGCCAGTCGCGCTCTTGTGCATTCAACAGGCTCACATCAATCAGTGTGCGGTCGATGGGGGCCAGCGTGATGGTCTCGAAGCCCAGCATCGGGCGCTCACCGCCACTGATCTCCTGTGCATCGGTGACAGTCACAAGGTTTTCAATGCGGATGCCATAGGCGCCGGTTTTGTAAAAACCCGGCTCATTGGAAACGATCATGCCCGGATCAAGCGGCACATTGTGGGGCAGTTTGGAAATGCGCTGCGGGCCTTCATGCACCGACAGATAGCTGCCGACGCCGTGGCCGGTGCCGTGGTCGAAGTCGAGGCCGGCCTGCCACAGGGCGTTGCGGGCCAGAATGTCTAGCGCGGAGCCTGACGTGCCCTTTGGGAAGCGCGCCATGGCCAGCGAGATATGGCCTTTCAGGACGCGGGTAAAGCGGTCGCGCACATCGGCTAGCTCGGGTGTTGAGGCGGGTTCGCCGATTGCGACGGTGCGGGTGATGTCCGTCGTTCCATCGAGATATTGCGCGCCGGAATCCACCAGATAGATGTCGCCGGGGTTGAGCGGGCGGTTGGTCGCTTCGGTCACGCGGTAATGCACGATGGCGCCGTTGGGGCCCGCGCCCGAAATTGTGTCGAAGGACAGATCCTTGAGTGCGCCGGTTTCTTTGCGGAATTGTTCCAGAGCTTGTGCCGCGGAAATTTCGGTCACGCCGCCTGAGGGGGCTTCGCGCGCCAGCCACGCAAGGAAGCGCGTGACGGCGGCACCGTCGCGGCGATGCGCATTGCGCGTGCCTTCAACTTCGGCTGCGTTCTTGCGCGCCTTGGGCAGCAGGCACGGGTCATCGCCCTTGCGTATGATGGCGCCCGCGGTCTCGAGCCTGTGCCTGATCCATTCAGCAGCGCTGGTCGGGTCGAGGCGGATTTCTTTTTTGCCGGTGCCCAGCTCGTCAAGCGCTTCCTTCAGGCGGCCGGGGGCGTGCACCGTTACCTTGTTGCCCAGATGCGCGCGTGTTTCAGCGGAGAGTTTACGCTCATCTACGAACAGGTCTGCGTGGCCGTCCGCATGCATGATGGAGAAGGCAAGCGGCAGGGGCGTGTGGGAGACATCGCTGCCGCGAATATTGAACAGCCAGGCGATCGAATCCGGCTGCGTGAGCACGGCGGCGTCGACATCTGCTTCTTCAAGCAATTCGGCAATGCGTGCGAGCTTGGTCTCGTGGTCTTCGCCTGCATATTCAAGTGGATGGGGGATGATCGCGCCTGCGGGCACCGGCGGTTGGTCCGCCCATACGGCATCCACCAGATTGTCCGGGCAGGGAACAAGCTCGGCACCGGCCTTCTTGCAGGCGGCGCGCAACCGGTTGGCGGCGGAGGCTGTGTGCAGCCACGGGTCAAAGCCAAGGCGTGCGCCATTGGTCAGGTTTTCGGTGATCCAGCGGGTGGCGGGTTCATCCACCAGGTGCTGCGGCTCGAACACATCCATGTCCACCTGGTCGCGCACCTGAAGGGTGTAGCGGCCGTCAATGAAGATTGCGGCTTTGTCCTTGAGAACAATTGCCATGCCGGCGGAGCCGCCGAAGCCGGTCAGCCATTTCAGGCGCTCGGCTCGGGCGGGGACGTATTCGCCCTGATGCTCATCGGAACGTGGAATGATGAAACCGTCCAGACCCTGCCGCGCCAATTCAGCGCGCAGCAATGCCACGCGGGGTGCGCCCACGCTGGGGTCGGGATTGTCCGAGAAAATCTGGTAACCGATTGCCTGATCCATACACCCTATTTAGGGCCTGCGCGGCTGATCGCCAAGGGTCGTCAGCGTTGCAGCAGCAGGGTCATCCATTCACCGATGGGATAGCGCGCCGCAATGGTAAAGCCCTGTCCGCGATAGGTGGCTTCCACCGCGCGAGACTGATGGCGCAGCAGGCCCGACAGAATCACATAACTGCCGTCGCGCGTATAGCGCCGCATGGCCGGGGCGAGGTTGATAAGCGGCCCTGCCAGCACATTGGCCATGACGAGGCCGAAGGGGGCCTGCGCGCGGATGGCTGGGTGCTCGAAGCCCGTGGCGGTGACGGACTCCACCAATGGGCCGACCTTGTTGGCTTTGGACGCCGCTTTGGCAAACCGCACGGACGGCGCGTCAATGTCGCCGCCAATGACTGGGCGGCCGGTGGCGCGAGCATAGGCGATGGAGAGAATGCCGGTGCCGCAGCCAAGGTCGAAGACCGGGCCTTTGATGCCGATCTTGAGCAAATCATCCAGCGCGATGAGGCAGCCTGAGGTCGTCGGGTGCTGGCCGGTGCCGAAGGCTTCACCGGCTTCAATCAGCAAAGAGTGTGTGCCGCCTTCAGCCGGCGCATCATGGCTGCCGTGAATGTGAAAGCGGCCTGCGCGCACCGGCTTCAGGTCTTCCAGGCCGCGCTTCACCCAGTCTTCGTTTTCAAGTGGTTCAAGGGCATAGCCGGGCGTGTGGCCCAGAGCTTCGTTCAGCGTTGCATCTACTTTGGTGCGGTCCGGCTCGCTGTCGAACAGCACGGTGAGCGAATAGCGCCCGCCAATTTCTTCAAAGGCTGAGACGGACAGCACGCCGGGATGGGTTTCCGTCAGCCAATCCGATGCTGTGTGCGCTTCCTTCGGTGTTAGTGCGATGACGGCCTGCCAGAGGGCGGGTTCGGGCGCGCTCATGGGCGCTCAACAAAGCTGGAGATCACTTTTTTTGTGCCTGCGTGTTCAAAATTGACAGTCAGCTTTGTGCCCTCGATGGCGTCAATGCGTCCATAGCCGAATTTCTGGTGAAAAATGCGTTCGCCGCGCTCGAAGCCTTCCGCGTCCGGTGCGGAGGTGGCGAGGAGGGTGGCCTGCGCATCAATGGTCGGTGCGCGGCGCGGTGACGATGCCTGCTGGCCAGCCGTGGCGCGGGCGCGCTGCCAGCCGGGGCTTGAATAATCGCTGCCTGCAAAGCCGCCTTCGTCAAACCGCGACGGGCCGTAATTGTAAGTGTCGCCCTGACTTTCGACTTCCACATTGGCTTCCGGCAATTCGTCGATGAAGCGCGAGGGCAGCGAGTTCTGCCACAGATTGTGGATGCGGCGATTGGCGGCGAATGAAATCTTGGCGCGTTGCTTGGCGCGGGTAATGCCGACATAGGCAAGGCGGCGTTCTTCCTCAAGCCCTGCAAGGCCGCTTTCATCGAGTGCGCGCTGATGCGGGAACAGGCCTTCCTCCCAGCCGGGCAGAAACACGGTTTCAAATTCAAGGCCCTTGGCGGCGTGCATGGTCATCAGGTTGATTTTGTCGTCGGCTTCCTGGTCCTCGCGGTCCATGACCAGCGACACATGTTCAAGATAGCCGCCCATGTTCTCGAATTGCTCCATGGAGCGGACGAGTTCCTTGAGGTTGTCGAGGCGGCCGGGTGCGTCGGCGGATTTGTCGTTTTGCCACATCTCGGTGTAGCCGGATTCATCCAATATTTGCTCTGCAAGTTCCGTATGCGGCAGGGCAGGCAGGAGTTGCCGCCAGCGTTCGACGCTTTCAACGAAACTTGTAAGCGCACGGCGGGCCTGCGGCTTTAGTTCCTCTGATTCAATCAGCGGGCGCGTGGCGCGCCACAGAGACGTGTTCTGCGCGCGGGCGGCCTGATGCAGGGTTTGCAAGGCTACATTGCCCAGGCCGCGTTTGGGCTTGTTGATGATGCGTTCTAATGCCAGATCGTCATCGGGCTGTGCGACCAGGCGGAAATAGGCGTTGGCGTCGCGGATTTCCATGCGCTCATAAAAGCGCGGGCCGCCGATGACGCGGTAGGGCAGGCCCAGATTGATGAAGCGGTCTTCAAATTCGCGCATCAGGAAGGAGGCGCGCACGAGGATCGCCATCTCGTTCAGCTGATGGCCCTTGCGTTGTAACTGCTCAATGTCTTCGCCGATGGAGCGAGCTTCTTCCTCGCCGTCCCACACGCCCTTGACGCTGAGTTTTTCGCCGTCATTGGAGTCGGTCCACAGGGTTTTGCCGAGGCGACCTTGATTGGCTGTGATGAGGCCGGAGGCTGCCTGCAGAATATGTGAGGTCGAGCGGTAGTTCTGTTCGAGGCGAATGACTTTCGCGCCGGGAAAGTCCTTCTCGAATTTCAGGATGTTGTCCACCTCGGCACCGCGCCAGCCATAGATGGACTGGTCATCGTCGCCGACGCAGCAGATGTTTTTGTGACCGCGCGCGAGAAGCCGCAACCACAGATATTGGGCAACGTTAGTGTCCTGATATTCGTCCACCAGAATGTAGGCGAAGCGGCGCTGATACTCCTCCAGCACCTCAGGGTTCTCCTGAAAGATGCGCAGATTTTCCACCAGCAGATCGCCGAAATCGACAGCATTCAGGGTTTTGAGGCGGGCCTGATAGGCAGCGTAAAGCTCTGCACCCTTGCCGTTGGCGAAGGCGAAGCTCTCGCCCTTGGGCACTTGATCAGGGGCCAGCGCGCGGTTCTTCCAGCTATCAATGAGGCTTGCCAGCTGGCGGGCGGGCCAGCGTTTTTCGTCGAGGTCTGCGGCCTTGATGAGCTGTTTCATCAAGCGCACCTGATCGTCGGAGTCCAGAATGGTGAAGTCGGAGCGCAGTCCTGCAAGTTCCGCGTGGCGGCGGAGGATTTTGGCGCCAAGCGCGTGAAACGTGCCGAGCCACTGCATGCCTTCAACCACGCCGCCGATGAGGGCGCCAATGCGCAGCTTCATCTCACGTGAGGCTTTGTTGGTGAAGGTCACAGCCAGTATCTGGCCGGGCCAGGCGCGCTTGGTGTTCAGCAGATGGGCAAGGCGGGTGGTGAGCACGCGGGTTTTGCCGGTGCCGGCGCCTGCGAGCACGAGGACCGGACCATCAAGGGCTTCCACCGCTTCGCGCTGCGGTCCGTTGAGGTTTTGCAGATAGGGCGCAGACGCAGACGCAGAGGCGCCTGCCGCCGCCCTCTGGGAAATAGAAGGCCCGCGCGCTGCTTCCTCTTCAGGAATGTCGCCTAGATCAAATGGGTCGCTCATCAGAATCGGGAACTTAGCATGAACATGGTAGCTGGCGAGGGGCTAATCCGCGCAGCCGGGCGGTGCCTAGCTGTGCTCTTCACGGGAGGCTTCCACCAGTGCCTCATTGTAGGCCTTGAGCGCGTCGGAATGGCTGATTGTGCCGACAATTTCCAGAACTTCCGAGGGCTGCACCACCGGCAGCGTCTGGTGCTGGCCGGCGTCAAACAAGGCAAGGGCCTTTTCCAGCGTGTCGCCGGTGTAAAGCCGCTCGTCATCTTCATCCAGCTGCTGCAGCGGCGTGGTTTCGTCTTCCACCACGCGGCGCATGAAGTCCCGCACGATCACCGTCTGCAAAATCTGCCAGCGCGGGCCGCCATATAGCCGCAACCCGCGCCGCTCCAGCTGCCACTGGAACAGGCTTTTGCCCAGCAGTCCCTGGGTCAGGGCTGTGGCGATCGAGATGGCTACCATCAGCGCCACAGTCATCTCGTAGCCGCCGGTGAGTTCAAAAGCGATGAGGAGGGTCGAGAGCGGTGCGCCAAGCACGGCTCCTGCAACAGCCCCCATGCCGACAATGGCGTAAACCGCATGGGTGGAAAACGCGATGTCCGGGGCCGCATAGGAGATCATGAGGCCGAAGGCCCCGCCGGTCATGGCGCCCAGATAAAGCGAGGGAGAGAACACGCCGCCGCCGAAACGGCTGGCAAGTGTAATGGCTGTGGCGGTGATCTTGAGAACGATCAGGCTCAGCAGCAGAACGAGGCTGAAGTCGCCGCGCAGCACCGCATCATTGGCGGCGTAGCCGACGCCGAGCACATGCGGGAACCACAGGCCGATAATGCCGATCAGTACGCCGCCGATTACCGGCCGCAGCCACAAAGGGATGGTGATGCGCTGGGCCAGTGCGTCGGCATGAATGACCGCCGCCATGAAGGCCATGGCAACACCGGCAGAGACGACGCCCAGCAGTGCGAAGGCAGGAAAATCGAACAGGCTGGTGATCATGTATTCGGGGATCACGAAGGTGGGTGAGGATCCCATATGCAGGCGTGCCAGCAGCGCGCCGATGACGCTGGCGATAACAATCGGGCCGGATGCACGCAGCGCATAGTGACCAAGGATCACTTCAAGCGCGAAAACGGCACCTGCTATGGGCGCGTTGAACGACGCTGCGACGGCGGAGGCGGCGCCGGCCGCCAGCAGGGTGCGCATATGGGTGGCGTCGAAGGACAGGCGCGCGGCAATAAACGACCCGAGTGCTGCGCCCAGATGAACCGCGGGACCTTCGCGCCCGGCGCTGGCACCGCCGCCAAGCGACACAATCGAAATGAGCGCAGTGCCGAGGCTGCGCCAGATCGGCATGCGTCCGGCACTGATGGCGCGTGCCTCAATCACGTCCGCCACCGCCTCAGCGCGGCCAGTGGGCTGGATGAAAGTGAGCCACAGGCCGACAAGGAGGCCTGCGCCCGCCGGACCGGCGATGACCAGCCATGCGGGGGCCTCTGCGAGGATGCGGAAGAGATTTTCTTCGCCGTCGCCAAGCCACACGAACTGAACAACCCCGATCGCCAACCGGAAGCCGATGGCCGCGTAGCCTGCGACTGCGCCAACGACCAGTGCCGCCAGCCAGACGCGGGGCACCTGCGATGTGGTGGCACGGCGCAAGGTGCTGCCCAGCGCGGCGCGGCTGTTGGAAATGGAAATACTGGTCACCTGGCCCGGCCCCCGTTTTGTCTATGGCTAGACCCCTTGGGGATAGACCGGTTGGCGGAGAGAAGACAAGGCAAGGCTGCTATCTATGCCCTACTTACATTGTCCGATGGAGGCGGGGCCGCACACATAGGTGCCATTGGTCCAGGTGGCGCCGGTTAGGTCCGCATCCAGAATATCCGTGCTGCCAAGGCGGGCGTCCGTCAGGTCGGCACCGCGCAGATCGGCCTTGAAGAACCGGGTGCGGCGCAGGTCGGCCCCGACGAGGCTTGCGCCCTGTAAGTTGGCGCGGGTGAAGTCTGCTTCGCGCAGATCCGCTTTGATAAAGCTGGCGCCGACGGCCTGGGCGCGATTGAACTTGGCGCGGCGGGCGTCAACCCCATCAAGTGTGGCGTTGATCAGAACCGCACGTATCAGCCGTGTCTCGCGCAGCCGCGCGCCGGTAAGGTCCACGTCGCGTAAGGGCTTGTCGTCAAGATAGCAGCGATGCCAGTCAACGCCGGGCAGTGCCGGGCTCTGGCAATCGGCGCCAATCTGCTGAGCGTTGGCCGGTGATGCTGCAAGCAAGCCGAGGACAATCAGGACAATCTGGATCACGCTTGGGGGGCTCCTGCAGCCTTGGCTTTTCGGGGAATACCGATCACGCGGCCAACCTGCGGCGGTATGTCGAGGGTGTCATGGGCACGCTTCAGGGCAGCAAGTTCATCAAGCACCCGGTCGGGCATGGGGGCCGAGCGGCGGCTTTCCATGCTCACATGAATGCCCATCTGTTCCATGGTAGCGGCAAGATAGCCTTCCGTCGCGTGATACATCTGTAAAAACAGGTGGATGCGCTTGGCATCGAAATCGAGCAGCTGACAGGTTACGCGGATCGGGTCATGCAGGGCCAGTTCCTGCGCATATGTGACGTGTATTTCAGCTGTGAAGACTGATGCTTTTTCATCGCGCACATAGTCGGCGCTGATGCCCAGCTCCTCAAACATGGCATCGACTGACTGGTCGAACACCACATTGTAAAACGCCATGTTCATGTGGCCGTTATAGTCGATCCATTCCTCGAGCACCTTCATGGGAGGTGCAATGAGGGGAGCTGCGTAGGTGCCGGGCGTCTGTGTCATGTAAAAACCGCCTGTGGGATGCCCGGATTTTGCCGGTGCCTTATGTGGACGTATGGTGGGATCATATGGCGTTGGCCTGTCGAACCCAAATCCTGTGACCCGTGAGGCGTGCCCGTGACGATTGCTGAAGAAATGGCAGGTGCTGACCGCGCTGAGACGGCTCCGGGCGCGGGGTTGGTCATCGCCGAACTGGCTGATGCCTTCGCGGACCGGCTGGTGACGTCATGGGCTGTCCGCGAGCAGCACGGGCATGACGAAAGCTGGCATCCCGGTGCGGCACCTGACGCCGTTGTGTTTCCTCATACAACGCAGGAGGTGGCGCAGGTCGTCACGGCGTGCGCACGGCATCGTGTGCCGGTCATTCCGTTTGGTGCGGGCACGTCGCTTGAGGGCCACGTGGCAGCGGTGAAGGGCGGCATTGCAATTGATATGTCGCGCATGGCGGAGGTGCTGCGTGTCTCGCCTGGGGATCTGGATTGCACGGTGCAGGCAGGCATTACCCGCAAGACGCTGAATGCGCATCTGCGTGACACGGGCCTTTTTATGCCGGTTGACCCGGGGGCGGACGCAACGCTTGGCGGCATGGTCTCCACGCGTGCCAGTGGCACCAATGCGGTGCGCTACGGCACGATCCGCGAAAATGTGCTGGGGCTTACGGTTGTGATGGCTGATGGCTCCATCGTGCATACCGGCGGGCGGGCACGTAAGTCGGCGGCCGGATATGACCTCACGCATCTGCTGGTAGGGGCCGAGGGCACTTTGGGTGTCGTCACGGAAGTCACCTTGCGACTGCACGGCATCCCCGAAGAGACGGGTGCTGCCACATGCAGCTTTCCCAGTATTGAAAACGCAGTGGAGACGGTGATTGAAACCATCCAATCAGGCATCCCCATTGCGCGCATTGAGCTGCTGGATGAAATGACAGTGCGCGCGTGCAATGCCTATTCGCATCTGTCGCTGCCTGAGCAGCCAATGCTGTTTTTGGAGTTTCACGGCACCAGTGCATCCGTACGCGAACAATCAGATCGGGTTGCCGCACTGGCTGCTGCGCATGGCGGCGGGGACTTTGTGTGGAGCACCAAAGCTGAAGATCGCACCAAGCTGTGGGAAGCCCGGCATAATGCCTATTACGCGTCGCTGGCGCTGGCGCCTGGCAAGCAGGGGTTTACGACGGATGTCTGCGTGCCGGTATCACGGCTGGCGGAGGTGATCGCGGCAACGCGGGCCGACGTTGAAAAATCTGAGCTTCTGGCGCCACTGGTCGGCCATGTGGGGGATGGGAATTTTCATCTCATATTGCTGGTGGACCGCGACGACGATGCTGAGATTGCCCGTGCCGAAGCGCTGCATGAGCGGCTGGTGCTGCGGGCGCTGGAGGCAGGGGGCACCTGCACGGGTGAGCATGGCATCGGCATCGGCAAGCAGCATTTTTTGATGCGCGAGCACGCGGATGCAATCCCTGCCATGCGGGCGATAAAGCAGGCGCTCGATCCGGACGGGATCATGAATCCCGGCAAGATGCTGCCTGACGCCTAGGGTTTTTCGTCCTGTGGTGACGGTTTGCCGGTCCGTTTTGCCCCATCGACAATTTGAATGGTTTTGGCTGCGGCCTGCCGGTCCTGCGCTTTTTGGGCTTTGGTGCGGCCTGTCCGGGCGCGGTTTGCGGCGGCTTTTTCAGCTTTTTCCGCACGTGCCTGCTGTTTGCGGACATGCCGGGGGGTGTCGGCGCCTGTCGCCTTGTTTCCGCGTATCCGGGCCAGATCGACGATGTTTGCGGTCTCTTCGTCTTTTGGAGCCATGCTGTGGTCGCCTTTTGGGGGGATCTGGAGTCCGGGATCGTGTGGAAATGGCTGAATGGTGCGGAAAGATTTGGTCTTGCGACCTGAGTAGCGTATGCCGAAGTAGGTAAAATTGCGATGTGCGGAGGTGGGGCCCCTTGGGCTTTGCCGCAAGCACTTCGGGGGAGGTCTGGTTGCGGTCTATTTGGTCCTATGTGGGATTAGGGGTGGCGCTGTTCGTGGCAGCCCTTCTGATTGTCCCGGGCTTTCTGGATTGGAGCCGCTATGCGGGGCTGATCGAGGCGCAGGCCGAGGCCATAACCGGGCGGGACGTTGAAATCGCCGGGGATGTGCGCATCTCCATCTTGCCTTCGCCGACCCTGACCCTTGGCAAAATGACCATTGCCAATGCGCCGGGTGCGAGTGGTCCGCATATGTTGGAAATCAAAAGCATGACGGCGGAGCTCGCCGTGGCGTCGCTGTTTCGCGGCGATCTTGAGGTCAGCCGCCTGAGCATGGATGCGCCGACCCTGTGGCTCGAAGAGACGCCGGAAGGGCGGGGCAACTGGCAGTTTGCCGCAGATAAACCTGATGACGCAGCGCCTGACGGTGAAGCTGCTGCGGTCAGCACGGATGCCGCTTTGGATATGCCGCCGGTCACGGTTGGTGAGATCGCCATATCTTCGGGCCGCATCGCCTTTCGCAATCTCGGCATTGGTACGGACTTTGAGCTGTCCGGCATTGACGCGCTGATCGGCGCAGAAAGCCTTCTTGGGCCCTACCGCGCCAAAGGCACGGCGCGGATGGGTGACCAGAGCGCTGATTTTGTCGCGACCCTTGGGGAGGTGTCCCCAGACAAGGCGTATTCGGCCAAGTTGTCGTTTACGTCCAAAAAGGCGGAAGCCGCATTTCAGGGAATCATCACCGGGCGCGGAGCGGACATCCGGTTTGACGGGGCCGTCAGCGCGGGGGCTGCTGCAGACATCACCCCGGCACTGGGGGCGATGACGGCCGGCCAACCGATATCAATGACTGCCGGCATTGTGGCGGCACCCAGTGGTGTGACCTTGCGCGAGATCGAGGCGGAAGCCGGCGCAATCAAGGTTAGCGGCAATATTGCAGCAACGTCGGGTCCCAGCTTCACAGTGGATGTGGGGCTCAATGCCAACCGGATTGATTTTACCGGGTTCGACACGGCAGGTATCTCCCTTGATGCTGCGGCCATCGAGGCGGCGATCCAACATGTCATCGACGAGGCCCCGGCGGGAACATATGCACTGGCCGCCGACGAGATATGGCTTCCTGAAGGCAAGCTGGAGACTGCGGCCGTTACAGCTGAAACCGGCGGTGGCACCGTGTCGGTTTCATATCTCAGTGCACGTCTGCCGGGGGATACCAATTTCACAGCGTCCGGTGCTGTGTCGTCAGGCGAAGAGGGGCCTTATTTCTCCGGCGAAGTCGCAGTGACAGGTGCTGATGCGCGCGGTGCTGCTGTCTGGCTCGGCGGCGGCAAAGTACCTCACGCCCTATCGGCTATGCCGCTCAAGGGGCTGCGTGCCCAGAGTTCGGTTTTTCTAACCCCGCAACGCATCGCGCTTGACCGGCTTGAGATGACCGTAGACGGCGGGCGTGTTGCCGGGCGTGTTTCATCTACCTTCGACAAACGCCCAACCGTTGCCGTGACCCTGACCGCCGATGCCATTGCCCTGCCTGCCACCGGCCTGCCGCTGGTGGACCAGGTGGTGCCGGGACGCGCCATTGATTTTGGTTTTGACGGCGAGGTGGAACTCGACATTGCGCATCTCGAAGTCGGTGGTGTGCAGATGAAAAAGCTCTCGATGGACCTTATCGCCCAGGGGCCGGAGGTGACGCTGCGTGAGTTGCTGTTTGAAAGTGCACTTGGCGCCAAAGCAACATTGAGTGGCGTATCAACTGCGGATGCCGGGCGGTATCAGGCAACCCTCACGGCACGTGATGTCGCATCACTGGACGGTCTGGTGCCGCTGCCGGCAAGGTCGCGTGCATCCACCATGGCGCATCTGACGCCGTTCTCGGTCAGCGGGCAGGCGCTGTGGCCGACGGAAGTGGTGCTGGAAAGTGCCGTAGGCGGTGCCGCTGAGACTGTTGCGGTGTCGATGCTGGGCCGGATCGATACTGTCCGCATCGAGGTCGAGGGTGAAGTCGCGCCGGGCTATGAGGGGCTTGATGATGCGGCCTATGACATCACCGCCGTATTTGAAGCGGACGAGTGGGCGGGCCTTGCCCAGCTTGCTGGCAGTGTTTTTGGGATTACAGGTGACTTGCCTGCTGATGGTGTCCCGAGTGCTGATTCAAAAAGCGCCGGACCACAGACGATAACCGCGGCGTTTCAGGGTGTTCGCGGTCAGCCGATGATACTGGCAGCGGAAGCCGCGACGGATGTGATTGATGGGTCGATTGCCGGACAGCTGGATATCGCGCCCGCAGACCCGTCCCTCAAGCTGCAGCTCAAGGCGGATATATCTGATCCCACTTCGCTTGCGGCGGTTCTGCGGTATCCGCTGCATGGCATTTCACGGGTTGAGATTGATACTGATCTATCTCTCGATGGCGGCACCTACACCACATCGAATGGATTACTGCGTATCGCCGGAGATGACGGTGTGCTGGACGCTGGTGTGTCGGGGACGATCGGGTTTGAAACGTCGCCACCGTCGGGCGTCGTTTCCCTGTCCTCGCGCCAGACCGATCTGGAACTGGTCACGGGGCTTCTTACCGGTGCGTATATCACGCCCGATGCGGAAGGAGATGCGAACGCACCCCGCGATGTCGGGGCATGGAGTGCCGGGCTGCTGAATACCGGGTGGCTACAATCAGCGACGCTGGACATCAATGTCACCGGTGGCGGCGTTGCAGTTGCGGGGATGCATGCGGACCAGCTGGCCATGACGGGTACGCTCAGGGATGGCAGGCTGACAATTGCCGAGGCGCGCGGGACGGTCTTTGGTGGTGAATTGCGCGGGTCAGGTTTTCTCGCAGCTGAAAGCGGTCTCACTCTGGAGGCGGATATTGCCGCGCGCGGGTTTGATGCGGCGGAAGCGGTCGGCGTGTTCGGCTTTGGCGATTTTGCCACCGGAACGGCCGACTTTGACATGTCGGTTAAAGGTAACGGGCTGAGCGCACTGGCGCTGGTGTCGTCGCTGACCGGGCAGGGGTCATTGATGGCGCGCGATGGAACGCTGGTCGGGCTTGATGTTGCCGCGCTGTCGGACGGCCTGTCGCAGCTGGAACGGATCGAGGACTTTGAGCCTCTGGCTGATGCCACCCTCAATCGCGGGACGACAGCCTATGCGCAACTGGAGGGCCGGCTGGCGATGACGGCGGGCGTCCTGCGCGCGCCCGATATCCGCATGGATATTGACGCTGCCAAAGGCCGGACTGCCGCCTTTGCAGATTTTGGGCGCAAGGCGCTGGACGTGGAAATCGGCATCGACCTCAAGAAACCGGCCAGGGCACCTGAAGCGCTGGTGGTTTTCGCCGGCGACTTTGCCAAGCCGAAGCGTGCGGTCAATACGGTAGATCTTGAAGCCTTTGCCGCGCGGCAGTTGCTGAATCAGGAGATTGATGCGCTGGGCGTTGATGCGCCCGAAGAGCTGCGCGTCATTCTTGATCTGCCGGACCTGCCGGACGCCGAGAACGCAACGCCCTAGGCCGGCTCTGCGTCATCATCCGAGCATGCCGCCGCCGTTTTAAAATGCGCGAGCACATGCACCCGCACTTCGCTTGAAAGGCCGCGTGGGCTTTCGCGGTCGCGGGCTGCATCGATGCTGCGCACCAGCTCGTTGACGGAAACCTTCCGTGTACAAGCCATTTCCTTCAGCGCTGACCAGAATTCCGGTTCCAGCGTGATGGAGGTGCGGTGGCCCGCAATGGTAACGGACCGCTTGATTTCAGCAGCCATGCGGATTGCTTCCTAGGCGGCCCAGCTTACGCAGATGGCCCGATCATGTTTTCAGGCCGCACCACTTCGTCAAACTCGGCTTCCGTGACGAAGCCCATGCCGACGGCTTCCTCGCGCAGGGTGGTGCCGTTCTTGTGCGCCGTCTTGGCGACCTTGGTGGCGTTGTCGTAGCCGATCTTGGGGGCCAGTGCCGTCACCAGCATCAGCGAACGGCTCATCAGGTCATTGATGTTGTCGCGCCGCGGCTCGATACCGACGACGCAGTTGTCGGTGAAGCTGACGGCGGCGTCGGCCAGCAGGCGGATCGACTGCAGCACCGAGTATGCGATGACCGGCTTATAGACGTTGAGTTCAAAATGACCCTGGCTGCCGGCGATGGTGGTGGTGGTGTGGTTGCCCATCACTTGGGTGCAGACCATGGTCAGTGCTTCGCACTGGGTCGGGTTCACCTTGCCGGGCATGATGGAGGAGCCGGGCTCGTTTTCAGGCAGAGCCAGCTCGCCAAGGCCTGAGCGCGGGCCTGAGCCCAAAAAGCGAATGTCGTTGGCGATCTTGAACAGGCTGACGGAGACCGTGTTCAGCGCGCCGGAGAGTTCGACCATGGCGTCGTGGGTGCCCAGCGCCTCGAACTTGTTGGGGGCTGTTTCGAACGGCAGCTTTGTCAGGGTGGCAACTTCTTCTGCAAACTTCTCAGCGAAGCCGATTTTTGCGTTGAGGCCGGTGCCGACGGCCGTGCCGCCCTGCGCGAGCTGCATGATGGCGGGCAGGGACTGTTCAATGCGGCGAATGCCGTTGTTGACGGCGGCCACATAGCCGGAAAATTCCTGGCCCAGGGTCAGCGGCGTTGCATCCTGTGTATGGGTGCGGCCGATCTTGATGATGTCGGCCCATTCCTTGGCCTTGGCGTCCAACGCATCGCGCAGCTTTGCAAGCGCGGGAACCAGCGAGCGGCTGGCTTCTTCACCGGCTGCGATATGCATGGCGGTGGGGAAGGTGTCGTTGGAGGATTGCGAGCGGTTGACGTGATCGTTGGGGTGGACCGGCTCTTTGGAGCCGATGACACCGCCGAGCATTTCAATGGCGCGGTTGGCGATCACTTCGTTGGCATTCATGTTGGACTGGGTGCCGGAGCCTGTCTGCCAGACGACGAGGGGGAAATTGTCATCGAACTTGCCTTCGGCGACTTCCAGCGCCGCAGCGGCGATGGCGTCACCGGTTTTCTTGTCGATATTGTCCAGCGCGATATTGGCGAGGGCTGCCGAGCGCTTGACGATGCCCAGCGCGCGCACCAGCGGCTTTGGCATGGTCTCGGTGCCGATTTTGAAGTTGGCCAGCGAGCGTTGTGTCTGGGCGCCCCAGTATTTGTCGGAAGGGACCTCAAGCGGGCCAAAGCTGTCGGTCTCGGTGCGCGTCTTTGTCATTTTTGCGTGCTCGTCTGGCTGTTTTTGGAAACGGCCAGCGGTTTAGCACGCGGGCGCGCAGCACGCCAACGGTCACGATTGAGGAGATATTGGAGGGTGTGGAGGCTACTTCTTGCGGAATGCGTCGAGGCTGACGACTTCGCCGGGTTCTTCCGGTTTGCCGTCGGCGGTTTCCGCAGGGGCAGGGGCATCAGCGGGTTCGATGGCGGGCTCTTCACTGCCTTCGGGGGCTGTGAATTGCAGGCCGAACTGGACGCTGGGGTCAAAGAACGCCGAGACCGCCTTGAAGGGGACGACGAGCTCACGGGGCACGCCGCCAAAGGCCAGCTTGATGCTGAACTGCTCGGGGGTGACTTCCAGATCCCAATATTGATGCTGCAGCACGATGGTCATTTCTTCGGGGAAGTCGGCTTTGAGCTGATCGCTCATGCCGACGCCTGGATATTTCGTCTGGAAGGTGATGAAGAAATGATGGTCGCCTGGCAGCCCGTCGCGCCGTGCGTTCTCCAGCACGTCATGCACCACCTGCCGCAGTGCTTCGCGGGCAAGAACGTCATACTGGATTGTATCTTTGGGCAAGACGGCGGCTCCAATCAGGCGGGTCGGCGTTCTTTATGACCAAATGCAGCGACTTCGTCAAAGCGTCTGCTGCGGGTGTCGCAAGGATGGAGGAATTAAGTGAGGGCTTCTGTTGCCAGGTGCCCTCGAACCCCGCTCAACGGTGCGAACCGTTAAGGCTTAATTGAAGCGATCTAACCGCATTACGCGGCGAGACGTGCTTCCGCATAGTTGTCATTTGCAACTACTCTACGGCCCGATAACGGCGGTACCATGCCGAGCAAAAGAACTGCCTTTACGCCCTCGTCGATCCTAGTTCGCCCCCACAGAAGCCCGCCGCCCGCAAGAAAGTTGCGGATGTCGGCGGGTTTGTGGTGGAGGCGCCGGGTACTGCCCCCGGGTCCGATAGGTTTATTACGCAGACCGTTTATCGCCATATCCAGGTGTGACCTGGCACACCCCTAATATAGGCACATAGGGAGGTTTATTAAAGGTAAGTCCGCTATGCGCCGCCGGAGGGCAGGTTTGCGCGGAAAAACCGCACCTGATTTCCGCCCATTACCTTGGCGATGGTTGTTTCGCTGAGGCCCGCTTCAAGCAGCGCATCGGTGATGAGCGCCAGATGCGATGTGTCGAAGGCGACCAGCGTGGCGCCGTCATAGTCGGAGCCAAGCGCCACATGGTCCTCGCCGAGCAAATCCACCGCATAGACGATGCTGGCGGCGATGCTCTTGGGAGATATGTCGCAGACGGCGCCATCCCAATAGCCGATGCCGACAAGGCCGCCCTGTGCGGCGATGCGCTGCATCAGCGGATCAGACAGGTTCCGGACGCTATCGCAGGCGCCACGTACGCCGGTGTGGGACACCACGAGGGGCCGGGTTGCCATGTCCAAAACATCGGCAACCACATTGGGCGACGAATGCGCAATGTCGATCATCATGCCGCGCTCTTCGGCACCTGCAACGACCTTGCGTCCAAAGTCCGACAGACCATCGCCGGTGACGCCATGCAGGGAGCCGCCCAGTTCATTGTCGAAGAAATGATGCAGCCCGATCATCCGGTAGCCGGCGTCATAGAGCACATCCAGATTGGCGATATTGCCTTCCAGCGGGTGGCCGCCTTCCGTCGCCAGCAGGCCGCCAACGGTTTTGGCCCCCTTCGCGCGGGCCGCCAAAACTGCATCGAGGTCTGCGCGCGTGCGAATGACGCGCAGCGCTTCGGAATCACGTTTTTCGGCGGTTTCGAGTTTTTCGGCCTGATAGAGCGCGCGACCCAGCAGGCTGTTCCAGGTGGAGATGGGCCAAGCCTGGGCGATGGCGGCGAGGGTGATCTGGTCGCTGTCGGCAGAATTGGCGTCATAGTTCAAGCCGTCGGGCACTTTTGTGACGACGGAGAACACCTGAAGCGCCACATTGCCATCCACCAAGCGTGGCACATCAACATGTCCACGGTCAGCGCGATCCAGAATATTGCGTGTCCATAGCAGGGTGTCTGAATGCAGGTCGGCGACCACGAGCCCGGCGTGCAGTTTTTGCGCAGCAGCGCTGACTTCGTAGGAAGTCCCCTCGGCAACGCGGTTGATGGGGCGCTCAAGGGCACCGGGCACGATGAACCAAGCGGCGGCATAATAGATTGCTACCAGTGCACCGATTGCTATGGCCGTCCATTTGAGCATTTTTCCGTCTCCATTTTGGATATCCGGGCACCAGCCACGAGCCGCACCTGCGATCCGGTGATCGGCCATTGGCCATGGTGATGTCAAATAAATCCCGCAAAGCCGTGCCGGATGGGCATGCGGTGTATTTGCAGCCGGGGCGGGGGTGCCAAGGGCAGAATCCGGGTTACGTCGGCCCGAGACTCAGGATAATCTGCCGCCCATGCAGCAATATCATGAGCTAATGGAACGGGTTCTCGCTGAGGGCACCCAAAAGGGTGACCGGACCGGCACCGGCACGGTTTCGGTATTCGGCCATCAAATGCGGTTTGATCTGGCCAAGGGTTTTCCGCTGGTCACCACCAAGAAGCTGCACCTCAAATCCATCGTGCATGAGCTTTTGTGGTTCATCGCGGGCGATACCAATATCCGTTATCTCAAGGCCAACGGCGTCAGCATCTGGGACGAGTGGGCCGACGACAAAGGTGAGCTGGGGCCGGTTTACGGCAAGCAGTGGCGCTCCTGGGATATGCCTGATGGCGGCACTGTCGATCAGCTTAAATGGCTGATTGAGGAAATCCGCTCCAACCCGAATTCGCGGCGGCTGATTGTGTCTGCGTGGAACCCGGCGGATCTCGACAAGATGGCGCTGGCACCGTGTCACTGCCTGTTCCAGTTTTATGTGGCGGACGGCAAACTTTCCTGCCAGCTTTACCAGCGTTCAGCGGACATTTTTTTGGGCGTGCCGTTCAACATTGCGTCCTACGCGCTACTGACCCTAATGATTGCGCAGGTGACCGGGCTTGAGCCGGGTGATTTCGTGCATACCTTCGGTGACGCGCATCTTTATTCCAATCATCTGGAACAGACCCGCGAGCAGTTGAGCCGCGCGCCTTATGCGTTGCCGACAATGACCCTCAACCCGGAGGTGCAGTCATTGTTTGATTTCACCTATGACGACTTTACGCTTGAGGGCTATCAGGCGCATCCACACATCAAGGCGCCGGTCGCCGTATAGGCTGAGCTGGCTGGTTTTGCTTCCAAAGCCATGCAACTCTGCCGCCCGTTCTAAATCGGGAGGGCAGAGGCTTGCGGATTTCACTTGTAGTTGCGGTGGCTGAGAACGGCGTTATCGGAGCTGATAATGCGCTGCCGTGGCGGCTCAAGGGCGACATGGCGCATTTTCGTGAAATCACGCGCGGCAAACCCTTGGTCATGGGGCGCAAGACCTGGGAGTCATTCCCCAAGCGGCCGCTGCCCGGTCGGCCCAATCTGATTGTCACACGCAATGCTGATTACGATGCGCCGGGCGGGGAGGTTTTGACCTCCATTGACCTGGCGTTGGATCGCGCGCGCGTGCTTGCGGCAGATCTAGGCGTCGATGAGGTATGCGTTCTTGGTGGCGGCCAGATTTACACTGCCGTGCTGCCGCATGCGGATACGCTGAATCTGACGCGCGTGCATATGGACGCGGACGGAGACACCAAGTTCCCGGCAATTGATCCCGCAGACTGGAAAGAAGTGTCGCGGGTTGAGCTTGAGGCTGGTCCCAAGGATAGCGCCGCGTGCAGCATCCTTCAGCTGGATCGCATCGCGCCACCGCCGGGCAGCGCTTAATAGACAAATTCAATACGCCTTCAAAAAAGCGAAACGGGAGAAACGCCTATGACTGATTTTACTGAGATTGCCTCGGGGCTTCGGTTCCCCGAAGGGCCGATTGCGATGGATGACGGCTCGATCATTCTGGTGGAGATCGAGCGCGGCACGCTGAGCCGGGTGACGCCGGACGGCACGGTATCTGTTATCGCTGACCTTGGCGGCGGGCCGAACGGTGCCGCCATTGGCCCCGATGGAGCGGTTTATGTCTGCAACAATGGCGGCTTTGCATGGCATGAAGCCGATGGGGTGCTGATCCCCGGTGACAAGCCGGATGATTACTCCGGCGGCCGCATTGAACGTGTCGATCTTGCGACCGGCAAGGTGGATGTTCTGTATACGGAATGTGACGGTATTCCGCTGAATGGTCCCAATGACATTGTGTTCGATAAGGAGGGCGGCTTCTGGTTCACCGACCTTGGCAAGAACTATGACCGGGTGATGGACCGCGGCGCGCTTTATTATGCAAAGCCGGATGGCTCCTCGATCACCCAGCAGGCATTTCCGCTGAACACGCCAAACGGCGTAGGCTTGTCGCCGGACGAAAAGACGGTCTATTTCGCCGACACGGTATCCGGGCGCGTGTGGTCGCTGGATATTGAAAGCCCGGGCGTTGCCAAATCACCGGACGGGCCGATTTCGGCCAACCTGCTCTATAGCTCGCCGGGCCTGCAATATTACGACAGCCTTGCGATCGATGGAGATGGCAATGTGTGTGTTGCCACCATCTTCAATGGCGGCATCACAACCGTGTCGCCGGACGGGCAGACGGTGACGCATACAGCGTTGCCGGACCTGCTGGTCACCAATATCTGTTTTGGCGGGGCCGACCTCAAAACCGCTTACATCACGCTGTCGGGCACCGGCAGACTGGTGAAGATGGATTGGCCTGTGGCGGGGCTGCCGCTCAACTTCCTCAACAAATAGGCGAAATTTTCGGTCTGGCCGGTGCCCCTTAGGGGAGCGCCGGCCTTATCCGTTTTTGTGGCTGCACCCCCTTGGAGCCATGTTGCAACAATTGCTTGCGCTGGCATGCCGTTGTGGCAATCTTCCCGCCTGCGTTAATGAAAACCACGCATGTGGTGCCAAAAACAAAACGCATATCCAGTTCCAAGGGAGGACTTCTTCTATGCGACTTTTCTTTGCAACCATTGCAGCTATTGGCCTGATGACCGGAGCGGCGTTGGCCGACCCGATGGCCCCGTTCTATGAAAATACCGTTCAGGTAACCGGCGCAAACGGCGAGCGAGCGGTGCTGATCAATGCTGACGGCACCTATTCGCAGGTTGCCGGTGAAGCATCGATTGACGGTACATGGGAAATGAAGGGCGATAGCGAAGCCTGTTTCTCTTCCGCCGCAACTACGGAAACCGGCCCCTATTGTGTTGCTGCAACGGAGCGTGCGGTCGGTGACACATGGGAGCTTTCAGCTCCTGATGGAACGTCTGAAACAGCTGAGCTGGTTGCCGGCCGCTAGGGCCTAAAAATCCGACTTAACACATCACGAAAGCGGCGCGGGCAGTTTGGTCCTGCGCCGCTTTTTTTTGAATGTCACTCACTCACGGTGATGAGCGGGGCGGGTTTCTGGTCGCTATTGCTCAAGGATGCCATCAGGCCCGCTGCAATCTGCTTGAAGGTGTTTGCGGCAGCGCCTTGCGGGTCAATCGCCGTTACCGGTTTGCCTTCGTCGCCACCTTCGCGAATGCTGGTTATGAGTGGCACCTCGCCGAGAAATGGCATGCCGAGCTTTTCAGCAGTCCTGCGCGCGCCACCTTCGCCGAAAATGTAGTTGCGTGACCCGTCGGGCATTTCAAACCACGACATATTTTCAACGACCCCGAGAATCGGCACGCGGGTTTTTTCAAACATGCCGATGGCCTTGCGTGCGTCGATCAGTGCGATCTCCTGCGGCGTGGAGACGATGACGGCACCCGTCAGGGGCACCCGCTGGGCCATGGTCAGCTGCGCGTCGCCTGTGCCCGGCGGCATATCCACCACCAGGACATCCAGCGGTGCCCAATCCACATCGACAAGCATTTGCGACAAGGCGGATTGCACCATCGGACCGCGCCAGATCATTGGCGTGTCTTCGTCCACCAGCAGCCCCATCGACATGGCCTTGATGCCGTAGGCTTCCAGTGGAATCAGTTTCTTGTTGTCGCGGGTTTCCGGTTTGCGGTTGAGGCCCAGCATGCGCGGCACGGAAGGCCCATAGACATCGGCATCAAGCAGACCGACCTTGAGGCCGAGCGCGTGGAGGCCGAGCGCCAGATTGACGGCCAAAGTGGATTTGCCGACGCCGCCTTTGCCGCTGGCAACTGCAATAATGGCATTGATGCCGGGAATTTCGAGCGGGCCGGTCTTGTTTGATTTAGCTGCCGGTCCCTTCGGGGCGCTTGGGGCGGGGGCGTTTGTCGGCGTTTCATTGTGCGCGCTCAGGACAGCGGTGACCGAAAGAACGCCGGGCACCTGCTTGACGGCCTGTGCGGCTGCGAGGCGGACTGGCTCCATCTGTTCGCTGCGGGCTGGGTCGATTTCGAGTGCAAAACCCACGTTTCCGTCACGAATGACCATGCCCTGTACCATCCCCACCTCGACGATGTTTGTGCCGTCTGGCGTTGGGACAGTGGCGAGAGCTGCCAAAATCTGCTTCTGGTCGGGGCCTTTGCTGGTCGACATTTGAGTGCATTGTCCTTGTTGTCGAGGATCAATCCCCTTGAATCACAAGGGACTTGTTCGATGGCTTTCACGCGATTTATTCCGGTTCGCGTTGCAGCGAGCGCTTTGCGTATCATATAAGCCGTTACAGATAATTCGATGCGCAGTTGCTAGTATGCAATTGGTAGCAGTTCGATATTTCGTCAATACGGCGCAGCGGCGGTCAATCGTCGCGCGTGGATCATGAGGAACAATATATGCCCTGGGACGACAAAAGCGGTGGCGGCGGTCCATGGGGGCAGGGGCCTTCAGGCGGCGGACGCGGCAACGGATCCGGTGGTCCGGGTGGTTCTGGTGGTCAAGGCCCTGATCTCGAAGAAATTCTGCGGCGGGGGCAGGAGCGGTTTCGCCAGTCCTTCCCCGGTGGGGCAGGCGGCGGGCTTGGGCCGCGCGGCATTCTTGCAGGCGTGGTCGTTGTTGCGCTGATCTGGCTGGCCTCCGGCTTTTACCGGGTGCAGCCGGACGAACAGGGCGTGGTGCTGCGGTTTGGTGAATTTGTCGCCACGACGCAGCCGGGCCTCAACTATCACTGGCCATATCCGATCGAGAGCGCCGACACCCCGAAGGTGACTCGCGTCAACCGGGTTGATGTGGGCATGCGTACGGGCGAGGACACACGCTCGGTGCGGCAGGGTGCGGTGCGTGATGTACCGGAAGAAAGCCTGATGCTGACCGGCGATGAAAACATCATCGATATCGATTTTTCGGTGTTCTGGGTCATCAAGGATGCGGGCGACTATCTGTTCAACATCCAAAACCCGGTCGGCACTGTGAAGGCCGTGGCTGAAAGCTCCATGCGCGAAGTTGTGGGCGAATCAAATATTCAGCCGCTGCTGACCGAAGGCCGCCAGCGCGCTGAAACCCGGGTGACTGACCTGATGCAGACGCTGTTGGATGAATATGGCGCCGGTATCCGCATCACGCAGGTGCAGATCCAGGGCTCGAATCCGCCCTCTGCTGTTATCGATGCGTTCCGTGATGTGCAGGCAGCCCGTGCGGACGCCGAGCGCTCACGCAACGAAGCTGAATCCTATGCCAACCGGGTTTTGCCCGAAGCGCGCGGCCAGGCCGAGCGTATTGAGCAGGAAGCTGCCGCTTATCGTGACCAGACGGTTGAAGAAGCCGAAGGTCAGGCGCGCCGTTTCCTCTCCATCTACGGCGAATATGCGCAGGCGCCGGACGTGACCCGGCGGCGCATGTATCTGGAGACGATGGAGCGCGTGCTCAACAAGATGAACAAGGTGATCATTGACGGGCAGAGCGGATCGGGCGTCGTGCCTTATCTGCCGCTGCCGGAAGTTGAGCGCCGCCGCACCAATGCGCAGGAGGCAAACTAATGGGCCGTACGACACTCATCGGCCTGGCAGCCATTCTCGTGCTTGCCGGTATTGCTGTTTTCAATTCACTGTTCACTGTTCACCAGACACAGCAGGCACTCGTCCTGCAGTTTGGTGAGCCGCGTGATGTTGTCCAGGATGCCGGACTGCATTTCAAAGTGCCGTTCGTGCAGAACGTCATCACCATCGACAAGCGCATCCTCGATCTGGATATCCAGCCCGAGGAAGTGATTGCATCCGACCAGAAGCGGCTTGTCGTGGATGCCTTTGCGCGGTTCCGCATTACCGAGCCGCTGAAGTTTTACCAAACGGTCGGCAATGAAGCGGTGGCGCGGTCACGGCTTGGCACCATTTTGCAATCAAGCTTGCGTCGTGTGCTGGGCGAGGAAAGCTTTGAAGCGGTTGTGCGTGATGACCGGTCAGAGCTGATGACCCGCATCAAGAGGCAGATGAATGGCGAAGCCTCTCAGTTCGGCATTGACGTGGTGGATGTGCGCATCCGCCGGGCCGATCTGCCGGAAGCCAACAGTCAGGCAATTTTCCGTCGGATGCAGACGGAACGTGAGCGTGAAGCCGCTGAGTTCCGTGCGCAGGGCCAGGAGATTGCCCAGCGTATTCGTGCCAATGCTGATCGCGAAGTGACGGTGACGGTGGCTGAATCCACGCGTAATGCTGAAATTATCCGTGGTGAGGGTGATGCCTGCCGAAACCGTATTTTTGCGGCAGCGTTCGGTATCGATCCCAATTTCTTCGCGTTCTACCGTTCCATGCAGGCTTATGAACGTTCCACGGCAGTTGGTGAAACGACGGCAGTTCTGTCGCCGGATAGCGAGTTCTTCCGCTTTTTCACTGATCCCAATGCTGATGCCGAAAAGGGCGCGCCGGTCGGCCGCTCTGGTCGTCAGGCGGAAGCGCTGCTGGCGCAGCTTGTAGGTGATGCGACTTTGCGCAGCATTCTGTGTGCGGAGCTTGCCGTGCTTGAGCCCTCGTCAACGGGCAGTAAGCCGTCCGTGCCGGCAATTGATCCGGACCTTGCTCTTGATCCGTTGCCAGATGACACCGTGTCGCCGCCTGTTGAGGCGCCTGCTGCGGATGCTCAATAGATATCAGGTGGGCACCGGTTAGATGACTGACTTTCTGGTGGCACTCGGTCTTGTCTTTGTGATTGAGGGAATTGCCTATGCGGCATTCCCCGGCGCTATCCGGCGTATGCTCTCAATGGTGGAGCAGACGCCGGATGCGTCTTTGCGGTGGGGCGGGCTTGCAGCGGCCTCGCTGGGGCTGTTCATCGTCTGGCTGGTGCGCGGCTAACCTCTCCAAATCGTAATGTCGGTGCGGCTTCCAACGCCTCCTTTTGTCCACATTTAATGCGGATAAGCAGGGCACGGTGGTCATCTCGTATGGCTGCCCCCATGCTTAGCGCCACGCATTCGTGGTTAACGCGACTTAAATGTACGGCGTTGTACAAAAGGCAGTCCCGGGATGATGCGTGCTCGTGCGCGCTGAACTGCGGGGTGTCTGCAAATTCCGAGGAGACGAAACTCCGTGACTTTTCCAATTTCATTCCATGCCCAGACGGTGATGCGCCGTGCATCGCTGGCTCTTGGGGCACTTGCCATTGGGGCTGCGGCCCTTTCATGGACGCCTGCGGATGCCCGCTCGGCGCCGGAAAGCTTTGCGGACCTTGCTGAAAAGCTGACGCCCGCAGTTGTGAACATTTCAACCGCCCAGACGGTTTCAGGTGGCAGCGGTGTTCCGCTCCCTGAGTTTCCTCCCGGGTCGCCGTTTGAAGAATATTTCGAGGAGTTCCTGCAGCGTCATGGTGGCGAGCAGCAGTCGCGCAAGGTGCAGTCGCTGGGCTCCGGTTTCGTGATTGATCCCTCGGGCCTCGTTGTCACCAACAATCATGTGGTTGAAGATGCGGACGAGGTGACCGTAACTTTCTCGGATGGCGAAACGCTGGACGCTGAAATTCTCGGCCGTGATCCCAAGACCGATCTGGCGCTGCTGAAAGTCAAAGCAGACCGGCAGTTGCCGTTCGTGCGGTTTGGCGATTCAGATGCGCTGCGTGTCGGTGACTGGGTGATGGCCATCGGCAATCCGTTCGGTCTTGGCGGCACGGTAACGGCGGGCATTCTGTCGGCCCGTGACCGTGACATCAATTCAGGCCCGTATGATGCCTTCCTGCAGACGGATGCCTCGATCAATCGAGGCAATTCAGGCGGCCCGCTGTTCAACATGGCCGGTGAGGTCATGGGTGTGAACACGGCGATCATTTCACCCTCCGGTGGGTCGATTGGTATCGGCTTTTCAATTCCCGCGGGCACCGCAATCGGTGTCATCGATCAGCTCAAGGAGTTTGGCGAGACGCGCCGCGGCTGGCTGGGTGTGCGCATTCAGACAGTGACGGAGGATCTTGCGGAGGGCCTTGGCCTCAAGGACACCAAGGGTGCGTTGGTTGCCGGCATCCAGGAAGGTGGCCCGGCGGTTGGCAGTGGTCTTGAAGCCGGCGATGTCATCATCAAGTTTGACGGCAAGCCGGTCGATAAGATGCGTGACCTGCCGCGGATTGTTGCCGAGACCGAAGTCGGCAAGGAAGTTGATGTGCTGGTTCTGCGCGATGGCAAGGAAGAGACGCATCAGGTGACGCTCGGCCGGTTGGAAGAAGCTGAGGGCGTGGCGGAAGCCAAAGTTGAGCCGCGTGCCCCGGATGAAAATGAAACGCTTGGGCTTTCTCTGTCTTCGCTCAATGACTTGCTGCGCCAACAGTATGAAGTCGGAGATGGTGTCGACGGTGTGCTGGTTGTGGCTGTTGTGCCCGGCAGCCAGGCGGCTGAAAAGCGTGTGCGGCCCGGTGACGTCATCGTCAAGGTTGCGCAGGAAAACGTCGACAGTCCGAAAGATGTCGAGGAGCAGGTGGCGCGTGCCAAGTCCGAAGGGCTCAAGTCCGTGCTGCTGCAGATCAGCCGTGGCGGTGAGACGAGCTTCGTCGCGCTACGGGTTGAAGGCAGCTAGGCTGCGACACCCAAGACAGACAAAAGCCCCGCATCGTGTGATGCGGGGCTTTTTTGTTGGACAGGTTTTAGCCTAGACGCTCGCGAATTCGTCGCGCGCATAGCCCTGAATATACAGCAACGACGTCAGGTCCGTGTGGTCCAGCCGGGCAGGGGCTGCCTGCGCAACGACGGGTTTGGCGTGATAGGCGACGCCCAATCCTGCGGCTTCAATCATTGCGAGATCATTCGCACCGTCGCCGACAGCCATTGTGTTGTCGAGGGTGAGCTTATGCTCGGTGGCCAGTTGCTTGAGTGTTTCAAGCTTGGCGGCGCGGCCGAGGATTGGGTTGCTCACTTCGCCCGTCAAATGGCCATCTTTGATCTTCAAAGTATTTGCGCGGTTGGTATCAAAGCCTGCCACCACGGCGACACGTGACGTGAAGAAAGTGAAGCCGCCTGACACCAGCGCGCAATAGCCGCCAGCAAGGCGCATGGTGGCGGTGACGGTCTTTATGCCGGGAGAAAGTGTGATCCGCGTTTCAAAGACCTGTTCGAGCTTCCCCTCGGCCAGACCTTCCAGCAATTTGACGCGCTCGCGCAGGGCTGGCTCAAAAGCCAGCTCGCCACGCATGGCGCGTTCGGTGATTTCCGCCACATGCGCGCCGATGCCGGCTTCGGCTGCCAGTTCGTCGATGCATTCCTGCTCGATGACGGTTGAATCCATATCCGCCAGCAACAATGCCTTGCGGCGGTGGTCAGTGCCTTGGGCAATGATATCAATGGGGGTGCCATCAAGGGCGGCGCGGGCGGCAGCTTCGATTGCGTGCAACTCGTCGGGGTTGATATCAACCAGCAGATCGCAGGCCGTATCGGTGGCGAGCCACGCAGGCGCGCCTGCTTCGGGCACCGCGCGTCGTACAGCGTCAAGATCCGCTTGCGAGAGCTTGCGTGTTTGGGGATTTGCGATGAGGGTCAGGACCGACCGCATGAGACCAACCGTTGGAATGAATGATGACCAGTAGTGAGGCACGAGACCTCCCGCGCGTTCTGCTTATTGCAGGGCCGACGGCCAGCGGCAAGTCAGCTTTGGCGCTTGAAGTTGCCCGGTTGCATGGCGGGGAAATCATCAATGCGGATTCCATGCAGGTCTATCGTGATCTGCATATTCTGAGCGCCCGCCCTTTCGACGCTGAGATGGGTGATGTCCCGCATCATCTGTATGGGGTGATGGACGGGGCGGAGGCATGTTCGGCAGCTCAGTGGGCTGGCATGGCTGTCGATGTGATCGAAGGCGTCGTCAAGCGCGGGCGGCTGCCGGTGGTTGTGGGCGGCACCGGGCTTTATTTCCGGGCGCTGTCCGAAGGGTTGTCGGCACTGCCGGAAATCCCGGGCATCAACCGGGAGGCGGCGCGGGTGTTTGTCGAGGAACTCGGCCCCGAACAGGCGCATGCGCATTTGATGGAGCGTGACCCGGAGACGGCCAAGGGGATCCGGCCGAGCGACCCGCAACGCATAGCCCGGGCGATTGAAGTTCTGGCAGCGACAGGGCGGGGGCTTGCCCAATGGCAGGGGGAGCCTGCGGTGCCGGTGATGGACGCAGCCTTTGTGAAAGTTGTGCTGGCACCTGAGAAGGACTGGCTGACAGGACGCTCTGACGCGCGGCTGGATGAGATGATTGTGCAAGGGGCGTTGGATGAAGTGCGGGCACTGATGGAACGCGGGCTTGATCCAAGTCTGCCGATCATGAAAGCGGTCGGGGTGCCGCCGCTGATGGCGCATTTGCGTGGAGAAATGCCGCTTGATGAGGCGGTGGCGCAGGCAAAGGCGCAGACCCGCCGCTATATCAAACGGCAGCTGACTTGGGCGCGGACGCAAATGGTTACGTGGAATGTCATTTCTGCGCAACAAATGGAAAGACAATATCAGGAAATTCTAACTTTTCTTGCTTAGTGAGGTTGACGCGGGCGTCAATCGCCCCTAGTGTCCGCCGCGCTTCGGGAGAGGAATCCGCCTTTTTCGGGGTGTTTTTAGTGAGTTTGCCCATGCGGATGAAGCATCGGGCCCGAATTGGTTGAAGGACGCAGGTTATGGCTTCGCGCGAAATGAGCGGTGCGGAAATGGTTGTCAAAGCCCTGGAGGACCACGGCGTGGATACGCTGTTTGGTTATCCCGGCGGCGCCGTGCTTCCGATTTACGACGCACTTTTTGAACGCGAGAGCATCAAGCATGTGCTGGTCCGCCATGAGCAGGGCGCTCTGCATGCGGCGGAAGGCTATGCGCGCTCGTCCGGCAAGCCGGGCGTCGTTCTGGTCACGTCCGGGCCGGGGGCAACCAATGCTGTCACTGGTCTGACTGATGCGTTGATGGATTCCGTTCCGCTGGTCTGCATCACCGGTCAGGTGCCGACGCATCTGATCGGCAATGACGCGTTTCAGGAAGCGGACACTGTCGGCATCACGCGGCCCTGCACCAAACATAACTGGCTGGTTCAGTCGGTTGATGATCTGCCGCGCATTCTGCATGAGGCGTTTTACGTCGCCACGCACGGACGGCCGGGGCCGGTTGTTGTCGATATTCCCAAGGACATCCAGTTTCAGATCGGGCTCTATACGGGGCCGACGACGCAGGGTCACCGGACCTATCGTCCGCAGGTCAAAGGCAATATTGATTCCATTCGCGAGGCGATTGACCTCATCGCAACGGCGAAGAAGCCGCTGTTTTACACGGGCGGTGGCGTCATCAATTCAGGGCCGGAAGCAAGCCAGCTGTTGCGTGAGTTCGTTCACACCACAGGCTTTCCCATCACCTCCACGCTGATGGGGCTGGGTGCATTTCCCGCCAGCGACAAGCAGTGGCTTGGCATGTTGGGCATGCACGGCACCTATGAAGCCAACTGGGCGATGCATGATTGCGACGTCATGATCAATCTCGGGGCCCGGTTTGACGACCGGGTCACGGGCGTTGTCGACAAGTTCTCGCCGGACTCCAAGAAGATCCATGTCGATATTGATCCCTCGTCGATCAATAAGAATGTCCATGTGGACGTTCCGATCATCGGCGATGTTGCCCATGTGCTCGAAGACATGCTGCGCCTTTGGAAGGCGAAGGCCGCCAAGCAGGACAAGGGCGCGCTGGCGAAGTGGTGGAAGCAGATCGACCACTGGCGCGACCGCAAGTCGCTCGAATTTGTCAATTCAGACACAATCATCAAGCCGCAGCATGCGGTGCAGCGTCTTTGGGAACTCACCAAGGGACCGGACACCTACATCACAACCGAAGTGGGCCAGCACCAGATGTGGGCGGCGCAGCACTTCCACTTTGATGAGCCGAACCGCTGGATGACCTCCGGCGGGCTGGGCACCATGGGCTATGGGTTGCCGGCCGCCATCGGCGTGCAGATGGCGCATCCCGATGCGCTGGTCATCGATATTGCGGGCGAAGCCTCAATCCAGATGTGCATGCAGGAAATGTCGACGGCCATTCAGTACGATCTGCCGGTCAAGATTTTCATCCTCAACAACGAATATATGGGGATGGTGCGCCAGTGGCAGCAGCTGCTGCATGGTGCGCGTTACTCGCACTCCTATTCAGAAGCGCTGCCGGATTTCGTCAAGCTGGCTGAAGCCTATGGCGGTGTCGGCATCCGGGCTGAAAAACCCGGTGAACTGGACGACAAGATCCGCGAAATGATCGATGTGAAGCGCCCGGTTTTGTTCGATTGCCGTGTCGACAAGATGGAAAACTGCTTCCCGATGATCCCGTCGGGCGCGGCCCATAACGAGATGATTTTGGCGGATGAGGCAAAAGACCCCACGGATGCTATTTCCGAAGAAGGCAAAATGCTCGTATAACCCGCCCGCACGTCATTGAGTGGCCAGTCGGCGTAACCGCCTGACTGGCTGCTTTTTATGCTGAAATCCGCCACTTTTTAAGAAGCGCAGACCTGACCCATGCCGCCTAAAGCTGAAATTGAACGCCATACGATTGCCGTCCTCGTGGATAACGAGGCGGGTGTTCTGGCACGGGTCATCGGCCTGTTTTCAGGCCGGGGCTACAATATTGAAAGCCTGACCGTGGCCGAGGTGGATGAGAATGCGCACACCTCGCGCATTACCATTGTCACCAATGGCACGCCGATGGTGGTGGAGCAGATCAAGGCGCAACTGAACAGGCTGGTGCCGGTTCACAAGGTGGTGGACCTGACGGTGGATACCGTGTCCATCGAGCGGGAAATGGCCCTGGTGAAAGTGTCGGGCACCGGTGAAAAGCGCGTTGAGGCGCTGCGCCTGTCGGATGCGTTCCGCGCTGCTGTCATCGACACCACGCATTCGTCATTCGTGTTTGAGATCACCGGCTCGCCGGAGAAAATCAACGCCTTTGTCAGTCTCATGCGCCCGCTGGGCCTTGTCGATGTCAGCCGTACCGGCGTCGTCGCCATCGCCCGCGGTGCGGAACAGATGTAACTCATTGCCTCTTCGCCCTGTTGCCGGGGTGTGGGGCATTCAAGAAAAACCGATCGCATATAAGGAATTTGAAGATGCGCGTTTATTACGACCGCGATGCCGACGTTAATCTCATCAAGGGCAAGAAAGTTGCCATCATTGGCTACGGCTCACAGGGCCATGCTCATACGCTGAACCTGAAAGAGTCGGGCGTCGGCGAAGTGGCCGTTGCGCTGCGCGCCGGATCCGCCACTGCCAAGAAGGTGGAAGGCGAGGGCCTGAAGGTCATGACCGTTGCGGACGCCGCCAAGTGGGCCGACGTCTTGATGATGCTGACACCGGATGAGCTTCAGGGTGACATCTACAAGGATGATCTTGCCGAGAACATGAAGCCCGGCGCGGCGCTGCTGTTTGCGCATGGTCTCAACATCCACTTCAACCTGATCGAGCCGCGTGCGGATATCGACGTTTTGATGGTTGCGCCCAAGGGCCCCGGCCATACCGTGCGCGGTGAATATCTGCGTGGCGGCGGCGTGCCCTGCCTGATCGCCATCCATCAGGATGCCTCCGGCAATGCGCATGATCTGGGCCTCTCCTATGCCAGCGCCATCGGCGGCGGCAAGGCCGGCATCATCGAGACAACGTTCCAGGAAGAATGCGAAACCGATCTGTTCGGTGAGCAAGTTGTTCTGTGCGGCGGTCTCGTCGAGCTGATCCGCGCCGGCTTCGAGACGCTTGTGGAAGGTGGCTACGCGCCTGAGATGGCGTATTTCGAGTGCCTGCATGAAGTGAAGCTGATCGTTGATCTGATTTATGAAGGCGGCATCGCCAACATGAACTACTCGATCTCCAACACGGCTGAGTACGGTGAATATGTCACCGGTCCGCGCATCGTGACCCCGGAGACGAAGGCTGAAATGAAGCGGGTGCTTGAGGACATTCAGTCCGGCAAGTTCACCCGTGACTGGATGCTGGAAAACAAGGTCGGCCAGACCTCGTTCAAAGCAACCCGTGCCCGCAATGCAGCGCATCCGATTGAAGAAGTCGGTGCCCAGCTTCGTGGCATGATGCCGTGGATCACCGAAAAAGCCCTTGTGGACAAGAACAAGAACTAAGGCACAATTCCAACTTGGATTTGTGGCTTGACCCTGTGCCGGAGGTTGCGTGATGCGCCGTGCTCTCGTTTTGACACTGCTGCACACGTCACCCCGGCATGTGGAGGTTTTTGAGCGTTTGTTCGCTCAGATACGGGCGACGGAAACCGGCGACGACCTGCCGGAAATCCGCCTCGCTCATGTGGTGCGCGAAGATCTTTTAAAGCGGGCCATTTCGGCAGGACTGCTGCCCGAAGATACCCATGCACGGGCAGTGCGCATTCTGCATGAGGCGACAGCGTCGTCGGATGCTGTCTTGTGTACCTGCTCAACGCTTGGGCCCGCGGCGGATGAAGCTGCCGCTAAAACTGAAAAGCCATTGCTGCGCATTGATCGGCCGATGGCAGCGGAAGCGGCCCGCGCGGGCCGCTCCATTGCCGTGCTGGCGACGCTTAAATGTACTCTCCAGCCGACCTGCGATCTCATCGCCGACGAAGTAAGCCATCTCAGTGGCAAGGCCGATATTGCGCCGGTGCTTGTCGAGGGGGCGTGGGAGGCGTTCGAAGCGGGCGACACGGCGCGCATGAATAGTCTGATTGCGGACAATATACGCTTTGCCCAGCAGGCCGGCGCCAATGTCATCGTGCTGGCTCAAGCCTCCATGGCAGATGCGCTGGAGGGGTTAGATATCTCTATCCCGATCCTCACCAGCCCGGCATCGGGTCTTGCGGCTGCCGTTGCAGCGCTCAGGGCGCAAGCTTAGGGGCTGCTTCGGCCAGATGATCGTCGGTTGCGCATTCGGTATGGTCGGTTGCGGCCAATACCTCAATCACGCGGCAATCGCCTGCGGTGCCGTGGGCGCATTGGGCGATCATGCGGGTGAGTTCGGTCTTGAGGGCTTCGAGGCGCGCGATGCGGCTTTCGACTTCTTCCAGACGGGCGCGGGCGATTGTGTCGGCGGTTTCGCATGACGCGTCGGGATTGTCTGACAAATCAAGAAGTGTGCGGATGGCGTCCAGCGGAAAGCCCAGCTCGCGGCCGTGGCGGATGAAGCCGAGCCGGTCCGCATGGGCCTGCGTATAGAGCCGTTGATTGCCGGCTGAACGCTCTGCTTCGGGCATCAGGCCGATATCCTCGTAATAGCGCACGGTCTGGACTTTGACGCTGGACTGGCCTGCGAGTTTTCCGATGGTGAACATTATTTTGTGCCTTTTTGCCGATTGGCCCTTGAAGCTCTAGTCGCTGTAGCTCCTATGTTGCGTGTCATCGACGCTGAATCAAGGACGGATGACCATGAGCGGGTGCTGCAATCACGATGTGAAATTCGACGGGGCGAGTGCCGCTTACAGGCGCGCTTTGTGGATGGTGATCGCCATCAACGGGGTGATGTTCTTTGTGGAAGGCAGTGCCGGGTTGGCAGGGCAGTCCATGGCGCTTACGGCGGATGCGCTGGATTTTGCCGGGGATACGGCCACCTATGGGCTGTCTTTGCTGGTGATCGGCATGGCGGTGCATTGGCGCGCGCGCGCGGCGATGCTGAAGGCTGCGTCGCTGCTGGCGATGGGGGTGGGCGTGCTTGGGTTTACCGCCTACCGGCTGATTGTGCTGAATGATCCGTCAGCGGAGATTATGGGCAGCGTGGCTGCGCTGGCGCTGGTGGCCAATGTGGTGAGCGTGCTCATTCTCATGCGGTTTCGTGACGGCGACGCCAATGTGCGTTCGGTCTGGCTGTGCAGCCGTAATGATGCGATCGGCAATGTCGCGGTGATCGGCGCTGCGGGGCTTGTGGCTGTCTCCGGCACGCCATGGCCGGATCTGGCTGTGGCGGCGATCATGGCGGGGCTGTTTACAAGCTCGGCGCTATCGATCTTCCGGCAGGCGCGGGCGGAGATGCGCGGTGCGGTTGTTACGGCCTAGTGCCGGAACTCGCCGCCACTGCCACTTTGCCGATGAAATAGAGGACAAGGGCAACGCTCACGCCCATGGCAATGCTTGCCAGATAGTAGGGCGCGCCGGGCAGATGCGGGATCGCCTGCGGGCCGGTAAAGGCATTGAACAGGCCGGTCATCACCAAAGGCGAGAGAATTGCCGTCAGGCCGACAATGCTGGTGATGGCACCCTGCAATTCGCCCTGCGCATTGTCGGGCACCTGTTTAGACAGGAGCGAGCGCAAGGCGGAGGAGCCGATGCCGACCATGGCGAACAGCACTGTGTAGGCATACATCTGCCAGCTTTGTGTGGCTGTAGCGTAGCCGAGAAAGCCGAGGCCCGCGCAGGTGAAACCGAAAATCACCGACCGCCGCTCGCCGAGCCGGGGTACCAGCACGCCAGTCAGCCAGCCCATGGTGATGATCAGGCAGATGCCGACAAAGCCGAGAGACAAGCCGACATCGCCTGCATCCCAGTCGAATTTGTACATTGTATAAAATGCCCAGATCGCCGGGTTGGCGTCATGGGCCAGTTGGTAGCAGACCATGGCCGCCAGAAGCCCGAGCATGCCGGGATACTTGGCCATGGCGCGCACTGCGCCGATTGTGTTGGCGCGGGCCCATTCAAACGGGCGGCGGTTCTGTGCAGACAGACTTTCGGGCAGCACCAGCCAGCCATAGAGCGCGTTGGCGCCGGCAAGGGCGGCGGCAACCCAGAACGGTGCGCGGGTGCTGTCCGTCCAATCCGCCACGAAGCCGCCGACGACAGGGCCGAGCATGAAGCCCGCACCCCATGCCGCGCCGAGCAGGCCGTAGGATTTGGCGCGGTCTTCGGGCGCGGTTACATCCGCGATGTACGCATTTGCGGTGGTGAAGGTGGCGGCGGCAATGCCGGACATGGTGCGGCCTGCCAGCAACCACCAGATGTTGGGGGCCAACGCCATAACGATATAGTCAACCGCAAGGATCGACAGCCCTGCAATCAGCACCGGCCGGCGGCCGAACCTGTCAGACAGATTGCCCAGCACCGGTGCAAACAGGAAGTTCATCAGCGCGTAGACGAATATCAGCGCACCTCCCCACAGCGCTCCTTCCGAGAGGCTCAGGCCTGTGAGTTCGGTGATGAGGTCCGGGCGGACGGGGATGATGATGCCGATGCCGATGGCATCAATCAGAATTGTGATGAGAAGGAACGGCAGCGCATGTTTGAGCCGCGGTTCATCTGCGTGGGAGGCGGCAGAGATGCCGGCATCGCCCGACACCCGGCTCAGCCCCGTTCGCGATACAGGATAGACTTGACGCCATTCTTCTTGAAGGGCTGCCACTTGCCTTCGGGCTGGGCGAGACGGTCGGCGATGGCGTAAAGCGCCAGGGCGTTGACGCCGATGCCGATATGGGTGGCGGGCACTTCGATGTTTTCCGTATGCGGATGGGGGTCCTCACGGCAGGTCTGCCAGGGGACGACGCCGTCATGCCGCGTGTAGATAGCGGTGCAGGGGACAGGTGGCGGCGTGCGCAGGCGCTCGGCCAGAGCTTCATCCACGTAGTTTTTGTCCATACGCATGCCGGCGGCAAACGGGCTTGCGAGGGTTATGACCTGACGCACCAGACGGGGGCTGCGGCGGGCGAGTTCGCGGGCATAGATGCCGCCCAGTGACCAGCCGATGATGGACACGCGGCGGCCAACCCGGCTTTCGACTTCTTCAAGCCGCGCCATCATGCCGGCGCGCAACTCGGCGTTTGGTCCCAGATTGCGGCCGAGTTTCCACGGATGCACCGAGTAGCCAAGTTCGCGCAGGAAGCGGCGCAGGATGGCGGTTGAGGTATCGCTTGCCATCAGGCCGGGCAGGGTCAGCACCGGCTGGCCGTCGCCGCGCGGGCTCAGGGACATCAGCGCCGGCAGGGAAGCCGGCAGGGATGCAAGCTCAAGGATCGCGCGGCTTTCGCCGAGCACATCGCGCAGCCGCAGGGATTTGGGCAAAGCCGGGATACGTTGCACGGGATAGGTCCGTTTTATGATTTCTGTGGTGGCCATTTGCAGCGGGATGACTATATCATGGGGGAAATGACCGGGGGTCATGTTTGATGCCGCCCGGCAAGCGATTTCAACAAGCATAGCAGGGAGTGATATGCGATGGCGCGGGAATTTGGGTATCGGGCAACTGCCCAGGATGTGGTTGAGGGTCTCGACCTTTCAGGCAAGACGGCCATTGTGACAGGCGCATCGTCTGGCCTTGGGGTGGAAACGGCGCGGGCGCTGGCGAAGGCGGGGGCGCATGTGATCATCCCCGGCCGCAGCCCGGACAAGCTGAAGGCATCCGTCGACGATATTATCAAGACCACCGGCAACGAGAATGTGGAGACCGGGGTGCTTGATCTGGGTGATCTCGACAGCGTGCGTGACTTCGCCGACGGGTTCGTGGCTGCGGGCAAGCCGCTGCACATTCTGATCAACAATGCGGGCATCATGGCGACGCCGCATCGCAAGACGGCGCAGGGCTTTGAAAGCCAATTCGGCACCAATCATCTGGGGCATTTCGTATTGGCGGGGCGGTTGCTGCCGGCGCTGGAAAAAGGCGCCAAGGATGGTGGCGCGCGCGTTGTCGCGCTTTCCTCAACCGGCCACAGCATTTCGCCGGTGGTGCTGGATGATCCGAACTTCGAGAAGACCAAGTATGAAAAGTGGACCGCTTATGGCCGCGCCAAGACGGCCAATGCGCTGTTTGCGCTGGAGCTGGACAACCGCATGAAGGGCAAGGGCATTCGCGCTTTTTCCGTTCATCCTGGTGGCATCATGACCGGGCTGCAGCGCGACATGGATCCGGAAGAGTTCAAGGTGCTGGGCTGGGTCAGTGAAGAGGGCAAGGTGCACGAGATGTTTAAAACTGTGGAGCAGGGGGCGGCCACCGCCACCTGGTGCGCCACGGCACCGGAGCTTGAAGGTGAGGGCGGCTATTACTGTGAGGACTGTCACAAGTCCGACCCGGCAGACGCGGAATCCTTCAAGAAGGCGCGCCGGGGTGTGTTTGCCCATGCGCAGGACCCAAAGGCGGCATCAGCGCTTTGGACAGCATCCGAAGAAATGGTAGGAGAGCGCTTCGCCAGCTGACCATTCTCCCCAGCCCAAGAGGCCCCCATGCGCATCGGCACGCCGCTTTCTTCCAACGCTACACGTGTGATGCTTCTGGGGGCCGGGGAACTGGGCAAGGAAGTGGTGATCGAGCTGCAGCGCTTCGGCGTCGAAGTGATTGCGGTTGATCGCTATGACCATGCGCCTGCGATGCAGGTGGCGCATCGGTCACACGTGATCGATATGACCAAGGGCGAGGAAATCCGCCGGGTGGTCAATCTTGAGCGGCCGCATCTGATCGTGCCGGAAATCGAGGCGATTGCGACCGATGAGCTTGTGGCGATTGCGCGCGAGCGGCTGGCGGAAGTCATTCCGACGCCCGAAGCCGTGCAGCTCACCATGAACCGCGAAGGCATCCGGCGGCTGGCGGCCGAAGAGCTTGGGTTGCCCACGTCACCATATGCATTTGCCACCAGTGAGCGGGAGCTTACGAAGGCGGCTGCCGAACTCGGCCTGCCGGTGTTCATCAAGCCGGTCATGTCGTCATCCGGCAAGGGCCAGAGCTTCGTTCAGGCTACGGAAGAAATTCCCGCGGCCTGGGCGTATGCGCTGCAGGCGGGCCGGGTGGAAGAAGCGCGGGTGATCGTCGAAGGCAAGATTGACTTCGATTATGAGATCACGCTGCTGACCGTGCGGTCGCGGAACGAGGCGGGCGCAATTGAGACCTCGTTCTGCGCGCCCATCGGCCATTTGCAGGAACATGGCGACTATGTGGAGAGCTGGCAGCCGCAGCCGATGCCTGAAAAGGCGCTGGCGGCAGCCCAGCAGATTGCCACCAAAGTAACCGCCCGGCTGGGTGGGCGCGGTGTGTTCGGCGTTGAGCTGTTCGTCAAGGGCGATCAGGTTTGGTTTTCTGAGGTGAGCCCGCGGCCGCATGATACGGGGCTGGTGACGCTTGGCTCCCAGCGGCAAAGCGAGTTTGCGCTGCATGCGCGCGCCATTCTGGGGCTACCGGTATCGACGAGCCTCTCGCAGCCGGCGGCAAGTGCCGTCATCTATGGCGGCATGGCGGCCAAGGCAATCATGTATGAGGGGCTTGACCATGCGTTGCGGGTGCCGGAAACGCAGATCCGCTTGTTCGGTAAGCCGGAAGCCTTCGTGAAGCGGCGCATGGGTGTTGCTGTGGCGACCGGCAAGGATACGCAGATCGCCCGTGAGCGGGCCAAGGAGGCGGCAGGCCGCGTTCTGCCGAAAGAGGCATGAGCGACACTTTCATTGAGATTGACCACTATATCGACGGGCTGTTTGCGCCGGAAGATTCAGCGCTTAGTGACGCGAGAGCTGCAGCACAGGCGGCGGGTCTGCCGGACATCGCGGTGTCGGCCGGGCAGGGTAAGCTGCTTTATCTCTATGCAAAAATGATCGGTGCACGTCGTATTCTCGAATTCGGCACGCTGGGTGGCTACAGCACCATCTGGCTGGCGCGGGCTTTGCCTGGGGATGGCAGGCTGGTGTCGCTTGAGTTTGATGCTGGGTATGCAGATGTGGCACGTGCGTCGCTCAGGCGGGCGAAGCTGGCGGCCAAATGTGAGGTCATCACCGGGGCGGCGCTGGAGACATTGCCGACGCTTGAAGCGCGGGGTGGCGACTTGTTTGATCTGGCATTCCTGGACGCGGACAAGGTCAATTATCCGGCCTATCTCGACTGGTCGCTGAAACTGGTGCGGCCGGGCGGTCTTATTCTGGCGGACAATGTGGTGCGGGGCGGCAAGGTGCTGCGCCCGGCGGGAGATAAAAACGCTGAGGGTGCTGCTGCGTTCAATGCAAAGCTCGCGGCCGATCCGCGCTGTGAGAGTGTTGTGGTGCAGCAGGTTGGCAGCAAGGGGCATGACGGGCTGGCTATTGCCCGGGTGCTGTCATAATTGGCGGAAATGCTGGTTTGCTGCTCCAGCTTTGCAAATTTGCACATTAATTCCCGCATTTTTGCTATAATGGATTGAGATTCCTTGCGTAGAGTAGTGGCTGCATTTGCAGGAGTGCGCCATGACTGCTGGATTGAACTGGGATGATCTGAGGTTTTTCCTCGCCGTTGCCGAAGCGGGGAGCCTGTCCGCTGCGTCGGCTGTGCTCAAGGTCAACACAACCACCGTATTGCGCCGGGTCGCCTCGCTTGAGGATGCCTTGGGTGCACGGCTGTTTGATCGGTCGCGCTCGGGCTACCGGCTGACGCCACGCGGCGAGCGGCTTTTGACCCAGCTTGCACCGGTAGATCAGCGGCTTTCAGCGCTGGCGCGCGATTTCGTGGCGGATGACAGCGAAGCAGATGGCGTTGTGCGCATATCGGCAGGGGATGTGATGGCCGGCTGCGTGCTGGCGCCGCAATTGCCCGCGTTTCGTGAAAGCCATCCTGATCTGCGACTTGAGATCATTGCCGACCCGAACCTGACCGGGCCTGCGCCATCAGCGGGTGCGCCTGCCGGGAGCATGAAAGACATTGATGTGGCGGTCCGTTTTGCGCGGCCGACCCAAGGCAATGTGATTGTTCGCAAAATCGGCGATATGGCTTACGCACTTTATGCAAGCCGCGCTTACCTGGCGGTGCGTGGTGCCCCGAAGGAATCCGGGCGGCTGGCGGGCCATCATGTGATCGGCTTTGGTTTATCTGAAAGCCCGCTGGGGCCGGTGTGGTGGATGAGCCGCGCAGAGCAGGGCGCAAGCGTCGTGGTGCGCTCCAATGCTGTTAGCGTGCGGGCGGAAGCCGCACGGCAGGGCATGGGTCTGACGGCGCTGCCCTGTATTGTCGGCGACCAGGACCCGTTATTGATGCGGGTTGGGGCTGCAGATGAGGTGGGGCCGCTGGAATTGTGGCTCGTCACCCATAACGATACCGCCCATGTGGGGCGGGTGCGCGACGCGATGGATTTCGTGGTGACCTGCGCCAAATGGACAAAGCCCCAATTGCTGGGGCGTGACGATGTGGCGGCGGGTCCCGACGGGCGGGATGCGGCGGATATGCGCATTAAGGAGCCCGAAACGGTAATTGGGGCTTGAAAAAGCCGCAAATTAGATAGATTTACAACGTGTGGGCAGGTTGCACGGGCTGGAGATTCTGGCCTAGAACCTGACTGCGTATCGAGTGCAATCCGCTGGGCATCATCGGGCTGGTTTCGGGCAATAAATGTGGCGTTTCGCCGCGTTGGTTACCTTTCGTTAACCTGCCAAGTCCTAGCTTTGTATAGTGGTTTTGGCTTTCGTGGGTGACCGATTCGGTTTTTTGGCCGAGTTGGAAATCAAGCGCCGCGAAGCCTTGTGTAGAAACAAGACGGGACACGCGCAAATGAGCATCGCTCGCGCTGACATCGTTGGGACGGAATTGACCGCTCGGGGTATTACCCTGATCGCCGGTTTCGCTCGTCTGCACCTTCTCGGCGCGCGCCTTCTCCTTACCAGCCCCTGAGCGCTGGCGGTCCTTCAACCAATTAAACGACAGAAGGACGGGCATTCAGGGGACGAAGCGAGATCTTCGAACCGCATGGGGGACGACTCTCTCCATGTCATGGAACCCGAGAAGGACTAGAAACAAATGATACCCGATAGCAAATCACGACGCGGCAAACAGGCAGCTCCCAGCGCCGACCGTGTTCTCATTTTTGATACGACATTGCGTGATGGCGAGCAGTCGCCGGGCGCGTCGATGAATCTGGGTGAAAAGATCCAGGTGGCCGAAGCGCTCGAAGCGATGGGCGTGGACATCATCGAAGCCGGTTTTCCGATTGCCTCCAATGGTGACTTCGAAGCGGTGAGCGAAATTGCACGCCGCATCAAGGACAGCGTAATTTGTGGCCTGTCGCGCGCTGGCGCCAAGGATATTGAACGCGCCGGTGAAGCGCTGCGCCATGCAGAACGCGGGCGTATTCATACATTCATTTCCACCAGCCCCGTTCACATGAAGCACAAGCTGCAGATGGAGCCTGAGCAGGTTCTGGATGCGGTGGTGGCCAGCGTCTCGCTCGCCCGCAATCTGGTGGACAATGTGGAGTGGTCCGCCGAGGACGCCACGCGCACAGAGCACGACTTCTTGTGCCGTTGCGTTGAAGCCGCCATCAAGGCGGGTGCGACGACCATCAATATTCCCGACACGGTAGGCTACACGGTGCCGACGGAATATGCGTCGGTCTTCAACATGTTGCGTGAGCGGGTGCCGAATGCGGACAAGGCTGTGTTCTCGACCCATTGCCATAATGATCTGGGGCTGGCTGTTGCCAATTCGCTGGCCGGTGTTGGCGCCGGTGCCCGGCAGATCGAATGCACCATCAATGGTCTGGGTGAGCGGGCAGGCAATGCGGCGCTCGAAGAGGTTGTGATGGCGCTGCGGGTGCGTGGTGACGCGATGCCCTATGACACCGGTATCAAATCCGAGCTGATTGCCCGCACGTCGAAGCTGGTCTCGAGCGTCACGTCTTTCCCCGTGCAGTTCAACAAGGCGATTGTCGGCCAGAATGCGTTCGCACATGAAAGCGGCATTCATCAGGACGGCATGCTTAAGAACACAGAGACCTACGAGATCATGCTGCCGGAAAGCGTCGGCATCTCGAAGTCGTCGCTGGTGTTGGGCAAATTGTCCGGGCGGCACGCCTTCAAGGACAAGTTGCAGACGCTCGGCTATGAGTTGGGCGACAACCAGTTGCAGGATGCGTTCAAGCGTTTCAAGGATTTGGCTGACAAGAAGAAGCATGTCTTTGATGAAGACATTGTGGCGTTGGTCGATGATGAAGTTGCCGCCGGCAATGAGAACATCAAGGTCGTCGAGTTGTCGGTGATTGCCGGTACGCAAGGTCCGCAGGAAGCCACTCTGACGCTGGAAGTGGATGGGGCCACCCATTCCACCAAGGCAACAGGTGATGGTCCGGTGGATGCGATCTTCAACGCCATCAAGGCGCTGGTGCCGTACAACGCGCATCTGTTGCTCTATCAAGTGCATGCAGTGACCGGCGGCACGGATGCGCAGGCGGAAGTCTCTGTGCGTCTGGAAGAAGACGGCAAATCCGTCACCGGACGCGGTGCCGATACCGATACGCTGGTAGCCAGCGCACGCGCTTATGTGAGTGCGCTCAATCGGCTGCAAACAAAACGCCTGAAAACGGCGCCCGAGGCCATGGTCGCGCCATAAAGCGTGGCGATACACACAAGCGGCGGTGCTTTTGCGCCGCCGCTCCTGATTCCAATAGGTGCGCCAGCCCTGGCACGCCCCAAAATAAGGACTGCGAAAAAGAATGCTTGGAGGCTTGCTGGGGATGCTCTCGGCCGATATGGCCATCGACCTTGGGACCGCGAATACGTTGGTCTACGTGAAGGGACGGGGCATCGTCCTCAACGAACCTTCTGTGGTCGCTATTATCAACAAAGGCGGCAAGAAGCAGGTTCTTGCTGTCGGCGACGAAGCCAAGATGATGCTGGGCCGTACGCCAGGCAACATTGAAGCCATTCGTCCGATGCGCGACGGTGTGATTGCCGACTTTGAAATCGCCGAGGAGATGATCAAGCACTTTATTCGTAAAGTGCATAATCGCCGCTCCTTCGCGAACCCGCAGATCATCGTGTGCGTGCCGTCCGGCTCAACAGCCGTGGAACGCCGCGCGATTCAGGAATCCGCGCTTTCAGCCGGTGCCCGCCGTGTGTATCTCATCGAAGAGCCGATGGCCGCTGCTATCGGTGCCGGACTGCCGGTGACCGAGCCAACCGGCTCCATGGTCGTGGATATCGGTGGCGGCACCACGGAAGTTGCCGTGCTGTCACTCGGCGGCATTGTTTATTCGCGCTCCGTAAGGGTTGGTGGCGACAAGATGGATGAAGCCATTATTGGCTATATCCGCCGCCATCATAATCTGCTGGTGGGTGAAAGCTCTGCCGAGCGCATCAAGAAGGAAGTCGGCTCCGCCGCCATTCCCGACGATGGGGCAGGCATGACCATTGAGATCAAGGGCCGCGACCTGATGAACGGCGTGCCCAAGGAAATCACCATTTCGCAGCGGCAAATCGCCGAGAGCCTTGCCGAACCGGTTGGGGCCATTGTTGAAGCCGTCAAGGTGGCGCTGGAAGCAACGCCGCCGGAGCTGGCTGCTGACATTGTGGACAAGGGCATTGTGCTGACCGGTGGCGGCGCGCTTTTGGCCAATCTGGATCAGGTTTTGCGTGAAGAAACCGGGTTGCCGGTATCGATCGCCGATGAGCCGCTGTCATGTGTTGCGATGGGTACCGGCATGGCGCTGGAACACATCCGGACCATGCGTCACGTGTTGTCGTCTGTTTACTAGGTGAAGCCGGGCGGCGTGGGGCCGCCCAAATTTAATGACTGATTGCCCGGTGGCGTTAATAATGCTGTTATCACAAGGCATTAGCTTAACCGCTACATGAAGCGTGGGGGCGCTTTTCGGGGATTTAGCGACTGGCGGCCAGGTTAAAGTCCTGGTCTGCCTTGAGGGCAGGTGCAGTGAGGGAACCGACCAACAGGGTCAAGTTACCGTTTCGGGTGTCATCGCACCGGTTGTCGCTGGTGCTTACCCTGACGCTGGCCTCTGTATTGCTGGTGGGCCGGGCGGAAAGCTATCTGGTCGACCGCACCCGGCAGGTGATGACGGATTTGTCCGCGCCGCTGCTTGAAGCCGCCTCACGGCCAGTTGCCGCTGCCCGCAACTTCATCGCCTCGACCGATGAATATGCCTATGTGTTTGAAGAAAATGCGCGGCTGCGGGCGGAGAACGAAGCACTGCGCGAATGGCGTGAACAGGCGCTGGCGCTGCGGCGGCGGGTCTCCCGGTTTGAAGCGCTGCTCGACGTGTCGGTTGATCCGGAAATCCAGTACGCAACAGGCCGCATCATCGGTGACAGTGGCGGGCCGTTTGTGCACGCCTTCATCGTCAATGTGCCGCAATCAAACGGTGTTGAAGCCGGGCAGGCGGTTGTCGATGATGAGGGGCTGATCGGGCGGGTTGTCAGTACCGGCGCCACGGCATCACGGGTGTTGCTGCTGACCGACCTTAACAGCCGGGTGCCGGTCCGCATTGAGCCGGGCGGGTATCGGGCCATTGCCGTTGGTGACAATAGCCGCTTTCCGAAAATCGAATTTCTGGCCCCTGAAGCACATCTCTCGCCGGGCGATGAGGTGGTGACGTCGGGCCATGGCGGGCTGATGCCGCCGGATCTGCCTGTCGGCATGATTGTGATGGCCTCTGATGGGCGGCCGCGTCTGCAGACCAATTCAGAATTTGACCGGACCAGCAGCGTGCGGGTGCTGCAATACCAGTTCCCGACGCGGGTGATAGCGGATTCCGACGAAGAATCTGCGGCCGAAGAGATAAACGAGAAAGACAAACTGACCGCGCCCCAGCTGCCCAACAGTGAACCTGCTGCCAATGACCTGATTGTTGAGCGGGCAGGCGAGCCGGGTGCTGCAGCGGGCACGGATGCGGCTTTGGCCTCAGAGACGGAAAGCGCGGGCGACTAACCATGCGCGATGTCTCGCAGGTTTTCTGGATAGCCATTCCCGTCAGTCTGTCGCTTGTGTTCATTTTACTGGGGTTGGTTCCGGTGGGTGTTGGCACCGGCGGCACGATTGCACCGATCTTTACACTGACGGTCGTTTATTTTTTCGCCGTGCACCGGCCGGAGTTTTTTCCACCATGGGCCGTATTCTTTGTTGGCATCGTGCAGGATGTGATGTCCGGCGGACCGATGGGGCTGTTTACGGTGGTTCTGTTGGCCGGCTATGGGCTAACTCATGCGCAGCGGCTGTTTCTGATCGGACGGGGGTTTTCAACCATGTGGATGGGGTTCGCGGTTGTCTGCGGGCTGGCCGCCGCTATTTCGTGGTTTGGTGCATCGGTGCATTACGGATTTGTCGTCAACCCGCTGCCGCTGCTGATGCAGGCCGGAATTACGGCGCTTGTCTATCCGCCTTGCTCTTTCATTCTTACGCGGGTCAACCGGCGCATGACGGCGCTGGTGCCTGCGGCATGAGGGGAATGTAATGGCGCTTGATGATCGCGACGCAGACAAGCAGAAGGCGTTTACGCGGCGGGCGGCCATTATTGGTGGTGGGCAGTTGTCGCTGTTCGCGGTCCTGGCCGGGCGGATGTATTATCTGCAGGTCATAGAAAGCCAGGAATACGAAATCCTGGCCGAGGAAAACCGCGTCAATGTGCGTTTGCTGCCGCCGCTGCGTGGGGAAATCGTGGACCGCTTCGGCGAGAAGCTTGCCTCCAACCGGCAGAATTTTCGCGTCGTCCTGATCCCTGAACAGACGGATGATGTGACGGCGACCCTCGATAAGCTTGAAGAAATTGTGCCAATCACCGAGCGGACGCGAAAGCGCATCCTGCGTGAAGTGAAGCAGAAGCGTGGCTTTGTACCGTTGACGGTGGCGGAAAATCTCGAATGGGAAACCTTCGCGGAAATCAATATTCAGACCCCGGATCTTCCTGGCCTGCAGCCGGAAGTCGGTGACACCCGGCATTATCCGTACGGCGAAGATCTTGCGCATGTTGTGGGGTATGTGGCGGCGGTTACCGACAAGGATCTGAAGGGGCGGCGGGATCCGCTGTTGCAGCTACCGGGGTTCCGTGTGGGCCGTTCTGGCGTCGAGCGGATGCTTGAGAGCGAGCTGCGCGGGCGGGCCGGCAACAGCCGCGTTGAAGTGAATGCTTTTGGCCGTGTGATCCGCGAACTTGCCAAGGACCCTGGCACCCCTGGTGACGAAGTGGTGCTGACCCTCGACATGGATATTCAGGGCTACGCCACGGAGCGGGTACGCGGCGAGAGCGCGTCCGTTGTTGTGATGGATGTGATTACGGGCGAGCTGGTGGCGATTGTCTCAGCTCCCGGATTTGATCCCAACCTGTTCAATATCGGCCTGAGCCAGGCTGAATGGGACGGGTTGACGAACAACGAGCTGAACCCGCTCGTTAACAAGACACTGGCAGGTCAGTATCCGCCGGGCTCTACCTACAAAATGATTGTGGCGCTGGCCGCGCTTGAATCCGGTGCAATCACGGCAGAACGGCTGATTACCTGTACCGGCAAGGTGAAGCTGGGCAGCCATGAGTTCCACTGCTGGAAACGCGGCGGGCATGGACCGGTCAGTCTGGTGCAGGCGATCAAGCAATCCTGCAATGTCTTCTTCTATGAAACCGGCAAGCGGGTCGGCATCGACAAGATTGAAGAAATGTCGCGGCGCTTTGGCCTTGGCGACGAAGTGGCGATTGATATGGCGGGTGAGAAGCCCGGCATGGTGCCATCGCGCGGCTGGAAACGGGCGACGACCGGCATTGCTTGGCAGCAGGGCGAAACGCTGAATGCATCGATCGGGCAGGGCTACGTGTTGGTGACACCGTTGCAGCTTGCCGTGATGTCCGCGCGCATTGCCAATGGTGGCCAGGGTGTGCGCCCCTGGCTGGTCCGCTCGGTGGGTGGCCGGCAGCGTACGCCGCCGCAGATTGTCCCGATGGGGATCAATCCCCGGCATCTTCAGCTGGTGCAGGCCGGCATGAACGCGGTGGTGAATGTCCCCGGCGGGACGGCCTTCCGCTCGCGGCTGCCGCTTGAAGGCAAGTCAATGGCGGGCAAGACCGGTACGGCGCTGGTGCGGCGGATTACCCGTGAAGAGCGTGCGCGCGGCGTCACCAAGAACAGCGATCTGCCTTGGAAATATCGTGACCATGCGCTGTTTGTCGGTTACGGGCCGGTTGAAAATCCGCGCTATTCAATTTCCGTCATCGTTGATCATGGCGGCGGCGGCAGCTCAGCTGCGGCACCTGTTGCCAAGGACATCATGACCCGCGTGCTGGCACGCGATCCGATGGGTATGGCTGCCTATGAGCAAAAGGCACCGGGCAATGATGTGTCGCAGCTTGTGCCGCGGGCCGATGGCCCGGGCAAAGGAGAGCAGGGCTAATGGTACTTGAAGCCATATCCCGATCAGGTCGGCTGAGCCTGGTCGACAAGCTCTACGAAATAAACTGGGGCTTCATCCTGTTGATCACCGCAATCGCTGCGGTTGGCTTTGCCATGTTGTATTCGGCAGCAGACGGCAGCTTTGATCCGTGGGCGTCGCGGCAGATGGTGCGGTTTGCCATGGGCATGGCGATCCTGTTTGTGTTTGCCATGATTGATCCGCGGATATGGCTGCAATTGGCATATCCCGCTTATGGCTTTGCGTTGCTGCTGCTGATTGCCGTTGAATTTGCCGGCACCACGGGTATGGGCGCGACGCGCTGGATCAATCTGGGCGTCATCCAGCTTCAGCCGTCGGAACTCATGAAGATCACGCTGGCGCTGGCTTTGGCGCGCTACTATCACACGCTGGAACAGGACCGGGTGTCGCATCCGCTGTTTCTGCTGCCGGCGCTTGCCTTCATTGCGTTGCCGGTGGCGCTGGTGCTGCGGCAGCCGGATCTTGGCACGGCATTGCTGCTGTCGGTGGTCGGTGTCTCCATCATTTTCATGGCAGGGCTTTCATGGCGCTACATTGTTGCCGCGGGTGCTGCGGCGCTGGCAGCGATACCGGTGGTGTGGGAATTTTTGCATCCCTATCAGCGTGAGCGGGTGTTTACGTTCCTTGATCCCTCACGCGATCCCCTGGGGGCGGGCTACCACACAACTCAGGCGAAGATTGCGCTTGGCTCGGGCAGCGTGTGGGGCAAGGGCTTCATGGAGGGCACCCAGAGCCATCTGAATTTCCTGCCGGAAAAGCAGACCGACTTCATTTTCGTGATGCTGGCGGAGGAGCTGGGCCTGATGGGCGGCATTGCGCTGCTGGCGCTCTATACGACGCTGCTGGGCTTTGCGCTTATGGTGGCGGTGGGTGCGCGGCATCAGTTTGGACGGCTGCTGGTGGCCGCGCTGGCGGTCAATTTCTTCCTCTATGTCTTCATCAATGTGGCGATGGTGATGGGCCTCATTCCAGTGGTGGGCGTGCCTCTGCCGCTGGTCTCTTACGGCGGGTCGGCGATGCTGGTGATTCTGGCCGGTTTTGGCCTTTTGATGAGCGTTTACGTGCATCGCGGGCAGGAATTACCCCGCGGCGGTGGCCTGCTTTAGGCCACATGGCTCATACCTGTCTGAAACACTTGCGGGGGGCGTCCGGCTTTGCTATCACCCGCCCTCGTTCGCGCAGGCGGCGGTCTTGTTCCAATGGTGGTTTCCAACCACTCAGGCCGTCACAAATCCTGCCCGGTCGGGCGCATAGCTCAGTTGGTAGAGCAGCTGACTCTTAATCAGCGGGTCCAAGGTTCGAATCCTTGTGCGCCCACCAATTTCCTAAATGATTCATAGGCTTTGGTTGGTCCTTTGCATTGTGCAAAGCCAGTTGTAGGGGCGACTGTGTTTGTACTGGCATTTTAGCTGGACAATGGTGCGGAAACAGCTGGACGGGTTTTCCAGCAAATGACAGCAGACCTTGGTTCAGCGCATATCGTAGACAAAGGGAGATTTTGTCCGACCGGCTTGATCCGGCTTGCGGCTTCTAAGCTCTGTTTCTATAGCTTCCGTGCGGAACACAAGAAAGAAAAGGGCGGGCGGCCAAAGGCGCTCTTGCCAAGCTCGGCGTCTCGGGGCGTCGACATGCCCAGCTGCCTGGATCCTCGCATCAGCGGCTCCGTTCGTCATGTTTAAATTCCTTGCACCATGGAATACGGGCAGGACGCCAAACGAAATTATCCAGGTATCAACACCAGCCAACTGGGTGTAATCTTTCTCTCGGACAATTTTGATAGCGCAAGGCGTGTTGAGTGCGGAATAGCTGCCACAATCGAGGTTTCTGTTCGCGGTTAGGGAAGCTCATACTCAATGAAGATTATTCTGGCGGACGATCACGCATTGGTTCGCGATGGCCTGAAGCTGTTGCTTCAATCAGCTTTCCCCGATTGTGAAATCGTTGAGGGAACATCTTTTGGCGAAGTTATTTCCATCCTCAAAGATGATCGCCGCGTTGACCTAATCCTTGTTGATTTCACCATGGACGACATGCCTGCCAGCACCGGCATTCGTGCGATCAAGCGCTCGGCGCCCTCTGCGCCAATCATTGTCGTGTCGGCGCGTGATGATCTGGATGCGTATCAGATTGCGTACAATGCCGGTGCGGCGGCTTTTGTTGAAAAGACGTCGGCGCATCAAAAAGTGCTGGGCGTCATGGCGCAAGTGATCGCTGGGGAGCGCGTGTTCCCGAGCAGTGTTAAGAGAACCGTGCCAGGCAATGGGCGGCAGGAAAGTGTGGACCCGGTCGATACACTCACACCGCGTCAATTGCAGGTTCTGGCTTTGCTCGGGCGGGGTATGTCGAACAAGGAGATCGCCCGGGAAATCGAAATTGAAATCGGAACGGTGAAAGTCTACCTGAACGCGATTTACAGGGCCTTTGGCGTTCACAATCGCACCCAGGCCGCGCTCATGGCCAAACAGAGCATTGGTGAGGAGCTGCCGTCGATCTAGCTGTTACACACTGTGTTTCGCGAGAAACATAGCAAGTGTGTCCGGGTTCACGGGCTTGTGCAGTACGTCCAGTTGCCCGGCGGCTAGCCGGCGCAGCAGATCCGGAGAACTGTCACCTGTCAGGAGCACGGCGGGCAAAGTCGGCATGTTGAAGTGCGTGCGGATTTTGCCGATCTCAGCGGGCCCTTCCAAAGATGCGTCAAGCTGGAAATACGAGATGATGACTTCCGGTGTGAACCCGCCATCTGCCATAAGCACGTTGCTCAAAACCTCATCGGCGCTCTTTCCAGCCACTGCCTCGCAGCCCAACACGGACACAAGATCAAGCAATGCTGCCTGACTGTCTGTGTCGTTTTCAAATATCACCACGCGCAGGCCATTCAGCTGAGGCATTTCTGCGGACTTTTCTGCTTTGGTCAGCTCGGCGTTTGCGCCAACGTCGTCGCTCTTAAGCGTCAGACCGAACCGGGCACCTTGGCCTTGTGCCGAGGTGAGTTTGATGTTGCCGCCGAGCAATGATGAAAGTCTTTTGACGATTGCCAACCCCAGTCCCAGCCCGCCTTGATCGGTTGATGCGCCCTGCGCCTGATAAAACTCCTCAAACACGCGCTCATGCTGGTCCGGGTGAATGCCGGGGCCATCGTCGGAGATGGAAATAATGACATTGCCGCCTTTCAGGTGCCGGGCAGACATATCGATTGTTGATCCCGGGGCATGACGAATGGCATTGCCCACGAGATTCCGGATAATGTTCTCCAGAAGTATCCTGTCGGTCCGCAGCACAATGCCGTTGGGTGCGGTCAAAATTTTGCAACCTGCTTCAGATGCCATTGCCGATGCCTCTGAGGAGGCGGAAAGAAAGACTTCGTCGACGGAGACGGGCGTCGGGTTCACATCCACCGTTCCTGCATCCAGTTTTGAAATATCCAACAGGCTGTTGACCAGTCCCTCCATGGCCTGAACCGACCGTTCGACACGGTCGAACATCGGCTCGAGGCGATCTGATTTCTCGCGTAACCGGTAGGCTGCCACTGTCAGATTCATGGCATGCAGGGGTTGCCGGAGGTCGTGGCTGGCGGCGGCGAGGAACCGGGTCTTTGCCCGGTTGGAAATGTCCAACTCGCGCCGCTCGCGCTCGAGTGAAGCAACCAGCTCGGTTTTATCCAGACGCAGTGACAATGCCAGGGTAATCATGCCGCTGGCGTTTCGACCGGTGGCCATCATGGCCATGAAGAACATTATCAAGGCGCCGCCCATAAGCTGCTGTTCGAAGTGGCTGTCAGAGGTCAGCCGGATAATGAGTGGGAGGAGCGACGTCGAGAGGGCGATCACGATGGCGAAAAAAACGGGTGCAAGAGTGGCAACCGTGCCTGCGGCTGTGCCGCTTAGAAAAAGAATGAAGAGAACCTGTTCCAGGGCGGCGTCGGGAACAATGAATATGCCTGCGTATCCCCATGTGAGTCCCACGAGGGTTATCAAGCCGACAAACAAGGTGCCCCAGAGGCTGGCGTCATCGGCAGCTGGATTGACCTTTTGGAACAGGAAAATGGCGACTCCCCGAGCCCAGCCAAGTGCGATCATCGCACTTGCCCAGATCACCAGCGGGGTGTGCGGAACTTTATCCCAGAAAAGATATGTCAGAACACTGATGACAATTGTGTGGACAACGACACCGACAGTGCCCTGCTGATACAAGAGCGATATGCGGTCATTCAGCATCGCCCTTTGACGATCTGCGGGAACATTCGGGTCAACCAGACGCCCCCACAGAGTGGGTAGCCGTCCCGCCGAACTGGTCTGAAACTCATCGGTCATTGTTGTTCTTCTTTTCCGTGAAATCGCGATTCGTTCCAGTATTCCACCAGCGGACTGTCCGGGGCCGTCCAGCAACAACTATGATCTTGCCCGGCGGCCAGCACAAATGTCGTGTCCGCGCAATTTTCCATTGCGGCTTTGAAGGCGCTGATAGTTGCAAGCGGGACAATGTCGTCCAGCTCACCATAGTAGTGGGTTTGCTGCACGGTGCAGAGATCGCTCAGGTAAGATATCGGAGCATCAGGTTCATCCAAGGGGGAGACGCCATGGTGGCTGCCCCAACTGTCAGTATCCAGCGGGGCTGCAATCGTGACGAGG
>CAZEHX010000003.1:0-307306 GCA_964511745.1 uncultured Parvibaculaceae bacterium
TGGAGCGGCGGGTGCGGCAGTGGCGGGCGCTGAGTGGCCCCGAGCGCGACATCATATTCCGCCAGACGCCGGAGCCAGGTTACATGGGCCAATCCGACTTCACCCATGCTGACGAGCTGGGCGTGACAATCGCAGGCCAGCCGTTCGCGCACCTGCTTTATCACTTCGTCATGGTCTATAGCCGCTGGGAACATGTCGGCGTGGTTCTCGGCGGCGAAAGCTTCACGGCCTTGGCCGAGAACCTACAGCAGGCCCTCTGGTCGCTTGGCGGCGTGCCGCAAAACCACCGCACCGACAGTCTCTCAGCCGCTTTCCGTAATCTGACTGTCGATCAACGCGAAGATATGACCAAGCGCTATGATGCCTTTGTCGGCCATTACGGCATGGATGCCAGTCGCAACAATCGCGGCGAGGCCCACGAGAACGGGGCGGTGGAATCCCAGAACCGGCATCTCAAGAAAGCCATTGATCAGGCACTGATCCTGCGCGGCAGCCGCGACTTCGCAACGATTGAAGATTACCGGCGCTTCATCGACATGGCTGTTGCCCGGCGCAACAAGCAGCGGGTTGCTGCCGTTCAGGCAGAACGGACGCATTTGAAGCCTCTGCCACAGCGGCGCACCACCGACTTCACCGAGATCGTGGCGCCGGTCACCCGGACAGGCGGCTTCCTGGTCAAGAGCATCTTCTACAGCGCGCCGTCACAGTTGATCGGGCAGCGTCTGCGGGTTCACCTCTACGATGATCGCATCGAGGCCTTTCTCGGCGGCACCCTGGTCGTCAGCCATCCCCGCGCCCGCGGTCGCGTTGATGGCCACCGCGTCCATGTCATCAACTACCATCATGTCATCCATGCTCTGCGGCGCAAACCACAGGCCCTGTGGAGTTCGATCTACCGCGACAGCCTGTTTCCCCGGGCCGAATACGCCGAGGCGTGGAAGGTATTGCAGCGCGATTTGCCAAGACGAGATGCCTGCCGCCGAATGGTCGATCTGCTGTTCATCGCTCATGAACGAGCGTGTGAGACGGAACTGGCGCATTTGCTGTCGGCAGACCTCGACGCTGGTCGCGTGCCGGATCCCAAGGCCCTGGCGTTACGGCTGGCGCCAAGGGCCACGGCGCTGCCGACGGATGTCGCTGTCACCTATCCATCGCTCGACAGCTTCGATGCGCTGCTGGGGGCAAGCGCATGACCGCCCGCGAGATCGACATTCACACGCTGCCCGGCATGTTGACCGCGCTGCGGTTGCCCAGCTTCCACAAGCTCTGGCAGGAGATTGCCACCCGCGCCGATACCGAAGGCTGGCCGGCTGCCCGTTTCCTCGCGGTGTTGGCGGAATACGAACTGGCCGAGCGGGATATGCGCCGGATCCGGCGCCATCTGAACGAGGCGCAGCTCCCGGCCGGCAAGACGCTGGCAACCTTCGACTTCAAGGCACTGCCAACCCTGCCGCGCCCCCGCATCGAGGCCTTGGCAGCAGGCGACTGGCTGGATGGTGGCGGCAACCTGATTGCCATCGGTAATTCCGGCACCGGCAAAACCCATGTCCTGTGCGCCATCGGTCATGCTCTGATCGAGGCGGGACACCGCGTCTTTTACACCCGAACCAGCGACCTGGTGCAGAAGCTTCAGGTCGCCCGCCGCGATCTTGTTCTCGAGGCCGCCCTCGCCAAACTGGACCGGTTCGACCTGATCATCCTCGACGACATCACCTATGCACACAAGGACCAGGCCGAAACCGGCGTCCTCTTCGAGCTGATCGCCCGGCGCTACGAATACCGCAGCATCGCCATCGCCGCCAACCAGCCCTTCAGCGGCTGGGATCAGATCTTCCCGGACAAAGCCATGACCGTCGCCGCCATCGACCGGCTGGTCCATCACGCGACAATCCTCGAGATGAATGCCGAGAGCTTCCGTCAGCGCACCGCTGCCGCAAGTAAACTGGCACAGGATAAAGTGCCGCAGACAACCAACAACGACAACCAAACCGATGGAGCAATCTGAACCAGACACCTCAATCTACGCCAACCCATCGGCCATGAACCGGCCAAGGTGGTTGTCGCGCACGGACAAACTGGTTGACGCGCTACAGCTCCGTGTTGAAAGAGCAAGATGGCGTTCATGACGTACTGCCCGACACCGGGCACTTCGCCGAGCTCTCGAGGAACGGTGGGGAAGCGGCCGTCGTGCCCTGCTGCATAGGTCGCGAGACCCTTGATGGAAATAGCGCGCCGTCGCCAAAGGCCGATGGGCTTGAGGTTTTCCTCGAGTTCCCTGATCGAGGCATCCGCCAAGTCTGACCAGGTTTTGTACTGTGCAAAGAAGGCAGGGTACATGGCGGCCACTGTCTCGGCCCTGGTACGCTGCAGTAGAACCTCGACACAGATTTGCTCGAACTCCGATGCGCGCGCACTGCGCCAAGGAAGATTGCGCCCGTAACGAGAGAACCATCCAAGTAGGTCCTCTCGGAGGTGGGTGATCTTGCGTTTTTCGCTGATGGACAGCACCCCGAAGTCGGGTTCAACGTAGCGCATAGGACTTGCTAGGCGGGAACAGGAGGCCGAGCGAAGCAGCGTTGATCTTGAAGAGCGGGCCCTTCTCGGAGACCCGGCCTTTGGATGTCCTCTTAATCAGGTGGTCCATGGTGATCTCTCCTTGCTCGAGCAGGAGATCAAACTGCGACAGGATCGGTTTCTGGGTGTGCATGACATCCCGAAATTCGAAGTAATCATGACCGGCCTGTTCGTGAACACGAGCTCCGACCCAGAAGGTCTCTGCATGCTTCTCAGCCATCGCCGCACGCAGATCTTTCAATGCCCAAGTTGCAAAGGCACCGATTTCTTTCCGCGTTGACCGTTCGTTCAGGAGCCCGGCCTTGTCTTCGATTTCGAAATAGAGGCCCTGCGAGTTCGCCGTTTGGGTGCTGATGGTGCAGTAGAGCTTGAAATCCTCTCCGCGATCATAGCCAAAGGTGTCGAGGATCTCGCGACTGCTCTTGAACTTGCTCAACTGCCAATTCGCCACTCGTGCGAACAACGTTTTGCGGTTTTCGCGGGAGGCGCGCGCCGCGCGGCGATATGATTTTAGCTCGATGCCCTTGTAGTCAGGTTCGCGCCGCGAGTTGATCTGGATTCCCAGGGCGTGCTCTAGAGTGCGCCCGATTGCAGTGTCGGCACGCTCCTGCATTACCGACCTGACCAAGCCACCAGCAGCGATCCCCTTGAGCTTTTCTAGCAGCTCGTGAGCTACGCTGGTCGCGTCACGCGAAAGGGCGTCAATAAGTTCGAGGAGCGGTCCGGGAATACGTTGATCCACGATCCGTGAAACGTCGGTGCGTGTCAGATTGATCACGGCAAGACCGCCGTCATGCGTCGTGACCGCCAGCATGTCATCAGCCTCGGCAAAAGCTGGTAATCCCGAGAACCAGATCCGCGGGTCACCTTGCTTGGTCCTCGGCCTGTAGAGCGAGACCCGCGACACCTTGGCCCGATCCAACTCGACCAATCTCGCGTCCAGTTGCTCCCCGTGTTCGCTGGCGCCCTGACCTTGGCCGTCGTAGTCGTGAAGCCCATGGTCGCGAAGGTAGTTTCTTAAAGGGATGGTCGCGTCGAGGATCGATTTCTTGAGGCCCGTGGAGGTTGGTTGAATCAAAGTGGCATCGATCGAGGCCGCAGTTAGGCGCTCGAGATGCTGCTTCTCGATTTCAGTCAGTTGTCGAAGGGGCAAACTGCCTAGCTACTTTCTCAATTGAGTGCGTTATCCAAGATATCACGGAAGTGCCGACTGACTGCTTCAGCTAGACCGACGGGTACCGCGTTTCCAATCTGCGTGTACTTCGGAACTTCGCGGTCGAACAACCCCTCAAGCGGGTTGCCAGCACGCCGCAGGCCACCAGTAGTGCGTTTACCCTTAAATTGATACCAGTCAGGGAATAGCTGCAACCGAGCCCATTCGCGGACTGTCAGGACCCGTGGCTGACTGAAATGGACGTAGTCGTCTGGGAGCGACGTCGCAGTGATGTTCGGCGAGTGGTTGCCCCAGCGCGCACGCAACACCCTCTGGGAGAACTTCTTGGTCTTGAATTGTTCGGGGATCTCACCGTCGTTGGCTAGCATGTGCGAGAATTTCTCGACAACGGCCAATTTGTGCTTGCTGTACTCCTGGTCCGTCAGGACGACCTTCATGTCAGGCGCCCATTCCGGGGGACGACGCAGAGACTCGGCGACGCCGGGTTTCGGTTTGCGGGGGTACTTCGTGGTCTCGAAGACTCCTTTTTGGAAGTCTTGCGAACGCAGGATCTCTTCGACGCGATCGTCAACGAGGTCTCCCAAGAGATCAACTAAGTCGGGATAGGGGCGCTCGCCTGCTTCCGGAAGGAAGCGGCACATCACGGCATCCTCGGGATGCGCATTCGGGTCGAGGAGATCCGAGGAGGAGACGATATCCTTCCGAATCCCGACCAATAGGACCCGCGGTCGATTCTGCGGAACGCCGTAGTCTTTCGCGTAGACGAGCTTCCAGCGTACCTCGTACCCTGGGATCGACTTGAATTCCGCGAACACGTCCGGCCAGATCGGCTCGCCACCTTCCTTTGTCCACTTCGCATTCAAGAGACCGCGCACGTTCTCGAACAGGAAAACCCTCGGACGCAGACGGCGAATGATTTCAGCCATCCTTTGGTACAACTGGTTCGATGGGATCTCCCTACGATCTACTGCGTATGAACGCCGTATCCCGATCCCGGAATATCCCTGGCAGGGTGGGCCGCCAGTTAACACGTCTAGGGTGCTTCCACCCCCAGCCTTTGTGCTCACGGTGTCGAATTTCAGATCGATCTCGCCGAGGTTGGCGAGGTCGGCTACGAGTTGTTCAAGACGTTTTCCCTGCAGTTCGTGCGCATCGTTACACCTCAGTGAGGCATTCTCGGTAAATTTTTGCCCCCCGAGTTCGTGCTGCCGGTTCGCGAGGTATGTGGCCATTGCATGTTCGTTCAGCTCGTTCACGAAGGCGGGGGTGAACCCTGCATTTTCGAAGCCAAGTGACAGCCCGCCACAGCCCGCAAAAAGGTCGACCATGCCATACACGCGAGACTTGGAGCGGCCGCTCTTCGCGTCGGACGCCCCGTGTTGCTCTGCCGTGTCGTGCGTGGCCGGAATTTGCAGCATACTCACCTCAGGTTTTTCGTGCCGTTTGCGTGGTGGCACCGATAGCATATGTGGCGGGTGCTGTCCAGGCGAAAACCAGATATAGTACGCATCGATCGCGCGCCCGGTGGCTCATGGCGCGGACGCCACGGGATCATTCGACGACCTCTACGAAGTCACCGAATGACTGCGCAACATCAAGTATTTGCCTGCCATACTTGCTCGTGGGATTACTCAACTGGATTACGAGGGTGTCGATCGGTCGCGTTAGTGCAATCATGCCCCACCGCCACGCTTCCCGGATCGCGGCAGTCTCCAGATCCACGAATCCTTCAATCTCATCTTTTGTTGACCCCTCGATCCGCTTTCGCTCTGCGGTGTGTTCTAGGAAGTCATCAAAGCCATCCAGAACGACCGACCAGCCTTCCAGCCCGCGGCAGGATGCGTATTGGACGATTCTTGCCTGCTCGGATGAGCGAGCAAAATCCAACCGGGAGCCGGGGTCCACGCCGTCCCAGGTCTCCTGTCCCCAGCTCGACAGAACGGTCGACATGGTACTATGCGTTGTCGAGCCTTCGCGTTTTACACCCCCCGGCGGCACGCAGAAAAGCATGTCTATCGGAGCGTTCCCGTCCTCACGGAGATCTCGTACGAGCTGCTCGTGGAATTCACGAGCAGTTTCGTACGGCTTACACAGGATGATGAGCCGCCCTCCGCCCGCCACGGGATTTGCCTCCGCTTCCCAGCCCATCCCCGTAGCCTGCGCTATCTCAGCAACGAAGAGCGAGAGGTTTCGTTTGAGCCGCAGGCAGGTTGTCAGGCTTTGCGTCTTCCGTTCGTTTCGCGGCACTCCTGTTCGCCAATCTGCGCGCTGCCCTCGCGTAAATTGGTCTATACCGTCCGCCACACACAGCCTAAGTGGGCTGTAAAGGGCTTTTAACAATGCGGTTTCGCCCTGCGGCCAGTCTTGTCCCTCATCGACAAAAACTTGATCGAAGTCGAACTTTTCTGGCTCTTCGGCAACGATGTTTTCGATGTCCTCCGCCGTGACAGCGCCGCTGTTGATCATCTCAACCGCGGTGTCGCACAGGGCTGGATACTTCGAGAAATCTAGTTCCTCTTCTTCGAGAAGGTGTAACTTTGCAAACCACTTGTAGAGGAATGACATCACCGTGCCGATCTGTATGCCACCGTCTTCCGACGATGACGGGATCGCCATGAGCGCCATCAACCGACGCATGTCAGCCGCGAGTGCCAAGTTGTAGGTCAGGATAAGTGTGCGCTTTCCGTCGACCTTGAACTGTTTCCAAGCCGTTTGGAGTAGCAACACTGTCTTGCCCGTGCCTCCGTACCCACGGAGGAAGATCGTGCCGGACCCCAGTGTTGACAGAAGTTCGTCCACCGCCGGGCTCTTCGCGGCGATCCTGTCAATGCGTTCTCGGTCGAGGCGTGTTGGAACCATGGGGCGGAAGAGTGGCGACCCGAGCACTTTATCGATGGCCAGCGAGTTTCCTGCAGACAAAAATCCCTGTCCCTTTCGCTCAAGCACCGGTGAAGGACTTGCGATGGCGCTGATGAGCTGGTGGCCGTTGAATCCAGATGCGACGGCGCTTGGTGCACTGATATTTGAGAGACTTGGAAATACCATGCACCGGCGCACGAAAACGTCCGCATGTTGGTCTGAAAAGTAGGCCTTTAGGGAGTGAACTTGGTTAACATTTTGGTCTGTCGCGCTCTTCCATTCGACCTTTCCCGACCGAGAATAGCGCACTTGGACCTGATCGTCGTTGATCCTGACGCCTCTATCGTCTTGGTCCTTAACCTCTATGGTCACCACGAAGCTTTCGACGATGAGGGGGCGATTGTTGAGGCGGTTGCCTGTGTGGCCCCGGATCACCCGGGCTGGCCGCACTTGTCGAGGCCGTGATAGCCGACCGGCTAGTACGATATCGATGTCTTGGATCCTGTAGCCAGAAATCTTGACGCTGACGGCGATCTTTATGTCATCTTCCTCGACCGGCGAGGTGGTCACTCCAGGCCAAGCTGATTCAAGCGCATCGCGAACCATGATCGCAGCCCTGTACTCGCTCGAGCCCTCCGTTCCCACGATCTCGATCATGACGCCTCTAGCATTTTGACAACATGGGACTGCGGAGAGCTAGCGAAGTCACGTATGTCCACGAACAAGACCTGGTGGCCAGGGCCATGGTTGGCTTGAAGCATGGATTTCGCATCGTGTTGCCGATCATGCGCGGGGCCGTCCTTTGTGGTAAACCAAAGTGGGTGCGACAGAACGAGCGAGATGCCCGGCTTCGTCCTCGTCACCGCGTAAAGGCTGTCAGCCTGCTCCAAGAAGACGTTGCCGTGTTCCGAGTTGCATAGATCGACGAAACGCTTCCCGATCCTCTCGGCGGGCGCAAGCCAGCGATCGGTTTCCAATGGATGGCCTAGAACCAGTTCAGCGACATCGAGGGCAAGCCGCCAATCGAGCGCTGAATGAAGGAACCGGTTGTTGTAGTTCCTAAGGCAGTCCGGGCAGGATCTATCGCACAAGGTGTGGTCGTCGGCTTGCCATTCAGCCCGCCTAACTGAGTAGTGCTTTTCCAGCAGCGCTTGCAAGCGGCCGGGATCGCAGATGTGTCGAGTATAGCCAGCGCCATTTTCGAGGGAGTCTGCGACATAGATTTGGCGCGTCACGCAACTCTTAGTTCTCCACTTTTGCGTACCGACTTGGAGCTCGGACGGGTCAACGTCGAGCTCAACTGCCGCGGCGAGTTTCACGAACTCGCCGAACGATACAAGCGCAGCGGTCGCCGCTGGCTGGTTTTCGACGTCTAGAACACCATTATAGCCGACACCCGGTAACCGATCGAGCAACAAGGTCATAACGTCCGTGTTGAAAACCGCCCCTATCGCTCCGGTAGTTTCCGGCTCTCCTTGAAGGTCCTGGTGGGGTGGGTCGTCGCGGTAAAGGTAGTCGTCGTTCACAACAATCGAGTTAAACTTTCGCCGGAACTTGAAGAGCTCACCGCCGGCGTCGTTCACTAGCGCGATTGGTTCGTCCGAGGTCAGGGTAGCTCTCATCGGGCCAACATCGAAACCCGATGCGTAGTCAGGCTTGAACGCCAAGACAGGTGGATTCAATGCCGGTCCGCGCTGCCTTTGGCCGTCATAGTCCCTCGGTCGTCCGGTCGTCATAAACCCTTTTGGCTGGTAAAGGTCGAAGGGCGACGCCATGTTACCGCACACGTCGCAGGTTTCGAGAGCACCCTGCATTATGTTGCCGCAAGTTTCTTCTTCGCACCTTGAAAATGTGAGAGGAGTGCCGAGTGGATCAGGATCGGAAATAATCCGGCCCCCTGCCTGCCTCTTGTACTCGAAGCCACAAGCTACGTGAATCTGCTTGTCCTTAGGCACTTCAGAACCAGGTGAAAACGCCCAGACCGCATGGTCGAGTGGACGATCCGAAATCACCATCTCGTCAACTGTCGCATCCCGCTTGAAACCGAAAAGGCTCCGCGTTTGTGTCGGGAACCCAAACATTGGGAGCACCCCGGCCGTGGCGAGCCGTTCGCTGAGTTCTTCCTGAATGTACCGGTCGCTCTTCGTGATCTCGGATACGTGCTCGGCTAATTTGGTGCGGCAGTAGTCCTCGATTTCTTCGCGTTTCCCGGGCAAAAGGGGTGCGTTATGGCAAAGGGCATTCACCACTTCGTCGATCTCAGGCGACGTTGCCAGCCACTCGGCGACTGGGAGTTTATGTTCCACTTCCCAGTCACTCACCGTCCCAAACGCGCCGTGCGTGCTCGAACTCCGCTTGGGAGGCTCTTCAAGAGCGGCGAAGGCCCTCCGAAGCGACTCTGCGGCCACGACGCGCTTCACGATCTCAGGACGGGATAGATCTAGATACGGCTGGGGCGGGGTGTCGCCGGTAATGCGTTCGGGATTAGAGTAGTAGAAGTCATCGTGCGATCCTCCGCGACAAATCGTGAGGGCGTAGGAGAAGCTCTGCCCGGCGCGGCCAGCGCGCCCGACCCGCTGTTGGTAATTGAATCGCTGCGGTGGCATGTTTGCCATCATCACAAGCTCAAGCGAGCCGATGTCGACGCCGACTTCCATAGTCGTGGTAACGCTTAGAACGTCGATCCCGTGGACACGCTGGTTTTCGCCATCCAGAAAGGCTCCCTTGAATAGCCGTTGACGTCTGCGTTGCTCAGAGAGCGGTTTGGTTTGGCCTGTTAATTCCTCTACATTGAGCCTGTGCGCCGTTTCACCCGATAGCCAGCGGTAGTAGTCGTCTTCCGGTGTCTCGATTGGCGAGAAGCTGTCGGACTCGCAGTTGAGCGACGTGCAAGCCTTGATCCCAGTGTTAGCGGAGATTCGCGAGCAGCGATTACAGCGAGCCAGCCCCGTCTCTATCGGCGCTAGTTCGAGCTTGAGGCTGGCGTACCGGGCAACTTGGAGAACCCAGTTTTCATTGGCGATACTCTCCGTTCTCAGGAGTTCGCCGATCGAGTCCGCGAGCACCACCGGGTCCCGGTTTACCCTCGGTGCAACCTTTTCAAGGTACTTGCGCACGGCAGTCGGCGTATTGGTGCTCGACTGGCTACTACCGCCCCCCGTGTAGAGGCGAGCCTGGCCCAAAAGCCGTACGACGTTCGCAAGAATGCACTCGGCTTCCTTGAGTTCGAGGCCAAGCTTGTCCGCGAACTGGCCAGCTGGTCGCACGAAGGCCATCCCGAGTGTCTCGAGGTCGCGCCCGCCAGCGTCAAACAATGCCGCCGCTACGAGCGAAGAAAGGTTCTCGCGAATAACTCGGCGGCCAGACTCCTCGATCGACGACTCCAGACGCTCCATACCTGGGGGACGCGTTTCATCGAAGAACCGCCACCACGGCTCGTTTTCGACTGTCTGCCTAGAGGCTTCGGAACCTTGCGGGTTCTCTCCGAGTTCGAGCAGGCGGGCCAGTATGCCTGAGACGAGTTGGCTCCACGAGATTGCAGGATTTCCAAGGGCTTTCGCGGCAAAATCCTCGATAATTGCTCGCTGGGACTCGTTGGCCCGTCCTATGGTATCCATGAAGAGAGCGTTCACGAGCTTCGGGTCAAACGCCTTGATGCTTTCGGCGATCTTGGTCTCTCGCGCGTCGAGCGCGCTCTCATCCTGAATCTTCTCGGCAACAGCCTTCGCGTCCTCAAGCGTGAACTGCTCGCGTGGTCTCAGCTCTCGGAAGACGAGCTGCCTCACGAGAGATCGGAAGTGGTTCAACTCGAGTCCAGCAGCGACGTCTGCGGCATCGTCGCGACTGTCCGTGAAAGCGATCATTGGGGCCGCGCGATCCGCTGAACCAAGGCTAGACGTGGCGCGATCTGCAATAACCTGCGTTGTCACGTTCAAACCGGTTCGGAGACCTCGAATAGGGCTGTTGACCCGGCTCCCTGCAAAGAAGGCCTTCAAGATGCGGCTTTGGCTCTTTGTCGACTGGCAAGCCGGGCATCGCCCAGGAAGACCTGGCACGTCTACGTCGCGCGGAACTTGGTACATCGTGCCTGTGGGCGCTTCGCCCGGCTGGGCTTTGCGAAGGTGCCCGTATAGAGGATGGTATACCGCGGCAGCAAAGCCGAACGACACGGATTTTCCAGTCGCGGGGTTCTTGTGCTGCCAGTTGGTGGTCACTCCCGAGTCAACGGTCTTTCCTGGCCAATACCATCGGAAACGGCTATTCGGCCGCTCGTTGACAAGCCCAGGCACAGTCGTCGACAGGTCTGTGGGGCCGGACTCGAGGAAGACTTCACCGTCCTCGGCGCCCTCCATGGTCGGCGTAACATATCCGCCGAGGTAGGCCTCCCCGCAATCGTAGCAGTAGAGAAGTTCAAGAACTTGGCCTCCGCAAGGGCACTTTATCGCGGGCTGCTTGAATACTTTTCCAATTATCCGTCCCTCGTACCGATGGTCAGTTTCGACCTCGCTGCAATTGGGGTTGGAACAGGCCCACATTCCCTGAATCTGCCGAAGGAACATATGAGAGCGGAACGATGGCTTCGGTTCCTCGAACGAAGTGGATTTCTCTTGCGCTGCGGCATGGAGCACCGCCGTGAACGACAGGTCATCCGCCCCAGCCCCGAAGAGCGCTTCCTTGACCTTGGATATTCGAGCGGGCGCAACACCACCGTCCTCTTTTCGTCCAGCCGCTAGGCAAGCCGCTCCGAGCGCGTCTCTTGGTGAGAAACGCGACAAGACTTCGTTAATTGCCTCGCTGTCGCCCGCGATGATCGCTGCGGCCTTGTCAGCGACGAGAGTCTCGTCAACCGGTAGCACAACTCTAGGTTTGCGGGGCTCACCTGGGAAGACAGCAAAGGTCGACTTTTCGACGCCGAAGAACTGCTGGAGGTATTCGCGTCCTTCTTCGCCATCGAGGGATGCACTGGTTCCGAGGCATCTGAGCTGTGGTGAGCCAGGTTCGATCCCAAGCCTTAGGAGTAGGTTCCGGATAACGAGGGCAACCTCAGTTCCGGCGGTTCCGCGGTAGCCGTGGAGTTCGTCTACAACAAGCGAGAAGTGGTTATCGGGAGATGATCGAAGCCATTGCTTCGTAGCCTCGAAGATCGGCGCCTCATGGTCACGCATAAGCATGACGTTAAGCATCGAAACGTTCGTAATCATGATGTCTGGCGGGGCGTCGATCATGTCCCAGCGAGTCATCATCTCGCCGCACGAAGGATCTTGAAACTGGCCTCGTATTTCTTCGTCTCGGTCCTTTAGCCGCTCTGCTTCCTCGGCGATCTTTCGGAGGTCCCGAGCGACCTCCCGGATCCGATTGCGGTCTCCGGCCTTGAGTTGAGCCGGGGGGAAGTATGTCGCGCCAGGAGTCGCGCCGGTATATCTTCCAAAGTAAAAGAGGGGAGAACCGTGGATTTCCTTTGCACGAAAAGCGGCGCGGCGCAGCCGCGATACCTGATCCTCTACTAGGGCGTTTGTAGGATACAGTAGGAGCGCACGAACGGCAGGTTTCGGACCTCCGACGATCCTAGAGCGGAGGCCCGACCAAGTATTCTCCTGCGACCATGGCTGCTCCCACCAGTTATGGAGCGAGCCGGTTCCGACACCCTGCAAACGCTCTGCCAAGAGCCGCGCAATCACCGGCAGAAGAAAGCTCTCGGTCTTTCCGGAACCCGTGCCTGACGTGACCACGACGTTCTTCAACGCAGCTTCGTTCTTGGCCAGAGATATTTCGAGAGATTGTGCCTGATGTTTCCGAAAAGCGAAGTCCGCACCAAAAACCACGCGGCCTAGATGCTCAGCCACACCGTCTGGAAGACCCGCTGCCTTGCATGCGTCGGCGACTGGGACAGCGGACGGGTATGCCAGAACCGCCTCCAGGAGGATTTCCTGCGCGGTGAGGCCCGGCTCTTCTAGAAGCGTGCGTCGCTCCTTCATTAGGGGTTCGTCGCGCATCCAGAAGGCACTGTCGTAGTACTTGTGGTAGGCTTCCTGAATATACTCCAGTACTTCACTCGGCGTTGCTCTACTCAAGGTTTCTGTCCTTCCCGTACATCTTGTTCAAAACCATCGCCGCTACCGACGGATCTACGTTCACGTAGATGAGTCGCCCTTCCTCCATTTTTGGAAGCATTCCACTGGAAGCGACTAGTGCCCGGGCAAATAATCCGGGCGGGTCGACTCCAAGAGCGGCCGTAAACTTACCGGTCGAAATGTCGTATCCATGCAGCCGGGTGTTTTCGGCTCGGGCAGCCAAGACTTTTGCAATGCGGTGTCCTACTTGACGCGAAGTACCATCCGCATCGCGATAAAAGTAACGGGTTCCGTGCAGGCCTACCCTGTAGGCTCCTGGACCTTGCGGTTTTTCTAAGCTCGTCCAACGCGCCCTTTGAACGTCGAACTTGGCCAAGCCATCTGAATTCTCGACATGTATCGGCATTCCACGCGCCCAGGCCTCGTCAAACGACGGAAGTTGGCTTGCGATTATGCCGCCAAGGCCCCGTGCGATTGCTACAGGCCGACCGTGTGGGTCCGCGATGCCTTTTAGAAGCGCTTCTAGATCTAGCCCGGTTAATCCAGACCACCTCCGGGCGGTCATGCATCCCGGTGCAGAGACAGGATCATAAATCGCACCTTCCCGAGTTAGAACCGAGTCGATGCGCTCAATAAGGGCTTTTGAGTGGAAACCGGCGAGACGCGCCTTGTTGTCCAAGCCAATGACCAAAACTGGTGGTGGTACGGACCAGTCGGTTGTGGTGGATTGGAAAGCGTCAACAGATTCCAAGTGGCCGAGGGCGAACAGATCATTCGCAAATGAATAGGAGAACCAAGGTTCCTGTGAAGCTCCCGCGACAAGCCGCTGAAACGCTCCCCAAGTTCCCTGCCCAAGATAGCAGAGACCATCGTAGACCGTGTCGAGTGAAATGAAGGCGTCTTCGTTCGAGCCTCCCTCGATCTGACCGCTCGCGAGTGCGCTCTGGCGCTTCCTCTTCGGGACGGGCTGATCCTGCTGCCTTATCTTTTTCCAATTGCCCTTCGCGACTTCCCGAGACCGAGAAAGCGCCCTGATATGACAGTTCTTGCACTCTGCCATCTTGGCTTCGAAACGGTCGTCACCCTTCTGGAAAGGTTCCAGGATCCAGTAATGGTACCCGCGGATGACGCAACTTTCGCTAGCCTTTTGCGCCGCATCACTTGAACGCTGCCAATCTGCCTCAGGAGATACCTCGGGGTTGCCCGCTGGAATATCTTCCTGATTGTTGATTGTTGCGCTCAAGTTGGCGCTCTCATTGCTGCCGAATTCACCGTGAAGAAAGCATCCCTCAAGACCGCGCAGGGGGCCTGAGCCGACGACAGCCTGTTCGAGTGAAAAGCCTTTTCCCTCTCCGGCGGGATGAAAGAAGCGTTTCTTGCCTAGCGGACGCGGCACGTCGGCGCTCCTAAGCGAAAAAGAGGTCTCGGCGAATTCTGTGCCCTTGGCTTTAACTACAGCGCGTAAATTCGTGCCCGGCGCAATCTCTACCGTGCTCAGAGCGGCCTCCATGAAGTCTCCGTTGGCCTTGGATGCAACGAGCAACTCATCTGGGTCACCGAACCTTTCTCGGACAACCTCGCGCGTGCAGTCAGGTTTCTCTGAAGTTGCTTCAACCGTTGGGCGCGCATCAGCATGCCAAGTCCCGTGGCCTAGCTTCAATCCATCGACGCAAGCGATGGCGGCCGTGCTGCCAATCGGATTCAGTGCGTGGAGGTTGTCATGTGCGCCATCAACCGATCTTACGACTTCTACACCGCGCAGGATGCACCAGCCCTCTGGAATTCCGTGCATGTCCTGTGCGCGGAGCACTGCATATCCTAATCGCGCACATTTCGAGAGATGTCCTTCGACTTTCTCGAGCCAAGCCTCGTGGCAAAGGATAGCGTGTTCATCAAAGAGACTTACGCGAGATACTTCTCTGTAGTCAGGACCGTCGGGAGACCGGGCAAGAGGTACGATCGGTTTCGCGACGTAATTGTACGAAATGCCACTTTCGGCCCCAGTGAATTTACGTGACTGTAGTAGCAAAAGATCCAAGTTAAGAGATTGGAGAGGCCCAAGAAACTGACTGCCTGCTTCAATGCCGCCTTCCAAGAAAAGCCCTGATTCGACTCCTGCGGACGAGGAATCAGGCTGAAGAGCCTCTTCCTGTCCGCCGCGGGTGACCACGAGTGAAAGACGCGCCCGCTTTCCTGGGAAACCAGTGAAGCCCAGCTGCCATTGGAGCCGGGCATTCCGGGAGCCATCCGCGGTCGTGGCAGTCGATTTCTCCCAAGTTTCAAAAGCGTCCAGTGCGGCTGCGACCACGCGCTCCCTGAGCTCATTCGCGGCCCAGAGCTTGCGTAGCCAAGCCGTAGGCCCCGTGGGTCCATGAGAGGTCATCCAGTCATGAACTAGAAGGACCATCTCCGCCTCGGGGACAGGGTCCCCCGGGACAAGGTCGTAGGATTCGAAAAGACCCGCAAACCTATTTCGGTCTGCGTCCCTAACCAGCGCTTGTGATAAGGCATAGCTCGCGTATTGCCAGTGGCTGATCAGTGCCCTTGCCGTCGGACGGCCCAGTAAGAAGTCATTCTCGGAAAGCCAAAGATTGAGCGCTCTCCAAAATTGGCGTGTGCTCTTTGCGTACAGTTTTAGCTTTTGTTGGTTAGTCGCGCCTTTGACCCCTAGAAGCTCGAAAAGACGTTCATAGTAGTTGTTAGGAGAGAAATTTTGGTCTGCCCCCATTCTTTCGGCGGCAATCGAGAGAGCGGCTAGGAGGGCTGTGAATGGCGGCGGCTCTTGGCGACCCGTTTGGCTCCAATCCTTTAGCCACTCGACATGGTCAGAGTAGGGGTCTGTCTTGTCAAGGCGTAGCGATTGCGCTGCACATAGCCCGATGAAATCGCCAAGTTCATCGGGATCCATTTCGAGCGCTTCAGTCAACTCAGTCTCCGCGTCCCCCTCCAGGTCCAAGTAGACCGGCAGCATCTCGAAGCGGCCGTGGAAGAAGTAGTCGTTCAATGCAGAGTTAACTTCGGCGTACTCGGAATTGAGTGCAGGCTTTGGCCTAGTTTGTGTTGCCGCTGAGGCTAAGCGTGGTTCACTTCCCGTTCGGGAGACCGAACCACCACGACCGCGCCCTTTCATAAGAATTCCCTCGACGACGAGCGCGTCCTTCGCCGCATGGTATTCGGCGTCGCTCAGTTCGGGCAGATAGTTTTGCAGTTCGGCGATTAGCGCCTGATTGCCGATCGTAGAGCCGTCGGCGGGGACCAGCTGCGAGATGAGTTCGCGGAGGGCCTGCACATCGTTGCTCATAGCAATTTCATCCTGCGCTGTGGTCTATCTGGTTCTTGTTGAGCAAAATGATCTGCTGATCTTGCGGCTTTCTGGCGCCGGGATCGGTATCGAGCCCAAGACGCTTGAGTGCGTAGTAGAGCAGAGCGCGTCGAACCTTGATCTGCGCCTTGCCACCGTGCATTCCATAGTCGAGCGCGATCACCTTCTTCTGGCTTTCGGACAGTTCCGGGTGGGAGCCGATCTCTAGAATGACATGCTCTTGCCAGTCCGCATCGGCAACTTCGGTGGCGTTGCTGGCTTCAGCGCCGCGTGTTTGGAGGATGCGCGAAAGCAAGAAGTCTTTGAAGACCTCGTCAGTCTTGCAGAACGCCCGAGTGTGCCATCGGAAACCGTCGAACCCGATTGCGTGAGGCGCGATCCACCGCCAGCTCGGCTCGGGGCGCGAAAGGGACTGATACTTCACCTCGATGGCCTCGGATCGGCGGATGGCACCGACAACGGATCGCAGGGTAACAGGGTTTACACCACGGGTCGGGGTTGGCGCAGCATCATAGGATGGCAGTTCAGCGATCCAGGTATCGTCGCTGTCCATGATGCCATCGGCCAAGGACCGTAGCTGTGCGAGGTAGCGGCTGGCGTCAGGTTTCAGGAACTGCGCAGCATAGTCGGGACCACGGACATAGGTCCGCGCACTCTTGTCATAGACCATGTTGTCCGGAGCGAAGCCGATGTAGCGATTCAGGTCGGCGGACGCTTGGTTCACCGACAGCCCGAACTGTTCCATCAAATCGCTGCGGTTCACTCGCCCCTCCCAAAATAATCGGAACTCGATGAACTCGAGGCGCTGCGCGACTCCCCAACGAAGCTCCGATTTTTCACTATCCACTTCGCACTCCCGACTTGGCGCGTTTGATTATTATGCGCGCCCATTTTTTGTGCTGACTGCACGCTAGCGGGGAGTCACGTCGTGTTCAATCGAAATGCTTCGTAAGATTGTCCTTTTCGCGATGTCGCAGCCTTGGGAGAGGCGAGGTTGGTTGCTCAGCCTTCGGCCAGTAGCTCATCAGGAAAACTTTGAACCTGGCGTTCAAATGCCTCGACGTCGGACAGCCTATACACGACCCGGCCGCCGATCTTCAGGTATCGCGGGCCTTCCTGGACCCAACGCCAGCGCTCAAGTGTTCGGTGGCTGATCTTCCAGCGGGCCGCCAGTTCTTTCTGATTCACACATACTTCGTTCATGTTCGTCTCCTTTTGCGCAACTCACTTCGGTCGCAAGAGAACGAATGCGTGAGAAGAAAACCTATTCAAGTCGGTATGTTGCGTGCTCTGAGGCTATGTTTGAAACAGGCGGTGCGGGCGTAAATTGGCGCAACCCGTCGAAAACATGTCGAACCCTTCGCGGCAGCGCGATGCCCATCGGAATGGGGTCGGACGCTTTTCTCAAGATTTCAGGCGTTTTCGTGGCGTCTAGACACGATCCGAACTGCCAAAACAGCCAATTTATTATTCGAGTCATTCCCTCCGCCACCATCTCATGCTTGGCAAACCGTTGGTGCCGCAGCAGATGGGTGGCCGCACGCCTGTTCGTCGCGGGTGTGCTATCTAGCTTTCAGTCATTTATTTTGAAACCGGGTGTTGGCGTGCTGGACCTGTTGAACTTGCCTATGATTGGACGCGAGTTCATCACCATTCTTGTGGTGGTGGATCCCATAGGCACCCTGCCTGTCTTCTATTTTGCGACGGCAGGCCTGCATAAATCGGTGCACCGGGCCGTTGCGGTTCGTGCGGTGCTGATCGCCACCCTCGTGTTGTTGGCTTTTCTCGTCGGCGGGCAAGCCTTGCTGGAGACGCTGGGCTTGCGCTTTGGATCGTTCCAGATCGCCGGCGGCATCATCCTTTTCCTGTTTGCCATGACCATGGTGCTGGGGGAGGCGAAGTCGGACCAGGAGATCAAGGAAGCCTCGCGCGATGGGCTACACGGAGCAGTCTTCCCGCTCGCCATGCCGTCGATTGCCTCACCGGGGGCGATGCTGGCTATCGTGGTCCTCACCGACAATCACAAGCATTCGGTTGCCGAGCAGGTTGTCACCGGCGGCGTCCTGCTGGTGGTGATGGGTATCACGCTGGTGCTGTTGTTACTGGCGGCGCGGCTCAAGCCGGTGCTGGGCGCCTCGGGTGCCAACATCATCAGCCGTTTGATGGGCATCCTGCTCGCCACCATTGCGGTCGACGCAATCCTGGGTGGGTTTGAAGCCGTAGGCATGCTCGATCTTGCGCGCGGCGGGGTCCTCGGTGCGGGCGGCGTTTGAGGTTCAGAGCCTTTCGGACACCGTTGTTCAGTGGAGGCGGCGGTTGCCGCTCTGCTCATTGCGCATGTCTTTGAAGCCGTGAATCTAGCTGGCAGAGACTTCGCGAGGCTATCTACGCCGCGGTTAAAATCTTGTACTGGTTTGCATCCGTCGTGAACTGGGCATGGCCATATCGAGCAAGTTGTTGCTCGAGTTTGCGTATATGCCGCTTGTCGCTATACGCACGCAGGCTGGGGACATGCGAGACGAGGTCGTGCAGCTTCATTTTTGACTGCACATAGGTCACCGTCTGGATCGCAAGCAATGTGCCGTCACGCGCCGTCATGCCGTTTCTTATTTGCCGCTGGTCTGCCTGTTTCTTGCCGGGCTGTCATTGGTTCGGGACGGGGTTTGCCGGAGGGACGGCCATGCGGCTTGGCTTAGGTGCAAGGCGACACGGACGCAGATAAAACAACCGATGGATGTTGAGGCGGTGTTTCGCGGGTTTGGCAAATCCGTGCCGCCCGGCCAGAGCTTTATGCTGTATTAAATTCGAGGCCAGCCGTAAGCTGCTTCAATAGTCCTGTGTTCTGGAGAGTGGATCGTTATGTCTGATGAAATCTTGAATAAGGGCAAGTGTCCGGTGACACACCTGACAACTGCCTTTGGTGCGCCGGTTGTCGACAATCAGAATTCGATGACCGCTGGCAAGCGTGGCCCCGTGCTGGTGCAGGATATCTGGCTCAACGAGAAGCTCGCCAATTTCGTGCGCGAAGTCATTCCCGAACGTCGCATGCACGCCAAAGGCTCTGGCGCGTTCGGCACGTTTACCGTGACCAATGATATCAGCCGCTACACGCGCGCCAAGATTTTCAGCGATGTTGGCAAGAAGACCGAGATGTTCGCCCGCTTCAGTACCGTGGCAGGGGAACGCGGCGCAGCGGATGCCGAACGGGACATTCGCGGTTTTGCGCTCAAGTTCTATACCGAAGAAGGTAACTGGGACATGGTGGGCAACAACACCCCTGTGTTCTTTTTGCGGGATGCCAAGAAATTTCCAGACCTTAACAAGGCCGTGAAACGCGACCCGCGCACCAACATGCGTTCGGCGACGAATAACTGGGACTTTTGGACGCTTCTGCCCGAAGCCCTGCATCAGGTCACGGTGGTGATGTCCGATCGCGGCATCCCCAAGAGTTTCCGGAACATGCATGGCTTCAGCAGCCACACCTACAGCTTCTGGAACGATGCTGGCGAGCGTTTCTGGGTGAAGCTCCACTTCAGGACCCAGCAGGGCATCGAGAACCTGACCGATGCTGAGGCTGCGGCGGTCGTTGCCAATGATCGCGAAAGCAACCAGCGGGACCTCTTTGAAGCGATCGAGCGTGGCGACTTTCCGCGCTGGAAGATGTATGTGCAGGTAATGCCCGAAGCCGAGGCGGAAACCTATGGTGTTCATCCGTTCGACCTGACCAAGGTTTGGTACAAGGGAGATTATCCGCTCATCGAGGTTGGGGAGTTCGAACTGAACCGCAACCCGGAAAACTATCACATGGATGTGGAACAGGCCGCCTTCTCGCCATCCAATCTCGTGCCCGGCATCAGCGTTTCGCCTGACAAGATGCTTCAGACGCGGCTCATCAATTACCCGGATTCACAGCGTTACCGCTTGGGTGTGAATTACCAGCAGGTGCCGGTCAATGCAGCCAAGTGCCCGGTCATGAGCAATCACCGCGACGGGCAGGGCCGGGTGGACGACAATTTCGGCAGGTTGCCGCATTACCAGCCGAACAGCTTCGGCCAATGGGTAGATCAGCCCGAATATGCAGAACCGCCGCTCAAGATTGACGGCAATGCCGAGATGTTCAATTTCCGCGAGGATGACGACGATTATTACAGCCAGCCGCGCAAGCTTTTCCAACTGATGACACCTGCGCAGCAGCAAGTTCTCTTCGAAAACACGGGGCGAAACCTGGGTGATGTGCCAGATTTCATCAAGCAGCGCCATATCGACAACTGCACCCGTTGCGACTTGGCCTATGGCGAAGGGGTTGCCAAGGCTTTGGGCATGGCGGTGAAATCGCCAGAGGAACTGTCTGCAACGCCTGAACTGGCGGAGTAATAGCCGCCACGATTTGAAGATTTGCCAAGAATGCCTCCCGACCAAACAGTGACCCACGGGGTCGGGAAGGGTGCGGTAAATCTGGTTTGGAATTGAACAGCGCTGTCAGATGAAACCTTCTTAAGCGGTTAGAGCGCGCGCCATACAGGCGGCGATCAGCGCTTGAGATATCTGTGGCAGGGACGCTGATGCGCGAGTCCTGCCGGAAGGACTGATCATCTTCGGACCGGGCAAATCGCCCGAAACCCTTTTTAAGAACCAAGGATTGCCCAGATGAAAAAACACGTCATTGCAATGCTTAGTGCGCTGGCTCTGCTGTCGGCCGGGCCCGCCAAAGCCGAGGACACCATGGAACTGATTACGATCCTGACGTCGCCCAATGCGCAAACTCAGTTGATGGGCATGGTGCTGACAATGCAGGCCGTTCAGCAGGGTGCCGGGGCGCATATTCTGCTGTGCGGAGATGCTGCCGACATTGCGCTCAAGGATGCGCCTGCCGCAGCGACAGCCCCGCAGAAACCAAAAGGCATGAGCCCGCAGGGGTTGCTGACGAAGATCCTGGCCCAGCCGCAAACAAGCGCGGAAGTCTGTGCGATCTACCTGCCCAACAAGGGACTTGATGCGTCCGCGTTGCTAGAGGGAATAACAGTTGCAGATCCCAAGGTGATGGCAGGAAGGCTTCTGGCCGATGGCGTTCGGATCATAAGCTTCTGACCAGAGGTTTCCGCGGTGCGCTGCGCCATCGACCCCGTAGTGCTTGGCGTCATGGGCTTTCTTACGTCCAGCTTAACAAGAGGAATAGATAATGACCGCGAATGTCGGAAATATGGATCGGATCCTTCGTCTGTCGCTAGGCGCCGTGTTGATCGTGCTCGCTCTCTTCAGCGGCCTCGCATTCTTTGATGGAACGGTCGTGAAATATGGCGCTGTGGTCGTGGGCCTGGTCCTGATCGCCACGGGGCTTTTGCGGACTTGTCCGATGTACTCCATCCTCGGCATTCGGACCTGCAAGTCCTGATCTCGACGAAGATGATCTCGTCCTCTCCGCCAGCATCCTTAAGCCCGCAGTTCATAGCCTTTGGGATACTGTTGTGCGGTGCAGCAGGCGGTCGTGGCCGTCGTAGCCGCCGCTGGCGCGGTGCAGCAGGCAGCGGTTGTCCCACATGATCAGCATGTCGGGCTGCCATTTGTGGCGGTAGAGGAACTTGTCCTGGGTTTGATGGTGGTAGAGGCGCATGAGCAGGTCGTCGCTCTGCTCCTTGCTCATGCCCTTGAAGCCCTGGATATAGCCGACAGTTGAAAAGAGCGCCGGGCGGCCTGTTTCCGTATGCGGACGAACCAGCGGGTGTTCGTTTTTAAGGCGCGCTTCCTCGGAGCTGATGATGCGCATGCTGCGGTCCGACTCTTCGTCCTTGTCCTGACCATACATGCCATCGGGCGCGTAGGCCGCTTCGGCAGAGTGGATGGCGATCACGCCCTCTACCTCGGCTTTGAGGTCGGCGGGCATCTCGTCATAGCTTTTGTGCTGATTGGCAAAGTAGGTGTCGCCGCCTTCGGGCGGGATGGTGATGCCGAAGAGGCAAGTGGCAATCGGCGGCTTTTCCTGAAAGCTCCAGTCGGTGTGCCAGCCTTCGGCAAACAGTGGCGAGGTCTCGTCGGCGCGGCGCTGGATGGCGGCGATGTTCTCGCGGCCGTCAATGGGTGCAAAGAACGGGTCATGGCCGAAGTCGCCAAAATAAAGCGTGAACCGCTCCAGATCGTCATCACTCATCGCCTGCTTGGGGAAGACGAGGACGTGGTGCGCGAGCCAGGCCTTGCGGACGTCCGCCACGGTTTCAGGCGGCAGGGGTTTGGTCAGGTCGAGGCCGGTCACGACGGCGCCGCAGGCCTGTCCTGTGGGGGTGACGGTTATCATGGGGTGGATCCTCCCGTTTCTTGTTTGGCGGTAGTCTGCCTGTTTCTCATCGGTATGTCATTGGTCTGGGATCGGGTTTGCCGGAAGGGCGGCCATGCGGCTAGGCTTTGGCGCATGGCAACACAGACGCAGATAAAACTTCCGACAGATGTTGATGTTGTGTTTCACGGGTATGGCAAATCCGTGCGGCCTGCCATGGCGCGGCTGCGCACGCTTGTGCGGGAGGTGGCGAAAGACAATCCGCAGATTGGCGAGCTGATAGAGACCCTCAAATGGGGGCAACCGGCCTATCTGCCGAAGAAGCCACGCACGGGTACGACGGTGCGCATGGATGTGGTGAGTGAGGCGCCGGCGCGGGTGGCGCTCTATTTTCATTGTCAGACGACACTGGTTGAGACGTTCCGGGCGCTTTACCCGGATGTGCTGTCGTTTGAGGGCAATCGTGCGGTTGTGCTGGATGCGGCAAAGCCACTGCCGGAGGATGAATTGGGCCATTGCATCGGTATGGCGCTGACCTATCACACGGCGAAGCGTGCCAGTTCCCGTGTTGGTGCTGCTACCGGGCGCTAGGGTGATTTGACCTATCCGCGTGATGGGACAGGACTTGCGACATGTCACTTTCGTGAAGGGAAGCGGACCCGATGACGACACGGCCAAGAGGACGCCCGGCGCATGATGATGCGGAGATCGTTTCGGATGACGCGTTGCTTGAGGCTGTGCTGCAGGCGTTCGGTGAGAACGGTTTTGACGGGACGTCTGTGCGTGAGGTCGCGCGCGGTTTGGACATCAGCCACAATCTGATACCGCAGCGTTTCGGCTCGAAGACCAAGCTTTGGTATGCCGCCGTCGATTACGGATTTGGCAAGCTGGGCGAAGAGTTGACCCGCGAAGGGGCGAGGCTTGGTCATGACGAGCTCGTGGTGCTTCGGGGATTGTTCGTGCGGGTGCTTGAACTGTACGCGCTGCATCCCTGGCTGCTGCAGGTGGTCAATCAGGAGGCCAGCAACCCCGGACCGCGTCTGGACTATCTGCTGGAGAAATATATCAAGCCGGGGAATGATTTTACCGAGCGGTGGCTGGAAAGGCTGGCCGCCCAAGGGCGCATCCAAAAGCCGTCAATCGGGGCGCTGTATTTTCTGGTCAATCATGGGGCCGGGAGCTGGTTTGCGTTCTCTGACCTTGCCGGGCGGCTGGGTGGCAAGAGTGCCGGGGACGGGGAACTGAGCGTCCGGGAAAAGGCCGAGATGGCCGTGAGCCTGTTCTTCGACGGGATGTTGCCCCGCTAGGTCACGCAACCCGCAGCCAACGCCATTTGATATACCCTGCCTGATGTTGACGGCTGACCTTGATCCCGGACTGCGGCCGTCTTCATTGCTGGCTGGCCCACCGGTTCTGGAACCGGTTAGGCTGTTGTGCATGGTGCCAAGCTGTCACCCCGCCAGCGAGCTGCAGACAAAGGCACATGGGTAAGGGCACACGGGCAATGACAACAGATGGTGATGCTGCGGGAGTAATCTCCGGCGATACGGCAGCGGCGCATATGGTCGCGAACATTCCGCGGGCCAAGCCGGACACGCCTGCCGATACGGTCATTTTATCGCTACGCGGCCAGCACTTTGAGTGCGCGGACACTGTATTCGTTACGGATGATCAGGAGCGCCTGCTTGGCATTGTCCGCATAAATGATCTGCTGGCCGGTGGTGACCGGGAAGTCCGCGAGATCATGGAGCCGGAACACGAAGCGGCGCACCGGGAGGATGACCAGGAGCAGATTGCGCTGCTGGCGATGGACCTCAAGATGATCGCGGTGCCGGTGGTGGATGATACGGGCCGGCTGATTGGGGCGGTGCCGCCCGAAGCGCTGTTCCGGATTTTGCGCGACGAACATATGGAAGACCTGCAGCGGCTGGCGGGCATCGAGCCGCCTGAAACTGGATCGAATGTCAGTCTGGATACACCGCTGAGCGACAGGTTCCGGCGGCGGCTGCCGTGGCTGGTGTTCGGCCTGCTGGCGTCATCCATGATTACGCTGGTGATGACGGGCTTTGAAGAGTCGCTGGCGTCGAATGTGCAGGTGGCGTTCTTCATTCCGGCGCTTGTCTACATATCTGGCGCCATCGGAACGCAGGCGGTGTCTGTGGCAGTGCGCGGTCTGGCCTCGGAGGATGTGTCGATCGCGCGTTTGATGATGGATGAGTTGGTCATCGGATTTGCCATCGGCATGTCGCTGGGCCTGTTGTCCTTCGGCCTTGTGTTCCTGACCTTCGGCAGCATGGCTTTGTCGCTGGCCGTGGGGCTGGCGGTGCTTGGTGGGGGCTTGGTGTCGGCGCTTGTGGGGTTCGGCCTGCCGTGGATCTTTGTACGGATGGGATCCGACCCGGCAATGGGCAGCGGCCCGATCTGTACAATCATTCAGGATGTCGCCAGTCTGTTTCTCTATTTCCTGTTGGTAACAGCGCTGGTGCTGTGATCCCCGAGGTGCATCACCCTCCTCTGGTGGCCTCTAGAACCCGACTGTCTTGGAATAGACAAATACCAGGATGCCTATCGGTGCCAGATAGGTCAGGCAGATGTTGAGATAGGTTTTGACCAGCCCATCGGGTAGGCCGGGGACGATGGCGCGACTGACGAAGATGGCCATGCCCAGCCCGCTCAAGGGCAGTAGCCATGCGGATGTGAGTTCGTCGAAGAAATCCAGCAAGCCGAAGCCGAGGATTGTCAGGTTGTCCCATAGGTTCAGGGACAGGGTGACGGTGGCGCCGCCGATCCCGGTGAGACTTGCTGCAATCAGGCTGGCGGTGCGGTTGCTTGTGCGCAATGTCTCGGAAAGCCAATGGCTGGCGATAATCATCAGCGCAATCAGCGATGTGAAGGCCGCCAGGAGGGTGGCTGCGAAGAACGACAAGCCGAACAGATTGCCGAACGGCAGCAGCGTGAAGCCTTGCGGGAGAGCGATGAACAGCAGGCCGGGACCCGCCGCCGATTCAAGGTCGAATGCAAAGACGATGGGGAAGATGATCAGGGCGGCTGCAATGGCGATCCCGGTGTCGATGGCGGCGACGCCGATGCCAAGGCGGGGGACATTGGCGGCATCATCCAGGTAGGCGCCATAGATGAGCATGCCGCACATGCCGACGCTCAGGGTAAAGAAGGCATGGCCGAGCGCTTCGCCGAATGCATCAAAGGAAAGGGCGGAAAAATCCGGCCTGAACATGTAGACAACGGCTTGCCAGAAGGTGTCCGTGGTGGTGGCGATCATGACAAGCATGGCGACCAGCAGGATGGCAAAAAGCGGTGCCACATAGCGCATCACAGATTGCACGCCGATGGTGACGTCATAATAGACGACGATGCCTGCTGCGATGACGATGGCGGCAACGGCGGTGAGCTGAAGTACCGGATCTGCCAGCATGGCGGAGAAGGCCTCAGCGCCGGAGCGCGCTGCATCGCCGCCGAGTGCGGCAATGGCAAAGTCCGCCGTGTAAATGCCGACCCAGCCTGAGACGACGCTGTAAAACGACAGAATGAGGATCGCGATCAGGGCACCCAGAGCGCCAAGGCCACCCCATGCTGCTGACAGGCCGGTCGAGCGGGCGACATTGACGAATGCGGAGGCGGGGTAGGCGCCGCCGCGGCGGCCGACCATCACTTCGCCGATCAGCAATGGGGCACCCAGGCCGATGAGGCAGGCCAGATACAACAGTACAAAAGCGCCACCGCCGTTCTCGCCAACGATATAGGGAAACTTCCAGATATTGCCCAACCCGACAGCGGAGCCTGACGCGGCAAATACGAACATCATTCGAGACGACCAATGGGGCCTGCCGGTGGCGTTCGGCGCAGGATGGGTTGCGGTCATGGTCTGGCTCTTTTGTTATTGCTGGAGTTGCGGGAGGTGGATGGCCGAAGTTGGCATAGCTTCTCAGTTTTTGGGGGATTTTTGAAGGGATATGCGGGGCGGCATTTGTTTTGCCCCGGCGGCGTGGCACAGTAACGTCAACAAAAAGGCTGGCTGAGCAAACGGGGTAAAGCGCGATGCGGGACGTGATGGCGGGCGGAGACGTTCATCTGGCGACGGATGATCATGGGTGCGGGGTCGTCCATACAACGCCGGACGATCTGTTTGGCTGCCCATGTTGTGCGCCGGTGTTGGGCGAGATGGGGATGTTGTCGCTGCCGCATATGGCTGCGGCAGCCAATCCGGCGGCGTGGCGGCGGGATGCGCTGGGCGTGCCGCCAAAGCCTGTCGGCCTGACGATATTCTGCAATGCCACGGTGATAACCGCGGACGCGAATTTTTCGGTCGCCGAGGCGCTGGCAATTGACGGAGATAAAATACTTGCCGTCGGGTCGCTGGAAGAAGTGCGCAGGGCGGTGAGTGGGGATGCCGCGATTGTGGATTCAGGCGGGGCAACAATCCTGCCGGGCTTCATTGAGCCGCATATGCATTTCTTCCCGATTGCCATGCTTGGCAAGCTGGAAGATGTGGGGGCGATCAAATGCCCATCGGTGGCTGACGTGGTGGCGCGGATCGGCAAGCTTGCGGGTGAGAGCAAGCCCGGCGAGTGGATTGTCGCACGGCAGTTTGATCCATCGTTGCAGGACGGGCCGGACGCCATCACCCGAGAGATGCTGGACCCTGTGACGGGTGACATCCCGTGCTTTATTTTCAACGCGTCGCTGCATATCGCCTATTGCAACTCTGCGGCCTTGAGCATTGCCGGGCTTGATGCAGATACACCGGACCCGGAGGGCGCGGCGTATGGGCGCAATGCCGATGGGTCGCTCAATGGTGTGATGCAGGGCGGTGCGGCGTTCGGCAAGGTGCTGGCGCATAACCTCGCGGCGATGGCCGTGGATGATGTGCCGGCTGCCTGCAAGGAGGTCTGCGCGCAGGCCAATCGGGTCGGCATCACGACCTTCTGTGATCAGGGGACGGGCGGCTTTCAGGGTGCAGGTGAAATTGCAGCCTTCAAGGCATTCTCAGAGTCCGGCCATATGACGACGCGGCTGCGCTATTCGCTGTTTGATACGTCAGCACATATTTGGGACGGCGACACGGTTGAGGTGTCGTTTGGCGACGGCAATGAGTTTGCACGGGCAACCGGCTGGAAGATTGTGTCCGACGGGTCAAACCAGGGGCGCACCGGGTTGCAGCGCGAGCCTTATCTGGGGCGTGAGGACCGGGGCATCCCGTATGTGGCGGCGGCGGACCTCAAGGCGAAGGTAAAGCAGCGCGCTTTGGAAGGCTGGCAGGTGGTGGTGCATGCCAATGGCGATCAGGCGATTGATAATGCGCTTGATGCGTTTGAAGCAGCCTATGAGGCGGGTGCGCCGCGGGACATGCGCTACCGGATCGAGCATTGCTCGATCCTGCATGACGAGCAGATAGAGCGGATTGCAGTGCTCGGGCTATCGCCGAGTTTTTTGATCGGGCATGTGCATTACTGGTCGAAAGCGTTTCGCGACGAGATCTTCGGGCCTGAGAAAAGTAATCTGCTGGGGCGGGCGCGCTCGTGTGGGGATGCGGGCATTCCCTGGACCATGCATTCGGATGAACCGGTCTCCGAGATGGGGCCGCTGCGCTGCATTGAAAACGCCGTGACGCGCAGCATGTGGAAGGAGCCGGGCAGTGTGCTCAACCCGGCTGAATGTGTCAGCGTGGAGGATGCCATTATAGCGATGACGCGGACGGCTGCCTGGCAGTGCCATTCCGACCATGAAGTAGGGACACTTGAGCCGGGGAAACATGCCGACTTTGTTGTTCTGGAACATGACCCGCGCAAGGTGGCGCCGGATGCGATTTCGGGCATCAAGGTTCTGGAGACGTGGTGCGGCGGGCGGCAGGTTTTCAAGGCCTAGTTGGGGGAATTGAAGGGTGGCCAAGGGGGGCGGCATTGGGTCATATAGGGCAACCAATTCAGCCCCAACCGGATGACCAATCGTTCTATGACCCAGCTAGATGACCTGTTTCAGCGCAACCGCCTTTGGGCCGAGCGTATCAAGAAGGACGATCCGGATTTCTTTACATCGCTGGCCAAACAGCAATCCCCGGAATATCTGTGGATTGGCTGTTCGGATAGCCGGGTGCCGGCAAACCAGATCATGGACCTGCCACCGGGCGGGGTGTTCGTGCATCGCAACATCGCCAATGTGGTGGTGCCGTCAGACCTCAACTGCCTGTCGGTGATCCAGTTCGCAGTCGAGGTGCTGGGCGTCAAGCATATCATTGTGTGCGGGCATTACGGCTGTGGGGGCGTAAGGGCATCGCTGGAAGATTCAGATCACGGCCTGATCGACAACTGGCTGCACCACATCCGCGACGTACATCGGCTGCATGAGCCCAAATTTACGGATGACATGACCGAAGAGCAGACGGTTGACCTTCTGTGTGAACTCAATGTCATCGAGCAGGTGCGCAATGTGTCTCACACGACAATCCTTCGTCATGCCTGGGAACGTGGCAACAAGATTGAAGTGCATGGCTGGGCCTATTCGATCAAGGACGGGATCGCCAAAGGCCTGTGCACGCATACGGCCGCCGGCCTGAAGGAATTGTAAGGGCTGTTTCCGCGTCATATCGCGCTTTTCTACACTGCGAAGACTATTGAGAGTGATCACATGCAGAAGATGGGCATGGATGATGCGCTGTCTTAATCCGTACACGGTGATACAAGTAATTTTGAACGTCCACCGAGGGCAGGTGTTTACTGTATCAATACCATTTCGGCGCAGACTTTTTGGGTGGCTCTTGATGGCCGCACCAACATCTGTGTGAAGCAAATGGCGTTCTGCCAACTAGCCTATGTGAGCGATTGTGACGGGCCCTGCGCGCCTGAAGATCTGACCGCGCTCGTCGCGTGTGCCCGGCGTAACAATGTCCGCGACAATGTAACCGGTCTGTTGCTGGCCAGTCGCTGTGGATTTGTACAGGTCATCGAGGGGCCGAAGGTGGCTGTGCAATCGCTGTTCCGACGGCTTGAGGATGACCATCGCCACCGCAATCTCGTACTGCTGCACAAGGCTGACGCGCATATGCGGTCGTTCCCCGACAGTCCGATGGCTATCCATCATGCAGATATGGATTCACTGCGGCGGCTGGAACGGGCGATGCCCTGTCTGAAATCCGGCTTGCGCTCGATGCTGACAGCGGAAGCTGTTGGCGCCGTTTAAGACCGCTGGATTTTCCAGTCTTATTTGGAAAGTGGAATGCAGGCGCTGCCTGCGGCTTTGAGCGTCGTGCAGACGCTACGGGCGCTTACCTCATCAATGCCGAGATATTTGGCGCGATAAAGCGTGCCGGTGGGGCGCGTCAGCGGCTCCACGATCAGCTGTGCCTGGGCAAGCTGCGGGATTGATTTTTGTGCGGTTGCCAATTGAGCCTTGGCTGCTGCTTCCGTCGAGAAGGCGCCAAGCTGGACGCCCCAGTTGCCGGTAGCGATTGCGCCGGGAGCTGTTGTCGCGGGTTGCTGGGTGGCGGCTGTGGTCACAGGATTGGGGGCTGCCGCCAGATGGCCGGACTGAGCTGTGTTCAGGGATGCTACGATGAGCCGGTCGGCGGCGTCAGACGACTGGGCATTCCATACAACGGCAATGACATCGCGCTCACCGGCCTTGCCGCTTCGGGCGCGGTTGACGGTGGGGGTTGCGGCCCGTGCGACATTGGCTGAGCCATTGCCGGACAGGGCGCTGAGGAAATTGCGTGGGCCCTGGTAGGTCTTACCCTTCCAGGCGAAACTGGTGCCAACAAGGCCTTGCGCGCGTTCAGGGAACGTACGCATGAGAGCCAATGAAAAGCGGATCATGTCGCGTGGCGTTGAGAACTGCTTGGGGTGCGGAGCACCGGAAATATTCGCAAAGCTGGTGCTTGTGAGATTGAGCTCTTTCGCCTTGGCGTTCATCTTTTCGACGAAGCGGGCTTCCGATCCGGCGAGGAACTCGGCCAGCACGGCGGCGGCATCGTTGGCCGAGGCTGCGAGCAGGGCATTGAGTGCGTCACCTGCGGAGATGGTGTCGAAATGGGAGAGGCCGAGAGATGGCTGCGGCTGCTTGATGGCTGTGCCGGACACAAAAATGTTGGTGTTCGGCTTCACGGTGCCGGCCTCGAACGCTTCGAACATCAAATAGATGGTCATCAGCTTGGGCAGCGCCGGGGCAGCCTGGCGGGTATCGGCATTGTCGGCGACCAAAACATCACCGCTACGGGCATCAATAACCACGGTAGCGGGCAGCGCATAAGCCTGTGAGGCAAGCGAAATGCCGACGATTGCCGTCAAAAGGGCAGATTTGAACAATGTTGGTACGCGCATGGCGGCCAGTCCCGTCTTTGTGCCGATGACACGAGCTTTACCCTTTAACCTTACAATCATCTTAAGAGACATGGGCATCTTAAGAGACATCAAGCCCGCCAGTCATCAAATTCAAGTGGCTTCAAATGATCGCAGATTTGGCAACACTTCCTTTACCTCGTTGCCCGAGCATGGGCAGTGTAATTCCATTGCGGGGAGAGGCCCCATGCATAATTTCTGGCTAGATCGACTGGTAGCATCGCGTGAAGCGATCAATACTGCATTGGCGGGCGCGCTGCTTTTAGCGCTCGTTATCGGCATGGCCGGTCGGGCACAGGCTCAGGACACCAATGGTGACCTGCAGGCCTATGACCGTGAAATGCTGACCTCGCTTATTAATGCTGACCTCGCTTATTGAAGCTGTGATTGCGTCCGACGAGGGCGACATGATCGTAACCGCTGCAATCCCTGAAAATGCAACGACCGCCAACAAGATGGCCAATGCGGGCGTGACAAGCATCATTCCGACACGCCGGCCCGATGTGGTGACGGCAGCGATTGCCGGTGCACCGGCTGCCGCCACGTCGCGGGTTGATCCCGGGTTTGCCTTGCAGCTTGCATCTTATGAATCAGCTGAGAATGCCCAGCGCGGGTTTGAATCAGCTAATGTAAAATATGCATCTGTGCTGGCTGAACACACGCTTTATGTGCAGCCGATTGATCTGGGCAGCCGTGGTGTCTTCCACCGGCTGCGCATTGGCGGGTTTGCAACCCTGCCGCAGGCCTCGACGGCCTGCACGAGCCTCGGCATTGCCGCGGCTGACTGCATGATCGTGTCCGCTGCTCAGCAGTAAGCGGCACTACATTTTTCGTCTTACCCTTCCGAATATATATTTGCGCCCTGTATCCGGCCGCGTGATCACCCTACATTGTGTGGCGTGTTGAGCGGACTCTGTGGGGCATTGTGGAACAGAAAACTGTTGGGCTGAAACGGGCCCTCGGCCCGGTGCTGCTGACGCTTTACGGCGTCGGCGTAACCGTGGGCGCGGGCATTTATGTGCTTGTGGGGGAAGTGGCCGGGACAGCCGGCATGGGCGCGCCCGTCGCCTTCCTGATTGCCGGCGTGCTCGCGGGGCTGTCGGCACTTTCCTATGCAGAACTGAGTATCCGGTTTCCGCAGGCAGGCGGGGAGGCGGCCTTTGTTAGTGCTGCTTTCGCGCGGCGCTGGCTGACGCTTTTCATCGGCCTGCTTGTGGTGTTTACCGGGGGCACGTCATCTGCCGCTGTTCTGTTGGGGTTTGTCGGCTATCTGAATGCGTTGGTTGAGGTTTCTGACGGCCTGGTGGTGACTGGTGCCGTGGCTGTACTGGCGGTCATCACATTCTGGGGTGTCCGGGAATCTTTGTTGATTGTGGCGGCGATTACCGTTGTTGAAATTGGCGGTTTGCTGTTGGTGATCGGATCGGGTTTGCCATTGCTTGGTGGTTTGCCCGCTGCATTGCCGGAGATGCTGCCGGGGCTGGATGGCATTGTGTGGCTGGGGCTTTTTTCAGCCAGCGTATTGGCATTCTTTGCCTTCATCGGGTTTGAAGACATCGTCAACATGGCAGAAGAAGTGCGCGAGCCGCACAAGACGATGCCGCGCGCAATACTCTTTACACTGACCATAAGCACTATTCTTTATGTGGCCCTTGCGATTGTCTCTGTGTTGAGTGTCGAGCCGGGGCGCCTTGCTGGAAGCGGCGCGCCGCTGGCGATGGTGTTTGAGGCCAATGGCGGCAATCCGGATGTTCTCAGTGCGATTGCTATTCCCGCTGTGCTCAATGGCGCACTGGTGCAGATCATCATGGCCTCGCGTCTGCTGTATGGCATGGCCGAGCTTGGGCGGTTACCCAAGGTTCTGGCGCATATCAATCCGGTGACCCGGACGCCGGATGTGGCGGTAGGCGTTGTGTCGCTGGTCGTTCTGGCATCCGCTCTGGTGTTGCCAATTGCCGAACTTGCGACCTATGCGTCGCTGGCGGTGTTGCTCGTCTTCTCAACCGTAAATGCAGCGCTTTTGGTGCTCAGGCGGACGGCGAGTTACAAGGCGAGCGGCACTGGTTTTCGGGTTCCCGCCGTGGTGCCTATCATTGGGGCCACGGCCAGCCTGAGCCTGTTCGGGTTCGGGCTGGCCAGTGCTTTCGGGTTGATCGCCTACTGAATATCCCGGTCCTTTGTGGGTGCAGGTACGGCTGCGGGAGCAACCGGGGATGTATTGCCGGCGCGGTTGAGGTCTTCAATCAACATGACCGGCACAGCCTTGCCTGCCAGACGGGCGCGATAGACCTGCGTGTTTTCAAGCACCCGTTGGACATAGTTGCGGGTTTCGGAAAACGGGATCTGTTCGACCCAGTCAATCGGATCAATGCCCGGGGTGCGCGGGTCGCCATAAGTGTCGATCCATTCGCTCACCCGGCCGCCGCCGGCATTGTAGGCGGCGATGGTCAGCACGTAAGAGCCGCCGAAATCATCCAGCAGATCACCCAGATGGGTGGTGCCGATCTGTGCGTTGTAAGCGGGGTCGGTCAGCAGGCGTGAATTGTCGAAGGGCAGCCCGTAGGCGTCGGCGGTGCGTTTTGCCGTCGCAGGCATCAGCTGCATCAAACCGCGGGCGCCAGCATGGCTGATGGCTTGCGGGTTGAATTCGCTTTCCTGCCGCGAAATACCAAACACCAATGCGCGCTCAACCGGTGAACCCGCAGAAGGCACGTCCGGCAGTGGTGCTGTGGGGTAGGCGTAATCCGGCAGCTCTATGCCCTTGCGGGATGCGACCTTGGCAGTGCGCACGGAGAGGTTGGGGCGGCCGACCTTGAGGAGCCATGCGGCCATGGCTTCCAGATCGCCGGCGTCCCCGAAATAGCGCGACAGGTGATAGAAGAACGCAGTCACCAATCTTTCTTCGCCCAGCGCGTTGAGCATTTTCATGGCTGCGACGGCGGAAGAGGTCTCGAAGTTTTGCGGGGCTTTGGTCGCCAGTGCTATCACTGAAACGGTATTGTTACCGCCGAGCAGGGATTGGCGGGCAAGCTGGCCATAGAAGGTGGTCTCAAACTCCGCGGCCAGTTGGTAGTAGTAGCCGGCATCTTCCTGACGTCCGTCGGCCTGCGCCGCGCGGCCGGCCCAATAGGCACCACGCGCTTTGCTGATGGGGGTCGCGACATTGTTGTAGAGGGTGCGGAAGTGGAAATAGGCGCTTGTCGGGTCATTCAGGAAGCGCAATGCCAACCAGCCGGCCAGCCATTCGCCTTCGGCAAAATCAACGCCGCCCGACATGCCGTGGTGGCGCACCAGATCATAGGCAGTCCGGTAGTCGCGTTCCTTGATGAGGCGGCGGGCATGCAGGTGCCGCTCGCTCCAGAACTCGTCGGGACGAACCATTTCTTCAGCGCTCGCCGGTGCGCGCATGATGAGGGGGACGGCGGCCTCCGGTGAGCCGTTGCGGCGGCGCCAGCGGGCGCGCTCAAGCAGCAAGCCGGGGTTGTTGGCCAGAAATGCGGGGACCGCATCTACAGCACTATCCACGCCGGCGCTGCGCTTTATGAGGCGGATGCGGGCTTCGGCCAGAGCTGCATATTCAGCGCCTACGAGCGCGGCCATCTGGCGCGCGTCGGTGGCATCCTTGTCCCATAACAGCCGGTCCAGGCGGGCAATGTGGTCTTCCTTGCGTAGCACCTTGCGGTATTCACGGATGATCTCGGCTTCACGTTTGCGGCTGAAATCATGCTCGATCCAGCCTGTGCGGATCATGGTATTGCCGCGCCCGGTTTCGCCGGCTTCAATCAGTGCCTCACCGAAGCGGATTTTGCCCTCGCCGGTGATCGGCTGGTTCAACTCAAACCAGACCAGCACATCGGCATCGCGGGGCTGCTCGTCCAGCAAGGCTTCTTCGGCGCGGCGTTCCATACGCTCGCGGCGCGGCCAATCCTTGTGGGTGGCGAGGAAATTGGTGATCTCGGTATGGGAGCTGCCGGACTCCTTATCCTGCAGTTCCAGCCACTTGATGATGGTGCGGGCAGTCGTGTCTGTGATGCGAGTTGCGTTCCTGTTGGCTGATACCCAGTCGCCGGATTGCGCGTCGGACAACGCAGCTTGCACCAATGCATAGTCTGCATGGGTGAGGTTGAGGCCGGGCAGCGGCACCTTGGCGGACGGATTTATGGCTGCCGTCGTGGGGCGGGCTGTCGGAACTGCGGGTTCCGCTGATGCCGGTTGGAAAGCCGGGGCCATAAGCATGGCGATGAGGATTGCTGGGGCGGACATACGGCGGGCGTGCGGACGGGGGAGCCGCGGGTGTGGGGGCATCATATCTCCAGACGATGGGGTGGAATCAGGGGGGTGATCCATACTCATTGTAGCCGTGAATTGTGTCGCACTGTTGACCCAATTTTGTTGCGTATGCCGGATGGTTGGCGCACCTGTGCGGGGCAGGCTTGCGGATCAGCCGTTGCGGGGTTGCGTGGGTTCACATAATGTCCGCGCCCGCCCGTCGTGATGGCTGAAAGCCGCGGGCCATAATCAACCGATACCCAAGTTTTCTTAGGTTTTTCAGGGACAAGTCCGATGTTTCAAGGCTCCATAGTTGCACTCGTCACCCCGTTTTCCGGTGAGAATGTGGACGAGAAAGCCCTGCGCGGACTCGTTGACTGGCATGTGGAACAAGGAACCGACGGCATTGTTCCATGTGGCACGACGGGTGAAAGCCCGACCCTGAGCCATGATGAGCATAAGCGCGTGGTGGAAATTGTTGTTGAACAGGCGGCTGGCCGCATCCCCATCATGGCGGGTGCCGGGTCCAACTCGACGGCTGAGGCAATCGAGTTCACCGCCCACGCTAGGAGCGTCGGTGCGCAGGCAGCCTTGGTGGTTACGCCCTATTACAACAAGCCGTCGCAGGAGGGCATGTACCGGCACTTCATGGCGATTGCGGATCAGGTGGATATACCCATCTATATCTACAACATCCCGCCGCGCAGTGTGATCGACATGTCGGTGGAAACGATGGCACGGCTGGCGAAGCACCCCAATATTGTCGGCGTCAAGGATGCGACGGCGCAGCTAGACCGGGTGTCGCATACGCGTGCGGCCATCGGCCCGGACTTCATCCAGCTGTCCGGCGAAGATGGCACCGCGCTGGCGTTCAATGCGCATGGCGGTGTCGGCTGCATTTCAGTGACGGCGAATGTTGCGCCTGCCATTTGTGCGGAGTTTCAATCTGCGTGTGCGGCAAAGAATTTTGACCGGGCGCTGGAGATACAGGACCGGATGATAGGTGTGCATCAGGCGATGTTCTGCGAAACCAGCCCAGCGCCGGTCAAGTATGGCGTGCATCTGCTGGGACTGTGCGAAAACAGTGTGCGGCTTCCGTTGGTGACCGCATCCAAGGCTGGTGAGGACCGCGTGCGCGATGTCATGTCCCGCGCCGGGCTGCTCAACAGCTAGATAGTACTCGGTAGGAATTTTCTCATGGCACAGGCAAAGAAAGGGGCGGCGGTTCAGCACAAGGTTGTGGCTGAAAATCGCAAAGCCCGGCATGCCTATGAGATTGGCGAGACCTATGAAGCCGGCATCATGCTGGAAGGTACCGAGGTCAAGGCGCTGCGCCTAGGCAAGGGCAATATCGCTGAAAGCTATGCGTCAATCGAGAACGGCGCGCTTTACCTGATCAACAGCTACATCCCCGCCTATGAAGCGGCGAGCAAGTTCAACCATGCGCCGCGGCGGCCGCGTAAGCTGCTGGTGCATGCACGCGAGCTTGTAAAACTCTCCAACGCTGTTCAGCGTGAGGGGATGACGCTTGTGCCGCTGAAGATCTATTTTAATGATCGCGGGCGCGCGAAGATTGAGCTTGCCGTGGCGCGTGGCCGCAAGGCGCATGACAAGCGTGAGGCAGACAAGAAGCGTGATTGGCAACGCGATAAAGCGCGGATCATGCGCGAGCGCGGCTAGGCCGACTTCAGTTCATCCGTGATCTGAGCAAACACACCCTCAAACATCTCGACGGTCAGCCGGCGCGTATTGGTGTTGTAGCGTGAGCAGTGATAGCTGTCGAAAAGCGTGACCCCATCAAGCACGTGGCGCGACGCGTGGCCGAATGGATACTGGCTCAGCTTGTAGCCGCCCATGCGCAACACGCTTTCATGCGCAATGCGGCCCAGCGCCAGCATATGGGTGAGCTTTGGCAGGGCGTCTATGCGGCCCTTGAGGAATGGGCGGCAGGTGTTGATCTCGGCAGGTGTCGGTTTGTTTTGCGGCGGCACGCAGCGCACGGCATTGGTGATCATCACGTCATGCAATGTCAGGCCGTCGTCCGGGCGGGCCGCATATGTGCCTTTTGAGAGGCCGAATTTTTCAAGCGTTGCGTAGAGAAGGTCGCCGGCATAATCGCCGGTAAAGGGGCGGGCGGTTTTGTTCGCACCCTGAAGACCCGGCGCCAGTCCGACGATCAACAGGCGGGCTTGCGGATCGCCGAATGAGGCGACGGGCCCGTTGTGCCAATCAGGATGTGCCTGCCGGTTGGCTTCATGGAAAGCGACAAGCCGGGGGCAGAACGAGCAATTGTAATCAGGTTCCGGCGCGGCGGTTGGCAATGTGTGGGGCTGGGTAAGGGGCTGGCTGCGAGTCATGCGGTATCATAGTCGTCTTCCAACTCGTCGTCATACTCGTATCCGTCATCTTCGTCGTCAGAAACCGGGGCGACTACATGAGAGGAACGTGGAGCGCCGCGGCGTCCTATCTCGTCGCGCATCGTCAGCAACTCGATGAAGGTGTCGGCCTGGCGGCGCAGCTCATCAGCGACCATTGGCGGCTGGGACTTGATGGTAGAGATGACCGTAACGCGCACGCCTTTGCGCTGAACAGCTTCGACCATTGAGCGGAAATCTCCATCGCCTGAGAACAGCACCATATGGTCGATGTGCTCGGCCATCTCCATGGCATCGACGGCTATCTCAATGTCCATATTGCCTTTGATGCGGCGGCGACCCTGGCTATCGGTGAATTCCTTAGTCGGTTTGGTGACCATCGTGTAGCCGTTGTAATCGAGCCAGTCGATCAGCGGGCGCAGGGGGGAATATTCAGCGTCCTCGTTCATCGCCGTGTAGTAGAAGGCGCGGATCAAGCGGCTGCGCTTTGTGAACAGGGCGAGCAGGTTTTTGTAATCAATGTCGAAATCAAGAGCCTTGGTCGCCGCGTAAAGATTGGCCCCGTCGATGAAAACGGCGGTGCGGTCGGTAGGGGAAAGATCCATAAAATGCTCCGGATTGCGGGCGGCGGCTTAAAATACAAGGCCGTCACAGGTGAATATGTAAGTGGACATAGTGCTTTGATACAGATTGCGAAGGGCAAGGCACATGAAAAATGAAAGTGTCTTCATTGCCTTTGGCGGAAACCTGCCCGGACCTGCGGGTTCACCGGCAAAAACTATTGATGCTGCGCGGGTGCTTTTGGCCCGAAAGGGGGTTCATGTGGTGGCGCAATCGCCGCTTTATGCCAGTGACCCATGGGGTGGGGTGCGCCAGCCGATATTCCTGAACGGGGTGTGGGAGGCCCGGTTTTTTGGCTTGGCACCGGACCTTTTGGAAATGTTGCTCGGGGTGGAGAAAATACTGGGCCGCAGGCGGCGGACCCGCTGGGGGCCGCGGGTGATTGATCTTGATCTGCTGGCATTCGGGGCGGTTTCCGGAGCCTGGGAGGTGCCGCATCCCCTGGAATTGCCGCATCCGCGGCTTGGTGACCGGGCTTTTGTGCTGCTGCCGCTGGCGGATCTGGCAGCACAGCTGGTTTTGCCGGGGGAAGCGCGGACGATCGGGCAGATGGCTGCAAATCTCCCGCTTTCTGCACGTATCGGCTGCCGGCGCCTGCGGCGTTAGCACACGTCTGAAAGGTGGCTGAAAAAGCGGGTAGAGGCCCGGAATTACTTGCGTTTTTGCAGTGCAGCGGTTAGGTACGTTGTTCGGAACAACTTATGCCCTGACGTGTGGGATGTGACTTTGCTCTCCACGCGTAGGGATTTTGTGTCTTTCAGGCTTCGCGAAATCCGCTGAAGCCGGACGCAATTATACGCAGAATCAGGAGCTTTTCATGGCCCGCGTCACCGTTGAAGATTGCATCGACAAGGTCCCGAACCGGTTTGAACTTGTGCTGCTGTCCGCCCACCGGGCTCGCGCCATGTCATCCGGTGCCGCACTGACCATTGACCGCGACAACGACAAGAACCCGGTCGTGGCGCTGCGTGAAATCGCCGAAGAAACCGTGGACTGCAAGGAACTGCGCGAGGATGTGATCGCCGGCCTGCAGCGCCATGCCATGAGCCAGGCAGAAGATCTGCCCGAGGATGATGAGGCTGTTCCCCTGCAGCTCGGCATGGAATCGCGTGCCGACGACATGCCTTCAGGCGACAGCTTCGGCAGCCGTGATATGAGCGACCAAGATTTGCTCCGTGCCCTGCATGATGCGGGTGAAAAAACTGCGGAGCGCCCGGCAGGCAGCGATGAGGAATACCCGGACCTCTAGGCCCAAAAAGCCACCGGCGAAGAGCCGCGCTATAGACACCGAAGCCAGTGGTTCCGCCAATGGTTCCGGTGGTAATGCTGCCGCTCACCCTGTTGAGACCCATCTCACTGTTGATACCGAACAGGCCCGTGAAGCACATGCGGCTTTCGCGCCTGATGGCGATGTGGAGCAGCGTGATGCACGGCCCGCCGGTGCGGCGCACGGCGTTGCTGAAATCACAACACCTGTTCTTCCCGTAAGCAAACCCAAACGTGCCCGGCGGATGACCCGCCAGTACGAGCTGGTGGAGCGGGTGCGTTCCTATTATCCAACGGCCGACGAAGCGCTTTTGAACCGTGCTTATGTCTACGCCATGAAGATGCACGGCTCGCAGACGCGTGCGTCGGGCGACCCCTATTTTTCCCACCCGCTGGAAGTGGCGGGCATCCTTACCGATCTGAAGCTCGATCCCGCCACGATCGTGACGGCGCTGTTGCATGACACGATTGAGGACACGGATGCGACGCATGAGGAGATCGCCGGCCTTTTCGGCGAAGAGATTGCGCAGCTTGTGGACGGCGTCACCAAGCTGACGCGGCTGGAACTGACCAACGAGGAATCCAAGCAGGCGGAAAACTTCCGCAAGCTCATTCTGGCAATTTCAAAAGACGTTCGCGTGCTGCTGGTGAAGCTGGCCGACCGGCTGCACAACATGCGCACGCTGGAGCACATCAAGAAACCGGAAACCCGTCGCCGCATCGCACAGGAAACGATGGATATCTACGCGCCGCTAGCCGGCCGTATGGGTATGCAGAGCTTTCGCGATCAACTTGAAGATCTGTCTTTTGCCGAGCTTTATCCAGAAGCGCGTGAGGCTGTGAAATCACGCCTCGACAGCAAGCAGGAGAGCAACCGCGAACTGGTGGTGCGCATTGCGGACGACATCAAGCGACGGCTGGCAGCGGTTGGGATTGAGGCATGGGTCTCAGGCCGTACCAAGACGGCGTATTCCATCTGGAAGAAGATGGAGCGCAAGTCGATTTCGCTGGAGCAGCTTTCCGACATTTACGGCTTTCGTGTCGTGGTGGACTCGGTTGATGACTGCTACCGGGCACTGGGCGTCTTGCATTCGCAATGGCCGACGGTGCCGGGGCGGTTCAAGGACTACATCTCGACGCCCAAGGGCAACAACTATCGTTCTATCCACACGACCGTTGTGGGGCCGGAGCGGGAGCGTGTGGAAGTGCAGTTGCGCACGTTGGAAATGCACGAAGTGGATGAGTTCGGCGTCGCCGCACACTGGTTTTATAAGGACTATGTCGAGAACGGCTCGAAGAAGAACATCAGCGCCTCTGATGAATTGGTGGCGCCGTTCCGCTGGCTGCGCGAAGTGGTGGGCATGCTGCAGCATGGCGCCACACCACAGGAATTTCTCGAGCACACCAAGCTTGAAATGTTTCAGGACCAGGTGTTCTGCTTCACACCCAAAGGCAGGTTGATAGCGTTGCCGCGCGGCGCGACACCGATTGATTTTGCCTATGCGGTGCATACGGATATTGGCGACCGGTGTGTCGGGGCGCAGGTGAACGGCCGGCATGTGCCGCTGCGCTCGGCGCTTCACAATGGTGATGAGGTGGAGATCATCGCCACCGAACAACAGGTGCCGCCACCGGGCTGGGAAGCCGTCGTCAAGACCGGCAAGGCGCGGGCTGCAATCCGTGCGCATCGGCGCCGGGCAGAGCGCGACGAACATATCAGGCTTGGTAAGGGCATCGTTGAATCGGCGCTGCGGGCTGAAGGCCTGCCATGTGACGAAGCAGCATTGGAAGTGGCGATCGGCGACCTGCAGGCGGCAACGATTGATGCCCTGTATGAGCAGGTCGGCCGCACGACGCTGAGCATTGATACAGTGGTGCAGGTGATGGGAGACCATTTCACGCCGGAGAAGCGGCCGCGCCGGGCCGGCATGAAGGGCGCCACTGTGGCAGCCGCCGCCGAGCGCGCGCGGGGCAGCGGTGTCGTGCCACGGCGGCGGCGCGATGCGGTCCCGATTTACGGTGCGGGCCCCGGGACCGGGGTCATCCTTTCGCCGGTTTCCATGCCGATACCCGGAGACCGGATTGTCGGCATTGTGCAACCGGGTCAGGGCGTCGAGGTCTATCGCATCGATAGCCCGGCACTGGCGGAATTTGATGATGAGCCTGAGCGCTGGATTGACCTGGCTTGGGATATTGACGCGGATGAACATCGGCTGTTTCCCGCGCGGGTGATGCTGACACTTGCCAACTCCCCCGGTGCACTGGGGGAGGTTGCGACCGTGACCGGCAAGCACGGCGCCAATATCGAAAACCTGACCACACTTGAGCGCCGCCCCGATTTTTACGAGATGTCCGTGGATATTGCGGTTGAGAGTGCCAAGCACCTTGAGCGGCTGATGAATGGGTTGCGGATGCTCAAGAGCGTCTCCGCTGCAAGGCGGGTATACGGCTAAGGCCGCTTTGCGGCGGGCCTGCGGTTTGCTATTCACCTGACATGACAGATTCAGGCGCATTGACCCTCGAGCAGGTGTTGGACGAATTTCGCGGTGCGGGTGCGCTGCTGGAGGGGCATTTCATCCTGTCCTCCGGGCGGCACTCGGGCACTTATCTTGAAAAGAACAAGGTCTTCATGGACCCGGCACGCACGGCGAAGCTGGCGCAGGCGCTGGCTTTGAAGGTGAAGGCGGAGGTGACGGACGGCATCGACATCGTCGTGGCACCGGCGGTTGGCGCAATCATTCCCGGCTATGAGATGGCCCGGCAGCTTGGTTTGCGCTCGATGTTTACCGAGCGCGAAGACGGCAAGTTCGTGTTCCGCCGCAACTTTGTTCTGGAGCCCGGCGCGAAGGTGTTGATGGTCGAGGATATTGTGACCACGGGGCTGTCGTCGCGGGAATGCCTTGCGGCGATCCGCGAGGCGGGCGGGGAACCGGTGGCGGCTGCGTGCTTCGTGGACCGCTCAGGCGGCAAGGCTGACCTTGGCGTGCCGATGGTCCCGCTGGCGTGCCTTGATGTGCCCAGCTACGCACCTGACGAAATTCCGGCCGAGCTTGCCGCAATCCCTGCGGTGAAGCCGGGCAGCCGGAACCTTCAGGCCTGATGGGCGGGCGGTTTACATTGCCGCTCAGCGACACCATTTTGTGCGCATGACAAGTTCAGCACTGCGCCTCGGCGTCAACATTGATCACGTAGCCACCATCCGCAACGCGCGGGGGGGACGGCACCCGGACCCTGTGCGGGCTGCCCATATGGCGGCGCAGGCGGGTGCGGACGGGATTACGGCGCATCTGCGCGAAGACCGGCGGCATATTGTCGATGATGATATTGCGCGGCTGATGGGCGAGATTGATCTGCCGCTCAATCTGGAAATGGCGGCAACGTCCGAGATGCTGGGGATCGCGCTGGCGCACAAGCCGCATGCCTGCTGCATCGTACCGGAACGGCGCGAGGAACTGACGACTGAAGGTGGGCTTGATGCGGCGGGGCAGCACAATTTGCTTGCGCCTTTCGTGCGTGATCTTGCTGGTGCCGGTATTCGCGTGTCGTTGTTCATCAATCCCGACAGGCAGCAGCTTGAGGCCGCGGCATCTTTGGGTGCGCAGGTGACCGAACTGCATACGGGTGCGTTTTGCGATGCGCTGGCTGATGGCGAGACCGGGCTTGCCGCTCGCGAACTCATGCGGCTGCAGCAGGCGGCGGCAGACGGTGCGGCGCTTGGGCTTGAGATGCATGCAGGGCATGGCATTACGTTTGATGGCGTCAACGCCATTGCGCTTATCCCTGAGCTTGTAGAGCTCAATATCGGCCACTTCATTGTGGGTGAGGCGATATTTACAGGCCTCGAACCGGCGATCCGCCAGATGCGATCGTTGATGGATGCCGCGCGGGCCAGCGCCGCGCAGATGAGAATATGAAGGTGGACGGATGATCCTTGGTATCGGCAATGACCTGATCGACATCCGCCGTGTCGAGCGAACGCTGGAGCGGTTCGGGGACCGCTTCATCCAGCGAATTTTTACGGACATAGAGCAAGCCAAATCAGAGCGGCGGCTGAACCGCTCCGCGTCCTATGCCAAGCGATTTGCGGCCAAGGAAGCCTGCTCCAAGGCGTTGGGGACCGGCCTTCGACAAGGCACGTTCTGGCGTGACATGGGGGTGGCGAACCTGCGCAGCGGCAAGCCTACCATGGTGCTGACAGGTGGTGCGCTCGCTCATCTTGAACGGATGACGCCTGAGGGCATGCTTGCGCAGATAGACCTCACCATTACCGACGACATGCCGTTGGCGCAGGCGATCGTCATCATTTCAGCTGTTCCGAAGTCTTGAGCGGTATCTGGGGGATTGCCTTTATACGGCGTCATTTCGTTGCTATTGAGCAATTATGGCGCTATCAGCGCCACATATATGGCATTTCTTCATGCTATTTAGGCACATTGAATACTTGGCCTAGAGTTGAGCAGAACAGGCGGAAAGCTGGTGACTATGTCTGAAAAGACCAAAACGGCGCAGTCCAGTGGGCTGATCGAGAACCTGCGCACTATCGGATATGCGCTGCTTATTGCCTTGGTGATCCGGGCGTTATTCTTTCAGCCGTTCTCCATTCCGTCCGGCTCAATGTTATCGACATTGCTGATCGGCGACTATCTGTTCGTCTCCAAATACACCTATGGCTATTCCAAGCATTCGCTGCCGTTCAGCCCGCCGATCTTTTCAGGCCGCATACTCGGCAGTGAACCCGATCGCGGTGACGTGGCGGTGTTCAAGCTGCCGACTGACGGCCGCACTGACTACATCAAGCGGGTGATCGGCCTGCCGGGTGATACTGTGCAGATGCGCGACGGGCAGTTGTTCATCAACGGCGAAGGCATTCCGCGTGAGCGCGTCGAGGACTTTGTCGAGGAAGACCGCAGTGGCAATATCAGGCGTGTGGCGCGGTATCGTGAGACGTTGCCGAGCGGCAAAAGTTATCTGACGCTGGATACGGTGCGCGGTGGGCGTGGTGACAATACCGGTGTCTTCAATGTGCCTGCAGGTCACTATTTCATGATGGGCGACAACCGCGACGACAGTCAGGACAGTCGCTTTGCAGGCGCTGTCGGGTTTGTGCCGTTCGAGAATTTTGTCGGCCGCGCGGAGTTCATTTTCTATTCGACGGATGGATCTGCCCGGTTCTGGGAGTTCTGGCGCTGGCCCGGTGTCACGCGCTGGGGCCGGATCGGTCAGGGCGTCAATTGACGCGGAAGCCGGCCCGCAAGTTCGGGCCTGAACACCACAAGGCACCGGATGAGCTTGCCCGTGCCCTTGGCCATGCTTTCAAAGATGCAACGCTTCTCGACCGCGCATTAACCCATGCGAGCGCGACACCGGCTTCTGGGCCGGACAATGAGCGTATGGAGTTTCTCGGCGATCGGGTGCTCGGCCTTGTGGTGGCGGATGCACTGGTTGAGCGGTTTCCGGCGGCCACCGAAGGTGAACTTGCGCCACGGCTGAACAAGCTGGTGCGGCGAGAGACATGCGCCGAAGTGGCCCGGGGTCTTGATCTGGGCAGCTATCTGCATCTGGCGCCTGCAGAAGTAACGCAGGGCGGACGCGAGAAATCAGCTATTCTGGCGAATGCGATGGAAGCGGTGATCGCAGCGCTTTATATGGACGGCGGGCTTGAGCCTGCGCGGACTTTCATTCTGTCCGCATGGACAACTCAATTTGAGGCGGTGGCTCAAGTGCCACGGGACGCCAAAACCATTCTTCAGGAAAAACTGCACGCCATGGGCCAAAGCCACCCCCATTATCAGGTTGTCGGAAAGCAAGGGTCGGACCATGCGCCGGTCTTCAAAGTAGAAGTGAATGCTGGAGACGCCGGCCGGGCGCGGGGCAATGGACCTTCCAAGCGCGCCGCAGAACAGGCGGCTGCGGCAGCCCTGCTGGATAAACTGGACGCGGCATCATGACGTCAGAAATCCCGACAGCGACCCCAAATGAGAACGCTGGGACTTCAGCAGGCTTCGTCGCGCTCATCGGCGCGCCGAATGCAGGTAAGTCGACATTGCTCAATCAGCTCGTGGGCCAGAAGGTGGCGATCGTCACCCACAAGGCGCAGACCACCCGTCAGCGCATTCGCGGCATCACAATTGAAGGCAACAGCCAGCTTGTATTTGTGGACACGCCGGGCATTTTTAAGCCAAAGCGGCGGCTCGATAAAGCGATGGTCTCAGCGGCCTGGGGCGGGGCTGATGAAGCGGATGTGACGGCTCTGATTGTCGATGCCACGCGCACGCGGGCGGATCATGAGGGCTTTGTCGCCATTTTGAGATCACTGGCAAATTCAAAGACGCCGTGCCTGCTGGTGCTGAACAAGGTGGACGAGGCGCCGCGCGAGAAGCTGCTGGAACTGGCGGCCGCAGCCAATGAGATCTGCCGGTTTGAAGAGACCTTCATGATTTCGGCGCTGAAGGGCGACGGCGTGCCGGCCTTGCGCAAGAAGCTCGCGTCGATGATGCCGGAAGGGCCATTCCTCTATCCGGCGGATCAGGTGGTGGACCTGTCGCAGCGGTTGCTGGCCTCAGAGATTACCCGCGAGAAGCTGTATTTGCGGATGCATGACGAATTACCCTATGCGACTACCGTTGAGACCGAGGGCTGGACCGAGCGCAAGGATGGCTCCGTCAAGATTGATCAGGTCATCTATGTGGAGCGGGCCAGCCAGAAGGCGATTGTGCTGGGCAGGGGTGGCCAGGCCATCAAGATCATCGGTCAGTCGGCACGCGAAGAGATTGAAGAGGCGTTGGGTATCAAGGCGCATCTGTTTTTGTTCGTGAAGGTGCGCGAGGGGTGGGGCAACGACCCGGAACGCTACCGGATGATGGGCCTCGATTTTCCCAAGCAGGGCTGATCTTTTCCACAGATGGGGATAAGGCGGTGCATTGTCGCCGTTTCGTTGTCATTCTGTCTTAGTCGCTGCGCTTAAGTCATTGATTTGTATGATTTCTACTTTGGACTCATTGTGCGATTTCGTGGCAACTCAGTTTTCAAACCGGGGTTAGATGGACTGGAATGACGAGGGTGTCGTCCTGCATGTGCGTCCGCTTGGCGAGACGTCGGTCATTCTTGAGCTTTTGACGCGGGAGCACGGGCGGCATCTGGGGCTGGTGCGCGGCGGCACCTCCAAGCGGCTGCGGGGGCTGCTGCAGCCGGGTAATACACTGAGTGTCGGCTGGCGGGCACGGCTGCAGGAGCATCTGGGGACATTCACCGTTGAAGGCATGACGGAGCGTGTGGGAACCGTACTGGCGGACCGCAAGGCGCTGTCGGGGCTTACCGCGGCGGCAGCTCTGGCAAGTGCAGCGCTGCCTGAACGAGAGGCGCATCCACGGGTTTATGACGGGCTGACGATCCTGCTGGATTCGCTGGATGACAGTTCTACCTGGCCGGCCATCATGGCGCGCTGGGAACTTGGCTTGCTTGAGGATTTGGGCTTTGGGCTTGATCTGGCTGCCTGCGCGGTCACTGGCGAAACCGAGGGGTTGGCCTATGTGTCGCCACGCTCGGGCCGTGCGGTGACGGAAGAGGCTGCGGGTGTGTACAAGGAGCGGCTGCTGCCGCTGCCGGATTTTCTGATCGGTGGTAAGCGATTTGAGACCGGCGATGTGCTGGACGCTTTGCGGCTGACCGGGTTTTTTCTGGAAAAGCGGGTATTTGCGCCCAGTGACAAGGCGTTGCCGGTGCCGCGGATTGCGTTGCTGGATGCGCTGGCGCGTTAGACCATCGTGCCTGTGGCTGCGCCGACAAGTGCCACCAGTACCAGGAAGGCGAACAGAGCCGTGCCGGCATAAAGCGGCGTATTGGTGACATTACGGCGTGTTGCCTGGACCTGGCGCCAGGGGATCACAACGATGGCCGAAGGAATGAGCAGGATTGCCGTGCCCGCAGCAAGGGCAACAAGCATTTGCAGGGGGGGCTGGATGGCTCCGGGGATGCCATAGCGCGTGAGTGCCGTTGCGATAAGCGCGGCGGTGCCCATGAACATCCAGTATCTGAGGTTTGAGATCATGGTGGGGGCGAGGGCCTTGCAAACATGGTTCGAGCGGGCGACCAACAGATTAGCCCAGAAACTTGTGATTCGGGCCAGAGGCAGGTTTACACGGATAGCTTGCCGCAGGCCCACCCGTAAGTATGTTTCAACGAGCAGGATTCCATGAGTAAACCGACCACGCCTCCCGATAACGCCCGACCGATTGCCCTGCGTGAGGCGCTGGAGGAGCGGTATCTTGCCTATGCGCTCTCAACCATCACCCAGCGGGCGCTGCCGGATGTGCGCGATGGGCTGAAGCCGGTGCAGCGGCGGTTGTTGTTCGCCATGCGGCAGCTGAAGCTTGATCCCGGGTCGGGCTTCAAGAAATGCGCCCGTGTGGTGGGTGACGTGATTGGTCGGTATCACCCGCATGGCGACCAGTCGATTTATGACGCTCTGGTGCGGTTGGCACAGGAATTTGCGCAACGCTATCCGATGGTCGAGGGGCAGGGGAACTTCGGCAATATCGACGGCGATAACGCAGCAGCCATGCGGTACACCGAAGCGCGCATGACTGAAGTTGCGCGTTTGGTGCTGGACGGGCTCGACGAGGACACGGTTGATTTTCGCGACACCTATGATGGCGAAGACAAAGAGCCGATTGTGTTACCGGCAGCGTTCCCCAATTTGCTGGCCAATGGCTCGACCGGCATTGCCGTGGGTATGGCGACGTCCATTCCGCCGCACAATGCAGCTGAACTACTGGACGCGTCTTTGCACCTCATCAAGCAGCCGAATGCGCGAGATGAAACGCTTTTAAAATTTGTTCAGGGTCCGGACTTTCCAACCGGTGGTGTGCTGATTGACGGTGCGGAAAGCATCGCGGAAGCCTATCGCACCGGGCGCGGCGGGTTCCGCCTGCGCGCGCGCTGGGAGCGCGAGGATACCGGACGCGGCGGCTATCAGGTTGTCGTCACAGAGATGCCCTATCAGGTGCAAAAGGCGCGGCTGATTGAGCGGGTCGCTGATCTGCTGCAGCTCAAGAAGTTACCGCTGCTGGGTGATATCCGCGACGAGTCCGCTGAGGATGTGCGGCTGGTGCTGGAGCCAAAGACACGCACCATAGAGCCTGAAGTGCTGATGGAGAGCCTGTTCCGCCTCACTGATCTTGAAGTGCGCATTCCGCTCAACATGAATGTGTTGATGGCGAACCAGGTACCCCGGGTGCTGAGCCTCAAGCAGGTGTTGCAGGCATTTCTGGAGCACCGGCAGGTGGTGCTGCGGCGGCGCACCGAATTCAGGCTTGGCAAGATAGCTCACCGGCTGGAAGTGCTCGAAGGGTATCTCGCGGCATATCTTAATCTGGATGAGGTCATCCGGATTATACGCGAGGAAGATGAGCCCAAGAAGGACCTGATCAAGGCCTTCAAGCTTACGGATGTGCAGGCGGAAGCAATTTTGAATATGCGGCTTCGCTCATTGCGCAAGCTGGAAGAGATGGAAATTCGTGGTGAGCACAAAGAGCTGACCGCTGAAGCCAAGACGCTGAACGCGCTGATGAAATCTGACGACAAACAGTGGGCGCATATTTCAGAGGAGCTGAAAGAGGTGCGCGCGGCCTTCGGTCCCAAGACGGCAATCGGCAGGCGGCGCACGCTGCTGGCTGACGCGCCTGATGTGGACGTAGCAGCGGCGGCCGTCGAGGAGATGATCGCCAAGGAGCCGATTACCGTTATTTGCTCCGAAGGTGGCTGGATACGCTCCATGCGCGGACATATGGACGATACGTCTGGCATCAAGTTCAAGACCGGCGATGATCCGCGCTTTGCCGTGCATGCGCAGACCACCGACAAGATCGTGTTGTTTGCCACCAATGGGCGGTTCTACACGCTGGATGCAGCCAAGCTGCCTGGCGGACGTGGTTTTGGTGAGCCGGTCTCGGTGATGCTTGATCTGGGGGACGGCGAGAGCATCGTGTCGCTGTTCGTCTATCAGCAGGGACGTTCCCTGCTGGTGGCGTCACAGACCGGCTACGGCTTTGTCGTGGATGAGGACGATGTGATCGCCATGACCCGCAAGGGCAAACAGGTGCTTAATCTCGCCGGGGGTGATGAAGCGCATACCTGTGTCATTGCCGATGGGGATACGCTCGCCGTCATGGGTGACAACCGCAAGCTGCTGGTGTTCCCGCTTGATCAGGTCAACCGGATGGCGCGTGGACGCGGTGTGCGATTGCAAAAGTACAAGGATGGCGGCTTGCGGCAGGCCAAGGTGTTTACCCTCAAGGAAGGGTTCCGCTGGCGTGATGGCGGTGGACAAAAGCAGATCGATGCCAAGGCGCTCAAGGACTGGCGCGGCGACCGCGCGCAGGCCGGACGGTTGCCGCCGGCAGGCTTTCCCAAGCGCGACTGGATCGTGCTGGACGGGTCGGTTCAAAAAGACGGTTAGTCATGTGTTCGAGGTGGCTATTCCACCTCGAACACATGAATCTTTTCGTAACCCCAATAGCTGACCATCAGCTGATAGCTGGCACCCGGCGTGTAGCGTTCTGCGTCGAGCGCGATCTCGTTGGTATCCTCGACCATGCTTTCGGGCGTCAGGTCGGCATTCATCACAACCTGGGCGCAGGTTTCTTTGGGCTCGCCCTGCACAAAGTTGCCGCCGCCATCAGCGACAAACCAGCGGTGGATGCGGCAGGGGTCGCGGGCTTCCAGCAGCACCGGATCGTCGGTGTTGTTCTTGAGGTTCACCGTATAGATCAGTGGTACCTCGCCGTCGCGCGGCATGATAACTTTTTCAGGCGCTGTGACCGTCAGGTGAACCGGGTCCTCGTCGAGATTGATCCAGCCTTCAGACACGGCGATGGCGATGATGCCAACAACTGCGAGCATGATGAGCGAGGTTGCAAAATAGTTGCGGCCCGCCGGACCGGTTTTGGTGTTCATGGGTGTCTGCCTCAGCCGAAGACGATTTCAGGAAGCCATGTGGCAATGGCAGGGAACGCGGACAATATGACCAGAGCAAGGAGCTGGATCAATACGAAGGGCATGGCGCCGCGATAAATATCGGTGGTCTTTACTTCGGGCGGCGCAACGCCACGTAGATAGAACAGCGCAAAGCCGAAGGGAGGCGTCAGGAACGACGTTTGCAGGTTGATTGCCATCATGACGCCGAGCCAGACCGGATCGACGCCCATCATCAGCAGCACCGGCGCAACGATCGGCACCACGACGAATGTGATCTCGATGAAATCGAGGAAGAAGCCGAGCACGAACATCACCAGCATGACGATGAGCATGGCGCCAACGACCCCGCCCGGCATGCTGCTGAGGAATTCATGCACCGTGTCGTCGCCGCCAAGGCCGCGGAAGACGAGGCTGAACAGCGCGGCGCCGATCAGGATGACGAACACCATGGAGGTGATCTCGGTGGTGGTGCGCACAACCTGACCAAGGCATCCGCTGCTCAGCGTCCGCAACAGCGAGACGAAAACGCCCCAGGCGACGACGGCGCACAGGGCAAATGCTGCAAGCCGCGCAACCTCTGTGCCGTTGCTGGTGGTGTTGAGGCCGATGCGCAGGTCAAAGGATGCGTTGAGAATAAACAATCCCAGAATTGCAGCGGCGGCCAGAACCGGCGGCCATGACCCGTTCACATGCAGCATGGATAAAAGCCGGATTGGAATGCGGCGGGCGGGCGGGCTGCTGTTGTGGGTTGCGAGATCCGGCACTGGAGTGCGGTAGCCTGCCAGCAGTGTTGCGCCGACAGCGCCGACGGCTGCGGCTTCCGTCGGGGTAGCGACACCTGCCATGATCGAGCCAAGCACGGCGACCATCAGCAAGATCGGCGGCAGCAACGCATGCAGGATGGCTGCAAGGCCGGGGCGGTTGGCGATGTCGGTCATGTCCATCGCCGGTGAGCTGGCGGGTTTCAGCCACGCCATCAACAGCTGATAGGTGATGTAGAGACCGACCAGCATCAGGCCGGGGATCAGCGCGCCTGCAAATAAATCGCCGACGGAAATGGCGTCGGGTGAAAAGTTGCCCATGTCCAGTTGCGCGGTCTGGTAGGCGCTGGACATGACGTCGCCGAGCAGCACCAGCACGATAGAAGGCGGAATGATCTGGCCAAGGGTGCCGGCGGCCGCAATGGAGCCGGTGGCAAGGGCAGGGTCGTAGCCGCGCTTGAGCATGGTGGGCAGCGACAACAGGCCCATGGTCACAACGGTTGCGCCGACAATGCCGGTGGAGGCTGCGAGTAACGCGCCGACAATGGTGACGGATATGCCAAGGCCGCCGCGCATGGTGCCAAACAGGCGGCCCATGCTTTCCAGCAGTTCCTCAGCCACGCGGCTGCGCTCCAGCATCACGCCCATGAACACAAACAGCGGCACGGCAATGAGCGTCTCGTTCGTCATTGTGCCGAAGATGCGTTGTGGGAATGCACCGAGGAACGACATGTCGAAAACGCCGAGCGTCATGCCGAGCACGGCGAAGATCAATGCTGTGCCTGCAAGCGTGAAGGCGACCGGAAAGCCTGCCAGCAGGAACAGGCAGGCTGTGGCGAACATCGCCACATCGAGAATTTCAGCGACAGACATCAGATGAGTTCCACATGTTCTTCATCGGGGGATGCGTCGTCAGGAGGTGCTTCGCGCCCGGTGATGATGCGGAAGGAGTGCACAGCCAGCGAGATGCCCTGCAAAGCGACCAGCACTGCAAAGATGATGATGATGCTCTTGAGAATGAAGACGCCGTGAATGCCGCTTGTTTCCTTCGAGCCTTCGAAAATCGCCCATGAGTTGGATACATAAGGCCAGGCCAGCCAGACGATGGAGATGCACATGGGGAGCAGGAAGAAGACCGTGCCGAACAGATCTGTCATGGCTTTGCGGCGTGGTGACGCCTGCCGGTAAAATATATCGACCCTCACATGGGCGTTGTGCAGCAGGGTGTATCCGGCGGCCAGCATGAAGAGCAGGCCATGCATGTAGACAATGGATTCCTGCATCCAGATCGAGCCGATGCCGAAGACATAGCGCTGCACGACGATGACGAACTGCACCACCACCATGAGCAACGCCACCCATGCGACCGAGCGGCCGATGCGATTATTGAAGGCGTCAATGAGGTGGACGATGCGGGTCACTGGTCTGGCCTAGAGGGCGTGGCCGGTGCGCATGTTGACATAGGCCTCTTCGGAAATGCGGGTCCAGCGGATCGAGCTTTCGAGATTCTCTTTGAAGCTCTTGTAAATACGTCCGGTTATTTCGCTTTCCTGCGATGCTTGTTGCAGCACCACACTGGATGCATCGCGGAACCCGGCAAACACCTCTTCGGGGAATTTTTCGAGGATGACGCCGTGCTTGTTGATCAGCGTATCGAGGGCGGCTGAGTTATTGTGGTTGAACTCGGCCAGGGTGTAGTCGTGCTCGGTGCGGCAAACGCTTTCGGCAATGGCGCGCTGGCTCGGTGTCAGGCTCTCCCACACATCCTTGTTGAAGACGGTGGCAAGCGCTGCGCCGGGCTCATGGAAGCCGGGCCAGTAGTAATATTTGGTGACCTTGTAGAAACCCTGCGCCAGATCGTTCCACGGGCCGACCCATTCGGTAGCGTCAATCGCGCCGGTCTGCAGGGCCTGATAAATGTCCGGACCCGGAAGGCTGACGGCAGCCGCACCAAGCTGGCGCAGTACTTCGCCGCCAAGGCCCGGCATGCGGATCTTCAGGCCCTTGAGGTCTTCGAGGCTGGTAATCTGCTTGTTGAACCAGCCACCCATCTGCACGCCGGTATTGGCGGAGAGAAAGCCCTTGAGGTTGAACTGGCCGGAGAGCTCGTCCCACAGTTCCTGCCCGCCGCCATGATAGATCCATGCGGTCAGCTCATTGGCGGTCATGCCGAAGGGGACGGCTGTGAAGAACGTGAAGCCGACGGATTTGCCCTGCCAGTAATATTCAGCGCCGTTGTAGCAATCCGCCGTGCCGGTTGAGACGGCGTCGAAGCATTCGAAGGCCGGGACGAGTTCGCCGGCGGCATAAACCTTGATCGAGAGTTGGCCGTCGGTGGCGTCCTCAATGCGTTTGGCAACGCGCTCGGCTGATGTGCCAAGGCCGGGGAAATTCTTCTGCCAGGTGGTGACCATTTTGAGCTGGCGTTTGCCGGTCACGATGGCCGGGCTGGCGACACCGCTTTCGCAGTCGGCGGCAGGCCCGGATGTGTTATCGCAGCCTGCGACGGCAAGGGTTGCAGCGGCGCCTGCGGTAACCGCGGCACCGGTCAGAAAATCCCGGCGTTTCATGTTTGTCTCCCCACAAATTTGAGCCGCAGTATAGGGATGGGAGAGGCGGGCGCAATGGAGTGTCGAGGGATCGTCACTCAGGCCGGATTGAGAATTTCCCAGCCGTCCTGGGTGAGGGCTTCCAGCGGCTGAAAGCGGGCCTTGTAGGCCATTTTCCGGCAATCCTCGATCCAGTAGCCCAGATAGAGGTATGGCAGGCCGAGCTCGCGGGCTTTGACCACATGATCAAGGATCATATAGGTGCCGAGGCTACGGGCCTGCTCGCCGGGATCAAAGAAGCTGTAGACCATCGACAGGCCATCATCGATGACGTCCGTGACAGAACTTGCCAGCAGGTCCGGGCGACTCAATGGGACATCATCGAGGTCCGGATGATCGGCATTGGCGGCCCGCCCCCAATACTCAAACAGGACAGTATCAACGGTGGTTTCCTCCACCATGGCGCCGAAATCGTCCTCATCCATATCGGCCATGCCGCCAGCCGCGTGGCGGTCCTGCAGATAGGCGCGCAGCAGCTCAAATTGTGGCTCGGTGGCGTGGGGTTCGCGTACCCGGCGCTCGAGGTCCGTATTGCGGCGGATGATGCGGCGCATGGACTGGGTGGGGGCGAATCTGTCCACGGGAATGCGCACGGAGACACAAGCGGAGCAGCCATCGCAGGCGGGCTTGTACGCAATGGTCTGGCTGCGTCGGAAGCCGGCAGTGGTCAGCATGGAATTGATCGTGTTGGCGTCGGCGTCGAGCAGGTGGGTAAACACCTTGCGTTCCTGCTTGCCGGGCAGGTACGGGCAGGGCGCTTCTGCGGTCAGGTAAAATCGCGGTGCGGTTTTGCCTGCATGGTGGGTCAACGGTTCTGGCTCCCGCGCCGGGTTTGATCAGAATCCATAATACCACGGTGCGAATAAGGAGAAAGTTACCCACAACAAAATTACCAGGGGTGACCCGGCGCGCAGGAAATCCACGAATTTATAGTGACCCGGACCCATGACCAGCAGGTTGGTCTGGTAGCCCATGGGGGTGGCGAATGAGCAGTTGGCGGCAAAAATCACGGCGTAAACAAAGATCACCGGATCAACACCAAGCTGGGTGGCGGTGCTGACGGCAATGGGAGCAAACAGCACGGCAGTGGCGTTGTTGCTGAGTACATTCGTCAGGATGGCAATCAGCAGGAAGAAGACGGACAGCACCACGGCGGGGCCAAACCCGTCGAACAGGGTAATCACCTGATTGGCGATATAGGTTGCACCGCCCGTAGCCTCAAGCGAGGTGCCCAGCGCAAGAGCAGCGCCGACCAGCAGGAATATCTGGCGGTCTATGGCGCGTGATGCCTGCCGAATATTGAGGCATCCTGAGATCACCATGGCAAAAGCCCCGGCCACGGCGGAAATGGCGATCGGCACCAGACCAAGTGCTGCAAACACCACTGTGCCGGCCAGAATGAGCTGAGCCTTACGGGCATTGCTGAGGTCGGGGATTTCAGAGGCCGACCATTCCAGCAGCAATATGTCACGGCTGGTCCGCAGGCCACGCACATGGTCGCGGGTGCCGACGATCAACAGCACGTCGCCGGCTTCTAGGCGTATGTCGCTCATCCGTGCACGGATCATGCGGCTGCGCCGTTGCACACCAAGGACGATGCAGTCCGTTTCCATGCGAAAACCGGCCTGCTCGATATTGCGACCGATAAGGCGTGAGCCGGGTGCGACGATGGCTTCGGCCAGCATCAGGTCGCGGATCGGGCGTTGCTCGTCGTCGGTGTCAGGATCAATGGATCCGCCATCCTGATGGATCAGGCCCTGAAAAATTTCGGGGTCCTGTTTCAAGGCATCGGTCAGGGTGGCGCGGGTGGCGGCGATGATGATGGTGTCACCGGGGCGCAGGATCAGGTCTTCAAAGGGGGGGACAAAGGGGTGCTCGCCGCGCTGGACCATGCGTACGGTGATGTTTTTAAGTGCGGGAAACATGCCGCCGGTAGCTTTGCTGCCTACCAGTGGGTGTCCGTAGCCAAGCTGCAGCTGTGCAATAAACTGCTTGCCTGAGCCTGAAATCTCTTCTGAGAGATTGGCGTGTGCGGGCATCAGGCGCGGCAGAATGCCGGCGACATAGATGATGCCGACGCCTGCGAGCACGAGCCCGGGAATTGTAAAATCAAAAAAGTCTATCCGCTCGAGCCCCGCCCGTTGAGCAGCACCGGTCGCCAGCAGGTTGGTGGAGGAGCCGATCAGTGTGGTCATGCCGCCGAGGATCGATGCGTAAGACAGCGGGATCATCATCTTCGAGGATGAGATGCTGGCCTTGGCAGCAAGGGCGCTGACCACGGGAATGAAGATCACCGCTACCGGCGTGTTGTTCATGAAGCCGCTGACGACGAGCACCAGCACCAGCATTGCGCCAAGTGTGAGATAGGGTGCGCGGATGGCATTGGCATTGGTCAGACGGGCAACGTCTTCAAGCGCGCCGCTTTGAAAAAGCCCCTGACCGATCACCAAAAGCGCGAGCACGGCTATAAGCGCTGGGTCTGCCAGACCTGCAAGCAATGTGCGCGCGTTGAGCAGATTTTCCGTGTCTGCGGATTCCACGGGGAAGATGTGGAAGAACACCAAAAGGCCCGCCAGCAACGCCAGCGAGGTTACTTCCAGAGGGATGTCTTCAGTAGCGTAAGCGATGATCGCCGCAACAATGGCGGCGAAGACAACCCACATCTGCCAGACATAGAAAAGATCGGACTCCATAGGCGCATCTACGCATGGGTTCGGGGCGTTGCCAAGTCGGCAAATTGCCCTTTTTTCTAAGCTGAAATGACAGTTTCAGCCGTAGAAATGCTGGCCGGGGAATTGATTACAACGGTTCCGACAAGATAGTCGTGCAGGCCCCGTCGGCGGCTGTTGAACAAGGGGACCAGCAACAGGAAAACGGCGGTGACCCAGGTTGCATAAAAGACGATGGCCTGCAGGGCCGCCTGCAGATAGCTGGGGCGGGCACCGTCCCAAGTGCGCACTTCAATGCCCATGAACCGCATGCCGGGGGTCGCCGAAGTGGGGCTGCCGATTGTGAATGTGAAATAGGCAAGCCACATCAGCGGGGCTGCGGGACCGATCAGCCCCCAAAGCAGGCCAAGGGTGAAGATGCCCAGAATAGCCAGGATGATTGTCAGAAAAACCGTTGCGACCGCCAGTAATACCCAGTCGATGAGAAACGCCATGATCCGTTTACCGAGGATACCGGCAAACAGTTCCGGGTAGCGGTCGGCGTCGATCGCAATGGAATCGTCGGCGCGGGCGTCGCGCCAGTGCACCGGGTCGGGGCGGTCGAGGGCGGCCATGGATATCTCCCGTTCATTCACGCAATCAGCATGTAAAATGGGGAGCAATAGTGGCGAGTGCAAGGCTGGTGGGCGTTTGGCGCCCGGTTAGCGCATCTGGCTTGGCGGTAGCACGGGGGCTTCACGCAGCAAGACAATGGATATGCGCCGGTTGGCTGCCATGAAGGGATCTTCGGGGAACAGGGGTTCTGAATCCGCTTTGCCGGCCACCTGATAGATGCGGTTGACGTTGAGACCACTTTCCATCAGCAGGCGGCGTGCAGCATTGGCACGGTCTGCGGTCAGCTCCCATGCAGTGTAATCCTCGCCGGTGCCCATTGGTGCTGAATCCGTATGCCCGCCGAGAGTGATGCGGTTGGGTAGCTGGCTGAGGGTCTTGGCGATGGCTTTGATCAGCACCCGCGTGCGCTCATAGGGAACCGCGCTGTCGGTGGGGAACATCGAGCGGCCTTCCTGATCCACAAGCTGAATGCGCAGGCCTTCGGGCGTTTCATCAATGATGATGTGTTTTGAAAGCTCGGCGAGTTCCGGCAAGTCGTTCAGGGACTGGCGAATTGACATTTCGGCGCGGGCGAAGGCTCGTGTCTCCTGCCGCTGATCATCGCTTTCCAGAAGGGCTTCTTCGGGAAACGGCACTTCAGCGCCGCGGTGGACTTTGTCGCCCATCTGGCCTTCGCCGGGCGTGCGGCCCTTGTCGTCGCCTTTGGATTCATCTTCGGCAGGCGGTGCGATGGAGAGCACGACAGCGGCAACAGCGCCGCCTTCGCGGGCGCCGCGGCTATCATGCGCTGTACCGGCCAGAACGCCACCAGAGCCTGATTTAGACCGGCTGATATTGGGCGGCGCGAAATAGTCGGCGAGGCCTTCTTTCTGCTCGGGCGTGGTCATGGAGATCAGCCACATCAGCAGGAAGAACGCCATCATGGCGGTCACAAAATCGGCATAGGCGATCTTCCACGCGCCACCATGATGGGCATGCGCGGCTTTTTTTACCCGCTTGATGATGATCGGCTGTTCGTTGCTAGCCATGTGGACGTTTTTAACTTTCTGTCGTGTGGCGCTAGGTGAGAGACCTAGACGGGCTGCAACGAGCCGGTTTTTTCTTCCAGTTCGATGAAGGTCGGACGGGTGTCGGAGAGCAGGGCCTTGCGACCGAATTCAACGGAGACAGCCGGCGGATAACCAGACAGGTGCGCAAGTAGCGATGCCTTGATGCACTGGAAGTATTTGCCTTCAGCTTCATATGTCAGCTTCAGCGATGTGGTCATCGGCGCGAAGAAGCCATAAGCGACAAACACGCCAAGAAACGTACCCACCAGCGCGCCACCGATCAGGTGACCGAGAATTTCCGGCGGCTCGGAGATGGCACCCATGGTTTTGATCACGCCGAGCACAGCGGCGACGATGCCAAGCGCAGGCGTGCCGTCGGCCAGTGACTGCATGGCGTCCACAAGCTGGTGGCGCTCCTGATGATGGGTTTCCAGTTCCTCGTCGATCAGGGCTTCAAGCTCGTGCGGGTTTTCGGTGCCCAGAGTGATCAGGCGCACATAGTCGCAAATGAATTCGACAGCGTGATGGTTTTTGGCGACGGAGGGGAACTGCGCGAAGATCGTCGACTCGGTCGGGTTCTCCACATGCGCTTCGAGCGCCAGATTACCCTTGGCTTTGGCAAGCTTGAAGAATTGGAACAGGCAGCTCAGCAGATCCAGATAGGAGTCTTTGGTGTAGGGCGACCCCTTCATCAAGGTGCCCATGGCACCGGGCATCTGTTTCAGGACGTGGCCGGGATTGGCGATGATGAACGCCCCCGTCGCGGCACCCAGAATGATGACCGCCTCGAAAGGCTGCCACAACACTTCAAGATGGCCACCCATTGCTGCGTAACCGCCCAAAACGCAGGCGAACACACATGCAATTCCAATAAACAGTTTCATCGTGCCGTCGGTCCCAACCGCTTAAACGTCAAACGCACACCATGCGTGTGCTGGCCTTTTCAAGCCGTATCAGAGGGCAAGAATGCGCACAGACGCGTTAACACGTGGTTGAGGTTGACGCGCGTGGTTAACGCTTTGCTAAGACGGTATGTTGCAAGCCCCCTAAGGGTCGCCTAGAAGGGCTGAACCTTGCGCAATTCGCCGCACCTCCTTCCGCCTGGGCAATTTCTTTATGACAGACAGTTCTCGAGATTTTCGTAACGCACTGGGCTGTTTTGCGACAGGCGTTACGGTTGTGACGACGCGGCAGGCGGACGGCACGCCTGTGGGGATTACCGCCAACTCGTTTTCCTCAGTGTCGCTGCACCCGCCTTTGGTGCTGTGGTGCATCGACAAATCATCGGAAACATTCGCTGATTTTCAGGCTGCGGAGCATTTTGCCATCAATGTGCTGAGTGTCGAGGATATGGTCATCAGCCAGGACATGGCGCGCACTGGCCAGCATTCGCTTGAAGAGCATGTCCACAAAAAGGGCCTCGCCGCGGGTATGCCGCTGATCGACACGGCGCTGGCCACGTTTGAATGTTGCGTTGAGCATCGCCATGAAGGCGGCGATCATGTCATTCTGGTGGGGCGGGTTCTGGCGCATACGTCCAGTGACACAGGCCTGCCGCTGCTTTACTTCCGTGGGAAATACGCGGGCATTTCTGAATAGAGCGCCGGGCTACCCGCCGGTCTCGTCTTTCAGGCGCCGCAGATTGTCCCGCATGACGGTCAGGACCTTCAGAGCCTTGCGATAATCGGCGTCATTGATGCCCTTCAGGGCATGGGTGTGGATCATGCTGAAAACACCTTCGCCCCAGAACTTCACGGTTTCAAAATAGGGCGTCAGCCAGACCTGCTTCGAGCGCCGGTCAGTCGGGTGGGGGCGGCGTTCCACCAATCCCCGACGAACCAGTTCATCCACATGGGCACCGACAGAGACCTTGTGAAGGTGCATCTCGTCGGCCAGCTGCGTCTGGGTGCGGCCGTCTTTTTCCATCAGCAGATTGATGACCATGGAGGGGCCGCGCCCAAGCGGCACCCGGCGGTCATACTCCCCAACGAGAAGGCGGCCGAACTCCTGCAGCAGCATGGAGAACTCAAGTGCATCCTCCACGTCCTTCGGGTCCGGGCGTGAGCTGGGATCCGGGATGGCGGGGAGTGTCGGTGTCTTCTTGCTTTTGGTTTTCTGGGTCGCCATTGCGTCACTATAGTCCGAAATCCTGCAGCAGCGATATGCGCTGTTTTAGTCCCCGGCGGCCGCCTGCGCCGGGCTCAACACCAATGTTCCGACAGCATTTGCCTCGATATCCCGGCGTCGCGTTGTCATCGGTATATGTCCACCATCGACCCATAGGCGTGAAAACGTGTCATACCACTCTGACGCAGGGTTGCCCGCTTGGCCCGTGGAGATGATGTAGATCGAGTTATTCAGATCGGCAAAATCAAACACCGCGCGATAGCCTGCGGCATGCAGATTGGCAAAAGGCCGCGCGCCTGATCCGGTTACTCCGCGGTTGACCGTATAGGGGCCGCCGGATGACGGACGTTCGATGTTGAAGAAACGTCTTACGACCGGAATGAAACCAAGCGGCACATGGTTGTTGACCACGGGATGTGCTTCTCCCCATGTCCAGTCACCGATATCACTGCCATAGGCTTGTGATAGGTCGCTCAGTGCCTCGGCCAGCGATACCCTCACAATATCCGTACAGTGTTCTGTTTCGTCGGTTGTGACGTTGTCGCACCATTTTGATGCGCCGGGCTCACCGCTCAGAGCATTCATCAGGAATGTTTCCCGCCTGCGGCCGACGCTGCTTCCAAGCTCGCCCAATTCATCTGCATACAGATTTATGTGCAGGTTCTTCAGGAAGGCGTGAAAGATCAGCGGTTGGGGAAGGGCCATGTCCATGGTTGCGTCCCAGTCGCGCAGCAGCGCAATGGCCTGTGCCATCTGGTCGGTTTCGGGTTCTGCGGTAATGATGAAGGGCAGCATCTGTTCTGCCAGCAGCGACTTGTTGTCCGCCAGCATCTGTTCGAAGGTTTCAACCGTATGCCGCCGCGTGGTGGTAAGCATCTGCTCTATGCGGTTGGCGCGGTAGGGGCCGTCCCAGCTTTTTGAAATGTAGTAGGGAAAATCATCCGCCACGATCTTGTTGTTGGCGGTCACCGCAAAGCCGTGGTCCGGATTGATGATCCGCGGCAAACCTTCATGGGGAACGAGCCCGACCCAGTCATTGTCGGGGTTGCTGCCGGATGCAGGCAACAGGCCACCGGTTTCATGCTCGGGTTTGCGCAAAGGTATGGCGGCTGGCGCGATCATACCGATATTGCCCGCGATATCGGCCACTACCATGCTCTGCATGGGGGCGATATGAAGTCTGGTGGCTTCGTCAAACTCGGCGACGCTTCTGGCTTTGGTGTAGCGGAAGCCTGCTTCGATCGTTGTGTCTTCACTGGTCAGGGCGGTCCATTTGAGCGCAATGACATGGCCATCGGCGACGACGCCGTCAAATGTCTCGGCAAGGGTATCCAGCACCGGCCCGTTTCGGGTTTCGCGCACGGTCAAGGTTTCGTCGCTGCCGAAGCGCACGCCGATTTTTTCTTCGCGCAGGGCGAAGGTGGCCCAGCCGTCGTGGGTGCGGTATTGGCGGGGATCGTCCGGGTTCACCTCTTCAATGGCCATGTCCTGGGTATCACCGCCGGTCGTGGTGAAGCCCCAGGCGATGCGATTGTTACGCCCCAGAATAACGGAGGGGATGCCGGGAATGGTGACGCCGATCACATCGTCCTCGCCGACACTCATATGCGCGGCATACCAGATTGACGGGGCCAGCATTGTCAGATGCGGGTCATTGGCCAGCAGTGGTTTTTCGCTGGCTGTCCATTTGCCGTCCACCACCCAGTTGTTGGAGGCGCCCGGCGGGCCTGTGTCGGGCAGGGCGGCGACAATCCGCTCAAGCCCCAGTGTCCGGTAGAGGCCAGCCATGTCGCGCACGGCTGGTTTGGCGTCGGCGGGATAAGGCGGGTCGAATGCCTTGAGGGCTTCGTCGTCGAGCACCGGCACCAATTGGGCACGCAGCGTTTCGCTGAACGCATTGGCCGAGAGACCAGCGCCCAGCAGCTTCACCAACCCAATGCTATCGGCTTCGCTCCATGGTTCAGGTGTATGCCACAGCAGCTGAAACTCCGGCGGCAGTGGTCGATCCATGGTCTCGACATAGGCGTTCACGCCATTTGCGTAGGCTGTCAGCACGGCGCGTACGTCAGGTGTCAGCGCTTCAAGCGAGCGCTGCGAGTGGCCATACAGATCAAGCGTGCGCACCAGCCGGTCGGCGGGCAGGGCAGATGACCCGAAAATCTCGGACAGCCGTCCCTGTATTACCCGCCGGAACAGTTCCATCTGCCAAAGCCGGTCCTGCGCATGGAGGACGCCCATCGCGAACGCCGCATCGGCGTCGCTTTGCGCGTAAATATGCGGGATCGCGTACTGGTCGCGGATGACTTCAACGGGGGCAGCGAGACCGGGGAGCGAGAGTGTGCCTGCATAGTCCGGCAGCGCGCGCTCGGCGCGGCCCATAAGATTGAGAACGACAAGCACCAGAACCGTCAGGAGTGTTGCGATTGCAATCGCACTCCAGCGGAGAATTTTGGCAGTCACTTGGACAGTCACGGTGTCCGGCCTCCCCATATGCGCACTATTTGTTTGTGCTTACGTATTCCGGTCGCAGGCGGTTTCATGTTTAGTGCCGCAATACACATAAGGCTGAAAGCAGGAGATACCAAATGGCGGCACGCGTTGCGTTTATCGGGCTTGGCGTCATGGGCTATCCAATGGCCGGACATCTGGCCAAGGCAGGCCATCAGGTGACGGTCTATAACCGCACCACCATCAAGGCCAAGCAGTGGCGCGAAGCCTACAAGATGTCCCATGGCGGCTCTGGCGCGTGGACGCCCGCCAAGGCTGCTGCGGACGCTGAAATCGTGTTTGCCTGCGTCGGCAATGACGATGATGTGCGCGCGGTCACGCTGGGGGCCGATGGCGCGTTTGCCACCATGCAGCCCGGCAGCGTCTTTGTGGATCACACAACGGCGTCGGCGGATGTTGCCCGCGAACTTTCGGCGGAAGCTGAAAAGCTTGGGCTGGGCTTTGTCGATGCGCCGGTCTCCGGCGGGCAGGCGGGTGCTGAAAATGGCCAGCTCACCATCATGTGCGGTGGCGATGACGCGTCCTACGCCAAGGCCGAACCGGTGATGGCGGCCTACGCCAAACAGTCGCGCCTGCTTGGCCCTGCAGGCTCGGGGCAACTGACAAAAATGGTCAACCAGATTTGTATTGCCGGGCTTGTGCAGGGTCTGTCCGAAGGTATTCATTTTGCGCAGAAGGCCGGGCTGGATGTGGCCGCGGTCATTGACGTCATCTCCAAGGGCGCCGCGCAAAGCTGGCAGATGGAAAACCGCTGGGAGACCATGAACAAGGGCGCGTTTGATTTTGGTTTTGCCGTCGACTGGATGCGCAAGGACCTCTCCATCTGTCTCGCCGAAGCCGCCCGGAATGGCTCAAATATTCCGGTGACTGAAATCGTCGACGGCTATTACGCCGAAGTGCAGGCCATGGGTGGCAACCGCTGGGATACGTCCAGTCTCATCGCCCGGCTGAACAAGGACTAGGCCCGGCTGCCTTCGCCGCACCGCCTCATGGATCCCCCGGTCAAGCCGGAGGATGGCGGTGTATTTTTGTCTCCAAACTTCTGCGCCATTGTCCGGTTTAACCGGACAATCCATGCGGCATCGCCCTCACACGCCAATCTTCGTGCAAGTCGGGGGACAAAACGGGGAAACGCTGCCACAGCGGTCCTTCATGTCCATGTCGAATGTCCGTTGTCCGGTGGTCGAAGCCGCCATGGCAACGCATCCCGCACAGCAAACCGGGGACAGGCCCGCTGCGCACCTTGCGTGGTAAAACGCGAGGTCAGTGGACAGGATACGGGTGGGGCGAAGACCGGGGATAAGTTTTTGGCGTTAAACCGCATGGCGATGCGAGTGGACCCTCCGGTCAAGCCGGAGGGATACGGATTGGGGGGGGGCATATCAATCCACCCGTAGCCCCGGACTTGATCCGGGGTCTACTCGCAGTGCCGATCGTGAGGGCGTTACCCGTCGCGCAGCCGCGTTGCCACGTCCTTGGCAAAATAGCTCAGCACGCCATTGGCACCGGCGCGTTTGAAGGCCAGCAGGCTTTCCATCATCACGCGGTCGCCGTCGAGCCAGCCATTGAGGGCTGCGGCTTTCAGCATCGCGTATTCGCCGGACACCTGGTAGGCGAAGGTGGGCATATGGAAGGTGTCTTTGACGCGCGCGAGAATGTCGAGATAGGGCATGCCCGGCTTGACCATCACCATGTCGGCGCCTTCCTTGATGTCCATCGCCACTTCGCGCAGGGCTTCTTCGCTGTTGGCGGGGTCCATCTGGTAGGTGCGTTTGTCGCCGGTCAGCGCGGTCGCGGAGCCAACCGCATCGCGGAAGGGACCGTAGAAGGCGGATGCGTATTTGGCTGCATAGGCCATGATCTGAACATCGGTGTGGCCGGCACCTTCCAGCGCCTTGCGGATGGCGCCGACGCGGCCGTCCATCATGTCCGACGGCGCAATGATGTCGCAGCCGGCATTGGCCTGCACCAGCGCCTGAGTGCACAGCACATCCACGGTTTCATCGTTGAGGATGGTGTTGCCATCCAGCAGGCCGTCATGGCCGTGGCTGGTGTAAGGGTCGAGCGCCACATCGCACAGGACACCGATCTCGGGTACCTGACGCTTGATCTCGCGGGTGGCGGCGCAGACGAGATTTTGCGGGTTTAGCCCCTCACTGCCGCGCTCGTCGCGCAGGCCGGGTTCGGTATAGGGGAACAGGGCGATCACCGGGATGCCCAGATCGGCGGCTTCCGCTGCGGTTTCCACCGCAAGGTCGACCGACAGGCGGCTGACGCCGGGCATGGTGGCCACTTCAGCGCGGCGGTTGTCGCCGTCGATCACGAAGAGCGGCCAGATCAAATCATCTGTGGTCAGCACGTTTTCTGCGGTCAGCCGCCGGGTCCAGTCGCTTTTGCGATTGCGGCGCGGGCGCGTGGCCGGGTAGCCCGGGCCCAGATGTTCTGCGGCATTCGCCGCCTGCGGGCCAAGATTCTGGATATTTGATGCGTCGGGTTTTGTGCTCATGCATCCTGCATAAGATGTAGGGGCTTTTTGGGCAAGGTGGATGAAGGCCGCACCCGGCAATCGTTGACGCAGGGCTGCGGCCTAGCTACACCCGGAGCCAACAAAAACACCATTTACAGGGCCAAACCCCATGGATTTTGCGCTTACCGAAGAGCAGCGCGCCTTCTTTGATATGGCGCGGGATTTTGCCGCCAAGGAGCTGGCACCCCATGCGGCGCAGTGGGATGCAGACGCGATCTTCCCTGTCGACACCATGCGTAAGGCGGCGGCGCTGGGCTTTGCCGGTATTTATGTAAATGAAGAACATGGCGGCAGCGGGTTGTCGCGGCTCGATGCGGCGCTGATCTTTGAAGCTCTGTCGCAGGGCTGCACGTCCACGGCCGCCTATATGTCGATCCACAATATGGCGTCGTGGATGATCGACCGGTTCGGCAACGACACGCAGCGCGCCAAATGGTTGCCGCGTCTGACCACCATGGAGCTGGTTGCAAGCTATTGCCTGACCGAGCCGGGTGCCGGGTCGGATGCTGCATCGCTCAAAACCAAAGCTGTGCGCGACGGTGACCACTATGTCATCAACGGCTCCAAGGCATTTATCTCGGGCTCCGGTACGTCAGATGTATATGTCTGCATGATCCGCACGGGGGACGCAGGCGCGGGCGGCGTCTCGTGCATCGTCGTCGAGAAGGGCACGCCGGGGCTTTCCTTCGGGGCACCTGAACGCAAGATGGGCTGGAATTCGCAGCCTACGGCAGCAGTCATTTTTGAAGATGCGCGAGTGCCGGTTGAAAACCTGATCGGCGAAGAAGGTGACGGCTTCAAGATTGCCATGATGGGGCTTGATGGCGGGCGGCTGAATATTGGCGCGTGCTCGCTCGGGACGGCACAGGTGGCGCTTGAGACGGCTATTGATTATGCAAAAGAGCGGCAGCAATTCGGCAAGCCGCTGACGGCGTTTCAGGAAACCCAGTTCAAGCTCGCGGACATGGAGACCGAGCTTGAAGCAGCGCGGTTATTGCTCCGGCAGGCCGCCACCAAGCTTGATGCCAAATCGCCCGATGCCACCAAGAACTGCGCCATGGCCAAACGCTTTGCGACGGATGTTGGTTTCCGCGTCGTCAACGAGGCGCTGCAAATTCATGGCGGTTACGGGTATTTGAAGGACTATCCGCTGGAGCGGCATCTGCGCGATGTGCGGGTGCATCAGATCCTTGAAGGCACCAACGAAATCATGCGGGTTATCATCGCGCGCGAAATGCTCAAGGACTGATTGGTATGTCTGACCCGGAAATTCTGTTCGAGGTGAAGGGTGCAGCGGGCATTGTCACGCTGAACCGGCCCAAGGCGCTCAATGCGCTGACGCTTGGCATGGTGCGCGCACTGCACCCCCAATTGATTGCCTGGGCGGATGATCCGGCGATTGAGCGCATCATCATCAAAGGGGAAGGCGAGCGCGCCTTTTGTGCCGGTGGCGATATTCGCGCGCTGTATGACTGGGGCACCTCGGGTGATCCGCTGGCCGTCGGGTTCTACGAAGAAGAGTACAAACTCAATGTCTTCATCAAGGAATATCCAAAACCCTATATCGCTCTCATGGATGGTATCACCATGGGCGGCGGTGTCGGTGTATCCGTACACGGATCACACAGGATTGCGACCGAGCGCCTGATGTTTGCCATGCCGGAAACCGGCATCGGCCTGTTCCCGGATGTAGGCGGTACGTATTTTCTCCCGCGCACGCCGGGTGAAACCGGTATGTGGCTGTCGCTGACAGGCGCGCGCCTGAAGGGTGCGGATGCGCTCTTTGCAGGTATCGCCACGCACCACACGGCAAGCGACGGGTTGGATGCGCTGGAAGCTGCGCTAAGTGCACCGGGCATTGATGTGGATGACGTGCTGGCGGCCCATGCAACGCCTCCGGGAGACGCCGCCATTGAACCTCTGCAGGCGGACATCGCCCGGTTGTTTAGCGGTACCAGCGTCGAGAATATTCTCACAGCGCTTGATGCCGACGGCGGCGAATGGGCGACCAAGCAGGCGGCGACCATTCGCACAAAATCGCCAACCAGTCTCAAGGTTGCTTACCGGCAGATGCGTGACGGGGTGAAGGCCGACTTTCGCACCTGCATGACCATGGAATACCGCATCGTGTCGCGCATCATGAAGGGGCATGATTTTTACGAGGGCGTGCGCGCCACCATCATCGATAAGGACGGCGCGCCCAACTGGCAGCCGGACACGCTTGCAGCGGTGAGTGACGCTGACATCCAGACTATTTTTGCGCCCGCTGAGGGCGGTGACATCAAGCTCGGCTGAGGCCGGGCCGGGGAGGGCCAAATGGCGAAAATCGGATTTATAGGGCTTGGCAATATGGGCGGGCCGATGGCGCTTAATCTGCTCAAGGCGGGTCATGACGTCACTGTGTTCGACCTCAGTGCCGATGCGGTTGCAACGCTCAGGTCAGCCGGGGCATCGGTTGCAGCCAGTGCCGGGGATGCCGCCGCAGGCGTTGAGATTGTCGTAACCATGTTGCCGGCGGGCCGCCACGTAGAAGCGGTCTATGGTGGTGATGAGGGTGTTCTTGCCTGTGCGGACAAAGGCACACTGCTGATCGACAGCTCAACCATCGACGTTGCGACGGCCCGCAAGGTGGCGGGACTGGCGGCCGACAAAGATCTGGCAATGGTCGATGCGCCGGTCTCCGGGGGTGTCGGCGGTGCGCAGGCCGGTACGCTTACCTTCATGGTTGGCGGTGAGGCTGATGCTTTTGCCCGCGCAAAGCCGATCCTTGAGAAGATGGGTAAGAATATCTTTCACGCCGGCGGGGCAGGTAACGGACAGGTAGCCAAGATTTGCAACAATATGTTGCTGGGCATTTCCATGATCGGCACCGCTGAGGCGTTCAATCTGGCTGAGAAACTCGGCCTTGATGCGCAGACCTTTTTCGACATTTCATCGACCGCATCAGGTCAGTGCTGGTCGATGACAAGCTACTGTCCCGCAGCAGGACCGGTGCCTGCATCACCTGCCAACAATGAGTACAAGCCAGGGTTTGCGGCGGGTATGATGCTTAAGGATTTGCGACTGGCGCAGGAGGCCGCTGCCCAGTCGAAGGCGCCAACACCGCTCGGCAATGAGGCGGCGTCGCTGTACGGGTTGATGGAAGCGGCGGGCAAAGATGGTGTTGATTTTTCCGGCATCATCAAGCTGCTGCGCGGCGATCTATAACCTTTCCCTAACCATGAGCTCCCGTTTGCTAAGCTGGTGTTCACGTCTCTCTGATACTTAAGTCCCCTAACTAATTCTTGGGGACCGATTTTATGACACCGGAGCAGGTTGAGCTTTTGCAGCATAGTTTTGCCCGCGTGGTTCCGATCTCGGAAACCACGGCGGAGCTTTTCTATGGGCGTCTGTTCGATATCCCACCTGAGATCCGGCCGTTGTTCAATGCCAGCAGCCCGGATCAGGGCCGCAAGTTTATGTCGATGCTGGCGACGCTGGTGAGGGGTCTTAAGGATCCGCAAACCATACTACCTACCGCGCAGTCCCTTGGTGGGCGCCATGTGGGTTATGGCGTTGTCCCGGAACAATACGAACATATGGGCGAAGCGCTTTTGTGGGCGCTGGAGCATGTACAGGGTGATGACTTCACACCGGACGTGCGCGCCGCCTGGGCTGAGGCCTATGCAATCATTTCCGGGGTGATGACCCAGACCACGGCCAGTCCAAAAGCGAGGACTGTGGCCGCATAAATTTGATGACAATTTTAGTTAGTTTGAGCCGGCGATTTCGCGCTTCCTTAATGCGGTGCCGGTAAATTTCAGACGAGTTCGAAACAATTCCCGACCAGAATGGTTGGACAGTAACGTAGAAGCCGGGAGAGTATCTATGAGCACGAATTCAGCGCTTGCAGTAAAGGACGACGCTGGGGGGCCCAATCTGAGTGAGCTTGAGCTCCTCAAAACCCAGTATCTTGAGGCACTGACATTCGTGGAGCGGCTGCATCGCTGCTTGCTCGACGTCATCAAGGATGAGTTGGACCGCATTGGCTGCGATGAGATCAACAGTGTGCAGGCACTGCTGTTGTTCAATATCGGCGACGCGGAACTGACGGCCGGTGAACTGCGCACGCGCGGTCACTATCTTGGCTCCAACGTGTCCTACAATCTCAAGAAGCTGGTGGATACGGGCTATATCCATCACAAGCGTTCAGAAGCTGACCGCCGCTCCGTGCGTGTCAGCCTGACGGACAAGGGTCTTGAGATTAAGTCCCTGGTCGATGAGCTTTATGGCCGTCACCTGCTGTCACTGAAGCCGGTGGGCGAGGTGGACGAGAATGATCTTGAAACGATGAACACGTCGCTGCGCCGGCTTGAGCGTTTCTGGACCGACCAGATCCGCTACCGGCTGTAGCAGCTAAAGACTTTGCTGCCGTGCACGCCCGGTGCGCGGCGGCAGCGGAATGAATTTGCTGGTGCGCGAGACATAGGCTTCATATCCCGGCTTCGAACGATGAAGCCCGCGCTCCAGCAGATCCGCACCTGAGACCTTGATGATCAGCCAGGTCATGATGGCGGGACCAACAAAGGTCCAGATGTTTTGCGGGTCCGATACCGCAATGGCGAACAACCCCCACCAGATCAACGTATTGCCGAAATAGTTCGGGTGGCGGGACCAGGCCCACAGGCCGGTTTGTAAAACTTTGCCCACATTATCCGTTTTGCGTTTGAAGGCGGAAAGCTGGCTGTCGGCGATCGATTCAAACATGAATCCCGCAGAGAAGAGCAGCACGCCCAAAGCGTCCAGCCACCCTAGTGGAGCTGTGGCATTGGCGATGCCGAACATCACGGGCACACCCACAAGCACGATCAGAACGCCTTGCAGGCCGAATACCTTGTAGAGGCTGGTGAAGGTGAATTTTGGGTCCTTGCGGCGCATGGCCTGATAACGTTTGTCTTCATGCGGCTCGTGCTTCCAGCGCGACAGCAGATAGGTGCCAAGCCTGATCGACCACAATGACGTGAAGCCCAAAAGCAGCAGTGCGCGCGGATGCTGTGCGGCGACGGCGATATAGGTGGTCCAGGCAACAACGCCGAAACCGACCGGCCAGAACGCGTCAATGAAGCTGACATCATGCAGCCGCAGGCTGATCAGCCAGAGCACGCCGACAACGGTGCCGATCACCGCAAGGTTAAGCGCTATGAGTTCAAGAGCTGTCAAACCGGCCTCGTTGTTTCCTCGGGGTGTCCTGGCTCCCGCTCTTTGCGGCGGATAGCAGGCAAGCCTAGCAAAAACAGCGCCGGACCCAACCCGATAAAGCGTGATAACGCCTCTTTGAGCGGTTTTAGGTGGTTGCGGGCGGGTTTTTAGGGTGTTCTATCGCGCATATTAAGGGGATCGGGGGTAAAGTCCGATTGCTGTATCGGGTGCTGCCGCGATGGCGGAAAGATGGAGTGATGCTTGCATCTGCAGGTATAATTCTGAGGGTTTCCCCCCGGCCTGCCGCCTTTTGGAATTGGGATTGTATCGTTTTGAGACGCACGCTGTTCAGATCTGTGCTGCTTGGCCTGTCGGTCATCGCGACAGGTGCGTTTGCTTTCACGGGCGCCCAGGCAGAGACCGCGCGCTCCTATGATGTCTTCAGCGATACGCCTGCGTCATCCAGCGCACCAGCACCCGCATCCCCCAGCTCGACATTTGTCGATGATCCGTGGGCGGTCGACTGGATCGATCCGTGGGAAGCCCCGCGCCGGATTGAAGAGTTTGAGAATGCTTCGGGCCCGGCATCCGATGCGCCGACCCTTGGCGACGCGGGCTACTGGCCGCTGCTGCGCGCCATCTCCATGTACAAGAACATTGTCGAGTGGGGTGGCTGGACAAAAATTCCCGGCGGTGTGCGTCTTGAAGAAGATGTCATTGACGCCGAGCGCGTGCCGTTGCTGCGCCAGCGTTTGATTTCCACCGGCGACCTTGATGGGTCGTCGGGCAATCCGACCGTATTTGATGCGGTCGTGACGCGTGGCGTGCAGCGCTTTCAAGCGCGCAATGGGTTGCTGCCGGATGGTGTTGTCGGTGACCGCACACTGGAGGCGCTGAACGTGTCCGCGCGGTCGCGTCTGGCGGTGCTGGAACGCAATCTGGATCGCATCAACAAGCTCTCCACCAATCTGGGGCGCCGCTATATCTTCGTGAACATTGCCGGTCAAAAACTTGAAGCGGTGTCAGACGGTGTTGTTCAGCGCCGGCATCGTGTGGTGATCGGCAAGGTTTCCAGGCAGACGCCGGAATACACCAGCAAGATTACCTTCCTTGCCTTCAACCCTTATTGGCATGTGCCGCAGTCGATTGCGGAGAAGGATATTCTCCCGCAGGTGCGGCGCGACCCGAGTTATCTCAAGCGTCTCAGAATGAAGGTGTATCGCGGCTATGGCGGCAGCGAGGTCAATCCGGCGACGGTCAACTGGAATGCCGCCACCGGCAAGTCATTCTTGTTCCGTCAGGAGCCCGGCCCGCGCAATTCGCTGGGCACGGTCAAGATCCATTTTCCTAATCCGCATGCGGTCTATCTGCATGACACGCCGTCAAAGAGCCTGTTCGGTCGTAATGTGCGCGCCAACTCGTCGGGCTGCGTGCGGGTGCAGGATGTGCACGACCTGACCACTTGGTTGCTGAGCGAGCAGGGTTGGGACCGCAAGCGCGTTGATGCCATGGTGAAGAGTGGCAAGCGCAAGGACATCTATCTCAAAGAGACTGTGCCGGTTTATATTCTCTACCTCACCGCATGGGTGGATGAGCATGGCGTCGTCAATTTCCGTGACGACATTTACCAGCGCGACGGGCGGCGTGCCGCTCTGTAGACTGCGGGCATCATGACCAATCTTTCAGTGACTCGGCCTGCCAAATTCGCCTTCCTCGAACATTCCGGGGTTCTGGCTTTCGCGCATCGCGGCGGTGCTGTGGATTTTCCTGAAAACACCATGGCGGCGTTTCAGGCCGCGGTGGAAATGGGCTTCACCTATCTTGAGACCGACGCCTATGCGACCCGCGACGGGGTGCTGCTGTCGTTCCATGATGACCGGTTGGACCGGGTCACGAACCATCAAGGCGCCATCGAGGAGCTGGATTACGCAGCCGTCAAACCGGCGCGGATTGGGGGTCAGGAGCCGATCCCGCTTTTGGAGGACCTGATTGCGGCGTTTCCCGATGCGCGCTTCAATATTGATCCGAAGCATGATGCCTGCGTCGAACCACTGATTGAGGCGATCAAGCGGACCGGGGCTGTCGAGCGGGTCTGCATCGGTTCATTTTCCGACAAGCGGCTGCAACGGATGCGTGATGCGCTGGGACCAAAGCTGTGCACCAGCCTTGGACCGTTGGGCACCGCACGATTGCGGTTTTCAGCCTGGGGCCTGCCGATGGGCGGCTTTTCGGCCGTTGGGTGCGCGCAAATTCCGGTGATCCAGTCGGGGTTCACATTGGGCAATAAGTCCATGGTGGATCGCGCCCATAAAGCCGGTTTACAGGTGCATATCTGGACGATTGACGACCCGGATGAGATGAACCGGCTGCTGGATATGGGCGTTGACGGGCTGATGACAGACCGTCCGGCGGTGCTGAAACAGGTGCTTCAGGAGCGTGGCCTCTGGACATAAGGGCCATTGGCCCCCATTTTCCTGCGGCAATCCGCACTTTGCGGAGAAGGGCTACGTGCCCTAAATTGAATAGACATTCCCGGCAATCGGGCTGGGACAGTAACGCGTCACCTTTGAAGCAGCACCCCTAATCGCGCTTACGAGGCAAGACGGAGGGCCGGCACATGAACCGGATTGATTACGACTTGGCCTTTCAGGGAGCTCTCGACACGTTGCGTGCCGAAGGGCGTTATCGTGTTTTCGCGGAACTTGAGCGCCAGCAGGGCGCGTTTCCCGCCGCTAAGCGCTATGTTGACGGCATTCTCGACGGCAACATCACAGTGTGGTGCTCCAACGATTATCTTGGCATGGGCCAGCACCCCGATGTGCTCGCCGCCATGCACACCGCCATCGACACGACCGGTGCAGGCTCAGGTGGCACGCGTAACATTGCCGGTACTCACCACTATCATGTTGCGCTTGAGCGCGAGCTTGCCGACCTGCATCAGCAGGAAGCAGCGTTGCTGTTCACCTCCGGCTATGTGGCCAATGAGGCGACGCTCTCAAGTCTCGCGCGTGTGCTCAAGGGCTGCGTGATCTTTTCTGACGAGTTGAACCACGCCTCGATGATCGAAGGCATCCGCCATGGGGGCGGACCCAAGCGCATCTTCCGACACAATGACCTTGAGCATCTCGAGGAGCTGCTTGCGGAGACGGATCCGGCGCTGCCAAAGATTGTGGCGTTTGAAAGCGTCTATTCCATGGATGGCGACATCGCTGACATTGGCGCCACCTGCGACCTCGCCAAAAAGTACAACGCGCTGACCTATCTCGATGAAGTGCATGCGGTGGGCCTCTACGGCCAACGCGGCGGCGGCATCGCTGATCGTGACGGCGTGCTCGACAAGGTGGACATTATTGAAGGCACATTGGCCAAGGCGTTCGGCGTCATGGGCGGGTATATCGCCGCCTCCGCGCAAGTGGTCGATGTGGTGCGCTCCTATGCGCAGAGTTTCATCTTTACGACATCGCTTGCGCCGTCACTGACGGCGGGCGCGCTTGCCAGTGTGCGCCATCTCAAGGCCAGCAATGTTGAGCGCGAGATGCATCAGCGTCAGGCTGCAAAGCTCAAAGCCGCGTTCAAGGAAGTCGGCTTGCCGGTGCTTGATACGCCCAGCCATATCGTGCCGGTGATGGTATGTGATCCGGTGGCCTGCAAGGCGGTCTCGGACCGGTTGCTTGAGGCGCACAATATCTATGTGCAGCCGATCAACTATCCCACAGTGCCGCGCGGTTTGGAGCGTCTGCGTTTCACGCCGTCACCCGCTCATGATGATGGCAAGATTGCCACTTTGGTGGATGCGGTTGATCAGGTGTGGCGTGAGCTCAAGATCGAACGATGGGCTGCCTGACCGATGGGTGCGCCCCGGCGGCCTCGTAATTCAGGTGGCGTCAGGGCAGGGGTGATCTTCGAGTTCATCCCGCGCGGCGCCTATATCAAGGTCAGTGCAATCCACGAGGCAAGCGGCACGGAAGTATCGATCGTTGGGGATTCCCGTGTCATGCAATCGGACCTGGAGCGCATTGCCCGGCGCAAGCTCGACAAGGTGATGGCGGACAAGGCTGAGATAAAGAAAAGGCGCTGACCCGATTGGGTCAGCGCCTTGTTGGTTTCAGCGGTGTCGCTGTGGTCTAGCGACGGCCCCGACCGCCACGGCCACCGGTACCAAGGCCGATATCCTTGGCGAACTGCGAGCGCTGCTTGGAATAATTCGGCGCCACCATCGGGTAGTCGGCGGGCAGGTTCCATTTGGCGCGGTAGTCTTCCGGCGACATGTCGTAATGCGACCGCAAATAGCGCTTAAGCATTTTGAGCCGCTTGCCGTCTTCCAGGCAAACAATGTAGTCGGGTGTGACTGAACGTTTCACCGGAACGGCAGGCTTCTGCTTTTCAGCCGGAGCCTGTTCCTCGACTCCGCCGATGCCGCCAAGTGATGCGTGAACTGAGCGAATCAATTCAGGCAACTCGGAAGGTGAAAGCTCATTATTGCTGACATACGCAGCAATAACTTCTGCCGTCAGCCGAACAACTTCTTCGCGATCGATAATATCCAAGTCTTTGTCGTAATCACTCATATTTTGGCTGTTCCTTCAGGGCACAATTCTTAGTTCTTTGGAAGCGTATAGTGAGATAGGGGCGCACACGCAAGCACTCTCTTCAGTTGTTTGAATATACAGGCAAGCAAAGCTAACCGGGCGTAAATTGTCGCCTGTCCGGTGTACTTGGTTGTATTCACATGGCGTATCCGGCGCACTTTTCCAGTGCTGCCCTACGGTTGAGATGGGCGCACCCTCCGGGATGTGGTAGACCTGCCATCTACGCACAAGATATGCGCAAAGCAGGTGTGTTCCGCAGGTGCTTGCCTCGCCGCTGCATCCGGCTTAACTCCTGCACTGAAAACCGGCTGGATCAGGCCGGATGTGCTTTGCCAGACGCTTGAAATTGAGGGCTGCCCATGTCGCTTCACGACACCGCCAACGATAGTTCCGCTCCTGACGGGTATTTCACCCGTAGCCTGGCGGAAGCTGACCCGGATATTGCCGCCTCAATTGGGCGCGAATTGGAACGCCAGCAGACGCAGATCGAGCTGATCGCGTCGGAGAATATCGTCAGCCGCGCGGTGCTTGAAGCGCAGGGATCCGTCCTTACCAACAAATACGCCGAGGGCTATCCCGGCCGCCGCTATTACGGTGGCTGCGAATTTGTTGATGAAGTGGAAGTGCTGGCGATCGAGCGGGCCAAGCGGCTGTTCGACTGCAAGTTCGCTAATGTGCAGCCCAATTCAGGCAGCCAGGCCAATCAGGGCGCCATGATGGCGATGATCAAGCCTGGCGACACCATTCTGGGCATGAGCCTTGATGCCGGTGGCCATCTCACCCATGGCGCCAAGCCGAACCAGTCCGGCAAGTGGTTCAACGCCGTACAATACGGCGTGCGCAAGCAGGATGGTCATATCGATTATGATGAAGTCGCGGCCCTTGCTCGCGAGCATAAGCCCAAACTCATCATCGCCGGCGGCTCAGCCTATTCACCGGTCATCGACTTCCAGAAATTCCGCGACATTGCCAACGAGATCGACGCCTTCCTGATGGTGGATATGGCGCATTTCGCGGGCCTGGTGGCGGGCGGCGTTTATCCCAGCCCGGTCCCTTTCGCGGATGTGTGCACCACCACCACCCACAAGACCCTGCGCGGGCCGCGTGGCGGCATGATCATCACCAACAATGAGGCGCTGGCCAAGAAGATCAATTCCGCGATCTTCCCGGGCATTCAGGGCGGCCCGTTGATGCATGTGATCGCCGGCAAGGCCGTCGCCTTCGGTGAAGCGCTGAAGCCGGACTTTAAAATCTATGCCCGCAACGTGGTTGAGAATGCCCGTGCGCTGGCCGCCTCACTGCAGAAGGGCGGCGTTGATATCGTCTCCGGCGGTACGGATAGCCATCTGATGCTTGTTGATCTGCGGCCCAAGGGCCTTAACGGCAAGGTGACTGAAGCAGCGCTAGAGCGCGCTCACATCACTTGCAACAAGAACGGGGTGCCGTTTGATCCTGAGCCGCCGATGGTGACGTCCGGCGTCCGCTTGGGCACGCCTGCGGGGACGACGCGCGGGTTCGGCGTTGCCGAGTTCAGCCTGATCGGCGATCTCATCACCGAAGTGCTGGATGGGCTGGTGGCCAATCCGGACGATAATTCAGCCGTTGAGGCGTCGGTCAAGAAGCGTGTACTCGAACTGTGCGCGCGCTTCCCGATCTACGGCTAGCAGCGATAACCAACAGACAGAACCACAACAATAGGGGACAGGGGCCATGCGCTGCCCGTTTTGCGGCAACGAGGATACGCAGGTTAAGGATTCACGGCCGACGGAAGATGCGGCTGCGATCCGGCGGCGGCGGTTTTGCCCGGCCTGCGGAGCACGGTTTACCACTTTTGAGCGCGTGCAGCTTCGCGATCTAACGGTCGTCAAGCGCAACGGCAAGCGCGAACCGTTTGACCGCGACAAGCTGGTGCGGTCGCTGCAAATCTCCTTGCGCAAACGTCCTGTTGAGCCCGAACGGGTGGAGCGTATGGTGTCGGGCATTGTCCGGGAGCTTGAAAGCACCGGCGAAGCAGACATTCCGGCCTCGATGGTTGGCGAGTTGATTATGGAACGCCTGAAGCTGCTGGATGAAGTGGCCTATGTGCGGTTTGCCTCCGTTTACCGGAATTTCCGGGAAGCGAAGGATTTCGAGAAATTCCTTGGCGGTCTCAATGATCCGCTGGATACGATTGGCGAGAACGACTAGGGCGCTGCCACCGGAACCCCCGGCACGGCAGTGCCGGGCTTTACGGCCTTTGGAAAAATGGCATGGCAACAGTTTCATCAGCACAGGCACAAGCTGCAACGGATACCCGCTTCATGCGGGTGGCGTTGACGCTTGCCGCGCGCGGGCTCGGTGAGGTTGCGCCTAATCCGGCTGTTGGCTGTGTCATCGTTTCACCCTCAGAAGAAACCCCGTTGATTGTCGGGCGCGGCTGGACGCAACCCGGTGGCCGCCCGCATGCGGAAACTGGTGCTCTGGCCCGCGCCGGAGACAAGGCACGCGGTGCTACCGTGTATGTATCCCTTGAGCCATGCGCCCATACCGGCAAGACCGGGCCATGCGCTCAGGCACTGATAGACGCGGGCGTCGCCCGTGTGGTTGTGGCGTGTACGGATGATGATCCGCGTGTAGACGGCAAGGGCATTGCGATGCTGCGCGATGCCGGCATCGACGTTGTGGTTGGTGTGCTCGAAAATGACGCGCGCGTCCTCAATGAAGGCTTTTTCCGCGCGACAAAAGCAAAGCTCCCCATGGTGACGCTGAAGATTGCCTCTACCCTTGATGGCAAGATCGCGACCCACAGTGGCAAGAGCCACTGGATTACCGGCCAGATGGCGCGCGAGCGCACCCACCTGATGCGCGCCCAGGCGGACGCGATCATGGTCGGCAGCGCCACCGCCATTGTCGATGATCCGCAGTTGACCTGCCGCCTGCCGGGGCTTGCCCATCGTTCCCCCATTCGCGTGGTTGCGGATGGCCGGCTGCGGCTGCCGCTGACATCCAAGCTTGTGCGCAGCGCCAACGATATTCGCGTCATCCTTCTGACCCGTGAAGATGCGGACAAGGATCGGGCGAAAGCGTTTGAAGAGCAGGGCGTCGAACTCATCAATGTGCCGCTTGGACCCGACAATCACATGGATATGACCAAGGGCATGGCGCTGCTGGCTGCGCGCGGCATTACCCGTGTGCTGGTCGAAGGCGGTGCGCGTCTTGCCGCTTCGCTGATGCGCGACGGGTTGGTGGACCGGATCGAATGGTTCCAGGCGCCCAAGATTATTGGTGACGACGGGTATTCGGCCATTGCAGCGCTTGGCCTCGACGAGATTGATCTTGATGCAGGCTTTGAGCGGTTGGCGGTGACAGCGCTTGGCGAAGACGTCCTTACAAGCCTGCGCGTGAATAGTGGAGCCTGACATGTTTACCGGCATTATCACAGATATAGGCTCTGTCGCTGAAGTTGAGACGCGCGGCGACACGCGGTTTCGCATCCATACGAAGTATGAAGCGGCGACGATGGCACTTGGTGCATCCATCGCCTGTTCGGGTGCCTGCCTGACGGTGATCGACAAGGGCAGGGTTGACGACAAGACCTCCTGGTTCGATGTCGAAGCATCAGCTGAGACGCTGACCCACACCAGGCTTGGGTCTTGGGCCGTCGGCACGCGGATGAATCTTGAGCGCGCGCTTAAAGCTGGCGACGAGCTTGGCGGTCACATTGTCAGCGGCCACGTGGACGGCGTTGGCAGTCTTGTCAGCACCGTACCCGAGGGCGACAGCTGGCGGCTCACCTTCAAGGCCCCGGCAGACCTGATGCCTTACATTGCGCCCAAAGGCTCCATCACCATTGACGGCATCTCCCTGACCGTCAACGAAGTCTGTGACGAGACCTTCGGCGTCAACATCATTCCCCATACCCAGACCCAGACAACCCTTGGCGATCTTTCGCCGGGCGATCCGGTTAATCTGGAAATCGACATGCTGGCGCGCTATGTGGCCCGTCTAACGCAGAGCCATTTCGGCAAAACGCCAGCCTAGAGCAATCAGAAAAAGAGCGGGTGCCAAGGAGCACAAATGAGCGAATTTACAAATTACCTGTCGCCGATCGAGGATGTGATCGAGGACGCACGCAACGGCAAGATGTTCATTCTTGTGGATGCGGAAGACCGTGAGAATGAGGGCGACCTCATTATCCCTGCACAGATGGCAACGCCGGATGCGGTCAACTTCATGGCCAAATATGGCCGTGGGCTGATCTGCCTGGCACTGGGCGAAGAGCGGGCCTCACAGCTCAATCTTGAATTGATGTCGGCGCATAACCAGTCGCGGCATCAAACAGCTTTCACCATCTCGATTGAAGCGCGCGAAGGCGTCACCACGGGCATCTCCGCCCATGACCGCGCCCACACCATTGCCGTGGCGATTGACCCCACCAAGAACTACACGGACATCGCAACGCCGGGCCATGTGTTCCCGCTGGTAGCGCGTCAGGGTGGCGTGCTGGTGCGTGCCGGGCATACGGAAGCTGCCGTTGATATTTCGCGGCTTGCGGGCCTCAACCCGGCAGGCGTTATCTGCGAGATCATGAATGATGACGGCACCATGGCCCGCCTGCCGGACCTCGTTCAGTTTGCGCAGCTGCACAATCTTAAGGTTGCGACCATCGCTGACCTCATCGCCTATCGCCGCAAGCATGACAATTTCATGCACCGGGCCATCGACAAGCCGTTTGTCAGTGAAGCCGGTGGCGAGTTTCAGCTGATGGTTTATCAGAATAAAGTTCAGCATGCGGAACATCTGGCTTTGGTCAAGGGCGATATCTCTACGCCGGAACCTGTTCTGGTGCGGATGCATGCCATCAATGTGTTCGACGACATTCTGCATGGCACTGGCGGGCGCTCGTCGCTCATCGAAGACAGTATGAAGGTGATTGCCGAGGAAGGCCGCGGTGTCATCGTGATCATCCGCGATACCGAAGCCACCATTGTATCGGACATGCTGCATGCGGAAGGTAAAGGTCGTCACGAATCCGGTCCCCAGCGATTGCGCGAATATGGTATCGGCGCGCAGATATTGTTGGATCTGGGCGTGCGCCAAATGGAGCTTTTGTCCAATTCGCCAAACCTGACAATCGTCGGCATCGAGGGCTACGGGCTTGAGATCGTCGGTCAGCGGCGTATCTCCGACGGCAAGAGCGTGAAGACGGGGGCTGCGAAATGAGCAAGAAGCATCCCCACATTCTGATTATCGAAGCCCGCTTTTATCCTGAGCTGACCGATGAAATGGCGCGCGGTGCCATTGCCGAGATTGAGGCGCAGAACGGCACCTATGAGCGTATGGAAGTGCCCGGCGTTCTGGAGATCCCGGCTGCTGTCGTTTATGCCCTGCGGGCCATGGCTGTTACCGGCCGCCAGACGCATTATGATGGCTTTGTGACCCTTGGCTGTGTGATCCGTGGCGAAACGGCGCATTTCGATATTGTTGCATTTGAAAGCGCACGGGCGCTTATGGACCTTTGCGTCGAACATGCCCTTGCCCTTGGCAATGGCATCCAGACGGTTGAGAACGAGGCGCAGGCTTGGGCCCGCGCCAAGGTGGACGACAAGAACAAGGGCGGCGGCGCGGCCGCAGCGGCTCTTGCGATGATTGCCCACAAGCGGAAAATGAAGGTGGACGGACTTTGAGCGCCAAAGCGCAGACGACAGAGCTTCACGAAGCGCGCAGCAATGCGCGGCTTGCTGCCGTGCAGGCGCTCTACCAGATGGATATCGGTAGCGCCGACATTGGCGATGTGATTGCTGAATTCCGTGCTTCACGTCTTGGCCGGACCTATGACGGCGAGACGGCGGCCGAACTCTCCGATGATGCGCCTGCGGATCCGGATTTCTTTGAATCCATCGTGCGCGGTGTTGTCGAGCGGCAGGCGGAACTTGATCCGGCGATTGACGGTGCGCTGGCAAAAGGCTGGCGGTTGCCGCGTCTGGACGCCACGCTGCGGGCGATCCTGCGGTCAGGGTCATTTGAAATCTATGGCCGGTCGGATGTGCCGCCCAAGGCTGTCATCAATGAGTATGTCAGCGTTGCGCATGCCTTCTTTGATGGCGACGAACCCAAGGTGGTGAATGCAGTGCTCGACCGGTTGGCGCGCGAGCTGCTGGGAGCCGAGACGCTGGATTCAAAGACGTCGGACCCAAAGACGTCGGATAAGGCCTGACGCCCGTGTCAGATTTGCCTGACACAGAATTTTCTCTCATACGGCGCCTGTTCGCGCCCCTGTCCGACGAGGCCCACGGCTTTGGCCTGCGCGACGATGTGGCTTTGGTGCCGCCATCGGAGCCTGGCAAGCAGAGCTGCGTCACCAAGGACATGATCGTCGCGGGTGTGCATTTTCTGCCCGATGATCCGCCGGACCTGATTGCCCGCAAGCTGATCCGCGTCAACGTGTCGGACCTTGTGGCCAAGGGCGCTGTGCCGGATAGCTGCCTTCTTGCCGCTGCGTTCAATAGTGACCGTGATATTGCGTGGATTGAGGCTTTCGCTGCCGGGCTGGCCGAAGATCTCGAGACCTATGGCATGGCGCTGATCGGCGGCGATACGGTGCGCACGCCCGGCCCCGACACATTCTCCCTTACAGCTTTTGGCCATGTGGGACGCCGGACAATTGTCCTGCGCAGCGGGGCGCAGGCGGGGGATAACCTTTACGTCACCGGCACCATCGGTGACGCCGGGCTTGGCCTCAAAATCCTGCGCGGTGATCTTGGAACGGTGGCTCTTGGCATCCGCACGCGGCTTGAAGAGCGGTATCGCCTGCCGCAGCCAAGGGCTGAGTTCGGACGTGCCTTGTCAAATTTTGCAACCGCCGCCCTCGACGTGTCGGACGGTCTTGTGGCCGATGCCAGCCATATGGCCGAAGCCTCCGGGCTTGCCGCACGGATTGAGTTCGACCGTGTGCCGCTCTCGTCATCCGCCACGCGCCTTGTGAAGAAAGACAAGGCGCTGCATCTGTCTCTTCTGGGCGCGGGCGATGATTATGAAATTCTGTTTGCCGCCCCGGCCAGCGCTTCGGATGCGATTGCGGCGGCGTCTGGTCAGGCGGACACGCCGCTGACCCGGATCGGGCAGCTGGTATCAGGGACCCCCGGAGACGTGACGGTTCTTGATACCGACGGTGCGGCCCTTGATCTTCCGACCCCCGGCTACCGGCATTTCTGAAAAGCAGACGCTTTTATGCGGGCCCGGCGAATCGCCTACCCTTGGTCCAGCACAGAGAGGGACAGTCGGCGGATGCCCAATGCCGTGATTGATGGATATGAAGCAGCGGCGGCTGAGTTGATCCCTCGATTCGAGGCCATCCCTACTGACGTGCTGCTGAAGCCCGTATCCCATTTGCTACCCACAATACCGTGCCGGGTCCTTGATGTGGGCGCGGGCACAGGGCGAAACCCAGCCTGGTTTGCATCAAATGGTCATCGGGTCACGGCGAGTGAACCCGTTCGCGCGTTCAGGAAGGCTGCGGCGGCCAGTTACCCGGACACCGGAATCCGATGGCTCGATGATACGCTGCCACAGCTTCAAACGACGAGAGACCTTGGGGAAGCCTTTGATTTCGTGCTGCTCAGTGCCGTTTGGCAGCATGTTGAGACATTAGATCGCGCTGCCGCGATGGGCAGTCTGGCAGGGCTAATGGCACCGGGTGCAATGCTGATTATGTCCGTTCGCCACGGTCCCGGCGCGCCGGACAGGCCGGTTTATGCCTCCTCGGACACGGAGACGCAGGACCTGGCAAGCCAATATGGACTGGCGCTTACCTTCATCCGACGTACCGAGTCGATTCAGGCCGCCAATCGGGCTGCGGGCGTTGCTTGGTCGTGGATGGCCTTCAAAGCGACCTGACAGGCCTGTAAGCATAGCAATTCAGCGGTTTCTTGGGTCCGGCAGAATGCGTTAACGCCGGTTGCGTTGGCCCGGCGGCTTTGGCATTGTGGCGGCATCAAGGCGGGGAGGGATTGGCTGTCACCGGATGCGGTTCGGTGGGGGCTCAACTGGGTTTTTCCCGTCAAACTACAAACCAATAGATTGGCTGCCGGGCTTCCGGCAGACCTATTCAGGGGAACATTCCGAATTATGAGTAATACCATGATGGCCATTCTGGCCGCTGGCGCTCTGTCGCTGGTCTACGGTGCTTGGGCGATCCGCTCAGTGCTGGCGGCCAGTGCCGGCAATGCGCGCATGCAGGAAATTGCAGGCGCAATTCAGGAAGGCGCTGCGGCCTACCTCAACCGTCAATACTCAACCGTGGCCGTTGTCGGCGTGGTGATCTTTGCCATCGTCTGGTGGCTGCTCGGCATGCTGACGGCGATCGGCTTTGCGTCCGGCGCCATTTTGTCGGGCCTTGCCGGCTATATCGGCATGATCGTCTCCGTGCGCGCCAATGTGCGTACCACGCAGGCGGCATCTGAAAGTCTGGCCGCTGGTCTCAACATTGCGTTCAAGTCAGGTGCCGTCACCGGCATGCTGGTGGCCGGTCTCGCGCTTCTGGGTGTGGCCGTTTACTACACGGTGCTCACGGATACGCTGGGCCATGCAGCCAATTCACGTCAGGTGATTGATGCGCTTGTGGCGCTTGGCTTTGGCGCCTCGCTCATCTCAATCTTTGCGCGTCTCGGCGGCGGCATCTTCACCAAGGGTGCGGATGTGGGCGGTGACCTCGTCGGCAAGATCGAAGCAGGCATTCCCGAAGATGACCCCCGCAACCCCGCAACCATCGCCGACAATGTGGGCGACAACGTGGGTGACTGCGCGGGCATGGCGGCCGATCTGTTTGAAACCTATGCGGTGACAATCGTTGCCACCATGGTTCTGGCCTCCATCTTCTTCGTCGGCACCGCCGGTGAGCAGATGATGATCTATCCGCTGACAATCGGTGCAACCTGCATCGTGACCTCGATCATCGGTACGTTCTTCGTGAAGCTCGGCAAGTCGGGCAACATCATGGGTGCGCTCTACAAGGGCTTCATTGCTTCAGCAATCCTGTCGCTGATCGCGCTCTACTTCACCACCGATTATGTGATCGGCCTTGATACAAGCTACACGCTGACCAACGGTCTGAGCTTCGACGGCATGGCGCTCTACCTTTGCGGTGTTGCTGGTCTGGTTATCACCGGTCTCATCATCTGGATCACCGAGTACTACACGGGCACCAACTACCGCCCGGTGCAGTCGGTGGCGCAGGCATCCGTCTCCGGTCACGGCACAAACGTGATCCAGGGTCTGGCCGTCTCGCTTGAAGCCACAGCGCTTCCCGCCATCGTTATCGTTGCGGGCATCATTGTGACCTTCAATCTTGCTGGTCTGTTCGGCATTGCCATTGCCGTCTCCACGATGCTGGCTCTTGCCGGCATGGTTGTGGCGCTCGACGCGTTTGGTCCTGTGACCGACAACGCCGGTGGCATCGCTGAAATGGCTGAGCTGGACGAAAGCGTCCGCAAGACCACTGACGCGCTTGATGCAGTTGGTAACACCACCAAGGCCGTGACCAAGGGCTATGCCATTGGTTCAGCTGGTCTTGGTGCTCTGGTGCTGTTTGCTGCGTATACGGAGGACCTCAAGTTCTTCGCTGCAAGCCCGGATCTATATCCGTACTTTGCCGGCATCAATGTCGACTTCTCGCTCTCCAACCCATACGTGGTTGTGGGCCTGCTGATGGGCGGCATGCTGCCGTTCCTGTTCGGGGCCATGGGCATGATGGCTGTGGGCCGTGCAGCTTCTGCCATCGTGGAAGAAGTACGCCGTCAGTTCAAAGCCAAGCCCGGCATCATGCAGGGTACGGAGAAGCCTGACTACAAGCAGGCTGTTGATCTGCTGACCAAGGCTGCCATCCGTGAGATGATCGTACCGTCACTGCTGCCGGTGCTTTCACCGATTGCGCTGTTCTTCATCATCTCCTGGGTTGCCGACAAGTCGGCTGCGTTCTCGGCTCTCGGAGCAATGCTGCTGGGTGTGATCGTGACAGGTCTCTTCGTGGCCATCTCCATGACTGCCGGTGGCGGTGCGTGGGATAACGCCAAGAAGGTGATTGAAGACGGTGCGTATGGCGGCAAGGGCTCAGACGCCCATAAGGCAGCCATCACAGGCGACACGGTTGGTGATCCCTACAAGGATACCGCCGGTCCTGCCGTCAACCCGATGATCAAGATCACGAACATCGTGGCCCTGCTGCTGCTGGCGGTTCTCGCCCACGGCGCATAACGGCTGACTGCACGACACAAAAAGAGGCGGCGTTCCTTATCGGGGCGCCGCCTTTTTCTTTTCCAGGGTGTGACGTGCGGCGCTACGCCCGGCTGCCAAATTCCGTCATCGCTTTGGTGTAGTCATCAAGTTCGGGGAACTTTTCAAAACTGTGCTGTGCGGGTGTCGTCACCCAGGCCAGTTTTTCCGATGTGTAGGATTCGATAAACGGCTGTGTGCCGGATGTATCGTCCAGCATCGGCGATCGTAGATTGACGAAAGCGCCGCCCATGACGCGGGTGAATACCCAGCTCATGCAATCCGGGCAGAACATGTGATCCACCTCGCCGCCGTGGAGGCCGCCGATTACGGGCTCACCGGCAGTGACGTCAAAGCTGTCACCGGCGAACATGGCGCTGAGCGAGTAGGGACCGCCGGTCATGTGCCTGCAGCCGGTGCAGTGGCAGGCCATGGTCATGAGAGGCGGCCAGGGGACGCGGAAACGGATCTTGTCGCAGCGACAGCCGCCTTCGCGCATTTGCTGTGCGGCGTCGGTCATGCGGTTAGAGCCCTCGTGTGGGGTCCGCCCGGGCGCCGGAGCCAAACCGGCCCAGATTGCCGAACATCTGCTGCAGGAAGGTCAGCTCCTTGCCGCGGGTTGGTGTTTCCTGGTTGATGAAGTTGATGATCTTGCCGTCTTCGAGGCCGTAGTAACCGAGCTTCTCGACATTGCCGGAGGCATCGAAATAGACGGCAACGATTTCCCGATCGACAGCTTCTTCATTGAAGAAGGCCAGCTGCTCGTGAACGCTGGAAATGTAATACCAGGAGTTGCCCTCAATGGTGGACACGGTCGATGGCGACCCGAAGGAGGTCAGCACGCTGTCCTTGTTGTCGATGCCGACGCGGATTTCTTCCAGCAGGTCCTCATTGGGGACATAGCCGCGCTGGCTGACCGTCGGCGAACAGGCGGTTAGCGCGGCTGTGAGGGCAAGAGCGGCGGCACCGTGCCGCAGTGAATTCTGTATGGGCCTGCGCACATTAGTCTCCATAAACGTCCTGGGGCAGGGTACATGACGCACCAGCCAAATCAGTAACCCCATAAATGAAGAGCGGCGGGCCGCTTGGCAAGAGGGGGCTTTGGGCTTAATCCCCATGGGAGCAATTGCCGGAAAGGCTCGATTTATGATTTTAGACCGCCTCTTGGCCCCGATCCGCGCGCCATTTAAGGCTTCGCGGCGCAACCGGCCAGTGCTTGACGCGCTGTATGGGACAGTGATGGCACAATCCCGCGATCCATATTTTTATGCGCAGCTGGGGGTGCCCGACACGTTTGAGGGTCGTTTTGACCTTCTGGTGCTGCATACCTATCTGGTCAATTCGCGGCTGCGTGGTGGCGGTGAGGTGGCGCAGGCGCTGTCTCAGGATCTGTTCGACCACATGTTTCGCGACATGGACCATGTGCTGCGCGAGATTGGTGTCGGCGATATGGGGATTTCCAAACGCATCCAGAAGATGGCATCGAAGTTCTATGGCCGCACGGATGCGTATGAGCGGGCTTTGGACGAAGAGACCGAGGCGCCGTTGCGTGATGCGCTGACCCGCAACGTCTATACCGGTCTTGAGCCGGAGCCTGTGCATGTTACAGCGCTTGCATCATATGTCCGCCGTGCGCGAGCCGAGCTTGGGCTTCAATCGGTCGATGACCTAATCGAGGGCCAACTGCGATTTCCCAAGGTGGATACCAATGTCTGAGACAGTGCCGGGCACGCCCGAATATTCCTACATTATTGAAGTGCCGTCGCTGCCGGGGACCGGCATTGAGCGGCCGATCCGTCCGACAGCTGAAGAACGGGCGGCCATTGCTGAGCGCCTCGGTCTGCAATCTTTGGATCGTTTTGAAATAAAGATCCGCGTTGTGCCGTGGCGCGGCAGCGGGGCGAAATTTCATGCTTCGTTTGAGGCCGATCTTGTGCAGTCCTGCGTCGTGACGCTCGAGCCCGTGCCCGCGCATGTGTCGGATGAGTTCGACGTGCGCTTTCTGCCTGCGGAGAAGCTTGAAGAACCAAAGCCGGGTCAAGAGCCGGAGTTTGTTGCAAGCGAAGAAGATCCCCCCGAGCCGCTCGGCGGTGAAACGGGTACATCTTTTGATGCGGGTGACGTTGCTGTTCAATATCTGTCGCTGGCGCTTGATCCATATCCGCGCGCATCTGGTGCGGAGATTCCGCAAGAGGCGACCTCACCTGAGGAACCATCGCCCTTCGCGGTGCTGGCGGCTTTGAAGCCGAAGGATAAAGACGCCTGAAATCAATGCCTTAGCGGCACGGTTGAGTTGCTGCCGGGTTGCTTTATGTTGCACGCCGCCTCGCTGGAGCCTGCGGATTGTCGATTCGCAGGTGTCATTTTCCGGCTGGCGCCCATTCCTGATCCCGGTCCCTCAAGGTGGTGGCCCGGACTTTAAATTGAAGCGGAGTTGCGCTTGGCTGGCGGCATTACAATCGCGCTGGACGCTATGGGCGGAGATCTTGGGTGTGCGGCCGTTGTTGGCGGTGCCAGCATTGCCCGTGTCCGCCACCCCGACGTGCATTACGAATTTCACGGTGATCGGGCGCTACTGGAACCGCTGCTTGATGCAGATGCGTTGCTGAAGGCGGTCTCGACCATCCACCATACTGATGTGGCTGTCTCCATGAGCGACAAGCCGAGCCAGGCGTTGCGCATGGGGCGGCGTGTATCGAGCATGTGGCTGGCGATTGATGCGGTGAAGCAGGGGCGGGCGCAGGCGGCTGTGAGCTGCGGCAATACCGGTGCGCTTACCGTCATGTCGCGGATGATACTCAAGACCATGCACGGCATCGACCGGCCGGCACTTGCTGCGATCTGGCCGACCATGCGCGGCGAGAGCGTCGTGCTGGATGTGGGGGCCAATGTGGTTGCCGAACAAAAGAACCTCGTCAACTTTGCCATCATGGGCGAGGCCATGGCGCGCACGGCGCTTGGCCAGCCGCACCCGACTGTCGGTCTGCTGAATATCGGCGCCGAGGAAATGAAGGGCAACGAGGACCTGAAAGGTGCCGCGCAGATCCTGCGCGAGACTGATCTCAATTTCGATTTTCATGGGTTCGTCGAAGGCAACGACATTTCCAAGGGCACCGTCGACGTGGTGGTGACCGATGGGTTTACCGGCAATGTAGCGATCAAGACGGCAGAGGGTATGGCGCGGCTTATCGGGGACTATCTGTCCAATGCCATGCGCCGGTCGCTGGCCTCGCGGATTGGCTATTTGCTGGCGCGTGGTGCGTTCAAGGTGTTGCGCCAGCGGATGGATCCAGGTCGGTCAAATGGCGGCGTGTTCCTTGGGCTCAACGGCATCGTCGTCAAAAGCCACGGCTCGGCCAATGAATCGAGCGTTGCTGCAGCACTTGGCCTTGCCATCGATATGGCGCAAAACGACATCATCAATAAAATCGCCGCTGATCTGGCCGTTTTACACGGGCCGGAGGCGCAGGCCGATACAAAGACACCGGAGCCCGCTTAGTCATGATCCGTTCCATCGTTAAGGGCACCGGTGCGTATCTGCCGGCGCGCGTCGTCACCAATGCCGAAATGGCAACCATGGTGGATACGTCGGATGAATGGATTGTCGCTCGGACCGGTATCGAGCGGCGGCACATTGCAGCTGAAGGTGAGTTCACGTCCGACCTGGCAACTGCGGCGGCCAAGGCGGCGCTTGCGGATGCGGGCGTCAATGTAGACGACGTGGACATGATAGTTGTGGCCACCGCGACACCGGACGATACGTTCCCGGCCACTGCGACCGTTGTGCAGCATGCCTTGGGCATGGAGCGCGGCTTTGCGTTTGACATGCAGGCCGTGTGTTCAGGCTTCGTCTATGCGGTCGCCACCGCTGACAACTTCATCAAGGCCGGCCAGGTTAAAACCGCACTGGTCATCGGGGCTGAAACCTTTTCACGAATTCTGGATTGGGAAGACCGCACCACGTCCGTCCTGTTCGGCGACGGCGCCGGCGCCATCGTACTGCAGGCAGGTGAGGGTAAGGGCACCATTGAAGATCGCGGCGTCCTTTCCTCACATCTGCATTCGGATGGCCGCTACCGCGACAAGCTCTACGTGGATGGTGGCCCGTCACGCACCGGCACCGTCGGGCATCTGCGCATGGAAGGAAAAGAAGTTTTCCGCCACGCGGTCGTCAACATCTCGGATGTGATTGACGAGGCGATGGATGCGACCGGGCTGACCGCTGCGGATATCGACTGGTTCGTACCGCATCAGGCCAACCGGCGGATTCTGGACGCCACGGCAAAGCGTATCGGTCTGCCGCCGGAAAAAGTTGTGATGACGGTGATGGATCATGCAAACACCTCTGCTGCCTCGGTGCCGCTGGCGCTGGACGTGGCGCGCAAGGATGGCCGCATCAAGCAGGGCGATATGGTGCTGCTGGAAGCCATGGGCGGCGGGTTCACGTGGGGCTCCGCACTGGTCCGCTGGTAGCGATTGCTGGCGGGTCGTTGTTGATTGCATTAACTTTCCCGCATAAGTCACTGGCCTTGCAGGGTTTTGCACCTTCTAGAGGCTTGCGGCAAAGGCCGTGTCGGGGTAAAAATACGGAATCATGAGCAAAACACTGACACGCGCCAATCTGAGCGAAGCCGTCTATCAAGAAGTCGGTCTGTCGCGGAATGAATCTGCTGATTTTGTCGAGCGGGTGCTGGAGGAGATATCCTCAAGCCTCGAACAGGGTGAAACCGTCAAGGTGTCGTCCTTCGGCGCATTTTCGGTGCGCGAAAAAGGCGGGCGTGTGGGCCGTAATCCCAAGACCGGCGAAGAAGTGCCGATCAAGCCACGCCGTGTGCTGGTGTTCCGTCCAAGCCATGTCCTCAAGGACCGGGTCAACAAGCTTGCGCCCAAGGATGCCGCGCCGGGCGACACTGAGGACACGAAAACCGCGTGAGTCCGGATTCCGGGTCTGAAGGGCCACCCCAAGTGCAAAAGTCTCCCGATGCTTTCCGGACAATTTCCGAGGTCGCCAACGAACTCGACGTCCCGCAGCATGTGCTGCGCTTCTGGGAAACCAAGTTTACGCAGATCAAACCGCTGAAACGCGGTGGCGGGCGGCGGTATTATCGTCCCGAAGATGTGGATCTGCTGCGCGGCATCCGCACGCTGCTTTATCATGACGGTTACACCATTAAGGGTGTGCAGAAGGTGTTCCGCGAGCAGGGCATCCGCCAGGTCAGCGAGATCGGCCGCGAGGAATATGCGGCTGAACAGGCGGAAGCCGCTGCCCGGGAAGCTGCCGACGCGCAATCCGCCGCGCCAGTGGCAAAACCGGCTGTGCAGGTGCCGGTGGTGCCGGTGACACCCCAGGCCCTGACCGAAGAGCAGCAGGACAAGCTGGAGACCATTCTTGATGAGCTTGAGGCGCTGCGCGACCGGCTGGCAGCGGCCCGCAAGCGAGCTGCGGCATAGGCGGAACTGACTAAAAATAACGGGCTATACGGCGTTGCGGTGGCGCAAAACCGCCCCTATAGTCCGCCTCCCTCCCGGCGGGCGGTGCCAGAATTTCTCGCACCCCGCCGTGTCACTAACGGAGCGTAGCGCAGCCTGGTAGCGCACTTGTCTGGGGGACAAGGGGTCGTCGGTTCAAATCCGGCCGCTCCGACCAATTCTGACAATCGCCCTTTGGGCATGTCATCAGCAGGCCGGGTCTGGCGCAAAGTCAGGCCCGGCCTGTTTTAGTTGGCGGTCTGTTTCAAACTGTGGCTTGCCGGGGCTGGTCTTGCGGCGGTGCGGCCAGCATCAGCCCCCAGACGATGCCCATCAGCAGATACAGATGCCGCCAATGGTTGATGTCGATAATCACCGCCTCGCCGAACAGACCGGCGAGGGTCGCATAGGCGACAATAAAGACGCCGCGGCGCGGGCCTCTCATTGCATAGCCAAAACCGCGGATCATGGTGAGCGCGAAGGCGCTGATCAGCCCCATAAGGCTGAGGAAGCCACCGTTCACAAACACGTTGAGGTAGACATTGTGGGTGTCTTGCTGGGCAATCATCCCCCAATTGGCCGCGCCGATGCCGAACGGGTTTGACAGCGCCATTTTCAGGGCATCCAGCTGGCCTGTAAAACGGCCGCCTTCGCGGGTGTCATAGCTTTGCAGGCCAAGACGCATTTCCAGGATATCGCGGACATCGGGCAGGGTGAGTGCCCAGCCGATTGCCAATGTCAGCATGCCTGCCATGACAATGGCGATGAGCACAATGCGGCCGCGCTGCCTTCGGGTTTCCGGCGCAAGCGCCAGCAGTGCTGCCATGACGATGGCTGACACCGCAAGATGGATCCATGCGCCGCGGGAGAAACTCAAAAACAGTCCAACCACCATCACGGTTGCGATCGGTCCCCAGAAGAACAATGCGGCGGCAACCCGGCGTGTGGTCATGCGCCAGACCGCGTAGAGGATCGGCGCGACGAGAAAGGGCCCGAATATGTTGGGGTCCTGAAACAGCGCCTTGGCGCGGCCGAAGACCAACAGAATGTCACCGCCCGGGACCGCACCCAGATAGCCGCCAATACCCAGCAATGCTGCACTCAGGCCGGCCACAAGAAAGCCGCCCCAGATCGCCCGCAAAGCGTAGTCCGGCGACGCGGCGACAATTGCTGCAAAGAACACAAAGGTGAGTGTCAGATAGGTCGAGGTTTGCAGAGCGGTGATCGACATATCGATGTAAAGCGCTGAGGTGCTGGCGATCATGTAGCCCAACAGCACCAGCGCCAGCAGACTGGCGGGAAGCGCGATGCCGCGGGGAATGCGCAGGCCAAGCATAAATAGAAGACCGGCCGTCGCAATCAGCAGCAGGTCATAGGGTGCAGGTTCGCCTAGCTGGTAATGGAGTGTGGCGATAACGACGAACAGCAACACCGCTGCAAACTTGGTGTTGGCAATGTCGGTGTACCGGCTGCCGGGCGCGGTTGCGGGTATTGCGTTGAAACCGTGTGCAGGGCCGGGGCCTGCAGCGCGCATCTGCATGTCATGCTCCGCGGGCGGTTTGGTGCGGGCGGCTTGTCATCACCTGGCCGGCATGGGCTGCGGGCGCATCGCACAATACGGCGCGGTAAACTTCTTCAACCCCATCCACCATCTGGCCGACGGAAAACCGGCGCGCAATGTCCTGACGCATGTCGCGCGCCGTGGCAATTGCAAGATCGGGCGTATCGAGTGTGTTAGCGATCTCGCTGGCAAGGGCCAGAGCGTCATCAGGTGCCACCAGCTGCGTGGCGCGGCGGCCGAAGATTTCAGGAATGCCACCGCTACGGGTCGAGACCAGCGGCATGCCTGCGGCCAATGCCTCAAGCACGACATAGGGAAGGGACTCAGCCAGTGATGGCACGACGACCATTTGTGACTGGGCGAAAATGTCCCGCGCTTTCACCGTGCCGGGGAAGGTCACCATATGCGCCAGCCCAAGCATGCAGGCGCGGTCCTTGAAATACTCCCGGTCGGCACCGTCGCCGGCGATTACCACTTTAAGCTTGCGGGTGCGCAGGGTTGCCAGCGCATCAAGCAGCGTATCGACGCCCTTGAGCAGGCGCAGCTCGCCGACAAAGGCAATGTCATATATTTTGGTAAGCAGGGGCAGCGGGCGGAAGTCCTGCTCGCCGACGCCGTTATGGACAACCTTTGAATAGGCGCGCGGCTCACCGACCTTCATGGCAAAGGCCTCGCGCGCAAACATGCTTTCAAAAATGAATGCGTCGGTGCGCCCGTTGAGCATGCGTTCGATGCCGAGATACAGCATACCCGCCAGGCTATTGGCGTCGTAGTGCAGCGAGCCACCATGCGGGGTGTAGATTGTGCGCGCGTGGCGATCGGGGTCCTGGTCGCGCTTGCCACCGCGCGCACCATAGACACCGAGCCGCGCCATCAACCCGCCTTTGGCACCATGCCCATGCACGATGTCGAGGCACAGTTCCGAGCGCAGCGTGCGTACGGCGGCGATGGCTGCAATATCTTTTGGATGGGGAAGGCGGGGAATGGGCATTCGCCGCAGGCCCAGTTTGAGGCCGGGTTCGAGTGCGGCGAGGCGCGCATTGGCACTGTCACAGCTGCTGTCCGACGAACACAGAATGCCAACGGCATGGCCCGCAGCGATCTGGCCACGCACAAGGTCCTCCACATGCCGTAGCACGCCACCTGCCGGTGCGCGGAACACATGCAGGATGTTGAGCGGCCGGTCGGTGCCGGGGTGGCTATGAGAAGGGGTGTTGGTCATCTACGGCGCCCGCCCTAAAAGAAGCGTTCGCGGATGAAGATGGTATCTCCGGGAAATACCTGTGCTTCCACATCGGCCTTGAACTCCGACGTGGCGGCATTGGCAACGCGGGTGATGCGCGCGCGCGATTTGTTGGCGCGATAGGTGTAGCCACCGGCAATGGCAACTGCCGTTTCCACGGTCATGCCGGCAACATAGGGATACTGGCCGGGTGAATTGACCTGCCCCAGAATGAAGAACGGGCGGAAGGCCGATACTTCAACGGCGACGTTGGGATTGCGCAACAGCGACTGTGCCAATGCCTGTTCAATGGAGCGCTTGGCTTCATGCGGCGTCAGCCCGCGCATGCTCAGGGGTGGCAGCAGCGGCATGGTGATGGCGCCGCTATCATCCACCTTGAAGGTGCCCGAGAGATTTTCCTGGCCGAAAACGATGACACGAAGTTCATCGCCTGCATCGAGACGGTATTGCGATACCGGGGCACCGCGCTGTGCCGGGGCTGCCTGCTGCAGCGGGGCACGCTGTTGCGCCTGGGCTCCCTGTTGGGTGGGAGCACCCTGTTGAACAGCCGCAGGCTGTGGCATGGGCGCGGCCTGCGATAGCTGCTGGCCGCGATAGCCGCTGCAGCCTGCCAGCAGCAGCAATGCTGCGCCCGCAATACAGGTCCAATTCCGCCGATATGCATTCACCACAGTCACCGCCACACCCTTTGTTCATATCCAAGGGGGCGAGCCTAGAACGGGCACGGTTACCATGGCCTTAGCGCGCGCCGGCCCGATTGTGGGATTTATGCCCGATTTCCCGCCAAAAATGCGGGCGGTTAACATCCCGGTTACCTTAAGTCCGCTAAAAATCATGTCTGGAATAGATCCGCGGGCGGCGCGATTCGTGCGCAACCTAGTCGAATGCCGGTAGCAGAGCCTGGAGCGCGTGAACCCAAAGATGACTTACGGGGTGGCCAACCGCGATATGAATGCAGCATCAACCCGCACTGCCGGTGGTGACGCAGACGGTCTTGATGTGTGGGACCTGTTGGCGCGCATATGGGCGCGCAAATGGGTGCTGTTATTGTTCGCGCTGACCGGTGGCGTGCTGGCCTATGTCGGCTTGATGATGGTGACGCCGCAATATACGGGTGAAGTCCGTATCCTGATTGAAGGCCGTGCGCCCGATCCGACAACGCCATTGGCGACACAGGGCGTGCGTGAGGCCGACCAGCAAAAAATTGAGAGTGAAATTCAGGTCCTGCTGTCGCGCAGCCTTGCCGACGACGTAGTGAGCGCCTTGAAGCTTAATGAGTGGGAGGAGTTCGCCACCAAAGGCGGTGGATTCTTCGGCCTGGAGCCAACCACTCGCACCAATCGTGCAGATGTCATTGATGCCTATTTCAAGCGTCTCAATGTCTATCAGCTTGGATCGTCGCGTGTGATCGCCGTTGATTTCTGGGCAGAGCATCCACGCTCAGCAACTCTTGTCGCAAATGCCATTGCGGATCTTTATGTGGCGGGCCAGCTTGACGCGCAGGTGAGCGTCACCCGCCGCGCCAGTTCGTGGCTAGACCAGCAGGTTGAAAAACTGCGCGCGCAGGTGGCCGCATCTGAAGAAGCTGTTGAAACATTTCGCCGCAAGTCCGGCCTGTTTGAGAACAATGGCAACCTTCTGAAGACCGAAGAGCTTTCCGAACTCAACACCCAGCTTATTCTTGCCAATGCGGCCAGGTCAGAGGCGCAAGCACGGCTGGAAAGCGCGCGTGCATTGATGCAGTCGCCTGCAGGTCTGGAAACCTCGTCGGAGGTTCTCGATAGCAGTCTGATCCAGCAGTTGCGGGGTCAGGAAGTTGCCCTGCAGCGTGAAATCACCGATTTGTCCGCCGACCTGTTGCCGCAGCATCCCGCCATGATTGCCAAGCAGGCGGAACTTGATGATCTGCGCCACGCCATTTCAGGCGAAGTCGGCAAAATCGTGCAGCGGCTTGAGAACGAGGTGCGGGTTGCCCGGGCGCGTGAGCAGGCCTTGCGGGGGTCAATCAGTCGCCTGAAGAAGGACGTCAATGTTGAGCGTCAGCGTGAAAGCGAGTTGCGCGCTTTGGAACGTGAGGCAGCCGCCAATCGCGGTCTGCTGGAATCATTCCTGCTGCGTGCAAGTGAAGCAGGCGCGCGTGACGACCGTTCGATCCAGCGGCCGGAAGCACGTATTATTTCGCGAGCCAGTACGCCGGAAAGACCATCCTTCCCGCAAAAGACACCGATAATGATGCTGTCCTTCATGGCGGCACTGACGCTTGGCTTGCTTGTTGTGCTGGCCATCGAGATGGCTGCGTCTTCAGCTCCTGCGAAGGCTATTGAGCCGGTGGTGCGGTATCGCGCTGGGCGTGCTCGGTCAGAAGGGGTAGAGGCTACACCGGCCTTTGCACCGGCCTATCAGACATCAGGCATGACTCCGGACCCTTATGGGCAACAGGCTGTTCATCCTGGTTACGGGCAGGGTACTTATGGTGCCCCGGCACCGCAGCCATATGCGCCGCAGTATAACGCCCAGCGTGCCTATGTACCGCCGAGCTACTCACCGCCGGATCCGTTTGTGCCGCCGCAGCAAAGCTATCAGGCGGCAGCGCCGGCCATGCAACCTGCGCCCCAGCCGATACCGCAGACAGTTCAGCCGAGTTACCAGCAGCCACGCACACCGGTGACACAGATCGTCGCGCGGCTTCCCGCCAGCCCGACCATGACGCAGCACGATCAATGGATTTTGGGGCAGGCTGCACAGGATATTCTGCGGTTCATCCAGTCGCGTCCCAGCCGTAACGGGCCGCGGGTTGCGGGCCGCATTGTTCGGGTTTCAGGTGGCCGTTCAGGCAATCAGGATCTCATCGGTCTTGCCCGCATGCTGTCGCAATATGGCGCCAGCGTTGTCGCCATCGGTGGCAATGGCGGACAGGAATGGGGCCTTACAGACGTGCTGTCGCGGCGCGCTGGCTTTGAGCATGTTATGCGCCCGGACAATCAATCCGCAGCGCGGTTCATCAGCTGGGGTACAATTCCTGTCAGCGATGACCCCGCTCTTGTGCGCAGCGCCCTGGCAGCGCTTGCCCAGTCGGTCCAGATCATTCTCGTCGGCGATCCCGACGGCCCGGTCTATGGGCTCAACAGGTCGTTTGACGCCAGTGCGGATACCGCGCTGGTGTTCATGCGGGGGACGCAGGCGTCACAGCCGGCTCTGCCGCAAACGGACACTGCGGGTATTATCCAGGTCGTTTAGCGGGCTTGTGGCCTAAGGCGTAACAGCCGCGCCGCGCAGGATATGTTTTTTCACAAATTGCCGTGTCGCCGTATTGTTGCGGATCGGGTCCAGGACCGCATTCATGGCATCGTAGGCTGCTGCCTTGATGGTGTCGCGGACCGGCTGCTCGCCGGCACGTGGCTGCGGCAGGCCGATACGGCGCAGCATGTGATTGATATGAGCTACCTTGCGGACCTTCCATGTCTGCGCGTCGTGGAAGGTGATCCCCATGGAGATCGAAACTTGATCACTATTTTCGACAAAATGCGGATCGTTGAAGGGCACACAAAGTGCGTCGCCTGCGTTCAGGGTAAAGACCTGCTTGAGCGCTGCGAATTCCGGCCGGAACCGGATATAGCGGCTCTTGGCGGGTGAGAGCTCGGTATCCTGCGCTGTGGTGGTGGCCAGGTGGGGCAGGATGGTCATGGTTTTTGTGCCGCGCACGTGAAGCAGAAAGTTATGCTCCGTATCAAGATGATATGGAGTGACCCCGCCGGGCGACGTAACAAATACATAGCCCGCGCGATGTCCGAAATCAGATGGAGATACACCGGTCATCTCCGCGAGTTCGTCAACCAGTTCGTCCAGCAGTGCTGCATAGGCGGGGACATGCTCGATACCCTTGAGCACCATCCACGAGCCGCAGGTCTCAATTTCCCGCACGGTCTGTGCTGGCGACAGGCCGTTACCCACAACGGTTGCATTGCTTGCATCATTGGGAAGATTGGCCCGGTTGTAATCCACCTTGTCGATGGGCAGGTCATGTGCCAGCTGAACCACGCTCTCAAGGCTCAGTAGCGGGTGATCCGCGAGGTCATGGGACATCTTGAAGGCTGGCATGCCCATATGCATGTCGAAGGTGTTCTTGCCCTTTGCCGTGTCGGCATTGAGCGTGAAATGCTTGCTCATGAGGATCTCCTGTTCAGCCAGGTGCCGAGGTCTGCACGATATCGGTATGTGCGGGCCTTGAATGCGGCAATGCCGTGTTCAAGTGCCGCGGTCAGACGAATGAGGGCCGATGGTACTGCCGGGCCGGTTGCGACATTGATGTCGCGCATGGCGCGGCGTTCCCGCCACAAATGGTCGATCATCGGATGATCGGGATTGGCGCAGCTGTCGGTGAAAGCCATGCAGGGCATGCTGAGCGCACGTGCGGTCAGCTCCAGTTCCAGCAATACGCCGGGAGAGTGCCGCGCGAAGCTCTCGTCATAGGCGATCTTGAATGAGAACAGTCCGGTTCCATCCGCGCCACCGCCCGCGAAATTGACGATGCTTGCAACCGGCGCCCCATCCACTCGCAAAGTGAGGGGGTAGAGGTTGCCGCGAGCTGCGGCCATGCGGCAGGCATTGAGGAAGAACCGCATTTCCTGGGGACGCTGGGCCATGGCGGTGCCGCGCCTGCCTTTCCAGCCGCTGCGCTCAAGCTCCATGAATTCAAGTGCAACGCCTTCAACGGCAGCTGCATCGGTCAGGTCAGCAGTCTCAAACTCGACCACGCCCTCATCTGCCAACCGGCGGCCGAGGCGGCCGAACTCCTTGCGCTTTTTCTTTGAGATGCTGTTCGCCAGATAGGCGTCACCATCAAGCGAACTTGCGAGGATTGCGCGCTCAAAGCTGCGGGTTGTGCGTGCTGCCAGGCGCTCATGCGCAATGATGGCATCCAGGGTGCGGGCAAAGGCGCCGTCGGCGGCCGCATGATGGAAGCGGATGAGCTTTACCTTGCGGGCTTTCAAGGCGCCGATGATACCGTGCAACGCTGCATCCTCGTGGCCTTTGCGCAGCAGGGGCGTTGCGAGAAACCCGTGAATGTGCTTCCAGGGTTCTGCGGTCTTGAGGGGGATGCCGCGATAGGTTGAGCGGATGCGCACGGGCATCAGGCCGATGAGGAATGTCGGGTCGGCGGCATCGAATACCGCAAGAACCTGTACCTGCCTGCCACCCTTCAGATGCTCAAGCGCCGGGCGCAGCATATGCGCTTCAAAAAACGGGTTGGGCTCGCAGGCATTGTCAGCCAAGGCCCGCCAGGCCGGCAAAATCGTGTCGAGGTCGCCGCCGGACAGCCACGACACGGATATGGATGCGCTGCCGCCATGCGCCTTAGGGGGAAAGGCGGAGGCCGACATGTCCCTGAATGCGATACCCTTTCGGGCCTGTGTGTCGGTCAGCGTCATCGTCACGTCCTGACTACCGCCCGATGTGCCATTTCGGCATGCCGGACGAGGGGGGTACCACCACCGCAGCAAATGCGGTGCCAGCGGCGGGAAACGGTCGGAAAAAGCCTAGCGGGGCCGTAGTAAAAACGCGTTAATGCCGAGGTGTTTGCGCACGGCAAATGCAAGCGCTGCCAGATTGAGCGTCATGGCAATGACAGTGGACAGTGCAGCACCCAATGTTCCCAGCTCAGGGATCAGCACGGCGTTCATCGCGGCATTGCCAAGCGCCGACAGACAGATGATGCGGGTGGCGATCATCTGCTTGCCGGTCATCGACAAGAGATACTCAAGCGGCCCGACGGTGCAGCGCGCGATATAGGTGATGGCGAGGATCGCGAGGATCATGTAGCCGGCCTCAAAGCCAGCGCCAAACAGGCTCAGCACATATGGGGCGATAATCAGCAGTACCAGCGCGCCTGCGAAGGTTGGCCAGAAGCTCATGCGATTGAGGCCATCGAGAAAGCGCTGCAGGTCGTCACGCGTGCCGGACGCGTTGATTTCAGAGAATTTGGGCACCGCGCGGGCAGCCGTCGCGAAATAGACAAAGCCGATAAGGCTTGAGGTGCGCGCGGCGGCAAAATAGATGGCGACGGATGCCGGATTTTCGATCTGGCCGAGCATCAAGACGTCTGTTGAGGCCATCAACAAATAGGCCCCTTCAAACACCAGCATGGGTGCGGAGATTTTGAGCCAGTAGGCAGCGTGGTAGCGCGGGCGGGCAGGTGGAACCCGCAGGGTGATGCCGCGTATCAGCAAAATTGCCTGCGTGGCGAGCGCAATGAGGCAAGCTGCCGCCATGGCCAGCAAGGCCGTTACAGCGTCAGGCGCAAAGCCCGCCAGCACTAACGTACCGATGCCGGTCAACAGCAGCAGGGGGCGCATGACATAGGGCACACTATAGGCAAGGGTCACCCAGCCAAAGCCGCGCGACGTGCCTTCCTGCATATCCATCATCGCGTAAAGCGGCATGAAGGCGAGGGCAACAGCGAACGGAACTACGTAAAACGCATCTATGTAAGGGGCCACCGCATACAGGATGACGCCGCCGACCAGCGAAAAACCGATGGCCGCCGCGAACACCACAAGATGGGCGCGGATCAACAGCCCCCACAACCGTGCCCATCGCGCGCGGGCGATGTATTCGGGCACAAAGCGAAGGATGGAGGTGTTTAGACCAAGAGGTGCAATGGTCCCAACCAGGATCACCCAGGTCATCGCATAGGCATAAATGCCGAATTCAAAGGCACCCATCCAGCGGGCAAGCAGCACCATCGATGCAAATGTGATCCCGGCACCGGCAATGCGGATCGCCATGACGGAGGCCGCACCACGGAACACGGCCGCCAGATCACTTGCACCGCCAAGATGGCCTAGGAGCCTGTCGCCAAGCGAGGCAGGCAACAGGCCGAGCAGACGCGTCGTCTGCCGGGCCAGCAGTTTTTGTGGTGCATTAGAGGTCTCCAGCGTGCTCATGTCGGTAGTAATCCGCGAGCAAGCCTGCGGCATTCCATGGCGATTGCAAGAAGTCTGGGTGACTTTTTCACAAACCGCTTTGCGGCGGCAAAGGCCCGTGTTGGCCAGATGGCCAGATAGCCGGTGACGGTCAGCGGCAGGCGGATGTCCAGAAGATCAAGATGCTGGTCACACCAGTCTGATTTATAGCCTTCGTCGCCAATGGTCAGGTCATAGGTGTCGAAGCCGTTGGCTTCGCACCAGCGTAGCTTTTCGTGCAGATGCAGGGTGCCCGGCGCATGACGCGCCAGTTCGCCATCGATGATACTGCCGATCACCGCATAGAACCACCCGTCGCGGATATAGCCATAGGTGCCTGCGACGACCTCATCGCCGACAAGTTGCGTTGAGATATGCACGCTGGACCGTGCTGCCGGATTGTCGATCAGGCCGTGCATGAAGTCCTGAACGGACTCCGCAGCAAATGGGTCTTTGATACCGCGGTCAGCCAACCACTTTGCTTTCTGGCTCAGGATGACATTGAGCATCTCGTGCTGCTCAGCGGGTGTTTTTGCGATAGCCAGTTTAATAGGCCCGAATTCCTCAAGCCGGCTGCGGCGGCGCCTTGCCTTGCGGCGGGTTTTCTTGCTGATGCGTTCTGCGTAGATATTTTCAAATCCCGCCTCGAGAGATATGGCGTGTGCGGAGGAGGGGTGCGGGACATGCGGAGCAAGTGCCAGCGGGTTCGGGGTGCCTTGAATGTCCTGCAACATTTTGGTCAATGAAATGGCTTTTGCCTCAGGGACCAAATCGGCAACCAGATGCAGTATTTTGCCTATCTGGGTTGGCGTACAGATGGCGGCAAACTCACGCGAAACCAATGGCGCGTGATAGTCAGCTTCATCGCGGGCCATCCACACCAGCGTTTCCACCCCCATTATGCGTTCGAGGGCCAATGGCAGGATCATGACCAGCCGTCCCTCTGCATCGCGCACGAGCGCGACGCGGGGCTCAACGCCCTGTGCCGCACCTACTGTGCGTTGCCATGTTTCAAGCCAGGCATGGGTTTGAAAAACAGTTGCTGCCGCATGTGTTTCAAGCAGCCGCCATGCGGAAGCACACGCATCAAGGTCATGGGCGACGCCGACGCGGAATTGCGGTGTCGTCTGCGCGAACGATCGCGCGGCGGATGCCAGCCAGGGATTGATGAGGGTGCGTGTTGCGCGGTGCATTGTCGTTTTCCTTAGGCCCTGCCACCGGCAAGGTCGTGGTAGCCACGTTCATTGGTAGGATCGACTTCAAACGTCGTTTCAAACACGCGCTCATGGGCTTTCAGCACGCCTGATGCACGTATGCCTGCCGCTAGGGCGCATTTGACGAGCGCCACGGGTCCTATCGCAGCGTGGCTTTGGGGACTGATGCCGAACAGGCGGCGCATGGCGCCATTGGCATAAATCACGCCATAAAACTTGCGCGCGGCGGGCGTGAAATAGGAGGTGGTGATCGAGACGTTGAGCCCATCGAGATTTTCGACCCGATGCGGCTGCTGCATTTTCCATGACAGGGCGTCACCGGGTTCAAGATCGAACACCTGCGCATAGGCGTCAAAGGAATCCCAGTAGGGTATTTCTTCCTCTGTTTCCTTCAGCACCACGCGTTCGCGATCTATATCGGTAAGAAACTCTTCCGAGTCCGGATAAAGGTACAGCCGCTTTCGGCCGCGAATATGCCACAGGGCAATAGGGGGGATGTCGCAGTGATAGAGCACCCGTGCAGAGGGGCTTGAAATCAGAATGCCGGTATTGTGGCGAAAGGTCTTGAACTGCGGGTTGCGATCCGCGATCTCGGCAAAAGCTCGCTGCACCAAAACGTGATAGCGCGGGGCCACCTCTTCCATGTGCTGGAGGTTGATCCAGAGGTGGCCTTGCCGGATTGCCTGCAGAACTTCTGCGCCCGAGTGCCCGGCAATGGAGCCATGCCGCCATTCCATCGTGCCGTCGGCATTGGGCGTCGTTGTGTTGATATCGATGTACTCAAGCGGATAGCCGTCTATCAGCTCCGCGAGCGCGTCGTCGGTAAACAGTCCAGTTTCAGCGAACTGATGCCTCGCACGAATGGTATCAAGCGAAAAGCGCGCCGCTTCTGCGTCGCTGATCTGCACGATGGGGGACATGTTCCGTCTCCGTCGCAAGCTTCTGCTCTGGCGCGCGGGGATCCCGGGCGCCTTCATGGGCCCAGACTGTCATGCGGGTATTACCAAGCGGTTTTTGACCGCAAGAACATTAGAATTTTTCTGAACTTTTCTGCATATTGCCAAAGTGTCTCAGAATTCTTGATCCGGCGTTTCGCCATACGGGCGTTGGCTTGAATTTGAGCCAATACGCGGCCCTTGATGGTTAGCCCAAAGTAAACATCGAACAACAGGGTCGTGCTGTCGCACCAATCGTCCTTATACGCCTCATCTCCGGCGGTGAAGTCGAACACGTCCAAGCCCTGAGCGATGCTCCATTCAATCAGCTCGTTGAGATGCAATTGGCCGGGTGAATGCACGCGCGCAGCGCCGTCGGTCATGGTGGAGAGCACGTAATAGTACCGGCCGCCCCAGATAAGTCCCCAATTGGCGGCGACAGCCTCATCACCAGCTTCAAAGGTTGAGAGCTGGCAGAGGGTAGGGTGCATTTCAGCAAGGCTGCGATAGAAGGCGCGCACTTCGGGCGCTGCAAACATGTCTCCGACGCCTTTTTCCTCAAGGCGGACGCGTTTTTGGTCAATCAGGACAGTAATCGCGCGGCTGCGCTCGGCTGGATGGGTGGCAATCTTCATGCGGGTTGGGCCTGTGGTGTCTTCCAGGCGGCGGCGCTTCTGGCGCAGTTTCTTGCGCGAGGATGAACTGCGATGTGCCTTGTAAAGCGTCTCAAAGTCCCGCCCCAGTGCCAGAGCGTGGGAGGCGACGGGGGATAGTTGATGATCGAAGGCGCGCAGCGGATTGTCGGATGTGCCCAGGTTCTCAGGCATATCGGTCAGGCTCACCACGTCGATGCCGGGAACCAGCGCGATGGCGCGGCGCATCATGTCGCGGGTTGCCTCCGGCGTCAGCGCGGCCATCAGTTCGTGGCTGATCACAGGGCCTTTGTAATCGGCATGTTCACCACCCAGCCAGACCAGCGTTCGAATACCCGGTCGCGTCTGAATGCCGAATGGCAGCAACAAATGCATGCTGCCGTCGCGGCTGCTGGCAGTGACGATAAATGGCTCAATGTTGCGGGACTGGCCAATATGGGTGTGCCAGAGCGAGACCCAGGCCCATGTCTGGAAGACGTGGGCTGTGCTGCGGCGTTCCAGACCGCGCCAGTCATTGCTGGCGGCATCGATGCTGGATGTACTGAAAATCAACGCGTCTGGCTGCAAAGCTGGCGGGACAACAAGAAATTCGTCGCGTTCCCGCAGTGTCAGTGGTGATTTAGCGTTCATAAACGGCCCCGTCCCGAAAAAGACATTTGGACCAGTCAACGCAAGAGCGGTGCCACACTTTGTTAAGGATTGGGGGTACGGCTACCCGTTAACCAGAATGTTGAGCAGCAATCGTCAATCGGTTGGCAATAGGTCGGCGCTAAGGTTCAGCCTTCCTGAGATAATCAGACAGGCGGACCCGAAATGCGGCGTGTGGGCAATGACGTGCTGAAATTTGGCCTTGGTGCATTGCGCAGCTCGGGTGCGCATCGGGTGCTGGGCGACGGCTGGCGCGGGCTTGGTGCCGTCTTCATGCTGCACCGGGTGGTCGAGACCGCTGCCGAACCGCATGATTTTGCGCCCAACCGCACGCTTGAAGTCACCACCGACTTTCTCGACGAAGTGATCGTCCGTGTGCGGTCGCTTGGCTATGAGATCATCAGCCTGGATGACGTCGGCAAGCGGCTGCGGACCGGTGGGCCGGGACCGTTCGTGGCTTTCACCTTTGACGATGGCTACAAGGACAATGTGGATCTGGCGCTGCCGATCTTCGAGAAGCATAACGCGCCGTTCGCGGTTTATGTGACATCGGATCTGCCGGACGGGATCGCCGATTTGTGGTGGCTGACCCTTGAGGCGTCGATTGCCGCGCTGGACTATGTGGAGATGAAAATCGGCCACGACGTCGTCAAGCACAAGGCTGTGACCGACAAGGAAAAGCGCGGCGCGTGGGAAAGCATCTATTGGCGGCTGCGTGATCTCAGCGAAGATGACGCCCGACATGCGGTCCAGATCCTTGCCGAGACTGCCGGGGTGGATGGACAGAAGGTCGCCCGTGATGTGGCGATGACATGGGATGACGTGCGGCGGTTGCATGCGCATCCGCTGGCGACCGTCGGCGCACACACCGCGTCGCATTTTGCGCTGGCCAAACTATCCCCCGAGCGGGCGCGTGAAGACATCATGGCGGGTACGGCGCGGATCACTGACGAAATCGGCGACCGGCCTGCTCATTTTGCCTATCCCTATGGGGATGATGAGTCAGCACGCGGACGTGAGTTCACCCTTGTGACGGCTGAGCGCTTCGCCACCGCCGTCACCACCCGCAAGGGTCTGCTGTTTCCCGAGCACGGCAACCACCTGCGGGCTTTGCCGCGGCTGTCGCTCAATGGCGATTTTCAGGATGTGGATCTGGTGGAAGTGCTTTTGGGCGGTGCGCCGTTTGCCCTGTGGAACCGGTTCCGCCGCGTCAATGTGGCCTAAGCGGGCGTAAAACGGGGGGCTTGGGGCACGGCGCGGTTGCGCTTATAGTCCGGCCAACGTTTTCAGACCCTAAAAGACGGAATCACTTTCATGACCGCCATCTACGCCATCCTGATTTTTCTCGCCGTCTTGCTGTTGCTCAACAAGATGACCTTCGGCCGCCTGGACTAGCGTCTCGACCCGGTCGCCCGCCTAGGCGGCTGCTTCGTCCTTGTCGGGGATCTGCATCCACGCGATCAGGTATCGCGCCGGGATCGCCCACAGGATGCCGGCCACCAGGTAATAGGTGATTTCCGCAGCCATGTTCTCCGGCAGGCGGTAGACCGCAATGGTCATCACCAGCAGCACGTAGAAGAACATGAAGACCAGCAGCACCACGAGGCCGATGAGCTTGCGGATGCGCATGGGGATGCCGAATGTCATGGGCGGTCTTCTCTCTTAATTCTGAGTGATGCGGCATCGCGCCGCTGCGTCCGGGCCCGCTGACGGGCTAAGTTAAGCCGCGTCAGACACGGATATTTAGGCCGCAAGGCTGCGGAGCACCACCCCTTGACCAGCGATCCAGCCCAAATGCGCGGCGATGCCGCACAAAAATCTGCAAAGCCCGTGGCCATCTGGCTGCTTGCCGTTGCCGGTCTCGTGGCGCTGATGGTGGTGGTCGGCGGGCTGACGCGGCTGACTGAATCGGGTTTGTCGATCACCGAGTGGAAGCCCGTCACCGGGGCGCTGCCGCCGCTCAGCCAGGAGATGTGGCTAAGCGAATTCGAAAAATATCAGCAGATTCCGCAATACGAGCTGGTCAACAAGGGCATGAGCCTTGGTGAGTTCAAGACCATCTACTGGTGGGAGTGGAGCCACCGGTTCCTTGGTCGCTTTATCGGGCTGGCCTTCTTTGTGCCGTTCGTCTGGTTTTTGGCGACCGGGAGATTGCGTGGGCGGCTGGCATGGACCTGCGGCGGTCTCTTTGTGCTCGGCGGCCTGCAGGGCGCGCTTGGCTGGTACATGGTGGCGTCCGGCCTCACCGAGCGCGTCAGCGTCAGCCAATACAGGCTGGCCGCGCATCTGGGGCTGGCCTTCCTCATCTACGCAGCGCTGATCTGGGTAGCGTTCGGCATTTTGCGGACTGCAGCAGGTGAGGGCGCGCGCCGCTGGATCATCTGGACGGGTGCGCTTGCGTCACTGGTCTATCTGCAGATCGTGCTGGGTGCGTTTGTTGCCGGGCTTGATGCAGGCCTGATTTACAACAGCTGGCCGCTAATGGATGGCGCGTTCATTCCCGGTGGCATTTATCCCTCAGCCATGGCTGCATTCGAGCAGCATCTCACCGTCCAGTTCAATCACCGAATGGTGGCTTATCTGATTGCCGTGCTGACCGTCATCTTCTGCTGGCGTGTTGTCGCCGCGGGGGCAGAACGATCTTTGCGCAAGGCCGCCATGTGGTTTGCCACGGCGGTCCTTGCGCAAATCGTGTTTGGCATCGCAACGCTGGTCTCAGTGGTGCCCATCTGGATGGGCGGCATTCACCAGTTCTGTGCCGTCGTGGTGCTGGGTGCAGCGATCTACATGCTGCACGTCGCTTCTCATCAGGTAAGCGACCCCAGTCAGGTAAGTGATAGGGCCTGATCCAGATCGGCGATGATGTCGGCTGCGTCTTCAAGGCCGACGGAAAGCCGTACCGTGTCGTCGCCGGCACCCGCAGCCGCGCGCTGCTCCGGTGTCAGCTGTGCGTGGGTGGTTGAGGCCGGGTGAATGATCAGCGACCTTGTGTCGCCGATATTCGCCAGATGCGACAATAGCTCGACCTTGTTGCACAGGGTCTTGCCTGCCTCGAAGCCACCCTTGAGGCCGAAGGTAAAGACGGCACCTGCACCCTTGGGGCTGATCTTCTGCATCATTGCGTGGCCGGGATCATCCGCGAGGCCCGCATAGGATACCCACGACACTTTCGGATGACTCTTGAGGTGCGTCGCAACTTCAACGGTGTTGCTGCAATGCTTGTCCATGCGCAGCGGCAGCGTCTCGCAGCCGGTCAGCAGCAGGAACGCATTCTGCGGCGAGATGGCAGGGCCAAGGTCGCGCAGGCCCAGCACGCGGCAAGCAATCGCGAAGGCGATATTGCCGAAGGTCTCATGCATCTTGAGACCGTGATAGCTGTCGCAGGGTTCGGACATGGTCGGGTAGTTGCCCGATGCCGACCAATCAAAGGTGCCTGCATCCACCAGGACACCGCCGACGGAGTTGCCGTGGCCGCCGATGAATTTGGTCAGCGAGTGGCAGACGATGTCGGCACCATGCTCGATCGGGCGGCACAGATAGGGCGTCGCCATGGTGTTGTCGACGATCAGCGGAATGCCCGCTTCCTTGGCGATTTTTGCAATCGCCCCAATGTCCTGCACCACGCCGCCGGGATTGGCGATCGACTCCATGAAGATGGCGCGCGTCTTCGGCCCGATAGCCGCCTTGACCGCTGCCGTATCCGACATATCCGTCCAGTCCACATGCCAGTCGAATTTCTTGAAGGCGTGACCGAACTGGTTGATCGTGCCGCCGTACAGCTCGTTCGACGCCACGAAGTGATCGCCGGGCTGCATGATGGTGTGGAAGATGATCAGCTGCGCTGCATGGCCTGACGCCGTTGCGAGTGCCGCGGTGCCGCCTTCAAGCGCTGCGATACGGTCTTCGAGCACAGCCTGGGTCGGGTTCATGATGCGTGAATAGATATTGCCGAATTCCTGCAACCCGAACAGCCGGGCCGCGTGGTCCACATCATCAAACACATAGGATGTTGTCTGATAGATCGGCGTCGTGCGCGCGCCGGTGGTGGGGTCGGGGGCCGCACCTGCATGGATAGCGCGCGTTGAAAAACCCTGTTCGCTCATAATTCTATTCTCCCTATACGGATTGTTATTCTCTCAGGCGGCGCGGAGCCGCGGAATTTCCTGTGCCGGGCAGCGGTCCATCACAACGGTCAGCCCCGCCGCTTCTGCACGCGCGGCGGCCGCCTCGTCAATGACGCCCAACTGCATCCACACGCTTTTTGCCCCAACCGCAATCGCCTCGTCCACGGTTTCACCGGCGACATCCGCGTTGCGGAAAATATCCACCATGTCGATAGGGACCGGCACGTCGGCCAGCGACGCCAGCACCGTGCGCCCGTGTATCTGGGTACCGGCCTTCACCGGGTTCACCGGATAAACGTCAAACCCCTCCGCCAGCAAAAATGCCAGCACTTCATTGCTCGCCCGGTGTGACTTGTCGCTGGCACCGACGAGGGCGATGACCTTGGTCGCGGCAAAGAGGCTGCGGAGCATGTCGTCTGAATAGGTTTGCATGGGTCACTCCTGTGCGTCTGATACAGGCGCACTAAACAGCCACCGGATAGCTGCGTCCAGCGCGACAAATGCATGCCTGCCTATCGGTCTTCCCAGGTCGGTTCGCGCTTCTCGATAAACGCGCCGATGCCCTCTTCGGCGTCGTGGGCCATCATGTTGGCGGCCATGACGCGGCCTGCATAGGTGTAGGCGTCGGAGAGGCCCGCTTCGAGCTGCTCGTAAAAAGCCTGCTTGCCGATGGCGACGGTGTGGGATGACTTGCCGGCGATGCGGCGCGCCCAGGCATCGACTTCCTCATCCAGCATGTTTTCGGGGACAGCCTTGTTGACGAGGCCGAACTCGGCGGCGCGCTCGGCGCCGATCATTTCACCCAGCAGCAGCATTTCCATTGCCTGCTTGCGGCTGACATTGCGCGACAGGGCGACCATCGGCGTTGAGCAGAACAGCCCGATATTGACGCCCGGCGTTGCGAAATGGGCGGTGTCGGCGGCGATGGCGAGGTCGCAACTCGCGACAAGCTGGCAGCCCGCCGCCGTGGCGATGCCGTGGACGCGGGCGATGACGGGCTTGGGGCAGCGTACAATCGTCTGCATCATGTCGGAGCAGCGGGCGACCAGATCCTCGAAATAGGCTTTGCCGCCGTCGGCGTCCTGCCGGTGGGCGGTCATTTCCTTGAGGTCGTGGCCTGCGCAAAAGGCAGGCCCGTCGCCTTCCAGAATGATGACGCGGCAGGCCGGGTCTGTTCCCAGCCGGGTCACACTCTCATGCAGGGCCGCAATGAGCGCATCCGACAGGCTGTTGCGCGCCTTGGACCGGTTGAGGGTCAGCCGGGCAATACCGCTCTCCAGATTTTCAATGAGAACCGGGGCTGTATTCTGCGGTGCGGTCGCTGCCTGAGACATAGTGTGCTTCCTCTTTGGTCTGTGTTTTAGCGACCTTATGACCTGTATCGGATGACGGGAAGTCCGCGCGCGCCGGATTTTGGGGTATATAAATACCGCACACGCAACTTGCTGGTTCTAAACGCATTTTTCGGCGCATGTGCGATTGACATTGCACGGGCAGGGCAGCATAACCGCGCCAGCTTCAAAGCGGTGCCGGGCAGGTTTGTCCGGCCTTTGCTTTTTCTAGGGCGCTTCCTCGGTTTTTGGCCAATTGGGCCGCCCGTTCACCGGACGCATACGAGACAAGAATGAAAACCTTTACAGCTACACCCTCGAATATCGAGAAGAAGTGGGTGCTGATCGACGCTGAAGGCCTGGTTGTGGGGCGCATGGCCGCCATCATCGCCACCCGCCTGCGCGGCAAGCACAAAGCCACTTTTACCCCGCATATGGATTGCGGTGACAACATCATCGTCATCAATGCCGGCAAGATTGCCCTCACCGGCAAGAAGATGACCGACAAGACCTATTACCGGCATACGGGCCATCCCGGCGGTATCAAGGAAACCAACCCGACACGCATTCTGGCCGGCAAGAACCCGGAAGATATCGTGATCAAGGCTGTGCAGCGGATGCTGCCCGGCGGCCCGCTGTCACGCCAGCAGATGTCTAATCTGAAGGTCTATGCAGGCGCCGAGCATCCCCATGAGGCACAGCAGCCCGAAGTGCTGGATATCGCAGCGCTTAATTCCAAGAATACGCTGAGGGACTAACAGATGTCAGAAACAGAAACCCACTCGCTGGAAGATCTCGGCAACGCCATGAGCGAAGCTGTGACCCCGGTTGCTGAACCTGTGGTTCTTCCGGACCCCAAGATTGACGAGCTCGGCCGCTCCTATGCCACCGGCAAGCGTAAGGATGCGGTTGCCCGCGTCTGGATCAAGCGCGGCACCGGCGTCATCACCGTCAACGGCAAGGACCAGACCGAGTATTTCGCACGCCCCGTGCTGCGGATGCTGGTCAACCAGCCGCTGGTTGTGTCAGAGCGCGCGACCGAGTTTGATGTGGTCTGTACGGTCGCCGGTGGCGGCCTGTCGGGCCAGGCTGGTGCCGTTCGTCACGGCATCTCCAAGGCGCTGATCCTGTATGAGCCGGCCCTTCGTGCCGCGCTCAAGGCCGGTGGCTTCCTGACCCGCGACAGCCGCGTGGTGGAACGTAAGAAGTATGGCCGTGCGAAAGCCCGCAAGAGCTTCCAGTTCTCCAAGCGTTAGGCTTTGCACCATTTACGAGACAAAAGGGCGGTTCTTCGGAGCCGCCCTTTCTTTTTGCTTGCATCGCCCGCTGCGAGGACTATCTTTATTGATAATAACTCGCAACAAGGAGTGCTGGATCATGGCACGCACGGCAAAAAAGACGGCGTCTTACTCGGCTATGCATATGGTGGTGGCGATCTGCGTTGCCTATGCACTGACCGGCAGCTTCACCGTGGCGCTTGGCATCGGGCTGGTTGAACCGCTGGTTCAGACCGTTGCCTACCACCTGCATGAGCGCGCCTGGGCGGCCAATGAGAGCCAGAACAATGGCGGAAACATGCGGATAAATGCTGGGTCTCAGGCCGCCGCATAGCTGCTCTGCGGCGGCAAATCCCGTTGTGTTAGGGGCTAATTAAACATACTGGCGCTAGGTTGCGGTCAATCAGATCCACACCCATGCAGGAAGTAATTCCCATGACCAGTAACACCAAGACAGCCCGCAGCGCCGCCAAAACCAAGAGCTACACGTTTCGGCCGGTCGCCAAGCCACGCGCGTCGTTGCTGCCGCTTGAATTGCGGGTATTGGGGGAGGGCGCAGCCCTTGCCGCCGCATGGCCGCTGCTGAGCCGCGCGCCTGATGGTGATGGCCATGGTGTCATTGTTGCGCCGGGATTTGGGGCGGATGATGCATCTACGGCACCGTTGCGCCGTTTTTTGCGCAATCGCGGCTATCACACCCGCGGCTGGCGCAATGGCCGCAATGGCGGGCCGACCGAGGCCAATCTGGATGCAATCCTCGAAAATGCGCTGGATCTGACGCATAGGACCGGCGAGCCCGTGACCCTGATCGGCTGGAGCCTTGGGGGGCTGCTGGCGCGCGAGGTTGCCCGCGAGCATCCCGGCCTGTTCCGCAGTGTCATCACCATGGGCAGCCCGTTTCAGGATGTCCGGGCCAATAATCTCAGCCTCGTGATGCCGTTCCTGACCAAGGGCGAGCAGATCGAGGACAAGGAGCGCGAGCAGTCGCTCGGTGCCCCCATTCCGGTCCCGGCTACAGCCATTTTCTCCACCACCGATGCCATCGTATCCGGCGAAGCCTGCATGGAGCGTCCCGGCGGCAAGCGTGAATCCATCGAGGTTTTCGCCAGCCATCTGGGCCTGGGGGTCAATCCGCTGGTTTACTATGCGATTGCCGACCGGTTGGCGCAGGAAAAGGGCGCCTGGGCGCATTTTGAGCCGCCGGCGCTGCTCGACAGCCTCTACGCCGTTCACCGCTAGGCGGCACGGCACCCATGCAGCCCGGGCCGCTAGGCAGGCGCGCGCGGTCATGATAGACCGCGCCTCCACACTTGGCTGAGGGCTGGGCGCATGGCGCATACTGTTTTTATTGATGGCGAGGCGGGCACAACGGGCCTGCAGATCCGCGAGCGGCTGACGTCGCGCGCCGACATCGAAGTCGTGTCGATTGACCCGGAAAAGCGCAAAGATGCCGCCGCGCGTGCCGAGCTGCTGAACGGTTGCGACGCGTCCATCCTGTGCCTGCCGGATGATGCCTCGCGCGAAGCCGTGTCGCTGGTCACCAATCCCAAAGCCCGCATTCTCGACGCCTCGTCCGTTCACCGGACGCAGCCGGACTGGGTCTACGGGTTTCCGGAGATGAAAGAGGGCCAGCGCGACGCCATTCGCGGCGCCACACGGCTGTCGGTGCCCGGCTGCTATCCCACCGGTTTCATTGCCCTTGTGCGGCCTTTGATAGAGGCGGGGATTATCGCGCCCGACCATGCCGCCGTGGTGTTTGGCGTGTCCGGCTATTCAGGTGGCGGCAAGCCCTTGATTGACCGCTACGAGAACATGAAGAACCCGGCACATATATCTGAAGGACATAGACTTTATGGTCTTGGCCTTAACCATAAACATGTGCCTGAGATGCGGGTTTTCACCGGTTTGGCGGCCAACCCGCTTTTCGTGCCTGCCACCGGCCAGTTCCGGCAGGGCATGCTGGTCCAGGTGCCGCTGCAACTAAGCCAGGCTAAAGCTGATATTTCGTCGTTAATTCAATGCCTTGCAGCATTTTATGAAGATGAAGCTTTCATTGCATTAGGCACTCATGAGTCAGGTCAGATACCGGCCGAAATGTTCGGTGAGGACCTGGTCGGTACCAACATGCTGCGGCTCAATGTTTTTGGCCATGACGGGGCATCCGGCGACGGGCAGGCAGTGCTGGTGGCGGAGCTGGATAATCTGGGCAAGGGCGCGTCCGGGGCCGCTGTTCAGTGCCTCAACCTGATGCTTGGTCTCGACGAAGCGGCGGGTCTCGCGCGCCTTTAAAAAACGTCATGCGGCACGGCTTAGCTGCGCTGCGCGCAACACTTCATTAAGCATTTCGGGCAGACAGTCGTTAAGCATGTCACTGGCGTGAGTCGGCGGAAATATTTTCGAGTTTTAACTGCGCATCGGCTTTGTTTTTGGTATCTAATATGGATGGGTCGTCGCCGCTGATTTTGGCTGTGGCCTGTGCTTCGACCGGGGGATCGTATGACGCCGGGCACGAGGTCTGATCTGACCCCAGGATCACGACCGGTTTGCCGGCGTCGGGATAGAGAGCTTTATGACCAATTTTTCTGATCTACGTGTGAGCCGTGTTTCCAGTTCCCGCGGCGTTGCGCGCCGTGCGGGGCCGCTTGTCGCCATTGCCGCAGCCATGCTGCTGGCCGCTTGTTCGACAGTGCCGGACTGGGCCAAGCCTTCCACGATTTCTGATTCCATCTCCGGCAAGGCGCCCGGCGAGCCGACCAATGAAACAGTGGCCGCCCAGCAGGCTGGCGCGCAGGCCGCCTCAGAAGCAGCCGATTTCCCCTCAGCCGGGTCTGTGCCGCAGGTACCGCAAACCGGCGATTACGCCGCCAAGCAGGATCTGGCCAACAGCCTTGTCGCTGACCGGCAGCACGCCCGCTATTCAGGTGAAGCCCTGCGTGGTGGTACCGAGCCGCCTGCATCGCCATTGCCGTCGCGCCGTGCGGCTCCGTTGCCGGAACTGCCTGAAATGGCCAGTGATGCAACTGCTGCAGGCACAACCACGGCTGGCCGGGTGATCCCGCAGCGCGAAATCCCCGACCTGCAGACGCCGACGCGCCGCATGGGGGATGACGAGGATAGCCGCAGGCCCACAAAAGAGGTTGTTGAGGCTGAAGTAGCCGAGACACCGGCCGTGGAAGTGGCAACGCTTCCAGCCCCTACCAAACCGGCTCCTGCTGAACCTGTAGCGGCTCCGGCCGTTGCTGCCGCCGCACCGGTGGCTGTGGCTCCTTCTGCGGCTCGCGCACCCGTCAAGCCCGCACCGGTCAAAGTTGCTGCGACGCCTGCACCGCGCGCTGCGACAAGCACGCCCGCACGCCGCCCAGCTGTGCCGTCACGCGCTGTTCCCACATTCGTGGCCGAGGCTGATGCCGCCCGCGAACTCCAGTCAAACACACCGTCGGCTGTGGCCAGCCCGGTCGCCCGCACAGTGGCACCCACACCGGTTGCCGCGCGCGCACCGGTCGCAACCACCTCTGGCGAGCTGCAGTTCGCCGCTTCAACGGCACCGCCGCTGCCCGCCGAAGTGTTGTCGCAGGTGCCGGCCGTGGTCTCCGCCCGGTTTGAGGAAACACGCGGTGGCACATCGACGCCCACAGCGCCTGCTGCAATCTCCGCTCCTGCCGCCGCACAGCCTGTTTCAGGTGCAGATGGCGTCGTGATCGACTATTCGGCGATCGGGGCGGGGTCTCCGGTACCCGATGCGGGTTCGCTGGAGCAGGGCTCCACCTCCGCCTTGCCGATGGCTGATTATGAGACCTTCAACCTTTCAGGTGCCGAAGGTGGTCCCTTCACGCCGGTAGCCCTTTACTTCGCGCATGGCTCGGCGAGCCTGAATGGCGATGACAAGGCGGAGATCGCCGAAATTGCAGCGCTCCAGAAGAAGCGCGGCGGCGGTACCGTCCGCGTTGTGGGCCATGCCTCCAGCCGGACCAGCAATCTGCCCGTCGAGGCACATCTTCTGGCAAATTTCGACATGTCGATGAACCGCGCCAATATTGTTGCCGCGGAGCTCATGCGGCATGGCGTGGCCGCCAATGACGTGGTGATTGAAGCCGTCGGCGACCGAGCCCCGGTGTTCTATGAATCCATGCCGGCGGGCGAAGCTGGCAACCGGCGCGCGGAAATCTTTCTCGAGTAACGCGTAGTCGGCCCGCCTTTTCTTCCTTCCATCTCTCGAGGTTCACCGGCTGTGCCCGGCGTGCTTTTGCGCGCCCCGGGTGCGGCCATTAATGTTGGCGCATGGCACAGCCGCCCTAAAAGCGGCTCTTTACCCACCTAAACATTGTCAAAAGCGCTGATTGTCTGCTAATGCCGCGGGTCTTGGCGCGGGGATGTCTTATCCCCGCAGCACCTGCCCCGGCAGGAACCGGAACCTTCATTATGACGCAAGATTTTCGCCAGGACTTCCACCGCATCCGCCGGTTGCCGCCTTATGTCTTTGAGGTGGTCAACAAGCTGAAAGCCGAAGCGCGCGCCCGCGGTGAGGACATTATCGACCTGGGCATGGGCAATCCTGATCTACCGACCCCCCAGCACATCATCGACAAGCTGGTGGAAACGGTCTCCAAGCCGCGCACCAATCGCTACTCGACCAGTAAGGGCATTCCCGGTCTGCGGCGTGCGCAGGCGGCCTATTATGAGCGCCGGTTCGGGGTGACGCTCAATCCGGAGACCGAGATTGTCGCCACCATCGGGTCCAAGGAAGGTTTTGCCAACCTCGCACAGGCGATCACCACGCCCGGTGACACGGTGCTGGTGCCCAACCCGACCTATCCGATCCATTCCTTCGGCTTCATCATTTCAGGTGCCGTGATCCGGCACGTGCCGATTGGCAACAGCGTGCAGGAGTTTATGGACGGGCTTGAGCGCGCCATGCGCCATTCAGTGCCCAAGCCGACGGCCGTCGTCCTCAACTTCCCGTCGAACCCGACGGCGCAGGTGGTGGACCTTGATTTCTACAAGGACATGGTCGCCTTCGCGTTCAAGCATGACGTGTTCCTGCTGTCGGATCTGGCCTATGCCGAAGTCTATTTCGACGATTGCCCACCGCCGCCATCCATTCTGCAGGTGCCCGGTGCCAAGGACGTGTCGATCGAGTTTACGTCGCTGTCCAAGACCTATTCCATGCCCGGTTGGCGCATGGGCTTTGCCGTCGGCAACGAACGGCTTGTATCGGCGCTGACGCGCATCAAATCGTATCTCGATTACGGCGCCTTTACGCCAATTCAGGTGGCCGCTGCTGCAGCCCTCAACGGGCCGCAGGATTGCGTCGACGAGATGCGTGCGACCTATCAGGTGCGCCGTGATGCGCTGGTGCAATCCATGGCGCAGGCAGGCTGGGAAATCCCGTCGCCGCCGGCAACGATGTTTGCCTGGGCGCCGCTGCCCGAAAAATTCCGCGAGGTCGGCTCGCTTGAGTTTTCAAAACTGCTGATTGAGCACGCCAAAGTTGCCGTCTCGCCGGGTATCGGCTTTGGCGAATATGGCGACGGGCATGTGCGTCTTGCGGTTGTTGAAAACGAACAGCGCATCCGGCAGGCGGCGCGCAATGTGCGGCGCTTCATGCAGAACGCCGATGCCATTCTGGCAGGTGAAACACCTGACCTTCGCCTGGGCGAAGACGACCCGAAAAAGGCGGACGTGTAATGGGCGCTGAAGGCGGCAAAGATAAACCGCTCGGCATCGCCATTGCGGGCCTTGGCACTGTGGGGGCAGGCGTCCTCAAAATTCTCGACGGGCAGGCGGCGTTGCTGTCAGCCCGCGCCGGTCGCTCCATTGCCGTGACCGGTATCTCGGCGCGCAGCCGCAATCAGGATCGCGGCGTTGATCTTTCCGGCTACCGCTGGTTCGACAATTGCCTCGACATGGCAGTGTCTGACGATGTGGATGTCATCATCGAATTGATCGGTGGCGCGGACGGCACCGCCAAGGCATTGGTCGAGACAGCGTTGGCAAACGGCAAGCATGTCGTCACCGCCAACAAGGCGCTGCTTGCCTATCATGGGCAGGCTCTCGGTGAGCTTGCAGAGTCGAAAGACCTGACGCTTGCCTATGAGGCAGCGGTCGCAGGCGGCATTCCTGTCATCAAAGGGTTGCGTGAAGGCCTGACGGCCAATCGTGTGGATCGCATCGTCGCGATCCTCAACGGCACCTGCAATTTCGTGCTCGGCCTGATGGAAGAAGAGGGCGTGAGCTTCGATGAAGCGGTGCGCGCGGCACAGGAAGCAGGCTTTGCTGAAGCCGACCCGACCACTGATATCGGCGGCTTTGATGCTGCCCACAAGCTGGCCCTACTCGCCAGTATTGCATTCGGCGTGTCGGTCGATGCTGATGCGGTTTCCACCAGCGGCATTGAGGCTATTGAAGCCGACGACATCGCCATGGCGCATGAGCTTGGCTATCGGATCAAATTGCTGGCTGTTGCTGCCCGGCAGAACGGCAGCTGGGTGCAAAGGGTGCATCCGGCTTTGGTGCCGCTGGAAAATGCGCTGTCCGTTGTCAGCGGGCCGGGCAATCTGATCATCATCGAAGGTGACTGGGTCGGTGCCGTCGAATTCGGCGGGCTTGGCGCAGGCGAGGGGCCGACAGCCTCCGCTGTGGTCGCCGATATTGTCGATATCGCCCGCGGCATCTCGGTGCCGACTTTCGGCATTCCGGCACGCGATCTCACGCGGCCCGACAAACAGGCCCAGGATGAGGAGAAAACCGCGTTTTACCTGCGGTTTGAGCTGCGGGACGAAAAGGGCGTGATTTCAACGCTTACGCGCAGTCTGGCGGATCAGGACATTTCCATCGAAACCATGATCCAGCGCCCGGAAGAGGACCACAAACCCGGCGATACGATGCCGGTTGTCGTGATAACCTATCCTGCAATTCCGGGGGCGCTCTCGGCCGCTGTGCGTGCTATTGAAGAGACCAGCATCCTTGCCTCTCCACCGCAGGTTATTCGCGTGGAAGCGCTGTAGGGATCGCCTGCCAGATCATATATCCGTTCGCCGGCAGCCGTGCCGGGTTTGACCAATTGGACCGAAAGTAAAACACAGCATGAGCCAGCCGCAGCCGAAAGCAAAATCTCTCAACTCTCTCCTGCACAGGGAGCTGACGCTGGAGCTGGTGCGCGTCACCGAGCGGGCAGCTGTTGCGGCCTCGAAGCTGACCGGGCGTGGCGACAAGATTGCTGCGGACCAGGCCGCCGTGGATGCCATGCGCCGCGAGCTCAACGCGCTGGATATTGACGGCACAGTGGTGATCGGCGAAGGCGAGCGCGACGAAGCCCCGATGCTGTTTATCGGCGAGGAAGTGGGCACCAAGAGCGGCCCCAAGGTGGACATCGCGCTGGACCCGCTGGAAGGCACAACCCTGTGCGCGGGCTGCATGCCCAACTCACTTGCCACCATTGCCATGGCCGAAGGTGGCAGCCTGCTGCACGCGCCTGACGTTTACATGGAAAAGATCGCCATCGGTGGTGGCTATCCCGACGGCCTGATTGATCTGGACGCCCCGGCGGAAGACAATGTGCGCGCGCTGGCCAAGGCCAAGGGCGTTGACCCGTCGCAGATCACTGTGTGTGTGCTCGACCGTCTGCGCCACGCGGACCTCATCAAGTCGATCCACGACGCAGGTGCCCGCGTCACACTCATTCCCGATGGCGATATTGCAGGCGTCATTCACACGGCTGACCCTGCCACCGGTATCGACATGTATATCGGCACCGGCGGCGCGCCCGAAGGCGTGCTCGCGGCGGCAGCGCTGCGCTGCATCGGCGGCCAGATGGAAACCCGTCTTGTGTTCCACACCGATGAGCAGCGTGAGCGCGCAACCCGGATGGGCCATGCGGACCATGACCGCAAATACACCGCCAACGAGCTTGCATCCGGCGACGTGCTGTTTGCCGCCACCGGCGTCACCGACGGTTCTATGCTGGATGGTATCAAGTGGGGCCAGAACACCGTGACCACCCACACAGTTGTCATGCGTTCCTCCACCGGCACCGTCCGCTACATCAAGGCGACCCACAGCTATCTTGACAAGTTCCGCTAGTCTCCAGTCCGCAGCCACTCAGGAGGCGCCCGCATTTCTGGGCGTCGAACGGTCCTATTCGGGCCGCAGCTGGTTCCTGCGCGACGCCGACGAGCGGATGGCAGAGACCATTGCACAACGCTTGGGGCTTGATGGTTTTCTGGCCCGTGTGCTGGCTGCGCGTGGCGTCACGCCGGATACTGCGGAGAGCTATCTCTCGCCCACATTGCGTGACCTGCTGCCGGACCCCTCGACATTGGTGGACATGGACAAGGCCGCCGCACGGTTTGCCGATGCCATTGCCGGCGGGGAACAGATCGCAATCTTTGGCGATTATGATGTAGACGGAGCAACGTCGAGTTCGCTGCTGGAGCGCTATCTGCGTGCGTTGGACGTGACAGCGCGCATTTACATTCCCGACCGCATGAAAGAAGGCTACGGCCCCAACCCCATCGCCATGCGGCTGCTTGCTGAAGAAGGTGCCAAGGTCGTGGTGACCGTTGATTGCGGCACTATGGCGTTTGATGCGCTCGAAGCTGCCCGCGATGCAGGGCTGGACGTGCTGGTGATCGACCATCACAAGGCAGCCCCCCAATTGCCACCCGCATGGGCCGTCGTTAATCCAAACCGCCTTGATTGCCCGTCGGGACAGGGCCAGCTTGCCGCCGTCGGTGTTGCATTCATGCTGGCGGTTGCCACCAATCGCGAATTGCGCAGTCGCGGATATTTTGCCGGTGAACGCGCCGAACCAAATCTTACCCAGCTGCTTGATCTGGTTGCACTAGGCACTGTCTGTGACGTGGTGCCGCTTAAGGGCGTCAACCGCGCTTTCGTTACACAGGGTCTCAAGATCATGGGTGCGGGCGGCAATCCCGGCCTGATGGCATTGGGGGCTGTCGCCAAGATGGATGGTGCGCCGTCGCCCTATCATGCGGGCTTCCTGCTTGGTCCTCGCGTCAATGCCGGCGGCCGTATTGGCGCCTCCGGCCTTGGTGCCAAGTTGCTGACCACGCAGGACACCGCCGAAGCCGCACGCATCGCCGAGCGCCTCGACATCCTGAATGCCGAGCGTCGCGCCATTGAAGCTGATGTGCTGGACCATGCGATGGGCATTGTTGAGCGAGATCGACTTGCGGATCGCGCTGTGAGCGTCGTCAGCGGACATGGTTGGCACCCCGGTGTCATCGGCATTGTCGCCGCCCGCATCAAGGAACGCACCGGCAAGCCCTCTATTGTGATCGCTCTGGATGATGCAGGCCTTGGGAAAGGCTCAGGCCGCTCCATCGCAGGTGTAGATCTGGGGGCCTCGGTGGTCCGCGCGCTGGAAAAGGGCCTGTTGATTAATGGTGGCGGTCACGCGATGGCCGCCGGGCTCACAATGGCGCAGGACAATGTCCAGGCGTTGGCAGATTACCTTGAGAGCGATCTTGCTGCCGCCGTCGAAATTGCCCGTACCCGCGCAGGTTTAACGCTTGATGGCGCCATTGCCTGTAGTGGTGCAACTGCTGATCTGGTTGATCTGATTGGCCGTGCCGGACCCTACGGGTCGGGCAATCCGGAGCCGCGAATCGCCGTCACCGATGCACGGATCGGCTTTGCGGATGTGGTCGGGCAGGGGCATGTGCGGGTGACGCTCAAAGGCGCCAGCGGCAAAAACCTTAAGGCTGTGGCCTTCAGAAGTGCCGACACCCCGCTGGGTGAGGCCCTGCTGGCGGGCCGGGATCTGCGGATTCATGCCGCCGGACGGCTCAAGAAGGATACCTGGCGCGGCGGCGATGCGGTGGAGATGCATCTGGAGGATGCGGCTGCTGCGGGTTGATCCTGCCATCCATTGCTCCCGGTTTGCTGCAGAGCAAAAAAGTCGCGCAAATAGCCTATTTCCGGCCTTGAATGCAGGCGGCTAGCAGTGTACCAAACCCGTCGCAACGCGGTTCGGCCCGTTTGCCAGTGCGCCCTTCGTCTATCGGTTAGGACGCCAGGTTTTCAACCTGGAAAGAGGGGTTCGACTCCCCTAGGGCGTACCATTTTCTTCTTTCTTCATCCTTTGAGCTAGATAATACACTTCACATTTACTGTGACGTGGACTTTGGCGAGCGATGACGACAGATGACACAGATAAACAGGCTGATCTAAGCCGGTTCGACGAGGTTCTTGCGCTGTCGCATGCGCCTGAGGGGCTGCGTGAGTTTCTGGCTGTCTACGAGATCTCGCGGGGCAATGCTGTTGCCCCCTCCCGAAATAATCTCGACATGCGCCGTCTGGCAAAATTCCTGCCTGAAATGAGTATCATGGAACGGACTGCGCCGGGTGTGGTCATTCACAGGCTTGCGGGGACCGGTTTGGTAGAGCGTATCGGACATGATTTCACCGGGCAAAGTGTCCTGCCGCTGATTGCCAAGATGGAGGCTGAGCGCATTGATCAGGGGGTCATGGTCGTTGGCGAAATCCCGTGTGGCACTTTTTCCCTCTACGAGAACACATATTCATCCGGCCGGCGTGTGCAGACCGAAACACTGGGTTTGCCGCTCGATAGAGGGACCGGAAAGCCGCCCTATTTGTTTTTGGGCCTGCATCGTGCGTTGAGCGTGATCGACTATCAGGACATGAAGGAAGACAGAGTCGTTGATTCTAATTGGATGGACGGCGTCGCCATTGACCTTGGCTATGGTGTGCCTGACTCATCTGTGATGGACATCCTCACACGGCGCGCCTGATCGTGCAGAATGCCGCATCTGCGGCTTGATTCGGCCGACACCGGCCTGACAGGCGGAGGCATGACAGCTTCATATTTTTCAGCCGTCCTCCCTCATATTCCAATCTATTTTTCAGCAATGAACACGGCGGCACATAATGACAGCGCCATCCGAGCCACAAACTCCCGACCTTTTACGCTTCAAGGAAGCCTTGGCTCTTTCCCATGTGCCGGAGCGGCTTCAAGCCTTTATAGAGGCCTATGAGTTCTCACGCGGCGATGCGGTGGCACCGCGACGTGCGGATCTCGACATGCGCCGGTTGAGCGCATTCTTGCCCGATATCTCAATCATGGAACGCGTCGCGCCCGGCAAACTTATTTATCGGCTATTGGGCACCGGAGTTGTGGAACGTCTGGGGGCTGACCTTACCGGGCACAACTTCATGGACTACATCCGCAATGTTGACGGCGAGGCCATTGATGCGGGGATGACCGGCGTCATCGAACAACCTTGCGGGACGCTTCTGCTATATGAAAATGTGTATGCGTCGGGAAAGCGATCCCGAGTGGAGACGCTGGCCATGCCGCTGGATAGCGGCACTGGCAAACCGCCTTATCTCTTTATTGGCCTGCACACCGTCCAGGATACGCTGAGGTATCAGGAGACGCAGCAGGAAACCATTATCGGCTCGGATTGGACGGACGGGGTTATCATTGATCTTGGATATGGTCTGCCAGACACCAAGTTTCTGGACGATTTGAAAAGGAAGCCATGACCTCGCTTGATGCAGCTGACATCGAACAGTTCCGCACGCGGCTGAAAGCCGAGCGGGCGGAGCTTGATGCGCAGCAAAAAGCATCAAGTGAAGACCGCAACCCGGTGGCGCTCGACCAGCAGAGTGTTGGCCGCCTGTCGCGCATGGATGCGATGCAGGTTCAGGCGATGGCAAAGGCTGTTGAGGGGCGCCGGCAGATTGCGCGCGTGCAGATAGAGGCTGCCCTCAAGCGCATCGACGCAGGTGAGTTTGGCTACTGCTCGAGTTGCGATGAACCGATTGCCCGCAAACGTCTTGAGCTTGATACCAAGACCGCCACCTGCATCGCCTGCGCGCCTTAGCGCCTATGGCGACGGCGTGGCAACCACGTCAATTTTGATCGTCACCTCAAGCGCTACAACCGAGTCCGTAACAAAGTCGCCCTGACCCACATCAAACTTCGTGCGGTCGATGGTGACTGATCCGGTGGCGCGTGTGGTGCCGTCGGTTGTTTCGAGGGCAAACGGCAGCGCAACCGGCACGGTATTGCCGCGAATGGTCAGGTCAGCGTCCATCTCGAAAGTATTTTCGCCGGTTGCGCGAATCCTGGTGCTCTTGAATGTTGCCTGCGGATGCTCATCTGCGGCAAACCACTCAGGCCCCTTCAGGGTTTCATCGCGCGTGGCATCACCTGTGTCGGCGCTTTTCATGTCGATCACAACCGAGATACTTGATGTCTCAAGTGCCTGAGCGTCGAAATCAATATCGGCTGTCCATGCATTAAAGCTGCCGGGCAGGGGGCTGCCGAAGAGTGTTGTTTCAAAGCCAAGCTTGCTGTTGGCTGCATCGATCGTCCAGACGGCTGCGTGCGCCGGTGATACCAGCAGCGCAGCGGCCACTATCAACAGGCGTCCAAAAAAACTCATACTCATGACGCATCGTTCCTTTCATTGGCCAGCCGTCCGTCAAAGTCGCTGCCGGGCAGGGGGAGCATTTTCAGCAGGACTGAATCCCGCAGCTTGATGTGGTGATAGAACGCAGCCCCCACATGCACGATGAACAGGGCCAGCAGCCCGTTTGCGGCAAGCTCATGCATCTCACCAAATATGCCTTCCAGCGCCTGCTTGTCGGGTGAGCTGGATATGAATTCGATATGCGGCAGGGTGAAGATGCCGAAGATCACTGTGGGGATATTGATGCTGGAGGCGGAGACCATCGCCCAGCCTGCGATGGGTGCCGCCAGCAACAGCGCATAGAATCCCCAATGGGTCGCCTTGGCGGCAAGCTTTTGCCATCCGGGCATGCCGGGGGGCAATCCCGGCTGGCGGTTGGCGATCCGCCAGACCAAGCGCAACACGGTCAGCACCAGTACCGATATGCCGAATGACTTGTGCAACTGATACAGCTCGAACTGGGTCAAGGACGGTTTCATGTCTTCCATGATTGTGCCGACTGCATAGAGCCCGATGACCGATAGCGCGATCAGCCAATGCAGAATGACGGCAACAAGGCCGTAGCGGTCCGGGCTGTTCGTTACTGGCAGTGCCATTGGCGTGACTTCTCTTTGGGTTGAAATCAGAGCGGGTGCTTATCCGCCATGCAGTGATGTGTCCGACCAGAATACGGGTGTCCAGTTACGCGCCTGATTTATCCCCGCCAGATAGTCAGCGCGTGGAATAGATGCGCGTGCGTACTCGGCAACCTGCGGTGACAGAGCATACTCGGCGCCGATGCGATACCGCATCGGATTATTCTCATACAGATAGAGCCACATGGCGGCGGTTTGATGGCTGAGATAGGCGGTGCCGTCCTGCTCGTAGAGACGCACATGAGTTGCCTGCGCGTCGGCGAGCCCGGCATCGGCCGCACGGCTGATCCAGATAAGCCCCTGCTCACGGTCGCCGGTTTCCAACAGGCACAGCCCATAGATGTGCTGGGCATTCTCATAGCCGCGGCCCCGATTGGCCATGATGCGCAAGTCGTTCAGGGCCTCATCGCAGCGTCCATCGCGGGCAAACTCGAACGGCGTCCAGTAGCGGCCGGTGCTTTCGCCTTCTTCATTCTCATGTTCAACCTGGCGGCGGCGGATGGCGTCCGCACCGCTTTCGCGTGGTGGTGGGCTGTCTTGTGCCAAGGCGCTGCCTATTACCTGCACACCGGGCATAGCCGCGCCATATGTCAGCAAGGCAGCGCATCCCGCCGCAGCGGCAATGATGGCGATGGTGTGGGTGATGGGGCGCATGGGTGTGGCTGTGCCTTACCAGTGGCCTATATTTTCCATGGAGGCCCAAGGTTCGATGGGCTCCTTGGCGCCACCTTTCTGCAACAACTCAACCGATATGTTGTCGGGCGAGCGGACAAAGGCCATGCGTCCGTCGCGGGGCGGGCGGTTGATGGTGACACCCGCCTCCATCAAGTGTTGGCAGGTGGCGTAAATGTCTTCAACCTCATAAGCGAGATGGCCGAAATTGCGGCCTTCGTCGAGGTCTTCGTCATCCCAGTTATGGGTGAGTTCCACTTGCGCGCTTTCATCGCCGGGAGCGGCCAGAAACACCAGCGAGAAGCGGCCTTCCTCAATATCGAAGCGGCCCATCTGCTTGAGCCCCAGATGGTCGCAATAAAAAGCCAGAGATTTATCAAGGTCGTGCACGCGGACCATGGTGTGCAGGTATTTCATTTGCCGTTTCTTTCCGGCCACATCGCGGGCCGTTTGGTCAAATCAGGGTAGAGTTCGTTATGATGATTGCCTAAGCAGCGGCGCGGGTCAAAGCGCGCCTGCAAGATAATTTTACGGACAAAAGCAGGTTTGCCATGGCTTCTTCCAGCACCTCGGCCCTCAAGGACTATGTGGACGCCGCACGCCGCGTGGTGATCTTCACAGGCGCGGGGATTTCCACGGAATCCGGCATTCCCGACTTCCGGAGTCCCGGCGGTCTGTGGACGCAGAACAAGCCGATCTATTTTCAGGATTTCATGGCCTCGCAGGCCATGCGCGTTGAGGCCTGGCAGCGCAAATTTAACATGGACGACACCTTCACCAACGCCCGCCCGAATGCCGGCCACATGGCGATTGCCCGGCTGGTGCAAACCGGCAAGGTTTCCGCCGTCATCACTCAGAATATCGATAATCTGCATCAGGATTCCGGCATCCCAGATGACAAGGTGATCGAGCTGCACGGCAACACCACCTATGCAAAGTGCCTTGATTGCGGCACCCGTCACGAGCTTGCATTTGTGCGGGCGGGATTTGAGGCACAGGGTACCCCGCCGCCATGCGCGCAATGCGGCGGCATTCTCAAGACGGCGACCATCTCCTTCGGTCAGGCGATGCCGGAAGAGGAAATGCTGCGCGCCGAAGCCGAGACACTGGCCTGCGATCTGTTTATTTCGGTCGGTTCATCTTTGGTGGTTTATCCAGCGGCGGGTTTTCCGATTGTCGCCAAGCGCAACGGCGCGCAACTTGCGATCCTTAACCGCGAGCCGACGGAAATGGATGATATTGCTGACCTTGTCATCAATGGTGAGGCAGGCAAAACGCTGGCGACGCTGGTGCCGACCAATTAGGCGGGCGGTTTATAATCCGTCAGCCGCCGTTGCATGTCCTCTGGCGAGCGTGGCGTCGTCATGGCGCATTCGACCGGCAGCATGGTCGCAGGATCATAGACTGTACGGACCAACAGATCACCGAGAACCACCTCTGACTGGAACTTCTCGGCCTCAGTGACCGGCATCGGCACATTGTCAGAAATGAGTACGTAGCGGTCATGATCCCCATTCTCATTGCCGACCGGCAGCAGCAGTTGCTCTACTACCATTTTGACACCGCTAGGGATCTTAAAGTCGCGGTGGGTATGGCTGATATAGTGCTTGGGGAAGATGATGTCATACAGATCGAACAGAGCCTGCTTCTCTGCATCTGGAAAGACTTCATGGACTTCCATGCCCGTGGGGTCAAACGTAAACATCTCCACCAGCGCGGTCCCTACCAGCGTTATGCGATAGACCTTGGGTGCTTCTTTCCTGAACATCGCAACATAGGGCAGGAACTTTCGCATCTGCACCGGGCCGAATTGTGCTGCCAGCGGGTAGGGCGCGTCTCCGCGCGCGGTCTGCCAGGCGGCAAGAGCTTGTTTGGGGTTATCAGAGAATAACATTTTTGCTCAATCGCATGCGGCGGTGATGGCGCGCTGCATCATAGCCGTGTTTCGTTGTGTGGTGGCAAAGCAGGCAACGGGCAAAAGCGTGCGGGGATCATAGATGGTGCGCGCCTTTAAATCCCCTATTGCCAGTGGCTTGCCGGGGACGCTGCGCGGACGTTTTGGCCTTTGGATATTGCAGGCGACAAAAACATAGCGGTCGTGCTCACCGTCTTCGTTGCTGATGGGCAGCAATACCTGCTCACCGGTAAACTGTTCGCCAGTGCGATTGGTATAGACCCGCAGAGAATGGCTCAGATAGGAGCTGGAAAACAGCAGGTTGAAGAGTGCCATCAGGCCGGTGACTTCGGCGTCGGGATAAACCACCGATACATCTTTGCCGGTCGCATCAAACCCGAACAATTCAACCCGCGCGGTGCCTTGCAGGGATATTTGATAATTGTCGTCGCCCAAACGGCGGAACACAGCGACATTGGGCAGGAAGGGCCGCATCTGGAATGCACCGAATTGCGAGGCCGTTGGCATCATATGCTTGCCGCGTACATCAACCCATTGGGTCACGGCCTGCTTGATGTCGGCGGCTTCAAGCATTTCTCTATGCCCACCCGCCGGAAGCCGCGATGATCTGGCCGGTAAAAAAGCCGCCGTCTTCGCTGGCAAGTTGCGCCACCATACCGGCAACTTCCTCAGGCCGACCCAGCCGCCCCATGGGAATATTCTTCAAGACCTTTGCGGCCTTGTCCGGGTCGTCCATCAGCGCTGGCGGGAAATAATCCGGGTTGGCGATGAAATTGGGGGCGATCGCATTCACCTGAACGTTGAACGGGCCGAGCTCTTTGGCGAGAGCCTTGGCCGCCATGTTCATCGCACCGCGGGCAGCGCAATAGACCGAGTAGTTGGGCAAGCCATTGAGCGGGGCGGCGGATGTAATAAAAATAATCTTGCCTTCGCAGTGCGGCTTCATGCGCTTTGCCGCTTCCGTCGCAAAGGCAAATGGTTTGAACACCAGCGCTTCGAATGTTTCATGCAGCATGACGCTGCTGATCTCGTCGAGCGGTGCCCGCACCGCAGGCCAGGCATCATTGCCTACGAGTAGGGCGATATGGCCATGCAAGCTTTCCACATGCGCACATACGTCAGCTGCAGATAGTTCTTCAAGTGCCGTGATGCCATCCCCGAGTGCTTCGAAGTCTGCCCGTCGCTGCGCATCATGAAATGCCGCATCGGTGGCGTAGACGGCATATCCGTCATTGGCGAGCCGGACCGCTATGGCGTCCCCAACAAAATGGGTTGCATCGGTGAGGATGGCTGTAGGCTGATGACTCATGAGACAGGACTTTAGGTTGATATCCGATGCTTGCACGTTAGCGCTAAAGTCTCACAAGACAAGAGACTTCATTATTTATCGGAGAAATTATGAACACGACGTCATGGTGGCAAGGTGCCGTAGTCTATCAGATTTATCCACGAAGCTATCTGGACACGGATGGTGACGGGATTGGTGATCTGGAAGGCATCCGCCGCAAGCTGGACTATGTGGTGTCGCTCGGCGTTGACGCCATCTGGCTGTCGCCGATCTATCCGTCCCCCAATGACGATTTTGGCTATGACGTCGCCGACTATGTGGATGTCGATGCCGGCATGGGCGGCATGGCTGCGTTCGACAGATTGCTGGAAGAGGCGCACGCACGCGGGCTCAAAGTCATTCTGGATCAGGTGCTTAGCCATACGTCAGACCAGCATTCATGGTTCCTTGAGAGCCATATTTCCAAGGATAATCCGAAGGCGGATTGGTATGTGTGGGCCGATGCCCGCGAAGACGGGACGCCGCCGAACAATTGGCTGGCGGCCTTCGGTGGTCCCTCCTGGTCATGGCACCCGGTTCGGATGCAGTACTATTTTCACCAGTTTTTGCGCACCCAGCCAAAGCTGAATTTCCACAATCCAGACGTTGTGGATGCGGTGCTTGATGTCCTGCGCTTCTGGCTCGACAAGGGCGTGGATGGCTTCCGGCTCGACGTCGCAAATTCATATGTGCATGACGCGTCGCTGGCGGACAACACGCCGGTTCCCTTAGCAAAACGTGATTTTCTGACATGGGCACATCCGCCGCGGCATCAACGCCACGACCACGACTGGAACCAGCCGGAAAATGTCGGGATTATGCGCCGCATTCGATCCCTGGTGGACAGCTACGAAGACCGCCTCGTGTTTGGTGAGTTTGCCGGTGACGACAAGATACTGGGCCAGTATGCCGGTGGCGATGATCGTCTGCATACGGCCTATACCTTTACGTTGCTGGAAGCAGGTGCGCTGGAGCGTTCGGTATTCGACACCTATTATTCGCGCATCGCAGGGCCGGTGGAGGATCTGTTTCCCTGCGTCACCTTTTCCAACCATGATGTCCCGCGTCCTGTCACGCGCTGGGCCAAGGGCCGCGACAAGCAGCAGACAGCCAAGCTCGGCATGGCACTGCTGATGTGCTTGCGCGGCACCGCCTTGATGTATCAGGGCGAAGAGCTGGGCCTTGATGATGTCGACACCACCCGCGACCAGGTGCGCGATCCGTTCGGGCTTTTGTATTTCCCCTACTTCAAAGGGCGCGACGGCTGCCGCACTCCGATGCCATGGTCAGCCGACGCGCCGCATGCGGGTTTCTCCACGGCGGAGACATGGTTGCCGATTGGACCGGATCACCCGGCGCGCTCGGTTGCCGTGCAGGAAGCCGATGACACTTCGGTTCTGGCTTTCTCACGCAAGGCGATTGCATTGCGTAAAGCTAGCCCGGCGCTGCGGACAGGTGACATCAACATCATGGAAAGCAGCGACGACGTGCTTCACTTCACCCGCACGCAGGGCAACGGCTCAGTGACCTGCATCTTCAACTTTGGCGACGCGCCCATAGACATCGCGCTGAACGCTGGCGAGACATTGCTGACAATCGGGGATACGCAACCCGATGATGGATCAATCCGTGTGAGCCCGATGGGTGTCTATGTCGGTGCCAGCAATGATCAGACGTAGCTGACCAACAACATCACCACCAGCAGGATCGAGACCCAAAGGACGCTCAGGCCCGTGCCCCAGGTGCTGGCGATATTGCCTTGCGGTCCCGCAGCGCGGAACACGCCTGCAATGGCGCGCGTGGCACGTGTACTGATGAGGTTCTGCCAGCCGGTGTACAGGGCAAGGGTGGACTGCATGACCCGGCCGACAACCGCTGGACCAAGCCGCCTGTAAAGCCAGTCCACATCGATCAGCGCCGATGCCTCATCGCGTGGCAACAGCCCCCATGCGCGGGCGGCTGCAAACACCAGCAGCGAGAAGGCCAGTCCCTGCATGTGCAGGATCTGCGCGCCGAGGTCGAGGGGCACCCCCTCAAGATGGGGTTTGAGACCGACAAAGAGACAGGCACCGACCGCCAGCGCCATGGCAAGGCGCATATGGGCAGGGGCCTCGCCGGTCTTGTGGGGCTTGCGTGGTTCGCCGAAGAAAGCCGATGCGGGCACGCGCAGGCCCGCATGTGCCCAAATGCCGGCAACACCAAACAATGCCAGTGCGGCCACATAGGGCCCTGACTCAGCCCATATGGCGACAAGCAGCTCCGGCACCGCATGGCCACCTGCAAGAACGGGGAGACCGGCGATGGACAAGCCGCCAATCACCGCAAAGGCTGCGGTCCAGGGCATGGTGCGCGCAAGTCCGCCGAGGGCTGCTGCTGAGGCAGTGCCGGTGCGGAACAACACCGCACCGATGGCCATGAACAACAGCAGGAAGCCGAAAATGCTTGCCACCAGGAGTGAGGTTGTGGAGGCAAGCGCGAGAGGTGTGCCGATACCGATTGCAGTGACCGCAAGGCCGGTCTGGCTGATCAGGCCGTAACACAGGGTGCGGCGCAGATCATTGGAGAGCAGGGCCAGCAGCACCGGGAACGCAGCCATCACCGAACCTATAACGGTCAGCGTGCCTTCACCGGGCAGGAAGATCATCAGCGCATAAACGGCCGTCGTGATGGAGAAGACGCTGAGCATCACCGTGCCACCGGGGGTGGATTCGGGATAGGCGTCGGTCAGCCATGCATGCAGCACTGGGAAGGCTGCCTTGATGCCGAGCGCTACGATCAGATAAAGCCCCGCCGTCGTGCTCAGGTCGCCATGGAAAAAGGCGAGGCTGCGGGTCTCTTCATAGGTGAGCAGGAACGCTTCAAGCAGCAACACGCCGGAGAAGATATTGATGACGGCAAAGCGCATGCCCGCAGACAGTGACCGGCTGGTGCCGCCGGCCCAGACAAGAAAGGCTGCCGCGATAGATGCGATTTCAAAGAATACGAAAAAGCTCGGCACGTCGCCTGCCAGAACCGCCGCGGTAGCGCACCCCGCATAGATGAGCGCCGCTGAGACCGGCAGGCCCGCGCGCTCATGCCAGTTGAAGACGCCGCCAATGGTTGCTGCCGCCAATAGACTCAGCGCCAGCGTAAAACCCGGCTCGGTAATGTCTAAGGTGGTGACGGTGAGCCCGATGATCTGGAAAGTGCCCCCGGGCCCCTCGGGCATCAGGATCAGATGCAGTAAAGCCAGCAGGGGGACGGCAATGGCAACCGGCGCGCGCAAAACGCGCGGCAGCAGCGTTGACACGAATCCGGCAATAATGAGCAGGATACCTGGTGAAATATTGTTGAGCGCGCCGCCGAAGATGCCGGGTTCAATGCTCATGATGCATCCTTCCCGTTACCGGCCTCATCACCGGCGTAGTAACCCGCCCGCCTGCGCAGTAGAAACTGGAGTGGCCACGCCAGCACCACAGCCACAAGGGCCGCGGCAAATGCGCTGACAGCAGTGGCAAATGGAATGTCGGAAATGAACGGCATGTCGGGTGTCTGCACGACGAGGCCCGCAAGCAGCAACAGCACGCACAGGCCGACGATGAACCACAGCATGTGCGCATCCGCCTTGGGCGTCAGCGCCCAACTCCAGAATGATTTCTTGTTGTTTGTCATGTCACGGGCTCCCTAATGCGTGCCCAGTATCGGCGCGATCAAAGTCTTGAGCGGGCCGACAAAGAACAGAGTGAGAAGGCACAGGAAGGCGGTGATAACCGGCGCTAGCACCGTCAAGAACGGCGCGCGAATGGGTTTTTCATCCGGCACCGCGTCGGAGAACATTGGTGCGGGCTCATCCCGGTCGCCCAGATTGCCGAAGAAGCCACGCGCCACCACGGGCAGCAGATAGCCGATGGACAGGAGCGATGCGAGGATCAGCGGATAGACCACGTAATGCTGGTGTCCTTCGGCGGCGGCCAGCACCAGATAGAGTTTCACCCAGTCGCCCCCCAACGGTGGAATACCGATGATGGCCAGCGCCCCGACCGTAAAGGCGCCATAGACCCAGGGCATCCGTCGACCAAGTCCGTCCATCTGGCTCAGCTCGGTCTTGTGGGTCGCGACATAGATGGCACCGGCACACATGAAGAGGGTGATCTTGGCTGTGGCATGCATCATGATCTGCAATGCACCTGCCGTGATGCCAAAGCCCGATGCCAGCATGGCACCGAGTGTCACGTATGACAGCTGGCTGACGGTGGAATAGGCCAGTCGCGCTTTCAGATTGTCCTTGGTCATGGCGATGATGCCGGCAAACACAATCGAGAAAGCCGCCACCCACATGATCCAGACGCTTGCGCCGGTCGATGCCAGAAAGTCTGTGCCGAACACATAGACCGTAACTTTGAGGACGGTGAACACACCGGCCTTCACAACCGCAACCGCGTGCAGCAGGGCGGAGACGGGCGTTGGCGCCACCATGGCGGCAGGGAGCCAGCCATGGATCGGCACGAGCGCCGCCTTGCCGATGCCAAACATGTAGAGGCCCAGCAGGATCGGCACGAGCGCCGTTTCGATGTGACCGGACAGAATACCGCCGACGACAAAGTCGCCGGTACCTGCAACCGCATAGGTCCAGATGATCGCCGGCAACAGCAGACCGATCGAGGTTGCCAGCAATATGCCCAGATAGATCCGTGCACCCTTGCGGGCTTCCGGTGTCTCTTTGTGGGCAACCAGCGGATAGGTCGAGAGCGTCAGCACTTCATAGAAGATGAAGAGCGTCAGCAGATTGTCGGCAAAGGCGATGCCCATGGCCGCGCCAAGCGCGATGGCGAAGCAGGCGTAGAAGCGGGTTTGATGTTTCTCATCATTGCCGCGCATATAGCCAAAGGCATAAAGCGACGTAACGATCCACAAACCGCTGGCCACCAGCGAGAAGATGATGCCGAGTGGCTCCAGCTTGAAGGCAAGCGGGATGCCCGGCACCACGTCAAACAGCACCAGCCGTGGGGCGTCGCCCGCCAGATAACCGCCCAGCAGATGCAGCACAGTGATGAACAGGCTGACCGCCGTTGTCAGCGTGATGGCTTCGCGCAGGTTCGGGGAACGGTCCGCAAGCAGGATGAGGATCGAGCCCGCCATTGGTAGCAGGATTGCGATCAGCAGCCACGTATCAAAGCCGATACCAAGCGGTGTCAGGATCGAGGTGAGCATTGTCATTGGACCAGCCCTTCAACTGAGGGCACGGCCATGTCGCCATTGAGAAGCGACTGCGCAACCGTATGGCCGATGCTGGCCGTCAGCTCCGCATTGATGCCGAAATAGAGGCACACAAGTGCCAGCGTCCACATGGGCAACAACATGGAAAGCGGTGCCTCGCTGACCGGTTTTTGTCCGGCGGGTGCGGGTGTGAGATAGGCCATTTCGATGACGCGCCAGACATAGATGATGGCGATCAGCGAGCTTGCAACGATGGCGAAGGCAATGATCCAGCTTCCGGTCTCAAGCGCACCGAGCACCAGATACCATTTGGAAATAAAGCCGACGGTCAGCGGCACGCCGATCAGCGACAGGCCACCGATGACCATCGCCCCCATGGTCCATGGCATCTGGCGGCCAAGGCCTGCAAAGCTTGCAACCGAGCTTGAGCCGACGCGATAGACGACGGCGCCCGCCACCATGAACAGCACGCCCTTCATGGCGGCATGATTGAACAGATGCACCATGGTCGCCGTCAGCCCGGTGACGCTGGCCATGGAGAAGCCGAGGATCATGTAGCCGATCTGCGCGATCGACGAGTAAGCGAGCAGGCGTTTAAAGTCGGTCTGGAAGACGGCGACGGCTGAGGCCACGAACATCGCGATCAGCGCCAACGGCACAAACACCGTCGAGAGCGAGAGTTCGACAACCGGGAAATCGACACCGAACACCGTGAACATGAACCGCAGGAACACATAGACGGCGACCTTCGTGGAGGTTGCCGCGAGGAAAATGCTGACGACCGACGGTGCATATGTGTAGGCGTTGGGTAGCCACGCATGGACCGGGAACATGGCAAGCTTCAGCGCCAGCCCGACCATGATGAAGGCAAAGCCTGCGCGCACGCTTGTGAGTTCGCCAAGCGGCTGCAACCGCACAGCCAGGTCTTCAAGGTTGAGTGTGCCGGTTGCCTGATAGAGCAGGCCCAAGCCAATCACATAGAACGTCGCACCGATCGTCCCCATCACGAGATAGGTGTAACTGGCCGTCAACGCCCGCCGATCGCGCCGTGCGCCCATGGAGACGAGCACGTAGGTTGAGAGCGAGGAGATTTCCAGGAACACGAAGATGTTGAAGGCGTCGCCGGTGATGGTCACGCCCAGAAGGCCACACAGGCACAGCGTGAACACCGTGTAGAACAGCGCCTGCTTCGATGGCTCGATTTCCGCGCGCACTGATTTTCTGGCGAAGGGCAGCACCAGCGCACTCGTGGCGGCGACGATTACCAGCACGAAGGCGTTCATGGCATCGACGCGGTATTCGATGCCGAAGGGCGGCGGCCAGCCGCCGAGGTGATAGGAAATCGGCCCGGTCTCGATCACCTGCTGCAAAAGCAGTACCGCCATCAGGAAACAGACAATGGCGGTTATCAGTGCCAGTGCACCTGCCAGCGTACCGCGCGTCAGCATCAGGCAGATCGGGGCGGCGAGCATCGGCACCACCACCTGCAGCGCCGGGAGATGCTGCATTACGAAATCAAACCATGCCCCTGACATTATGCGGTGCTCCCGTCGGGGTCTGGTGTATTGCCGCTGACCCCGCCTGCGCGCGGACTTGCATCGCGGCCCGCGTCAGCTGCCTGCACTTCGTCTTCTTCAACGGTGCCGTAGGCTGCCTGAATGCGGATGACGAGACTGAGCCCCACCGCAAGCGTTGCCACGCCGACGACAATCGCCGTGAGGATCAGCACATGGGGCAGGGGGTTGGAGAACACCAGGTCCTGGCCCTCGACAAAGATTGGCGCGGTGCCGCCGTCGACCTTGCCCACGGAGATGTAGAACAGGAAGACCGACACCTGAAACATGTTCAGGCCGACCAGCTTCTTTACAAGGTTGCCGCGCGAGACCACCACATACATGCCGACCATCATCAGGATGATGACGAGCCAGTAATTGTAGCGGCCGAGAACGAACTCAATGAATGGCGAAGCTTCCATTGCTTACCAATCCCCCTCGCCAATGGCGCCGGCGGCATCGGCAAAGCCGTAAAACACCAGCACCATGACGCTGGCCACCGTCAGGCCGACGCCGCCCTCGATCAGCAAAATGCCGAGATGTTGGCCGTGCGAACCATGGGTGGGGTCACCTGAAAGCATGTTGTAGTCCAGAAAATTGCCGCCCAGCAGCAGGGCTGCGACGCCGACACCGGCATAGGTCAACACCCCAAGGCATGCGGCTGTCCGCACCACCCATAAGGGCATCACTTTCTGCGTCGTGCTGAGGCCGAAGATCAGCGCATAGAGAATGAAGCCGACAGCAACAATGACGCCGGCCTGAAAGCCGCCACCGGCGCCGAAGTCACCGTGGAACTGCACATAGAGACCGAACAGAATGATTGGTCCGATGAGGATTTTGGTGATGACGCGAAGGACGATATGGTGGTTCATGATGCGTCGTCCTCCTTGCGCGTGGCTGATCTGGGTGCCGGTGGTGTCGCGGGTGTCTGCTTGCGCTTGTGGCCAAGCAGCGCCATCACGCCGACACCGGCCATGAACACCACGACCACTTCGCCGAGCGTGTCAAAGCCGCGATAGCTGGCGAGGATCGCTGTCACAAGATTGGGCACGTCGATGTCGTGCGGCGTGTTCTCAATGTAATAGGGCACCACATGGGTATGCACCGGTGCCGTCGGATCACCGAAGGCCGGCATATCAAGGGTCGCATAGATCAGCGCCATGCCTGTCGTAATGACCACGAGCAGGGGAATGGTTTGTGCGCCCTTGATGGGTTTTTGCCGTTGCGCGGTGAGCGCCAGAGTGCCGAGCATCAGCACGGTTGAGATGCCGGCACCCACCGCGGCTTCGGTAAATGCCACGTCAGGCGCGTCCAGCGTCACCAAGAGGCTAGCAGTCAAAAGGCTGAAGACGCCGGACAGCATGGTGACGACGAACAGATGATTGAGGCGCACGATCTGAATCGCGACGACTACCAGCAAAGTGAACAATACCAGATCTATGATGAGAGCCGCCATGATCAGCGCACCTCATCTTCAAGGTCGCGCTCAGGACTGCCGGAATCACCTTTTTGCAGGTCGCGGCCAAGCAGCGGGCGGAGGCCCGCCGTCCATGCCGCATTGGCAACCGCGTGAGTGGAGGCAGGGCTGGTAAAGAACATGAAGAACCCGATTGCGATGAGCTTGATGGTGACGAATGAGAAACCGGCCTGCACCATCATCGCCAGCAACATAAGCTCCGCACCCAGCGTATCGGTGATGCCGGCAGCATGCATGCGGGTGTAAAAATCCGGCAGCCGCAGAACACCGATCGAACCGATCAGCAGGAAGAAACAGCCTCCGGCAAGCAGCCCGGCGGTCACGAAATCGCGCACCAGATCAATCATTGCCCCGGCTCCCGCTGCGGGTTTGGTTTTTCCAGCCCCACAATGTCGGCATGGTCCGCCGAGCTTGCCCCTTCGGTAATGTCGCCAAGGGCGCGGTAGCGGAAAAATTTGAGGATTGCGATGGTGCTGACGAAATTGATCAACGCATAGAGCAGCGCGATATCCATGAAGTCCGGCCGGTCGGTGACAAACCCGACAACACCGATCAGCAACACTGTCTTGGTGCCGAACGCGTTCAATGCCAGCACACGGTCATAAAGGCTCGGGCCCAAAAACAGGCGTACAAGCATCAGCATCATGGCGGCAAGCAGGGCAAGGCCGGCGGCAAAGAACATCATCCGCCCCTAACGCTCCTCAATGGCGCTGACGCGCGTGTTCATGTCATCGAGGGCTGCAAGATCGGCGAAGGATTCGTCCAGCGCATGGACAACGAATTCACCCCCATCCGCATCAATCGTCACTGTGCCTGGCGTCAGGGTGATGGAGTTTGCATAGGTCACGCGGCCGATATCCGTCTTCTGACAAGGTGTCACTCGGATGACTGATGGCGTAATTGCCATTTTGGGTGCAAGCAGAATCCGCGTCACAGCAAAATTGGCTTTGATGATTTCACCCTGCAGCCAGGCCCAGTAGCGCAGCGTACCGAAACGCATTTGCAATGGCAGTGCTTCGGAATCAAGCACATCCATGCGCGCCAGCAACAAAGTGGCAAAAATGGCGGATGCCGCGCCCAGGCCAATGAGCAGCGGTGTGTAGATGCCTGACAAAAGCAACCACAGCGCGAAGAGTCCCAACGCTAAAAGAAGACCGCGCAGCATTATTTTCCCAGAGAGCTCCCGTTTCACCCCAACCCAATATTGAGTCTTTAGATAATGGGCCGGATGCAAGTTGACCAGCACAACCGCGAAAATTACCAAAGATTTCCATCGGTCAACTGACGAGTAGTCAGGAAAAAATACATCTTTACGTTGCTGGAAATTGCGCTTCTTGCTTCTCCCCACTTTTTGAGTGTGTTACCTTGCGTCACTTAACTGTTTGTCCAGACGCACAAAGCGCTGCGCCAAACGATAAAAAGACTGCAAAAGAACAGCGACCACGCCGGGGGACATAGTGGCGGAAACGCAAGTAGAAACGCAGGTCGATTCCCACCTTCACGGTCAGGGAGATACTGCAGCCGACGCGGAACCTGCATTTCGGGTGACGGGCGTCGTCAAGTGGTTTGACACAACCAAAGGCTATGGCTTCATCGTTCCGCAGGATGGTTCTGCGGATGTGCTGTTGCATATGTCGTGTCTCAAACAGGCAGGGCTCGACGCGGCGCGCGAAGGCGCGACTGTCGAGTGCGAGGCGGTCAAGCGTGCCAAGGGCATTCAGGCTTTGCGTGTGCTTGATGTGGACGAGAGCACCGCCAAGGATACGCAGGTTACCGCGCAGGAACCTGAAGGCCAGTCCCGCGCCCCGCGCGTTGAAGCGGTCGGTGATCAGGAAATAGCCACGGTCAAATGGTTCAACCGCGCCAAGGGATATGGCTTTGTCACCCGTGGCGACGGCACGCCGGATATCTTCGTGCATATGGAAACCCTGCGCGAGGCAGGCATCCGTGAGTTGCGTCAGGGTCAGCAGGTGTGCGTGCGCTTCGGTGAAGGTGACAAGGGCCTGATGGTCGCCAGTATCGCGTTGTCGGAGTAAGCAGACCCGTGTCATCGCCTGCGGTAAACAGGACGCAGCATATGCTGCGATGGATTACGACTGCAGTGCTGGCGATGATGCTCGCCACGCTTGCCGCCTGCGCAGAGCCCGAAGGGCCGCGCACAACCGAGCGTCTCGTCATCGAGACCGCAAGCGGCGATCAGATTTTCAACATTGAATTTGCTGAGACTGAAGATGAGCGCCGCCGTGGCCTGATGTTCCGCGAGGATCTCGCCGAGGATAGCGGCATGTTGTTTGATTTTGAGGACAGCCGCGTCATCACCATGTGGATGCGCAATACCCCGCTGCCGCTGGACATGATCTTCATCATCCGCACCGGACGCATTGCCCACATCGCCGAAAACACCGTGCCGTTTTCAGAGGCGATTATTTCATCGCGCTATCCCGTGTCCGCCGTGCTGGAAGTGAATGCCGGCACGGCACGCAGGCTTGGCATCACGACGGGCGATCTTGTGCGCCATTCCGTCTTTGAGGATGCGCCACCGGCCGCCGCCGAATAGCCGCACCCGCATTTGCCTGGGGATGACAGGGCGCGTTTGGTGCGTTACCTCCGGGTCCATGAGCAATACAGACAAAACCGATACGGCTGAGGCCGCAGCGCCAAAGCCGCCCGAGGGCTTCGTCGAGAGTACCAATCGCGGGCCGTTCACGACCCATAACGGGCCGTTCTTTCATCGCATTGATGATGACGGCGCCTTCTTCCACGGCTTTCGCGCAGCGCACCAGCACTGCAACGGCATGGGCATTGTGCATGGCGGGCTGGTGACAGCGTTTGCCGACGGGCTGATGGGCACAGCCGTATGGCGGGAAACGGATACGGTCGCGCTGACCATTCGCCTCAATGCGGATTTTCTCTCAATTGCCAAGGTGGGCGACTGGGTGGAGGGCACCGCCACCGTCACCCGCGCCACACGCTCGGTCGCCTTTGTGGAGGCGAATATCTATGTCGGCGGCAGGGCAATCCAGCACGCGACAGGCGTCTTCAAGCTGATGGCGAGTCATAAGAAACGCTGATTTGCCCGGTGCAGGCTTGCAGCATTGGACGCGTTGCGCCAATGTCCCGCCGCGCGGCGATGCTGGACCTCATGAGGACCATCACCCGCGCCCCCGGTCGGGGCATGGCGCAGCCCGGTAGCGCACCTGCTTTGGGAGCAGGGGGTCAGAGGTTCGAATCCTCTTGCCCCGACCAATTTCTCCAATATTTCCTCATTATTTCAAGGGGTTATGCGTGCCATTGAGGCCACATGCACCGCCAAATTGCGGCGCTGCGGCGGTTTGCGTGCTTGGAGGGGCCAACCGTGGGTCATATTGTTAAATCAATGATTGCATGGTGATTCCCAAATCAGCTTGAAAGGCTGCTGTCGTGAATGTCCTGAGGGGCCACAAACTTAAATCCGGCGATACCCGCACCAGTGCCCGCAAAGCGCGCGCACCGGCTGATAAGCGGGCCCGTGCGCGTGGATTGGTTGACGCGGCAGAGGCTGCGATGGTCGAGGCGTCCTATCACGACATCACAATGCTTGAGATCGCCCGGCGGGCGGGCCTCGCAAAAGGCACGGTCTATCTTTATTTCCCCAGCAAGGAGGCGCTGTTTCTGGCAGTGCTGACCCGCAAGCTGGAGGCCTGTTTCGCCACCATTGAAGCCGGTCTGCCCAAGGCGGCGCGCGATGTGGGAAACGTCGCCGCCGTCATCGCCCGCGGGCTGCTTGTTCAAAACGGGTTGCTGTCGCTGATGGGCCTGCTGCACAGCCAGCTTGAACCCGGCGCGGGCATCGAGGCGGTCGTCGAATTCAAGAGCTATATCAAGGGCAGGCTGGAGACGGCCGGCACGGCAATTGACAGCGGCGCAGCCCTGCCGGACGGGTCCGGGCGCAAGTTGCTGCTGCGCGGCTGTGCCCTGGCCATCGGCCTGCAGCAGATCGCGTCACAGCCGCCGGAGATCGCCGAAGCGATCGGCCGCCGCGCGCCGGAGCTCAAAGGCCCGCCGATGTCGGTCGAGAGTGAGCTGATCGATAGCCTTTCAGATATGATACGGGCGGTGAAATCCTCATCGTGACCATGTTCATTTGAGTTGCAGTGGATGGCTTTTGCGGTGATACACCGGGGGGCTTCCCGCAAGGAGTGGGGCACAAGCGACAACACGGATAAGAGGGAGTGCGGCGGAATGGTGGCGCGCATTTATCAACCGGCGAAAACGGCCATGCAGTCAGGTACGGCAAAGACGCATCTGTGGCTGCTTGAATATGAGCCGGAAGCTGCCCGCGAAATCGATCCGCTGATGGGCTGGACCGGCTCCGGCGACATGCAGGCCCAGATCCAGCTGCGCTTCGCCAGCAAAGACGAAGCTGTGGCCTATGCCGAGAAGAACAAAATTCCCTACCAGGTGTTCGAGCCGCAGCCGCGCGCCGCACGCCCGAAGACCTATTCGGACAATTTCCGCTCAGGCAGAATAGACGGCAACTGGACCCACTGACGGCGCACACCGCCCTCTCAGTGAAGTCCCCGGCACGCGCCCGTAGCTCAACCGGATAGAGCAACGGCCTTCTAAGCCGTAGGTTGCAGGTTCGAGTCCTGCCGGGCGCGCCATTTTTTCTGATTCATATTCGTCACAATTCAAAATCCTGCCAGCTGCGTCGCCGCCAGTAGCAGACCGGACCGGTACATATGGCGAAGCCTATGCACGGGTCCGGTCGCTGTCTTCGTATTAGCTCCGGCGGTCGAAAAAGCGATAAATCGGCACGAAGGCAAGTGCGATGTACCACCCATATGCATACGCGCCGATGGCACCGAAGATGAAGCCGGTCGGTGTCAGCCACTCAAAGCCCGGAAGCAATGGCGCCCAGGCCTCATACATGCGCGCCTCGCCGGGTACCAGCAGACCGAGGCCAGTACAGAGCAAATAGCTCACCAGCAAAAACAGTGACAATGCGTGCCCTACAGTCGGGATGGTGGGATTCGATACGCTACGTGGATCAGACATTATCTTTCTCCCTTCAGAATATGCGATGAGCCGCCAGGTTTCCCTGCCAGCGTGAATTTTGAGTGAGGTGAAAAACCGTTTTCCTCATCTCACAACCCACCATGGACCTTCCAGTTACTGGAAGGTCCATGGTGGGTGCACAGTTTTTCTGTGGAACCTTTTTCGGCGCCCATAAGCGGATGTTCAAAGGCCAACTCCGCGGGTCACCGGGATGTCTCAAGGAGATGAAAAGATGAGCGTACATGGCGGGCACAACATGGCGCAGATGGGCGCGAACACACGCGCCCTCAAAATATCTGCATGGCTGACGGGCCTCTATTTTATTATTGAACTCGCGATTGGGATCTACACCGGGTCTGTCGCTGTGATGTCAGATGCATTTCACACATTTTCAGCGGTCGGCGGTGTGCTTCTTGCGCTCGTAGCGGCTCGCATTGCCCGTCGCCCCGCAGATGAAACCCGCACCTTTGGCTCCGGTCGAGCAGAGATCGTCGGCGCGCTATGGAATGGCGCGTTTTTGCTCGTGATGGCAATTCTGGTTCTTGTTATGGGTGCCATGCGTCTGCAAAGCCCAATCGACCTGCCCACCACACCTATGTTGCTGGCGGCGGCGGGCGGCATTGTCACGGAGGTGATCTCACTGAGGCTGCTTTATGCGGGCCAAAAGGGGGATCTCAATATGCAGGGAGCCTTCTGGCACATCATGCAGACATTTGTCGGCAGCATCCTGATTGTCGTGACGGCAGTTGTTATCGAGCTCACCGGTTTCCTCGCCATTGATCCCATACTGGGCATGGCGTTCGGGCTTATTCTCCTCTACGCCTCGTGGGGCATCATGCGTGACGCAACGAAGATACTGATGGAAGGTGCGCCCGAAGGCATTGATCTCGGCAAGGTCGTGGCCCGCCTCGAAGCGCTCCATACCGTCAGCGATGTTCACCACGTCCACGCGTGGACCCTAACTTCAAAAAGCCATGTCTTCTCAGCCCATCTGCGCACTGCAGACGGACTTGCGGCCTTGGATATCCTGAAAGAAGCTCACGCCATACTGCGGCATGAATTCGGATTCCATCTGGCGACATTGCAGATTGAAACCACATGCCTTGACGAAGATTATGCCAATGATCTCGACTTTCTGAGCCCTCAGGTGCTGCGCCATACGCACCAGCCACAGTGAGAGGGGTGATCCTGTCAGGCACCGACCACCCGGAGTAAGCCGCCCTGGTCAACACCCCAACCGAGGCCGTTGACGCGGCCAACATTCAGGTCGAACCAGCGCGCTTCTACGAGCCCGGCTATCGCGTGCCATTGCGACGCCTCGCTGCAGCTCTCATCGACGAAGCCGGTCCGATCACCTTTCAATTCCCAGATTTGGTCGGCGGTTAAGGGTGTGCGGCAACACACCATCGAACCTGATGGGCAGAGATACTGGGGTTAGCGACGACAGCGATCGACAAGGGCGGCGATCCAGTGGAAGTCATGGCCTCTGCACTCAGCCTAAGGCGGATCGCTGCGGCAATGTGGGGTGTGTTCGAGGAGGCTGTGAACGAGATAAAACGGCAAGCGGCGGAACACGATTGAGTGAAGCCAGCACCTTAAAACTACCTGCTGGCGGGTCATTGAGATCAGAACTGAGTGTATTGAATGGTCGACTACCGTAGCTTTGGTGCGGGTACGGCAATTCGCCAGTACGCACCTTCCCCATCCCCGGCGCGCCAACATCTCAATGTCGCACCAAGACAGCCTGATCCCTCATTGCAAAGGCCGGATGACCGACGGACTAAAACCTTTGGGCATTCCTGTAATCTCCAGCATAGGAAACCGTGCAGGAGCAATAGGGGAGAAGTTCTTTGAGAATATCCAATGGCGTCCCGCGAAAAGGTGCCCCATTCGCTGGCACGCGATGCGGCTAAAGCCTACACGTCGGACAGGCTGCCAAGCGCTCAGCCAAAGGTCGTTAACGGCATGACGGCGATCCCCGGCCTCAAGGCCAAATGGGATGCCTCTCCGGGGATGTAGGGTCTACCCGATGGCAGCAGAGGGGCTGAAACATACCCGCCGGGATGCAAAACCTGCGGTTCTGGTGGCTCGGAGATGGCATAAATCGCCCTAAAATCCGGGCTTTCATGCCGGGCCCTACACACTATCGTGAGGCACCTGTCATAAGCGTAACTTGCGTTGACGGGGCTGTACCGGCCACGCTTTGGTCCTAAATCTGGGATAGAGACTAAAAAAGCAGGGCACATAAGGTGCTGGTTTGAGGTTTGGGCAAAAGCCACCTCTTTACGGGAGACGACAGGGACAATGGGTAAAAAATCCGCGCCACACATAAAAACGATTGGGAATGACCAGTTGCCGGTCAAGACAGTGCTACTGGCTGCGGGCTTTGCTGTGTCACTGGCACTGCTCTGGGCCACATCTGTACCGGCGGGCACCTCCGCGCCGATTGATGCGGCGGAGGACCAGGTTGATGCACTGGATGCGTCTAGTGCGCCTGCATCTGACGCGCGTCCACTGGCGGTTGGGGATGAAGACGCCATTGCAAAAGCCGTCCGCGATGCACCGCGTACGGAGGATGGCGGGTTCGACCTCTACCGCAAGGGGCTTTATCCCGAAGCGTTGATGGTGTGGGAGGAAGCCGCAGAGGCAGGCGACGCGGGTGCCGCATACCGGATCGGGGCCGCCTATATGGACGGGCAGTCAGTTTCACATAGTTTTGACAAGGGGCTGTCCTGGCTGAACCGCGCCGCCGAGATGGGCGATGCCCGGGCGATGGGCGATCTGGGCAGTGCCTATGACTGGGGCTTTGGCGTCGAGCAGGATCGCGCCAGAGCGGCTGAGTGGTTTGAGAAGGCTGCGCTGCGCGGGCATGCATCCAGCCAGTACAATGTCGGCGTGCTCTATGAAGAAGGCGAAGGTGTCGAGCAGGATGTGGTCAAGGCCTATATGTATTACGTGCTGGCCAACGAGAATGGTTTTCCCAAGTACCCTGCCGAGGCAATCAAAGAGCTGACGCCGAAGCTGACAAACGGTCAGATAAAGGCGGGTATCGATGCTGCCCGTGCCTTCGAACCGCTCTAAACAGAATGGGCGGATTTGCGGGGTTTTGCCGCAGGTTTAGCCACCGGTTTGGCTTTGACATTACGGTTTAATCATCTGTATTCACGCGCTTTACGTGCTATGTCAGCAGAAGGAATACTGGGGGCAGCACAAGTCTGTCGCACTCAGACTGGTCTAGTTCAGATCAGGAGTGGCTCTACTACCCGCAGAACGCGGGGTACCTGCATGATGCGGGTCGGCCGCAAAATTGGGGGCCTACAAGGAGGACCAAGGATGAGTTCAAAATTTCACACCGGCACAGGAGCCACTGCAGCGCTCTTTGCTGCTGCGGTTTTCGCAGCGCCGGCATTTGCCGCTGTCAGCCAGGCTGAGGCCGACAAGTTGGGCGCGTCTCTGACACCCATCGGTGCCGAAAAAGCCGGTAACGCAGATGGCAGCATCCCCGCGTGGGAACCGCTGGCCAATGCACCAGCGCACACCGCAGGTGATTATTATGCCGACCCGTATGCGGGCGACGCACCGCTCTTCACCATCACGCCTGAAAACATGGGCGAGTATGAAGACAAGCTGACCGGCGCACACAAGGCATTGCTGGGTGACATCCCCAGCTACAAAATGATCGTCTATCCTTCACACCGCAATTGTTCGTACCCGGACAATGTGAATGCGGCGTATAAGGAAAATGCCCTCAACGCCAATCTGGTGGCTGATGGTAATGGCGTGGAAAATGCCAAGCTTGGCGCGCCGTTCCCGATTCCCAAGGAAGCCGTTGAGCTCGTCTGGAACCACAATCTGCGCTATCGCGGTTACAAGCTGAACCGCCAGTTCGCGTCGATTGCGCCGGACGGCAACGCCAACTTCACACCCATCACCGTGTATGACGAAGTGGTGTTCACATATTCGAACCCGGATCTTGCCAGCTTCGACAGCCTGAACAACATTTCGCTGAAATACCTGCAGACCGTTATCGCGCCGTCGCGGCGTGCCGGCGAATTGCTGCTGGTGCATGAAACCATCAACCAGGTGAAGGGCTCGCGTAACGCGTGGCAGTACAACCCGGGCACCAAGCGTGTTCGTCGTGCGCCAACCGTTGCCTATGACAACCCGCAGTCCTACGCCGATGGCCGTCAGACGACGGATCAATTTGACCTCTTCAACGGGTCACCTGACCGGTACACTTGGGACATGCAGGGCAAGTCGGAGAAGTACATTGCGTACAACTCCTTCAAGTGGGCCGACCCCGCCAACACGTATGAACAGATGCTCCAGCCGGCATCCCTCAATCAGGACCTGCTGCGCTACGAGCTGCACCGTGTGTGGACCGTGGAAGGCAAGATCCGCGAAGGTCAGCGGCACATCTATACCCGCCGCACCATGTCCTTCGACGAGGACACCTACAACATGGTCTCGGGCGTCATGTATGACAGCCGCGGCCAGCTCTGGCGTGTCCAGGAAGGTCACATCATCAACTACTATGATGTCCCGACCTGCTGGAACAATTCAGACGTCGCCTATGACATTCAGGCCGACTACTACAATGTTCAGGGCCTGAAAAACGAAGAACGGGAAATCAACTTCGGCTATGACGAGCTGAACGAGAACAACCTTAACCCGGATGCATTGCGCCGCCGGGGCGTGCGTTAAGCCGCACCCAAGCACTTAAGACTGAAAGCCCTCCGAACACACCGTTCGGGGGGCTTTTTTGTGCCGACGTGCAGAGCTTGGATTGCATGACGCCGCAATCTCGCCGATGCTTGGCCTATTGATTAATTTACAAAGCCGGACAAACACAGCAATGAACGCCGAAACAAGCACGACTGGTCGTAGTGGAAAAAACGTCTGGACCAACTGGTCCGGCGCGCTCTCCTGTTCTCCTGCAAATGTCGTACGCGCCCAAAGTGAAGCCGAGATCACCGATGCGATACGGATAGCGGTCACCACAAATGCGGGACCGGTCCGCACCCCGGGCACAGGGCATTCCTTCACCCCCATCGTCATCACCGATGGCACGTTGATTAATATCGATTCCCACGCAGGTATTGTCTCGACAGATTTGTCCGCGGGCCAGGCGCAGGTGAAGGCGGGAACGAAGATAAGCGATCTTGGCGCACCATTGCTGGAAGCAGGCCTGGCACTGGCCAATCAGGGGGACATCAACCGTCAATCGATTGCAGGGGCCATCTCCACCGGCACTCATGGTACTGGCGTAACGCTGGGCTCCGTCTCTTCACAAGTGGCAGCCTTCCGTGTCGCCACAGCGAATGGCGAAGTGCTGTCGTGTTCGCCCGCTGAAAACAGTGACGTCTTCAATGCGGGCCGCGTATCGCTTGGTACGCTTGGCATTCTCACCGAGTTCACACTGCAATGTCCGCCAGCCTATGCGTTGAAGGAGACGGGCGGACGCATGTCGGTCAGCGATGTGTTTGCCGACATGGACAAGCTCATTGCTGACAACCGGCATTTTGAGTTTTTCTGGTTTCCGTTTGCGGATGATGTGCTGGTCAAGTTCCTGAATGAGACCAGTGAACCGGCGCGCCCGCCACGTCCTTCATCCGGCAATGGCATGGAGCATTATGCGATGGTCGCTGCGTGTGAGCTGAGCCGCGTTGCACCATTCCTGCGCGGGCCGCTGCAACGCTTTTTGACCAGCAATGCGGGATCGCGCTATATCGGTACGGATGAGTTTGCCGAAAAAGCCAAAGTGCGCCATGCCTATCAGGCATTTCCCAGCGACCGGGAAGTCCGCTTCAACGAGATGGAATTTTCGGTGCCGCTTGAGAGCGGACCGGATTGCGCGCGCGAAGTGGCCGAACACATGCGCAAGCGCGGCGGCAACTTCCTGTTCCCGATGGAATACCGCACGATCAAAGGAGATGATATCTGGCTCAGTCCGTTCCAGGGCCGCGACAGTGTCTCTATCTCCATTCATCAATATGCGAAGCAGCCCTATCGGCGGTTGTTTGATGGGGTGGAGGCGATCTTCCGCAATTATGGCGGCAGGCCGCATTGGGGCAAGCTGCATACGCTGACCGCACGCGAGCTTGCGCCACTTTATCCGCATTGGGATGATTTTCAGGCGGTCCGGCGGCGGCTCGACCCCAAGGGCCTGTTCCTTACACCGTATCTTGCGCGATTGTTCGGCGAAGGCGACTGGGCCTAGTCCGCAGCTTCAATCTCGGTCGGCTCAATCAGCGTCACCGGGGGCGTATAGGGCGGCAGAACCGTTTCCAGATAGGCGATCAGATCATCAATCTGGTTTGGGGCCAGCTCGAACTGCGGCATGCCGATATGTGCATCGGTCCCCACAACAATTCCTTCGGCAAACCCTTCGGCCAGATATTCCGGCGGGTAAGCGAGTTCTAGCTGGTGGAAATTCGGCGCGTCCGGATTGGGTGATACAGCGTCTACATCCAGCGCATGGCAGCCGGAGCACAGGTTACCCGCCAGCATCTGGCCATGGATTGCATTGCCGACCGGCGTATCCAGTTCGTCGCTTACTGCCTCAGGCGCAGCGGCTTGTGCTGTTGAAGCGGCCACAAAAAGGCCGAGCGTAAACAGGGTTGCGGCGGGCAGGGCGGGTAGATGGCGCATCAGCATGGAATATCCTTCGAGCGGCAACATCAGGTTTTGAGCGTGGCGACGACCTGGCCTTCTTCGACCAGGTCTTCTTCCGCCACCAGTATTTCAAGCACCGTACCATCAGCAGGCGCGTTGACGGGTATTTCCATCTTCATGGATTCAAGAATGATGATCGGATCGTCTTCTTCAACACCGCTCCCGGCGGGGGCTTCGATCTTCCAGACTTTGCCGGCAATTTCTGATTTTACATCCATCAGCTCGTCAATTCCCTGTTCGGCCCTAGCGGCGCTGGCTGCGGCGGACAAGATATTCAGATGCCACCAAAGCGGCGACCGCCACGCCTATGGATAGCACGAGGACCCGCAGGGCTGCATCCTCGCCGCCGGGCATCTGCAAAAAACTATGCAGCGCCAATGGAAGCGTCCGCGTCTCGCCGGGAATGGACGCGGCAAACGTAATTGTCGCGCCAAATTCCCCAAGCGCGCGGGCAAAGGCAAGAACCCCGCCTGCGACGATGCCGGGGATCATCAGCGGCATGGCCACGCTGATAAATGCGCCGAGCGGCGTTTGCCCCAAGGTCCGGGCTGCCTGCAACAACCGCTCCTCGACATTCTCCGCTGAAATACGGATTGCCCTCACGGCCAGCGGAAAGCCGCTGACGGCTGCGACAAGCACAGCCCCCGCCCATGAAAAGGCCAGGTCCAGACCGAACCAGTCATGCAACGGCTCGCCCAGTGGGCCGCGGGGTCCCAGTGCCAACAGCAGCAGATAGCCAAGCGCAACCGGCGGCATCACCAGCGGCAGATGCACGACAATATCCAGCGCCGTCTTGCCCCAGAACTGCCAGCGGGCCAGCGCCCAGCCGGTCAGCAGCGCCAATGGCATCGAGATCAGCAGGCCGACGCCTGCCACCGACACGGAGACCCACAAGGCTTGCCATTCTGCATCCGATATCGCGCCCATCCGTCTGGCCTATCCACACTCGGCGGCTGTCGGCGCCAGCGCTGTTTCATCAGCATCCGACGCAGGCAAAAAGCCATATTTGGCAAAAATCGTTTGAGCCTTGGCCGACTGCAGGTAGTCGATAAATGCCGATGCGCGCGCGGGCGCGTTTTTCGTCGCCAGAGCTTCATAGATGATCGGCGCATGGCTGGCCTCCGGAATGCGCGCGCGGACACGAACATCGCCGCTGATTGCTGCATCCGTCGCATAGACAATGCCTGCGTCCGCCGCCCCCGCGGCGACCCAGCCCAACACCGTGCGCACGTTGTCGCCCAACAGCAGCCGGGGTGATAAAGCCTCCCATGCACCGATAGCCTCAAGCGCCTGTTGCGCATAAACGCCTGCAGGCACACCGGCAGGGTCGGCAATGGCAAAGCGACGCGCCGCAAGGGCCGGATGATTTGCGTTAAACACCAGGTCGTCTGTCGGCTCGCTCGCGGCAGGCTCAATGAGCACAAGACCATTGCGTGCAATAGTCCGACGTGTGGCCGCGTCACCGGGGCCGCACTCAATCAGCCACGAGGCCCATTGTGCATTGGCGGAGACAAGCACATGGGCAGGTGCACCCTGTTCAATCTGCCGCGCGGCGCGGGACGTGGCATCAAACACCGGCGTCACATCGCCCAAACCGTCAGCCGCAAAGGCTGCGGCAATGTCGTGAATGGCATTGGTGGTGCTGGCGGCGGCAAAGACCAGCAAGGTGTCATCAGCCCGAGCAGGCATGACTGACGCTGCAATCGCCAAAATCGCCAAACAGGTTCTTGCCATCCGTTTTTTCAAGACGCCGCCTTCAACCGTGCAAAGCCCTTGTCGAGATCAGCAATCAGATCATCGATATGTTCCAGCCCCGCATGGAAGCGCAGCAGGCGGCCCGGCTCATGCCATGTGGTGGCCGTGCGATAGCGCTGCGGGTTTGCGGGAATGACAAGGCTCTCAAACCCGCCCCATGAATAGCCCATGCCGAACAATTCAAACCCGTCCAGCATGGCGGCCAGTGCTTTCTCCTCAACCGGCTTCAGGACAACCGAGAAGAGCCCGCTGGCGCCCAGAAAATCGCGGTTCCAGATGTCGTGGCCGGGATGCGAGGGCAGGGCTGGGTGAATGACGCGGGAGACTTCGTCGCGCGCCTCCAGCCATTTCGCCAGTGCCAGCCCCTGCTGCATATGCTGCTTGAGCCGTACACTGATGGTCCGAAACCCTCTCAGGGCCAGATAGATATCGTCTGGCCCGGCGCATTGTCCAAGGTCGCCGTGGCCGGCATGGATCAGCGGCCAGGTCTCTTCGTTGGCGGTGATCGTCCCCAGCATGGTGTCTGCATGGCCAACAATGTATTTGGTGGCGGCCTGAATGGAGACATCGCAGCCATGCTCAAACGGTTTGAAGAACAGCGGCGATGCCCATGTGTTGTCGAGCACAACCTTTGCCCCTTTGGCGTGAGCTGCTTTGGCGATGGCTGGAATATCCTGGATCTCGAAGGTCAGCGAGCCGGGGCTTTCCACAAACACCACGGTGGTCTGGTCGGTCATAAGGCTGCCGATGTCGGCGCCAATGAGCGGGTCGTAGAATGTGGTGGTAATGCCCATCCGCTCCAGAATGGTATTGCAGAAGTTGCGGGTGGGGCCGTAAGCGCTGTCGGGCATCATCAGGTTGTCGCCGGTGCGTAACAGCGCCAGCAGGGCAGTTGTGATGGCCGCAAGGCCCGAGGGTACGATGGCGCAGCCTGCACCGCCCTCCATGGCCATGATGGCGTCTTCCAGCGCGAATGTAGTGGGTGTGCCGCGCCTGCCATATTGAACGCGGGTTTTGGGGTGCTTCAGGTCCTCATAGGTCGGATAGAGCACTGTTGACGCGTGATAGACCGGCGGATTGACGATCCCATGATTGGATTTGGGATCGCGGCCTGCGTGAACTGCCCTGGTTTCGTCCTTCATGCCCGGTCTTGTCCTCATTCAGTGGTCATTGGTGCCGTGAAAACGGTTATTGTGTGCCCTCTAGCGGCAGGCTCACGGGATGTTACACTTGGAAAACGGGTGGCAGATAGTGCTGCTGCCCCATAGCTTCACCAGACGATACAAAGTTTGAGGATTTTTACGCATGATTCCCAGTGCATTTGGCGCCCCGAAACGTGCCGCCGCCGGTCTTGCGGCCTTGGCCTTCAGCCTGGCCGCCATCACAACCGCTGTCGCGCAGCCTGCCGATGCAGGCCCGACCCTGGCTGCCGTCAAGGACAAGGGATACCTCCAATGCGGTGCCAGTCTGGGTCTGCCCGGCTTCTCAAACCCGGATTCAACCGGTGAGTGGACCGGCATTGATGTGGACGTGTGCCATGCCATCGCTGCCGCCATCTTCGGTGATGCGTCGGCCGTGCGCTACACGCCCTTGTCGGCCAAGGAGCGCTTCACAGCGTTGCAGTCGCGCGAGATTGACGTGCTTTCGCGCAACACCACATGGACCCTTGATCGCGATACGTCGCTGGGCATGAATTTCGCCGGCGTCACCTATTACGACGGTCAGGGCCTGATGATCCGCAAGGAGATCGGTGTTACCGACGCGCTGGAACTCAGCGGCGTGACCCTGTGTGTTAATACCGGGACCACAACCGAGCTCAATGTCGCTGACTTCTTCCGGACCAACAGTATGGAATACAAGGTGCTGGCCTTTGAGAAATCAGACGAGGTGGTCGCCGCGTATAACGCCAACCGGTGTGACGTCTACACGACCGACGTGTCGGGCCTTGCAGCCCAGCGTCTGAAGCTCACCGAGCCCGACGCCCATATCATTCTGGACACCTTGATCTCGAAAGAACCACTTGGCCCCGTCGTGCGGCAGGGGGATGATCAGTGGCTGGATATTGTGCGCTGGACACTCAATGTTCTGGTCGCCGCTGAAGAGCTCGGTGTGACCTCGGCCAATATCGACGCGATGAAGAATAGCGACAATCCGGAGATCAAGCGTCTGCTCGGCACTGAGGGTGCGTTCGGCGCGGCCATGGGGCTTGGCAATGACTGGGCCTATAACGCCATCAAGGCGGTCGGCAATTACGGCGAAATGTTTGAGCGAAACCTGGGCAAGGATACACCGCTTGGGCTGGCACGCGGGCAAAACGCGCTTTATAGGGATGGCGGCCTGCAATACGCCCTTCCGGTGCGCTAGGCTCTGATACCATTCAGTAACAAGATCGCGCGCCGGGGCCCATTTGCTCCGGCGCACGCGCCCGTTTTCAAGTACCCGGAATTTCATGTCTGATCCCGCCGCCGGCACGCCGCCACGCATGTCTTTGATAAATGATCCGCGCATTCGCGGCATCGTCTATCAGGTCGTCATGCTGGTGGCCGTTATCTGGGTCGGCACTGCGTTGTGGACAAACGCGGTCGAAAACCTGCAGCGCGCCAATATTGCGTCAGGCTTTGGATTTCTCGACACGACCGCGGGCTTCGGCATCGTCCAGTCACTGATTTCCTATACGGAAGAATCCACCTACGCGCGGGCGTTTCTCGTCGGCCTGCTGAATACCTTGCTGGTGGCAGCGCTGGGCATTGTCATTGCCACCTTCATCGGCTTTTTGGTGGGTGTCGGCTCGCTATCGCGCAACTGGCTGATCCGGCAGATTTGCGTCGGCTATGTTGAAACCATGCGCAACATCCCGCTGCTGTTGCATCTATATTTTTGGTATTTTGCCGTTCTGCGCTCGGTGCCCGGCCCGCGCGAAAGCCTTGATTTCATGGGCAGCATCTTCGTCAATAATCGCGGCATCTATTTCCCGCGCCCGATATTCGAAACGGGTTTCGGGCTTGTTGCCATTGTGGCGCTCGCCGGCATCATCGGCTCTATCGGCATTGCCCGCTGGGCAAAAAAGCGGCGCGAGAAAACCGGCCAACCGTTTCCAGTCTTGTGGTGGAGCCTTGGGCTGATCATTGCCGCGCCGTTGCTGACGTTTGCCGTTATGGGCGCGCCACTGTCGTTTGATCTGCCAGCCCTCAAGGGCTTCAACTTCAGCGGCGGCATGGTTTTGATCCCGGAATTCATTTCACTGGTGCTGGCACTCTCCATCTACACAGCTGCCTTCATCGCCGAGAATGTGCGCTCGGGAATCATGTCGGTAAACAAAGGGCAGACCGAAGCGGCCTTCGCGCTTGGCCTTCGCCCTAATCACACCATGCGCCTCGTCGTCATTCCGCAGGCGCTACAGGTCATCATTCCGCCGCTCACGAGCCAGTATCTCAATCTCACCAAGAACTCGTCTCTGGCTGTTGCCATTGCCTATCCGGATCTGGTGGCGATTTTTGCCGGTACCGTGTTGAACCAGACGGGACAGGCGGTCGAAATCCTGTTCCTCACAATGTCCGTCTATCTGACGCTGTCCATCATCACCAGCATTGTGATGAACTGGTACAATGCGCGCATCAAGCTGGTGGAGCGCTAGGCCATGACAGACATCTCCACCGCTGCATTCGTGCGCACCGAAACCACAGCACCGAAGCCGCCGCCGCGCCGCACGTCAGGCATTGTTGCGTGGATGCAGGACAATCTTTTCTCATCCGCCAGCAATACGCTGCTGACGCTGCTTGGCGCGTGGCTCATTTACCTGACCATCCCGCCATTGCTCGACTGGGCCTTTTTCAGCGCCACCTGGAGCGGCGATGGACGTGAGGACTGTCTGCGCGAGGGTGCGGGTGCCTGCTGGCCGTTCATCGACGCCAAGATGGGGCAATTCATCTATGGCCGCTATCCGCTTGAAGAGCGTTGGCGCGTGGACTGGACGTTTGCTTTGGGCGTTGCGGGCCTCATCCCGTTGCTGATACCGGCGCTTCCGCACAAATTCCTGAATGTGATTTATCTGCTCGGCATCTACCCGTTCGTGGCCTTCGCATTGCTGACCGGCGGCATGTTCGGACTGCCGACTGTCGAGACAGCCCTTTGGGGCGGCATGCTGGTGACACTGGTGGTGGCAATCACAGGCATTGTCGCATCGTTGCCACTTGGCATTCTGCTGGCGCTGGGACGCCGCTCCCAACTGCCGATCATCCGAATGCTGTGCATCGGCTTTATTGAAATCTGGCGCGGTGTGCCGCTGGTCACGGTTCTGTTCATGGCCAGCGTGATGCTGCCGCTGTTCCTGCCCGAGGGCATCACCTTTGATAAGCTGCTGCGTTGCCTTGTCGCCGTGGCGCTGTTCTCGTCGGCCTATATGGCGGAAGTCGTACGCGGCGGCCTGCAGGCAATCCCGCGCGGGCAGTATGAAGGCGCGCAGGCTCTGGGGCTCAATTACTGGAAGATGATGGTGTTCGTCATCCTGCCGCAGGCCCTCAAGATCGTCATTCCCGGCATCGTCAACACCTTCATCGGTCTCTTCAAGGACACGACACTGGTGATGGTCATCGGGCTGTTCGATCTGCTCAACATCATCCAGTTCAACTTCACTGATCCGCAATGGTCCACGCCGCAAACCGCCGTCACCGGCTATGTGTTCGCGGCCTTCATCTATTTCGTGATCTGCTCGGGCATGTCGCAATATTCACGCTACATGGAACGCCGCCTTGATACGGGACACCGCAATGACTGACGCACCCAGAAGCCATCTGCCGGAAAAGGGAACCGTCGATACGTCGCGCATGTCGGTGTCCACCGACAAGGCGATTGAAATCACCGGCATGAACAAGTGGTTCGGCAAGTTCCATGTGTTGCGCGACATCGACCTGACCGTTCATCGCGGCGAGCGCATTGTTATCTGCGGCCCATCAGGCTCGGGCAAATCGACCCTCATCCGCTGCATCAACCGGCTCGAAGAACACCAGTCCGGCAGGATCATCGTCGATGGTATCGAGATGACCAGTGACCTCAAAAAGGTGGATGAAATCCGCCGCGAGGTCGGCATGGTGTTTCAGCACTTCAACCTGTTCCCGCATATGACGGTGCTCGACAATTGTACGCTTGCGCCCATCTGGGTGCGCCGGATGCCGCGTAAGCAGGCGGAAGAGCAGGCAATGGAATATCTGGAACGGGTGCGGATTCCTGAGCAGGCGCTCAAATATCCAGGCCAGCTTTCAGGTGGTCAGCAACAACGCGTCGCCATTGCGCGCTCCCTGTGCATGAACCCGCGCATCATGCTGTTTGATGAACCCACCTCGGCGCTTGATCCTGAGATGATCAAGGAAGTGCTCGATGTGATGGTGTCGCTGGCCGAAGACGGCATGACCATGCTGGTCGTTACCCACGAAATGGGTTTCGCGCGCACCGTCGCCAACCGCGTCATCTTCATGGATGAAGGCGAGATCATCGAGGTGAACGAGCCCGAAGCGTTCTTCTCAAATCCGCAGAGCGACCGGACGAAACTGTTCCTCAGCCAGATCCTGCACTAGGCGCCTAGAACATTCCGTTGTCATTCCTGGATGTTTCCGGGAGGACCTGCAGCACATCCCAGTGTTCCACGATCTTGCCGCGATCATCGAAGCGGAAGATATCGATACCGGCATAATTGTCGCTGCCTGGCCACTCCTGATGGCAGTGCAGGACGACGAGATTTCCCTCGGCAACAGCCCGCTTGAAACTGGTTTTCTTACCGGGGTATTCCGTTGCCATGCGCTCGAAATAGGCAATGAAGGCCTCTTTGCCATCCGCGACCTCGGGGTTGTGCTGGATGTACTCATCGCCAACATAAGCTTCCACAGCATCGCGCGGCCTGCACTGATTGAACATCAGATCGTAGAAGGCCATCGCGGCTTCCTTGTTGCGCTCCGTCTGATTGGCCAAATCTTCAATCCTGTGCGTGCGGTATTGGCGCTTAATCGAGTTCTTCCAGTTCGGCTTCCGTCTGCGCGTAGGGCACAAACCCCATGCGCTGATAGAGACCAAGCGCGCGCGGGTGGTCGAGGGTGCAGGTCTGGACTTTGAGTTTTTTGATCTCGTGGCCCCAGGCGATTTCGATGGCCTGCGCCAGCAAATATTCGCCCAAGCCGCCGCCGACATATTCAGGCACCAGCCCCATATAGGCGAGCTCGGCCTGACCTGACGTGCGGAAATCCAGCTCTGCGAAACCGGCGGGGACGCCATCCACATACAACACGTAAATCTCGACGCGCTCATCACTGATGACTTCGAGAAGCTGTTCGTCGGTGAAGGCTTTGCGATTGACCCAGATGTAGTCACGCCCGACCGCGTCATAGAGATAGCGGTAAAAATGCACCGGCGGCGACTTGGCGCGCATCAGCGCCAGCTTGCGCGCGGGCATCGGCACCCGCAGGTCCGGCTCCGCGTTCATTTCAAGAAAGGTGACTGTGGTTGTGTGTTTCTTGCCCATTATCGATCTTGTGGTGTTCGCTTTGTGGTGTCCGTCTTGTGGGTTGAGATACGGAAGCTGAGGACAGTTTACCCGGTTTCCACGTCACAATCATCTCGCGCACCCCATTCAGCCCAGGAGCCGTCATACAGCGCCCCCGCAGGTGCGCCGATGCGGGCCAAAGCGAGCGACAGGATGGCGGCGGTCACGCCGGACCCACACGACGTGATGACCGGTTGGGCGGCATCGATGCCCGCATTGGAAAAGATTGACTGCAACTCATCAACGGGCCGCAGCTGGCCATTGGCTGTGACTAGCCCCCCAAACGGCATGTTGCGTGCGCCGGGCATGTGACCTTTGGCAAGGCCGGGACGCGGCTCGGCCACCTCGCCCAGAAAACGAGGGGCGGGCCGGGCATCAATAATAACCCTGTCGCGGTTGGCCGAAGCGGCTCTGACCGTATCAAGCGACGCCACGAGAGACGCGACCGGTGCCGCCGTGAACTGTGCAGGCGTAACCGGGGGTGTCTGCGCCGTTACCGCGCCGCCTGCTGTCTGCCATGCCGGTAGCCCGCCATCCAGCACCGCCACGCGGTCATGGCCCATCGCCTGGAACATCCACCATGCCCGCGCGGCACTGAACAGCCCAAGCGTGTCATAGACGATGACGTGGTCCGAATTGGAAATGCCAAGCGCCGACACCGCTTCGGCAAAGTGCTGCGCATCCGGCAGCATATGGGGCAGGGTGGATGAGGTGTCGCTGACGGCATCGATATCAAAGAACAGGGCACCGGGAATGTGCGCCGCCGCAAACTCCGCCGCGGCATCCCGGCCAGCGGCGGGCATGTGCCAGGAGGCATCCAGCACTTTCACGTCAGGTGCCGTCAGCCGGTCACGCAACCAGTCAGCCGATACCAGAACCTGCGGGTCGTCCGTATGCGTCACTTATCAAGCCAACCCGGCACCGGCAGGCCTTTTTCCCTGAGGAATTCCGGGTTGAACATCTTGGACTGGTAGCGCGTGCCGTAGTCACACAGGATGGTTACGATGGTGTGGCCCGGTCCCATCTTCTTTGCCAGCCTGATGGCGCCCGCCACATTGACGCCGCTTGAAGAACCAAGGCACAGGCCTTCATGCTCCAGCAGGTCAAATGCCACCGGCAGGGCTTCCGCATCGGGGATCTGGAACGGCTCGTCGATTTTGAGTCCTTCAAGGTTTGCCGTGATGCGGCCCTGGCCAATGCCCTCGGTGATCGACGTGCCCTCAGACTTCAGCTCGCCATGGGCGTAGTAGTTGTAGAGTGCGGCCCCCATGGGGTCGGCAATGCCGATGGTGATGTCTTTCTTCTTTGCGCGCAGCCCCTCGGCAACACCTGCCAGTGTGCCGCCGGTGCCGACCGCGCAAATGAATCCATCAATCTTGCCGCCGGTCTGTTCCCAGATTTCCGGTGCCGTGGTTTCCACATGCCCCTGCCGGTTCGCCACATTGTCGAACTGGTTGGCCCAGATGGCGCCCTTGGGTTCCTTCGCAGCCAGCTCTTCTGCGAGGCGGCCGGAATATTTCACGTAGTTGTTGGGGTCCTTGTAGGGCAGGGCAGGCACTTCAATCAGCTGCGCACCCGCCAGCCGCAGCATGTCTTTCTTTTCCTGCGTCTGCGTCTCAGGAACGACGATCACCGTCTTAAAGCCCATGGCATTGCCGACCAGTGCCAGACCAATGCCGGTATTGCCCGCAGTGCCTTCAACAATGGTGCCGCCGGGCTGAAGGCGTCCTGACTTGATGGCGTCCTGAATGATGAACAGCGCCGCGCGGTCCTTCACCGACTGGCCCGGATTCATGAATTCCGCCTTGCCGAGGATTTCGCAGCCGGTTTCTTCGGACGCTTTGCGCATCCGGATCAGGGGCGTGTTGCCGATGGCATCGACAATGCCTTGCTTGATGGCTGTTGGAGCGTGGGTGGCCGTCATGGACGCCGTTCCTTGTTTTTGTAGCTTTTTGCCTGTTTCACATCTTATTGTCGTGAAACAAATGATTATGCATTCTGTTACGTGAAAATAGGGATGCACGCGGCAAGGTGCAACCGCTGCGCCGCATCAAATCCGCGAAATACCGGGATCAGATTAACGGGTAAGCCCGAAGTGATCCAATCGTCCTATGTGCCCGTAAGAACTAACAAAATCGGATCTCTCTTCGGACGGCCCGAGAAATAGGGGTTTATCAAGTTGTTTTCTCGCTCCCGGGGGTGGGGGCAGCAGAAACAGCGATTTGGACGGTAACTAAGACGAATGTCTCAGGCTTTGGAACACAGTAACAGCAGCATCCCCACCGCAGATTGGCTTGTGACACAGCATGCGCTGGGACGTTTGCCACGGGCGGGGTCGCTTCTGGCGCAAGCCTATATCGAAATGAATCCGACGGCACGACATACGGCCGATCGCATCGAACAGGTCGGTGGCTGGTCCATTGAACAGGGAGACGCGGAACGGCTAAGCGACGGGGTTACGGCAACTGCGGTCCTTGAACGGATCAAGAGAACCGACAGCCAGTTCCCGGTGCCCAAGCTTGGGCCGGATATGCTGCCTCCTGAGAAAACCCAAAATCACGTCCTGCCCGAATGCCTGGTATCCGCACTCGGCCGTCCGCTTTCCGCATTGCCATGGAAATGGCGAGGCCTGGGTGCGCAGGAATATCGCCTTCGGGAGTATGAGGAGGCTGGCATCGTTGCCCGCATACTGCGCATTGAGCCCGGCAGGGCGGTGCCGCAGCACACGCATACAGGGCTTGAGGCAAAGCTTGTGATTTCCGGCGCCTACACGGATGCGGCTGGCCGTTTTGGGGCTGGTGATCTGGAATTGGCCGATGACGAGGTGGACCACCAGCCGATTGCAGAGCCGGGCGACACATGCATCTGCTTTGCCGTCACCGAAGCGCCAATGAAACTTACCGGCAGGATCGGGCGTCTGTTTCAATCCATCATCTGACAAGACGTGGCATCACCTGCTACCGTCTTCATCCCGACCAATAAAATCAAACCTGAAGGTATCGATCATGGCACATCCCGCGTCGCCGGATGACGGCATCGCCTGGGTCACCGGGGCAAGTTCCGGGATCGGTCGTGATGTTGCACTGCGCCTCGTGCGGGAAGGGTGGCGCGTTGCTGTTACGGCGCGGCGCACGCAGGATCTTGAACGCCTTGCATTGGATGCTGACGGGAAGGCCGGGCAAATCATTGTCTGTCCGGGCGACGTGACCGATCACGATGCAATGCAGGACATAGCTGACACCATTGAGCGGTCGCATGGAGAGATTGCGCTGTGCGTCCTCAATGCAGGTGTTTATCTGCCCGTAGATGCGCGCAAATTTCAGGCGGCTGCGTTTGGAAAAACGTTTGCGGTAAATCTCACAGGCGTGGCCAACTGCCTTGAACCGGTGATTGCCGCCATGAGCCGACGCAGGCATGGCCAGATTGCGCTGGTGGCATCAGTTACCGGCTATGGCGGATTGCCGACGGGGGCTGCTTACGGCGCCAGCAAAGCAGCACTGATCAATCTGGCGGAGACCCTGCGCATCGAGCTTGATCCGGTGGGCATCCATGTGCAGGTCATCAATCCCGGCTTCATTGATACGCCCGCCACCAAAGATAATCCGTTCCCGATGCCGGCCTTGATGTCGTCGGAAGATGCCGCCAACCGCATCGTTGCCGGGCTTACGTCACACCGGTTTGAAATCACCTTCCCCAAGCGGTTCACTTATGTGCTGAAGGCACTTGGATTTTTACCCACAGGTTGGCGGCTTTGGCTGGTGCGGCGGGTTACCGGTTGGGATGATCCGGATACGACACCGTTGGTGCCAACCGGCGACAGCTAGGCCCTTGCGGTCTCTGAAGACAGCGCATTGCCGCGTCGTGCGATGATTTGCCGGACCGTGCCGACAGGTAGACCAAATTTTTTGACTTTTGCAGTGTTGATGAGTTCACCGGCGTGTGAGAGCTCAAACTCGTCTTCAAACCGTAACCGCCATGCCCGGCCGCCCAGGGGCAGATCAAGCGGATATGTCCATCGCATGCGCCGGCCTTCCACCTGTCCGAGCGCATACCCGATGACATCGCTTGCGCTGCCCCGATACTTGCCATTGCCCAGCGCTTCGATCAGCCATTCACGTTCATCCACGTCGCCATCATTGTAGCGAAACGTCTCACGGACACGGATTGTATCCCCAGAGCGTGTGCCTGTGACTTGCGCACAGAAGGTACGGCGCAGACGGCCAAGGGGATCGCGGAATTCGCCCTCGGCATGCAACGTGCCGTCGAAGAACTCCTCCAGCCGCAGTTGCAAATCAGGTTGCTGCCCGACCGCGCCCTGCGTGTGTTTCAGTGTTTCATCCATTCTGCGACCCCGGCCTGTTGATCGGCGGGGCCGGGCGCCCGCATTTGGCTACGCGGAAGCTGCCGCGGCGATCTTCGCCTGCAGTCCTTCCTGCATTTCCCGGCTTAACGGAAATCTCCACATGAGTACGAGGGCTGGCAGCTTCAGGATCACCGGCAGGCCTGCATAAAGCATGGAGACCGCAAACAGGCTGTCACTGCTATTGCCGGTCGCAGAGCCGGGTATGGCATCCGCTTGAAACCCGGCCAATGCCAGCAGCGGAAAGGCAACGCCAGCGGCCAGTGCCAACGACAATTTAGTGGCAAGGCTCCACAGCGCGAAATAGAGCCCGGTGCGCTGCTCGCCGGTCTGCGCCGTATCCACATCCACCACATCCGCCTGAATGGCCGCAGGCAGCACCAGGTCCGCGCCGACTGCGAAGCCGGAGAAAATGCAGACAAGGCCAAACCACATGACATCACCTGCACCGATAAATGGCACCCAGATGAAGGTGGCACAGGCCAGCAGCATGGAGCCGACCCAGGTGCGGTGCTTGTTCCAGCGGCGCGCCAGCCACATCCAGCCGGGAATGGCGACGACGCCTGAGAGGAAATAGACGAACAGCAATGGCCCGACCATAGCCGGCTCCGCCAGCACATGGGTCACGTAGAGCACAAACAACGACGCCGGCAGGCCGTTGGCCCATCCGTTGATCAGGAAAGCCGAGATGAGCCGTAAAAAGGTTTTGTTGTCTCGCAAGGCCTTGAGGCCCGCCGCCAGCGGCACGCGTCTGTAGCTGCGGTTGCGCGGCACCGGCACACGCCACACACACAGCGCGACGGTGAGCGGCAACAGGACAATCAGCGCGATGGCCAGCACCCGCATGGCGTCGCCTGTGCCGGTCAGGCCGAAGGCTGCGAGCACCGCAGGCGTCGCCGTTGCCAGCAAAGTGCCCGCCACGACGAGGCCTTCGCGGCGCGCGGTCACGGCGGTGCGGCCGTCATAATCTTCGGCAAGTTCGGCACCCCACGCATTGTAGGGCAGGATCATCAGTGTCCAGCCGATGGACAGCAGCGCGCTCCAGATCAGCAGGTAGGTCGCATCCACAGTCGCAGGCGGCACAAACACCATCCACACCGCCAGCATTGTGGGGATCAGGCCGATCAGCAGCCACGGCTTGCGGCGGCCGAATGGCAAGGTCAGCCGGTCACTGAGATAGCCGATGGCGGGATCGGTCACCGCATCCAGCAATCGAACCGCAAGCAGTGCAATGCCGATCAATGCCAGCGGCACGCCGAGTTCTGCATAAAATGCGGGGACAAACACATAGACGGGGAGAGTGAGGGCTGCGAGCGGCAGGCCCGGCAGCGCATACCACCACATCTCCGATTTGGATCGGCCTGTTGGGGACTGGCTCATATGGTGTGTCTAGGCGCGCGACAGGGTGACTTGCGTCACATCAGTATTGACCGACTTAAACCCTGCTTCGCAATAAGCCAGATAGAAGTGCCACAGCCGCTTGAAGCGCTCATCGAAACCAAGCGGTTCAATCTTCGGCCAGGCTTCCGCAAAGTGCTCCTGCCACATACGCAAGGTGCGCGCGTAATCGAGACCGAACTCAAAATGTGCGTTCAGCTTCAGCCCCGCATTGTTGATCTGCTGGCGCAGCACCGTGGGCGAGGGCAGCATGCCACCGGGGAAGATGTAGCGCTGGATGAAGTCTGCCGTATTGCGGTAGTCCTCAAAGGCTTCATCCGCGATCGTGATGATCTGCAGGCCCGCTTTGCCGTCCGGCGTCAGCACATTGCGCACCTTGTCGAAATAGGTCGGCCAATAGGCTTCGCCAACGGCTTCAAACATTTCGATGGACGCAACGCGGTCAAATGTTTCATCAACGTCGCGGTAATCCTGAAAGCGGATTTCCACACGGTCGGAGAGGCCGGCGCGCTGCATCCGCTCGCGGGCGAATTTGAGTTGCTCGTGTGAAATCGTGATGCCGGTTACGCGGCAGCCGACCTCGCCCGCCGCGAATTCCGCAAAGCCACCCCAGCCACAGCCGATCTCAAGCAGATGATGCTCCGGTTTCAGATCGATCGATTTGGCAATCGCGCGATATTTTTCCCGCTGGGCCGAGGCAAGATCATTGACGCCGGGTTTAAACACCGCGGACGAATAGGTCATCGTCTTGTCCAGCCACGCGCCATAGAACGCGTTGCCGAGATCATAATGGGCGTGGATGTTGCGTTGAGAGCCGCGCCGCGTGTTGGCGTGGAGCTTGTGATAGAGGCGGTTCACCCAGTCGAACACACCCATGCGCAAGGCTTCCATCATCATGGTGCGGTTGCGGGCGAAGATTTCCAGAAACTTCGCCATGTCCGGGGAGTCGACGTCACCATTGATATAGGCTTCGCCAAAGCCGATGCCGCCGCCGGCCAGCAATCGGCGCACGGCGCGGTAATTGAGCAGCGTCACCTCACCATGTTCGCCGGGCTCCTCGCCTTTGAAGTGCAGCGAAATATCATCCGGCAAATGGATGGTCAGCGATCCCCAGTGAATGCGCAGCAGCATTTTGAGGGCAAAACGCACAAGGCGCGGCACGCCCTTCAGATTTTGCAGCACATCATGTGTTGCAAGGATCGGGGGCCGGGATTTTGCTGGCGCAGCACCGAAGCCAACAGCGCTGCCTGATACGTCTGATTGACTCATCTGCTCAAGCTGCCTTGGTTATGTCTTTGTTACTATAGTCTTTTTGGACGGCTTTTGTAGGGTCAATTGCATTGCCCTTTGGCCCCTTTGATGGGCCTTCAATGCTGGTGGTGGTTGGCACTGCCTGCGGCCGGGCGAAATACGGCACACCCTTGAGCCACAAGCGCAGCGCCTCAAAGTGGATTGCGCCGATGATTTTCACCGTCATCAGCGGATATCGGACAAATGCGAGAGCCAGATTACGCGTGCTGAAGGCGCGGGCCTCGCCATCAAATGCGGCCAGCAGAAACGGCCCGTCTTCGTCCGCCTCGCGGATGTGCACGGCCATGCGCTCGGCAGGGTCGTCCAGCGTAAATTGATAGGATGCCGCCATGCCGACAAAGGGCGACACATGCAGGTTCTTGTCGCGGGACTGGCGGATGATCCGTCCGGATTTTTCCTCCGCAGCTACGGGTGCAACATAGCTGTGTGCGTCGCCGAAGGTGTTGTGCACCTGGTAGACCAGTGCCGTCAGGCCGCCCGCAGCGTCATAGCAATAGTAGACCGATAGCGGATTGAAGACGTAGCCGAGGATACGCGGATAGCAGAGTAGCTTGATGGTGCCGGGTTCATCGAGACCCGCATCGCTCAACAACCCCGTGATATGGGCCCGCAAGGATGACCCGTCCCGCGCGCCATGGTCACGGCTGCGAAAGCTGAACAGGTTGAACCGGCCAACAGAAAACAGGCGGCTTATGCGATCCAGTGCGTCCAGCCGGTCAATATCCAGCAACATGGAAAAAACGCGATAGCTGAAGCGGTGTTTGGCCGGGCGCGAGCGGGCATGCATGACGCGCCCGAAATACAGCGTTGCCGGGGCGGTATCTTGAGGCAATGACGCGACGTGGGATGCACTCACTCGGCAGCCTCCAGAAACGGCTTTGGCGTGGCGGAGGTAGCTTTCATCACCATGTCCGCTGCGGCAAGACCGGATGACAGCCCGTCCTCATGAAAACCGTAGCCGAGCCATGCGCCGCAATACCAGGTGTTGAGCGTGCCTTGAAGGGCGGCAAGGCCCTTTTGCGCCTCCAGCGCAGCTGCATCAAACATTGGGTGGTCATATTCGATGCGGTCAAATGTCAGCTCCGCGCGCGGCGGCTTGGCCGGGTTCAGGGTGACGAACACCGGACAATCTTCATCAATGCCCTGCAACTGGTTCATCCAATAGGTGACGGATAGCTGGCCGCCTCTGTCCAACCGGCCGGGCGACATGTAGTTCCATGCCGACCATGCGGACCTGCGCCGCGGCATCAGCTCTGGGTCCCGGTGCAGATAGACTGTGTTGGGTGCATAGCGGATGGCCCCCAGCAGGGTTTGCTCTTCCGCAGTGGGCGCTGCCAGCATCGCCAGCGCTTCGTCCGAATGGGCGCCGATGATGATGTGGTCGAAGTGCTCGACCTCTCCATTGGTGTCGGTCACAACTACGCCGCTGCCGTCGCGGACAACGCTGGCGATACCGGTGCCTGTGCGGATTTTATGCGCGAACGGTGCCGTCAGCTTTTCAACATAGGTGCGTGATCCGCCGGTGACTGTGCGCCACATCGGGCGGTCGTCATCAATCAGCCGGTGATTGCGGAAGAAATCGAGAAATGACCGCGCGGGAAAGCGCAGCATTTCGCTGGCCGGGGTGGACCATATGGCGGCCCCCATGGGCAGCAGATAATCGCGCTTGAAGCGGCTGGAAAATTTGCGGGCGCTCAGATACTCGCCCAGCGACAGGTTTTCAGAGAACCCTGTTTCAAGGTCGGCGCGAGCCAGCCGATTGAAGCGGAAGATTTCCCGCAGCATGAACAAGAAGCCGGGGCTGAACAGGTTGCGCCGTTGCGCAAACACACTGCGCACGGTGCGGCCGGACCATTCAAACGCCCCGTTCATGGTCGAGACGCCGAAGCTCATATCGCTGTCCTGGGTCTCGACACCCAGTTCGGCAAACAGCTTTGTGAGGTTGGGATAGTTCAACTCATTATAGACGATGAATCCGGTATCCACGACGATGCGCTTGCCATCATAGTCCACGTCCACCGTGTTTGAGTGGCCGCCGATGCGGTCCTGTTTCTCATAGACGGTAACGTCATGATGCTGCGACAGCTTGAAGGCTGCGGCGTTCGCGGAGATGCCGGTTCCGGCAATAGCAATTCTCATGTCTTGTTGATCTCTTTCATACACCGGCAGCAATCAGCTTGCCTGTTTGAGTTCGCCATAACCCGCCAGCGCGCGTTCGCGGGCCTGGGGGTGATTGACGATAGGCATTGGGTAATCAGTACCAAGAGTGATGCCCGCATCGTTCAGGACGTCGGCAGGTGCGGTCCAGGGCGCGTGGATGTATTTGTCGGGCAGAGCCGCCAGCTCCGGCACATAGTAGCGCACATATGTGCCATCGCCATCAAACTTCTGCCCCTGCGTGATGGGGTTGAAAATGCGAAAATAGGGTGCCGCGTCGGCTCCTGATCCCGCCACCCATTGCCAGCTTGCCGCATTGCTGGCGAGATCGGCATCCACCAGCGTATCCCAGAACCATTGTTCGCCTTCGCGCCAATGAATCATCAGATGTTTGACCAGAAACGACGCCACAATCATCCGTACACGGTTATGCAACCAGCCGGTCTGCCACAGCTGCCGCATACCTGCATCCACCATCGGATAGCCGGTCATGCCGCGCTGCCATGCGGCGAGCGCATCGGCATCCGTGCGCCACGGGAATCCGTCGAACTTCTCCTGATAATTGCCCTCGGGAATATGTGGAAAATGATACAGCAGGTGACAGGCAAATTCACGCCAGCCGAGTTCGGCCACAAACTTTTCCACCTGTCCGTCACTTGCCCCATGCCGGTCCGCATGGGCGCGGGCGGCGTAATAGACCTGACGCGGACTTATATCACCAAAATGCAGATGCGGCGACAGACCCGAGGTGCCGTCAATCCCGGGCACGTCGCGGTTGTTTTTGTAGCCCTTCACAGCTTCGTCCAGAAAGCGGCTGAGGCGGTCCGTTGCTCCCTTGGAACCCGGTTTCCAGACATCTGAAAAATGCTCCGCCCAATCAGGCGCGTGAGGCGTAAGCGCCCAGTCAGCAAGGGTATCGCCTTTCGGCATCGTGGCAGGTGCCGCCAGAGTCTCAGGCGCTTTCAACGGTGCGTCCGGGGCTGGTCGGTCCTGCATGCAGGCGCGCCAGAACGGGGTGAAGACGCGATAGGGCCCGCCAGCCTTGGTGCTGACTGTCCACGGCTCGTGAAGAAGAGATGCGTTGAAGCTTTGCGTGGCGATGCCGCCAGCCTGCAAAGCCGATTTGATCGCCTTGTCGCGGGCGATGGCAAATGGCTCATAGCATCGGTTCCAGACCACCTGTTCCGCGCCGGTCTCATCTACCAAAGCCTGGATCACATTAGCCGCATTGCCGCGCCGCAGCAGTAGCGTCGCATTGATGCTGGCAAGGTCAGCCGTTAAGGCAATCAGGCTGTGATGCAGCCACCAGCGGCTTGCACCGCCCATCTTCCAGGTGCCGGGGGTGTCATCGTCCAGAATGTAAACAGGGATGACCGCTGCCCCGGTCTCAGCAGCAGCCATAAGTGCCGGGTTGTCGCTGATACGCAAATCCTGCCGAAACCAGACAATGACTGGCGGCCGTTGGGGCGAATCTCGGGGCGTTGGAGCGGAAGAGCGGGCCACGTGGGGTCGTATCCATTAAAAATTCGCAGAAATCAGCCACGGAACGCGTATAGAATTCCGGGGGTTTAATGGTCTGGATACGCGTCCGGGCGGGAATTGGATCAGTCTTTGGTGTCGGCAGTTTTAGTGGCTGAGGTGACAAACCGGCTGACATGCGCGGTGGCGGCCCGGTTCAGCAAATCCTCGACCCGGCCGACCTGCGCAATCTGCCCCTCATCAAGCACCGCAATGCGGTCTGCGAGTGCGCGTGCCTCGTTGAAATCATGGGTTACAAACACAATTGTACGGGCGAGTTCGCGTTGCAGCTCACTTAGCAGATCCTGCAACTCGCCACGGGTGATGGGATCAAGCGCCGAGAACGGCTCGTCCATCAACATGATCGGCGCGTCCACCGTCAGCGCACGGGCGAGGCCGACGCGCTGGCGCATGCCGCCGGACAATGTGTCCGGGTAGGCGTCGGCATAGCCATCAAGCCCGACACGTTTCAACCAATGTGCCGCACGCCGGTCGCGCTCTGCCCGGCCGATACCTTCAATTGCCAACCCAAAGGCTGCATTCTCTCCCACCGTCTTGTGGGGAAACAGGGCGAAGCTCTGAAACACCATTGAGATCCGGTTGCGCCGAAACGCCGTCAGGTCTTTGCGGCTCAGCTCCGTGACATCGATGCCATCCACAATGACAGAGCCTGCCTGCGGTTTGATCAGACCATTGATCAACCGCACCAGCGTCGATTTGCCGGATCCCGACAGACCCATCACCACAAAGAGCTCACCGGCCGCGATCTCAAGCGCCACATCATCAAGCGCCAGCGTTGTGTCGAGCACCGCCCGGATGCGTGCTCGGCCGGCGCGCTGGCGGGCAGCGATCAGACCTTGCGCCGTGTTGCCGCCGAATAGGTGTGTGACGCCTTCAAACAAGATCATTGCCGTGCGCCCGAACTGCGTGCGCCGAAGGCTTGGGTGATCCGGTCCAGCACAATCGCCAACACCACGATCGAAATGCCACCGATCAACCCGGTGCCGACATCCGCGCGTTGCAAGCCCTCCAGCACCGTTTGACCAAGCCCACGCGCGCCGATCATTGACGCGATCACCACCATGGCCAGCGCCATCATGGTCGTCTGGTTTATGCCCTGCAGGATGTTCGGCACTGCCAGCGGCAATTCAACGGACAGCAACCGTTGGCGCGATGTCGCCCCAAAGGCGTCGGCCGCCTCCAGCAATTCCTTGTCGATCAGCCGCAGCCCGAGATCGGTCAGCCGGGCCAGAGGCGGCAGCGCATATACGATGGTCGCAATAATCGCGGGCACCTTGCCCAATCCCAGCAGCATGGCGACGGGGATCAGATAGACGAAGCTGGGGATTGTCTGCATCAGATCGAGCACCGGCATTGTCGTGGCGCGCAGGCGGGCGCTCTTGGCCATGCCGATCCCCAGCGGCACACCAATCAAGGCGCACAACCCAACCGCGACCAGCACGATGGCCAGGCTCTGCATGGCTTCGTCCCACACACCCAGCGCGCCGATCAGCCACATGCCCGCGACACAGAACACTGTCATCCGCAGATTGCGCGACGCGGCATAGGCAAGTGCGCCGACCAGCAGCAATACGGCCCAGGCGGGCAGGGCGCGCAGGGGCGCTTCGACAATCAGGAAGACTGCGAGGATGGCGTCGGAGATCGCGTCAAACGTGGTGCCATGATTGACGATCAGCCAATCGACTGCCGTATTGGCTGCATCACGAAGTGGGGTGCCGAGATCAGGAAACACCGGACCTCCTATTCCGCACTCAAAGAGGCTGCCACGCGGGCGCGGGCGTCTTCCGGCAACCATTGAGACCAGAGCGCCTCATTATTGCGGAGAAATGCTGCCGCCGCTTCATCCGCTGTCAGATCCTGCTCACGCATCCCTGCCAGCGCGGTGGAGACAAGTTGTGCCGTTGTTTCATATGCCGTCAGCATACGAATTAGATCAGGCGCCTGGGTTGCAAACTGCGTGTTCACACTGATCGCGACAGTTGCAAGCGGATAGGCGGTGCCGCCCAGCAGGTCGGCATCCGGGTCGCGCAGGGCATCGAAAGCGGCTTCGTCAAACGCAGGCTCTTCCAGCCGCACAAGGTCATACAGCCCTGTAAGCCAGGTGGGTGACCAATAGTAGAACAGGATTGGCCGCTTGCGCTTGACGGCGCCTGCTACTGCTGCCGCCAGGGCCTCACCGGTACCGGGCAGAAAATTCGTGTAGTCCGCCTCCAGGCCATAGGCCTCAAGTTTGCGGGTGTTGACGATCTCGCAGGCCCAGCCGGCGATGCAATTGTAAAACCGGCCCTTACCGGGCTCTTCGCGATCTTCAAACAGCTTCTTGTAGCGGGGCAGATCGCTTACATGTTTGAGGCCGGGGGCGGGGGCCTCAGGCCCCTCAACCACGTAGCGCGGCACGTACCAGCCCTGCACGGCGTCGGGGAAATTCGTGCCGATATCCTTCACCTGTCCGCGTTTTTCAGCGATCAGCCAGGCCTCGGCGAGATTGTTGCGCCAGATTTCCATGATCACATCGACATCGCCACGCGCCAGCCCGTTGATAAGCGGAATCGTGGCGCCGGGAATGTCCGTCACCTCGCAGCCAAAGCCGTCGCGCATCAGCCGCGCGGCAACCGCGTTGTGGAAGCGTGCGGAATCCCAATCAAGCCCGCCCAGCACAACCGGCCTGTCTACAGGGCAAGCGGAGACAGCCTTGGCCTGCGAGACGGTGAGCGCAGCTATGGCGCAGAAAACGATCAGGAGGGTGGTGCGTACGAGTGAGAGCATTCATGCACACTAAGCTAGCCTCATGGGGAATTACAGGGCGAGGCTGCCGCGTGTGTTGAGTCCGAAATTGATGCTGTACGTGTTTCAGGCGGTTGGTGCGCCCGTATGGAAAGTGGCTCCCCGGGCCGGACTCGAACCAGCGACAAAGCGGTTAACAGCCGCTTGCTCTACCAACTGAGCTACCGGGGAACACTGGCATTGCCCATGACGCGTTAACCTCATGGGCCGTGCAAGAGGGAGGGCTATAGCAAAGCCGTTGCTGCGTTGCCAAGTCCGATTTCGCGAGATTGCAACAAATCTCGCTAGGATCGGGTTAACAGGTGGCCAGAAGAGTCCTATCTGCTGTTTTTGCGGCCCGCGATGGGCGGTATGAGATGACTAATTACCACGAGCAAGCGAGTAAAAGGCTTTGACCCGAATCAGACTAGGCGACCGTTATTACAAAGTACCCGGCTCCAAACCGGTGCGGTTGGTGCTGGGTGTGGTGCTGGTGATGTCCGGCATGGTTGGATTTTTGCCGGTCGTGGGATTCTGGATGATCCCGCTCGGGCTTTTGATCCTGTCCGTCGATTCCTTCCGGGTCCGGCGGTGGCGGCGGCGCTTTGAAGTCTGGCGCGGACGCCGCAAGCAGGCAAAAGCCGCAAAGAAATCCGCCGAGGCACAGGCCCGCATTGCCTGACTTGTGTCGGGCTTGGGGCAGTCACAACAAGAAGATGGAGAATTTGGAGGCCACGCCCGGAATCGAACCGGGGTAAACGGATTTGCAGTCCGGCACGTAACCACTCCGCCACGTGGCCTCACATGAATGGGAGCGCTGACGCCCCATCCAAGGAGGCGGGCTATAGCAGACGCTTGGGCGGCAAACAATCCGCATCTGCGCGGATCTGATGCAAAGCGCCCGACATGTGCCCGACTGCCGCAGCCAAACTTGCATTGTCAGGCCTCAAACCGCTGACTATAAGGCGGTTAGGGCCGGTTTTTGGCCCCTATTGCGCATTTCATCAGTCAGGCCCCCGCCATGCTCGATTTTGCTTCCGCCCGATACAACATGATTGAGAGCCAGATCCGTCCTAATGATGTGACGGACAAGGCCGTGTTGGAAGCCATCGGATCGACCGCGCGCGAACGATTTGTCCCTGCAGCCAAGCGGTCCGTGGCCTATCTCGACGAAGACCTGCCCATCTACACGTCGGATGCGGGCATTGTTCGACATGTTATGGAGCCGCGCGTCTTTGCCCGACTGCTGCAACTTGCCGACATCGAAGCAGGTGATCTGGTGCTTTATGTAGGGGCGGGGCTTGGTTATGGGCCGGCTGTCGTCTCAAAGCTTGCTGAAACCGTCGTGGCGCTGGAAAGCGAACCGGCGCTTGCAGCTGCCGCTGGGCAAAACCTGAGTGAAGCAGGCGCCGACAATGTGGCCATCATTGAAGGGCCGCTTAAGGATGGTTGCCCCGATCAGGCACCGTTCGATGCGATTATCATCGAAGGCGCGCTGCCCGAGGCGCCGGATGCCCTGTGCACCCAGCTCAAGGACGGCGGCAAGCTCGTCTGTGTCATCGGCGCTGGTCTGGCCGGAAAAGCCCATGTTTTTGAACGCAGCGGCGACACTGCCAGTTCCCGCGCGGAGTTCAGCGCAGCCGTCGCACCGATGCCAGGCTTCGAAAAACCTCAGGGTTTCGTGTTTTAATCCGCTTGGTGACAGGTTTTTTGTTTTTAGCCGTTATACAAATGGACAACGGCCTTTTGCCTGCCTGTTCGGGTGGCAGAGCGGACACTGATGCTGAGTAAAACCGGGACTTTTCCGGAATTTCACTGGTTGCATCATTGAACCCGCTTCGTTTGGCACCCTATATAGGTCCGAGATACTCAACATAAGTAGCGCTGCGGCGCGTACGGGGGATGTTTTGAGCATTCAATCTGCACATTTTCTTGCCAAACGGCTCCGCTCCAGCGCGTCTATTCTGGCGCTTTCCATGTCATTTGTGGTGACGGGTTTTGCCGGATCCGCATCCGCTGAATCGCTGGTCGATGCGCTGACCGCTACTTACGGCTCAAACCCCACATTGCAGGCTGCACGCGCCGAGTTGCGGGCGACCGACGAAAATGTGGCGCAGGCCCTGAGCGGCTGGCGTCCAAGTGTCTCCGCGACCGGCACCAGCCAGTTCACACAGTCGGAAAGCAGCCTGACGACCGGGACGGGCGCCGGTTTTGGCTCCTTGACCAGCAAGGATGATCGGCTGACCAATACGGCTGGCCTTACAGTGCAGCAGAACATCTTCCGCGGTGGCCAGACAGTGGCTGAGACCAATCAGGCCAAGGCATTGGTTGCCGCCGGTCGCGCCAGCTTATCGAGCACCGAGCAGGAAGTGCTGTTGAGCGCCGTCACAGCCTATATGGACGTGCTGCGCGATACCGCTACCGTCGAGCTCACCCGCAACAATGTCACCGTTCTTGAACGCCAGTTGCAGGCATCGCAGGACCGGTTTGATGTGGGCGAAATCACCCGTACCGACGTGGCCCAGTCTGAAGCCCGCCTTAGCGGGTCGCAGTCTGCACTGATTCAGGCAGAGGCCAATCTGACCAATTCGCGTGCCGCCTATGAGCGGATTGTCGGGTCAGCGCCGGGTACACTTGATGTCGAGCGCACGCTGCCGCCACTGCCGGGAGCCGAAGACGAAGCCCGTGCCATCGCAGTCGCCAATAATCCGACGCTTCAGGCAGCCCGGTTTGCCGAAGAAGCAACGCGCCATGCCATTCGTGATGCCAAAGGCGCATTGCTCCCAACACTGACCGTGCAGGGCGATTACGCCTACTCGGATAACCCCAGCGCCAGCGTCAAGGACAACGAATCAGCAACAGTAACTGGCCGCCTTACGGTCCCGCTTTACCAATCGGGCGCAGTTTACAGCCAGGTCCGCCAGGCCAAGCAACTCAATAGCCAGTCGCGGCTTCAAATTCGTGAAGCGATGCGGTCGGTGGAAGAGGGTGTGGCCAGCGCCTGGGAAGCCTATCGCGCCGCCAATGCGCAGATTGCCTCCTCGCAGGAGCAGGTGAGGGCCAACGAAATCGCCCTCGACGGCGTCCAGCAGGAAGCGCAGGTCGGCTCGCGGACGACACTTGATGTGCTGGATGCGGAGCAGGAACTGCTTGATTCACGCGTTTCCCTGGTGACCGCTGAACGCAATGCCTATGTCGCCGCCTATCAGTTGCTGGCAGCCATTGGCCGCCTCAACGCGGCATATCTGGAATTGCCGGTGGAGCAGTATCAGCCCGAGTCAAACTACGAGGATGTGAGCGGCCAGTGGTTCGGCTATGGGGTTGATGATGACCCTGCTGAGCTTGCGCCTGAATCAGGCACGGACGCTGCTTCGCAGCTTTAACCCTCTATCCGGCAGGAATTGGTGGTGGGTTAACCCTTTTACGGCACACTCAGACCGGAAACAGATCATGGCAAGCTTGCCTTTAATTGGCCGTTTGGCTGGGCTAGGCTTGTAAACCATACGGGGTGGAATGGTGGACCTGCATGGCTAACGCAGACCCCAGACCTGAAATGACGCGCGCGGCGCAGGATGCGGTGAGTACAAAATGAGCGATCAGAGCACGCAGCAAGAACCTTCAATGGAGGAAATTCTCGCCTCCATTCGTCGGATCATTTCCGAAGATGGTGAGGAAGAGGGTGCTGCACCCGCCGCGGAGGCTGCAGAGGCTGAAGCACCTGCGGAAGCTGCCGCGCCCGAAGATGACGACGTCATTTCCGTTGAGGACATTCTCGAAGAAGAGGGTGAAGACGACGTTCTTGAGCTTACCGAAGTTGCTGAAGAAGCAGATGAGCCGGAAGCCGAGATGGCCGCTGCTCCGGAACCTGAGCCAGAGCCAGAGCCCGTACCCGAAGTGGCTGCGGCCCCTGAACCCGAGCCAGAACCGGAACCCGAGCCGGAACCTGAGCCAGAGCCTGAGCCTGAAATAGCCGCTGCTCCTGAACCCGAACCTGTGTCCGATCCGTTTGATACCGGCGAAGACAGCGACCTGATGGCCGTCGACCGGACACCTCCGGCACCTGAGCCTGAGCCGGTTGCAGCACCGGCACCGGCTCCGGTTGCAGCACCGGCCCCTGCCGCTTCCGGGCTTATGTCCGATGAGGCATCGGCAGCCGCTGCGGCTGCTTTTGACCGGCTGACGGACAATATGCGCACCTCGAGTAACGGTTCGTCCCGCACCCTGGAGGATCTGGTGCAGGATCTGCTGCGGCCGATGATGAAGCAGTGGCTTGATGACAATCTGCCGACCATCGTTGAGGCCGCCGTGGCCGAAGAGGTTGAGCGGGTAGCCCGCCGCCGGCGGTAGTTACAACGCCCATCCGGGCCAGCGACTTCCTGACAGGTTGTTATTGGCCCTGCTTGCGTTAAAACCAGCCGGTTCCTATGCAGTTATCCCGCTTAAACGGGGAATTGCTCAGGAACCGGCTTTTTCGTTTCAGCTCCACCACCAACCAAGTGCGCAATCAAAAACACCATGCTTGAAAAAACCTTCCAGCCGCAGGCGGTTGAGCCGCGTATTTATGCCGAATGGGAAAAAACCGGCGCCTTCAAGGCGGGCGACCCTGAGCGGGTCGCCGCCGGGGCCAAGCCCTATTCGATTGTCATCCCGCCGCCCAATGTCACCGGCTCACTGCATATGGGCCACGCGCTCAACAATACGCTGCAGGACATTCTCGTCCGCTTCGAGCGGATGCGCGGCAAGGACGTGTTGTGGCAGCCGGGCACCGACCATGCGGGCATCGCCACGCAGGCCGTCGTCGAGCGCCAGCTTGCAGCAGAGGGCGACCATCAGAGCCGCCGCGAAATGGGCCGCGACGCTTTCATCGAGCGCGTCTGGGAGTGGAAGGCCGAGAGCGGCAACACCATTACCAATCAGATGCGCCGCCTTGGTGCGTCCTGCGACTGGTCGCGCGAGCGCTTCACCATGGATGAGGGGATGTCCGACGCCGTCCTCAAAGTGTTCGTGTCGCTCTATCGCGAAAAGCTGATTTACAAAGACAAGCGCCTTGTGAACTGGGACCCGACGCTTGAGACCGCGATCTCAGACCTCGAAGTCGTCCCCACCGACGTCAACGGCCATCTTTGGCATTTCCGCTATCCGCTGGCCGATGGCAAGACATACGAATTCCCCATCGAACATGATGAGGACGGCAACCCGACGGCGTTTGAAACCCGCGACTACATCATTGTCGCCACCACGCGTCCCGAGACGATGCTCGGCGATACCGGCGTTGCGGTGAATGCGGATGATGAGCGCTACAAGCATCTGATCGGCGCCCATGTGGTGCTGCCGCTGGTCGGCCGCCGTATCCCCATCGTCGCCGATGAGTATGCAGACCCGACGCAAGGCTCCGGTGCCGTGAAGATCACGCCCGCGCATGACTTCAACGACTTTGAAGTCGGCCGCCGCCACGACCTGCGCATGATCAATCTGCTGGATACGCGCGGCAAGCTGACGCTCGACAGCAACGAAGCCTTTCTGGAAGCCGCACCCAACGGTGCCGACGCCATTGCCGCCTATGACGGTATGGACCGGTTCGACGCGCGGAAGAAGATTGTCGCGGACCTTGATGCATTAGGCCTGCTCGACAAGATCGACGATCACAAACATGCCATTCCCTATGGCGACCGTTCCAATGATGTCATCGAACCTTTCCTGACTGACCAGTGGTATGTGGACGCCAAGACCTTGGCCAAGCCCGCCATTGAAGCAGTGGAGCGCGGCGAGACGGTGTTCGTGCCGCGCAACTGGGAAAAGACATACTTTGAGTGGATGAAGAACATCCAGCCGTGGTGCATCTCGCGCCAGCTGTGGTGGGGGCATCGCATTCCGGCGTGGTATGGCCCCGACATGGAAATCTTCGTCGCGGCCAACGAGGCCGAAGCGCAGGAGATGGCTGACACCCATTACGGCAAGCCAACCGAGATTAATCAGGACGAAGACGTTCTCGACACCTGGTTCTCGTCGGGCCTATGGCCGTTCTCGACACTTGGCTGGCCGGAGGACACACCGGAAGTTCAGCGCTACTACAAGACCGACGTTCTGGTTACCGGCTTTGACATCATCTTCTTCTGGGTTGCCCGGATGATGATGTTCGGCCTGCACTTCATGAAGGAAGTGCCGTTCCGTGATGTTTACATCCACGCGCTCGTCCGTGACGAGAAGGGCGCCAAGATGTCGAAGTCCAAGGGCAATGCCATGGACCCGCTGGAACTCATCGACGCCTATGGTGCCGACGCATTGCGCTTCACGCTGACCGCGATGGCAGCGCAGGGCCGCGACATCAAGCTCGCCACATCGCGGGTTGAAGGTTACCGGAATTTCGGCACCAAGCTGTGGAACGCCGCGCGCTTCTGCCAGATGAATGAATGCGCACGGATTGAAGGCTTTGATATTTCAACCGTCTCCGGCACCCCCAACAAATGGATTGCCGGAGAGACCCGCCGCACGGCTGAAAAAGTGACACAGGCCATTGAAGCCTATCGCTTCAATGAAGCAGCGGGCGCACTTTACCAGTTCGTCTGGGATGTTTTCTGCGACTGGTATCTGGAGCTCATCAAGCCGATCCTCAACGGCACCGACGAAGCCGCCAAGGCAGAGACCCGTGCCACGGCGGCTTGGACCCTCGACCAGATCTTGTTGATGCTGCACCCGATCATGCCATTCCTCACCGAAGAATTGTGGCAGGACGGTCTCGACGGCCCGGCACGCGACACCATGCTGGTGACGGCGCACTGGCCGGACTATGACGCAGCGCTTGGCGATGCGGCAGCAGACGATGAAATCAGCTGGATCATCCGGTTGGTTACGGAAGTCCGTTCCGTCCGTGCACAGATGAATGTGCCTGCGGGCGCCAAGATTCCGCTGGTGATGCGTGGGGCATCTGACGAAACCGTCGATCGCATGAAACGCAACAGCGGCATGATCGAGCGGCTGGCAAGGCTCTCCGGCCTCAAGGCCGCTGAGACGGCACCTGCCGGCTCTATTCAGGTAGTCGTGGACGAAGCCACCGTATTTTTGCCGCTGGCGGATGTGATCGACCTTGATGCGGAGCGCACGCGCCTTGCCAAGGAAATCAAGAAAATGGATGGCGAGATTGCCAAGATCGACGGCAAGCTCGGCAACCAGAAATTCTTGTCCAAGGCGCCTGAAGAGGTGATCGAGGAGCAACGCACACGGCGCGCCGACGCGGAACAGACCCGCGCCAAGCTGAGCGATGCGCTGGGCCGTCTTGAGGGGGCCGCGTAATGACCACGAAGATGATGCTGTCACGCTTGGCAGCCGGGATGTTGACCTGCCTGCTTTTCGTCGGCACCGCGCTGGCTGCCGAAGAAGAGGTTCTGGAAAAAATCTTCACGGCGGAAGCTGTTGAGCGGTCGCTGTTTTCACCGGCATTGCTTAACCGCGCCAATGTGGAAGAAGTCGTCGCCATTGTGCGCGGCCTCAAAGGCACGCTTGGCGGCTTTCGCGGCGTCCAGAAGGACGGCCAGAACACCTATACGGTGTTTTTTGAGCGCGGCAGGGTGCCTGCTGAAATCCAGCTCGACGATGCAGGCCTAGTCACCTTCCTGTTCTTCCGTCAGCCGACTGCTGCGGGCCTGACGCCGCAGGAAGCACTGGGCGGCTTTGTGCGGCTTGAGCGCTCCGGCGGCGGGCAGATATCCGTGCTCGTCACCCGCGACGGTGTGGATCAGGTAGCCCTTGCGCCGGACGCGCCGCTGGATGCGGGCTCCACCTTCAAGATGGCCATTCTCAAGGCGCTGGTGGAAGCAGTTGAGGCGGATAAGGTCAACATGGCCGACGTTGTGACGCTGAAGCCTGAATGGCGCTCGCTGCCTTCGGGCATTCTGCAGACATGGCCCGAAGATACCCCGGTGACATTGGCAACCCTTGCCACCTTGATGATCTCAATTTCTGACAATACTGCCAGTGACGCGCTGATCGATATTCTCGGCCGCAGCGCGATTGAAGCGCATCTGCCGCAGGCCCCCCTGTTGACCACTGCTGAATTCTTCAAGCTCAAGGCTGACGTCAACAATACCCGGGCCCGCTTCCGGGCGGCGGATGATGCGGCGCGCAAACAGGTGCTCGCCGATCTTGCGGCATCGCCAGTGCCTGCCATATCCGATCTTGACGACAGTCCGTCGCCGGAAATCGGCTGGCCGATTCCGGCACGGGCGCTGTGTGCGTTGATCGACGATGTGGCCGATCAGCCCGCCATGCAGGTCAATCCGGGGGTTACAAACCCGAATGACTGGAAGCAGGTCGCCTATAAGGGTGGCTCCAATTTCGGGGCCTTCAACATGACCACCCACCTGACGGATGAAACCGGCACGCAGTGGTGCGTCACGGCAACCTGGAATACGGAGCATGCCGCTTTGGATCAGCAGGCCTTCACCACGGCCTATCTGGCGATGATCGGCAGTTTGCGCCAGGCAGATATCCCCTGATCGGCACCCCCATTTACCTTGCAAGGCTGGTTTCCGCCGCTGCGGTGGATCACAGCCCGGCTTGCCTCTAGTATCCGCCTCAAATTCAATACCTCCCATCGCAACATCCAGGGGGAAACGGAGCGTCTCATGGCTAAAAACTCGTTCGACAAATCAAAATTGCCCAGCCGCCATGTGACAGTGGGTCCGCAGCGCGCGCCGCACCGCTCGTATTATTACGCCATGGGGCTGACCCAGGAGGACATCGACCAGCCCTTCGTCGGCGTTGCAACCTGCTGGAATGAAGCAGCACCCTGCAACATCGCCCTGCAGCGTCAGGCGCAGTCGGTGAAGCGCGGCGTCCTGGAAGCATCAGGCACCCCGCGTGAGTTCTGCACCATCACAGTGACCGACGGCATCGCCATGGGCCATCAGGGCATGAAGTCCTCGCTGGTCAGCCGGGATGTCATCGCCGACTCCGTTGAGCTCACCATGCGCGGCCATTGCTATGACGCGCTTGTGGGTCTCGCGGGCTGCGACAAGAGCCTGCCGGGTATGATGATGTCGATGCTGCGCCTCAACGTGCCCAGCGTCTTCATGTATGGCGGCTCCATCCTGCCGGGCAGTTTCAAGGGCAAGGACGTGACGGTGCTCGACGTTTTTGAAGGCGTCGGCCAGCACTCCGCCGGCAATATGTCGGACGAAGACCTGCATGAGCTTGAATGCATTGCGTGCCCAAGTGCGGGCGCATGTGGCGGCCAGTTTACGGCCAACACCATGGCCTGTGTCTCCGAAGCCATCGGCCTGGCGCTGCCCAATTCAGCGGGCGCACCGGCTCCTTATGAAAGCCGCGACGCTTACGCGGAAGCTTCCGGCCGCGCCGTCATGGAACTTATCAGAACGGGCCTTCGCCCGCGCGACATCTGCACGCGTAAGGCGTTTGAGAACGCGGCAACGGTTGTGGCAGCCTCCGGCGGCTCCACCAATGCAGGCCTGCACCTGCCTGCAATGGCGCATGAAGCAGGCATTGATTTTAACCTGATGGAAGTCGCTGAAATCTTCAAGAAGACGCCTTACGTGGCTGACCTGAAGCCGGGTGGCAATTACGTCGCCAAGGACATGTATGAGGCAGGCGGCGTGCCGATGCTGCTGAAGACGCTGCTTGATGGCGGCTTCCTGCACGGTGACTGCATCACCGTCACCGGCAAGACGCTGGCGGAGAACCTTGAAGAGATTGAATGGAACCCGGAGCAGAAAGTCATCTATCCGGTCTCCAATCCGATCACCAAGACCGGCGGCGTTGTCGGCCTCAAGGGCACACTCGCACCAGACGGCGCCATTGTGAAAGTGGCCGGTCTGGAGAAGCAGCAGTTCTCCGGCCCCGCTCGCTGCTTTGACTGCGAGGAAGATGCCTTCGAGGCGGTTGAAAACCGTCAGTACAAGGAAGGTGAGGTTCTCGTCATCCGCTACGAAGGCCCCAAGGGCGGCCCGGGCATGCGCGAGATGCTGTCGACCACGTCAGCGCTATACGGGCAGGGCATGGGCGACAAGGTGGCCCTCATCACCGATGGCCGCTTCTCAGGCGCCACACGCGGCTTCTGCATCGGCCATGTGGGCCCGGAAGCTGCCGAAGGCGGCCCGATCGGCCTTATCGAGGATGGCGACATCATCACCATCGACGCCGAAGTCGGCACGCTGGACCTTGATGTTGCTGAGGACGTGCTGGCGGAACGCCGCAAGAAGTGGACACCACGCAAGACCGACTACAATTCGGGCACATTGTGGAAATATGTTCAGCTTGTGGGGCCTGCTTATGCCGGTGCTGTCACGCATCCCGGCGCGAAGGAAGAAACGCATGTTTATGCGGATATCTAGTCTCGGTCTGATCGCCGCACTTGCGCTTGGTCTTGTTGCTGCCGGTCCGGCAGTGGCATCGCTTGAAAAGGGCATTGAGGCCTATACTGCCGGTGATATATCGGCTGCGGCAGCTGAGTGGGAAGCAGGCGCTGCCGATGGCGATGCGACTGCAGCCTATCTTGCCGCCAAGATGTATGAGGGCGGTCACGGCGTCTCAAATGTGCCGCGCAAGGTGGCGAAATACATGACGCAGGCCGCAGAGGCGGGGCATGTCCAGGCGCAGGTGGAGCTGGCTGATTTTTACCGCCACGGCCTCGACGGCTCCGACATTGACCGCAATCCCGGGCAGGCTCTTGCCTGGTATGAAAAAGCTGCACTGATGCAACACGCTGAAGCGCAGATGAAGATCGGCGAGATGCACTATAATGGCGAAGGTGCCGAGCGGAACCGCTTTGAAGGCATCCGCTGGTACGAGATTGCGGCGCAGAAGTATTACACGCCCGCACTCATCCACCTTGCCGGCATTTACTGGAAGGGCGACCCGCTGCCGCGCGACAAGGCCAAGGCCTACAGCTTCCTGCTGCTCGCGCGTCAGGGCTCAACCGACGAGACCCGTGCAGGTGTTGATGCACTTATGGGGGAGCGTGAAAAGCAGATGACCCGCGCACAAATGGATGCCGGCGTGCGGCTGGCTGAGGCCTTCCGGCTGGAACATTCCAAAAATTAGCATTTCGTATCCCGGACTTTTGCCCATAAGAATGCGCCAGTAACATTCTGGTGTTTAGGTTCGCGATACCCAATGAACGCAAAGACGCCTACCGCAAAAAAGTTCAAGACAGCCAAGCCACCCAAAGGCATGAAGACGCGCCCGATCATCGGATGGCGCGAATGGGTCGGCCTATCTGAGTTGGGCGTGGACCGGCTCAAGGCGAAGATTGATACGGGTGCGCGCACCTCGGCCATTCATGCGTTCCACATCCGCCCCTTCAGCGATGCCGGCACAGAATATGTCTCCTTCAAGCTGCATCCCGCCCAGCGCCACCGGGTGCCAGAGGTTGAGTGCATTTGCCCGGTGCGTGACCAGCGCAAGGTAAAAAGCTCAAATGGCAAACAGGAACTGCGGTATGTTATCGAGACACACGCAACCGTCGGCGCATTTACCTGGCCCATCGAGATCACGCTGGCCGACCGCGACCAGATGGGGTTTCGGATGTTGCTTGGCCGTGAAGCCGTGCGGCGTCACTTCATCATTGAACCGGGCCGCTCCTATCTGGGCGCCCGTATTTCTGCTCTGTACCCGTCTTTGAAAGAAAGAAAGTTGGCCCCCAAATGAAAATTGGTCTGCTTTGCCGCAACCCGTCGCTCTACTCCCATCAGCGTCTCATCGAGGCCGCTGAAGAACGCGGCCACCAGATCGATGTGATCGATCACCTGCGCTGCTACATCGACATCGCCTCCAGTGATCCGGAGGTTCACTACAAGGGTGAATCCCTGAAGGGCTATGACGCCATTATTCCGCGCATCGGGGCGTCAGTGACATTCTTCGGCACCGCGGTGCTGCGCCAGTTTGAGATGATGGGCGTTTATCCGCTCAATGAATCCGTTGCCATTACCCGGTCGCGCGACAAGCTGCGCAGCCTGCAATTGCTGGCGCGTGACGGCGTCGGCCTACCGACAACCGTATTTGCGCACCGTACGTCGGATGCCAATGAGTTGATGGAACTCGCAGGTGGCGCTCCAGTCATCATCAAGCTGCTGGAAGGGACGCAGGGCATTGGCGTGGTGCTGGGCGAAACACCGCGCGCGGCTGAAAGCATCATTCAGGCCTTTGGTGGTGTGAAGACCAACATCCTGGTCCAACAATTCGTCAAGGAAGCCAAGGGCGAAGATGTCCGCTGTCTCGTCATCGGCAACAAGGTCGTGGCGGCCATGATGCGCAAGGGCAAGGACGGCGACTTCCGCTCAAACCTGCATCGTGGCGGCAGCGCCCGGCTCATCAAGATCACGCCGAAGGAACGTGCGACGGCCATCAAGGCGGCCAAGGCCATGGGCCTGAACGTGTGCGGTGTTGATATGCTGCGCTCCAAAGAGGGGCCGGTGGTGATGGAGGTCAATTCGTCTCCCGGCCTTGAAGGGCTTGAGAAAGCAACACAGGTTGATGTCGCCGGCCAGATCATCGAATTCATTGAAAAGAACGCAAAGCCAGGCAAAACCCACACAAGGTCCAGCCCCAAGAAGAGGGCGCGTAAAGTTGCCTGATACCGCACCACGCCGCGCGCCTTTGATGCTGGGTGAAGCCGCCATCATGCCGGGCAAACGACAGGTAGTGGATCTCCCGCTCTCCATGATGTCGGACCACACACCGGCAACCCTTTCAGTGCAAGCCATCCACGGCAGGCAGGACGGGCCGACGGTGTTTGTCAGCGCCGCCGTGCATGGGGACGAAATCCTCGGCGTTGAAATCGTCCGGCGGCTGATCCGCACACCGGCACTCAGGCGTATCTCCGGCACGCTGCTGCTGATCCCGATCGTCAATACGTTCGGGTTCATCGGCCAGAGCCGCTACCTGCCTGACAGGCGTGATCTCAACCGGTCCTTTCCCGGCAATGAGCACGGCTCCCTGGCAGGACGGCTTGCACATCTGTTCCTCAACGAGGTTGTTGCGCGCTGCGACTACGGCATTGATCTGCATACGGCCGCCGTCAACCGGACAAACCTTCCACAGATCCGTGTCGACACCTCCGACAAGGAGGCACTGAAACTGGCACATGCCTTCGCGCCGCCGGTCATCGTCAATTCGGCATTGCGCGATGGCTCGCTGCGCCATGAGGCCCGAGAGAAAGGCGTTCCGGTGATGGTGTTTGAAGCGGGTGAGGGGTTGCGGTTTGATGAAACCGCAATCCGCGTCGGCGTCAAAGGTGTGCTCAACGTGTTGCGGCATCTCGGGATGATCGGCAAGGCGCATACCGCGCAGGCCAAGCACAAGAACAAACCCACGAAACCGACACCCGTCGCAATGAAAAGCTCATGGGTGCGCGCCGTCGAAGGCGGCATCGTGCGCACCCATTGCAAGGTCGGACAGTTCGTCAAGGAAGGAGCGGTGCTGGGCGTCATCTCCGACCCGTTCGGTGAACGTGATGCCGACGTAATCGCCCCGCGAACCGGCCTCATCATTGGCCGCTCAAATCTGCCGGTGGTCAATCAGGGCGACGCCTTGATCCATATTGCGGATCTATCCAAAGCAGCGTCCGCAGGCGCTGAGTTGGGTGCCATTGAGGAAGGCTTTCAGGGTGACCCGCTGTTCGACGAGGACGAAATCCTTTAGCCGACCGATAATCTGTCAGCCGACGACCGGCCGTTCGCGGACAAAAGTGAGAGAACAGCGCGTCAGGTCGATGAATTTTCTTTCGTCCTCCAGCAGTTCCGCCCCCGCTTTCAATGCGGCTGCATCAGTCATGGCGAAGTTAAGGTCATCCTCACTGTCCCAACACGGCTCCGCAAATCCGTCATAGGGCGGCTGGGCGTCGCGGGAGCCCTGCATGGCGGCGTCCAGCGGGCTTTCAAGCCCGTGAGACTGCACGTAGCGGGCAATCCTAAGCGCCGGGGCGCGCTCTCGCACCAGCGGTGCGTGTTTCGTCCACCAGTAGTCGCGGAACGCCTCAGGCGTGAATGACGGCAGGCGGTGCAGGCAGAACACCAGTTTGATCATAGTGTTAGGCTCCCCCCAGGGCGCCGGTTGGCCGCGCATACATGTGGCATCCGGCACCGAAGATTTGATTTCATTCGTTTGATTGTAGCCACAGGACGTATTCGAGTCTTAAGCTACTTGAGTAGGACATGCGGGTCCCACACCGGGTTTCCCTCTTAAACAGAAAGCAGCCCCTTTCATGCGCGTCGCGGTCGGTGGTTTTCAGCACGAGACGAACACATTTGCGTCGCAGAAGGCGGATCTCGACGTATTTTTGCGCCCCGATGCCTGGCCTGCGCTGCAGGGTGGCGCTGGCCTGCTTACCACTTTTGCCCCCAATGCTGAGGGTGCCGCGGGCATGAATATCCCGATTGCGGGATTTCTGGCGGAAGCCGCCAGCCTTGATATCACGCCGGTGCCAATGGTGTGGGCCGCTGCCACACCTTCCGCCCATGTCACCTCGGATGCTTTTGCGCATATTGCAGGGATGATGGTCGAAGAGCTTGAACGCGCCCTGCGCGACGGCCCTCTGGATGCCATTTATCTTGACCTGCACGGCGCGATGGTCACTGAGGACCTTGAAGACGGCGAGGGCGATATACTTGAGTGGGTCCGCGACATCGTCAACGGCAAGGTGCCTATCATTGCCTCGCTCGACCTTCATGCAAACGTGACTGCGAAGATGATGCGCAATTCGGATGCGCTGGTCGCTTACCGTACCTATCCGCATATCGATATGGCGGAAACCGGCGCACGCGCGGCGCAGCTTACAGCGAAGATCGCAAGTAGTGCTGCGCGTCCGGCCAAAGCCTTCCGCAAGCTGAATTTTCTCATCCCCCTCACGGCGCAAAGCACCATGAGCGATCCCGGCGCACTGATCTACGCGGATGTCGCAAGCCTTAACGAGTTGAGCATGGACAGCGGGTCGCGCGAAGTGACCCAGATTCTCAGCGCTTCGGCAGCCATGGGCTTTCCACCTTCAGACATCGCCGAGTGTGGGCCTGCTGTGATGGCTTATGCGGAGACCCAGGAAGCGGCCGATGAAGCCGTGGACCGGTTGGCCGAGACTTTCATGGAGTTCGAGCGCGGCTTTCGCCAAAAGGTGTGGAGCGCAGAGGAAGCCATTGCCTATGGCGAAGCGGCTAGCTCACGCGACCGCAAGGCTGGCCCGCTGATCCTTGCCGACACGCAGGACAACCCCGGCGCCGGCGGCAATGGTGATACCATCGGCATTCTGCGCGCTCTGATTTCAGGGGCTGATTCAGCACTGTGTGGTGTCATCAATGATCCGGCAGTCGCACAATCTGCATGGGAAGCGGGCGAGGGTGCCAAGATACGCATCTCGCTCGGCGCATGGTCAGGCGGCGCAAAGGAGACGCCGATTGAGGGCATCTTCGAAGTCCTCAAGCTGCATAATGGTGAAATAGACGCACACGGACCATTTTACCGCGGTGCACATCTGTCGCTTGGCCGGTCCGCCATGCTGATGATCGAAGATGTTCGCATCATTGTGGCGAGCAGCAAGGTTCAGACGGCCGACCGCGCCATGTTCACTGCCTTTGGTGTCGATCCTGCGCATGAGAATATTGTCGCCGTCAAAAGTTCGGTTCACTTTCGTGCCGACTTCCAGAAGATGGCCCGCGACATCCTCGTTGTGGCCAGCCCCGGCCCCAACCCGGCCGATCATCTGGACCTGCCATACCGGCGGCTACGCAGTGGCGTGCGGCTGATGCCGATGGGTCCGGCGTTTCAGCGTTCGCGCAAACCGTTGAAATAGGCGTCCACGTCTTTCACCGCCAGCGTTTCGTCAAAGCCATGCTGTAGGCAGGTGCTGCCGGTTTGCTCACACGTCAAACTCCGCCCACACGGGGACGTGATCTGATGGCTTTTCCCAGTCACGCACATGCTTGTCGATGTCGCAGGCACTCAACAGGTCTGCCGCCTGGGCGTTCAACATCAGATGATCGATGCGGATACCGTTGTCCTTCTGCCAGGCACCCGCCTGGTAGTCCCAGAAGCTGTAGCGGTGCGGCTCCGTATGGCAGGCGCGGAATGCATCCGTCAGGCCGATATTGGCATACGCCCTGAACGCCTTGAGCGTGTCCTCGCGGAATAGCGCGTCGTCTTTCCATGCAGCAGGGTCATGCACATCATCGTCAGTGGGGATGACGTTGTAATCGCCCGCCAGCACCAGGGGCTCTTCGAATGCCAGCAGACTTTGCGCATGGGCGCGCAGCTTCTCCATCCAGTCCAGCTTGTAATCGTATTTTGGGCCGGGGACGGGGTTGCCGTTAGGCAGGTAGATGGATGCGACACGCATCATGGCGTCGCCCGCAGGCACCAGTGCTTCGATGTAGCGGGCCTGTTCGTCATCTTCCATGCCCGGCAGGCCTCGCGTCACATCCTCAAGCGGTGACTTTGAAAGAATGGCGACGCCATTGTACGTCTTCTGACCGTGGGTCTCGACATTGTAACCCGCGTCTTCCACGGCACCGCGCGGGAAGGCGTCGTCCATGCATTTGAGTTCCTGCAGGCACACCACGTCCGGCTTGGCTTCCTTGAGCCAGGCCAGCAGATTGGGCAGGCGCATTTTGATGGAGTTGACGTTCCAGGTGGCGATCTTCATTCCGCATCTCTCCGCAATTGGGCTGCGGAGGGTAGGCGAAGGCCCGCCCTAAAACCAGAGGCTGAAAACTAGACCGAGAAAGACGTCCCACAGCCGCAGGAGGCTGTCGCATTGGGGTTTTTCACCTGAAACGATTGCCCGATCAGATCATCCACGTAATCCAGCTCCGAGCCGCCCATATACATGAGCGAGACATTGTCCACGAGCACGGTGGCGCCGTCGCGTTCAATCACTAGATCATCAGCCGTCTTGGCATCATCGAGGGTGAAATTGTACTGGAATCCTGAGCAGCCGCCACCTTCCACGCTGACGCGCAGCATGGTGCCTTCAGCCTCACCGGAGAGGATTTTGGCAATCTGTTTGGCGGCACTGGCGGAAACGGCAAAACCCGCATCCGTTGTCGGCCTGGTCTCGACTTCGGCTTCACTCATGGGTACACCCTGCAATACGCAGCACCTGCCGGAAAACCGGCCAAATGGTGCGACTTGGTATCAATAGGTAGTGGCTGGCCCGGGAATGTCAATTCACGGGTGTTCTGACAGGCAGAAGGCATGACGATATGAGCAAAACATGGCGGGTTTACCTCTCCGGCGAAATCCACACGGATTGGCGTGATCAGATCGAAGCCGGTACCAAGGCTGCGGGCCTGCCGGTGACGTTTGCCGCCCCGGTGACGGACCATCCCTCATCCGATGCCTGTGGGGCCGACATACTGGGCGCTGAGGAAAATGAGTTCTGGTTCGATAATAAAGGCGCCAAGGTCAACTCGATCCGCACCTCTACCCTGATCAAGGACGCGGACATCGTGGTCGTGCGTTTCGGCGACAAATACAAGCAGTGGAACGCGGCGTTTGATGCGGGCTATGCGGCAGCGCTCGGCACGCCCATCATCACACTTCATGATCCAGAACTTCGCCACCCCCTGAAGGAAGTCGACGGCGCGGCCCTTGCCTGGGCGCAGGAGCCCGCGCAAGTTGTCCGCATCCTCAAATATGTCATCGAAGGTACGCTGTAAGACATTGTCCCCAGCCCTTACCAAACCATCGACCAGCGGCGGCGTGGCCTATGCCACGGACCCGGCACAGACCCGTGGCCGTCACATCGACGAAATGGAAAGCCGCACGCGCTCGCCGTATCAGCGTGACCGCGACCGGATCATCCATTCCGGTGCTTTCCGCCGCCTCAAGCATAAGACGCAGGTGTTCGTCTATCACGAGGGCGACTACTACCGCACACGACTGACACACTCGCTGGAAGTCGCACAGATCGCGCGCTCGCTATCGCGCTTCCTCGGCCTCGATGAGGACCTTGCCGAAGCGCTGGCGCTGGCGCACGACCTTGGCCATACGCCCTTTGGCCATGCCGGCGAGGAAGCGCTTGCCGACTGCATGCAGGGTTTTGGCGGATTTGATCACAACGCCCAGACGCTTCGCATCGTCACCCGGCTTGAACAGCGTTACGCAGAGTTCGATGGGCTCAACCTCACCTGGGAAACCCTTGAGGGCATCGTCAAGCACAATGGCCCGGTTATCGCCCGGGGCGATGGCATTGCAGGCCTGCCGCGCGCGTTCCGTGAATATGAAGGCCTTGAGGGTCTGGACTTGCACACTTACGCAAGCCTTGAGGCACAGATCGCCGCGCTGTCAGATGACATCGCCTACAACAATCACGACATCGATGATGGCTTGCGCGCAGGGCTCTTTACGGTCGATGACCTTATGGCGCTGCCGCTGGTCGGCGATATGTTCCGCGAAGTCCATGACGCGTATCCCGGCATTGCACAGCGTCGGCTGCGGCACGAAGCCATCCGGCGGCTTATCTCTCATATGGTTGAGGATGTGATTGCCGAGACGTCGCGGCGGCTTGCCGACCTCGCCCCTGAGACCAGCGATGACATTCGTAAAGCCGGGCGGCAGATGGCTGCGTTCTCTGCAGAGATGCAGGCGCATGACAGGTCGCTCAAAGCGTTTCTGTATCAGCGCATGTACAAGCACTATCAGGTCAACCGGATGATGAGCAAAGCCAAGCGGGTGATGCGTGAGCTATTCGAGCTTCTGGTGAACGAACCCGAGCTTCTCCCCACCGAATGGCAAGCGATGACCGATGGCCCCCGCGCGCTGGCAACAGCTGAGACCGTATGTGATTTCGTGGCCGGTATGACCGACCGCTTCGCCATTGAAGAACACCGGCGGCTGTTTCAGGCCGACCCGATTTTCCGCTAGATCAGCCCTACGCATGACAAATCCGCTTCGGGCGTGTATCCAGCGCATCCGCTTCCCTAAACGAGTATCCCGGCCCAAATGAACCTGTTCAGCGACATCCGCCATATTCTGACTGCCACCATCGACGGATTGGTGGAAAAGGGCGTGCTGCCTCAGGGCCTGGATCTGGCCCATGTCACGGTCGAGCCGCCGCGCGACCCGTCCCACGGCGACATCTCTACCAATGCGGCCATGGTGCTCACCAAGCAGGCCAAGATGAAGCCGCGCGACATTGCCGAGGCGATTGCCGATGCTGTGGTGGCTGACCCCGCCATTGCCTCAGTAGACGTCGCGGGTCCCGGCTTCATCAATCTGCGGCTGGCGGAGGACTTGATCCGTGCGCAGGTGCCCGGCGTCCTGAAGGCAGGTGACAGTTTCGGCAGCCTGGCTACCGGGCAAGGCATCAAGGTCAATGTCGAATATGTGTCCGCCAATCCGACAGGCCCCATGCATGTGGGCCATTGCCGCGGCTCCGTCTTCGGGGATGCGCTGGCCAATCTGCTGGCCAAAGCCGGTTATGAGGTCGCGCGCGAATATTACATCAATGATGCCGGCGGCCAGATCGAAGTGCTGGCTCGCTCCGTCTTCCTGCGCTACCGCGAAGCGCTGGGTGAAGACATCGGCGAAATCCCCGAGGGGCTTTACCCCGGCGACTATCTGGTGCCTGTGGGCAAGGCGCTTGCCGCCGAGCACGGCAACAAGCTGGCCGCGATGGCAGACGCCGAGTGGCTGCCAATCGTCAAGACCGCTTCTATCGACGCCATGATGGCGATGATCCGCGACGACCTTGCGGCGCTGAATATCCATCATGATGTCTTCTTCTCCGAACGCTCATTGGGCCGCATTGATGAACCAGGCTCAAAACTAGCTGAAGCGTTTGATCTGCTGGAGGGCAAGGGACTGCTCTACACCGGCGTGCTTGAGGCGCCCAAGGGCAAGCTGCCGGATGACTGGGAAGCCCGGCCGCAGCTGCTGTTCAAGGCAACCGAGTTTGGCGACGATGTTGATCGGCCGATGAAAAAATCGGACGGCACACACACTTATTTTGCTGCCGACATTGCCTATCATCTGGATAAATACCGGCGCGGTTTCATCGAGATGATCGACGTGTGGGGCGCCGACCATGCAGGCTATATCAAGCGCATGCAGGCCGCCGTCAAAGCCCTCTCGGATGGCGGTGGTGCGCTGGACGTCAAGATCTGCCAGATGGTGAAACTCTATCGCGCCGGCGAGCCGGTGAAGATGTCGAAGCGCTCGGGCGAGTTCGTCACCCTGCGCGATGTCGTTGATGAAGTCGGGCGCGACGTGGTGCGCTTCATCATGCTGACGCGCAAAAATGATGCGCCGCTTGATTTCGACTTTGCCGCCGTCATGGAGCAGTCGAAGGACAATCCGGTCTTCTACGTGCAGTATGCCCATGCTCGCATCTGCTCGGTGCTGCGGCTGGCGGCGGAGGATTTCCCGAACGCTGATTTGTCTGACAAAGCTCTGGCAAACGCCGACCTGTCGGTCCTGGATGACGAGGCCGAATTGGGCCTTATCAAGCTGATGGCCGCCTTCCCGCGCCTGGTCGAGCAGGCGGCGCTGGCGCATGAGCCGCATCGCGTGGCGTTTTATCTGCAAGAATTGGCTGCCGCCTTCCACGCCCTGTGGAACAAGGGCAAGGATGACACGAAACTGCGGTTTATCCATCCGGACCAGCCAGATGTTACCATTGCACGACTGGCTTTGATTCGTGCAGTGGCCATAACACTGGCGGCAGGCCTTGATATTATGGGCGTAACCGCAAAAACCGAGATGCGCTAGGCGCACCCGATAACAGGCTCAAAGGGGGCAAGTAGCCCATGTCCGATATGGATCGCGACGAGGACAGATATGGACGCGGTGCGTTTGACCCGGTGATGGTCGATGACATGGATACATATGACGCCACCGACGAGGATGATGAGCCCACAGGCCGCGGCTGGCTGATGTTGCTCGTTGTCGTTGCCGTGCTGGCAGCGCTGGCCGGTGTCGTCTATTTCGCCTACCAGCAGGGCCGCGAAGAGGGCATCCGTACGGCGCCGCCCATCGTGCGCGCCGATGGCGGACCTGAAAAGGTCGCTCCGCAGGATCCCGGCGGCATGGATATTCCGCATCAGGATAAGGAAATATTCGAGCGGATTACCGGCGACAATGGTGGTGCCCCCGCCAATGGCGGCGTTGAGCGCTTGTTGCCACCGCCGGAAGAACCGGTGGCGACACCGGCGGCGCCGGTTGCAACGCCCGAACCTGTTAAAACCCCCGTTGCCGTTGAGCCGACCGTAGAAACGCTGGACCCGACCCCCAAGCCGCAGCCGATACCGGCACCCGCGGCGGCGAAACCCGCGGCGTCTGCCAATGCAGCAGCCGGCGGCTGGGTCATTCAGATCGGGTCGTTCCGCGATACAGCACGCGCACAGACCGAATGGGCAGGGCTTCAGCGCAAGCACTCAGGCATTCTGGCCGGCGCAACCGCCGACATTCAGCGGGCCGACCTTGGCGACAAGGGCATCTGGTACCGGTTGCGGGCTGCGGCCTACGCTACCAAGGGTGCAGCGGAAACCACCTGCGGCAAGCTCAAGGCTGCCGGCACGGATTGCCTGGTGCGTAAGCGCTAATGGTGCAGGCGGCCATCTATGGCTGTGAGGGTTTGACGCTCAGCGATGCGGAAACACGGTTTTTCCGTGAGGCTGATCCGTGGGGCTTCATCATCTTCGCCCGCAATATCGATACGCCTGAGCAGGTCGCGACCCTGTGCGCTCAACTGCGCAACACGGTAGGCCGCGATGCGCCGATCCTGATTGATCAGGAAGGTGGCCGCGTGGCGCGCTTCAAGCCGCCGCATTGGCGGGCGCATCCACCGGCGCGCCGCTATGGTGATTTGTTCCAGAAAGACATGGAAGCGGGCCTTGAGGCCTGCCGTCTGGGGGCCTTCATCATCGGCTGCGAGCTTCGCGCCAGCGGCGTGGATGTGGATTGCGTGCCGCTGGCCGACGTCCCACAGCCCGGCGCTCATGACATTATTGGCGACCGGGCCTATGGCGAGACGCCGGATCAGGTGATCGCGCTCGCCCGTGCTGCTGCTAACGGCCTTGAAGATGCGGGCGTGCTGCCGGTGCTTAAACATATTCCCGGCCACGGGCGGGCAGGCGTCGATAGCCATGAGGCGCTGCCGGTTGTGGATGTTGCGCTTGAAAGCCTGCGCGAGATCGATTTCAAGCCGTTCCAGGCCCTCTCGGACCTGCCTTTGGCGATGACCGCACATGTGGTTTTCTCGGCGCTGGACAAGGCACACCCAGCTACGACCAGCCCCCAAATCATCCGCCTGATACGCGAGGAGATCGGTTTTGACGGGCTCTTGATGAGCGATGACCTCTCGATGAAGGCACTGGGCGGGCCGATGCAGACGCGGGTCTCCGAATCGCTTGAGGCAGGCTGTGACCTGGTCCTGCACTGCAATGGGCAAATGGACGAAATGGAGGCGGTGGCAGGCGTTGCATCCGGGCTTTCACCGGCAGCTACCCTGCGGTCTGAATCGGCGCTTTCCCGCCGAAAACCGGCCCCAGGCGAATCGCTTACAGCCGCCGTTCAGAGATGGGATGAACTTCTTGGCGCAAGTGCTTGACGCAATCGCCGCCGATCCAGACGTTGAAGGTTCGTCCAATCCTCCAGCGCAGCAGGAACGCGTCCTTTGAGCCCCGGTGAAGTCTACGATTTTGAGAGTGGTGCGCCCCGCGTCGACGATGCGGGCGATGTCCCTGAGATGCAGGCGCTGGTCATTGACGTAGATGGCTTTGAAGGTCCGCTTGATCTGCTGCTGACGCTTGCGCGGTCGCAAAAGGTTGATCTGGCCAAAATCTCCATTCTGGAGCTGGCCGAGCAATATCTGACCTTTGTTGAAGCTGCCAAGAAGCTGCAGCTGGAACTCGCCGCTGACTATCTGGTGATGGCCGCATGGCTGGCCTTTCTCAAGAGTCGGCTACTGCTACCGCCGCCTGACGAGGATGAAGAACCGAGCGCCGAGGAGATGGCCGCTCGGCTTGCGTTCCGTCTGCAGCGGCTGGAAGCCATGCGTGAGAGCGCTGCCAAGCTGATGGCCCGCGACCGGTTGGGCCGCGACGTGTTTGCGCGCGGCATGCCCGAGGGCGTCCGTGTTATCAAAAAGAGCAAATACACAGCCGAAATCTTTGACCTGCTGAAAGCCTATTCCAATCAACGGGCGATCCAGAAGATCGAGCGCTTCAAAATTCCGCGCCAACCGGTGCTGACAATCGAAGACGCCCGCCGCAGGCTCGAAAGCATGCTGGGCACGATGATTGACTGGGACCGGATCGAGACCATGCTGCCGCCGGAATTTTCCGAAGGCAAAAGCCGCCGCTCCGGCATGGCCAGCACATTTTCTGCCAGCCTTGAATTCGCCAAGCACGGGAAAGTCGAACTCCGGCAAGCAGCCGCCTTTGCACCGCTCTATGTACGCAGAAGAAACAAAGATACCCCACCACCTCAGGGGCCTCAGGGGCCGGTTGAAGCAGCAAACGGGAATGCCTGATGACCAACGCAACGCGTATGGCTGAAAAACACGACATGGACCACGAAGACGAAATTCACGAGGAAACCGGCACCATCGAAAGTGATGAGGCTGAGGAAACGTCCGCTCAGGATGCCACCGAGCAGGAATCTTCTGCCCCGGACACCTCAAATGTGGCCAGTATTTCTGACGAAAGCCGCGCCAAGACTTTGCGCATGGTAGAGGCGCTGCTGTTTGCAGCGTCCGAACCGCTGGACGAGAAAAGCCTGGCGCAGCGGCTGCCGGAAGGCGCCGATGTTCCCGGCCTGCTTGGCGAGCTTCAGGCGTTCTACGCGCCGCGCGGCGTTAATCTAGTGCCTGTTGGCGGCAAGTGGCTGATGCGCACGGCGGAGGACCTGTCCTTCCTGCTGCAGCGTGAAGCCGTGCAGCTCAAGAAGCTGTCGCGCCCGGCCATGGAGACCTTGGCGATCATCGCGTATCACCAGCCGGTCACCCGCGCCGAGATCGAAGATATTCGTGGTGTTTCGGTCTCCACCGGCACGCTGGACGTGCTGCTGGATACCGGCTGGATGCGTCTGCGTGGCCGCCGCAAAACGCCGGGCCGTCCGCTGACTTACGGCACGTCTGACGAATTCCTGGTGCATTTCGGCCTTGAAAGCGTCCGCGATCTGCCGGGTGTTGATGACCTCAAGGCTGCGGGCCTGCTGGATGCGCGCCTGCCGCCGGACTTCTCAGTACCACAGCCCGGTGACACCGAGCTGACCGAGGACGAGGAAGAGCTGGCCGAGGATGACACCGGTGAGGAATTCCTCATTGGGGAAGCGCAGGATGAACTCATTCCCGCGCCCGTCACTGCCGAAGCTGAAGACGCTGAAACGGCTGCGGCTGAGCCCGAAGAGACATCCTCGGAAAATGACGACAAGAACCGCGAATAGGTCGCATTTGTACTGACGCGCAATCTCACTATTGTGCATCCCATGACGGCACGGCTTTCCTTCAGCGGCATCGCCCACAGATATGGTGATCTGACGGCCCTCAGCGATTTTTCGCTTGAGGTGGCGGCAGGTGAGGTCGTGTGCCTGCTCGGCCCATCAGGCTGCGGCAAGACCACCACCTTACGGATTGCCGCAGGCGTGGAGCGGCCGACATCCGGCAAAGTCTCCATTGATGGCAAACCGGTCGCAGGGCCGGGGCTTTTCGTGCCCCCTGAAAAGCGTGGCGTTGGCCTGATGTTTCAGGATTACGCCCTGTTTCCGCATCTCACCGTGCTCGACAATGTCAAATTCGGCCTGCATCAGCTGGCGCGCGGCAGCCGCCGCGCCATTGCCATGCGGGCGCTCGAAGGCGTTGGTATGGCGCGTTATGCGGATGCGCACCCGCATATGCTGTCAGGCGGCGAGCAACAGCGTGTGGCGCTTGCCCGTGCCATGGCACCGGGCCCGCGCATCATGTTGATGGATGAGCCGTTCTCGGGCCTCGACAACAGGTTGCGCGATGCGGTGCGCGATGAAGCGCTGTCTTTGATTGAGCAATCAGGTGCCAGCGCTCTGCTTGTCACCCACGACCCTGAAGAGGCCATGCGCATGGCCGACCGCATCGCCTTGTTGCGGGACGGGCGACTTGTGCAGATCGGTACGCCGCAGGAGCTTTATTACACGCCCATTGATGTGGCAGCGGCAGCCTTCTTCAGCGACATCAATCTATGCAGGGGCACGGTGTCCGGCGGCCTCGTGGACAGCCCATTTGGCACGTTCCCTACCGCAGGTTTTGCAGACGGTGCCACCGTGGACATCGCCTTGCGTCCTACGACCATTGAGCTTAGCCGCGCGGGCATAGGCGTTGCCGCCACCGTGCGCCGGGCGCGGATGCTGGGTGAGGAAAGCTTGATCGAAATCGAGATCCCCGGGCATGACGCGCTGGTGCATGTGCGGGTTCGTGGCACCTGGCTACCGCCGGAAGGCACGCCGGTGCAGGCAGCGCCAGATACCGACAGGGCACTGATTTTCGGCGTTTCACCGGCGCAAAATGCAGCCAATCCTGCGGCTGGTGGCAATCCGAGCTTGCAGGTTGCCGCCTCACAAGCCATCTGAGACAATAGACACAAGCGGGCACTTTTGCCCCAGCGTTAGGAGTTACCCCATGGGATTGAGCGTCTGGCAAATCCTTATCGTTGTTGTTCTGGTCATCGTGCTGTTTGGACGCGGCAAGATTTCCGGCCTCATGGGCGATGTTGCCGAGGGTATCAAGAGCTTCCGTAAGGGGCTGAGCGAAGATGACAAGCAGGCTTCCGGCAAGACCATCGAGGGCGAAAAAGTCGACACCGACGCCGCCAAGGAAGCCGATGCAAACCGTGAAACCCTGAAGAGCTAAGCCACATCCCCCAAAGGCGGATAAAAGCACGTGTTTGATATTGGCTGGCCAGAACTGATCGTTCTCGTTGTCGTGGCCGTGGTCGTCGTCGGTCCCAAAGACCTGCCGCGGCTGATGGCAACGCTTGGCCGCTATTTGGGCCGCGCGCGGGCGATGGCTGCCGAGTTCCAAAAGGGCTTCGAGGATCTGGCTCGCGAGTCCGAGCTTGAAGACCTCAAGCGCGAGATCAACCAGGTGGGCGAGGGCGATATTCTGGCGTCGCCGCCGCCCATTCGACCTGATGATGATGCTGATGATGAACCCACCACAAAACCCTCCGTATCCGGAGGACAAGGGTGAGCGACCGGCCGGGCGACGAACATATTGAAGCCAGCCGCGCGCCCCTGCTGGATCATCTGGTGGAACTGCGTGGGCGGCTGATCAAATCCATGATCGCGTTTGTGCTGGCCTTTTGCGTCACATTCTATTTCGCCGAGGACATTTATCGGTTCCTCGCCCAGCCGCTTGCCGACGCGCTGGCTGGCGATCCCGGACGACGGCTGATTTTCACGGCCCTGCAGGAAACGTTTTTTACCTACCTCAAGGTCGCCATGTTCGCCGCCTTGTGCGTGTCGTTCCCGATCATCGCCGGGCAGCTTTGGATGTTTGTGGCGCCGGGGCTTTATCGCGATGAGCGCATGGCCTTCCTGCCATTTCTGGCGGCAACGCCCATCCTGTTCCTGATGGGCGCATCGCTGGTCTTCTATTTCATCATGCCGATGGCGACCGACTTCTTCCTGTCGTTTGAATCCGCCGGCGGCGTTGGCGAGCTTCCGATCCAGCTTGAGGCCAAGGTCAATGAGTATCTGTCGCTGGTCATGACCTTGATTTTTGCGTTCGGGCTGGCCTTCCAGCTACCCGTGGCGTTGATGCTGATGGGGCGTGCCGGGCTGGTTTCGGCGGCGGGCCTCGTCAAGCAGCGCAAATACGCCATTGTCGGGGCTTTTGCCGCTGCCGCCATTTTGACGCCGCCGGACCCGATCAGTCAGATCGGGCTGGGTGTTCCGATTATTCTGCTCTACGAAATCTCCATCATCGGCGTGCGCATGATTGAGAAGAAGCGGGCGGAAAAGCGCGACGGGGCGGGCGACAAAAAAACGTCGTAAGCGGCTTCTGGACCCGGTCCGGCGTGGCGTCGTATAGAGGGCGCAGACCCCAATTTTCTCCCTGAGTCACGCCAGCCTCCCGAAAGTTCCGCCCCATGCACGACATCAAATGGATCCGCGACAATCCCGACGCTTTTGACGCGGGGCTGGCAAAACGCGGATTGCCGCCACACGCAGCCGATCTCCTGAAGATCGACGAAGAACGGCGCGGGCTGATCCAGCAATTGCAGGACGCACAAGCGCGCCGCAACGACGCCTCCAAGGAAATCGGCAAAGCCAAGGGGCAGGGCGATGACGCCGGTGCCCAGAAGCTGATCGACGAGGTCGCCACCCTCAAAAGTGAAATCCAGGAAGGCGAGGACCGGCAGCGGCAGATTGATGCGCGTCTCGACGATGTGCTTTCAGCGCTGCCAAACCTGCCGCTTGATGGTGTGCCCCAGGGCAAGGATGAAACGGACAATGTGGAGGTCCGCAGGTATCTGGAACCGCGTCAGCTCAACTTTACCCCGAAGGAGCATTTTGATCTCGGCGAAGCCGGCGGGCTGATGGATTTTGAGACTGCTGCCAAATTATCCGGTGCCCGTTTCGTCGTGCTCAAGGGGCAACTTGCCCGGCTGGAACGGGCACTGGCCAATTTCATGCTCGACCTGCATACGAGCGAATTTGGCTACACCGAAGTCGTGCCGCCGATGCTGGTGCGTGACGATGCCATGTATGGCACGGCGCAGCTGCCAAAATTTGCAGACGATCAGTTCAAGACCGGGGCGCCGGACGACGAAGACGCCCACTGGCTGATCCCGACCGCCGAAGTGCCGCTGACAAATCTGGCGCGCGAAGCCATTCACGCGCAGGCGGAACTGCCGCTGCGCTACACAGCTTTCACGCCATGCTTTCGCAAGGAAGCGGGGTCCGCAGGCCGCGACACGCGCGGGATGATCCGTATGCACCAGTTTTCCAAAGTCGAGCTGGTCAGCATCACGACGCCGGAAGCCTCCAATGATGAGCACGAGCGCATGACGCAATGTGCGGAAGAAGTTCTCAAGCGACTGGAACTGCCATTCCGCACCATGGTGCTGTGCACCGGCGACATGGGCTTTGGTGCCCGTAAGACCTATGACCTTGAAGTCTGGCTGCCGGGCCAGAACGCTTACCGCGAAATTTCGTCGTGTTCCCAGTGCGGTGATTTTCAGGCGCGCCGCATGGGTGCGCGCTACCGGCCTGAGGGTGAAAAGAACACCCGCTTTGTCCATACGCTCAACGGCTCCGGCCTTGCGGTCGGCCGGGCGCTGGTGGCGGTTCTGGAAAACTACCAGCAGGCGGATGGTTCTGTCGCCGTGCCGGATGTCCTCAAGCCCTATATGGGCGGTATCGAGACGATTGACCTTGGAGCAACTGCGTGACCGACAAGTTGCAAATCGAAACGGCGGATGGCGGCACACGGCCGCTGCGTATCCTGTGCTCCAATGATGACGGCATCCACGCGCCGGGTCTCAAGACGCTTGAGAAAATCGCCAAGGCGCTGTCCAGCGACGTATGGGTGGTCGCGCCTGAAACCGAACAGTCCGGCGCCTCTCACTCGCTGACCCTGGCGCATCCGCTGCGGCTGCGGCAGATCAACAAGCGTAAATTTGCGGTCGCCGGCACCCCCACCGACTGCGTACTGATGGGCATCAAGGAGATCATGGGCGATACGCCGCCTGATCTGGTGCTGTCCGGCGTCAATCGCGGGCAGAACATTGCAGAGGACGTGACCTATTCAGGCACCATTGCCGCCGCCATGGAAGGCACGACGCTTGGCGTGCCGTCGATTGCGCTCAGTCAGGCTTATGGCTTTGAAGGCCGGGAAAAAGTGAAATGGGCAACCGCCGAGCATCACGGGCCGGCGCTGGTTTCCAAGCTGGTTGAAATGGGCTGGCCCGCGGATGTGCTGATGAATGTCAATTTCCCCGACGTGCCGTATGGGTCGGTGGAAGAGGTCGAAGTCACCATTCAGGGCAAACGCGACCAGAGCAATGCCCTGATCGACACCCGCATGGATGCCCGTGATACGCCGTATTACTGGCTCGGCTTCCAGAAGATATTGTCCAATCCGCCGGAAGGGACTGATCTTCGGGCGATTTATGCAGGCCGCATTTCCGTGACACCACTGCATCTTGACCTCACCCACAAGACGACGCGCCGCGCGATGGCCAAGGAGCTGGGCGGCACGCCGCCAAAATCCATCACGCCCGTCAGACTTCACGCTCCGAAAAAGGCCGCGCGGTGAGTTCCAGTTCGGACGACCAGTCCCGCATTATCCAGCTCATCATGACACTACGCCGTCAGGGCATTACCGATGGCAAGGTGCTTGGCGCTATCGAGCGCACACCGCGCAACCTGTTCGTGGAACCGGCTTTCGAGGGGCAGGCCTACGAAAACAATGCGCTGCCCATTGAATGCGGCCAGACAATCAGCCAGCCCTATGTAGTGGCCTTTATGACCACGAAGCTGGACGTGAGCGATCGCATGAAGGTGCTCGAAATCGGCACCGGCTCGGGCTACCAGTCCGCCGTGCTGTCACGCCTGTGCCGCAGGCTCTATACGCTAGAGCGATACCGCACGCTGCTCAGGGAGGCCGAGGCACGGTTTGCCAGGATGGGTCTCACCAACATCACCTCCAAGGCGGGCGACGGGACCAAGGGCTGGCCGGAACAGGCGCCATTTGACCGCATCATCGTCACTGCCGCAGCACCGGACGTGCCAATGACGCTGGTTGAGCAATTGCGCACCGGCGGCATCGCCATCGTACCAATTGACGTGCCGGTAAAGGATGGCGGCGGGCAGATGCTGGTCAAACTCACCAAAACCGAGGACGGCTACACCCGCGAGGACCTGATCCCGGTCCGCTTTGTGCCACTGGTAGACGGGATTGCCCGCGAGCTCTGAGGTATTTCCATGGAATTGCCCCAGCCCCGATTTTTATACAATTGGTCCAGCATTCGTTAACCAAATAGCCCGAAACTGCGGTCCTGATTGCTCGCAAGGTCCGCCTTGCCGAGCTTGAATGGTTTGGGACGCAGAACGCATGTGGGTATTTCGGGCAATTCTTCGGCCACTTAAGCGCGATGGCAGCAGCCGTGGCGCTTCGCGTGCCATGTCGCTCGCATTCCTCTTCATGGGTGGCCTTGCTGTTCTTGGTGCCTGCGCCTCCCCGTCAAGCTATCGCGGCGCACCCACAGCTACTTATGGCGGCGGCTCAGCCCCCACAGAACCTTATGCGATCACCGTCAAATCCGGCGACAGCCTTTCCATTCTGGCGCAGCGCCACAATGTGCCGATGAAGGCGCTGGCAAATGCCAATGGCATTTCCTCGCCCTATACAATTTACAAGGGCCAGAAGCTGACGGTTCCCGCACCGCGCACCCATCGTGTGCGCAGCGGCGATACACTGTCTGAAATTGCCCTGAGCAACGAGACAACGACACGCGAAATCGCTCGGCTCAACAACAAGCGTGCGCCGTATCCGATTTATGTGGGGGAACGCCTTCGAGTGGGGGGTTGGACACCTGATGACGGGCGGGGGGCCCGTCGTCAGGCTGCTCCTACCAGGACCGCTTCTGCGCCGCGGCCATCCGCACGGCCTGCTGCCGGTACGGCAACACCGCGCGCCAAGCCGCGTCTGCCCAATCCGCCTGCCCGCAGCGGCCGCTTCCTGTGGCCTGCCGAGGGCCGCATCATCTCAAGCTACGGCCCCAAGGCCGGTGGCCTGCATAATGACGGCATCAATATCCGCGTGCCACGCGGCACGCCGGTTGTGGCTGCCGACAATGGCGTCGTTGCCTATTCGGGCAATGAGCTGAAGGGTTACGGCAATATGGTGCTGGTGCGCCATCAGGATGGCTACGTCACCGCCTATGCCCACAATACGGACCTGCTGGTCTCACGCGGCGACATCGTCACCCGCGGCCAGAAGATAGCCTCTTCCGGCTCGTCGGGCGGTGTGACCGAACCGCAGATCCACTTTGAGGTTCGCCGCGGCTCCAAGGCCGTGAACCCGATGAGCTATCTGGGCAACAACGTCGCTGCACGCTAGCAGGCGTTGCTAGTCCAGCCGCTTTCCAAGCTGACCCGCCAAATCCTGCACAAACTGCCATGCCACACGGCCTGACCGGCTGCCACGCGTATTGGTCCATTCAATCGCCTGCGCGCGAATGTCAGCCCACGGCATATCCAACCCATGATGCTCGGCGTAGGTTTTGACCATCGCCAGATATTCATCCTGGCTGCAATGGTGGAAGCCAAGCCACAGCCCGAACCTGTCGGACAGCGACACCATTTCCTCGACCGCTTCGGTCGGGTTGATCGCGCGCTGGCGTTCATTGTCCATCATGTCGCGCGGCATCAGATGCCGGCGGTTTGACGTGGCATAGAACAGCACATTCGCAGGCCGGCCCTCGATGCCGCCTTCAAGCACTGCCTTCAGGGATTTGTAGCTGGTGTCCGCCTGATCAAAAGACAGATCATCGCAGAAAATCAGAAACCGCCGGTTGTGCCCGCGCAGCAGCGTCATCAGCCGGGGCAGGGTGGCAATGTCCTCGCGGTGGATTTCGACCAGGGCCAGGCCGGTCTCGCCGGCAAGTTGCCCATGCACCGCCTTCACCAGTGAGCTTTTGCCCATGCCACGTGCACCCCATAAAAGCGCATTGTTGGCGGGCAGGCCGGTGGCGAAGCGGCGGGTATTTTCCAGCAACGTATCGCGGGCCCGGTCGATGCCCTGCAACAAGGCCAGATCGACGCGGGCAACGTCAGGGACAGGCTCCAAAGTGCCGTTCTCGCCGTGCCAGACAAAGGCATCCGTTGCCGAAAGGTCCGCCGGGGCGTTTTGCGGTGCGTTCCGGGCTTCCAGGGCACGGGCGACACGCTCGAGCAGCGGAATGATCTGTGTCCCGATATCCGTCTTAATATCCGAGGGTGGTATGCGGTATGCCATTGGTCTTTTGGTACTCCAAATCCTCGTCTAACCGGCCCTGTGCCATCGTCCTGTGGCTCAATACTGCTTCCATGCTATCACGCGCCTACGGATGGTTGAAAACCTTGCGATTCTCAAGGTCTTAAGAAGATGGCGGGGCTGGTTTTCAAAGCCGTGACGCCTCGCTATAGTCCGCCCGCGCGTACTGCCAATGTGGCGGTTCAGCGGTTTATTTTCCACGCAGCGGAGACTTGAATGCTTATTACCCCGGCATATGCGCAGACGGCAGCGGGCGGCGGCAGTGATTTCCTGGTGACACTGTTTCCCTTCCTTATTGTCTTCGCGATCATCTATCTGCTGATCCTGCGGCCGCAGCAAAAGCGCATCAAGGAACACCGGAAACTGGTGGAAGGTGTGCGGCGCGGCGATACGGTGGTCACCGCTGGCGGGCTCATCGGCAAGGTTGTGAAAGTCGTGGATGAGACCGAAGTGCAGGTTGAAATCGCTGACGGCACCCGCGTACGCGTGGTCCGCAGCACACTTTCAGATGTGCGCTCCAAAACAGAGCCCGCGCCCAAGGCTGCCAATGACGCGGCAAGTGACAATGATACAGGCATCAAGTCCTAACCGGCTTTGATGCGCCTGACGGAGACGACCTGAATGCTCTATTTCCCACGCTGGAAATACACCCTCATCGCCATCGTATGCGCTTTGGGTTTCTTGCTGTCCGCTCCCAATTTTGTGTCCAAGGAGACATTGGCGGATCTGCCGAGCTGGCTGCCGTCGAACCAGGTCAATCTGGGTCTCGACCTTCAGGGCGGCTCACATCTGCTGCTTGAAGTCGATGTGGATACCGTCCTGTCGGACAGACTTGAATCCCTTGTGGACGATGTGCGCCAGGCGCTGCGCGATGCCCGCATCGGCTATACGGGCCTTGGTAATGCCAATGACAAGGTGAGCGTTCGCATTCGTGATGCTGCAGATGTTGAGCGGGCGATGGAAATCCTGCGCGAGCTGTCGGTTCCCGTCACCTCCAATGTCTTTGTCGCAGTCCCTGAACGCGATCTCGCGTTTGAAGAAAATTCCGGGCGCATCAGCATTTCCATGACCGAGGCTGCCCGTAATGAGCGCCTTACCAATGCGCTGGAACAGTCCATTGAAATTGTCCGCCGCCGCATTGATGAGTTGGGCACCACGGAACCGGTCATTCAGCGTCAGGGCACTGAGCGCATTCTGGTGCAGGTACCGGGTCTTGATGATCCGCAGCGTCTCAAGGCGCTGCTGGGCCGCACCGCAAAGTTGAACTTCCATCTGGTCGATACGTCGGTATCTGTTGCCGAAGCCATGCAGAACCGGCCGCCATCCGGGTCGCAGGTATTGCCGCTGGTGGATGGGTCTGGCGGCGCTGTTCTCATTCGCCGCCGCGTCATGGTCTCAGGCGAAAGTCTGGTCGATGCGCAACCCGGCTTTGATCAGCGCACCAATGAGCCGATCGTCTCGTTCCGGTTCGATGCGTCCGGGGCCAAGCGCTTTGCGGATGTGACGCAGGCCAATGTGGGCCGTCCGTTCGCCATCGTGCTCGACAATGAAGTCATCTCCGCACCGGTTATCCGCGAGCCCATTCTGGGCGGTAGCGGCCAGATCAGCGGCGGCTTTACTGTGACTGAAGCCAATGATCTATCCATTTTGCTGCGTGCCGGTGCACTTCCGGCACCGCTTGAAGTGCTTGAAGAACGCACCGTCGGCCCAGGCCTTGGTGCGGACAGCATCGCGGCTGGCGAGATTGCAGCTCTGATCGGTTTTGCCGCCGTCATCATATTCATTCTTGTCGTATACGGACTGTTCGGTGTGTTCGCCAATGTGGCGCTGATCATCAACGTGGCGCTGATCTTCGGCGCGCTGTCGCTGTTACAGGCAACGCTGACCCTGCCGGGTATTGCCGGCATCGTGCTCACCATCGGCATGGCGGTGGACGCTAATGTGCTGATCTTCGAGCGCATCAAGGAAGAAGTCCGCTCCGGCAAGACGCCGATCAACGCCATCGACGTGGGCTACTCGCGCGCGCTCGATACAATCGTTGACGCCAATATCACCACCTTCATTGCAGCGGCGATCCTGTTTCAGATGGGGTCGGGTCCGGTCAAAGGCTTTGCGGTGACCCTGGCCATCGGCATCATCACCTCGGTCTTCACGGCCTTTACGGTGACACGCCTGTTCGTTTCCATCTGGCTCAAGCAGCGGCGTCCCGCTGAAGTGCCGCTTTAGCTGCCGGAAAACAAAAACCAATGCGCAAACTCAAGCTCATTCCCGATGACACCCACATCCCGTTCATTCGCTCGCGGTACTTGGCGCTTGGCGCATCGACGCTGGCCGTGATCGCATCGATGGTGCTCGTGGCTGTCATGGGTCTCAATTTCGGCATCGATTTTCGCGGCGGTACGCTGATTGAAATCGGCACTGAAGGCCCCGCCGACATTGCCGATCTGAGATCACGCCTTAGCGGTCTTGAACTCGGCGAAGTACAGATCCAGTCATTCGGGGCACCTGATGACGTGCTTATCCGCGTTGAAACGCAGCCGGGTGGGGCGGCCGCTCAGCAGGCTGTCGTGGATGCGGTGCGCGCAGAGCTTGGCGCTGAAGTCGAATATCGCCGCGTCGAAGTTGTCGGGCCGACGGTGTCGGGCGAACTGATTGAAGCGGGTATCCTCGCCATCGTGCTCGCTGTCGGCATGATGCTCATCTATATCTGGTTCCGCTTCGAGTGGCAGTTTTCCGTCGGCGCCGTCGTCGCGCTGGTGCATGACGTGCTGATTACCCTGGGCCTGTTTGCGGTGCTGCAGCTCGAGTTCAATCTGTCGATCATTGCGGCCCTGCTGACCATTGTCGGCTATTCGATGAACGATACGGTGGTGGTGTATGACCGGGTGCGCGAGAAGCTGCGCAAATACAAGCGGATGCCGCTGGCGGAGCTGCTCGATCAGGCCGTCAACAAGACCCTGTCACGCACGGTGATGACCTCTTTGACCACGTTGCTGGCGCTGCTGGCGCTGTATTTCTTCGGCGGCGAGGTGATCCGTGGATTCACCTTCGCGATGATCTGGGGCATCGTTATCGGCACCTACTCATCCATCTTCGTGGCGGCACCGCTGCTGCTGTTGCTGGGCGTCAAGCGCGACTGGTCAGGTGCCGGGGCAGGCGAGCCAGACGGCAACACGGCGAAATCTGCCAACTAATCCAACATAAATGCCGGGTTTCCTGCGCTTCCCATCACACCTGCATTGGGCGTAACCTAGCGCGACGAGTCGCCGCACCAAAGGTGGCCACATGCCGATGCAGCGCGCATGGAACATCAAATAACGAGCTAATGACCGCCACATAATAATCTGGCGCACAGAGGAGGGACTAAGGGGATGGCTGGTATTCTTTCAAATCTTCGCAGCACAGTGATCGCGGGCTTCGTGCTCGCGCTGTTGCTGTGCATTTTCTACGTTTATGGGCAGTACAGTGCCTCGGAGAATTTCGCTGATGCGCTCGGCACAACCGCATTCTGGGCATTCATTATCCGCTGGTGCCACGTGCTATGCGGCATCATGTGGATTGGCCTGCTGTATTATTTCAACTTCGTGCAGATCCCCAACATGCCGTCGATCCCCGATGAGCAGAAGCCTGCCATCGGCAAGGTCATCGCACCTGCCGCTCTTTGGTGGTTCCGCTGGGGCGCCATGGGCACGATCGGTTTCGGCATCGTCCTTGCCGCGCTGAATGGCTATCTGGTCGACGCCTTCCTGCTCGGCTTCACCGATGGTGGCGCCAGCACGATCATCGGCATCGGCATGTGGCTCGGCACGATCATGTGGTTCAACGTGTGGTTCGTGATCTGGCCGAACCAGAAGATCGCGCTGGGCATTGTTGACGCACCGGCAGATCAGAAGCCCAAGTCGGCGCGGATGGCCATGCTGTTCTCACGCACCAACACGCTTCTGTCGATCCCGATGCTGTTTGCCATGATAGTCAATCAGAACGCGTTCTAGAAAAAAGCCTCACGGCACAAAAAAGCGGCGCTGCATCTGAATTGATGCAGCGCCGTTTTCTTTTGGACCGGTTGAAAAATCTATTTGGCTGCGTCGTAGTTTGCAGCAGCAAATTTCCAGTTCACCAGCTTGTCGAGATAGGTTGCGATGTAGTCAGGGCGCTTGTTCTGGTAATCCAGATAATAGGCATGTTCCCAGACATCGAGCGTGAGAAGCGCGCGCTTGCCATGGGCCATCGGCAGATCGGCGTCATGGGTGTTCATGACATCCAGCTTGCCCTTACCGTCACACACAAGCCACGCCCAGCCGGAGCCGAACTGGCCGGCTGCAACTTCCTTGAAGGCGTCGGCGAATTTTTCGTAGGAGCCGAAGTCGCGCTTGATAGCATCGGCCAGCGCGCCTTCCGGCTTGCCGCCACCGGTCGGTGACAGCGAGTTCCAGAAAAACGTGTGATTCCAGACCTGAGCGGCCTGATTAAACAGCTTGGCCTTGGCAGCATCGCCCTTGCTGGCCTCAATCACGTCTTCAAGCGTCTTGCCTTCAAGGTTGGAGCCTTCCAGCAGACCATTGAGCGTATCGACATATTTTTGATGATGCTTGTCGTGGTGGAACGTCAACGTACCTTCGGACATGTGCGGCTCAAGCGCATCATGGGCAAATGGCAGGTCCGGCAGGTCAAAACCTGATTTTCCTGGTTTGGTCGGGGTGGCAGCCTGGGCAACACTCATTGAAAGTACCTCCTGTTACTCTGTACAACGTCGCAGCGGAGGATCGGTTCCATCACCAGTGGTATGTACCAATCCCATGATGCACTACCTTGTGCATGTGACGCATTTATCAAGGACCTTACCGCGTGAGCGACCGCCCAGCCCCTCCATTGCCGCAAACCACGCTTGAAATATTGCGGCGGGAGGAGTCGGACAGATTTCTGTCCGCGCTGTTTGCGCCCACGGATCTACGCGCGCCTGTTATGGCTCTTTATGCCCTTGATCGCGAGCTAAAGCGCATCCCGCATCTTGTCAGCGAACCGATGCTCGGGGCCATCCGCTTCCAATGGTGGCGGGATGCGATCGGGGCCATCTATCAGGGCGAGGAATCGGGCCACGAAATCGGCCCGGCGCTGGCACATGCCATAGAAGTCGGCAATCTGCCGCCGGAAGCTTTTCATGCCTGGCTCGATGCGCGCGAAGACGAAATGGCAGAGCTTCCTTTTTCAAACATGGAAGCGATGACGGCCCATGCGCGTGCGAGTGACGGCACCATCATGAACCTGGCGGCGCAGGTCCTGTCGGATGGCCATCCCGCAGCAGAGCCGCTCGGCACGGCATACGGACTTATGGATCTGTTGCGCCGGTGCGGGGCCGCAGCCGGGCGGCGGGCGGCATTTCTGCCGGCGGACATGTTGGGGGATGACGACATGATGCTGTTCGCCGGTGATTTCACGCCGAAGATTGCCACCGCATTCGCATCAGTGTGTGCGCACACCAGCACCTGTTTCGAGGCCTCGGCCAAAGACGGCCGAAACGCCGGTTCCGTGCTGCCAGCATTGCTTCCAGCGGGCCTGATCCCGGGCTATATGCGCCTGATGGCCAAGCGCCATTTCAACCCGCTGCGGACGCAGGTTGAGGTTCCGGCCTTCAGGCGGCAGATCGCATTGCTGGCCCGCGCCACACGCGGACGCATCTAGCTTTATTCAGCGGCCTGCTGCGACACGCCAAACCATGCTTCTGCATCCTGCATCGCACGCGACGTATAGGCACGTTTGCGCGCCGGGCCCTTGGCCTTGCCGCGCAATCGTTTGCCGTCAGGTCCCTTGGGCAGCTCAACTTCGGGGAATAAACCAAAGTTTACATTCATCGGCTGGAACGATCCTTTGCCGCCGTCAATGTGGCCGCCGGTAATGTGACCCAGCAACGCACCGAGCGCGGTCGTGACCGGCGGCGGCGTGATGCTTTGGCCGAGTGCCTGCGCGGCGGCGAAGCGTCCGGCGAGCAGGCCGATGGAGGCGCTCTCGATATAGCCCTCGACACCGGTCACCTGTCCGGCAAACCGCAGACGTGGCATGGCCTTCAATCGCAGTTCCCCGTCCAGCAGTTTCGGGCTGTTGAGGAAGGTGTTGCGGTGCAGGCCGCCAAGCCGCGCGAAGGTTGCCTTTTCAAGACCCGGAATGGTTTTGAAGATGCGTGTCTGTTCGCCATGCTTCAGCTTGGTCTGGAAACCGACCATGTTGTAGAGCGTCCCCAGCGCATTGTCCTGCCGCAGCTGCACGATCGCATAGGCTTTGACCTCCGGGTTATGCGGGTTGGTCAGACCAACCGGCTTCATCGGGCCATAGCGCAATGTCTCGCGGCCACGCTCCGCCATCACTTCAATGGGCAGGCAGCCTTCAAAGTAAGGTGTGTTGGTTTCCCACTCCTTGAAGTCCGTCTTCTCGCCCTCAAGCAGTGCGTCGATGAAGGCATGATACTGCGCTTCGTCCATCGGGCAGTTGATATAGTCAGCGCCGTTGCCGCCCGGGCCAACCTTGTCGTAGCGCGACTGGAACCATGCCTTCGACATATCCACCGTGTCGAAATTTACGATCGGCGCGATGGCATCAAAGAATGCCAATTCATCTTCGCCGGTAATCCCCTGAATGGCCTTTGCCAGATCAGGCGATGTCAGCGGCCCGGTCGCAATGATGACATTGTCCCAATCCTCAGGTGGCAGGGTGGCAATCTCGCGCCGGTCAATCGTGACCAGCGGCTCAGCCTCAAGGGCCGCTTCCACGGCTTGCGAAAACCCGTCGCGGTCCACAGCAAGTGCGCCGCCGGCAGGCACCTGATTGGCATCCCCCGCACGCAGGATAATGGAGTTGCCGCGCCGCAGCTCAGCATGCAGCAGGCCGATGGCGCTGGTCTCCGCATCGTCTGAACGGAACGAGTTGGAGCAGACAAGCTCGGCCAGGCCGCCGGTCTGGTGCGCATCTGTGCCGCGCTCGGGCCGCATCTCATGCAGCACGACAGGCACGCCTGCGCGCGCTATTTGCCAGGCGGCTTCGGACCCTGCGAGGCCGCCACCGATTACGTGAACTGGGGATAATTTGCTCATGGCCGGAGATTTAAGTCAGGGAAGGGGCGGCTGCAAGGTGGATTTACCTTATCGGGCCACTGCCCTTGCATCGACGACGCAGGCGGGGGACCTTAGGCGCCAGATGCCATAGGGGTACGGCAGCTGCGGGGAGATCATGACAATGAAAGCATTTTTGGGCCTGTGTGGGCTCATTTCCTGTGCCGCATTTGCGTCACCTGCCCACGCGCTGAGCGATTGCAGCTATCGCGGCCTGCCGCTCCATGGCGAAGTTGCCATTGTGCCGGAGGGGGCGGATCTGAAGGTCGAACTGGTGAGCAGCAATGCTGATCTCAAGATCCAGTGGACCGACGTATATGCCGATGGCTGCGGCGTATGGCGCCGGGTCGGTATGGGCGCGGATTTCACCATCCAGATCGTTCCAACCGGCGGCGACATCAAAATTCAGGAAGTGACGAGCGGGCCGGGGCTGCCATAGCAGACTGCACCGGCCCGGCTCATATCAGTTCCAGATCGGCGGGCGTTTATCCTTCCAGGGCTGCGCCTGTTCAAGCTGGCCTGCCAGCCGATAGAGCGTGGCCTCGTCGCCATATCCTGCCGTAAACATCATGCCGAGCGGCAGACCATCCTGGGACCACCACAATGGCAGCGACAGTGACGGCTGGCCGGTAAAGTTGAACGGCGGCGTATAGGGGAAGACCTGTCCCTGACGCTTGTTCACTTCCTTGGGGTCCAGATTGACCGGATCCACAAAACCTATTTCCGGCGGCGGCGTGCCCATGACCGGGCACAAAAAGACGTCGTACGGCGACAGGGTATGCAGAATTTCGCGCGACAGGCGGCGCAATGTCCGCCAGCCCCAGAATGCCTGCGCACCGGTGATGCGGTTGCCCGCATTCAGGGCCGCCCATGTCAGCGGTTCCAGCTCTTCAGGTTCGGGCGCACGGCCCAGCATTTCCTGACGCTCCGCCATGCCGGCGGCAAAGTTGGATGCCGACACTGCGCCCTGCGCGCGATAGAGCGTACGGTAGTCGACGCCCAACCCCTGTTCCACAACGTCATGGCCCAATTCCTTGAGCAGCATCACGGTCTTTTCAAGCGCCGCGATATTCTCGGGATGCACAGTGTCCTTGCCGGGACGCTCCAGCGAATAGGCAATCTTCAGCTTGCCGGGATTGCGGGACACTTCCTCAAGGAACGGCCGCTCATACGGCAGAGGCGGGTAGGGGCTGTCGATTTCCGGCGCGCAGGTGGCGTCCAGCATGGCGGCGCTGTCACGCACTGTGCGGGTTACCACATGGTCCACCGAAAAACCCATGGCCCGCTCACCATCCTCACCTGAATCCGGATTACGGGCCCGGGTCGTCTTCATACCGACAAGACCGCAGCAGGCGGCAGGAATGCGGATAGACCCAAGCCCGTCTGAGGCATGTGCCATCGGCACGATGCCTGCGGCGACGGCAGACGCAGCACCACCGGACGAGCCACCGGCAATATGGTTGGTGTTCCACGGGTTGCGGCAGGGGCCAAGGCGCGCCGATTCCGTGGTGCCGGTAATACCGTATTCGGGCGTGTTGGTTTTGCCGACAAACACCATGCCCGCCTCGCGGTATCGCTTGGCAAGGATGCTGTCTTCTTCGGGCACGTAGTCGCGCAGATAGTGCGACCCCGAGGTCGCAGGCCAGCCGCCGACTTTGACGCCCAGATCCTTGATGAGAAACGGCACGCCTTTGAACGGGCCGTCAGGCAATGGACCCTTCGCCCATTTGCGCGCGTCGTCATAGCCTTTGTAAACGACAGCATTAAGCGCTGGATTGTGCTTCTCGATCCGCTCGATGGCAGCGTCCACCAGTTCAAGCGGTGTTACTTCCTTTTTGGCGACAAGCTCTGCAAGGCCGACACCGTCATAGTCTGCATACGCATCAATGGTCATGGCGATATCTCCTTTTTAATTCCAGATCGGCGGGCGACGGTCAGCCCACGGGGCTGCTACTTCAAGCTGCGAGGCGAGCCGGATCAAAGTGGCTTCCTCGCCAACCCGTGCCGCAAAGTGCAGGCCCACCGGCAGGCCATCCGGTGTCCAGTGCAATGGCAGCGAGATCGCGGGCTGACCCGTTGCATTCTCCAACGGCGTGAACGCCACATAGTTGAGGATCGGCTCAAACGCCTTTTCAGGATCGGACTCGTTGATGTCGATGGTGCCGATGCGCAGCGGCGGCTGGCCGAGCGTCGGCGTCAGCCACAGGTCATAGTCGTCATGCCATTGCGCGACGCTGCGGGTCATCAGCTGCATCATCGCAACGGCGGTGAGGTAATCCGCACCGGACACTTTCTTGCCGGCTTCCCACAGGCCTGCTGTCAGCGGTTCAAGGTCGCCCTGATTTGGTGTTTTGCCGAACAGCGTGTTCTGCAGTTCAATCTGCTGCGCCACACCGGTCGCCCAGATCGCCATGAAGGCCTGCTGCATCATACCCATGTCGACAGGGGGCGACGCTTCCTCAACCTCATGCCCGAGGCTGGCGAGCAGTTTTGCCGTGTTCTCCACAGCCTTGACGCATTCAGGGTCAACCGGCTCGCCGCCAAGTGTCTTGGTGGTGAACCCGATCCGCAGCGAGCCGGGGCTGACGCCCAGATCATCCGACCAGATGCCGTCATGCTGTGGCGCAAAATACGGGTCGCCGAGTTCGGGCCCTGCCGCAATATCAAGCGCCACTGCCGTATCACGGACCGTGCGGCTGACCACAAGATCGGCGGTCAGACCCGACATGGCATCGCCGATCATCGGGCCTTGCGGCACGCGGGCACGGCTTGGCTTGAGGCCAACGAGACCGCAGGAGGATGCGGGAATACGGATCGAGCCGCCGCCGTCATTGGCATGCGCCAACGGGACAATGCCCGCCGCCACCGCTGCCGCTGATCCACCGGACGAGCCGCCCGGCGTATGATCCGGGTTCCACGGGTTGCGCGCGGGGCCGTAAAGATTACTTTCCGATACCGGCAGCAGGCCGAATTCCGGCACATTGGTTTTGCCCAGTGGCACGAGGCCCGATGCCAGAAAACGCGTCGTCAGGGTTGAATGCACCGGCGCCGGGCTGCCTGCCAGAAAGCGTGACCCAAACTGGGTGGCGACGCCTTCGAAGTCGCCCATGATGTCCTTGAGGAGAAAGGGCACACCGGCGAATGGCGCGGATTTGTCACCTGCATCAATATCCGCTGCGATCTTGCGCCCCTGATCCGCCATGTCAGTGACGACGGCATTCAGCGTCGGGTTATGTTTTTCAATGCGGCGGAGCGCTTCTTCCGCCAGTTCAGCAGCGGTTACTTCGCCCTTGTGCACCAGTTCGGCCAGACCCACCCCGTCATGGTCCGCGTAATCATCAATCGGCATCCGTCAAATCCTCCCAGACATGATTTCTTGTCAGGGATACGCTACTGGAGCCTTAGGCGAACGGGAAGGGCGGAGTTCCCTGAAACTCCGGGCCGCTGAGGGTGGGGGCCGTGCCACCAGCCCAGCGCGGCGCCCGCATTGTGGCGCGGCGCAGCACCTTGGCCGCATCGCTGCTGGTCTGGCTGGTGTTGGCGTTTTCGACCGTGGTGATCTGGGCGCTGATCTCATCGGCCGTCAGGGTCAGCAAAATGTAGCCGTTGGCGTTGGTGTCCATATATTTGAGATAGGGGTTGGCCGTTTCGTCAGCCAGCCATCCGCTCAGTGTATCGCTACCGGTCATGTTCCTGGCCAGAGCAGCGCGGGCCCCACTCATCAACAGCAGGTTGAAATTCTCGATGATTTCGCCGTCCGGCCCATCGATCACGACCATTGGCCGGAACGGGTCACCGGGCTTGCGGGTGATCTGTTCGGCCCCTGAAAACATGCTCAGCGAGGAAATCCCGCTTGTGGCGAACTCCAATGCTGCACCGCGTGGCTCATCCGCATCCGGATCATCGGTGAGGATGGCAGCCCCGTGCATGTGATAGTCACCGGCACAGGAAACGACACCGCCGATGCTCTCCTCGCGTACAAAGCCCATCAATTCGCGCAACTCGCCGGGATAGCCATTCCAGGCATCGATCCCCAGTGCCACATCCGGCAAGCCTTGAAACGGTAGCGCCGACAGATCAAGCCGCAGAGGCATTGCGGGAATTGAATTGGCCCACAGCTTCCACTGTGCGGTGCTGGCCTTAAGAGTTGATTTGAACCATGCCTTTTGCACATTCCCCATCAGCGATGCCGCTGGGCTTTCCGCACGCGGATTTCTGACCTGCGTCTCGTCCTTACCGGCAAAAACCGCAGGCGGTTCTCCTGCATTCGCGTTCAGGCCCTGATCAAGGTCACGCAGGACGGCGACGGGCGGCGCGGGGGCACCAATGGCGCTTTCCAACCCATCATCCATGGGCGGCGGCGCGCGATAGCTGCGCGCGTCGGTCACGATGATGGAGGCGGTGCGTCCCCATTCGAGCGACCTATAGATTGTCAGCGATGCCAGCGCCGCCTTGTTGGCTGCGCCGTCAATCATGTAACCGTCGCCGGGCACACCATCGTCGCTGTCTGTTACGTCGGTTGGTCGGAAATCATGCGCCGGGCCGTCGAGGCGCGCGGGGATAAATTCAAACCATGCCTGATTGGCTGCCACCTTGCGTTGCTGCGCTGGACCTTCTGCCCCCGGATAAGTCGCATAACTCTGCCAGCAGTCATTGGTGAACTCGTGATCGTCCCAAGTGCAGATAAACGGCCAGCGGGCGCGCGCCGCCTGCAGCGCTTCATCCTCAAGGTAGGTTTTGTAGAGGTGCCGGTAATCAGCCACCGTCACCGCATAAATGCGCTCATCGGGCAATGTTCCGCCATCGGGAAACGGGTTGATGCGGCGCACCGGCTGCATGCCTTCGGGCAGATCGGGCGACGTTTCATAGATGAAATCACCCAGATGCAGCACCGCGTGAATTTCCTCGCCGGGTGCCGCCGCTATGTCATCGGCCAGCAGCCGCGACCATGCGCCGAAGAAACCTTGCTCATAATTCTGGCAGGAGGCCAGAGCCAGACGCAGCGGCGCGATGCTTTCCGCAACCGGAGCAGTACGGGTGCGGCCAAGGCGCGAAACATCACCAACGGATGTGATGAAGCGATAGAAATACCAACTGTCCGGCTTCAGCCCGGCCACGGTGAGCCGCACCGTGTAGTCGTTTTCGAGCGCCGCAAAAACTGGTTGCTCCACCAGCACCGTTGCAAAATTCTCGTCCGTCGAGACCTGCACCGCGAGCGGCAACGGGCGGGCTGACTTATCGAGCGGTTGCGCGCGGGTCCACAGGACAATGCTGTCGGGGGCCGGGTCGGCTGAGGCAACGCCATGGTGAAACAGTGCGCGGCGTCCGGTCTCTACAGCGGCCTCTGCGTCCTGCGCGCGCGCCGGATGCAATGTCGGCAGAAAGCCAATCCCGGTCGCGGTGGCTGCAAAACAGCCCGCACCTGTGCCGAAACGGCGGAGGAACTGGCGGCGGGTCTGGTCATTGGTCATGGGTTTGGTCTTATCCAAAGCGTGCGACGGATAGATGAAGGCTAGCAGTGTTTGCGCTCAACGCCAGACTGTCTGTTTCTGCCGGGCATTTGTCATTTCCGTCAGATGCACCATCCCGCATCATAGCCGGGCAATTCAGCAGTGAGGTATCTTGATGACGCACGCACTCCATATCGGCTTTTTGATGTTTCCAGGCGTCACGGCGCTTGATGCGCTTGGGCCTGCGCAGATCCTGTCCACCGTGCCCGGTGCCCAGATGCACTACATCTGGAAGGACATGGCGCCGGTGCCGACGGATGCGGGCTACACCATCAATCCCACCGATAGTTTTGAAAGCTGCCCGCAGCTGGACGTGCTCTGCGTGCCTGGCGGCTTTGGCCAGATACCCTTCATGACCGATGCCGACGTCATCGACTTTTTGAAGCGGCAGGGGGCCCGAGCCAAATATGTGACTGCGGTCTGCACCGGGTCGTTGTTGCTGGGGGCCGCCGGTCTGCTGGACGGCTACGAAGCCAGTTGCCACTGGGCATGGCATGACCAGCTTGCGCTTGTGGGCGCCAAACCAAAGCACGGCCGCGTGGTGCGCGACCGCAACCGGTTTACCGGCGGCGGCGTGACGGCGGGCGTTGATTTCGGTCTGGTGCTGGCCGCCGAACTTGTCGGCGACGATATGGCAAAGCTGCAGCAGCTCCTGTTTGAGTACGACCCGCAGCCGCCCTTCGACAGCGGCTCACCGGACAAGGCGTCGCCGGAAACACTGGAACTTGCCAAGGCGTTCATGGGTGACGCGGTCACCGGCATGGCTGAAGCCGCAAAGGCTGCGCAGGCGATCAAGGACAAAGCGCGGGCCGCTGCAGAATGACCCCTTACCTCTTGGATAATTGAGGGACACTGCCGATCAAAAGATGCTCCCGGCAATCACCTCATGCCGGGAGCACTCATATGTCTGCCACACAATTCTTCACCCATGACGGCCTACAGCTTGCCTATACAGTCACGGGCAACGGTCCGCCCTTGATGCTTTTGCATGGCTGGCCGTTTCACAAAGCCAATTTCCGCAAACTGATCCCGCTGCTGGCTAGCCATTTCACTTGCTATGCGATGGATGCCGCAGGCATGGGTGAGAGTGAGTGGACTGCAAAAACCGATCTTAGTTTCGATGGCCATATCCGGCGTGCCAAAGCGTTCGCCGACCACCTGAAGCTTGAGCGCTATGCTGTGGCCGGACATGACACCGGAGGTACGGTTGCGCGATTGCTTGCAGTCAGTGATGCGGCGCGCATTACGGCTATGGTCGCTATCGACACCGAAATCCCGCATCGCTTCCCGCCCTCGGTGACACAACTGCAAAAGCTGCATCGCAACCCGCTGACGCGCTGGCTGCTCAAACGCATGCTGGCGTCAGAGACCTTTGTGAAGTCGAGCAGGGGCTATGGCGGGTTCTTTACCGACCCGGGTCACTTCACCGATGAGTTCATGGATCTGTTCGTCCGCTCATGGCATCGCTCGGCACATGCTTATGGCGGCCTGATGGCCTATCTCGCCGCGGTGGACCCGCAGGTCGTCGATACGCTCGACGAGGTCCATGCGGCGATCAAGGTCCCGATGCTTTTCATCTGGGGCAAGCGCGATCCGATATTCCCGATCAAATTTGCGCGCGAGATGGTCGACAAAATCCCCGGGGATGCGCAGCTGGTGGAAATCGACGGCGCACGCTTCCTGCCACACGAAGAGCAGCCCGACGCCGTTGCTGCGCACCTGCTGGCCTTTCTCAACGAAGATCAAGTGGCGGCATGACCGCCGCATGGATTGTCCGGTTGAACCGGACAATGGCGGAACTGGGAGGAGTTCAGAGGCTGGAATGCGCACCAAAAAATACTCGCCATCCTCCGGCTTGACCGGGGGATCCACGCAGACACGCCCACAGCCCGCCGCAGACCTATTTTGCGCGGCTTTTTGATTTCGCCTTTGTCTTCGCTTTTACCTTCGTTGTTGAAACGGGCTTCTTCGCGGGTGTTTTTTTGGTGACCGTCTTAGCCTTCGGCGCAGGCTCTTCATCCCGCGCTGACCTGCGCTGCGGACGGCGGATCGCAGCGGCGGCAGCAGATGCAAGCGCTGTCTTCTTCCGGCGCTCTTCTGACTTGGGTGCAGCGATGCGGCTCTTCTTGAGCAGCGGTTTTAGATAATGCCCGGTGTAGCTGCGCGGCTCGTCAGCCACGTCTTCAGGCGTGCCCTGCGCCACAACTTCACCGCCGCCGTCACCGCCCTCGGGGCCGATGTCGATGATCCAGTCCGCGGTCTTGATGACTTCCAGATTATGCTCGATCACCACAACCGTATTGCCCTGGTCCACCAGCTCGTGGAGCACCTCAAGCAGCTTGGCCACGTCATGGAAATGCAGCCCGGTTGTCGGCTCATCCAGAATGTAGAGCGTGCGGCCCGTGGCACGGCGCGACAGTTCCTTGGATAGTTTGACGCGCTGTGCTTCACCGCCTGACAACGTCGTCGCCTGCTGGCCGATCTTTATGTAGCCAAGGCCCACCTGCTTCAAGGTCTCCAGCTTGTCGCGCACAGCGGGCACGGCCTTGAAGAAGGCGGCGCCATCCTCAACCGTCATGTCCAGCACGTCGGCGATGGACTTGTCGCGGAACTTCACTTCCAGGGTTTCGCGGTTGTAGCGGTGGCCATTGCAGACATCACACTGCACGTAGACATCCGCCAGAAAGTGCATCTCGATCTTGATGACGCCGTCACCCTGACACGCCTCGCAGCGTCCACCCTTGACGTTGAAGGAAAACCGTCCCGGCGTGTAGCCGCGTGTCTTGGCTTCCGGCAGCCCCGCAAACCATTCGCGGATAGGCGTGAAGGCGCCCGTATAGGTCGCAGGGTTGGAGCGCGGCGTGCGGCCAATTGGTGACTGGTCAATGTCGATGACCTTGTCGAGAAATTGAATGCCTTCAATCTTGTCATGGGCGCCGGGCTGCGCACGCGCGCCCATCAAGCGGCGTGACAGGGCCGGGTAAAGCGTATCCACCAGCAACGAGGATTTACCGGAGCCCGAGACGCCGGTGACGCAGACGAACGCGCCCAGCGGAAAATCCGCATCCACATTCTTGAGATTGTTTTCGCGTGCGCCTTTGATGGTGAGTTTTCTCTTGTCCACCGGACGGCGCTGCGCTGGCAATTCAATCTGCCGCATACCGACAAGGTATTGCCCGGTCAGACTATCCGCGTTCTGCATGACCTGCTTGGGCGTACCCGCAGCCACAACTTCACCGCCATGCACACCGGCACCCGGGCCCATATCCACCACATAGTCGGCTTCGAGGATTGCCTCCTCGTCATGCTCCACCACAATCACGGTATTGCCGATGTCGCGCAGGTGTTTGAGCGTTTCAAGCAGCCGCGTGTTGTCGCGCTGGTGCAGACCGATTGATGGCTCATCCAGCACATACAAGACGCCGGTCAGCCCGGAGCCGATTTGCGACGCCAGCCGGATGCGCTGGCTTTCACCGCCGGACAGGGTGCCCGAGCCGCGCGCAAGCGTCAGGTAGTCCAGCCCCACATCCACGAGGAATTTCAGCCGGTCGCGGATCTCCTTGAGGATGCGGACGGCAATTTTGCTCTGCTGTTTGGTGAAGCTCTTGTCCACCGTCGAGAACCACTCATGCGCCTCGCGGATGGAGAATTCTGCGACTTGGCTGATATGCAGTTTTGATATCTTGACCGCGAGTGCTTCCGGCTTCAGGCGATGGCCGCCACAGCTTTTGCACCGATGTGCAGACTGGTAGCGGGCCAGCTCTTCGCGCATCCACGCTGAATCGGTTTCTCGCCAGCGGCGCTCGATATTGCCGACAACGCCCTCAAACGGCTTCTTGGCCTTGTAGGAGCGGATGCCGTCATCGTAGTGAAACTCGACCTCCTCCTTGCCGGTGCCATAGAGGATGGCGTTGCGCAATTCCTCTGACAGATCACTCCACGCTGCATTCATGGAGCCACCATAGTGAAGCACCAGCGCGTCCAGCGTCTGGGTGTAGTAGGGCGACGTGGTGCCGGTCTTGGACCAGGGCGCAATCGCTCCCTTGCGCAGGCTCAGGGATGGCTCGGGCACCACAAGGTCAGCTTCAAACTGAAGCTCCGTCCCCAGACCATCACAGGCGGGGCAGGCACCGAATGGATTGTTAAACGAAAACAGCCGCGGCTCGATTTCCTCAATGGTGAAACCGGAAACCGGGCAGGCGAATTTTTCGGAAAAAATCATCTGCCGCTGATTGCCGTCGTCGTCTTTCTCGTCGGCAAATTCAGCGATGGCGATACCATCGGCCAGCCGCAGCGCGGTCTCCATCGAGTCCGCCAGCCGGTTGCCGAGGTCGGGCCGGACTACGAGCCGGTCCACCACCACTTCGATGTCGTGCTTTTTCTTTTTGTCGAGCGCCGGGACTGAATCCAGCTCATAGAATTCGCCGTCCACCTTCACGCGCTGGAAGCCGCGCTTTTGCAGGTCCGCCAGCTCCTTGCGGTATTCGCCCTTGCGGCCACGGATCATCGGCGCCAGCAGGAACAGCCGCGTGCCCTCGGGCAGCGACAGCACCCGGTCCACCATCTGGCTGACGGTCTGGCTTTCAATCGGCAGGCCGGTGGCGGGCGAATAGGGGATGCCGACGCGGGCGAACAGCAGCCGCATGTAATCGTAGATCTCGGTGACGGTGCCGACGGTCGAACGGGGGTTTTTCGATGTTGTTTTCTGCTCGATGGAAATCGCCGGGGACAGGCCCTCGATCAATTCAACATCGGGCTTCTCCATCATCTGCAGGAACTGCCGGGCATAAGCCGACAGGCTCTCCACATAGCGGCGCTGGCCCTCCGCATAGATCGTGTCGAAGGCCAACGATGACTTGCCGGAGCCGGACAGCCCGGTGATCACCACCAGCTTGTCGCGTGGCAGTTCCACATCGACGCCCTTGAGGTTGTGTTCGCGGGCGCCTTTGACGGTGATGCTTCGAAGTCCGGTCACGAAAAATCCTGTGAAATGCGGGATGGAATAGGGCGATGCGATAAATAGGGTGCCGGACGGCAAATGGCGACCCGCCCCTTGCACGACTCAACTCGGCATGTAAAGAACATAACAGGAACTAAGATCGATATGTTGTGGATTAAATGCGTGAAGGCAGCGCGGCGGCGGACATAATCCGGTACGGTCGCGCAAACGCAATAACTTTGCAGATCACGTCAGTAGAATATGAAAGGCCGGCAATCATGGCAGGCAGCGTCAACAAGGTAATTCTGATCGGCAATCTGGGCGCGGACCCGGAAGTGCGGCACACGCAGGACGGCAAGCCGATCGTCAATCTGCGCATCGCGACATCCGAGAGCTGGCGCGACCGCAATTCAGGTGAGCGCCGCGAGCGGACCGAATGGCACCGGGTGGTGATCTTCTCCGAAGGTCTCGCCAAGATCGCCGAGCAGTATCTGAAGAAAGGCTCCAAGGTTTATCTGGAAGGCCAGCTTCAGACCCGCAAATGGCAGGATCAGTCCGGCCAGGACAAATACTCGACGGAAGTAGTCCTGCAGGGCTTCAACTCGACCCTCACAATGCTTGATGGCCGCGGCGAAGGCGGCGGCGCATCAGCGGGTGGCGGTGCCTCCTCAGGCGGCGGACGCCAGGCAGCAGCGGCTCCCTCAGGTGGCGGCGATGACTTCGGCGGCGGCAGCGACTTCGACGACGAAGTACCGTTCTAGACCTAGTGTCGCTGCAGCAGTGTCATCTAACTGGCCTATCGTCGCGGTGACCCGCTATTGCTTTCAGCCACGTTAGGAACAACCCATGAGCATCGAAGTCCTCGACACCGTCCATGACGCCGGGAAGATCGGCGGGGCCAATGATGATGATCTTGGGCATGCGGGGACGTGCGCGTGGGTGTTTGACGGCGCCACGGGGCTTGTGGATACGCAACTCACGGGCACGGCAAGTGATGCCGCGTGGCTGGCACAGGCGGGCACCAAGGCGCTGACGGCGCGAGCGCCCAGCCATCGTGGGCCGTTGACGGCACTGGCCGAAGAAGTGCTCAGCGATGTATCGCGGCGGTTTGATGCTGAGACCAAGCGGCAGCCTGCTGAACGTTATGAGCGCCCCACAGCCTCACTCATTCTCATTCGCCAGACTGGCGGGGTGCTGGACTGTCTCAATTTTGGCGACTGCAAGATTCTGGTGCGCGACGAAGGCGCGGGGTTTCAGACCTTCGGGAGCGATGCACGCAGCGAAGTCTTCGAGAATGAAATGGCAGCCGAGTTCTCCAAGGACCGCAAGGCACGCGGAGAAGCCGGTGAGCCGGATCAGCATCGTAGTTCCTTCCAGGACCGCCTGCGCAAGGTGCGCAACCAGCACAACACGTCGGGTGGCTACTGGGTATTCGGGCTTGATCCTGAAGCAGCGGAGCACGCCCGCACCACCACCCTGCACATCAAGTCGCCGGCAGTGGCCTTGCTGATGACCGACGGCTTTGAGGCACTGGCGGGCGACTATGGCCGCTACACCGAGGAGGAGTTGTTGGACGCAGCCCTCTCCAAGGGGCTTGCGGCGCTCAAGGATGAGCTTCGCCACATCGAGCGGGAACTGGACCCTGAGGCGCATCAGTTTCCGCGTTTCAAGCAGTCTGATGACGCGACAGCCATGCTGGTGCGGCTGGGCTGAAAAGGCCTGCCAGAACAGATTTTTGGCCGGTGCCGGCGGTAGGAATGGCGGGGCCTCGGGCCGGCGTTTTTTGAAGCCAATTTATTCAATTATTTCAAAGGCTTAAAAAGCGCTTTTCGACACTTTTCAGGGTGCCTGGCGCGTTTGCGGCGGATCGCCCGCAATGCTAGTTTGATGTGTGCGGATTCACTGCGAGTCCGCGCTTCATTTTGAGCCACATCAAGCCTCTTTGGCGCGGCCATTCCGGCGCGCGCCACCCCCCCGGTTTTGACCGGCAAGAGACAACAAAAAAGCGTAAAGCCACGTGTCAGATATCGACGATAACGAAGCTGCCGACACCCCTGACGATCTGAATTCAGATACCGGTACGGGTGGTGCGGGCAAGCCGCCGCTTGGTGGCGGCGATGGTCCTGTGGACGGCATGCCGGAGGGCATCGGCCGCATCTCGATCGAAGACGAGATGCGCAAGTCCTATCTCGATTACGCCATGAGCGTGATCGTGTCGCGGGCGCTGCCTGATGCGCGCGACGGGTTGAAGCCGGTACATCGGCGCATTCTGTTTTCGATGAATGAGAACGGCTACGACTGGAACAAGCCGTATCGTAAATCCGCCCGCGTCGTCGGTGACGTGATCGGTAAATATCACCCGCATGGCGACCAGTCGATTTACGACGCCTTGGTGCGTATGGCGCAGCACTTCTCCCTGCGGTTACCGCTGGCTGACGGGCAGGGCAACTTTGGCTCGGTTGATGGCGATCCGCCCGCCGCCATGCGTTACACCGAAGTGCGCATGGCCAAGGCCGCGCATGCGCTGCTTGAGGATATTGACAAGGACACGGTCGATTTCCAGAACAACTACGACGACAGCGAACGCGAACCGGTTGTTCTTCCTGCGCGCTTCCCAAATCTCCTGGTCAATGGCGCAGGCGGTATTGCCGTCGGCATGGCGACCAATATTCCACCGCACAATCTGGGCGAAGTAGTGGATGCCTGTCTGGCAACGCTGGCCGATCCAGAGATCAGCATTGATGCGCTGATGGAGATTGTGCCGGGACCGGACTTTCCTACCGGCGGGCTCATTCTTGGCCGATCCGGCATCAACACCGCCTATCGGGACGGACGCGGCTCTGTCCTCATGCGCGGCAAGGTCAATATCGAGCAGACACGCGGCGACCGCGAAGCCATCATCATCACCGAAATTCCCTATCAGGTGAACAAGTCCTCGATGGTGGAGAAGATTGCCGAACTGGTGCGCGATAAGCGCGTCGAGGGCATCTCCGACCTGCGCGATGAAAGCGACCGCGAAGGCATGCGCGTTGTCATCGAGCTTAAGCGCGATGCGGTATCGGACGTGGTGCTGAACCAGCTCTACCGGTTCTCACAGCTTCAAACCTCATTCGGCTGCAACATGATTGCACTGAATGGCGGGCGGCCGGAAATGCTGAACCTTCGCGGGTTCATCGACGCGTTCCTGGCTTTCCGTCAGGTGGTGGTGACACGACGCACCAAGTTTGAACTGGGCAAGGCGCGTGACCGCGCGCATGTGCTGGTGGGTCTCGCCATCGCCGTTGCCAATATCGACGAAGTAATCCGCCTGATCCGCAGTGCGCCAGACCCTGCAACCGCGCGGGCACAGTTGATGGAGCGCGACTGGCCGGCAGCCGATGTGGCACCGCTGGTGCAGCTCATCGCCGATCCGCGCCACGTTCTTACCGACGGCAACACGCTGCGGATGAGCGAAGAGCAGGCGCGCGCCATTCTTGAACTGCGTCTGCAGCGCCTCACAGCGCTTGGCCGCGACGAAGTCGGCGATGAACTCAAGAGCCTTGGACTAAAAATCGAAGACTATCTCGAAACGCTTCGCTCCAAGGAAAAGCTCTCCGCCATCATCCGTGATGAGTTGCAGGCGGCACGCGATGAGTTTGCAACGCCGCGGCGTACAGAAATCATGGAGTCGCTGGGCGACTTTGAAGATGAAGATCTGATCCAGCGTGAGGACATGGTCGTCACCGTGTCGCATGGTGGCTACATCAAGCGGGTACCGCTCGACACCTACCGGGCGCAGCGGCGTGGCGGCAAGGGCCGCTCCGGCATGGCGACCAAGGACGAAGATTTCGTCAGCCGTATCTTTGTGGCCAATACGCACACGCCGATCCTGTTCTTCTCATCGGAAGGCATGGTCTATCGGCTGAAGGTATGGCGGCTGCCGCTTGGCTCACCGCAATCGCGCGGCAAGGCGATGGTCAATCTGTTGCCGCTGAGCGAGGGCGAACGCATCACCTCCGTTATGCCGATGCCGGAGGACGAAGAAAGCTGGAGCGAGCTGCAGCTGATGTTCGCCACCAAGTCGGGCGGCGTGCGGCGCAACCAGCTCTCGGATTTCACCCGCATCAATGTCAGCGGCAAGATCGCCATGAAGCTGGACGATCCCAATGACGCCATTCTCGGCGTTGCCGTGTGTGGAGAAAATGACGACGTCTTGCTGACGACGGCCAATGGCCGCGCCATCCGCTTCCCGGTCACCGATGTGCGGGTGTTCTCGGGCCGCACCTCCACCGGCGTGCGCGGCATCAAGCTTGATGAAGGCGACGAAGTCATTGCCATGGCCATGCTGCACCACATGGGTGCCAGCCCGGCTGAGGCGCGGGCCTATCTCAAGCAGGCCAGAGCCATGCGGGCGGCGATAGATGATGACACCGCCATCGAGGAGATGGAGGAAGCTGCCGAGGACAATGCCGACGAAGTGACACTGACGCCTGAGCTCTATGCCGAGCTGGGCGCGCAGGAGCAATTCGTGCTGGCTGTGTCCGTCAACGGCTTTGGCAAGCGCACGTCTTCGTTCGAATACCGCACCTCCGGGCGTGGCGGCAAAGGCATCATCGCCATGACGGTGACGCCGCGTAACGGGCGGCTTATTGACGCTTTCCCGGTGGAGGACAGCGACCAGATCATGCTCGTCACCGATGCCGGCCAGCTTATCCGCTGCCCGGTGGATGACGTGCGGGTGGCGGGTCGCGCCACGCAGGGCGTCACCATTTTCCGCACGGCGGCGGACGAAAGCGTTGTTTCTGTGTCGCATATTGCGGACGCAGGCGGCGACGATGCCGAGGGTGACGATGCAGCGGAATCAGGTTCTGATGACCCCACCCTCGACGGGGACGCCTTGGACGGCTAAAACACCGCCTCAATTCAAGGGCTGGTGAGGGAAAAACCCTTATGGGCTGCGTAAAAAGATGCCATGCCAAGGTGCAGGCAAAAACGGGAGCCGGCCGAAATGAAAAAGCGGACGGGGCTGTATCCGGGGACTTTTGACCCGATCACCAACGGCCATCTGGACATCATCAACCGTGCTTTGAAAATGGTTGATCATCTCGTCATCGGCGTTGCGATCAATCGCGACAAGGGTCCGCTGTTTTCACTCGAAGAGCGGGTGGCAATGGTTGAGGAAGAAGTCGCCCGCCTGAAAAAGACCGGCACCGGTCTTGGCACCGTTTCCGTGCAGCCATTTGAATCCCTGCTCATGCATTTTGCCGAGGAAGTCGGCGCTCAGATGATTATTCGCGGGCTGCGGGCAGTTTCGGACTTTGAATACGAATTTCAGATGGCCGGCATGAACGAGCGCCTTAATCCCGACATCGAAACGGTGTTTTTGATGGCTGAGGCGCAGCATCAGGCTGTGGCGTCGCGGCTGGTCAAGGAAATTGCCCGGCTCGGTGGCGACATCTCGCATTTCACCACACCGATGGTGCGCGAGCGCCTTGTGGCCCGGTTTGAAGAGATCAAGCACGCGGCATCCTGACCATCAATCCGCACCGGCCGGTTATGCCGCGCGGCACGAATATGGAGTTTTTGGTTCCAATGAATGTTTTTTCGGTTCGGCGTCTCCTGCCCGTGATGGCAGCTATTGCCGCCTTTGCAGCGTTTGCACTTCCCGCACAGGCACAGGTGCCATTTGCGGATGATCCTGAAAACACCCTGGTTCTGGAATTGAGCACCGGCACAGTCGAAATCATGCTGCGGCCCGACCTCGCGCCCGTGCATGTGGAACGCATCAAGAAGCTGACCCGTGAAGGTTTTTACGACGGCATCATCTTTCACCGGGTGATTGATGGCTTCATGGCGCAGACCGGGGATCCCACCGGGACCGGCATGGGTGGCTCGTCATATCCCGACCTCAAGGCCGAATTCACCGAGACCAAATTTCGCCGCGGCACGCTCGGCATGGCACGGTCCTCAAGCCCGGACAGCGCCAACAGTCAGTTCTTCATCATGCTGAACCTGGCGCGCCACATGAACAATCCGCGTAACCCGAATGGGTTCTATACGGTTTGGGGCGAAGTCGTCAGCGGCATGGATGCTGTTGACGCGCTGCCCAAGGGCGAGCCGCCGGCAGATCCCGGCAAAATCATCAGCGCACATATCAAGGCCGATAGTGCGGCTGCCCAGTAGTTTCACCCGTTTCCTGCCATAAGGCACACGACAACACGAAAAGAGAGAGCGATGACAGACGCTTCCCCTGAAGACACGATGATCCTGACCCTGAAAGGGGGCGATGTGACAATCGCCCTCAAGCCGGACCTTGCCCCCAACCATGTGGCGCGGATCAAGGAGCTGGTGCGCGAAGGCTTTTATGACGGCATCGTGTTTCACCGGGTGATTGACGGCTTCATGGCGCAGACCGGTGATCCCACCGGCACCGGCATGGGCGGCTCGGGCACCAATCTCAAGGCCGAGTTCTCGGAAGAGTCACATGTGCGCGGCACCTGCGCCATGGCGCGCGCTGCTGATCCCGATAGCGCCGACAGCCAGTTCTTCATATGCTTCCAGCCGTCCTCATGGCTTGATGGCCAGTACACTGTCTGGGGCCAGGTCACTGAAGGCATGGAACATGTGGATGCCCTCACGCGCGGCGAGCCACCGGCAGACCCGGACAAGATCGTGAAGGCCGTCATTGCCGCTGACGCCTGATCCAGCAAGCGGCGGGCTCACGCTCGACGCGTTCGACTTTACCCTTCCCGAAGCCAATATTGCGCTGCGCCCCGCGCGGCCGCGTGATGCCGCGCGCCTGCTCGTGGTCAACGCGGACGCACCGGGCAGTGTTGCGGATGCGGGCGTGCGGCAATTACCGGACTTCTTGCGCGCGGGTGACGTGCTCGTGGCAAACGACACCCGTGTCATCCATGCCCGCCTGCGCGGCATCCGGCGGCGTGGCGAGGCGGAAGCGCATATCGAATTACTGCTGCACAAGCCCTCGACAGTGCCCGGCGCATGGCATGCTTTTGCCCGACCGGCGCGGCGGTTGGCGCAAGGTGACGTCGTCGAGATCAGCGACATGCTCAAAGCCCATGTGCTGGACCGCGACGGAGGCGACGTTGAGGTTCAGCTTGAAGCCACCGGCACCGATCTTGATACGGCTATAGCCGCCACCGGCGAAATGCCGTTGCCGCCTTACATCGAAGGAAAGCGCAAGGCGGACGCGCAGGATGATGCGGATTACCAAACGGTGTTTGCCCGCGCTGACGGCTCCGTTGCCGCACCAACGGCGGGCCTGCATTTTACCCCCGAACTCCTGACAGCGCTTGACGCCAAAGGCATCGCCCGCGAGACCGTAACCCTGCATGTGGGTGCCGGCACGTTTCTGCCCGTCAAGGCGGATACGCTGGACGGGCACAAGATGCATGCGGAGTGGGGCGAGGTCACGCGCGAAACCGCCGACCGGCTGAATGCCGCACGGCAGGCCGGTGGCCGCATCATCGCGGTCGGCACCACGTCGCTGCGGCTGCTGGAGACGGCGGTGGACGACGCGGGCATGTTTCATCCGTTCAGCGGTGAAACGGACATCTTCATCAAGCCGGGGCATAAGGTCCTGTCAGCGGATATCCTGATGACCAACTTTCATTTGCCGCGATCCACGCTGTTTGTGCTGGTTTCGGCCTTTGCCGGGTTCAACACCATGCGCGCGGCCTATGCGCATGCGATAGAAACCGGCTACAGGTTCTATTCCTACGGGGATTCAAGCCTGCTGTTCCCCAATTCCGCCGACGGAGCCTGAGCGTGAGCGCGTTTAAATTTCATCTTGATGCCACTGACGGCGCGGCCCGCACAGGCCGCATAGAAACCCCGCGCGGGATCATCCGTACACCCGCATTCATGCCGGTGGGCACTGCGGGCACCGTCAAGGCCATGTTGCCGCAGACCGTCGCCTCTACGGGGGCCGATATCGTGCTGGGCAATACCTATCATTTGATGCTGCGGCCGGGTGCCGAAGAAGTCGCAGCCCTTGGCGGCCTGCACCGCTTCATGAACTGGGACAAGCCGATCCTCACGGATTCGGGCGGCTTTCAGGTCTGGTCGCTCGCCAAGCTGCGGCGGATGACGGAGGAGGGCGTTACCTTCCAGAGCCATATTGACGGCTCCGCCCATTCCCTGACGCCGGAACGGTCGATTGAGATCCAGTGCCTGCTGGGCGCGGATATCCAAATGATCCTTGATGAGTGCACGGATTATCCCGCCACCCGTGAGCAGGCGACCTCCAGCATGGAGCTGACGACGCGCTGGGCCAGACGCTCCAAGCAGGCCTTCGCGGATCAGCCACACCGAAAAGAAGGTCAGGCGCTGTTCGGCATCGTGCAGGGCTCAACCTATCCCGACCTGCGGCTCGCCCACGCGCAGGCGTTGGTGGATATCGGTTTTGACGGCTATGCGCTTGGCGGCCTGTCGGTCGGCGAAGAGCAGGGCGCGATGCTGGAGACCATCGAAGCTGCTGCCCCGGCACTCCCGACAAACCAGCCGCGCTACCTGATGGGCGTCGGCACGCCGGAAGATCTGGTGGAGGCCGTGCGGCGCGGCATCGATATGTTTGATTGCGTGATGCCGACCCGCTCAGGCCGCCATGGCCAGGCCTTCACCCGGCATGGCCGCGTCACCCTCAAGAATGCCCGCCACGCCGCCGATCCGCGCCCGCTGGACGCGCAAAGCGACTGCGAGGCCACCAGCGTCTATTCGCGCGCCTATCTGCATCATCTGGTCAAATCCGGCGAATATCTGGCGGCAATGCTCATTACCTGGGCCAATGTGGCCTATTATCAGTGGCTGATGGGCCAGATGCGCGCCGCCATTGCCGAGCAGCGTTTCGAGGCTTTCGTCGCCGACTTCTACGCCCAGCGCGAGGCCGGGGACATTGAGCCGCTTTAAGCCCAAAATGACGCGCTGAATCAGGCCAATAGCAGGTTGACCTTAGCCACCCGCGCCCCTAGTTTCCCGCCACACATGCGCTGCCGGACCCTTGAGTCCCACCAGTTGCCGCATGGGCCCGTAGCTCAGCTGGTAGAGCAACTGACTTTTAATCAGTAGGTCTCCGGTTCGAACCCGGACGGGCTCACCATTTCTTTTTCCAGCACGTCACTCGCTTTGCAAAAAAGGCCGGACATTGCTGCCCGGCCTTTCATCATGCATTTGTGGGCCTAGTGGCTGACGCCCGGCTCCATACCTTTGGCCTGCTCGATCCATTTGGCGAGGGTTTCGGCATTGGGGACGCGGCGGGTCAGGTTTTTCTCGGCGTTGGTTTTGTCCATCGCTTCGGCGAGGTTTTCAGCATTGCGGTGCTGGAGTTCCTTCACCGTGTCCACGCCTGCCGCCTCAAGCAGCTCGGCATATTCGCCGCCGACGCCGGAGATGCGCATCAGGTCGGCATGGTTCACCCATTTCAGGATGAGCTTTTCGGACAGGCCGCTGTCGCGGGCGATGTCGCCGCGGCCATTCCTTGCGGCACCAATGGCCAGCAGATCTTCGGTGGTCTTGATGCCGGCCTTTGCCAGCGCTTCAGCATAGGCCGGGCCAATGCCCTCGATATCTTCAATCGGGTAGCTCACTTGGGGGGTCTCCTTGTGTGTCGGATTTAAATGGTGTGACGCCGGTATTTGCTGACATACGCCGCTGATACCGACTGAATAGGGCATCCACATTATGGAAGCCTATCACACAATCAGGCCCTCTATGGCCATTTGTCGCTGCCCGATTGCATCCTCCGCCTGCGATTTTAGGGCACTGTGAGGTATGGTGCAGATCATGACTTTGCACAGGCACATGAGATGTGCGGCAAACCGGTGGAAGAGTTCAAGAATGCGGATTTTGTGGGTTGTCGGGGCGCTCTGGCTGGCATTGATGGTGCCCGCCGCAGCGCACCCGCATGTGTGGATCGACATGACGGTGTCGTCGGTCTTTGATGAGGATGGCCAGCTTTCAGGCTTCCGGCATGTCTGGGCGTTCGACGAGTTCTACACCGTATTTCAGCTCGAAGGTTTTGATCTGGCGCAGGGTAACGTCCCCGCCGATGAGCAGCTTTTGGCCTATGCCGTCGAGATGATCGAGAGCATCGCCGAGTTCGGTTATCTGATGCGGGTTGAAGGCAAAGACGGTCGGTTGACCATCATAGGGCGTGATGCCTCAGCGCGATTACGGTCGGATCAGCGGCTTGAGCTTAGCTTCAACGCGGAACTCGACGCCCCCGTGGACCTGACCGACTGGCCGGTCACCTATTCGGTCTATGACCCGGATTATTTCATCGAGATGCTGCACGAAAAGGAAACCGGTGTCCTGATGACGGGTGCCCCGCCTGCGACCTGCACCAGCGTACTGACCAGGCCGTCACCGACCTTCGAAATGATCAGCCTGGCTGCCGCCCTCGACCGGATGGATCAGGGGCCGGACAGTCTCGGCGCCAACTTTGCCGAGCAGGTGACGATCGACTGCCGGCCGGAAGATACACGCGTCGCACAAGAGGCCGAAGAGTAAAATGCGGGCAATGATTTTCTGCCTGCTCATCGGGCTTGGGATGCTGGCGAGTGGGCCTGTGTCAGCACAAGTTGATGCGATTGATTCGACATCAAATCTTGTTGAAAACCAGCAAGTTGAGCCCTCATTTATTACCCGGACGATTCTGTATGTGCAAAGCGAGCAGCAACGCCTGCATCGAGCGCTTGCCGGGGCCATACGCACGCTTCGGGCGGAAGGATCAGCGGCGGCCGCGTGGGGGCTGATCTCGCTGTCATTCCTCTACGGGCTGTTCCATGCGGCAGGCCCGGGACACGGTAAGGCCGTGCTCTCGACCTATCTGCTGACCCAACCGACGGCGCTGCGCCGCAGTCTTTTGCTGGCCGCCGCGTCATCCTTCATGCAGGGGCTGACCGCCATTATTATTGTGGTTGGCATTGTTTCGCTGTTCGGGCTGGCGCTGCGCTCGTCGGGTCTGTTCGTCCAGTGGCTTGAGGCCGCAAGCTTCGCGCTCGTGGGATTGGTCGGCCTCTGGCTTGTCTGGCGGTCGGCGCGGGCGCTGGCTCCGCAATTCGGCTTCTCGTTTGGGGCCGACAGCCATCACCATCATCATCACAGTCATGACCACGGGCATGACCATGAACACGGGCATGACCATGAACACGGGCACGATCACGATCATGTACATGACGAAGATTGCGGCCATGTGCATTTTCCAACACCGCAGCAGGCAACGCAGGCAAGCTCATTGCGCGAGATGGTCGGCATTGTCCTCTCCATCGGCATACGTCCATGTTCCGGCGCCATTCTGGTGCTGGTCTTTGCGCAGGCCGTCGGGATGACTGTTGCCGGGATTGCCGCCGTGCTGGCCATGTCTGCGGGCACAGCCCTCGCCGTGGCGCTGATCGCACTGGTGGCCGTCGGGGCTCGCGATGCCGCCTGGACCATCACCCGACTGGACGACACCCGCATCGCGCTGGCCGTGCATGGTCTTGCGATTGTCGGCGGGCTGCTGCTCGTGGTGTTCGGTCTGCTGTTTGCCTTTGCCAGCGCCACCCAACCCGCAAGCGGCGTCTTGCTCATGTAGCTGTCAGTGCCTATTGCTAGGCGCATCACGTCATCAGGAGACCGCCGCCATGAAGACCCGTGCCGCCCTTGCCGTTGAAGCCGGACGTCCGCTTGAAATCGTGGACGCTGATCTGGAAGGCCCGCGCGAGGGCGAGGTGCTGGTTGAGATCATGGCGACCGGCATCTGCCACACGGATGAGTTCACATTGTCGGGCAAGGATCCCGAGGGCATTTTCCCGTCGATCCTCGGCCATGAGGGCGCAGGCATTGTCCGCGAAGTCGGGCCGGGTGTGACGGGGCTTGCCGTCGATGACCATGTGATCCCGCTCTACACGCCTGAATGCGGCACCTGCGAATACTGCCTCAATCCGAAAACAAATCTGTGCCAGAAAATCCGCGCGACACAGGGGCAGGGGCTGATGCCGGACGGGACCAGCCGGTTCTCCGTCAACGGCAAACCGATATTTCATTATATGGGCACCTCGACCTTCTCGAATTTTACGGTGGTGCCGGAGATCGCGCTGGCAAAAGTCCGCAAGGACGCGCCGTTCGACAAGATCTGCTACATCGGCTGCGGCGTCACCACCGGTCTTGGGGCCGTCATCTATTCCGCCAAAGTCGAAGAAGGCTCCGTTGCCATCGTCTTCGGGCTCGGCGGGATCGGCCTCAACGTGGTGCAGGGCCTGCGCATGGTCGGCGCGAAAATGATCGTCGGCGTTGACCTCAATGACGACCGCGCCGAATGGGGCCGCAAGTTCGGCATGACCCATTTCGTTAATCCCTCCAAGGTGACGGGCGACCTGACGGCGCATCTCATCGACATCACAGGTGGCGGCGGCGACTACACGTTCGAGTGCATCGGCAATACTGATGTCATGCGCGTGGCACTTGAAAGTGCACACAAGGGCTGGGGCCAGTCGATCATTATCGGCGTGGCACCGGCGGGCGCTGAGATTTCAACGCGGCCGTTCCAGCTTGTCACCGGCCGCCACTGGCGCGGTACGGCATTCGGCGGCGCACGCGGGCGTACGGACGTCCCTGAGATCGTTGACTGGTACATGGACGGCAAGATCGACATTGATCCGATGATCACCCACACGCTGGGGCTCGAAGACATCAACAAGGGGTTCGACCTGATGCATGCAGGCGAAAGCATCCGCAGCGTGGTTGTGTACTGACACCTGAGAGTGGTGCAGCGGCCGAATGGATTGTCCGGTTAAACCGGACAATGGCGATCTGGGTTTTTTGTTCGCCCACAAAAACGCCCGCCATCCTCCGGCTTGACCGGAGGATCCATGCGGCATCTGCCGCCGCACCAAACAAAAAGGGGCCGCTGCGATGCAGCGGCCCTTTTCGTTTGTAATGAATATGTCTTAGCGCGCCATATTGATGATCTTGAGTTGGGTAAACTCTTCCAGCCCGTCAGCACCCAGTTCGGCGCCGACGCCGGACATTTTCGCGCCTCCGAAGGGGATCATCGGATCGAGTTCTGCGTGCTTGTTCACCCAGACCGTGCCTGAATCCATCTTGTCGGCCAGCGCATAGGCGCGGTCGATGTCCTTGGCCCAGATCGAACCGCCAAGCCCATAGGGCGATGCATTGGCGCGGGCGACGGCATCATCGGCATCCGAATATTTGATCACCGGCAATACCGGGCCGAACTGCTCTTCGTCCACGAGACGCGTGCCGTCCGTTATGTCGCGCACAATGGTCGGGCGGATGAAGTAGCCCTTTTTGTCGGGTGTCGTGCCGCCGGCAATGATCTTGCCGTTGCCGCGCGCATCCTCGATCAGGTCTTTCACCCGGTCATACTGCATCTTGTTCTGCAGCGGCCCAAGCTGCGTGCCCTGTTCAAGACCGTCGCCGATGATGGCGGCTTCGGCGAGCTTCGCCAGTTCGTCGCACATCTCATCGTAAATGCTCTCATGCACATAGAGCCGCTTCATGGCGATGCAGACCTGGCCTGAGTTCTGGAACGCCGAATTGAACAGCTGCGGTGCTGCTTCCTTCGGGTCCACATCGTCGAGCACGATGCCCGCATCATTGCCGCCCAGTTCGAGCGTCACACGCTTCAACAGGCTCGCGGCACCGGCCATCACCTTGGCGCCGGTTGCGGTTGAGCCGGTGAAGGAAATCTTGCGAATGTCGGGATGCGCCGTCATCGGTGCGCCAAGATCGTTGGCATCGGTGATGACGTTCACCACGCCGGCAGGCACGATGTCTTTCAGCAAAGCAGCCATCTTCAGCGTTGTCAGCGGCGTTGTCGGCGCGGGCTTCAGCACCAGCGTATTACCGGCCAGCAGGGCAGGCGGCAGCTTGAAGGCCATCAGGATCATCGGGAAGTTCCACGGCACGATCGCACCGATGACGCCAAGCGGCTTGCGATGGGCCTCGACGCGGCGGCCTTCATTGTCGTCCAGCACCTTCACCGGCATATCCAGCGAGGCGAAATACCGCATGAAGGCAATGGTGCCATACACTTCGCCAGTCGCATCGGACAGCGGCTTGCCCTGTTCCTGGGTCAGCAGCCGGGCGAAGCCTTCAGCTTCCGCCTCAATGGCATTTGCGATGGCATTGATGACCGTGCGGCGCTGTTCAATCGGCGTCGCTGCCCATGCGGGAAATGCGGCCTTTGCGGCGGCAACAGCCTGATCCAGCTGGGCTTCGCTGGCGCGCGGGGCAACCGCTACAACATCCTCGGTCGCCGGATTGACCACATCCATGGTCATGTCGCCATCAACGAGCTTGCCGCCGATGAGCAGGTGATATTGATCGCTCATTTGTCCAACTCCCTTGGATGCGCAGGTCTTTTGCCCACGCTTGTTGCTTATTGCTTATTGCTTATTGCTTATTGCTTATTGCCGGAAAGCCTATCGCGTATTTGAGCTACGCAAAATGCTTTTTTAGAAGGCAGGGAGATAGGTCTCGGAAACACCGGGGCCAAGCGGCAGGCCGAACATCATCCACACGACGAAAAGCGCCGTGGACGCAATGCCGAACGCAAAGGCAAAGGGCAGCATGGTGGCGACCAATGTGCCGATGCCGAAATTCGGGTCATAGCGTTTGCCGACAATCAGGATCAGCGGGAAATAGGGCAGCAGCGGCGTGATCATATTGGTGGAGCTGTCACCGATGCGGTAGGCCGCCTGGGTGGCTTCAGGCGACAGGCCCAGTAGCATCAGCATCGGTACGAAGATCGGCGCAAGAAACGCCCATTTGGCGGAGGCGCTGCCGACCAGAATGTTGATGCCCGCTGCCAGCGCTATGAGCGACACCAATAGCGGTGCCCCTTCAAAGCCGATTGAGCGCAGACTGTCTGCCCCGACAACAGCGGTAATGATGCCGAGGTTTGACCAGCTGAACATGGCGATGAAATGCGCGGCAATGAATGCCAGCACGATATAGACGCCAAGGTCAGACATGGCGTCCGCCATCATCCGCACCACGTCCTTGTCCGACTTGATAATGCGCGTGGTGACACCGTAGGTGATGCCGCAAATGAGGAAGGCCAGAAACATGATGGCCACGAGACTACGCATCAGCGGCAGGAAACTTCCATCCGCACCACGCAGGGGAAAGCCCGGTGCCCATGCAAGCGCCGTAACGCCGACGGCGACCAGGACCAGCGACATCAGCGCCGCCTGCATACCGCGCCGCTCGACGATTGAGACGTCGGCCTCAGGCGTTGCACCGGCTAGAGGTGTTTCGGGCGGTGTCCATTTAGGCAAGCGCGGCTCAACCAAGCGGTCCGTCACCCAGGTGCCGACCACCACAAATAGCGGCACCAGAGCAAGCATCAGATAATAATTGGCGGTGACATCCACCACATAGTCAGCCGCCACAAGCCGGGCGGCTTCCTGCGTGATGCCTGCAAGCAGCGGATCAAGCGGTGTCAGAATAAGGTTGGCGCTGAAGCCCCCTGCGACACCGGCAAAGCCCGCGGCCAGCCCTGCAACCGGGTGACGGCCTGCGCCCATGAAGATGGCAGCCCCCAGCGGAATGAGCACTACGTATCCAGCATCCGCTGCCAGCGACGACATGACACCGGCAAAGACGAGCGCTGCCGTGATGAGGCGCGGTGACACGCCGGACACAAGCGAGCGCAGGGCAACTGTCAAAAAGCCGGTTTTTTCCGCTACACCGACACCGAGCATCACCAACAGCACATAGCCAAGCGGCGCAAAGCTGGTGAAAGTCTTCGGCATCTCCACAAACAGCCGCTGGACCAGCTCGGCGGAGAGAAGGTTCTGCGCCACCACCACATCGCCGGTGCCGGGATGGGCCACCGACACGCCTGCAATCGAGGCAATGACCGATGCCACGACAACCAGCACGATCATCAGGGCAAAGAGCGTGACCGGGTCGGGCAGGGCATTGCCTGCGCGTTCCACGCCATCAAGCGCCCGTGTCAGCAAGCCTCTGCGGGTTGTGGTCTGTGACATCTACCTGTGTCCCCTCGTCGCTTATTCGGCCATTTGCCGAATCCCCCCAAGTCTACCCCCGCACGGACCTCAAGGGCAGCAGGCTCACCACGAAGATAAAAGCCGCCGCCAGCACGATTGAGGGGCCGGAGGGGGTGTCGAGGTAAAGCGATAGAAAAAGCCCGCCAATCGCCGCCAGCATCGCCAAAAGCCCGGCGATAACGGCCATCTGCTCAGGTGACGAAGATAGGCGGCGGGCGGCCGCTGCGGGAATGATCAGCAGGGCTGTCACCAGCAAGACGCCGACGACTTTCATGGCCACGGCAATCATCACGGCCAACAGCAGCACAAGGGCAATCCGGTGGAGGTCCGTATTGACACCTTCGGCTGCGGCCAGTTCCTCGTCCATTGTGGCGGCCACCAGCGGTTTCCAGATGGCGGCGAGGCTTGCCAGAACAACAGCGGCCAATGATGCAATGACGGCTATATCGGTGACCGACACCGCCAGCACATCACCAAACAGATAGGCCGTCAGGTCCACTCGCAATCCAGGTGTCAGCGCAATGATCGTTACGCCGAGCGCCAATGACGTGTGCGCGAGAATGCCAAGCAGCGTATCCAGTGCCAGACCGATGCGGCGTTCCATTGCCAGCAGCAGCAGCGCGACACTGACCGTAACCAGAGCAACGCCGAGCGTCAGGTCAATGCCAAGTACAACGCCAAGGCCGATACCCAGCAGGGCGGCATGCGCCGTGGTATCGCCGAAATAAGCCATGCGCCGCCAGACGACGAAACTGCCAAGTGGACCAGCCATGGCGGCAACGCCGATCGCCGCCAGCATGGCGCGCACGAAAAAATCATCCAGCATGGGGGTGATCCTTGTGCGAATGATCATGCTCATGTGCTACGTCGCCGGAAATGCCGTGCTCGTGGTCATGATGATGCTCATAGAAGGCAAGGGCGTCGGCTGCCTTGGGGCCGAACAGGCGCACATATTCGGAATGCTGCGATACTTCATGTGGTTGTCCGGTGCAGCAGACATGTCCGTTGAGACAAATCACATTATCCGTCGCTGCCATCACCACATGCAGGTCATGCGACACCATCAGCACGCCACAGCCGCGCTCATCGCGAATGCGCTGGATCAGCGCGTAGAGCGCCAGTTCGCCTGCATGATCGACACCCGCCACCGGTTCATCCAGCACCAGCAGATCCGGACGCCGCAAAAGGGCGCGGGCCAGCAGCACCCGGCGAAATTCGCCGCCGGACAATGTGTGGACGGATTCATCAATCAGATGGGCAACGCCGGTCTCTTTAAGTGCGGCTGAAACAACCTCACGGCCGGCACTTATGGTGGCGGTCAACAGGCGCGATACGCTCACCGGCATCATCGGGTTAAGTGTCAGGCTTTGCGGCACATAGCCGATGGTCAGCCCCTTACGCCGTTTGATGCGCCCGGCACTCAATGCCTGCAGGCCCAGCAAAGCGCGCACCAGCGTCGTCTTACCGCCGCCATTGGGACCGATGACGGTGACAATTTCGCCAGGCGAAACGGTGAGGCTTATGGCGTCGAGAAGCGTGCGCTTGCCTATTGTGACGCTCAGCTCTTCAGCGGAAATCAGGGGCGCGGCGTTGGTCATGCGCAGGCACCGCACAAACCGGCCACTTCAACGGTGGTTGATGCCGGTGAAAACCCGCTGGCCTTGGCCGCGCGGGATATGGCGCGGTCAATGGCTGGTGCTTCGAATTCGGCTACCTGTCCGCAATCGGTACAGATCATGATCATCGGCCTGTTCGTGTGGCCCGCATGCGGGCAGGCCATGAAGGCGTTGAGACTTTCAATTTTGTGGGCAAGACCGTTGCTCACCAGAAAATCAAGCGCGCGATAGACAACCGCCGGTGCCGGGCGGCGGCCACGCCAGTCGATCCGCTCCATGATGTCATAGGCGCCCTGGGCGCGATGGTCATCCAGCAATGCTTCCAACACGGCGCGGCGATCCGTCGTGAGACGGGCTTTGCTCTTGCCCAGAATCTGCTCGGCCTGTGCCATTGCGCCTTTGCGGCAGGCATCGTGATTATGGGTGCTTGGCGGGAAGGCGCTGGCGGTCATGGCGACACTCGTCCGTATTTTTTGCGGAGGGGCTTGCGGGATCACATATTGTGATAATATAACATATTAGTTCTTAACCGCGAGGGTACCCCAATGCAAACATTTGTCCAGTCTTTGTGCCTGTCTCTTGCGGTTCTGATCCTTGCCGGTGGTGCCGCGCGGGCGGAACCCCAAGTTGTGGCAACCGTGCCTGCGCTGCATTCCATTGCCGGTGGCATTCTGGGGGATGCCGGGTCGCCGCATCTTCTGGTCCCCGGTGGTCCCTCGCCGCACAGCTATAGCCTTAAACCGTCAGATGCCGGGGCGCTCAATCAGGCAGACATCGTAATCTGGGCCGGACCGCAGGTTGAGACCTTTCTTGATGGAAAGCTGGCTACACTCGCGCCGGATGCAACGATTATCGAAATGACGGCCCTTGATGGCATCATGCTGCATCATCTGCGCGCGGGCGGCATATGGGACGCTCATGCACATGATGATGGCGACGAGCATGATGATGACGGTGATGAACATGACCACGGGCATGAGCATCACGCTGATGAGCATCACGCTGATGAGCATCACGCTGATGAGCATCACACTGATGAGCATCACGCTGACGAGCATGCGGACGAAATGGTCGACGGCCATGTGTGGCTTGATCCGCGCAATGCCATTGTGCTCAGTGCAGCGATTGCGGAGACGCTGGCATCACTTGATCCAGAAAATGCCGTAACTTATCGCGCCCGGCATGATGCGCAGGCCAAGCGCCTGAAGGCATTGGATCAGGAAATTGCGGCACAACTTTCAGCGGTCCAATCACGGCCCTTTATCGTGTTCCATGATGCCTATCAGTATTTTGAAGCACGCTACGGGCTGGCCGGCGTTGGGTCGGTGACGGTATCACCGGACGTGGCACCGGGTGCAAAGCGTGTGCGGGAAATTCATGCACGGATTGCCGAGCGCGGGGCTGTCTGCGTTTTCGCGGAGCCGCAGTTCCGGCCGTCCATTCTGGACGCGATAATGCAGGGCACTGCAGCTAAGACGGCTGTGCTTGATCCGGTCGGTGCATCACTGGTGCCCGGACCAGATCTTTATCCGGCACTGCTGCATGGACTGGCCGACAGCATGGCAGATTGTCTCGGAGAGGCCAGCTAACCGAAGGCGCGCAGGGCAAACCAGTAGCTTCCGGCCATGCAAAGGCCCGCCGCCGCAGCGGTGCGGATGCTGAGTGTGGCTGGGCTGCCCAGGCGCGGAGCCACAAGCATGGCAATGCCCCAGACGCCGGCGACCAGCAGCAACTGCCCCAGCTCAACGCCGACATTGAAGCCGAATAGTGCAAGCGCCAGACGTTCTGCCGGCAGCCCGAGTTCGAGCAGCACACCGGCAAATCCAAAGCCATGCACCAGCCCGAAGATGCCAGTGAGCACCGGCAGCAATCGGCCCGCCAATGCCTCATCCCGCGTCAGCCACGCATAGCCTGCAACCAGCAGGGCAAGTCCGAGCCAGACGCTCAGGGGCAAAGCACTCCCCAGAATGAGTGAGAGTGCGCCAAGCACCAGCATCAATCCGACCGCCGCCATGATGCCTCGGGCTGACAGGCCTTTGGGCGCTGCCATGCTTTCCACTGCCACCAGCATGATGGTGAAGGCAATCAGTGCTTCTACGACGGGCGGGTTGGGCACAGCCAATCCAAGAACTGCCAAACTCAAAGTGATGCTGTGGCCGATGGTGAAGCCGGTCACCACAAACACCACATCCCGCAAGCGCCTGCAGAGCAACAGCAGGCCGATGAGGAAGGCCACATGGTCGATGCCTTCAAGAATGTGCTGGGTACCGAGCGCCACATAGCGGGCGAGGGTGGTAAGGGCGCTTTCCTCAACCGGTGCCACGCTGCCGTCGCTGGCGAAGGAGAAAACCGCGCTGCGATGGGTCGCCGTCAACAGCCGTTCTTCAAAGGCTCCGTCAGCCGCACGGGCACGGACAAAATGCAGGTGTCGGCTGGCGACGGGAAAAAAGGCGTTGTTGGTGTATTCGATCGGCGCATCGGCATTCTCCGCCGGGCAGCCATAGGTCAGCTCGAATTGAAGTTCGGCGGTGGCCGCCTTGCGTGGTTTGGGCGCGTCCAGAAGCTGGCATGGTTCGCCGCCACGCCGGACTGCCAATGACTGGACCAGATGTGCGGCCAGCAATGCAGGCAGACCTTCCGCCTGTGGATCAAGTACACCGAGACGTGTCACCTCGCGGGCGCTGGCGCGAAACTGAACCGTCAACCGGTCAGCGTCGATCGACAGGGACGACATGGTCTGGCTGCGTGTGTGCGCCTGAGCCGGCGGGCCCGCACCAAGTGCCAGGACAAAGCCGAACAGCGCGACGGATATAGCCCTGCAGATCACGGCCGCAATTCCGGATTGGCAGTGTAACCGTCCGCAAAGTCGATCTCCGCGCGCGACCACAGCCAGTCCAGATATTGGCGCAAGGCATCATCATCGCGACGACGCATGAACTCGGCCTCAACCAATGGCTCTACGTCCGCGAAAGGACGCGGTGTGCCCGGCTCCAACGCCACCACACGGAAGAAGCTGACACCGCCGGGAACCACAACCGGCCCGCTGACGTCGCCCGCTTGCATCTGCGCAATCGCTGCGGCTGCTGTGGGGCCCGTATATTCCCGAAGCTTTGTCTGCGGCAGCATGCCCCTGGGCATGGGCAGGTTGACAGCGTCACCGTGCTTTGCCCGAAGCGCTGCAAAATCTTCGCCCGCCGCAAGACCGGACGTGATGGCCGCAATCGTGGCGGCGCTTTGCTCGCCTTTGCGCACAAATAGCTGTTCTGCGTGATACCGACCGCGCCCAGAGAACAAAGCCGGGCTTTCGCTGTAGAGGGTTTCGAGATCTGCTTCAGTAGGTTCGCGCGCTGCTGCATCGCCAAGCACCGTGATGATCATCGCATTGACGATGGCCTTGCGTACGGTGCTGTCGCTGTCCACCAGACCAACTTCGATGCCGCGCTGGATCAACAATTCCTCGTCGATCAGCCGCGCCAAAATACGCTCACGGTCAGCCTGGGTCATTTCGTTGCGCTTGTCGGCGGCGACGGCTTCGACCGCAAGGGTCAGGTCGTCGCTGGTGACAACGGCATCATTGACCGAAGCGGCAATGCCATCACCACCGCCCCATTGGGCGAATGGATTTTCGGCAAGCGCGCCCCACAGGCCCAGCAACAGGCCGGCCACGACGGCGGCACCGGCGATACGCATCCGGCTTTTATCGCTCACAGCTCTTATCTCCGCAGCTTTGCGTCCGGCCTTAACCGCGCCAGTTCACATAGATCGGCGATGACCATGCCCGGTGACCAACATCTGCGAGGCAGGCCTCATCCGCGTCGGTGCGGAAATCGGCGTAGCATGGATTGACCTTGATGCAGTTGCCGTCCGCATCAAACTCGCAGCGCAGATTGGCACCATTGATGGTTGGCGTCTTTTCCTGCACCGCACGCGCGTAATAGAGCGTATCGCGGCCAAGTTCTGCATATTCGGGGTCGGTGAAGGTGAAGCTGCAGCCGCTTTGGTCCGGCTCGCACTGATGGGTGATGAAGGCATCATCCACCAGATCCGCCACATCCTCAGTGCCATCAATCTGCGGGCGGATACGAATGATCTCGATCCGGTCGATCACGTTGCGGGTATCCGTCGGGTTGTAGCATTCGCCACGGCACAGGCTTTCAAACTTGTCCTCCGGCAGACCTGCGCTTGCAGATTCAGGGCAGCCCGGCTTCTGCTTGAAGGCCCCGACGGCGCGGACGCGGAAAGTTGGGTTTTCGTCTGACTCAACCGTTGAGCCCATGACGGCAACAAGTTCGGGCTCTGCATCGGACGCGACTTCTGCGACCTCCACATCCACGACTTCAGCGTCTGCTTCGACAGCTTCGGCGTCAGGCTCCAGTGTCTCTTCACCTTCTGCCGCCGTGTCGTCAACCGCTGGCACAGTGGCCGGCTTGATCATGTCAAACCACAGCAGCATGCGTGGGCCCGACGTACCAAACGTCTCCTTGCGCTTGAGGGCGTCAAAGATGGCGTCGCGGTCGCGGCCTTCGGAATGTACGGCAGCAAGGCCACCGGCGGTCCAGAATGAACCTTGGCGTTCAAACTCGGTGAGCTGAAAGCCGGGCACGTCTGCGATGTCTTCCTGCGTCAGCGGCAGGGAGTAGGGCAGCACCTCACCCTTATTCAAACGCTGCCGGTCCATCCATTCCTGGCTGCGCGGCCCGCGTGCGTCGGACTGGTATTCGCGGTCGACAGCCTTGTAGCCGGTGCCCGGGCGGGCGCGGTGGGTATCGCTTGAGGAAATGAAGCCCCAGTTGAAGCGGCGCGGGTTTTCCGGCTCATCAAAATTGGTGATGGCCATGCCGTATTGAACCGACGTACCCGGACGGTGGTTGAAGGGCGGCAGGAAACAATCGCGGCACTGGCCGGCATCCAGATACTCTTCTGAGTCCTCACCGGAGATTGTCAGGTGCCCGGCAATCGAAAGTTGCGCAAAATTATGGCGGGCTTCTTCAGCGCGGGTGGTGCATGTCTCGTCGCTCTCACCTGCAGCTTCACAGCGGCTGCGAATGATTTCACCAGCACGCCAGCAGGTGGGCACATAGTTGTGGCTTGGCGCCGGGCAGGCGATGTTGCCTTCCGCGTCAATTGTTGCCGACCGCCATGAACGGTATTCCTCGGAACTGCCGTGACCCGACATCAACTCGATGAGTTCCTGCCGCTCAGGCTGCATACTCGGCTTCAACTGCTTGTCGAAGGTGGTGCCTGTCGGCGTGTAGAAGCCCCAGCTTGTGCCGTGGGGTATAACCACCGGATCGAGTTCCAACTCGTCATAAAGCTTGCGCGCCAGATCGCCCGGCGTATCGGCATTCTCAAAGCATTCCGGGCTCAGCTCGTTTGAAGGTGTGTCCGCCGGGCAAGAGGGTACGGCCCGCGTTTCGCGCATGAACTCACGGAAGTTGAGATAAGGCGCGCGGTTTTCCCAATCAACGATGGCGGTGGCGACGGGCAGGTTACCGACCGAGTTGCGCAGGGCGGATGTCGCAAGCCCACCTGCCGCAATGGCACGCGGTGCAATCTTGTCATCTTCAAGGTCGCGGAAAATGACGTTCTTGTGGCCGTAGTGATCGTCCGGCGTGCGGCCCACCTGGGTCCATTCAAAGCCGACAAACGACACCATGTCCGGGTTGGCAGGATCACCGGCAACCGCGTTGCACTGGCGGATCGTGTCTTTGGTTTCCTTCCAGCGGCGCGGGGTCGAGGCTTCCGCGTGGTCGGTGATCGACCAGAAGTCCAGCGCTGAGCAGTGCCGGGCAAAGTCGCAGGCATCGGCAACCGGATGCGCGCCGGGGCCTGAGTTCATTGGCAACGCCCACAGGAATGCGTCGGTGGAGAAGGTTGTGTGCACATGCAGGTCACCGAAAAGGATCTGCTTGGGCTGATCGACGTCAATGGCGTCGGCGGCTTGCGCCTGCGCTTCCTGCTTGGCGGCAACAACCTCAGCCGGCGTCACCGTGCCCTGCGGCTCACCCGCACGCATGGTGTCACCCGCCATATTGGCCAGATAGTAATAGCCGCCACCAAGGGCTGCACCGATAACCAGAATCGCGATCAGCAGATAACGCATGTCCGCCTTCTCCCCTTTGCCGTCTTGTTATTCGCCTGTTTGCCGCAGGCGGTTATTGTTTGTCTCAGGCACTGATTGCGGTGCCGTAAAATAATGCGGCACCGGCCAGCAGAACCACGACGCCACCAAGCGCACTTACAGAGGTGAGCATGCCGCTGGCGGCTGGTGACACGCGACCGCGTGTCCAGATAGTTGCAATGCCGACGCCTGCCAGCGTGACACCCATGCCGATTGAAATTGCCGCAACCGTCAGCAGGCCGAGCACCCATGCACCGCTTGCCAGCGCGAACAGCACGGCAATCAATGCGCCGGTGCAGGGCACCGCGCCGACCGCAAGCGACAGAAGGCCGCGTTCGCGGTTGTTTGAGACCAGCACATGGTCATGCTCGTGGTCATGGTCATGGTCATGGATTTCGTCGTGGTGATCATGGCTGCAGCCACATACAGCTGCCGCCTGGCCACCGGGCCAGGGCAGGGTGATGCCCCGCGGCGCAAGCCCTGTGACGGCAGCGCGGTAGATCATCGCAACGCCTGCCAGCACGATGAGACCGTAGCTGATGAGCTTGATGGTGGTGAAGGCAGAACCCGACGCATCAATGACGCCACCAAACAGGATGGCGGCGAAAATGGCGATCAACGCCGCGGAACCCACATGCAGGGCGGCAATCTCACCGGCCATGCGAATGGCTTCACGCAAGGGCGCAGGGCGTCCGGCAAAATAACCTGCGACAACAAGCTTGCCATGGCCCGGGCCAAGGGCATGCAGCGCGCCATAGGAGAAGCCCAGCCCCAATGGCAACAGCGCTGCCTGGCTGAATTGGCCTGACTGGGCGGCAAGTTCAGCGCCCGCCAACGCCTGCATGAGATAGCTGTGCACCTTCTCGACCTGATAAACGATCTCGCTCATCAGGGAGAAATTTGTATACATGCTAGTACACGTGGTGCACGCCTGTGCGGGACCGGCAAATGCCAGACCCGTTAAGGCGACCGCGATCATCGCCGCGAATCCCGTGCGTAAATTTCGTCCCCACATGCGGGCACTATGCCCCTTGTGATTTCTAATGTCTTCCATTATTTTGTTCGGCAATGCAGCAAAAACAATCAAATCCCAACACCAAGACAAAACTCATCCGCGCGGCTGAACGGCTGTTTGCGGAGAATGGGCTTGGTGCCGTTTCCGTGCGCGACATCACGCGGGCCGCAGGGGCACGCAATGAATCGGCGCTTCATTATCATTTTGGCAGCAAGGAAGCGCTCATTCGCGCGGTATTTGCCGACCGGATCCAGGGCATCGATTCGGAGCGGCTGGCGCTCATTGCCGAGCTTGATGCGGCAGGTGCCGGAAGTCAGATGACGCAGCTGATGGCTGCGACGATTGCACCGATGCTGCGCGCCTGCATGGATGAAGGCGGCAGGCTCTATGCCACCTTCCTGATGCAGATCGCAGCCGACCCGCGCTTTGACGTCGATCGCTTGATGGATGATCTGGCACCGGATGGTATTCTGGCCGTCAGCGCCCGCCTGCTGAAGCTGATGGATCACCTGCCGGCGCGGACGACCGCTGCCCGCCTGCAACGGCTGCCGTCGCTGACCATCGTCATCATGGCGGATTTTGCCCGCGAGATGGCATCGGGATCACAGATTTCTCTCGACTGGGCGATTGCGGAAGCAGCCACCAGCCTTGCGGGCTATCTCCTCAGCGAACCTGCCGGATCGGCTGCTATCTGACACGGGGTGAAATACTGAAACCGGATCGCAAAAATTTTATTTGTGCATTCGGGCGTGAAGTCCCCACATCAACAAAGACAATGGATCTCAGGGAGACGACAAATGGCACTGGTTATTTATGGCCTGTCCGCATCACCATTCGTGCGCAAAGTTAGGGTCTTTCTGGCCGAGAAGGGCGTTGAGTACACGCTTGAACAGATCAACATTTTCCCGGCGCCGGACTGGTTCAAGGAAATCAGCCCGTTGAAGCGTATTCCCGTGCTGCGGGATACGGACCGGCCCGAGCCCAACACAATCGCCGATTCATCGGCCATCTGCGCCTATGCGGAACAGGCATTTCAAAATACGCCGCTTTATCCTGCAGACGGATTTGCACGCGGGCACGCCTGCTGGCTTGAAGAATATGCCGACACGGAAATGGCAAACGCGGTTGGCATGGGCGTATTCCGTCCGGTCGCGCTGGCAACTCTGATGGGCAAGGAGCCGGATCCTGCCGCTGCCGAAAAGGCAATGGCAGAGCGTATGCCAGCGATCTTTGATTATCTGACCACGCAACTTGGTGACGGCGAATTTCTTGCCGGCGATGCGTTTTCGATTGCCGACATTGCCGTCGCTACCCAGTTCGTCAATCTGCAGCATGCGGGCTACAAGCCGGATGCATCACGCTGGCCGCAATTGTCGGCCTATCTCGCACGCATCCATGCCCGGCCAAGCTTCAAAGCACTCATCGAAGAAGAAGCTCCGATGTTTGCCAAGACGCGAGCTGCATAAAGGCTGGAACCGGGAGAACCGGGCGCAGTCGAAATTCGACCTGCAGGCAGCGACAGCAGAGCATGGACCTAGCCGCGTAGGTCCAGCCAGGCTGTCTCTGCCGGGCTCAGCTGAACACTGAATACCGCCAGCGATCCGCGGAGTTCTTCAAGTGTGCGCGGACCAACAAGGGCGCAGGTCGGCATGTTCTGCGCCAGCACATAAGCAAGCGCGATAGTCATCGGCGCGACGCCTCTTTTCTCAGCCAGCTCGATAGCCCGGCGGCGGCGTTCAAAATTCTCGTCGCTGTAAAAGGCATGAACCAGGTCGGCATCCGCCTTGATGTCCGGACCGGCGCGGTCGGTAAAGAAGCCGCGCGCTTGCGACGACCACGAGAACAAAGCCGTGCCGGTTTCCTCCAGCCATGTCCGGTAGCCATCATCCGAACACGCCATGACGCCGGGCCAGATCGGGTTGTTCATGCGCGCCAGCGAGAAATTGTTGGAAAGCACGCCGAAGCCCTGTTTGCCGTTCTTTGCCGCGTAGGCATTGGCTTGCGCCATGCGTTCCTTTGACCAGTTAGAGCCGCCGAAGACGCTGATGCGCCCTTCGTCCTTCAGCTCGTTGAGTAGATCCACCCATTCACCGATGGGGACGGAAACGTCATCGCGATGCAGGAAATAGATGTCGGCGCGGTCGGTGCCCAGACGCTCGAGGCTTTCTTCAAGCTGCGGGCGGACGGCATCCGGGCGGCAATCAGGCGTATGGGCCCCCTTGCAGATCAGCACCACCTCGTCGCGCACGCCACGGTCCTTCATCCAGCGGCCAAGCAGCCGCTCCATGATCCCATCGCCATATAGATGCGCTGTGTCGAAGGTGTTGCCGCCCTGCATGCAGAAGTCGTCAAACTGAATGGCTGCGTGGGGCATGCTGGTCTGGTTATCACAGCCCATGATGAGGGCTGAGACCGGATTGGCGACACCCTTGATGTCGCGCATCTGCATGGATGCCTCCGGCTTCTTCGTCAGCGGCAAACGGCTTGCTGTGGGCCAGCCGGACTTGATGCTTTCCGCCTCATAACGGAATCCCGTGGATGCACGCCACGCATCAAGCGCGCGCATATCACCCAAGGTGTCCGCCCAGGACATCAGCGGGCTTTCCGTCAAGCCGCGCGCAACGCAATCCGCCACGTGGTCGGCTTCGGTCTCATAGAGCCAGTTCGGCTGTTCAATCTCGATGAATTCAGGCGACTTGCCGAACCGGCGCAGTTCAATCTTTGAGCTACCGGATTCAACGCCCCCCGCATGCCAGGGGCTTTGCATGTGCAGCGAGCCGGTTTCACCATAGACGTTAGCCGTATTAGGCAGCCAGGCGGAGACCGCCGTTGATAGCTGCGCAATGACATCCCCCTCAAAGGTCATCAGCGTGGCAGCCCATTCGTCCACACCGGTTTCCCCGAGGCGCGCGGCACCACTCACCGTCAGTGGATCTGCAAAGCCTTTGCCGGCATTCACGCCGGCGACGAGGCGGGCGAAGGATACCGGATAAAGCCCCACATCCATGATGCCGCCGCCGCCAAGCTCATTGGCAAACAACCGGCTGCTGGGGTCAAATCCCGCATGAAACCCAAAGCTTGCTTCTATCGTCCGCACCCGTCCTATTTCGCCACCGGTAATCATGTCAACCAGCTTACGGGTTTGCGGCGCCAGCCGGTACATGAAGGCTTCCATGAAGAAGACGCCTGCGTCGCGGGCAGCTTCCACCATGGCCATGGTGTCGGCATGATTGAGGGCTGCGGGCTTTTCAACCAGCACATGCTTGCCTGCCTGTGCCGCACGGATTGCCCACTGGGCGTGGCCGGTATGTGGTGTAGCCACATAGATCGCGTCTACCGCGGGGTCAGCCAGCAGGGCGTCATAATTCCCTGACGCGGTGAAAGTCGCAGCGCCACCTGCCACCTGCGCGTTGGGATCAGCTTTCAGCTTGTCGATAAAGGTCTGCGCCGTTTCAGCATTACGGCTGCCGACCCGCGCCAGTGTGCCTGCTTTGCTTTTGGCAACGGCGCGGGCGAACGCATGCGCGATGGAGCCGGTGCCAAGAATGCCCCAGGAGAGACCGGACATGCGCCCTCACTCGTATCTGAAATGGTGAACGTGAATCATCTTGCAGCGCTGCCTGCACAGGCACAGGAAGTGTGAAGCCGACAGCTAAGCTGCAGCGGCTCTCCTGCATCCAAAGCTGCTCCTAGCCAGCATCGCGGGCTCCGGGAAAAAAAGTTTGGGGAGACCCTTCAGCGGTTCGGGAACGTAGTCGCGCGCATTGAACGCCGTCCAATCGTCGCGCTCCACAACCAGACGATCCGCAACTGCCAAAAGCACCAGCGGATTAACAGCCATGCCGATATGCGAACAGATGATTTCGATATTCTCGCGGGGCACACCGTCATTCAGATCGAGGTATTCCTCAGGAATAGCCGTGGTATCTGCATGCGCAACGCCGTCATAGGGGCTGAAGATCGCCACCAGCGGCACACCGGGCGGCGGGCGGTGCAGCGTCAGCGCTTCGAGTTCTGCCTCATTGAGCAATTCTTCCATCGGTCGGCCGGTGAAGTAGCGCATGGCAAATCCGACGCCGCGATTGATCAGATGCTGCTGATCCTTGAGCACATGGGCGGGGCTGCCAAGCGTAATCACCCGGTCAACTTCATCGGGGAACATGCGGGCCAGCTCGCGCGCATAAATGCCGCCGAGGCTCTGGCCGATCAGCGATACTGACCGTCCATATTCGTCCGACATCATCTTGATGCGGTCGCCCAGCAGGCGTCCCAGCGTCGCGATATAGTCCATGCTCTCAGGACCGCGATTGAGGCCGAGGCCCCAACTGTCGGCGACAAAGCCGTGCTTGTTCAAAAAGCGGTTGAGCGGACGAAGAGAAAATTCAGGTCCGGAAAAGCCCGGCAAGGTAAGGACCGGTATGCGTCCGTCACCACTTGGGGCCACCTGATCGAGGATTGGCCCCGTCAGGATGTTTGCAGCAAACTCTCCACCGGCCCAAAGCGCATCGCCTTGCAGACGGAGAAGATCGAACGTCGTTTTGACTGCCATATGGTGCCACCGCGCGGGGACGCGATTCCTAGATCAGTTAATGTTCCACATGAGTGTGACGCCTTTTATATGGGCACGCCAAGCTTTTTTAGGGACACCATTTCGCATATATTTTGTGCGTTTTTCTCTGCGGTCAATAAATAGGCACGTCCATTTTTCCAACAAAACAGGGCTGTCTAATCCGTATACAGATTAGACTCAACCGCTTGATTTTAAGGGATATTATCGTCTACGCCCAACAGATAACGCTAAAGCGTATCGCCTTTGAACGTCACCGTTTTACAGTAAACGCCCTGCGCCGAGAGCGTGCGGCAAAGGCCATCGGCCGCCGTGCGCGAGGCGACGGGTCCTGCAATCAGGCGTTGAAAAACACCATTCTCGCCGGTGTCGATTCGTTGAATACGAACCGTCAAACTGGCCAATTCCGCAGGATGGCCTTCCTTCAACTCCTGCCATCCCTCAACCAATCGGTCGCGGCTCTTGTAGGAGGCAAGGTGCAAGGCAAAGGGGGCAGACGAGTCCGGCTGTGTTGGAGTGGAGGGCGGTGCGGCCAGCACAGCGGCAGATGTCGGTGCCAACCGGGCAGGAGCCTTGGCAGGCTTTGCCGGCACAGCAGCCGTCACCGGGCCGAATGCGCTTTCCATGGCCGCAACACGGCTGCCGAGATCTTTTTCGCGGGCCACCAGAGTTTCAAAACTGGGCCGGACGACCGAGTAATCGAGCTTCAGCTGGGCAAGATCATATTCAAGCCGCGCCAGACGCACTTCCAGACTTTCGCCCGGCACGGGCGGCGGAAGGGATGCGACATCTATCGGTGCGCGGGGCGGTGTCGACGAGGTTATAATCGGCTCGTCGGTGAATTGTGCGCAGGCTGACAAGGATACCGAGGCGGCCAGACAGCAAGCGGCAAGTGCCAGCCTCTTATTGCCAAATCCGTTCCACGGCATCGTCATCAGTTAGATAAACCCCGTCCAGATTGCCCCGGCAGACCGGCCCGGATCTGTAAAACCGGCCCGAATCAAGGCGCTGGCCTCAATACTCGCTGGTAAACCCGCCTTGGCCGCCCGTCAAACAACGTCTGCGTCCCCGTATCCCAAAGTCCCGCGGACCACGCCAAGGCGTGCTGGCAAGGCCACGCAACGCCGTTGCTGCGCGCGCGGCCACAATGATTAATTTTTGGGCACGCAGACTTCGTTGAGGGCAGAACCTGCCACAAAATTAACCATAAAAGGCCCGGTCCTAATCAATTCTTACGCATTTGTGCATTGATTAGCGCCGCTATGTGCCGAATTGGGCCAGACCGGCCCGGTTTGTGCAGACAGGGCGGAGAAATACTGGGAATTCGATGCCAGCTGGCTCAGCCATGCGGAATACATGGAGTGGCGCGGCGGCATTGTATTGGGTTGGGTGCGTTAGGGTCAGTCCGGCGGTCCCTGGCGATCTGCAAGAAGGGATGCCGCGATGTTTGAAGGAATACCCGTTGAAGGTTTGGTCGGGATCGGCGCTTTTATTGGGTCAATGATCCTGCTGGCGCTGGTGCATGGGGTCAGCAGTGCCGTTCAAAGCGCACAGGCATCGCGCCGTGAAGCGGCACGGCTGGTGACCGAGCTAAACGCGCTGGTCTCAGCCGTTGGCCGGGCAAGCACTGCCCCCAAGGGTCCCGGAACTTTGCCCTCACCGCGGCCGGTCCGGCGACGGCGGATCCGCCGTGGCGCCGCCCGGGGACCGGCCCTCACAGGCCCCCGGCAGCCTTATGGGCCCGGCAGCATGGCCCGTAGCTAGGCGCGCATCTGCTTCCTGTCGTTCACCACTTTATTCACGCAGGTTTTGCAGCCGGGCGCGGGCTCTGCTACTGGGCAGGCTTCATCCGTGCCGCTTTTACACCATAGAGTCGGCATTGATTGTTCCAGGCATTTGAGCAGGCGCCTTGATGGCAGTGCGATACGAAAAGACAACCCGCCGCGCCGGGATCATGCTTCATGATCTTGCGGCCGCCATTATGGCGTTCCCCATTGCGGTCGCACTGCGGCTTGGTCGCGGCGCACTCGATCACGACCCACAGGCACTCACCTATGGATGGGGGCTGTTTGTCGTTGTGGCGCTGGCGGTGACGTTGGGCTCGCGTCTTGACCGAGGGTCGTGGCGCTATGCGTCCGTCGATGATGCGCTGCTGATCGGCCGGGTGTCGGTCATTGCCAATCTTATCTTTCTGCTGGCGCTGTTCGTCCTGTTCCGGGCCGAGCTCATTCCGCGTTCCGTCGTGCTCATAAACATGTTCGTGTTTGCAGCGCTGCTTGCAGGTCCGCGGCTGATCTATCGCGCCTACCATGATGGACGCATGGCAACGCTGCTGGAGCGCGGTACCCATTGGCGGGTCCCAATTCTGATTGTCGGCGCGGGCGACCAAGCGGAAGCCTTTCAGCGGCAGATGTTGCGGGATGCTGACGCGCCTTACCGGGTGGTGGGTATTGTCGATGATGACCCTGCACGCATTGGCACCACAATTCGCGGTGTGCGTGTTTATGGGCCGCTGAGCGACATGCCGGTCATTGTCAAGAAGCTGGAGCGGCGCGGCGCGCGGCCGGAGCGGCTGGTCCTTACCAGCACCTATGACGGCGGCATGGGGCGCACACAGATGCTGCAGCTGGCGTCTGATCTCGGCATGCGGTTGGACCGCATCCCCGCGCAAAGCACCCTGCGCAAGGAAGACGGCTCACGGCTGGAAGTGCAGCCGGTGGATGTCGAGGACCTTTTGAGCCGCCCGCAGGCGATGCTCGATAAAGCTGCGATGGAACAGCTGCTGGCAGGTAAGCGGGTGGCGATTACCGGTGCCGGTGGCTCCATCGGCTCAGAACTGGTGCGCCAGATCGCAAGCTTTGCTCCAGCATCCATCACGCTGATCGATCAGTCCGAATACAATCTTTATGAGATCGACCGGACACTGGGCGACGACTATCCGGACATTCCACGCCACCCGCTGCTATGCAACGTGCGCAATGCAGAGCGGGTCGACCGGATATTTGCCGACACCAAACCTCAGGTGGTTTTCCATGCCGCCGCCCTCAAGCATGTGCCAATGCTGGAGCCGCAACCGGCTGAAGCCGTACTCACCAACGTACTGGGCAGCCGCAATGTGGCTGATGCCTGCGTGCGGCATGGGGCCGAAGTCATGGTGATGATCTCCACCGACAAAGCGTCCGACCCGGTGAGCATCATGGGTGCAACCAAGCGCGTCGCTGAAGCCTATGCGCAGGCATTGGATATCGATCAGCGCCAGAGCGCGGGCAACACACGGTTTGTGACGGTGCGATTTGGCAATGTGCTGGGATCCGCAGGCTCTGTCGTGCCGCTGTTTCAAAAGCAGCTTGAAAAAGGCGGGCCGCTGACGGTCACCGATCCCGACATGGTCCGCTACTTCATGACCATCCGCGAAGCCGTGCAGCTGGTTCTGTTTGCCAGTGCGCGCGAGCAGGGGCCGGAAGGCAATGTGGGGGCAATCGTAGTGCTCGATATGGGAGAGCCCGTCCGCATTATCGACATGGCGCGGCAGATGATCCGGCTGGCAGGGCTGGAGCCGGACGAGGACATTGAGATCAAGATCACCGGGACGCGGCCGGGCGAGCGGCTGTCGGAGCCTCTGTTTGACCGGCGCGAGGAACACCTGCCCTCAGGCCATCCCGGCCTGCTGTTGGCAAAGCCCGATGTGGGTACATTGGCGCAGGTGAGAGCGGCAATTGATGAGATGGTGCGGCTGGCACGCGAGGGCGAGCAGGCCCGCGTGCGCGCTGCCCTTGAAAAGCAGGTGGCACTGGAGCCCGAAACCGCGGCAGTCTCAGCCTCCTGATTACAGGAAACATGGTTGGAGACGTATTGGTAACGCTCAGCAATCATACTTTATTTTAATTCACCATCCGGCTGCTCTATGCACATTGTCGGCCCCATGCGGCCCGCTGGAACAAGCGTCTGGAGACCCGATTTATGAGTGCAGTGTCGCCCATCACCAAACCTTTTGCCGCCGTCATCCTGGCTGCCGGCAAGGGCACACGCATGCGCTCAGACACGCCCAAGGTTCTGCACAAGCTGGCGGGCAAGAGCGTTGTCGGCCATGTGGCGACGGCCGCTGTTGCGCTGGACCCTGAACATCTGGTTATCGTGGTCGGTCCCGGCATGGAAGAGGTCGCCGCCGACGTGCCCGGCGCGGGTGCGGCAATTCAAAAAGACCGTCTGGGCACAGCTCATGCGGTGCTGGCCGCACGCGATGCGCTCAAGGGCTTTGACGGTGACCTGATGGTCCTCAACGGCGACGTACCGCTTATTCAGCCAGATACACTCATTCGTCTGCGGCACATGCTGGATGATGGTGCGGCTGTTGCCGTGCTCGGCTTTAGGTGTTCAACCAAGCACGCCTATGGGCGGCTGATCGTGGACGAAAAATCCGGATCTCTTGACCGTATTGTCGAGGACAAGGACGCAAGCCCGGCCGAAAAGCAGAGCAACCTGTGCAACTCCAACGCCATTGTTCTGGCAGCCGAGCATGCCTGGGACATCCTATCTGCAATCGACAACGACAATGCGCAGGGCGAATATTACCTGCCCGACGTTGTGAAGGTTGCCCGAGCCAAGGGGCTTGCATGCACTTATGCGGAAGCTCCAGAGGATGAGGTCCACGGCATCAATTCACGCATTGAGCTGGCGCGTGCCGAAGGCCTTCTGCAAAAGCGCCTGCGTGAAAGCGCCATGAACAATGGCGCAACACTGATTGCTCCGGATACGGTCTTTTTCAGTTATGACACCCAGCTTGGCCGCGACGTGACGGTGGAGCCGCATGTGGTGTTTGGTCCCGCCGTCGTGGTTGAAGACAATGTCACGATCAAAGCCTTCTCGCATCTTGAAGGCGCACATGTGGCGCGGGGTGCCAATATTGGCCCCTATGCGCGGCTGCGCCCCGGTGCGGATATCGGGACCGGGGCCAAGATCGGCAATTTCGTGGAAGTGAAAAAGGCCACCATCGAGGCAGGCGCGAAGGTACCCCACCTGTCCTACATCGGCGACGCACGGATCGGTGCAAATGCCAATGTCGGCGCAGGCACCATCACCTGCAATTATGATGGCTACGACAAGCACTTTACCGACATTGGGGCAGGGGCCTTTATCGGCTCGAACACGTCGCTGGTGGCACCGGTTACCATTGGTGATGGTGGCTTTACCGGGTCGGGCAGCGTCATCACCAAGAACGTAAGCGGCGACGCATTAGCCGTTGAGCGCATGGCGCAAAAGGAAGTGCCTGGCTGGGCGGCAAAGTTCCGCGCCCGCAAGGAAGCTGCCAAGAAAAAGAAGGGCGCCTGAAGCATGTGCGGCATTGTTGGCATCATCGGCAAAGGCGACGTCGCGCCTGTCATTCTTGAGTCGCTGCGGCGGCTTGAATATCGCGGCTATGACAGCGCCGGCATTGCGACCCTTATAGACGGACACATCGAGCGCCGCCGCGCCACCGGCAAGCTGCAGGCATTGGCGGGCGAGCTGGCGATATCTCCCTTGGGCGGCACCATAGGCATCGGCCACACGCGCTGGGCCACCCATGGCGCACCGACGCAGCTCAACGCGCATCCGCACGCAACCGAGAAAGTTGCCGTGGTTCACAACGGTATCATTGAAAATTTCCGCGCGCTGCGCGAGGAACTCTCAGCCGCCGGTGCGCACTTCACATCGGATACAGACACCGAAGTCATTGCCCATCTCATCACCGGATTGCTCGAGAATGGCCTGTCCCCCAAAGCTGCTGTGGCGGCGGCCCTGCAGCGACTTGAAGGTGCTTTTGCCTTGGCGATTGTCTTCAAGGGCGAAAACGGGCTGATGATCGGCGCGCGGCGTGGCAGCCCGCTGGCTGTCGGCTATGGCGACGGTGAAATGTATCTGGGGTCGGATGCATTTGCGCTCGCACCGATGACCAACCGTGTTGCCTATCTGGAAGACGGTGACTGGGTCATCATCACGGCCGACAGTGCAGAAATCTTTGGCGCGGATGACAAACCGGTCGAACGCCTTGTGCAGATCGTGCCGGTTTCTGCCGCACTGGTCGACAAAGGCAATCACCGCCACTTCATGGCCAAGGAAATTCACGAGCAGCCGGAAGTTGCCGGGCATGTGTTGGGTCACTATGTCGATCCGTTCAGTCAGGCGGTGCGCCTGCCGGATCTGCCGTTCGATCTTGCGGCCATCCCCAAGATAACGATTGTTGCCTGCGGTACGGCTTACTACGCGGCCGTGGTTGCCAAATACTGGTTTGAGCAATTGGCGCGCGTGCCGGTGGAAGTGGATGTGGCGTCCGAGTTCCGTTATCGCGAAGGCGCGATGACGCCGGGCGGGTTGGCGCTCTTTATCAGCCAGTCCGGCGAAACAGCCGATACGCTGGCAGCCCTGCGCTATTGCCGCGCCAACGGCCAGCACATTGCCTCCATCGTCAATGTCACCGAGAGCACGATCGCGCGCGAGTCGGATCACATCTTTCCGACACTTGCCGGGCCTGAAATCGGCGTTGCCTCTACCAAGGCATTTGTGTGCCAATTGATGGTTCTGTCGATCCTCGCAATTACAACGGCCCGGCGGCGCGGGGCGATTGATGCTGCCGAAGAAGCGCGGCTGACCGGCGAACTCACCGCCATGCCCCGGCATCTGTCCGATGTGCTGCGGCTGGAGCCGGAAATTGAAAAGCTCTCCAACGAGCTCTCCAATGCGCGCGACGTGCTATATCTGGGGCGCGGTGTCAGCTATCCGCTTGCCCTGGAAGGCGCGCTGAAGCTCAAGGAAATTTCCTATATCCATGCCGAGGGCTATCCCGCCGGCGAACTCAAGCACGGGCCGATTGCTCTGATTGACGAGACGCTGCCCGTCATCGTCATCGCGCCCTATGACAAGCTGTTTGAGAAAACCGTCTCCAACATGCAGGAAGTCATGGCGCGGGGCGGGCGGATCATCCTTTTGTCGGACAAACGCGGCGTCGATATTGCTGGTGACGATGCCAGCGCCGTTCTGCAAATGCCGGATGTGGACCCGTTCACGGCACCCATTCTGTATGCGGTACCGCTTCAGCTCATCGCGTATCACACCGCCGTCCACAAGGGCACGGATGTGGACCAGCCGCGCAATCTGGCGAAATCGGTGACTGTGGAATAGCTGCCGAGCGCTGCCGACACAGATGAATCATTCTGATGAACTAGTGATCGCTTGTCATTTGCTCTGCATTTAGCGCAAAAATCCGCAGAAAACTGTTCAATTTCCACAAAAACCGACCCCATCACCATGCACACTCTCTAAACGGACCCCATGCCAGACTGAAGGCTTATGCGGGCACAACAGGTCGTTTCATGGGCTGTCGTGTCTGCTAGGTTCCAAAGGCGGTTTGGTGGAGCGATTCGTGATCAGTATCGGCAACACAATTCGCGGGCAGGCGTCCGGCATATTGCTGGCAGCGTTTTTTGTGCTCGCAGCGGGCCTTTCAGTCCCTGTATCCGGTTCGGCCCAATCTGTGACCGCTATTGATGCGGCTACAGGCGGGACGACAGCGGAGCAGGATTTGCTTGCGCGCGCCAACAAAGCCACCGAAGCGCTGATCGCCGGCCGGCTCGATGAAGCCATGCAGCTTTTGAACGAAGTCATCGGCAGCAACGCAATGGCGCCGCGCGTATTGGCGGCATCGCATTATCATCGCGGCATCATTCACCAAAAGCGCGGCCGCTATAATGATGCCGCCGCCGACTACACCACCGCATTGTGGCTGGAAGAACTGCCCGACAACATGCGGGCACGGGCGCATTACAATCGCGGCACGGCGCTGGATAATCTGGGCCAGCAGGCGCGCGCGAAGCAGGATTTCGACATCGCCATCTCGCTCGCCCCGGACATGGCCGCCGCCTATAACAACCGCGCCAACGTGCTGCGGCGCATGGGTGAGTATCAAGCCGCAATTGCGGACTATGACAAATCTATCGAGCTTGGAAATCCGCTGCCGCATCTGCCGCGCTACGGGCGTGCGTCGGCACGTGAGGCCCTTGGCGATATTGAAGGTGCACGGGCGGACCTGCGCGAAGCATTGGAACTGGCGCCAGACTATGCGCCTGCCGCAGCCTCGCTCGCAGCCTTGCCGGACGCACCTTCCGCTCTGTCTGCCGCAGCCGTGCCTGAAGCGGTGACACCCGCCGCCATCGAAGACTTGCCGGTCGCCCAAAGCATTACCGTAGAGCCTGTGCAGACAGCCATGCTACCGCCGCCGCCTGCTCTGAGAGTGGCACCGGTTCCCGCCGCGTCCAGTTTGGCGCCGATGCCTGCTCAGCCCGCACCCGCCCAACAACTGGCCCTGGCAACACCGGCACGTCGCGCGCCTGCCGTGCCGCAGGCGTTGACGCCTGATGGTACTGTCAATATCGCGCAGCGCACGCGCACGCTAAGTGATCTTCCGGCAGCCGAAACGCAGCTGATTACCAGCGACGCCGGCGCCAATGAAGCCGTGCGGATTACGACGGCCAGTGCCTTTCCGCCCGATCCCTACCAGCCAAGTGCCGCCAAGCCGGCACCGGTTCCGGGTTCATGGACAACCACCATTCTGCCTGCAGGCAGCCGTGAAGTGTTGTCGCTCAATGACATAACGCCGATCTCCGGGCAGTCGATTGTGACGGCGGCCTTGCGCCACGGCACGCCGACGCAGGTGGCAGCCATTGCAGCAGCACCGGCACCAAAAGCAGGCATGGATTTCGCCGGGGTTCCGGCAGAAAGCTTCCGCCAGCGGCAACCTGAAATGCGTGTCAGAACAGCCGCTGCAACGCCTGCGCCGGTGTCATCGCGCCGGGCTACAACCGCACCGGCCGGTTCGGGTTTTGCTGTGCAGCTTGCAAGTTTCCGCTCAGAGGCCGAAGCCGAAGCTGCATGGGCCGATGCCCGCGCCCGGCACGGACGCGTTCTGCTTGACCGCGAGCACATGATTGAGCGCGCCGATATCCCCGGCAAAGGTATCTATTACCGCCTGCGGGTCGGCCCATTGGCCGCCAAGAACACCGCCGCGGCCCTGTGCAGCACCCTGAAAGCGCAGGGACAGGATTGCTACGTCAGCAAGCTCTGAAGTCCGGTCAGTGACCACATGCTGCCAGCGGCTGGACACCGGCCCGCTTCGGCCTAGCTTGCCGAGGTATGAAGCATGACGATACCACCAGCCCGGAAGCTCAAGCCGTTGCAGCGGCCCGCACGCTGATTGCCCAATATGGCGAGGACGCGCAGGTCATCGCCATGATGCGCGTATCGGAATTTGGCTTCTCCGGCGACCTTGTAGGCTATGCCCATTGGGAAATGGTGCTGGCTGCGGTTGAGGTTCTGACGGACAGCGACGCGCCACTTGGCTACGACGCCTAGGGCGCATCCTCTGCGATGGCGTGGGAGGACGGGCGCGAGGCAACAAAGACAGCCCCCACGGCGCACAAACCAACGCCGAGCAATGCCAGCGACCAATGAATATTCGCACCGAAAACCATCCACGCGGACGCCAGCCCCATGCTCGCCAGCGCCAGCAGCTTGGCGCGTGGTTTGATGACGCCATAGGTTTCCCATTCCACAATGAAGGGACCGAATAGGCGGTTCGAAACCAACCAGCGATGCATGCGCGGTGAACCCTTGGCGAATGCCCATGCGGCGGCGATCAACGGGCCTGTTGTGGGGATGAGCGGCAGAAAAATGCCCACGCCGCCGATCAAAACAAATGTAATGCCGAGCGCTATCCACATGCCGCGCCGCGACATATGGAGCCAGCCGTCGCCGGTGAGTTCCGGCAGAAACGAGGTTTCCGCAACGTCAGTCAGCTCGGATTCGGGGTCCTCAGGCGTCTGCAAAAAAACCTCCGCAGACAAAGCCGCATCCCAAAAACCCATTGTGTTGTGCGACATCGGGCATTCCCCCTAAACTCGCATCCAAACAACATCGGACACCACAACAGATGGGGAAAGCGTTAATGGCCCAGGACATCGGTCTCACCTCACTTGGCGGGTATATCCCGCGCCTTCGTCTCCAACGTAAAGCGATTGCCACCGCGCACCAATGGCTGGCGCCAAACTTAATGGGCAAGGCCAAGGGCGAACGCTCGATGGCCAACTGGGATGAAGACGCGCTGACCATGGCCGTTGAAGCCGCACGCGACTGCCTCGGCCGTGACGATGACCGCAGCCACATTGACGCAATCTATTTTGGCTCGACAACCATGCCGTTCAGCGACCGGCTGAATGCGGGCATGATTGCAGCTGCGCTGACGCTTGAAAGCGGCATCCAGTCCGCCGACATCGCCTCCACCCAGCGGGCCGGCACAACGGCACTGTTGCAGGCGCTCAACGCCGTTGGTGCAGGCACATCCCAAAATGCACTTGTGGTGGCAGGCGATCATCGCCGCACACGTGCAGCCAGTGCGCAGGAAATGGATTTTGGTGACGCTGGCGCAGCGCTTGCTGTCGGTACGGACAAGCTCATCGCCAAATTCGTCGGCAGCCATACGGAAACGGTCGATTTCGTCGATCACTTCCGCGGCGAAGGCGAGGAGTTCGACTACAACTGGGAAGAGCGCTGGATCCGCGACGAGGGCATTTCCAAGATTGTGCCCAAGGCGATTGAAGCCGTGCTGGCCAAAACCGGCGTCAGCGCCGCCGACATCGACCACATGGTCATGCCATGCACCTTTGCGCGTCTGCCGCAGACGATTGCCAAGAAGACTGGAATTGATCCCGACCGGGTGCGCGATAATCTTGCCATGCAATGTGGTGAAGCCGGTGCGGCACATGGGCTGGTGATGCTGGTACATGCGCTGCAGGAGGCAAAGCCCGGCGAGAAAATTCTCGTGCTGCAATTCGGGCAGGGTTGCGACGCACTGATTTTTGAGACCACCGACCTCATCGCTACCATGTCGGACAGACGCGGCATTGCCGGCTCGCTGGCGCAGGGACGGCCCGAAGACAACTACATGAAGTTCCTGGTGTTCAACGGCCTTGTTGAATGGGAACAGGGCATGCGCGCCGAGCAGGACAACAAGACGGCGTTGACCACGCTCTACCGTAATGAAGACATGATCATGGGGCTGGTCGGTGGCCGCTGCACCAAGACGGGCACCGTGCAGTTCCCGCGCTCACGCATCTCGGTGAACCCGAACGACCATACGGTTGATACGCAGGAGCCCTACAAGTTTGCTGAGAAGCAGGCCAAAATCCTGTCATGGTCAGCGGACTTTCTCTCCGCCTCCAAAAGCCCGCCCAACCATTACGGCATGGTCACTTTCGAGGAAGGTGGCCGCATCATGATGTCGTTCACGGATGTTGTTCCGGGAACCGTCGATAGCGGCATGGACGTCGATCTCGCGTTCCGCCTCCATTCGGTGGATGAGCGGCGTGGCTTCAAGCGGTACTTCTGGAAGGCGGTGCCGCGCTTGTCTGAGCAGGCCGGACAGATCGCGCAGGCGGCGGAGTAGGGTGGAGATGATGGGTCGCATCATCAGCGTCCACCCCCTCACCCTCCCACGACCTAATGGTCGCGGCCCCCTCCCTCTCCCCGGAGGGGCGAGGGGTTTTGGTGGCGCAGTCGGCCGCATCCGGTTCCCTCGCCCCTCCGGGGAGAGGGATAGGGTGAGGGGAGAGATATGACCACTTTCATCCTCGTTCATGGCGCATGGCATGGCGGCTGGTGCTGGCAGAAACTTGTGCCGCTGCTGGAAGCACAGGGGCATACGGTATTGACGCCGGACCTGCCGGGGCATGAGTTGCCGGATGGCGCACCCGCCACGACAACGCTTGAGGACTATGGGCGCGCCATTGCCGCTCTTGCCACAGCACAACCGCAACAGGTGATCCTTGTGGGTCATTCCATGGGCGGCGGTGTCATCACGCAGGCAGCGGCTTACTCCAGCAACATTGCAGGGTTAATCTATCTGGCAGCGTTTGTTCCGCAGCACGGCGACAGCATTGCGGAGCTTGCCGGTGGTGCCGAAGTAGACGAGCTGAGCGACCATGTGGAACTGACACCGGATGGTCGGCGCATGGTGGTCCAGTCCAATGCAGGCAATATCGTATTTTATGCAGACTGCTCGGCTGAGGATCAGGCCACGGCGAATGCAAAGCTGATCCCGCAACCACTCCAGCCCATCGCCGATGCGCTTGAGGATCCACAGGGCAGGGCGGCGAGCCTTCCCAGTGTCGGCATCATCTGCACACAGGACAGGGCGATTGAACCCAACCTGCAGCGCATAATGTGTGATGCGCAGGACATGACCACCTACGAGATGGACACAAGCCATTCGCCGTTTGTCTCCGCACCGGCGCAACTGGCAGACCTCATCACCAAAGCAGCAAAAGAACTGGAAGCCGCATCATGACGCTCATCGGTATTGTCGGACGCGTTTTGCTCGGCTTGTTCTTTCTGGTTCCCGGCATCATGAAGGCACTGGACCCGGCAACAGGCATGGAGATCATGGTGGCCCGCGAGGTGCCTTACATGGTCCCGCTTTACTGGGCCTCGATCGTCATCGAAGTGGTGTTCGGGTCGATGCTCATCATCGGCTACCGGGCCGCCATTGCAGCGCTGGTTCTCGCGGCGCTGACCATGGCCATCAATGTCGGCGTGCATAATTTCTGGGCGGTGCCCGAAGAAATCATGCGCACCGAGCTTCAGCTTTTTGTCAAGAATACCGCCATTCTTGGTGGGCTTTTGGTCGCGGCTGCTTGGAGCTATTCTAGGCGCTAACAGCTATTTCAATCAGTAACAGGCCCAACACAATCTGGGCCAACAGGAGGACGCAGGATCATGGCAGCAGGAATCAAGGATAAAGTCGCCATTCTCGGCATGGGGTGCTCGAAGTTCGGCGAACGCTGGGACGCGGACCCCGAAGACCTGATGGTCGAAGCCTATCTCGAAGCAATGAATGATGCGGGCGTTGAGCCGACGCAGCTTGATGCGGCATGGTTCTCGACACACATCGACGAGATCGGTACCGGCAAGGGCGGCACACCGCTTTCCCTCGCACTAAAGCTTCCCAATATTGGCGTGACCCGCGTTGAAAATTTCTGTGCATCCGGCTCCGAAGCATTCCGTGGCGCGGTTTATGCGGTTGCCTCAGGGGCCTGCGACATTGCGCTGGCACTGGGCGTCGAGAAGCTGAAAGACACCGGCTATGGCGGCTTGCCAACGGGCAATATGGGTACGCTCGTTCCGCAGTGGGCACCCACAGGGTCCGCACCGGGCAACTTCGCGCAGCTGGCTTCCGCCTATCGCGCCAAGCACAATGTTTCCAAGGAAGATCTGAAGCGCGCCATCGCGCATGTATCGGTCAAGAGCCATGCGAATGGTGCAAAGAACGCCAAGGCACATCTTCAAAAAGCAGTGACCGAAGAAACCGTGCTCAACGCACCGATGATCGCTGAGCCGCTTGGCCTGTTTGACTGCTGCGGCGTGTCGGACGGGGCGGCGGCCGCCATCGTCACGACGCCGGAAATCGCCAAGGCGATGGGCAAGCACGACATCGTCACGGTCAAGGCGCTACAGGTTTCCGTGTCCAACGGGCTGGAGAGCCAGCACAATTCCTGGGACGGTTCCTACTTCCACACGGCGCGCATCGCCGCCAAGAAGGCCTATCAGGAAGCCGGCATTGAAAAGCCACGCGAAGAAGTCTCGATGATCGAAGTCCATGACTGCTTCTCGGTCACCGAGCTTGTGACCATGGAAGACCTTTTCATCTCGCCCGAAGGCGGTGCTGTGAAAGACGTGATGGACGGTTTCTACGATGCGGACGGTAAGGTGCCGTGCCAGATTGATGGGGGGCTTAAATGCTTCGGCCATCCGATCGGCGCCTCGGGCCTGCGGATGCTTTACGAAATGTATCTGCAGCTTCAGGGCCGCGCCGACGCCCGCCAGCTTGCCGACCCAAAAATCGGCCTGACACACAATCTCGGTGGCTCGCCGTCGCAGAATGTGTGCTCGGTATCGATCATCGGTGCGCATGGCGCATAAGCGCCGTCGGCACAGTTCACACGAAGAAGGCCGGGGCATACCCCGGCCTTTTTTCGTGCTGCCACTCTGCCACCACGCCTAAGCGTGATTGGGGTGTGCTGCCACCTGTGCATCCGCTATGGCCTTGCGGAATTGTGCCGGTGAGGCGATGCGCGGGATTTTGATGAGGCCTTCGCCGCTGCCGCCGATAGTTACCCGGCCGAAATTGAAAATGCGGCCGAAGATGCCCTGTTCCAGGTTCACCTCCTCAATGCTTTCAAGCGACAGTTCCTCGGTTTCGCGGCTGATCCAGCCACGCTTGAGGATGATCCTGTGGCTGGTGACGGCGATTTCCGTTGTCCAGATGGGGATCATGATCGACAGGAAGATGATGATACCGACCACCGCAACACCGAGAATGAGCAACGCGCCCCAGGCCAGTGCGTATTGGTACCAGGGGAACCTGGCGGTGTAGAGAAGCTCTTCTCCATCACCCATGACTTCTTTGACGTAACTCATCGTGTTCTCATTTTACTCGTGGGCAGAAAAGGAAGGGCCGGCATGTCTAACACGCCGGCCCCTCGTTTGTTTCACAGCAAACGCGCTGTCATGTCGCCGATCGGTTAGTTGATTTGCCGGACGGCGAAGCCCTCGAAGCTTTCCGCCACCTGCTCATCCACCATATGGCTGTAGGCAAGCTCAAGGCCCGTATCGGTCAAAGTGCGCTTATAGACGCGGTAATTGGCTTCGTCTGCGCGGCGGAACGACAACAAGGTGATGGTCAGCGTGTCGCCGGAGATGCGGGCCCAGGCGCAGCCGATCCGCGAGATCGGGTTGCAGTCTGCCTGGGCTTCGAAAACGCCGGGCTGGTTTGTCGGGTCAAACACCAATGTCATGGCGTTCTGAACTTCGTCACCCGCGGACCACAGCACTTCGCGCTGCGATACGACGAAACCGGTTTCGCCCTTGGGATAAATCTGTACGTCGAGATCGGTGCCGCGGAACTCTACGTTTTCCATGGCGCCGGTTGAGGCTGTTACGCCTTCGCCCAGCCATTGGCCCAAAAAGGGCTCAATGCCGGTGAAAGCCGATGCGGGCGTCGTGCCGAACAGGGCCGCAGCCGCAGCCAGAGCGGCGGCCAGACGGAGTCTGGGTATGCGTTTCATGTGGTTTTTCCTCCCCTTTGCCCGGCCTTTTGGCCTTGAGCGTTCTCATCCCGGACGGCCCGTCATTGGGTGCGGACGCTTATCCTTGGAGGAATCCTATCCATCGCGGCGGCAGCCGCCAACCATGCAAACATGCGGTGCAACAAAGCTGATATTTATTGCACTGCAAGATAAGCAGCTGCGCGCAGGGCGGCGTTGTCGCGGATCGACCCGTAGAAGAGGTTGTAGTCGTAAACGTGATAGTCCTCGTTCTCGACCACCAGCCTGCCGAATGACTTCGGCGGGTACTTGTCCATGTACAAGATGCCCTCCCAGCAATGCACCGAGATGTCGAGGAGGACGGGGTCGGCGAGGCGGGTCAGCGGCGCGTCGCCGGACAGCACATCCGAATAGGGGAGGGCACCCTGGTTCAATGATCCACCGGCCAGCGATCCGTCATCGACCCAGCTCAGCGGATTGATGCAGTTGAGCGGGCGGCCGGCCACCGGCACCAGCTTTGATCCCGACCACACGCGCTGATCCTCGAACCACACGCGCGGATTGCCTTCGGGGCCAAACGTGTTCCAGCTGACAAGACAACCGGTCTGGTCGGGCTGGACGCAGGGGGGCACATGGGACAGTTCCTTTTCAAGCATCTCCACAGGCACCGACATGCCGACCGCATAGGCGGCAACAAGGCGGGCTTTGAGTTCGGGCTGCTTCGCATAGTCCTGCAACAGGCGCAGCAGATGCAGCGAGCCCTGGCTGTGGGCGGCAAGGATGAACGGGCGGCCATTGTTGAACAGCCGGATATAGGTCTCGAACGCCCGCGCCACATCCTGATAGGCTAGGTCCAGCGCCTTTGCGCCCTGCGGATCATCCAACTCGTCCCAGGGCTCCATGAAGGAATACAGCGTCGCCTGCCGATAGCGCGGGGCGAAAATGCGCCCGGCCAGATTGTAGGCACTGGCCTGATGGCCCATGACACCCACGTCAATCAGACGTCTGGAGGCCGGGTCGTCGATGGCTGCGTTCCAGGCATCGCTCGACAGGTAGGTGGTGGGGTGGATGAAGAACACGTCCACGCGCGCCGCGTCGTCGGAAACCGCAGGCGCCATCCCCGGGGGGCTCAGATCCGCGGTGTCGGCGCGGCCGGGCTTGGCGGCCCAGGCGTCCGGCGTTTCATAGTCGGGTGCCGGCGGGGGCGTGTATTCCGCAAACGGCTTGCCGGGATTGAGGTAGTAAGCCGTCAGCTGTTCGCGGAACAGCATGAGGACAACAACGGCCACAGCGATCAGCGCAATGACACCAGCGGCAACCCAGGCAAGATATCGCAGCACGATACTTCATCCTTTTACGTATGATTAATCAGCCGTTTGCAGCAACTCAGTCTCGATGATGAGATTGATCTCGTCGGCGACGAAACTCAAACCAAAATTCATGCCGAAGTCAGACCGCTTCAACGCGCCGGTGGCGGAGAACCCCCAACGGGTCTTGCGGGGTGAAAACGGATCGGACGCCTTGCCGTTGAATGTCACATCCAGCGTCACCGGCTGCGTTACATCAAGGAGGGTGAAGTCGCCGGTCAGAATGCCGGTGGTCTCACCCGTCCGTTCAAGACCAGTGGCCTTGAAACCCATGGCGGGGTAGCGGTCGGCATCAAACCACGACCCGCCCATCAGGTTGTCGTCGCGCGCCTTCAGGCCGCTATTGAGGCTCGTAACGTCGATGGTGACTTCGACAATGACGTTTTCCGGCCGGTCCGTGTCGAGAACCGCGCGGCCTTCAAACTTTTCAAACTCGCCATAGGTCCGCGCCAGGCCCAGATGCATCACGTTGAACATGATGTGCGTGTGGTCCGGGTCAAAGGTCAAAAATGCCGTTTCAGCGCGCGCCGGCAGCGCGCAGGCAAGGAGAAACAGCGACAGGATGACCGGACGGATCATGCAATCTCACCGCCACCGGAGAGAAAGTCCCGCATCCTTTGCATCACTTCGTCATCGCCTGCCAGCAGCTGCATGAAGGCTGCGCGTTCTGCTGCGAGCCCGTCCGCGAGCGGTTTTTGCGTGGCGGTCTTCACCAGCTGCTTGGCCGCTGCAATGGATGCCGGCGACTTCTGTGCCAGTTCCTTGCCCAGGGACACAGCCGCCTTGAGCACATCCGCATCTCCCGTGCAGGTATGAACCAGGCCAATATCCGACGCCTCCTGTGGGTCTGCCACACGCCCACGCAAAATCATCTCCAGCGCACGGGCCTCACCGATCACCCGGGGCAGGCGTTGGGTGCCACCGGCACCGGGGAAAAGGCCGATATTGGTTTCAGGCAAACCGATTGTGTAGTCACCGACTGCCGCCAACCGGAAATCACAGCACAAAGCGAACTCGAACCCGCCGCCCATGCACATGCCGTTGATGGCGGCGATTGTCGGCTTTGGACACTGGTCCACCCGGTCGAACAGGCGCGAAATATCCGTTTCGCCCTGAGCGGCCGCCACGATGTCATCGACAGAACGCCCCGAAGAACGCACGAAATCGCCGGTCCCCAAAATCTCCTCAACGTCATAGTGACGGATGAAGACATTCGGCAGGCCGCCGGTAAAGACGATGGCGCGAACCTTGTCGTCAGCGGCATAAGCCGCCACGATCCGGTCCAGCTCCTTCACCATTTCAAGGTTCATGTAACCCATAGGCGGGTTTTCAAAGGTGACAATTGCGACCGGTCCGTCATCAGACATCAGGATCATGACGCGGCTCCGTTCCCGGCAGTCTCAGCCGTCGCACGCCGATAGGCTGCATAACGCGGCTGATCGATGGCAAGCTTGGTCAGCGTGGTCTTCCACAGATGGTCGGCAAGGCCGGGTGTCTCGAGGCTGATATTGCCGTCATGGATTTTTGAGCAAAGCGCCTCATTGAGCTCTCTAAGGCTACCGTCGTGTCCCAGCAGACCGGTAAGGCGGGCCGCCTCATTCACATCTTCGGCAGGGGCAATTGCAAGTTCACGCTCGACAATGGCCAACGCGTTTGCGGCGACGCGGGCATGAAAGGCCGCATGGCCCTCCAGTTTCGGCATGGCCACCTGCTCAATGAATTCACGCACGGCGATGACAAGGTCATGGGCTGCGGGTTGGTCCTGCATGTGTTCGACTTTCCTATTTGCTGCGGCCTATGCGTTGCGGGGGCTGAGAAGGTTAAGCAGGTCGATCTCGGTCTCAGAGGATCGTCGGCCAATGGCGGCACGCTCAACAGACCGGTCTGCGCCACTTGAAAACGACGAGACCATGATCATGCACATAATGCCCCATTTGAGGGTTCCCAGAACCTCCCAGAACTTGACGCGGGCGGGATCAACCCGCCTGCCGCCAGCCGCTTCATAGCCTGCGAACATGTCCTCACGGGTCCCAAACCCACCTACGGGTTTGTCGATCTCGCCGAAACGCCAAGAGTTGACGCAAATCCAGCCCATGTCCTCCATCGGGTCACCGATATGGGCAAGCTCCCAATCAAGCACTGCACGAACGCCCTCAGCGCCGATCATCAGATTGCCATTGCGGAAATCACCATGCACCAGAGTCATGTCTTCCTCTGTAGGCAGATGATCCTGAAGGTACCGGAAGGCGAGCTCAAATACCGGGTGCGGGTGATTCATGCCATCATAGATGGCGCGATATTTTTCAATCTCGGATTGAGCCGGAGAGGTCTGTATCTCGGGCAGATCACTGCGCGGCACCCGGTGGATGCGCGCCAGTATCTCGCCGCATTGGCGGGCAAGCACCGGACGGGCATTTGCGAACTCATCATCCCGCAAAATTTTCCGGGCTATGGTCTCGCCTTCGACGCGGCCCATGATGAACCCCTCGCCAATCCCATCGGTCCGCTCCAGCACAAGCTTGACCGGCGGAACGGGCACATCCTGCTTTTCGGCAAGTGAAATAAGCGCTGCCTCGGTCGCCAGCGGCACCGCTGTATCGCGCTTGGCCGCTTCTCCACCGCCAGGTGTGCGGCGAAGGATCAGCGGGTGGGTTGCCCCACCCACCGTTGCGTCAAACGCCCAGGTCTCCTGGCTGGCGCCACCCGAGAGGCGTTTGACACCCTCAACAGCGGCCCCATCCGGCCAGACGCGGGCGAGGGCGGCCGCAAGACCATCTGCCAGTGCCTCGCGCGGGTCGATTTTTGCGGCAGCACTCATTCCGCGGCCTCCGCAGGAATGCTGACCGGACGGCCATCGACAATCTGGTCGAGATATTCAGACAGCCCATATCCGGTGAGACCATTGCAGGTGTATTCGGTCATGCCCTCGGTGATGCGTGTCAGCATCTCCTCGCCCTCGGGCGTCTTGCGGCGGTTGCGAAGCGGAATGAGCGACATGACCTTGCCGTCCACATCATAGGTCGCACCGCTTTCGGTCTTCACATGGGCGCTCAACGCTGTCTGGTACCAGTTGTCATCCCAGTCGCTGTTGATCTCGGCATGTTCGATCATGTCGTATTTGCCGTCCTTCAGCACCATGCCGCCCATGCGGCTCTGGCCTTCGGCATTGGTGACAATGGAAATCATCATGGCGAAATCAGCCCCGAAGTTCATCGGCAGCCAGCGATACCAGTGGATGGCCTGCCAGTAGCGCGGCCCCCATGATTTATCGCGCAAGCCGTGGCCGGACACCTCGAAGCGTTCGTCGCCGATAAGAAAATGGCCGGACGCGGCCATGTGCTGCTCATAATGGGCTTTGGAGAAGCTCTTTTCAGGATCGATCTCCAGCGACGAACCGTCTTCCTTGACCACCTCACCGCCAAACATGGGGGAGACAGCTTCGTAGTTGAGATCAACTTCACACTGGACGATCGGGTTATTCTTGAAGGCCTTTGCCGGGTCCGACATCTCGTTGGGGTCCGTCAGCACGCAGACCTTGCCCTTGTATGTGACACGCAGGCGCTTGAAAGGCTCTACGACCTCAAACTTCATGCCACCGGCATTCAGCTCCTTGTTGTCCTCGATTTTGGGACGGGCATACATGAAGGCGACACGACCGTCGGGGAGATACAGGCAGTTGGTCATTTCGGCGTAGCCCTCATTGGGGCGATTGCCGAGGCGGAACCAGCCGCCGATCTTTCTGGCCGGATCGAACATGTTGAAATACATGCTCTCATTGTAATTGGACGCAGCGTCAGGCTCGTGACAATACTCATCTTGAGGCTCAAGGCGCAGGCGATAGCCTTCCGGGATTTTCATGGTGTTCCTCCGGCAGCATGCGGTTTGTCCGCTTTCCTGCCATTATTGGTTGATAGATGTTTTCGAGCCTATTGTAGTCGGCATTGCACAGATGACCAGCCGGACAATCAGGCGCTAGAGTGGCAATTATTCCGTCCCCGTACTCAGTCCTGAGTTTCATCAAATGACCGAGCCGCAACCACACCTGATCGAACCGCGCCAGCGCACCGGGGTGTTGGCGCGATTGCGCAACTACTTCCTGACCGGACTTGTGGTAGCAGCACCCGTCACCATCACAGTGGTGCTGGTGATGTGGTTTGTGGATTTCGTTGACGCGTGGTTCACGCCGATGATCCCGGCGCGCTACCGGCCCGAGCAATATCTTGATTTCACGGTGCCGGGGCTTGGCGTCATTATCGCCGTGGTGCTTTTGATCCTGTTGGGCGCGCTTACCGCAAATCTGTTTGGCCGTACGCTGGTGAGCTATGGCGAGCGGCTGGTGCAGCGAATGCCGCTGGTCCGCAACATTTACGGTGCCCTCAAGCAGATTTTTGAAACCGTCCTAAGCCAGTCGCAGAATTCGTTTCGCGAGGTCGCTCTGATCGAATATCCCCGCCGCGGAATTTATTCGATCGTCTTTGTGACAACCACCGCCAAGGGCGAGATACAGGCCCGGGCTGACGAGGAGATGGTCAGCGTTTTCCTGCCGACAACGCCAAACCCGACCAGCGGCTTTTTGCTGTTCGTACCGCGACGCGATGTCATCACGCTGGATATGTCGGTTGAAGATGCCGCCAAAATGGTTATCTCCGCCGGACTGGTCGCACCGGAATTCAAAGCCGAGGCGGTCAAGGGACGGGTCTATCACGTGGCGACACGGGCTGAAGAGGATGCGGGCACGTGAGCAAGTCGGGAAACCTGCTCGCCGGACTGCCGGACCATCCGCTGACCGAGGAGCAGTTCGACACATTGCTCGAACACGGCCCGGTTTCCATCGAACGCATTGTATCCACCGGCCAGACAGCGCCCGATACCGGTTGGTTCGATCAGCAACAGGATGAATGGGTTTGCGTTATCGACGGCGTCGCACGCATCGAGATTGATGGCAAAGGTGAAACGCTGCTTGAGCGCGGTGATTGGCTGATGTTGCCCGCCCATTGCCGGCATCGGGTTGTCTTCACGCAGACGGCGCCGCCCACCGTTTGGCTGGCCGTTCATATGTACCCGGCTGGAAAACAGCGCCCCGTCTAGTGGTGCGCCTGCAATGCGGGTGTGCGGTCGTCCTGAACATCAAACACAACCTGGTTCCGCCCCTGGTCTTTGGCAGAATACAGAGCAGTGTCCGTACGCTTGATCAGGGTCTCAACCGTATCGGCGGCGCTACACAGTGCACGCCCCGCGCTTGCGGTTGTTGAGATTTTCTGACCATCAACTTCAATCGGAAATTCTGAAATGCGGGCAATGATCTTTTCCATTGCCTGTTCAGCCCCGGCCAACGAGGTCTCGGGAAGAATGATGGCGAATTCCTCACCACCTATCCGGCAGATATGATCCGCTTCCCGTAGGACGGACTCTAAAATGGCGGTGACTTGGACCAATACCTGGTCGCCTGCCGGGTGCCCATATTCATCGTTGATCGCCTTGAAGTGATCCAGATCGATGATTGCCAGAGAAAGGTTGCGACCATACCGGCGCATCCGGCTGATCTCCGTGCCCATATGGTTCATGAATTCCCGCCGGTTGTTGAGGCCGGTGAGCGGATCTGTTGTGGCAAGTGCGTGCAGTGTGGCTTCGCGATCTGCAATGACTTCCGCTGCCTGCGTTTGCAATATATCGCGGGCAATGATGCTGGCGGCGAGGCGGAGGATCTCGAGTTCAATATCGAGAAAGCCTGATATGCGTGGTTGATGACTGCCAAGACCAATGACGCCCCAGACTTTTGAACCCACCATGACCGGCGCACCGGCAAACGCCCGTACACGCTTAGGGTTTTTCACAATTTTAGCGTTTGGAAATTCAACGTCCGCGTCGTCCACAACCAACTCGGTACCTTGCGCGGCGATATAATGTGCCAAATCATTGATTTGCGGGTTTGTTGAAAGTGGCCGGCCACCTTGCAGGACGAACTCACCGTCGTCTTTCAACCGCGCAATACCGGCAAATTCCATGCCCATGAGTTCCTGCAACCGCCGCAGCGCTTGCTCCGTTTTCCCAACGACATTTTCGTCTGTATTGAGCCCAATCTCAGTTAGCGCGCCAAGCGCCTGCTGGAACCGCAAGCGGCGCGTTACATCAATGCCCAGCGATGTGATGCTTTCGACCTCACCGTTACTGTCGAAGTTCGGAACGTATTGAATGTCAATTGCGGCGGGCGCACCTGCGGTGTCCACGCCCTCCGCCACGAAATGTACGTTCTCGCCTTGGAGGGCTCTGTGAAGGTGCGGCTCAACTACCTGGAAGGCTTCGGGGCCCAAAACTTCAAGTACGCTCATGCCCGGCTGCGGCTCACTTTTTGACAGCCGGGCAAATTCTGCATTTATCAGTCGGTAGGTCAGGTCGGGGTTTATGACAGCGATGAACGCCGGTGCGTTGTCCATCACCAGCTTGTGGAGGGCCCGTTCCATATCGAGGTTCTGGAAGGATTCTTCCAGTGTGTCTCGCGTTACCCCGGCAGCCAACTCGTGAGAAACAGCCCCCGCCAGATCTGTGAGGGTTGGGAGTTTGTCTTCATAGTCGGTGCGCGGTTTTGTATCGATAACGCAAACCGTACCCAGCACGTGCGAACCGCCAGGGCTGAGAATAGGTGCGCCAGCATAAAAGCGGATATGCGGCGGTCCTGTTACCAGCGGGTTGTTGGCAAAGCGCAGGTCTTTGGTGGCATCCGGGACAACGACCATTTTCCGGTCGATCACGGCATAATGGCAGAATGCAACATCCCTTGAGGTTTCCAAGGCTTCAAGCCCGACCCGTGACTTGAACCACTGACGGTCTCTGTCCACCAGCGAAACGAGCGCGATCGGCGCATCAAAGGCGCGCGCTGCTATTCGGGTGAAACGGTCGAAGCGTTCTTCCTGCCCTGTATCAAGCACGTCCAAGGCATGAAGAAACGCAAGCCGTGCTTCCTCGGAATCGTCCACCGGTCATGTTCCCGTCAAAGATTGATTGCAGACGGTACATGCGAAAGTATGGAGGGATTACTAATTTTGTTACTTATGCATTAGACCGGCGTTAACCATTCGGCATGCGGATCAACCGGCCCGCAAATAGCGGATCGCTTCGTCGCGTTCGAACAGATAGAGCAGCACACGCAGGGCTGCGCCGCGCTCGGTTTCCAGTTCCGGGTCACGATTGAGGATCAGTTCCACATCATCGCGGGCCACGGCGATCAGGTCTGCATGGTCCTCCAGTGAGGCGAGGCGGAACTGCGGCAGGCCGGACTGGCGGGTGCCGAGCACTTCGCCGGCACCGCGCAGATGCAGATCTTCTTCAGCGATGACGAAACCATCTTCGGTGTCCCGCAAGGTGGCAATGCGGCGCTTGGCCATTTCGCCCAAAGGCGTTTTGTAGAGCAACAGGCAGCTTGATTTTGCGGTGCCGCGCCCAACCCGGCCGCGCAGCTGGTGCAGCTGGGCGAGGCCGAAGCGTTCGGCATGCTCGATCACCATGATCGAGGCGTTGGGCACATCGACGCCGACTTCAATGACGGTGGTGGCGACCAGAATATCAATCTCGCCGGCCTGAAACGCCGCCATCACCTGTTCGCGTTCCGGGCCTTTCATGCGGCCATGCACCATGCCGACGCGGTCGCCCAAAGTGGCCTTGAGGCCCGCATAGCGATCCTCGGCGGCAGCGACATCCAGCGCGTCGGATTCCTCAACCAGCGGGCATACCCAGTAAATCTGACGGCCTTCGGAGATGGCGCGGTCGAGACCGGCGATCACCTCGTCCAGACGCTCCAGCGGCAGTGCGCGGGTGGCGATGGGTTTGCGGCCTGCGGGTTTTTCCGTCAGCCGCGACACATCCATGTCGCCATAGGCTGTGAGTTGCAGGGTGCGGGGAATGGGCGTCGCCGTCATCACCAATACATCGGTACCGGCCACGCCTTTGGAGGAAAGCTCCATGCGCTCGCGCACCCCGAAGCGGTGCTGCTCATCAACCACTGCGACGGCGAGATCCCTGAAGGCGACGCTGCCCTGAAACAGCGCGTGGGTGCCGACGAGAATATCTATGTCGCCGGCTTCGGCGGCTGCGACAATCGCCTCGCGGGCCTTGCCCTTGTCGCGGCCTGTCAGCACCGCCATGCGAATACCGGCTGCTGCACATAGCGGCTCAAGCGTCTTGGCATGCTGACGCGCCAGCAGTTCGGTCGGTGCCATCAAGGCGGCCTGCGCCCCGGCTTCAACCGCGACCAGCATCGCCATCAGAGCCACGAGGGTTTTGCCTGACCCGACATCGCCCTGCAGCAGCCGCAACATGCGGTAGGGCTCTTTCAGGTCGGCCTCGATTTCCGCCACGGCAACGCGTTGCCCGCGTGTCAGCTCGAAGGGCAGGGACGCTTCCACCGCGCGGCGCAAACGGCCGTCGCCGGACAAAGGGCGGCCGCGGCTGCGCTTCATTTTGGCGCGCACCAAAGCAAGCGCCAACTGATTGGCCAACAACTCGTCATAGGCGAGGCGGGCGCGGGCGGGGCTCTTTGGTTCGACTGATTGCGGGCCGTCCGGCGCATGCACCGCAACCACGGCCTCATGCCATTTTGGATAGTGCTGCTGGCGCGCCCAGGCGGGGTCCAGCCATTCCGGCAAGTCTGGCACCCGCTCAAGCGCTGCCTGCACTGCCTTGGTGAGAACTTTTCCAGAAAGACCCGCCGTCAGCGGATAGATCGGCTCATAGGGCGGCAGGGTATCCGCTTCATCCAGTTTCAGAATGTGATCCGGGTGGGTCATCTGGATCTGGCCGCCATAGGCTTCCACTTCACCGGAAATGATCCGCTTTTCACCTTCAGGGAGAGTACGGCGCAGATAATCCTCGCGGGCATGAAAGAAGGTGAGGGTGATCTCCCCGGTCTCATCCGTACACGGAATGCGATAGGGCGCGCGGCTGCCTTTGGGCGGTGCCCGGTGCGGACCAACGGTCACTTCCATGGTCGCCACAGTGCCCACCTGTGCATCAATGATATGCGGGCGATTGCGGCGGTCGATCATGCCGGTCGGCAGATGCCACAACAGATCGACAACTTTGGGACCGGTGAGCTTTTCCAGCAGTTTTTGCAGGCGCGGGCCGATGCCCGGCAGCTTTACTGCCTCGGCAAACAGCGGAAACAACGCCTCCGGCCGTCCTTTCGGGACGGAGCGTTTAGAGGTGGCTGGTGAGGCGCTGGATGATGTCATCGGTGTGATTTAGCACAATTGAGAAGTGGCCATCATCCTCGGTGAAGGTGGCATCAATACCGGGCACACGCGCGGCGTAATATTTGCCGATAGAGGAGGGCACGACCGTATCCGCATGCCCATGCCACAGATAGGCGGGCACCCGCATTTCCGAGAGCCGCCAGCCCCATGGGGTGCCGTAAATGCGCGAATCGCTGGACATGCCGCCGACACCCCGGCCAACAGCTTCGCGCCAGCTTGTCAGCATCAGGCGGCCCATCTCGCTTTGCATCAAGCCGCGGTCCGCGTCGGCGCGCGGCTGGCGGGCGCGATAGTGCGCCGCCCGGCGCATGAGCTTGTCGTCCATCACAATATAACGGCCCAGGCCGAGCAGTGCCGTCCGGGTGACGGGACGGCGGCCAAGATTTGTCAGCAATTTGAGGCGGCCCTGGCTCATGCCGGGCGCTTCGGGCGGCCCGAGCGGGCAAACCAGAGCTGCCGCCGCCACCCGGTCCGGCAGCCAATGGGCGCAGGCAGCCGCATAGGGCCCGCCGCCCGATACACCCATGACGGCGAATTTATCGATTTTCAATTGGTCAGCCAGCGCCGCGACATCCTGAGGGAAATCAGCAAGCCTGCGATTGCGCTTGGCATCCGACAGGCCATATCCGGGCCGGTCCACGCCAATCAGCCGTGCCCCGGTAATTGGCAGAAACGAGGCCTCAAGCCGCGAGCCGGGAAAGCCGTGGAAATAGAATATCGGCGGCAGATCCTTGTTGCCGGTATCCGCATAGCCAAGCTTGCGGCCGTCAGGCAGCACGGCCTGAAGGCGGGCATTCTTGGACTTGAGCACGTCAAATACGGTCATTGGCAGGGCCTGATGCGGTCAGTTTGCGCGGGGATGGCAGGGAGATGTGGCGATATTGTTCCAGCGATATAGCTATCAAGGGGCTGACTTTCATCCCCGCGACACGGTATATCGCTGCCCATGACAGATACAGGAACACCGACCGACCTTGAAACCCGCCGCCGCCGCATCCGCTTCCGCGCCTGGCACCGGGGGATCAAGGAGAATGACCTGATCCTCGGCAGTTTTGCAGATGCGCATATTGATGACCTCAGTGAGGCCGATCTCGACGCATTTGATGAACTGATGGAGGCACCGGATCAGGATGTCTATAGCTGGATATCCCAGACCAAGCCGGTTCCCGATCAATATGTGACCAACCTCATGACGCGCCTGCAATCGCATACTGTGCCCGCGCGCACCCGACTGGAACGCTAAAGCCCCTCCCCATGAGCCCCCCCCTTACCAGCGCTGCACATAATATGACGGCGGCGGATGGCCGGTTTGTCACCGCCACCGGGCGGCTCTCCGTGGGCGGGGTGCCGGAGGGGTTTGATGCAATTGCACTGGGCGATCTGGCACGCGCACGCGGCGGGCTGGTTGTTCATATTGCGCGCGATGAGCCGCGGCTGGCCCGGCTCAAAGAGGCATTGCGGTTTTTTGCCCCCGGTCTGCCGGTCATTGAACTGCCCGGCTGGGACTGCCTGCCTTACGATCGTGTATCACCCAATAGCGATGTCATCGCCCGGCGCATGGCGGCGCTGGCGCAGCTTGCGGCACGCGATGCCAATTCCGGGCCTGCGGTGCTTATTGCAACCGTCAACGCGGCGCTGCAGCGGATGCCGTCGCGCCAGATCATGGCGGATACGAGTTGGCGGGCGAACACCGGCGACCGGATAGACATGGACGGGCTGCTCGCCTTTCTCGGGCGCGACGGGTATCTGCGCTCGGGCACCGTGCGTGAGCAGGGCGAGTTTGCGGTGCGCGGCGGCATTGTCGATATTTTCCCGCCTGGATTTGACGAACCGGTGCGGCTGGACCTGTTCGGCGACACGCTGGAGGCCATACGGTCGTTTGATCCGGAGACCCAGCTGACCACCGGCAAGTTGGAAACCGTTGAGCTTGTCCCGGCGACTGAAATCCTGCTCGACGACGATGCCATCCGCCGGTTCCGCGCCGGCTATGTCCAGCTCTTCGGCACCGTCACCGGCGAAGACCCGCTTTATGAAGCCGTAAGCGAAGGCCGCCGGCATCAGGGCATGGAGCACTGGCTGCCTCTGTTCCACGCAGAACTCGCGACCCTGTTCGATTACGCCGACGACAACACCGTCTTCACGCTCGATCCTCTTGCCGAGGAGGCCGCAGGCGAGCGCCGCGAAATGATCGACGACTACTACGCCGCGCGTGCGGAAGATGCCGATGCCCATGCGGCCGTCGCAAAAGCAGCGCGCAAGAAGAAAGCCGGTGCTGCGGGATTTGATACGCCTGCCTACAAGCCGATGAAGCCGAACGCGCTGTATCTGACCATCGACGAATTGACGGCATTGCTCGCGGCACATCCTGCCCGCGCACTGTCTCACTTCGATGTACCGGACGCGGCGGATGCCATCGACATGGGCGCGCGGCCCGGGCACGACTTCACCGTCGAGCGTAAGGCCGAAAAAGCCAATGTGTTTGATGCCCTGCGCGGCCACATAGTCAAGCTGCGCAAGAACAGTAAGCGTGTGGTCATTGCCGCATGGTCTGACGGGTCTGCCGAGCGCATGAGCCATGTGTTGCGCGAGCACGGCATTGCCCCCGTGGTGATCGCCGACGACTGGACCGATGCGCGCAACCTTGCTGCCAATGTCATCGGCCTTGTGGTGCTGGGGATCGAGACCGGGTTTGAAACAGCCGACCTCGCGATCATCGCCGAGCAGGACATTCTTGGCGACCGGCTGGTGCGCACCCGCAAGGCCCGGCGGGCGCAAAATTTCCTGTCGGAAGTGTCCAGCCTTGGTCAGGGTGACTTTGTGGTCCACGTGGATCACGGCATCGGCCAGTTCACCAGCCTTGAGACCATTGAAGTGCAGGGCGCACCGCATGACTGCCTGCTGATTGTCTATGCAGGTGGCGACAAGCTGTATCTGCCGGTCGAGAATATCGAGCTGCTGTCGCGCTATGGTTCCGACGACACGGAAGTTCAGCTCGACAGGCTGGGCGGTGGCGCCTGGCAGGCCCGCAAAGCCAAGATGAAGGAGCGCATTCGCGAGATTGCGAACCAGCTCATTGCCGTGGCGGCCGCCCGCGCGCTGAAAACTGCCGAGCCCGCCGTACCGCCTCCGGGGCTCTATGACGAATTTGCCTCGCGCTTCCCCTATGAGGAAACCGAGGATCAGGCGCGCGCCATCGGCGACGTCATTTCCGATCTCGCGGAACACAAGCCGATGGACCGGCTGGTCTGCGGCGACGTTGGCTTCGGCAAAACCGAAGTTGCATTGCGGGCAGCGTTTGCTGCCGCCATGTCCGGCAAGCAGGTGGCGCTGGTGGTGCCGACCACTTTGCTGGCCCGCCAGCACACCAAGACATTCGTGGAGCGCTTCCAGGGTTGGCCGCTGAAGATTGCGCAGCTGTCGCGCATGGTGACGCCGAAGGATGCTGAAGAAACACGGCAGGCCATGGCGTCGGGTGATCTCGATATTGTCATCGGCACCCATGCGCTGTTGTCCAAGAGCATAAAATTCCGAGATCTGGGCCTGCTGATTGTGGATGAAGAGCAGCATTTCGGCGTTGCCCACAAGGAGCAGCTCAAACAGATCAAAGCCGATGTGCATGTGCTGACGCTGACGGCGACACCCATTCCACGCACCCTGCAACTGGCGCTGACTGGTGTCCGCGAGCTTTCCATCATCGCGACACCGCCGGTGGACCGGCTGGCCGTGCGCACCTTCGTCACACCATTTGATCCGGTGGTGATCCGCGAGGCGCTTCTGCGCGAGCGGTATCGCGGTGGCCAGAGTTTTTATGTGTGCCCCCGCATTGCCGATCTCGCGGACGCCGAAGCCTTCCTCAAGGAATATGTGCCGGAGATCAAATCCGTCACCGCGCACGGGCAGATGCCGCCCGGCCAGCTCGACGACATCATGAACGCCTTCTATGACGGCAAATATGACGTGCTGCTGTCCACGACCATTGTCGAAAGCGGGCTCGACATCCCCACAGCCAACACAATGGTTGTGCATCGCGCGGACATGTTCGGCCTCGCGCAGCTCTATCAGTTGCGCGGCCGCGTCGGGCGCTCCAAGTCGCGCGCCTTTGCCTATCTCACCGTGCCGCCCAACCGCACGCTGACGGTAAATGCCGAAAAGCGTCTCAAGGTTTTGCAGTCACTGGATTCACTTGGGGCGGGCTTCAACCTTGCGAGCCACGACCTGGATATTCGCGGTGCCGGCAATCTGCTGGGCGACGAACAGTCCGGCCATATCCGCGAAGTCGGTTACGAGCTTTATCAGCATATGTTGGAAGAAGCCGTGGCGCAGGCGCGCGCAGGCGACCTCGACAAGGAAGAAGGCGAGTGGTCGCCGCAGATCAGCGTCGGCACGGCCGTGCTCATTCCCGACACCTATGTGGCCGACCTTGATGTGCGCATGAGCCTTTACCGGCGTCTGGCATCTCTCGAGGAGCATCAAGAGATCGAAGGATTTGCAGCAGAACTGATCGACCGGTTCGGTCATTTGCCGGGCGAGGTAAAACACCTGCTGGAAATCGTCGAGATCAAACGCCTGTGCCGTGCTGCCAATGTCGAGAAGATTGATGCAGGCCCCAAGGGCTGCGTCATCAGTTTGCGGAACAACGAGTTCGCCAACCCTGGTGGTCTTGTCGAATTCATCAACCGCGCCCGCGGCGATGCAAAGCTGCGCCCCGACCACAAGATTGTCATCAAGCACAACTGGCCGGACGCGGAAGACCGCCTCAAGGGTACGCGACGGGTGATGGAAGAACTGGCAGTGCTGGCTGAGGGTGGGTCGGGGGCCTAGAAACGTCCCTCTAACCTACTAATGCGGTCTGAAACGCCGAGTAGTTCACACCGTGTGCTGTGCAGGAGGCGAAATGCCCTCAACGAAAACAGTCCAACCAAGGCTACTGTGCTCATTGATATATCAAGCTGCGGTCCAGCTTCATGGGCATAGATGATCCGCTGAGATGCCCCATCGTCGGTTTTATCTTGCTGAATGTTAATGACCACACCCTGCAAATTTGGATGAGCACCATATTCGATAGTGCGTTCATACAAATCCCAGAATACCGAATCTAAGCCCTGATCGCGCGCTTTGAGCGACTCCCGCAAACGAGGAATCCTGAAAGCGCTTTTCATTTCTTTCTTACATTCCTCGCTGTCGCTTCGGCGCAACCAAACTTCATAGCGATCTTTGCTCTTGCCTATGTGAAATCCATATGCCGCATACTCAAGTGCAACCCGACACAAAGGGAAAACCTCGGCGACCCTTCCTGCAAACGCTGAAGCAGCAGCTCCGCGATAAGAACTATGTGCTCGCACGAAGAACTGAGGTGCAAAGAATGGACGAGGGTTTACCCATCCTTGCAAGGCCCTCAACTGGATTGAATCAATTTCAATGAGTGTCTCGGCAAGCGGGTGATGTACGAAAGTGGCAAACTGATTTTGCCGCTCCGCGTTGAAGAAACCAGTGAGTTCATCCTCCCCCCATTTTGGTGGCGGTCTCCGCTCCACAAGCATTCTCCTGTACCGGGCCTAGTTACTGGGCGGCTGCCTGCTCACTCAGCTTGGCGTGCACCTTGTCGATGGCGCGCAGATAGCCGCTGGTTTCCTGTGCACCGACGACGGCAAACTTACCCTCAAACAAAAATGTCGGGACGCCTGAGATGCCCAATTCGCGGGCCTGATTGGCCTCGGCTGTCACCAGGTCCGCGTCCTTGTTGTGGAGCAGCAGATAGGCGACCAACTCGTGGTCCATGCCGGCTTCTGTCGCCACATCCACCAGTACCTTGCGGTCGCTGATATCTTCGCCATCCTCGAAATAGCGGCGGAACAGGATATCCACCACCTCGTTCTGGCAGCCGGCACTGGCGCCCCAGCGGATCAGCCGGTGCGAATCGAAGGTATTAGGCGAGCGTGTGATCTTCTCGAAGGCGAGGGTGATCCCTGCCTCAGCAGCCGCTTCGCGAATGACGTCCCCAACTTCCTTTGATCGATTCTTGCCGAACTTGGCGTCCATGTATTCGCGCCGGTCATAGCCTTCAGGCGGGATCGTCGGATCAAGCTGATACGGCCGCCAGCGCACATCTATTTCAATCTCGGGGCGCTCTGTCTTGGCCATATCGAAGCGGCGTTTGCCGATATAGCACCAGGGGCAGACGGTGTCGGATACGACGTCGATGAACATGGGGCTCGAGCCTCCTGTGGTCAAAAATCAGGTCAATCCCAGTATGCCCTAGGCAGCGCTGGGAGACCAAATCAACTCCTGCCAAGGGTATAGTTGAAGCATTGGTTGACGGGTGCGGGGGCGGCCATAGGATGCGGCACCCTGATATTCCCCTAGCGCTGCTGGAGACTTAGATGAGCGATGCCCACACAATCGACCTGACCGGAAAGACCGCGCTGATTACCGGCACAACGTCCGGCTTCGGCCATCATATGGCGATCACGCTGGCCAAGGCCGGTGCGCGGGTTGCCATTACCGGGCGGCGGACGGAGCGGCTCGATGCGCTCAAAGCGGAGATCGAGGCTTTTGACGGTCGGGCACTGCCTATTGCGCTGGATGTCACCGACATGGACAGCATCAAGGCATGTGTGGATTGCTGCGAGACCGAACTCGGACCGCTTGATATTCTGGTCAACAATGCCGGCATGAACATCGACCAGATGGCGGCCGAGGTGACTGAAGAGGCCTATGACACGGTCATGAATACCAACCTCAAGGGTGCGTTCTTCATGGCGCAGGCCGCGGCCAACCGGATGATGGCCAAGGGGCGTGCCGGGCGGATCATCAATATCGCCTCCATTGGCGGACATACGGTGCTGCCGGGCCTGTCGGTCTATTGCATGTCGAAGGCGGCCATCCTGATGATGACCAAATCGCTGGCGCGCGAATGGGCGCGCTACGACATCAATGTCACGGCGATCTGCCCCGGCTTCATTGAAACCGAGCTCAACGCACACTGGTTTGCCACAGAAGCCGGGCAAAAGCAGGTCAACGGCTATCCGCGGCGGCGGCTGGGGGAGATTGCAGATCTCGACGGCACGCTGCTGCTGCTGGCGTCGGACCAGGGCCGCATTCTCACCGGCACGTCAATCACCGTGGATGATGGCCAGTCGATCTAGCGGTTAGGGAAACAAGGGCCGCGCCGGTCGGTGGAGTGAGGGGTACTACTCCTGTGTCCCGATAGCGCGGCCCATTACTCACAGTACTCAAGCCTCCAGAGGTGCAAAGGCTTGGCCTTCGGGGGGAAGGCTTAAAGTCTTACGCATGTTTGCGGGATTTGGATCACCGCGGCGGCGCCCCGCATAAGCAATTGAAATTGCTATGCTATTTCCCCCGCTTGGGATGTCTAAAGCCGATCGGGCAGCTTTTTGCGGGCCAGTTTGCCGTTGGCGCTGCGCGGGAGCTCCGCCACGAAAACCACCTCGCGGGGGCATTTGTAAGCGGCGAGCTGCCCTTGCGCGTGGTCGAGGAGTGATGCTGCGTCGGGGGTACGGCCTGAGGGCTTCACGAAGGCTGCGATAATATGGGCACCGCTGGCGGTCGTCACCTCGCGGACTGCGACGTCCGCGACGCCGGGATGGCTGGCAAGCGCTGCCTCCACCTCGGCAGGGCTAACGCGATAGCCCATGGCATTCATCACGTCGTCGGCACGGCCCTCAAACCAGAGATAACCGTCTTCGTCCAGCCGCGCGAGATCACCGCCGCAGAACCAGTCGCCGCGCCAGACCTGTTGGTCTTCGTCCGGCCGTTTCCAATAGCCAAGCATCAAAGCCGGGTCTGATCTATGGACCGCCAACAGACCGATCTCACCGGCGGGCAGGGGAACAGGTGCCGCGTCTGCATCAACCGGCAGGATGGCAATACAACGGCCAGGCTGCGGCCGGCCCGGGCTGCCTGCGTGCACCGGCGTCACCGGGCCCGAGGAAATGTAGGTGGAGCATTCGCTCATGCCCAACGCTTCATAGAGCGGCAGTCCTGTTGCGCTTGCCCACTCAGTGGCGACGCCAAGTGGCAATGGTTCGCCCGCCGTCAGACCATGGCGCAGGGTAGGGACGCCGGCTGCAATATCGCTGTCGCGTAGCATCTGGCGGTAGAGGCTGGGGACCGCGGCAAACAATGTGCCGCCATGCGCGCGCATGAGCTTTGGCCAAATGGTGATGTCCTTCGGCCCGTTGTAGAGAACGGTCGCAGCACCATTGGCCCACGGGTCCGACAGTCCGACACCCAGCGTGTAGGTCCAGTTGACCGCACCTGCATGCACCATCACATCGGTTTGGGTAAGCCCATACCAGCCGTCCACCATCGGCTTGCGGCCCCAGACGCTGCGATGTGCGTGCAGCACCCCCTTTGGTGTGCCGCTGGTGCCTGAGGTGTAGACCAGAAAGGCAGGATCATCCTTGTGGGTGTCGGCGTATCCCTCAGGATCTGTCTGCGCGAGGGCTGCGATATCATCCGGAAAAAGTATCTGCGTATCGCCTGTGTCAGCGAGGACAAGGTCAGGCGACAAGGCCAGCACCGACGCGCCGCTGTTTGTCAGCACAAAATCCGCTTCACCAGCGGTCAGCATTGACGATGTCGGCACCGGCACGAAGCCGCCGGCAATGGCGCCGAAGAACATCAGCGCCGCATCCGGCGTATTGCCCATGCGGATCATCACCCGGTCGCCTTTAGCGATGCCCATTTTTGCCAGCCCAGCGGCGATGCCCTGCACCGCGCGGTCGAGCGCCCCATAGGTCCAGCGATCCGGTTCGCCTGACCCGTGCTCGATCGTCAGCGCCGTCTTGTCCGGGTCGCGATGCGGTGCGGCGGCCAGGCAGAACGCAGCCATGTTGAAGCGGTCGGGCGGCAGGGGGCCTGTATATCCAATGCGTGTCATGGGCGCCTGTATAGGGCGGCTGGCCTGTTCAATGCCAGTGGACAGGTTTCACGGCCCGGCTTTCCGCAGCGTCCGCCTTGCCGGTAAACCGCCCATTTGCGGGGCTTGGGCCAAGCAGCTAAAACACCGGCCAACAACATCATTCAAATCAGCTGCTGTACGGGAGAGACAATCATGGGCAAAGGGCCGCTTTCAGGCGTCAAGGTTCTGGAATTCGCAGGCATCGGGCCGGGGCCGTTCTGCGCCATGCTGCTGTCTGACATGGGTGCGGAAGTGATCCGCATCGACCGTAAGGGCGCACGCGGCGGCTCCAAGTTTGATGTGACGGCACGCGGGCGCAAGTCCATCGCCCTTGATCTCAAGAAGCCCGAAGCCGTCGAGACGGTTTTGAAACTTGTCGAAAAGGCCGACATTGTTCAGGAGGGTTTTCGCCCCGGCGTGATGGAGCGGCTGGGCCTTGGGCCGGATGTCTGCCTCAAGCGCAACCCGAAGCTCGTCTTTGGCCGGATGACCGGCTGGGGACAGGAAGGCCCGCTCGCGCTCGCTGCCGGGCACGACATCAACTACATTTCATTGACCGGTGCACTGCACGCAATTGGCCCCAAAGAAGGTAAGCCGGTGCCGCCGCTTAATCTGGTCGGCGACTTTGGTGGTGGGGCGCTCTATCTGGCAATGGGCATGCTGGCTGCACTGCATAGCGCCAATGCCACAGGCAAGGGACAGGTCGTGGACGCGGCGATGACCGACGGTGCCACTTCGCTGATGTCGATGTTCTTCGGCTTCATGGCCTCAGGCATGTGGGAAGATGACCGCTACCGCAACATGCTGGACGGTGGCGCGCATTTCTATGACACCTATGAATGCTCGGACGGCAAGTTCGTGTCGCTCGGCTCCATCGAGCCGCAGTTCTATGCCTTGCTGCGCGAGAAGGCCGGGCTGACTGATCCGGCGTTCGACGCACAGATGGACAAGGCGCAGTGGCCGGACCTCAAAGAGAAACTGGCCACAGTCATGAAGTCCAAGACGCGGGACGAATGGTGCAAGATCATGGAAGGCACCGACATCTGCTTTGCGCCGGTGCTCTCCATCAGCGAGACCATCAACCATCCGCACAACAAGGCCCGTCAGACTGTCGTGGAGCTTGACGGCGTTGCGCAGCCCAATATCGCGCCGCGTTTCCAGGGCACACCGTCTGAAATTCAGGGCCCGCCGCCGATGGCAGGTGCGGATACGGACGCGGTGCTGGCTGAATGGGGATTTTCCGCCGGTGACATTGACGGTCTGAAGACCAAGGAAGCCATCTAGGTTCGCACTACCCGGTCGTTTGTTTTTCTTTGTACGGAGTACTTTTCCATGAGCGCATTGCCGGGGACGACCGGGCGGCGGCGCATCTATTTGATGCGTCATGGCCACGTAAACTATTTTTCATTGCAGGTGCGTGAGTCGGGCGACACGACGGGCGTACCGCTGACGAAACTTGGTCAGGCCCAGGCAAAAGCCGCAGGGCAGGCGCTGGCGCATGTGACATTCGACCGGGCTGTTTGCTCCGGGTATCCGCGCACGGAACAAACGGCCCGCGGCGTTCTCGCCGAGCTTGATACGCCAGCGCCCGATCTTGAAGTAGACCCTCGGCTGGTTGAACTGCATGGCGGCGGCTTTGGGCCGGTGCTGGACCAGGACGACATCGCAGCGGTCATGACCTTTGCCTTCGATCAGGCAGGTGAGCCGGATGCCCTGATGGGGCCCGAAGGTGAAGCTTTCAAGGATGCGCTGATACGGTCAGTTGCTGCCGTGAAGGACCTGCTGGCGGAACCGGACTGGCACACCGCGCTGGTTGTGGCGCATGAAGGCATCAATCGGTTGCTGCTTGGCTGGTGCACGGGCAATGACCTCAGGGCCGTTCAGTCTTTCGAGCAGGACCCCGCCTGCATCAATATCATCGACATGGATCTCATTCCACTTGAAGGGCAAGAGGGCACACATATCGCCCGCAAGATCATCAAGGCGGTCAACGTCACGCCCTACAACTACGTCAAGCACGGCATGAACATGACGAGCCTTGAGGCAATTTTCGCGCGCAACCCGCGCTAGGATGCCGACACGTCTTTTTGCAGGATGATGGTCGGGTGGCCGTCCTTGAGAAAACTGCCTGCTACGGTCATTCCGCTCTTCACATTAAGCTCAATCATCGCGGTATTGTCCTGGTCGACGTGACACTCGACCTGGTTGAACCGCGATGCCAGCAGCCACGCGTGTTGCGCCTCCATAAGTGCGCGCGCCAGACCCCGGCGGCGGAAACCGGGAACAATACCCCCAAGCCAGCTGTAATACCGTGTGTGAGCTGACGCATAACCTGCCTTGAAGCCGACAGGCTTACCGTCCTCCTCGGCATGGAAAATGGTCACATCGGGCATATTCTCAAGCCGCCATGCGAGCGACGAGAGCCAATCCGGACTGGCGTCTTCGGCAAATACGCTGGCTGTAATCTGCCGGAAACCCTCAAGCCGGGTTGCCGAAAATGGCGGCTGCAAAAGAGTTATTGTCACCATGCTCACCTGGTTGAATCGCAACTGATCTGTCCTGATGGGCGCGAGTCGGCAAGCCCGGGATTTCCATAATCAGATCAACACGCTAGGCTTGTTTCCAATAGCTAAACAAGAAGCATATTGGGAGAGAGATGCCATGAATGAGATTCTGGGAAGTGTTGCCCATATCGGTGAGATCAAGACGCCAGCGCCCACCATTTCGGGCATTCATCACTCAGCTTTTCGCTGCCGTGATGCGGGCGAAACGCGGAAGTTTTATGTGGATATTCTGGGGCTGGAGGACGCTGCCGCACTCGCCTTCGACAAAGACCCTGCGGGCAACGACCGGCCCTTCATGCACCTGTTCTTCAAGATGGGCGACGGGAAGTTTCTGGCCTTCTTCGACGAGCCCAATTCGGTGAAGGAAGAGCTTTTCACCGTCAAAGACGGGATCGAGGACTACCACTTCGCCTTTGAAGTCTCCTCGATGGATGAGCAGGCGCAGTTCATGACGCGGTTGCAGGAAGCCAAGGTGCCGGTCTTCGGACCGATCGACCATACCTTCTGCCATTCAATCTATTTCTTCGATCCCAATGGGCTGGCACTTGAAATCACAGTGCGGGACGCCTGCCATGACAAATACATGGCCGAGGAAGGCGCACAGGCGCGCGCAGCCATTGAGAAATGGACACAGCGCACGCAGGCACTGAAACAGGCACGGCTGGCTCAGGCAGCAGCGGAGTAGGGCGTCTAGCGCCTAGTTCAGCCCGGCAGCCCACCAGGTATCAAAGCGCACGAAGTTGGGCTGGATTTGCGGATGCTCGAGATCCTGCCAGCGGGCAACCCACTGGTCGGATGCATGGTAGAGCGGGATGACGTAGTGACCTGAAAGAAGCACCCGGTCCAGCGCGCGAACCGCGGCCACAAAATCTTCCCGCTCACGCGCTTCCAGCATGGCAGCAATCATGGCGTCCACTGCCGGTGATTTAACGCCCATATAGTTGCGGGTGCCGTCCGTGTCGGCGCTGTCGCCGCCCCAATAGAAGCTCTGCTCATTGCCGGGGCTCAGGGACGCCGACCAGAAATTGAAAATCATGTCGTAGTCATAGGTCTGGCGGCGCTGCTGATACTGGCTTGAATCCACGTTGCGGATTTTTGCCTCGATGCCGAGACGCTCAAGATTGCGGGCAAAGGTGAGGGCGAGACGTTCGTCCTCCGGGCTTGCGACAAGCACCTCGAACGCAAAGGGCGCGCCGGTTTCAGCGTTCACCAGCTTGGCATCCTGCACCACGTAGCCGGCCTGTTCGAGCAGCGCCAGCGCGTCGCGCATCTGCGCACGATTGCGGCCCGTGCCGTCGGTACGCGGTGCCTGATAACCCCGCGCCATGATGTCCGCATTCACCCAATCCATGAATGGCGCCAGCAATTCACGCTCGCGCTCATTTGCGGGCCGACCAGCGGACGACAATTCGGAGTTGTCGTAAAAACTCTGGGTGCGCGTGTAGAGATTGTGAAAAAGGTTCTTGTTGATCCACTGGAAATCAAACATCAGGCTCAGCGCCTTGCGGGTCCGCACATCGGCAAACACATCGCGGCGGGCATTGAACACCAGCGCCCGCATGCCGGACGGTGTGCCCATCTTGATCCGCTCGCGGATGATGCGGCCATCCTTCACCGGCGGCACGTCATAGCCCGTGGCCCAGCGGGTCGGGTCATCTTCCATACGCATGGTGTAGTCGCCGGCTTTGAACGCCTCAAACGATGCATTGGCATCGCGGAAATAGTCGTAGCGGATGGTGTCGAAATTATTGTGGCCGCGCATGGCGGGCACGTCCTTGCCCCAGTAATTTGTGTCGCGGACAAAGCTGATGCTGGCACCCGGCTCTACCTTGCCGATGCGGTAGGGGCCTGAACCGATCATTGGTTTCAAGCCGGTGGCGTTGAAGTCCTGTCCCTCATAGACATGCTTAGGGAGAATGGGCATCAGGCCCATGATCAGCGGCATCTCCCGGTCGCCCTCTTCGGTGAAGGTCATGCGCACTGCGCGCAGGCCGGTCTTCTCCAGCTTTGCGACTTTGCCGTAATAGTATCTGTGGTTCGGGCGCCCGTGGTCCCGCAGGGTTTCAACCGAAAAAATCACGTCATCGGTGGTGATCGGCTTGCCATCGGAAAACCGTGCTTCCGGGCGCAGGGTGAACTCAACCCAGCTTCTGTCTTCGGGCACTTCAATGGTCTGTGCGATCAGCCCGTACAGCGAAAAGGGTTCATCATAGGACCGCGCCATCAGGCTCTCGAATACATGCCAGCGGATGCCAGCGGCGGCAGAGCCGCGCACGATCATCGGGTTGAGGCTGTCAAAGCCGCCAATGGAGGCCAGCTTGATCTGGCCGCCTTTGGGTGCACGCGGATTTACATAATCAAAGCGGGTGAAGTCAGCGGGATATTTTGGCGTCCCGTGCATCGCAATGCCGTGCTTGGGGCCGGTGCCTGGGGCTGCCACATTCTGGGCCTGGCCGACGCCGGCTGACGCCAGTAAGGAGGCGGCCAACACCGCCAATGTTACGAAGAGTTTAGGTCGGCAGATCATAAAAGCGCCCATGTTGGCCCCTAATTGTCGTGGAAACGCGCAGCGAGTCGGGGTGCAGAGTGACCCAAGTATCGTTGTAGCCGCAACATCCCAGCCTGACCGGGCCAAATTTAGGCATCCGTCAGGTGAAGATGAACGGCACGGGATTTGACATCAACAAGCCATGCGCGCTAGCCGTGTGGTCACATTTGCGCGGCCTGCGGCATCGCCGGGTACGCTGCCTGACTTATAAGGACGGTTTCATGATCCGCACTTTTTGCCTGCCCGCAGGGCGCATTCTGGCCACTGCCGGTTTTCTGGTTTTGAGCACACTCGGGTTTGCGCAGGCGCAAGCACAGGCTCCCATTGAACCGACAATCGTGGAGCAGCACGGCTCATGGGTGTTTGAGTGTTCTCCGTCAGGCGACAGTGAGTTCTGCACAATCCAGCAGGTGCTTTCCAATGCGGACACCAAGGAAGTGCTGATGCATGTGACCATCGCCTATCATCCGCGCACGGCGGATTTGTTGATGGTTTCGATGACACCGCTGGGTGTGGAACTACCACTTGGTCTGGGCATGCGGATTGATGCCGGCCAGCAGATGGCAGCGCCCTTTACGAATTGCACGACTGCAGGCTGCCGCGCGACGGCGCCCCTGAGCAATGAGCTGGTGGGGTCGCTCAAGAATGGCAATACGATGACCATCTCCTATGGCTATCGCGGCCAGCGGATTGATGCACCGGTGTCTCTCACCGGGTTTACGGCTGCTTATGAGCGGCTGGCATCGCGCAAGCCGACACCGGTAGCCGCACCGGCAGCAGCCAACTAGGCTCGCACCGGGTTCGGACTAATCGGTCCGGTTTGGCATGATGCGCGCGCGCAGCCATGACCAGATGGTGTTATCGCGCAGCAGGTACCGCTCCAGCTTCTCCATCTCGAAGATGAGCTTTTCGGGATCTGCGTACATATCTTCGCGGCGCGTGAACCCCTTGTCGGGGTCAAGCTCGCGAAGCGTGCGGGCGGGATTTCCGGCGGCGATGACATTGGCGGGAATGGATTTGCTCACAACGGATCCAGCACCGATAACGGAATTGTCGCCGATGCTGACGCCCTTGCAGATCTTCACACCATAGCCGAGCCAAACATTCTGTCCGATATGAACCGGCTTGTGTGCGTCGCATTCCTGGGTGCGGTTGTAGACGTCATGCCAGTCTGAATCGGAAATATATGTCTCACCGGCAATCATTGTGTTGCTGCCAATGGTGATGTGATCCGAGGACAGAACGCGGGTGCCCGGACTGATCAGCACATAGTCGCCGATATCAATGCGGCCTTCGCGGTCAGCGCTGGTCCACACGGTCAGCGTAATGGGGTAGGCCGGGGTCGTGCGCAGGGTGGCGCAGCGGCCGACACGGATATTGGGGCCGTAGACCTGCACATGTTTGGGGTCGGCCACATCCGCATAGGGTCCGATGGCATCAAAGTGCGGCTCAAGGAAATGCTGTGACCAGACGCGCTTGTAACGCCGGTGCAGCCGCTTGACCCAGGATGGACGGGATTCCTTGCGCACGGTGGGGTATTTGCCTCTTGTTCGTTGCGGGGGCGCAGCCAATATGGAGTGAGAATAGCCCAATCGATGATTTGCTGCTAAACACGCTGCGAAATCTATCTCCCATATCAAGAGACCGGAATCACATGACCTCTGTGGATACACTTTTTCGCCCGTTCACCCTTGGCAAACTGACGCTTGCCAACCGCATCGTCATGGCGCCGATGACACGCAGCCATTCACCCAATCAGGTGCCCGGCCAGGATGTGGCGGACTATTACAAGCGCCGCGCTGCCGCCGAAGTCGGCCTGATCATCACCGAAGGTACGACGGTCGATCACCCGGTCGCCAGCTTTGATGAAAACGTGCCTGCGATCCACGGCGAGGCGGCTCTCAAGGGCTGGGCCAATGTGGTCAAGGAAGTGCATTCAGTGGGCGGCAAGATCATGCCGCAACTCTGGCATGTCGGCATGATGCGCAAGCAGGGCACTGGTCCAAATCCGGATCTTCCAAGCGCCGGACCTTCGGGTCTGCGGGTGCCGGGCAAGAAGCAGGCAGAGCCGATGACCGAGAGCGATATCGCTGATCTCATCGCAGCCTTTGCCAAGGCTGCCGCAGACTCCCAGCGGATCGGTTTTGACGGGATCGAAATCCACGGTGCGCATGGCTACATCATCGACCAGTTCTTCTGGGACGGCACCAATGAGCGCACCGACGCGTTCGGTGGTGACCAGGCCAAGCGGCTGCATCTGGCCGAAGAAATCGTCAAAGCCTGCCGGGCGGCGACCAGCCCTGATTTTCCGATCATTCTGCGCTACTCGCAGTGGAAGCAGCAGGATTTCGATGCCCGTCTGGCGCCGACCCCCGAACAGCTTGAAAGCTTCCTGGCACCGCTCAGCGCTGCCGGTGTGGACATTTTCCATTGCTCGACGCGGCGCTTCTGGGAGCCGGAATTCGAGGGCTCAAACCTCAACCTTGCAGGCTGGACCAAGAAGCTGACAGGCAAGCCAACCATCTCGGTGGGCAGCGTCAGCCTTGATCAGGAATTCATCGCCTCGTTTGCGGGTGCTGATGCGTCCAATGACTCAGGCCACATGGATGACCTGCTGGCGCGCATGGAAGCCGATGAGTTCGACCTCATTGCCGTCGGCCGTGCGCTGATCTCCGACCATGAATGGGCAGCAAAGATCCATCAGGGCAAGTTCGATGAACTGAACCCGTTCGACAAGGAAACGCTGACCAAATACTACTGAGGTTCGCAGCCACCGGGGCCCGCATTGCGGGCTCCGCCTTTCTGACGGAGACAATCGCCAATGCCGCTCTCAAGCATCTATCATGTGCTTATCGCCGTGCGCGATCTTGAGGCGGCAACGCGCGACTTCGAGGCTCTGGCCGGGCGGCGGGTCTCGCTGACCGGCAGCCATCCAGACTACGGATCCGCCAACGCAATCTTCCAACTCGAGAATACCTATATCGAGCTGATCTCACCGCAAGGCGCCGGTCCGTTTGCCGACAGGCTCAATGCGCATCTGGATGCGCATGGCGACGGGTTGTTCGGCATTGCGGTGGGCACAGCCGATGCGCAGGCCCTGTCAGCGGAGTGGCGGCAGGCAGGACTGCGCGCCAGCGATCCCCAACAAGGCGAAGGCCACGCGCCTGACGGCAGTGTGCGTGCATGGCGCAATGTGTTTTTGCCCGACGAGGATGCGCTGGGTCTGTTCATGTTTGCCATCGAACATCTGTCTGATGCTGCGTCGCGGCCACGGGCGGAGCCACAGGGGCCAGAGGCCGCAACCGTGCACGCCGTCGATCATGTGGTGGTGCACACGCCCGATGGCGACAAAGCCATTTCCTTATTCGGTGACAAGATGGGTATTCGTCTGGCGCTCGATCGCGATGCACCACAGTGGGGCGCCCGCATGATGTTCTTCCGGCTGGGCGGCATCACGCTTGAAGTGATCCAGCGCTATGGGGATGACAAGACACCGCCGATGGCTGACGACGCGCCGTCCACATTCTGGGGCATGGCGTTCCGCGCCGCTGATGTCGCGGGGGCACAGGCGCGGATGGCGTCTGCCGGGGTCGATGTGTCGGAGGTCCGCAAGGGCCGCAAGCCGGGCACGCTGGTCGTCACAGTCCGCAATAAGAGCTGCGGCGTGCCGACACTCATTGTCGGCCCCGACCCGGACTTTTCAGAAGGCAGCTAGTGAGCGGTGCCGGGCAGGATGGCGTACAGACCATCTTTCAGGTCGCCGAACATCTCTTTGACCTGTGGATGACGCACCGGCTTGCCGCTCTCATCGACCAGCAGGTTCTGCTCGGACACATAGGCCTCGTATTCAGTCTGATCGTTTTCCGCCAGCAGGTGATAAAATGGCTGGTCCTTGCGTGGCCGCAAATGCTCGGGGATCGCCTGCCACCATTCCTCGGTATTGTTGAACTCGGGGTCCACATCAAAAATGACGCCGCGGAACGGGAACAACCGGTGTTTGACCACCTGTCCGATACGGAATTTTGCTTCGCGGTTTTCCATTTTCACTTCGTCAATCAGTCTGCTGCGGGTGGGGTGACTTGATAAACTGTTCGGGTCGGGAAGGGAATGTTGAGGCCGACAGCATCATAACCTTCCTTGATTTCCCGGTTCTTATCAAAGGTGAAGGCCCAGAAATCCGGGGATTTGACCCAAACGCGGCCAATGACATTGACCGAGCTGTCGCCAAGGGATTTCACCGCATAAACCGGCTCAGGTGTCGGCAGAACACGCGGGTCTTCGCCGACAACCCGCCGCATCACATCCATCGCCGTGCCGATGTCATCGCCATATGAAATGCCGCACTCAACTTCAACGCGGCGTGTGGCGTTGTAGCTGAAATTGCTGATGGCCGAGCCCCAGACATCACTGTTGGGAACAAATATCTGCACGTTGTCGGGGGTTGCCAGTTCGGTACGGAAAAGCGTGATCGCCTTGACGGTACCCGCCGCGCCCCCGGCCTCCACATAGTCCCCCAAGCGGAACGGTCGCAGGAACAGCAGCATGACACCGGCGGCCACATTGGAGAGCGTTCCCTGCAGGGCAAGGCCGACCGCCAGGCCGGCAGCACCCAGCACCGCAAGCAGGCTTGCCGTCTGAATGCCGAACTGCCCGAGGACCGCCATGACCGTGACGGCAATGATGATGTAGCGGACAAGACCGCTCAGGAAGGCGACCAGCGTCTGATCAATGCCCTTGATGCGCGACAGCAGTTTCTCGACCGCGTTGCGGGCGCGCTTGGCCGCCCAGAACCCGACAATAAGGATGACCACGGCGCCAATGAGATTGATGCCATAGGTAACGGCGAGTGCGCCGAGGGTCTCTGTCGCCTGCGTGGTCAGAGCTTCCAATTTTTCGTCCATAAGACAAAGCTGCCTGTGTGCTAGAATTTATGGGCTGGTCGGGTGGCATGCCGCAGATACGCGGAACCTCGGGAGAGATACAACATGCGAAGCAATTATCAAATAACACTCAGTGCGGCCCTGCTTTCGGTATCCGCGCTACTGCTCACGCCCGGCTGTGCCACGGCACAGCATCCCGGCGCTGCACCGCCTGCGGACCCGGCACCGCATCAGGGCTTTTTCGAGCGCGGGCCGCGCGCCTCCGTGGTGGGAGAGCATGGCACCTACAATATCGCCTGGCTGACCATCACCGATCAGATCCTGCTGCAAAAACCGGTATATGAGGTGTTGGTGACCTATCACACACCACGCCGGGGCCCCAGCGCTGTTCTTGAAAAGCATTGGCAAGAAATGCTGCAAGTCGCCCGCGACGAGATCAATCGTCGCTGCCAGCCACCGGCGCAGGCCGACATCCTACGCTCCATGCGTGATTATGATTCAGAACACCGCGCTGCCGGAGCTGAGCTGCGGGTTGACTATAGCTGCCGCTAGCAACCGGGCATTGCCCGTGATTTCCATGCGGCAAACCGTCACCAATATCTTCCAGACCGCCGGATATTTCCCATATGATTTTCGGACACGGTTACATCCGTGTCCGTGAGGTAATCACCTGGAACTTTGGGAGATAATCATGGCAACTCAAACAGGAAAGACTGATCTGACGACCGCCAATGAACTGCATCCGGCAGCACCGTTCGGTGACCGGTTTCACCGACTCCGGGAAGAATTTGACCGGTTCGCGAGTGAAGTCTTCGGAGGCCATTGGCTTGACCGCTCCCCGTTGAGCGGGCCGACGGACTTTATCCCGGGCTTTGGTGCGAGTGGTCCGAACATTGATGTCCGGGAAGGCGACAAGGCGATCACCGTCACTGCCGAATTGCCGGGCATTGATGAGAAAGATGTGGAACTCACCATCAAAAATGGCCTGCTGACCCTCAAGGGTGAGAAACGTTATGAATCCACGGATGAAAAAGACGAGGCCCGCGTGATTGAGCGGCGCTATGGCAGTTTTCAGCGCAGCTTCACATTGCCGGATACCGTCGATGACGCGAAGGTGGATGCGAAATTCGACAAGGGTATCCTGACGATCACGCTGCCGAAACGGCCAGGATCAGAAACACCCGAACGCCGCATCAGCATCACCAAGGTCTAAGGGAACAACCAGGCGGCCTTACGGCGTGACATTAACGTCGATGTCCGGATTGGCGGTCTGGTTTTGCTGGATGATGGTTTTTTCCCGGCTTCGGTCGATACCGACCGAATTGGGGTAGGGAAACTCCGTGTAAGGAAGCGTGGCCGGCACGCCCTCATCGGTCGCCGACGCCGCGCTTCCACAGCGGGGGCGCAGGGCACCGCAGTTCCATTTAACGCCGGACAGCTCCCCGGTGACGCTGCCGCCGCGTATCTGCACACATTCGCACAGGACACCGCCCATGCAGGCGGCGGTGCCCAGCGTCGAGGGCTCGCAGCGTGGCATCTCATTAGATACGGTTTCGTCCGCCGCATTTGCGACCGTCATTCCTGAAATGAGGGCCAAAACGAGGCCTGTGACTTTCAGGCAGGCAAGCACATTGCGCATGTCGTATCTCCTTGATACCCGCAGCCTAGGGCTACCGTGGTGAAGGATCCGTTTCAGCAATTCTACAGGCTTTAAAGACCCATTTGGCGGACGGCGAGGTCGCGCATGATTTCTTCCGAGCCGCCGCCGATCGCCAGCACTTTTACTTCGCGGTAGATGCGTTCAACAGAATTGCCGCGCAGATAGCCTGCACCGCCCAGGATCTGCATAGCTTCGGATGCGACGAATTCCAGTGCCTTGGTGCCGAAGAACTTGGCCTTGCAGATTTCCGCCACCGGCATTTCACCCTGATTGATCGTATAGCAGACCTGCTGGAGGTAAGCGTCGAGCGCATCCGTCTTGGCGGACATGTCGGCGATCTTGTGGCGGATGACCTGATGCTGGATCATCGGCTTGCCGAAGGTCTCGCGCTGCTGCGCCCAATCAATCGAACAGGCAAGCGCCTCCTTCATCATGCCGAGTGCTTCCGCCGTCAGGCCGACGCGCTCTAGGTTGAAGTTCTTCATGATCTCGATGAAGCCTCGGCCTTCCTCGCCCATGAGATTGTCAGCAGGCACGCGGCAATCATCAAAGAACAATGTCGCCTGATCGGATGCCCACCAGCCCATCTTCTTGCCCAGCGGCACCACCTCGAAACCGGGGGTGCCTTTTTCGACAAAGAACAGCGAAATGCCCTTCAAGCCTTCGCCGCCGGTGCGAGCACCGACAACGAAATAATCGCTCTTGAGGGCACCTGTGATGAACGTCTTGGAGCCATTGAGAACCCATTCATTGCCGTCCTTGTGGGCCTTGGTTTTCATGTTGGCGACGTCAGACCCACCCGATGGTTCGGTAATCGCAAGACTTGAGCCTTTGCGCCCGGCCACAACTTCAGCCAGCACCCGTTCACGAATTTCCGGGGCCGCAAGTTTCTGGATCGGGTCGAGCGAGATGGTGCGGCCGACAAGTGCTGCCAGCACGCCATTGGCGCCGGACTTACCCATCTCCTCCATCCACGCCATGCGCAGGAAGGCATCGTCAAAGCCAAGCCCACCATAGGCTTCATCAATGCCGAAGCCAAAAGCGCCGAGCGACCCAGCCTTTTCATGCAACTCCCAGGGGATTTCACCTGCCTCATCCCACGCATCCGCGTAGGGGCGGATTTCCGCATCTACAAACCGGCGCACGGTCTCGCGGAACTGGCGGCGTTCTTCGGTGTCGTGAGGGCTCAGCATGGGTTTCTCCCTTGAGCGGGCCATTGAGGGCCTGCCGGTCGTTGTCGTTTGAGGTATTTTACCGGAGTTTCAGGTGCGGGGCGATGAGGTCGATAAAGCGGTCTACAATCATGGTTTCTTCGGCCCTGTTTCGGGTGAACCCTTGTTGCAGCAGCATGCCGCGCATGAAAACACGGCATATCGCCCACAGCGTCTCAACGTCTTGGTCGTCCAAGTCTGGCGACTGATAGACGTCGATGATTGCCTCGCCCATCCGCGCGTTCCAGTCGATCAGGCTTTTGGCGACCCGTTTGCCTAATGGCTTGTCGGTGCGCGCTGCAAGAAGGATTTCAACGAGAGCGCGACCTTCGGCGGTGCGGACAAGGCTTTCCCACAACCATTTGAGGTGGGCGCGCACCTGCGCATCTCCGTCAGGCAGTTTTCGCCAGGCTTTGCGCTCAAGCCGCGCGCCAGTGATGATGCTGCGGCCAAGCAGAAGATCAAGCGTCGCAGCAATGAGTTCTTCCTTGGTGGGGAAGTGATGGGTGAGGGCGCCGCGTGACAGCCCGGCGCGGTCCTGAATGCGTGTGAGTGAGGTGTCGGCATAACCCATTTCATCAAGGCACGTGATCGCCGCTTCGCAGATAGCCCGGCGCGTGGCGCTGGCCTGCTGCTCTTTTGCGGGCAATGGTTTTGCAAGCTGGGGTTTTGCAAGCTGGGGTTTTGCAAGCTGGGGTTTTGCTATCTGGTCGGCACTCGCCATCAGCGCTGCGGGTCTTTCAAAAAAGAGATGCCATCGGACAGGCAACAAGTTGACAGACCGACTGGTCGGTCTGTAGGAAACTAGTCAAGGTTCACGGGGGATGCAAGCGGGCATGCTTGCGGCTTAGACTGAACGCAATGACACTCATAATGAGTGCACGAGGGCAGGAACGCTAAATGGCAGGCAAAGCCGCAACATCAATCCGCATCGGTGGCGCAGGTGGCTTTTGGGGCGAGGCCCTGCATGCGACGCCTCAGCTCCTGCGGGGCGGCAACCTTGATTACCTCGTCTTCGATTATCTGGCCGAGATCACCATGTCGATCATGGCCCGCGCCCGGGCCAAGGACCCCACGCAGGGTTATGCGACCGATTTTGTTTCCGGCGTTATGGCACCTCATTTGGCGGAAATCGCGGAGCGCAAAGTCAAAGTCATTTCCAATGCAGGTGGCGTCAATCCGGCGGCATGCGGAGACGCTGTGCGGGCGCTTGTCGCCAAGGCGGGGCTTGATCTCAAAGTGGCCGTGGTTGCGGGCGATGACCTGCTGGACCGGGCAGCTGAACTTGCCGCTGGTCCCTACAAAGAGATGTTCTCCGGCGCAGCGTTTCCGCCGGTAGAAAATATCGCCAGCATCAATGCCTATCTGGGCGCATTCCCGATTGCAGACGCATTGGCGCGCGGCGCCGACATCGTCATCACCGGGCGGGTGGTGGACAGTGCGGTCACGCTGGGTGCCTGCATTCACGCCTTCGGCTGGCAGCGCGATCAGCACGACCTGCTGGCAGCAGGCACCCTTGCCGGACACATTATTGAATGTGGCCCACAGGCGACCGGCGGCAATTTTACGGATTGGCGCGACGTGGCGGACGACCTCGACGGGATCGGCTATCCGATTGCCGATGTCAGCGTGGACGGCACATTCACCTGCACCAAGCCTGAGGGCACCGGCGGCAAGGTCAGCATCGGCACCGTCTGTGAGCAGATGGTCTATGAGATCGGCGACCCGCAGGCCTATCTGGTACCGGACGTCGTGTGCGATTTTTCACAAGTGACCATGCGCGAGACAGGGCTGGACCAGGTCCATGTGTCCGGTGCCAAGGGATTGCCCGCACCGGATACCTACAAAGTCTGCACGACGTTTTCGGACGGATTTCGTGGTGGGCTGATGATGGCTTTCATCGGCCTTGAGGCGGCGGACAAGGCACGCCTCTATGCGGAAACCTCCATCGCCCGGGCGCAACGGATTTTGCGGCAGGCGAATGCGGCGGATTTCACCGAGACCAGCATCGAGATTATCGGCGACGATGCCCATTACGGTGACGCGACCTCCGCCCCTGCATCGCGCGAAGTGGTGATGAAGCTTGCCGCCAAGCATCCCGATGCGCGCGGCATCGGTGTGTTGCTGAAGGAAGTCACCGGACTGGCACTGGCGACCCCGCCGGGGCTTACAAGTTTCTCCGGTGGGCGGCCCAAACCGTCTCCCGTTGTCCGGCTGTTCTCATTCCTGCTACCCAAGGATGCACTTGGGATTAGCGTTGATGTAGACGGACAGCTGGAACATGTGGCGCCTGAAACAGGTGACGCATTTGATGCTGCGAAACTGACACGGCCGACAGAGCCGGATGCGGCGGACATGAGCGGCGACATGGTTGAGGTTCCGCTCATCAAACTTGCCTGGGCGCGGAGCGGCGACAAAGGTGACAAGGCCAATATTGGTGTGATCGCGCGTAAGGCTGAGTATCTGCCCTATATCGCCAGCGGACTGACCGCCGATACAGTCGCCCAACGCTTCGGACATTTCCTGGACCGTTCGCAGGGCGGCGGAACCGTCGCGCGATATTATCTGCCGGGCACGCACGCCTTCAATTTTCTGCTGGATGACGTTCTTGGCGGCGGCGGGGTCGCAAGCCTTCGGGCTGATCCGCAGGCCAAGGCATATGCACAAATCCTTCTCGACCAGCCGGTGAAAGTCCCGGCGGCGCTAGCGCGAAAACTCGGGTGACGCACTGATGGCTGTTTTTCCAACCAAGATTGATCCGGCGTCAGAAGCGTTCGCAAAGAACCGCGCCGACATGCTTGACCTTGTATCGCGGCTGCGCAGCTATGAGGGGCGTGCCGCTGCTCTGTCTGAAAAACGCAAGCCGCGTTTTGTCGAGCGTGGGCAATTGACCCCGCGCGAACGGCTGCAGCGGTTGCTTGATCCGGGCATGCCGTTTCAGCAGCTCTACAGCATGGCCAATTTTCTGGTCGATGACGCCAATATCGAAACCTCTGTCCCCGGTGCCAATATCATTGCGGGCATCGGCTTTATCAGCGGCATCCGCACCATGGTCTATGTGGATGATAGCGGCATCAGCGCCGGTGCGATGACCACGAAATCCGTCGGCGTCATGATCGGCGTCATGGAATGCGCGCTGCGGCAGAAGCTGCCCTTCGTGCATCTGGTGGAAAGCGCCGGGGCCAATCTGTTCGAGTACACAGTCGAGCTTTGGGCGCATGGCGGGCGGATGTTTTATAATCTCGCCAGATTGAGCGCGGCGGGCATTCCCACCTTTGTCATTCTGCACGGGCCCTCGACAGCAGGCGGTGCCTATCAGCCGGGGATGAGCGACTACGTGATCGGCGTCAAGAAGAACGGCATGGCGGCGCTTGCCGGGGCCGCCCTCGTGAAAGCGGCAACCGGTGAAGTGGCGGACCCCGACGAGTTGGGCGGCTCAGAGATGCATGCCAGCACCACCGGTCTTGTTGAATATGTCGCGGAAGATGATGCGCACAGCATCCTGATCCTGCGCGACCTGATCAAGCGGCTTGATCACAACAGGCAGATTGCCTCTGCACCCAAGCGCGACTATCAGCCACCGCTATTGAGCCCCGACACTCTTGCAGGCGTGGTGCCGGTTGATTACCGGCAGCCTTATGATGTGCGCGAGGTGGTTGCGCGGCTGACGGACGGCTCCGACTTCATCGAGTTCAAGCCGCGCTACGGCCCTGCGACCGTATGCATGCAGGGCAGCATCATGGGCCATGCCTGTGGCATCATCGGTAATAACGGGCCGATTGACCCGGCGGGGGCTACCAAGGCGTCACACTTCCTGCAGCTGTGCGACCAGTCGGACCTGCCGGTCATTTTCCTCAACAATACCACCGGCTACATGGTGGGCACGGAATATGAGCAGGCGGGGATGATCAAGCATGGGTCGAAGATGATTCAGGCTGTCTCCAACATCCGCGTGCCGAAGATATCGCTTTATATCGGCGCCAGCTTCGGCGCGGGCAATTACGGCATGGGCGGTTATGCCTATGACTCCGAGTTCCTGTTTGCATGGCCCAACGCCACGACCGGCGTCATGGGCGGTGAACAAGCCGCGGGCACGATGGAGGAAGTGGCGCGCAGTTCAGCCGCCCGCCGTGGTGCCGAGGTGGATGAAGATGCGCTGGCCAAGCAGCGCGAAGCCGTCATCAACCTGTTCGATGGTCAATCGACATCTTTCTACACGTCCGGGCGATTGCTCGATCACGGCATTATCGATCCGCGCGATACACGCAAGGTGCTCGGCTTTGCGCTTCAGACAATCTGGGAAGGCCGCAACAAGGTGCTGCATCCCAACAGCTTCGGCGTTGGCCGTCACTAGGGGCAGGGGACCATCATGACATCATTACCTGAGGTGACGGGCGTTGCCCCCGAGCTGGACAATGGCTGGCTGACAATCTGGTTTGACCAGCCCGACACGCGCAACGCGCTGACGGATGACCTAGTTGACGGATTGCGGACAACGCTGGAGGCGGTGCGCGATGACCGCGATGTGCGTGGCATTACCCTGCGCGGGCGGCACGGCGTCTTTTGCGCGGGCGGCAACCTCAAGCAATTTAAGTCGTCATTTCAGGGCGGCGGATCGCGGGATGACATTCTCGAGATGTCGAAAGGCGCGGCCACGCTGTTCGACCTCATCAATGAAATGCCGCAGGTGACGATTGCCGTCATTGAAGGTGCGGCCATGGCGGGCGGTTTCGGCATGGCGTGCTGTGCGGATGTCGTGATCTGCGAGGCCGGTGCCCGCTTCGCCATGACGGAAACAGCCATCGGTATTTCACCGGCGCAGATCGCCCCCTTCGTGATCCAGAAGCTGGGTTACGCGACAGCCCGGCGGCTTATGCTGACGGCGGCCCGGTTTGACGGGAACGGTGCCCATGAGCTGGGTTTTGCGGATTTTGTGGCGGAGGGTGTCGAGGCGCTTGATGGCATTGAACAGCAGATCAGGAAGCAGGTGCTGGGCTGTGCGCCGGGGGCGATTGCCGATACCAAGTCACTCATTCTGGCGCTGCCGGGGATGACCCGCGACGAAGCCATTGATGCGGCGGCGGAGAACTTTACCGGACGGCTCCTGAGCGACGAAGGCCGGGAGGGTGTTGCGTCCTTCCTGGAGAAACGCAAACCCATATGGGCACAGTAGAGGGCGGAGCAGCAGCGATGCGTTTCAATTCCATTCTGGTGGCAAATCGTGGCGAGATTGCCCTGCGTGTCATGCACACGGCAAAGGCGCTCGGCTATCGCACCATCGCCATTTATTCCGAAGCCGACGCACACGCGCCGCATGTGGCGTTTGCTGACGAAGCCGTCTGCATTGGCCCAGCACCTGTCGGGCAGTCGTATCTTGATCCGGCGCGGGTGCTGAAAGCAGCCCGCGACACAGGTGCGCAAGCCATTCATCCCGGCTACGGCTTCCTCAGCGAGAATGCCGATTTCGCACGCGCCTGCGAGGCGGCGGGCCTGGTGTTTATCGGGCCGCGCCCGGATGCGGTCGACCTGATGGGCAACAAGGCTGCGGCCAAGCGGCGGATGATTGCCGCAGGCGTTCCGTGTGTGCCCGGCTATGAGGGAGAAGACCAGGCAGATTCAGCCTTCCTCAAGGCCGCTGACGTTATCGGGTTCCCGGTCATGGTGAAGGCTGCAGCGGGCGGCGGTGGGCGCGGCATGCGGCTTGTCACCAACGAAGCGGATTTGGCTGAAGCCATAAAACTAGCGCGTTCTGAATCCGAGAATGCATTCGGCTCCGGCGAACTCATTCTTGAAAAGGCCATCATCCGTCCGCGGCATGTGGAGGTGCAAGTCTTTGCCGACGAGGCAGGCAATACGGTGCATCTGGGGGAACGCGACTGTTCTGTGCAGCGGCGGCATCAAAAGGTGATCGAAGAAGCCCCGTGCCCGGTGATGACCAAGGAGCTGCGGGCGCGGATGGGCAGGGCGGCCGTGGAGGCGGCTCAGGCGATCGGCTATCGCGGCGCCGGCACCGTCGAATTTCTGCTTGGTGCAGATGGCGCATTCCACTTCCTTGAAATGAATACGCGCCTGCAGGTCGAGCACCCGGTGACAGAGCTCGTGACCGGCCGGGATCTTGTGGCCATGCAAATCGCAGTCGCGCAGGGCGAGCCACTCGGCATCACGCAGGAAGATGTAACGCTTTCAGGCCACGCCATTGAAGTGCGGCTCTATGCGGAGGATGTCGCTCAGGACTTCCTGCCGAGTACCGGTCGCATTGATTTGTGGCGGGCACCTGTGGGTACCGGCATCCGCGTCGATGCGGGTATCGAAACGGGGCTTGAGGTCTCGCCGTTCTATGATCCGATGGTCGCCAAGATCATGGCATATGGCGAAACGCGCAATGACGCACGTCAACGTCTTATCGAGGCACTGCGCAACACAGGCATTTTCGGCCCACGCACCAATCGGGATTTTCTCATTGAGGCGCTGTCCCGTCCCGCATTTGCTGAGGGAACCGCCACCACCGCATTCATTGGTGAGGAATTCAGCCATGAAGACCTGACACAAGCGGCACCGGGCGATGGCGCCATCGCGGCAGGGGCCGTGCTGCTCTATCTGCAGGCACGCAACGCCGCGCGCGCGGCGGCAATCAGCGTGGACGATGAGCTGCTGAACTGGAGCAGCACCGGACGGCTTTCAACAAGCTACCGCTTTGAGCATGATGATGATGATGCGGTTGATGCGACCGTTGTGGCGATCAGCGACACTGCGTATGCGGTTGAGATCGCGGACCGGCGCATAGACGTTGGCGTGCACGCAGGACCGCATGGTTCAAATGTTTGCCGGATAAAGATTGACGGCGTGTCGCATGACGTCATCTATGCGGTTCCTCAAATTGGAACGGTTCATCTGTCTTTGGACGGCGCCTCTCACACGCTTCGCAATGCGTTTGAAACGGCGGGCATTGATGAGGCTGCGACAGGCGGTGGCCTTGTGGTCGCGCCGATGCATGGCCTCATTCTTGAGATACATGTGACGGAAGGCCAGCAGGTAAAAAAGGGCGACCGGCTGGCCGTGCTGGAAGCCATGAAAATGCAACATCAGATTCTTGCCGAGGTCGATGGCACCGTTGCAAGTGTCTATTGCACTGCGGGTGCGCAGGTGCCGGCAGGCAATGTGCTTGTCGAGATAGAGATCGCTGAAGAAGACGCCGCCTGACGCCGAACAACGAAAAACGAAAAACGAAAAACGCCGCCTTGCACAGTGTGCAGGCGGCGTTCGTCATTCTTCTGGTCGCGCAAGTGCTATGCAGCGCGGGCCGCTGGCTTGCGGTTACGGCGCGAGCGGGTCCGGTTTGCGGGCGCCTTCTTGGCACCCTCCTTACCCTGGGCATTGCGCTGGCCGTGGTTTGCCCCATTGCCGGAGGCTTTGCGCGGGCCGTTGCGGCGCTGCTGCGGTTTGCCGCGTGCGGGGCGAGCTTCTTCAACTTCGCCCTTTGCTGCATTCGCCTCAACAGCTGCCTTTGACCGTTCGGTCGGGGCAGGCGCGGGGACGACTTCAATCTGGCGCTTGATGAGCTTCTCAATGTCGCGCAGCAAACCGCGTTCAGACCCGTCACACAGGGCGACGGCCTGGCCACTCTTGCCGGCGCGGGCCGTACGGCCAATCCGGTGCACATAGGCTTCGGGCACATTCGGCAGTTCGAAGTTCACAACATGGGAGATGTCGTCCACGTCAATGCCGCGTGCGGCAATGTCGGTCGCCACCAGGATTGTCACCTTGCCCTTGCGGAATGCATCCAGGCTGCGGGTACGCTGGTTCTGGCTCTTGTTGCCGTGGATGGCGGCAGAGGCAAACTCTGCTGCATCAAGATATTTGCACACCTTGTCGGCACCGCGCTTGGTGCGTGTAAAGACGATGGCGCGGTCCACATCCGGCTGGCTGAGATAATCAATCAGCACGGCGCGCTTTGCGCCTGCCGGTACCAGCATGACCTTCTGGTCGATGCGGTCGATGGGCTTTGAATTCGGCGTAACGGTGAATTCCACCGGCTTCTTCAGGAATTCCTGTGCCAGTGCGCGCACGGCCTTGGGCATGGTGGCCGACAGCAGCACTGTCTGACGCTTGGCCGGCAAGCCTGCCATGATGCGCTTGATCTGCGGCATGAAGCCCAGGTCAAACATCTGGTCGGCTTCGTCGAGCACGATGGTTGTTGTGGCATCCACACGGAAGGCGCGGGATGACATATGGTCAAGCAGACGGCCCGGTGTGGCCACCACAATGTCCACGCCCTGCGAGAGCGCTTTGATCTGCGGCGGGATTTTGGCACCGCCAACAATGACGGCAACACTGGGGCGGGTATGACGGCCATAGACGCGGACATTGTCTGCGATCTGGGCAGCAAGTTCGCGGGTCGGCGCAAGAATGAGCGCCTTGCAGGTCTTCGGTTTGGCGGGCAGGGCTGCAGCGTTAACAGCGTTCAAGATGGGCAGGACAAAGGCAGCGGTCTTGCCGGTGCCTGTCTGCGCGATGCCAACAATGTCTGACCCGGCCATCATGGCGGGAATGACTTTGGCCTGAATGGGGGTAGGGGCGGTGTAGCCTTCGGACGCGATTGCACGAAGGATCGGCTCGGCGAGGCCGAGCGTATCAAAACTATTCAATGGGAAGCTTTCATATAGAAAAGCGCGATGGCGTCCGGGTTAGTCCGGGATGGCCAATTGGCGCAGGGCGTTTGCTGGTCCGGCAAAATCGGGTTTGACCCTCATGCCGGGTGCCAGCCGAAAAAAGCCGGAAGCACCTGCCGCGAACGCCAATGTCGGCTCAAAGAGCGCGACGTACGCACCCCACATGGCAGCTAAGAGTGGCAAATGCAAGGCATGCCACCTATGCGCCCCCGGCTTACTCGGTGGTTGGATCGACGCCATAGAGCCAATTCTGCCGGCTGCGCAGGTGGTCTGGCATTGGCATGTCCACCCTCCGATGCGTTCTTCCAGCGCCAATCCGCATGACTTGCAGGTCACCGGGAGGGTATGGACCGGACTTAGATTTTTTGTGCAAGGCGCCCCATTCAGTCTTGCTCTTGCAACTGACTCGCAATATAGATTGCGGCAATTGGGGGCTGCTATGTCAAAAAAGTGGCGGGAATGCCCAATTCCATTTTGCGATTGAGTCTAAGTATTATATGCAGCATGTCTGCTGAGGGGGTTTGGGTGTCTGAGCGAGCTACTGACAATTTGGGTGCAACAGGTTTCATCGCGGCGCTGAGAGGCTCAACAGCCCTGCGCCATATCGGCGGACGCGCAACTCTCGCGACTGCATTGGTCTTGTGCGCCGTTGGCAGCGCGCATGCTCAGGAAGCGCCCGAAAAGGCTGTCCGGGCAGCGCCGATCAGCGTGACGGCCACCCGCACCCCGATGAAAGCATTCGACGTGCCGGGTCAGGTGACTGTTATGGGCGCGGAGGAGATTGCAGACGAAATCCCCGCCAGTCTTGGTGATCTGTTTGACGGTGTGCCCGGCGTTACAAGTGTGGGCGGCCCGCGCCGCACTGGTGAAGTACCGAGCATTCGTGGCTTCTCAGGTGCCGATGTCATCGTGACCATTGATGGCGCGCGGCAGAACTTTGTTTCCGGTCATGACGGGCGCGTCTTTGTGGACCCAGCATTCCTCGGTGAAGTTGAACTTGTCCGTGGTGCCAGCTCATCGCTTTACGGCTCCGGTGGCACCGGCGGTATCGTTGCACTGCGGACCATAAAGCCCTCCGATCTGCTCAAGGGTGATGAAACACTTGGCGTACAGACCGGTCTTTCATACCGCTCCGGCAATGATGAATTCGCCCAGCGGCTGATCGGCGTTGCACGTCCCAATGACATGACAGATCTGTCCGGCGGCATTGTGCGCCGCCGCTCCTATGACACCCGCCTTGGCAATGGCACAGACCTTCCCGGCGAGGACAAAATCCTGTCGGGCTTCCTGAAGGGCGAATTTCGCACTGAGAGCGGCGCAGGCGTGCGGCTTGGCTGGCAGCGGTTCTCCAATGAAGCTGAGGAACCGAACAACGGCCAAGCGGCAAGCGCCATATTGGCGGACAAGGACGTTGACTCCGAGACGTTCTCCGGCGGCTTCTTCTTCAAGCCGGAGGGCAACCCGTATCTGGATGCCGACGTCCAGTTCTACAGCTCCAAATCCACCGTGGATGAAACCAACCAGACCGGGTCCAGCGCAAATGTGCTGCAGGAACGCGATCTCAATTCGTTTGGCTTCAATGCCTCCAATACCAGCCGCTTTGCGATTACTGACTCAATTGATGTGGCAGTGACCGGCGGGATGGATTTCTTCCGGGATTCAGGTTCAGGCGCTGCCAACGGCGCCGTCCGCGGCGGTGTCGTGACCGGTGATCAGGAGGTCTATGGCTTCTTCCTCCAGACGGCGTTCAACTTCTACGATGTCTTCGGCCTTGAAGGCTCGGAACTGTCGGTTACGCCCGGTGCCCGGTATGACCGGTTCGACAGCGAGGACAGTTCCGGAAACAAGTCCGGAGACAACAAGCTGTCGCCGAAGATCAGCGCACGCTTTGCACCGGTCCCCTGGGGCTTTGTCTATGGCTCCTACGCGGAAGCCTTCCGCGCACCGACGCTTGATGAACTGTTCCCGTCGGGCACGCATTTTCCCGTCATTACCGGGGGCGGCGCATTTGTCGGCAGCAATACATTCATTTCCAACCTGATGCTGAAGCCGCAATCGACGGACACGTGGGAGTTCGGTGCGGGACTGGAATTTGAAAACCTGCTCAGCGAGGGCGACAGCTTCCAGACTAAAGCCGGTTACTACCATACGGATGGCGAAAATTTCCTGAGCACTCAGGTTACCCAGACCGCCGATCTGACAAACCCGCAGTTCTTCGCAGCACCGTTCCTTGTGGGCGGCTTTACCTGCCGCGCCTTCATTTCGATCACAGTGGATCCTGATGGCTGCGGTGGCACCACGCAGATCGTAAACGTGGCGAAAGCGGAGCTTTCGGGCGTCGAGCTGGAAGCCACGTATGACGCGTCACGGTGGCGCGCACAGATGGCCGCTCAGACCATGGAAACCGAAGACAAAGCGACGGGCAATCCCATCGGTGTCGAGCAGCCGGATCAGGTGACCCTTGATCTGCGGCTCAAGCTGCCTGAGGTGGACTCGTTCGTTGGCTGGCAGGGCACGTTTGCCGAGAAGTTCAACGAAGGCACGGTCATTGCCAATCATCGTGACGGCTACCAGCTGCATGAAATCTATGCCCGCTGGCGGCCGGAAGACGGCATGCTCTCCGGCTTCAGCGTTGGTGTCACAGCGGAAAACCTGTTCGACGAAGAATATCAGCGTGTCTCATCCGACACGATGGAAGAGGGCCGCAGCGTCCTCGTGGATGTCAGCTACGCACTAACGTGGTGACCAATAAACTAAGCGCATCCCGGTGATCCGGGATGCGCGACATGGAGAATTATATGACCGACAAAACTGTTGCAGATCTTCAGGGCCGCGTTTCTGATCAGCGGTCGAAATCACCCAAAATGCGAGCCCGCGACCTGGCGGTAGAGCTCGGTATCTCGGAAGCCGAACTTGTATGCGCCGGTCTGGGCACGACGGCGATACGGCTTGATGGTCCGTGGTCGGACGTCATCTCCTCGTTCGGCGCGTTGGGCACGGTAATGGCCCTTACGCGCAACGAAGGCGTGGTGCACGAAAAGGTCGGCGAATACGACAATATGGAATTCGGTGCCCATGGCGGCATTGTGCTCAACCACGAT